>NZ_MSXW01000061.1:193345-652118 GCF_001945445.1 Pseudomonas sp. PA27(2017)
GCTTCGGCGGGTCTTTTTTTGCCTGCCGTTTTGTCGCGGCATGTGGGGTGGTGGATAGCGACATCATTGATCCCGGTGCGCTTGGGCTGCCGCGGCCTTGTCTATACTCAGGCGCTGCCCTGTGTTGATGTTCCGAGGTTTTCTGATGGCTGAAGCGGTGCCCGCTCCAGAAGTGCTGATCGCCGATACCGACCCCTGGACGGCGGATCTGCTCGAACAACTGGTGCTCGACGTGCGGTGCGACGCCGTGGTGATTCGCGTCGCCGACGGCCAGGCGGCCATGGCGCGCTGCAAGCGACGCCTGCCTGAACTGGTGATCGCCGACAGCGAACTGCCGGGCGTAGATGGCCTTGAGCTGCTGCGCCAGCTACGTCGTCACCCGCGTACGCCGGCGCTGCCGTTCATCCTGATCAGCGGCCGCCTGGATGCCAACAGCGTGCGCGCCGCCAAGCCGCTGGCACCTACCGCCTACCTGGCCAAACCCTTCAATGCCGAGGCGCTGCGCAAGCGCTTGGCCAGCCTGCTGCTTGCCGACGGGGAAGAGTTGCTGTGCCCGATTCGCCCGCTGCTGGTGAACCGGCTGGAGGATTACCTGGATGCCATGCGCGAAGAAGGGCAGGGCGCGCCGCTGCTGGCCTCGGTGCGCGACTCGGTCAGCCAGTACCTGAACAGCAGCGAGCCGAGCCTGCGCGAGCTGGAGCAGGTGTTCGCCCGCGACCCGCAGATCACCGCCTGCCTGATTGCCGCGGCCAACAGCGCCGCCCACCACAACGGCTCGCCCTGTCAGACCCTGGCCCAGGCGCTGCCGCGTCTGGGCGTGGCGCGTACCCTGAACCTGGTGCTGGGGCTTTCCGTGCAGCGCAATGCGCGGCTCAGCGACCCGCGCCTGGCCGAGCGCGGCGTGCGTACCTGGGCTGCGGCCCAACGCAGCGCCGAGGTCGCCCATTGGTTAGCCAGCGAGCTGTCGCTGGATGCCGAGCTCTGCTACACCGCCGGCCTGCTGCATAACATCGGCGAACTGGCCTTGCTGCGCTGCATGCAGGACTGGCAGGACGCCGGCGGCAGCCTGAGCGATGCGCAGATCGACCAGGCCATTGGCCAGCGTGCTGCCGGCTTCGGTTCAGCCTTGCGTATCCGCTGGCGCCTGCCGTTCGGCTTGCGTGAGTTGGTGGCCGCCTATTACAGCCTGAACAGCGGCGTATTTTCCCGTGAGGCGCTGGTGCTCAATCTGACCGGGCAGGTGCTGGCGCTCGAGCAGGCGCAACGGCCCAGCGAGCAGCTTCGCGATGCCCGCTGCGTGCGCTTGCTGCGCATCGATCCGGGTTTGTTGGAGCGTTTGCCGGCGCAGGCCTCGGCGGCCTGAAAAACGGGTATTAACCGCAGCAAAAATGTGTCGAAAACCCGCCGCAAGCGTCTCTTCACTTGCTCGAAGCGGCCTGCTGCCGCCATGCTCCGCCAACCCCTTCGGCGGTGGGATCATTGTGCGGCTATTTCGGTCAAAGCTCGCTGTGCATGCCCACAGGCGGCTGCAAATCGCTCCCAGATTCTCAAGGATATCGGTGTAGATGACTGACTACGATCTGTTGCTGGTAGGCGCAGGCCCTGCCCATCTCGGGGTTCTGCGACGCTGGGCGCTGATCGAGCGGCCAGCGGGTCGCATCGCCCTGGTGGCCAGTGCCGAGCACACCTGGCACGCCGGCATGTTGCCAGGGCTGGTCGGTGGCCGCTATTCGCCGCAGGATTGCCAGATCGGCCTGGGCGCGTTGTGCCAGGCCGCGCAGGTCGAGCTGATCGTCGCCCCCGTTGCCGCGCTGGACGCCGCGACTCGTCAACTGACGTTGGAAGACGGTCGCGTACTGCAGGGGCACTGGCTGTCGCTCAACGTGGGTGACCGGGTCGCCTGTCCACCACGCGAGGGCGAGGCAATGGACGTGCTGGCGGTGAAGCCCGTGGATCACTTCATCACCGGCTGGCAGGCCTGGCGGCGCGACCCGCAGCCGCTGGCGATTCTCGGCGGCGGCGTGGCGGGGGTGGAGATGGCCCTGGCGCTCGCCGACCAGGTGCCGCAACTGGCGCTGTTCTGCGGTGAGCCGCTGTTGGCCGGCCACTGCGCCGGTTTGCGTATGCGCGCCTGGGGCCATCTGCGCATGCGCCGCGTGCAGGTGCGCGAGCATTGCCCAATCAGCCGCATCGACGGCAACTGCCTGATCAGCGGTGAGGCTTCCGTGTGGCATGGCAGCCGCCTGTTGCTGGCCAGTGGCGCTCAGGCGCTGCCTTGGATCGCGGCCAGCGGCCTGAGCTGCGATGGCGACGGTTTCGTGCACACCGCACTTACGCTGCAAAGTCATTCCCACCCGCAAGTGTTCGCGGTCGGCGATTGCGCCAACCTGCCCGGCGTGCGCAAGAGCGGTTTGTATTCGATGCGCCAGGTGCCGGTGCTCGCCGCCAACCTGGCGGCGGCCCTGCGCGGCGGCGCGCTGCGTGACTACAAGGCGCGTGGCCAACGCCCACTGCTATTGGCCAGCGGTGACGGCGGCGCGCTGCTGGGCTGGCAGCAGTGGAGCGCCGGCGGCCAACTGTACGGGCGCTGCAAGGACTACTTCGACCGCGCCTTCGTCAAGCGCCACCGCCTCGAACGCTGAGCGCGACCGTCGCTCTGCTACCAAAGTGCCATGGCGTAGCACCTCATGGGGTGATCAACTGACCGGATTGGTTTTCGGCCTACGGATTTGTCCCCTACGGCCGATGTACTGAACAGGGGCACCTTGCTGTGCTGCTAGAGCCTAGCGCTCGCATCACCTCACAATAAGAACGACGAGGTTCGCCATGGATGCTGGAATGACTCGTGATCGGCTCGCGCCGGCCTTGCACCTACTCGGCCTGCTGGCCCTGCTGGTGGTCTGGTACCAAGTGCAGCTGCCGGTTCATATCGCCGCCATCGCCCTGCTGGCGCTGGCCCTGTGGCCCTGGTTCGGCCCCTGGCGGCGACCGGCTGTAGTGGCCTCTACAGCCGCTCCTGCAACCTCGCTGGACGCGCTTAGCCAGAGCCTGTCGCAACATACCTGCCATAACGCGCTGTCCGCCGCCCAGGTGGCGTTCACTGTGCAGCAATTGTCCGGCAAGCTGCAGTCGCAGCTGGCGGCGGTCGAGCAGATCAGTGAAGGCGCTCGCGCCGTGACCCGCACCGAGCAGAGCAATGCCGAACGCGCCGGTCAGACCTTGGGTGCCGCGCAGACGGTGCGCGCCAGCAGCGCCACAGGTCAGAGCGAGTTGCAGCAAGCCATCGCGCGCATGCAGCAGCTCAGCACCCAGGCCGCCGCCAGCCGCGAATTGATCGATGGCCTCGGGGCGCGCACCGAGCAGATCGAGCAGGTCACCCAGGTAATCCAGTCCATCGCCAGCCAGACCAACCTGCTGGCGCTCAATGCCGCCATCGAGGCCGCGCGCGCCGGTGAGCAGGGGCGCGGCTTCGCGGTGGTCGCCGACGAGGTGCGCAGCCTGGCCGGGCGTACCGCCAGTGCTACCGGTGAGGTGGGGCAGATGGTCGCCGACATCCGTCAGCAGAGTGCGGCGGTGGTCAGCCATATCCAGCAGCAGGCCGAGGAGCTGGAAGCGGCCGCCCGGCAGATCGAGTTCACCGGCGAGCAATTGCGCGGCATCGCCGACCTGGCCGCCGATGTCGATGCTCAGGTGGAGCAGATCAGCGCCGGTACGGCGAGCAACCACGGGCATCTGGCCGAGCTGCTGGTGGCGGTCGAGCAACTGCGCGGCGACGTGCGCAGCAGCGAAGACCAGACCCGCCAGCTGGGCAAGGCCGCCGAGCAACTGGTCGGCCAGGCGGAAAGCGTCAGCGAGCAGTTGGCCAGCGTCGGGCTCGACGACTACCACCAGCGCATCTACGACCTCGCCCTGGAGGGCGCTGCCGCGATTGCCAGGCAGTTCGAGGCCGACATCCAGGCCGGGCGCATCAGCCTCGCGGACCTGTTCGACCGCCGGTACCAGCCGATCCCAGACAGCTTCCCGGCCAAGTTCCGCACGCGCTTCGACAGCTACGCCGACGGCGTGCTGCCGGCCATTCAGGAACCGCTGCTCAAGCGCCACGAAGGCCTGGTGTTCGCCATCGCCACCACGCCGGAAGGTTATGTGCCGACCCACAACCAGGCCTTCAACCATCCGCCCACCGGCGATCGCGCCGTGGACACCGTGAAAAGCCGCAGCAAGCGGCTGTTCAACGACCGCACCGGCATTCGCTGCGGCAGCCACCAACAGCGCGTGCTGTTGCAGACCTACATGCGAGACACCGGCGAACTGATGCACGACCTGTCGGTGCCGATCCATGTGCAGGGCAAGCATTGGGGCGGCTTGCGGCTGGGTTACAGGCCGGAGCCGTGAGCACTATGTTTAGCCGCTGGCTACCTGAAGGTGCGCCAATAACGATTTAACCTGACTGCCGCGGCGTGCGAGCCTCGCTGGCATGTCTATTCCGGTCTGCAGCCTTGCCCACGCTCTTGCCCTGCCAGCCTTGCGCTCGCGGGGGCGGGCGCCCGAACCCACGGCGCTGCCGCAGATCCTCGCCTTCTGGGCGCTCTGGCATTGCCGCCACGCCCGCCCGCCGGACGTTCTCTCCGCCCGCTGAATCCGATGGCTGCGCCATGTCCGCAGCCGCTGATACCCATTTGTCTGCCTGTGCGCCGATTCGAACAGCGAGCCGGCCGTGCGGACATCGAGCGCCTGACTGGCGCAAGCGAGTGCGCGATGACGACTTTCGCAGTTGTACAGGAAGCCCAGGATTTCCTGGCCGCTAACCCCAATATCGAATTGATCGAACTGTTCATCCTCGATGCCAATGGCGTGCCGCGCGGCAAGCTGTTGCACCGCGAGGAACTGCTGGCGCTGTACCAGAGCGGGCGGCCGCTGCCGAGCACCATGCTCGGTTTGTCCATCCAGGGCGAGGATGTCGAGGACACCGGCCTGGTCTGGGAGGTCGGCGACATCGACTGCCGTGCCTACCCATTGCCCTGCAGCCTGGTGCGCCTGCCCTGGCGGCAGATCCCCACCGCGGCCGTGCAGGTGTCGATGCACCCCAGCGAAGGCCTGCCGGCCACCCCGGCCGACCCGCGCCAGTTGCTGATCCGCGTGATCGAGCAGCTCGAAGCCGAAGGTTATTACCCGGTGATGGCCTGCGAGCTGGAGTTCTACCTGCTCGACCAGAAACGCGACGCCCACGGCCGCCCGCAGCCGGCCCTGGATGCCGACGGCGGCCGCCCGCGGCAGACCCAGGTCTACGGCCTGCGCGAGCTGGAGCAGCTCGAGCCGTTTCTCAAGGATCTCTATGCGGCCTGCAAGGCCCAGGGCATACCAGCGCGCACGGCGATTTCCGAATACGCCCCCGGCCAGGTGGAGATCACCTTGGAGCACGGCCCGGCGCTCGCGGCCATGGACCAGGCGGTGCGCTACAAGCGCCTGGTCAAGGGCGTGGCCCATGCCCACGGCATGCAGGCCTGCTTCATGGCCAAGCCGTTCGCCGAGATCGCCGGAACTGGCATGCATATGCATGTGAGCCTGGCCGACGGGCAGGGCGAGAATCTGTTTGCCAGCGAGGATCCGGCCGGCACGCCGCTGTTGCGTCAAGCGGTCGGCGGCATGCTCGCCAGCCTGCTCCACTCGCTGCTGCTGTTCTGCCCCAACGCCAATTCCTACCGACGCTTCCAGGCCAACAGCTATGCGCCGCTGGCGCCCACCTGGGGTGTGGATAACCGCACCGTCAGCCTGCGCGTGCCCGGTGGCCCGGCGGGTACCCGGCACATCGAGCACCGCATCTGCGGCGCCGATGCCAACCCCTATCTTGCCGCCGCGGCGATTCTGGCCGGGATTCACCGAGGCATCCGCGAAGCGCTGGATCCCGGGGCGCCGGTCGAGGGCAACGGCTACGCCCAGGCCACCGAGCGCCTGCCTACCCAGTGGTCGGCGGCGATCCAGGCGCTGGAGCACTCCGAGTGGGCCCGCGAGGCCTTTGGCGACGCGTTTCTCAAGGTGTACCTGGCGATCAAGCGCGCCGAATACCGCCAATTCATGGGTGAGGTCGGCGAGCAGGATTGGCGCTGGTACCTGAGCAACGCTTAAGGGCCGCCATTCGAAAGGATCGCGGCTGAAGCCGCTCCTACAGGGGACGCATGTTCCGTGGGAGTGGCTTCAGCCGCGATGACCGATTTCATCGGTGTGAACGCACCTCAAGGACATGCAATGAACGCAAGCAATCAATCCGTCAAACCCGCTGCCGTACGCGCGCCGTCCTACTACTCGGCGTCGCTGCATTTCGAGAGCGACTACCCGACGCTGCAGGGCAGCGTGACCGTAGACGTGGCCATCATCGGCGGTGGCTTCACCGGCATCGCCACCGCGGTGGAGCTGGCCGAGCGCGGTCTCAAGGTCGCCGTGGCGGAAACCCACAAGGTCGGCTGGGGCGCCAGTGGGCGCAACGGCGGCCAGGTCACCGGCAGCCTGTCCGGTGACGAAGCCATGCGTAAGCAGATGCGCAACACCCTCGGTGACGAGGTGGACGACTTCATCTGGCAGTTGCGCTGGCGCGGGCACGCGATCATCGAGCGCCGGGTGGCCAGGTATGGCATCGCCTGCGACCTCAAATACGGCCATCTGCATACGGCGATGAAAGCCAGCCATCTGGACGAGCTCAAGGCGACCTACGATGAGGCGTTGCGCCGCGGCATGGCTGACGATGTCAGCCTGCTCGACGCCCCCGGCGTACGGGCGCAACTGGGCAGCGACCTGTACTGCGGCGCGCTGAAGAACACCCGCAACATGCACCTGCACCCGCTCAACCTGTGCCTCGGCGAGGCAAGGGCTGCCGAAAGCCTGGGCGCGCTGATCTTCGAGCGTTCCGAGGTGCTGGAGATCATCCACGGCCCGCGCCCGGCGGTGGTCACCACGGGCGGGCGCATCGAGGCCAAACAGGTGTTGCTGGCCGGCGATGTCTACCACAAGCTGGAGCGCCGCCAGCTCAAGGGCCTGATCTTTCCGGCCATGGGTGGCATCGTTACCACCGCGCCGCTGGGCGAACTGGCCCGCGAGATCAACCCGCAGGATCTGGCGGTGTACGACTGCCGCTTCGTGCTCGATTATTACCGCCTGACCAGCGATGGCCGCCTGCTGTTCGGCGGTGGCGCCAATTACTCGGGGCGTGATTCACGGGATATCGCCGGCGAGCTTCGGCCGTGCATCGAGCGCACCTTCCCGCAGCTCAAGGGCGTGCCGATCGACTTCCAGTGGAGTTGCGCCATGGGCATCGTGATGAACCGCATCCCGCAGTTGGGCAAGCTGTCCGGCAACGTCTGGTATTGCCAGGGCTATTCCGGCCACGGCGTGGCGACCAGTCACATCATGGGCGAGATCATGGCCAAGGCGATCACCGGCGACCTGGAGCAGTTCGACACCTTCGCCGCCTGCAAGCACATCAAGGTGCCCCTGGGCGACCAGCTCGGCAACCCGATGCTGGCGGCGGGCATGTGGTACTACCAGATGCTGGAGAAGCTGCGCTGACGGCAGTTCGCCAGGGTTGCCTGCACCCTGGCGGTAACGGGCCACAGATTCTTAGTCGTGGCGTTCGGCCTTGGCCGCGCTCTCCGGCAGGAACCAGTTGAGCACCAGCGCGCAGATGCCGCCAGTGGCCACGCCGGACTCCAGCACGTTGCGCAGCGCTGCCGGCATGTGGGCGAGGAATTCCGGCACCTGGGAAACGCCGAGGCCGAGGGCCAGGGACACGGCGATGATCAGCAGCGCGCGGCGGTCCAGCTCGATACCGGCGAGGATGTTGATGCCCGAGGCCGCCACGGCGCCGAACATGACCATCGCTGCACCGCCGAGCACCGGCTCGGGCACGGCCTGGATTACGCCGGCTACGGCCGGGAACAGGCCGAGAATCACCAGCACCAGGGCGATCCACACGCCGATGTGGCGACTGGCGATGCCGGTCAGCTGAATCACCCCGTTGTTCTGGGCGAAGATCGAGCTGGGAAAGGTATTGAACACGCCGGCCAGCAGCGAGTTGACGCCGTTGACCAGCACGCCGCCCTTGATGCGTTGCATCCACAGCGGGCCTTCCACCGGCTGGCGCGACACCTTGCTGGTAGCGGTGACATCGCCGATGGCTTCCAGGGACGTCACCAGGTAGATCACCAGCATCGGGATGAACAGGCTCCACGAAAAGCCCAGGCCGAAATGCAGCGGCGTCGGCACCTGGAACAGCTCGGCCTGATGCATGCCGGTGAAGTCCAGGCGGCCCAGGTAGCCGGCCAGCGCGTAGCCGACCAGCAGGGCGATGACGATGGCGCAACTGCGCATCCACACCACCGGGATGCGGTTGAGCACCACGATCACCGCCAGCACCACGCCGGACAGCAGCAGGTTCTCGCCGTTGGCGAAGGTGCCATTGGCCATCGCGCCATAGCCGCCGCCCATGCTGATCAGGCCGACCTTGATCAGCGTCAGGCCGATCATCAGCACCACGATGCCGGTCACCAGCGGGGTAATGAGCTTCTTCACGAACGGCAAAATGCGAGAGATGCCGATCTCCACGAACGAGCCGGCGATCACCACGCCGAAGATCGCCGCCATCACGCCTTCCACCGGCGTGCCCTGCTTGACCATCAGCGCGCCGCCGGCGATCAGCGGGCCGACGAAGTTGAAGCTGGTGCCCTGCACCACCAGCAGGCCCGCGCCCAGCGGCCCGAAGCGGCGGCACTGCACGTAGGTGGCGATGCCGGAAATCACCAGGCTCATGGACACGATCAGGTTGGTGTCGCGGGCTGACACGCCTAGCGCCTGGCAGATCAACAGGCCCGGCGTGACGATCGGCACGATGATCGCCAGCAGGTGTTGCAGGGCGGCGAGGATGGCCACCAGCGGGCGCGGGCGGTCTTCGAGGCCGTAGATCAGTTCGCCGTTACGCGGGGAGTCACCTGGTTGCATGGTCGTGATCGCCTGGAAAAACGGCGGATTCTACTGCCTGGGCGGAGCAAGCCCAAGTGGCTGACGACCGTGTGATCGAGGTCCGGCTATCGGCGCCTTTTGCTGTGATCGGCGTTGTCTTGTGCAAGCGCTGGCGCTCTGGCTCGCGGCTGTGACAGGCGGCTCTAAGCTAATCATTAAATGTTATTGGAAGGATATTTTTTATAACCATAAATTTCTCGCAACAGCGCCACTGAGGCGCAGGCAGCCGGGACGGCTCGGTGCCCATTGCGAGGAGTTGCTCATGAAACATGCCTTAAAGACCCTGCTGCTCGCCGTCGTGGCTGCCACCAGCCTGCAGGCCCAGGCGGCCGATATCGTGATTGGCTACCAGACCGGCGTCGACCCGTCCAAGGTCGCCCAGGCCGACGGTGCCTACGAGAAAGCCATCGGCGAGAAGCTCGACTGGCGACGCTTCAATTCCGGCCCCGAAGTGGTGACCGCCCTGGCGTCCGGCGACGTGCAGATCGGCAACCTCGGCTCCAGCCCTCTGGCTGCGGCCACCTCGCGAAAATTGCCGCTGGTGACCTTCCTGGTCGCGGCGCAGATCAACGCCGCCGAGGCGCTGGTGGTACGCAACGGCAGCGGCATCGACACACCCGAGCAGCTGGTTGGCAAGACCATCGCCACGCCGTTCGTGTCCACCTCCCACTACAGTCTGCTCGGTGCCCTCAAGCACTGGAACATCGACCCGAGCAAGGTGAAGATCGTCAACCTCAACCCCGCCGAGATCAACGCGGCCTGGAAGCGCGGTGACATCGATGGCGCTTTCGTCTGGTCGCCGGCCCTGGGCGAGATCAAGCGCAGCGGCAAGGTGCTGACCGATGCCGCCGAAGTCGGCAAGTGGGGCGCGCCCACCTTCGAGGTGTGGGTCGCTCGCAAGGATTTCGCCGAGAAGCACCCCGAGGTGCTTGCCGAGTTCGCCGGCGTGACATTGGGCGCTTTTGCCGACTACCAGGCCAACGCCGCCAAGTGGACGGCCGACTCCGAGCAGGCCAAAAAGATCGCCAAGCTGATCGGCGCCAACGCCGCCGACGTTCCCGAGTTGCTGGCCGGCTCGACCTACCCCAACGCGCAGCAGCAGGTGAGCGCCGAGCTGCTGGGCGGCGGCACCGCCAAGGCCACCGCACGCACGGCTGAATTCCTCAAGGAACAGAAGCGCATTCCCGCCGTCCTGCCGGACTACTCGCCCTACGTGAGTGCCGAGTACGTGCCCAAGGCGCAGTGAACCCGAATCACCTTCACGACAGGTTCGCCCCTCTTCGGAGGGGCTTTTTTAATTGAGGAGTCGACCATGAGCCGACTGAATGCCGAGCGGGTCAGCCTGAGTTTCGAGCGCCGCGGTGAGGCGCAGGTGATCCTGGATAACTTCGACCTGCAGATAGACAAAGGTGAGTCGGTGGTCGTGCTCGGCCCGTCGGGCTGCGGCAAGTCGAGCCTGCTCAACGTGCTGGCCGGTTTTCAGCCAGCGGGCAGCGGCCGTGTGCATATCGACGGTAAAACCCTGCAAGGCCCGGGCGGCGAGCGCGGCGTGGTCTTCCAGGACGATGCGCTGATGCCCTGGCTCGATGCCCTCGACAACGTCGCCCTGGGCCTGCGCCTGCGTGGCCTGAGCAAGGCCGAGCGCCATGCGCGGGCGCTGCAAGTGCTGGAGCTGGTCGGCCTGGCCAGCCATGCCCACCATCAGGTCGGCGAGCTTTCTGGCGGACAGCGTCAGCGCCTCGGCCTGGCCCGGGCGCTGGCGGTCGACCCGGATTTCCTGTTGCTCGACGAACCCTTCGGCGCCCTCGATGCACTGACCCGCGAGCGCATGCAGGTGCTGCTGCTCGACGTCTGGAAGCGCACCGGCAAGGGCCTGTTCCTGATCACCCACAGCGTCGACGAGGCGCTGTTCCTGGCCACCGACCTAATCGTGCTGGATGGCCCGCCCGCTCGCGCGGTGCTGCGCCGGCAGTTGCCGTTCGCGCGCCGTTATACCGCCGGCGAGCCCGTACGTTCGATCAAGGGCGATCCCGCCTTCGCGCAGTTGCGCCAGGAGCTGCTCGACATTTTCCTGCAGGAGCCCGCCGGCCATGTCTACTGAAGCGCTACGCAGTACTCTGAACGTCCGCCGTCGCCGCCTTGCCATCGGCCTCGACCGCCGCCGCGTGGCCGCCTTCGGCACCCTGGCCGCGCTGGCGAGCCTGTGGTGGCTGGCCACGCACCTGGGCTGGATCGACACCATCTTCTTGCCGGCGCCCGAGCAACTGCTGGTGGCGCTCAAGGGCTTGCTGCACGACGGCTACCTGGACGCCACCCTGTGGCAGCATCTGAGCACCAGCCTATGGCGCGTGCTGATGGCCCTGCTGGCGGCGGTAATCACCGCCGTGCCGCTGGGCATCGCCATGGGTCTGAACCCGACGCTCAACGCCGCGCTCGACCCGCTGGTGGAGTTCTACCGGCCCATTCCGCCTTTGGCCTATCTGCCGTTGATGGTGATCTGGTTCGGCATCGGCGAGCTGTCCAAGGTGCTGCTCATCTACCTGGCGTTGTTCGCGCCGCTGCTGATCGCCACCGTGGGCGGCGTGCGCCGCGTCGACAAAGCGCGCATCCAGGCGGTGCGTTGCCTGGGCGCCAGCCGTCTGCAGGTGGTGCGCCACGTGATTCTGCCCAGCGCGTTGCCGGACATTCTCACCGGCTTGCGCATCGCCCTTGGCGTCGGCTGGTCGACGCTGGTGGCTGCCGAGCTGATCGCTGCCAATCAGGGCCTGGGTTTCATGGTGCAGTCCGCTGCGCAGTTCCTCGCCACCGACGTGGTGGTGGTCGGCATCCTGCTGATCGCCGGTATCGCCCTGGCCATCGAGCTCGGGCTGCGTGTGCTGCAGAAGCGCTTCGCATCCTGGAACTGACTGCTGAGCGGGCCTGAATAGATAAAGACCTATGACCACCGTATTCGAACGCATCGGCCAGGCCCTTGGCCAACTGCTCGGCAGGCCTCGAGGCGCTGCCCGTACCGATTCGCGTGCACCTGGAGACCGGGCGCAAGGGCCTGTTCGTCAGTGAGGCGTTCACCACCTGTATCAACGAGCTGGGCCGCCGGGGCATTGTGCTGGCAACCACCGTTGCGTATAGCGCAGCGCATGACCATCCGCGGTGTCGCGATCGACAAGCACCTCGGACAGGCGTTTGTCGGTCGCAGATCTGCCGGGGCAGGGGCGCATGCGCGGGTCAGAAGTCGCCTCTTAGCGTGAGCATGTAGCTGCGCGGTTCGCCGTAGGTGGTGCCACGCGTCCAGTAGCCGGTCGACGCGAAATACTTGCGGTCCAGCAGGTTCTGCACATCGATGCCCACCGTCCAGTGCGGGTCGAGCTGGTAGGCCGCACGGGCGTCGAAGATCGCTCGTCCGCTGTTGCTCACCCCGTTGTAGGCATCGTGGTAGCCATTCTGGGCCGACACGCCAGCGCCGACACTCGCGCGGCTCCAGGCACCGGGCAGCGTGTAGTTGGTGTTGAGACGCAGCATGTGCTTGGGGGTTTGCGCCGAGATCGGCCCGCCACTCGATTGGCGGGTGGTGTTGAAGGTGTAGCCGGCCGCCACCTGCAGGCCCGGCAGCAGTTCCCCGCTGGCCTCGGCCTCGAAACCCTTGCTGCGATTGATGCCGTCACCGTTGAGCCAGCAGCGGCCGGCCGGGTCACTTGGGCAGGCGCCGTCGTTTTGCATGTCGCGTACCGCCACGTCCTGCTGCTCGATGTAGAACAGCGCGAAGGACAGGTTCAGGCTTTTGTCGAACAGCTCGCCCTTGAGGCCGGTCTCGTAGTTGGAACCCACCGAAGGATCGAGCAGGCTACCGGATACCGTGCGGTAATCGGCCTGCGGCAGAAACACGTCAGCGTAGCTGGCGTAGACCGACCATTGCTCGTCCAGATCATAGATCGCGCCCACGAATGGAGTGAATTCGTGTTTCTGCTCGTTGACCGACACGCTGTCGTCGTTCCACGCCTCGGTCTTGTACCAACTCAGGCGCGCGCCGAGCACGAAGCTCAGGTCCCGGGTAGCGCGCAGGCGCGTGTTCAGGTAGGTGCCGTACTGGGTTTCGAAGGTGTCGTTCCTGGCGTCCCAGCCCTGGCGCGCGAGTTCAGGCACGTTGTCGTGGCTGGGGGCGAAGACGTTGAGCGGTAAGGGGCTGTCCAGGCGTACCGTGGCGTCCTTATCGTTCAGCTTGCGCCTTGACCAGTTGGCGCCCACCGTCAGGCTATGGGTCAGGCCGAAGGCCTCGAACTCGCCGTCCAGGTGGCCGTCGGCGGCGTTGGAGGTGGCGTCGAACTTGTGGTAACTGATGTCGTTGACCTGCGGGCCGCCTGCCACGGCGTACTGCAGGGAGTCCTCGGCGCTCCATTCGATGGCGCTGCGGTTGTAGCTGCTCTCGGTGTGCGACAGCGCCAGCTTGCCGGTCCAGCTGTCGTTGAAACGCTGGGTGATGTCGGCAAACACCTCATCGACGCGGGTCTGCATCTTGGTCCAGTCCTGCCCCAGGTAGGTCGAGCGTTTCAAGTGTGGATTGCTGCCATCCGGGTTGGTTGGCAGGCCCAGCACGCTGTAGCCATCGGTGCGCAGCGTCTGGCGGCGCAGCCCCAGGGCCAGCGTGGTGCTGTCGCTCAGGTCGCTTTCGACGATGCCGTACAGCAGCGGCCTTTTGGAGGTGGTGACGTCGGTGAAGTAGCCACGGTCTTCGTAGGCGGCGACCAGACGGCCGCGCAGGCTGCCCTGCGGATTGAGGCGGCCGCTGGCGTCCAGATCCAGGCGGTAGTTGTCCCAGGATCCGGCACGCGTCATGACGGTGAAGCGCGGGTCGGCGGTCGGTCGCTTGCGCACCAGGTTCACCGCGCCGCCGGGGTTGCCCGCGCCGACCAGCAGTCCGGAGGCGCCACGCAGGACTTCCACGCGGTCGAACAGGGCCATGTCAGGCACCATCAGGCCGGTGTAGCCATAGGCCAGGCCGGGTACACCGTCGACCATGTAGCTCTCATCGCTGAGGTCGAAGCCGCGGGAACTGAAATGGTGGTTGCCGTAGCCGCGATTGGCGCGGGTTATGCCAGGGGTCTGGGCCATCACCTGATCGAGGGTCACCAGGTTCTTGTCATCCATCAGCTTGCGGGTTACCACGGTGACCGACTGGGGCGTTTCACGCAGCGACCGCGCTGTCTTGCCGAGCGTGACCGCGCCGGAGGTGTAGGAACCCGAGCCTTCGGTGACCTCACTGAGCCCCATGCCGTTGATGTTGGTGGCGCCCAGTTCCAGTGCTCCCTGTGCCTGCACTGCCGGCACCACGCTGAACGCGCCACTGCTGGTGACTATTACCTGCAAGCCGCTGTCGCCCAGCGCACGTTGCAGGGCTTGCAGCGTGCTCATCGCGCCGACGATGGCCGGTGCCCGTTTGTTGGCCACCAGCGCAGGGTCGAGCGACATGACCTGGCCGCTCTGGCGGGCGATGGCATTGAGGGTGGTGCCCAGACCAGCAGCCGGCAGTTCGAAGTTCAGCAGTTGTTGCTGAAGGTTTGACTCGGCATGGGCGATTGCCATCGGCAGCCCTGAGGTCAGTGCGATAGCCAGGGCGAGAGGCCAGGGTTTGAACACGGGGATTCTCCTGAAAAGTGAGGTCGTCAGGAGAGAGGTGCAACGAGATATGAAAACCGGACACGGATGCGAAGGATATTCATTCGTTATCTGGCGGATTAACCGCGGGGGCCGATCAGGGTCAGCCAGGGGCCATAGCGCTCTATCCTTAGTGGCAGGGTTTCGGCCAGCGCTGCCAGTGTGCGGTCGCTGTCGTCCAACGGGAAAACACCCTGGACACGCAATTGCCGTACTTGCGGAGCGAGCCGTAGCAGGCCGCTGCGATAGGCGCGCAATGCGTCGATCACCGTCTCCAGCGGCTCGTCGAGCACACTCAGTTGTCCCTGCAGCCAATCGGCGCGATAACGCTGGTCGCCTGCCAGGCGCCTGATGCCTGTCGGTTGCAGCGCGGCGGCCTGGCCCTCCTGCAGGTCAAGATGGTGCCCCGTGGGTTGCGAGACACGCACCGAGTGCTGCAGAACTACCACGCGGCTCGACTCGGCTTGGCGTTCGACCATCAAGCGTGTGCCCAGCGCGCGCGCTTCGCCGTGGGAGGTACGAACCACGAACGGCCGCGCCGGGTCGGCGGCCACCTGAACCAGCAGCGCTCCCTGGCGCAAATGCAGCAGACGATGCTGCGCGCGCAGGTCGAGGTCGACTGCACTGTCGGCATTGAGGGTCAATTGGCTGCCGTCGCTCAGGGTCAGGGTACGTCGCTCGCCGCGGCCAGTGCGCAGATCGGCCAGCAGGACGCGACCGGGATCGCTGCGCGCCGCCAGCCACAGGCTGCCGCCAAGCAGGCCGAGGCCGACCAGCCCGCGCAACAGGTCACGACGGTTGGGTTCGCTATGCAGCAGGCTATCGCGCAGGTGGCCGGGCGCCTGGCGCACCCGTTCGTAATGACCGCCCAGGCCGCGTTGCAATTGAGCCCAGGCCTGCTGATGCGCCGTATCGCTGGCCAGCCAGGCCTCGAAACGCGCTTTTTGCCGAACGCTCGGGGTACCGGCGCGCAGCTGTACCATCCAGGCGATGGCCTCTTCTGCAGCGCGCCCGAGTGGAGCCTCGCTCATGGTTGCATGGCGCTCAGGTAGCACTGACGCAGCGCCTGGGTCATATAGCGGCTCACCGTACGTTCGGACACGGCCAGGCGTCGGGAAATCTCGACATAGCTGAGTTCGTCGAGCTGGCTATACAGGAAGGCTCTCTTGACCACCAGTGGCAGCCCATCGAGGGCCTGGTCGATGGCATCCAGAGCCTCGAGCAGCAGCAGGCGCTCTTCGGGTGAGGGCATCAGCGCCTCGGGCACTTGTGCCAGGCGCTCCAGGTACGCCAACTCCAGGCGTTTACGGCGGTGACGGTCAAAGATCAAGCGGCGCGCGATGGTCGACAGAAACGCGCGCGGCTGCTCGATGCTCGCCGGGTCGACGCGCGCGTTGAGCATCTGGCAAAAGGTCTCGGCGGCGGTGTCTTCGGCATCGGCCCGGTTGCGCAACTGGCGCTGGGCGTATTGCACCAACCAGCGATGATGATCGCTGAAGAAAAAACCTAGCGCGTTGGAATGGCTGCGCACAGCGTGACGTTCCGTAAAGGGTGCTAATGTTTCTCATTCTAAAGTTCATTGGCAAATGCCGGCAATCGTCATCGGCATGGCGCACCACGAAAACCTGAACTTAGCAGCGCGCTCCAGTGACTGATTGATTAAGGGCGATCAGCCCACCTCAATTCACAGCCCTGGAGGCGGATATGTCGGATCATCACACTTACAAGAAGGTCGAGCTGGTTGGCTCGTCCACCTCGAGTATCGAAGATGCCATCAACAATGCACTGGCCGAGGCCAGCAAGAGCATCCGGCATCTGGAGTGGTTCGAAATCACCGAAACCCGTGGTCACATCGCCGATGGCGCGGTGGCTCACTATCAGGTCACTCTGAAAGTCGGCTTCCGCGTCGCCAACAGCTGATCGCGGGCCTGGGCAGCCGCAGGTACTTGCCATAACGGCGATCTGCGGCTTTATTGAGTCGGGCCACTTTTAGGCAC
Organism: Pseudomonas sp. PA27(2017); assembly: GCF_001945445.1. Lineage (GTDB taxonomy): Bacteria > Pseudomonadota > Gammaproteobacteria > Pseudomonadales > Pseudomonadaceae > Aquipseudomonas. The sequence continues at coordinate 209,998 of NZ_MSXW01000061.1, forward strand.
CCGGCGTTGTTCACTGGTACGAGGGAGCGTTTGTGATGAAGAAAGTGTTGTTTGCAGCAGGCCTGATGGCACTCGCTGGTTCGGCTTTCGCGGCCAAGGACTGCGAAGAGCTCAAAGGCGAGATCGATGCGAAGATCCAGGCCAATGGTGTTGCGTCCTACACCCTGGAAATCGTCGACAAAGGCAGCGTGACCGATCGCCAGGTGGTCGGCACCTGCGGTGGCGACACCAAGGAAATCGTCTACCAGCGCAATTGATGACGATGGTTCGAAGCCGGCTCGCAGCCTCTGCGCAGCCGGCTTTTTACTGCCTGCGATTTGTCACGAGTTGGCCTGAGCCGGTTGGGAGGCGTAGGATAAGACCTACTGTTTTACTCGGGTAAGGCCTCGGCGTTATCCATCAGCAAGGGTTTTCTCATGTCCGCACTCGCGAAACTTCCTTTCTCCGTTCTCGACTTGGCGCCGATCCGCGACACCGGCAGCCCGCAGCAGGCGCTGCACAACTCGCTGGCGCTGGCCCGGCACGTCGAGTCGCTGGAATTCAACCGTTTCTGGGTCGCCGAACACCACAACATGGACGGCATCGCCAGTTCGGCCACCGCTGTTTTGCTTGGCTATCTGGCCGCCGGCACTTCGCGCATTCGCCTGGGCTCGGGCGGGGTGATGCTGCCCAACCACGCGCCGCTGGTGGTCGCCGAGCAGTTCGGCACCCTGGCGACCCTGTATCCGGGGCGCATCGAGCTGGGGCTGGGCCGCGCGCCAGGCGCCGACCAGTTCACCGCCCATGCGCTGCGCCGCGAGCGCTCCGGCAGCGCTGACGACTTCCCCCAGGATGTCGCCGAACTGCAGCGCTACCTTGGCCCGCGTACTCCGGATCAACGCGTCATCGCCGTGCCCGGCACCGGCACCAACGTACCGATCTGGCTGCTCGGCTCGAGCCTGTTCAGCGCCCAGTTGGCTGGTGAGCGCGGTTTGCCCTATGCCTTCGCCTCGCACTTCGCGCCGCGTTACGTGCACGAGGCGATCAGGGTCTACCGCAACGCCTTCAAACCGTCCGAGGTGCTCGACAAGCCTTACGTGATGCTCGGTGTACCACTGCTGGCCGCCGATACCGACGAGCAGGCGCAGTACCTGGCGACCTCCGCCTACCAGCGCATCCTCTCGCTGATCCGCGGCCAGAGTCTGGTGCAGCGCCCGCCGGTGGAGTCGATGGAAGGCCTGTGGCTGCCCCATGAGCGCGATGCCGTGGGCAGCTTCCTGGGCATGGCGGTGATCGGCGGGCCGCAGAAGATCCGCGCGCGGCTTGAGGTATTGCTGGAGCAGACCGAGGCCGACGAGCTGATCTTCACCTGCGACCACTACGACTTCGCTGACCGCCTGCACGCCTTCGATATCCTCGCCAGCCTGCGCTGAGCAGCCGGTCACCCGGCAAAAAACTCGAACTTGCCCGGCTGCTGTCTCTCTGAATTCTGTACCCCTTATCAACAGGAGCGTAAAGATGAAGAAGACAGCATCGGCCCACTGGCAGGGCGGCATCAAAGACGGCAAGGGCACCATTTCCACCCAGAGCGGTGTGCTTTCCGAACAGCCCTACGGCTTCAATACCCGCTTCGAAGACAAGCCCGGCACCAACCCCGAAGAGCTGATCGGCGCAGCCCATGCCGGCTGCTTCTCCATGGCACTGTCCAAGGAGTTGGGTGAGGCGGGGATGACTGCCGAGAGCATCGACACCAAGGCCGAAGTCACTCTGGACAAGCAGGACGGCGGCTTCGCCATCACTGCCGTGCATCTGTCGCTGAAAGCCAAGATTCCGGGCGCTGACCGCGCTGCCTTCGAGAAAGCAGTGGAAACCGCCAAGACCGGTTGCCCGGTATCCAAGGTGCTGAACGCCGAGATCACCCTGGAAGCCGTGCTGGAAGCCTGAACGGCTTCCGCCTGCCAGACCTGAGCCGCCTTGCGCGGCTCAGTCCTTCAGATCAAAAAGTGCCGCAGCGCAGATTCTTGCCCTGCGCCAGCACGTTGCGGTCTGCATCGTAGAGCGCCGCCTGGGCACGCATTGCTGCCGAACGGGCCTCGACGCGATAGCGCTGACCGGCCTTGAAGTCGTCATAGCGAATGCGCACGTCACAAGTCAGCTCCTGTGGCTCTGAGATCATCGATGAGCCACCGCCGCCGGCGATCTCGAAGCGATAGCGCATGTCCAGCTCATGGGCGCCCGGTGTCACCTGGAAATAACGACCGTCATTGACGCGCTCGCGATTCAGGCGTTCGGCCATCAGCAGGTCGATGCCTTCGCCCTTGAGGTCGATCCAGGCCATGTTCGGGTCGGCGGCCGGCAGCGGCGACGCGCAGGCGCCCAGAAGCAGCAGGCTGGCAAGCAGGAGGGGCTGGCGCATCGAGGTATCTCCCATGGGCCGATTCGGTGGATGCAGCAGTATCGCGCAAAGCGGCCGCGACTTCGCGGTAGGATGAGGCGATCACCCTTCACATGACCACGGCCATGCTCGAGCAGTGCATCTCTTTTCTTGTCGACCTGTCGCGCCGCGCGACGGTTCCCCTGCTGGCCTTGGCGCTGACCGGCTGCAGCACGGTCGATTACTACGGGCAACTGGCCCGTGGGCAGTTGCAATTGCTGAGCGCGCGGCAGCCGGTGCAGGCGCTGATCGACGATCCGGCCACCGATGCGAGGCTGCGCGAGCGGCTGGCGCTTTCCCAGCAGGCGCGACGCTTCGCCAGCGAGAGGCTGGCGCTGCCGGACAACCGCAGCTATCGGCTGTACGCCGACCTGCAGCGGCCGTTCGTGGTGTGGAACCTGTTCGCCACCGAGGAGTTCTCGCTGCAACCGCAGCTGCACTGCTTTCCGATTGCCGGCTGCGTGGCCTATCGCGGCTTCTACCAGCAGAACCGCGCCCGTGGCGCGGCGGCCCTGCTCCAGGCCCAGGGGCTGGATACCTACCTGGGCGGCGTGGAAGCCTATTCGACCCTGGGCTGGTTCGATGACCCGATCCTCAACACCATGCTGCGCTGGAGCGACGAGCGCCTGGTCGCGGTGATCTTCCATGAGCTGGCGCACCAGCAGTATTACCTGGCCGGCGATACGGCATTCAACGAGTCCTACGCCACGTTCGTCGAGCAGGAGGGTTTGCGGCAATGGCGCGCGGCCCGCGGTCTGCCGGCCGCCAGAGAGCTCGGTGCGCAGCCGCGTGAACAATTCACCGCGTTGGTGCTGGCCAGTCGCGCTCGCCTGGAGACGCTCTACGCCAGTGGCCTGGATGCCGAGGCGATGCGTGCCGGCAAGCAGGCCGAATTCGCGCGCCTGCGCGCCGAGTATCGACAGTTGCGCGCGAGCCAGTGGCAGGGCGTGGGCTACTACGACAGCTGGATCAATGGCCCCTTGAACAATGCCAAGCTGCTGCCCTTCGGGCTCTATGACCAATGGGTGGGGGCTTTCGCCAGGCTGTTCGCCGAGGTCGACGGCGACTGGCCGACGTTCTACCAGCGGGTCGCCGAATTGGGGGCTTTGCCGCAAACGCAACGGCTTATACAACTGCGAGCGCTGGGCGCTGTCCCAGAGTAGGGTCAGAACCAACTAGACGCAGAGGAAGGTCGTGATGAGAGGATGGACGGCAGTGATGCTGGTGCTGGGCGTGATGAGCAGCAACGCCTGGGCGGCGCCCAAGTCGTGCGAAGAGCTCAAGCAGGAAATCGAAGTGAAGATCCAGGCGGCGGGCGTTTCCAGCTACACGTTGGAGATCGTGCCCAACGAAGAGGTCGAAGACGACGCCATGGTGATCGGCACCTGCGATGGCGGCAGCCGCAAGGTGATCTACCAGCGCAACGACCTGACCGGATCGCGAATGATGTAGCGGCTCGCGCCGCCGCCACTTCAGGCGCTGAACGCCTGGCGCAGCTGAGCCAGCGTCTGCACATGGTGAGCCGGGCGCTCGCCGCTCAGCTCCTCCAGGCTACCGAATCCGTAACCGACCGCCACCGCCTGCAAGCCATTGCTGTGGGCGCCGATAAGGTCATGCTTGCGATCGCCGATCATCAGCGTGTCGGCCGCATCGAGGCCTTCCTGTTCGAGCAGGTAGGCGATCAGCTCCACCTTGTTGGTGCGCGTGCCATCCAGCTCGCTGCCGTAGATGGCCTTGAAGTAACGGGCGAAATCGAAGTGCCGGGCGATCTCGCTGGCGAACACCGTCGGTTTGCTGGTGGCGATGTACAGGGTGCGGCCCTGTTCCTGCAGCAGTTGCAGCAGTTCGATCACGCCGTCGAACAGCTGGTTCTCGTACAGCCCGACCTCGCGGAAGCGATCGCGGTAATGGTTCACCGCCTCCCAGGCGCGTGCCTCGCTCAGGCTGTAGGTATGCATGAAGCATTGCAGCAGCGGTGGGCCGATGAAGTGCTCCAGCGCGACCAGGTCGGGCTCGTGGATATCCAGTTTCGACAGCGCATATTGCACCGAGCGGGTGATGCCTTCACGCGGGTCGGTGAGGGTGCCGTCGAGGTCGAAGAGAACGGTGCGCTGCTGCATGTGAGGGTATCCGCTGGCCTGAATCGGCGCGGATTGTCCCGCACCGTGGGTTGCCGCGGCAACTCAGGCGGCGAGCGGACGATAGATCCAGCGCAGGCTCAGGAGGGTCAGCGGCCAGAGCAGCGCCAGCAGCAGGACGCCGAACAGCACCATCAGCGCCAGCACCAGAAACTCCGAGCCGGCATACAGCGCCACCAGCAGTACGAAACCCAGCACGCCGGCCACCAGCAGCCAGATCGCCATGCACACCAGCACGCTCGCCAGCAGGCGGCCCACTGCCAGCTGCGGCAATTGCGCCGGCAGCGAGCGCTGCGCGGCGATCAGCGCCACCAGCCCGTACACCAGGCCGACGGCGGTGCTGAGCCCGAGCATCCACTCCATGCCGTAAGGGCTGATGGCCGTGGTGGGCAGCAGCGTCAGCAGCTTGGTGTAGAGCACGATGAACAACAGGCCGAAGGCCAGCGCGGTCTCGCCACGGCTCACCTGGGTCAGCCCGCTCTGGAACTGGCCCGTGCGGCGCATCAGGTGCAGGCTCAGCCACAGCGGCAGCAGGGTCGCCAGCATGAAGGACACCAGGTTCAGCGGCAGCATGAGCAAGGTGGGCGAGATGCCGCGGGCATTTTCATACAACCAGGGAGATACCTGCGCCCACAGCAGGTTGTAGAGCAGGCCGACCACGAAGATGGCCACCAGGTAGAGGCCGACGAACAGCGCGATGAGCCGCGTCGGGCGGCTCACATCAACCACATCGTGGCGCTGCAGGTAATAGCGGGCGAGCAGCAGCGCACTGCAGCCGTCGACCGCCAGGGCGCTGAGCCAATAGGCCGCCAGCTGCCACAGGTTGTTCAGATAGGCCTGGAAATACTCCGGCTCCAGCGTCAGCCACATGATCAGCCAGTGGATCATCAGGCTCGCCGTACAGCACGCCAGCGCCGTGAACAGCAGGCGCATGGGCAGGCGTGATGACCGTCGAGGCTCGATGCCATGGCCGGACTCGGCCTGGCCGATGACGGGGGAGGGGTTATCCATGGCGATTTCCTTTTGCGGCGACGCGGCGCCAGCAGGGTTGAGAGCAAATAGGTGGGCTTGAAGCAGGTTGTACGTGCGCCTCAGCGAGACGGCGGCGGCAGCCATTGCGAGCGACCGAAGCGGCCACGCAGCCAGGTGAGCGGCCACATGAGGGCCGACAGAATCAGCAGATACTCGACGAAGCGAAACGGCACCACTATCCAGCTGCTCAGCTCATCCACCTTGTGGCCGCTGGCATCGACGAAGCGGAAGTCGTAATTCACCCCGGTGCTGCCGCCGCCGTGGGTGACGATCTCCCGGGTCTCCAATTGCGCGCCAGCCGGGGCGAACAACCACTCCAGCGGTTTGTTGTAGACCGGGTTGCCGCGGGCATCGAGGAACATGCCGACATAGGCGGCGATCGCAATCAGCACCGCCGCCGCCACTGGCTTCGCCCAGGTGATGCGTGCCTTCCAGGCAATGGCAGCGAACCCCAGCAAGACCGCCGCGCTGGCCACCCCATCGATGAAAATCGCCCCGGTGAAGAACAGGTAGAAGGCGAAACCGATCAGGCAGAACCCACCGATCACGGCGGCGGCGATGGCGAAGATGGTGAGAACGGTCAGGAAACTGGAGCGTGGTTTTTTCATGGGGCGATTTTAGTGCAGGGCCGAATGGGGCAGTACAGTTGATAGCCGCCGCTTCGCATCCAGCCCTGCGTGTCTGCGTGGCGTCCAGGGCTGCCAACTGACCTACGCACTTCCAGCCCAAGGTCGGCAGTTGGCATATATTTGAGTTGTAAGCATTTTCGGTAAGCAGGCCATGTGGCGGCTGGCTGCTTGCGCGTTCTTGCCCCGACCGGTCGTGTCCAGAGATGCCATTCAATACATCGATGCCGCCAACGGCCCGCAATGATCTGCGTGAGCTGTCGGGGCACGGGCAGAGGCCAGGACGCGGTGCCTTCAGTTAGGCTGCGGCGGAACGCGGTCCTGCAACTCCGGTCGAGGGTAGCTGCGAAACTCGTCCGCCCACTTATCGGTAGAAGGAATGATTTCAAAGGCTGGCAGTTCGTCGTAAATGAAATCGAAGCGGAAGTTACCATCAGGTGTGATTTTGAATGTTGCGGTGTACCAGGCATGGCCATTTTCATGCAGTGCGGCCATCTTGGGCCGTAGCTCGCGAAACGCGTCGCTGACCTCATCTTCCGCAACGAACGACACGGCACGTCCATCACTCAGTCGATAGGAGCCTTTTTCGGAAAAGAAACGGGTGATCGCCAGGAAGCAATAGCTAGCCTCCGTCCAACCTTCATCGGGCAGCGCCTCATATACACCTTGGGCTATTGTTTGCTGCAGCTGCTGTATCTCGGGCGTCATTTCAGTGACCTGTAGGATTGATGATGGTGTGTTTGGCCGTGTTGCCGCCAATCGTCTCGGTGATTCTGAACTCGCTGGCCCGCGCACTTCCATCGGTGTATATGGGCCTGATTTTAACATGTACGTCTTTTCCGGCCGCCAACTCGCTGGCCCATCGCTTCTCCATCTGTCCCCACTCACCGGCGTGGTAGTTATTGATGTCCTTGTGCATTGGCGTCAGGTTGCCTTTTCCACCGTGGCCGCCAAATTGTGAACCGATGAGGTGACCCCCCTGGTCGTCAGCCAGCCTTCCATCCTCCTTGCCAACGGTACGTTGAGCGTAGGGGTTGCGATCAGCTTTTTTCAGTGACAACTTGCCTTCGACAGAATTGATACGGCCTTCTGCGTCCGTAGTGTATTTGTAGCCATTGAGCTCATAACTGTCGTTGGCCTTCAGCCTGCGCTTCTTGACTTGAACGCCCTGTCGAGCGCTGTCCGAGGCTTTCCCCGTCTCCGATGTCGCCTCGGACGCGCGTGCGCTTTCACTGGCGCCCCCAGTGGCTTTACCTGCTTGCGCCGCCCCCTCGGCTCCGCGAGCGGTGTCCGCCAAGGTATCTGCAGCCTCTATGCCACGTACCGCCTTGCTCGCCCTGCTGGCGCCCTTCACGACCACGCTGCCAGGTATGAACATCGACAGCACGGAGCCACCGGTTTGCGCATCGCTGGTCAGCTCGAACAGATCGTCGGCATAGCCTGAACTCATCATCTGGCTCGCCTGCCGGGCGAGCTCATTGGCCTTGGCCAGATCACCGGCCTGGTGGGCAGCAATGGCTGCCTTTTCCATGGCGTTGGCGCGCACGGCGACGGGTGGGATGCCCGCCACCGAAGTGTACTTGCTGGCCACCACGCCCAGGTTCCACAGGTCGGTGGGCAAGTTGCCAATGCCCTTCAGTACGCCGACGCCGGTATCCAGTGGATCATCTGCACTGGCTTCAGCGATTCGCTTGGTGCTGCTCCAGGCGCCGGAGCCGAAGTCCTTGGTCTTCTGCCACAACGAGCGCTCGTCGGCTTCTGCGTCGAGCAGCGCTTGCAGCTCCGGGTTGGCCTCTTTGTCGGAGGCTTGCGCCTGGGTGGCCGCGCTGCGCTGGGTCGTGACGACCTTGCCCAGTGCGCCGCCGATACCGGCACCATTGCAGTTGACCAGGCAGGTGCTGTCCTGGCGCACCAGGGGAATACCGTTGACCTTGACGTCGTTCTGGCCGCTGAGAAATCTGACGTAGCCGCCGCCCAGCGAGGTGCCGGCCACCACATGGGAGCCGGCATCGCCCTGAACGCCCTTGTGCAGGTCGCCGACGCGATACACCGGCACGCCCTGAGCTTTGACGTTGGGCGAGGACTGGGTCTGGTTACCGATGGTGGCGAAGCTGTCGAAGGGCACCACGGCGTTGCCGACCTTGCAGAAGTCCGGTACCGAGCAGACCGCTTTCCACTCATGGCTGTCGTTGGCGGCGTGGCGGGCGTTGCCCACGAGGTCCTTGCCATCCTCTGTCGGCTTTGACTCCGCCAATTCACCGTCTTTGAAGATGCCTTGGTCGTAGAGGTCTTTGACCTGTCTTGCGGTCTTGTCGAAGCTCTCCCGCTGCCCTGGAAAATACTCGCCGTTGCGGGCTGTGAAGGCTTCCCAAGGGTGGCCGCCACGGGCATACAGAGCATCCAGATTATTCAGGGCACTTGTAGCTTGGTCGGCACTGTCGATGCCGAAATTCTTACGAAACAGGTTGGCGTTGTGGTGAGGGCCCGCGACGATGTCGATATCAAGCGCCATGCACGTCCTCCTGTCTCAGGGGAGCGTCCAGCGTACCAACCGCCAGCCGTCGCCATGGCTCGATGCGCTCGAAGGTGCCACGCCAGATCAGCGAGACCTGCCGGGCATCCAGGTCGATGGCGACGGTATCGAGCACCAGCGGCCCTTGCCGGCAAAGGCCGCTGGTAGTGGTCAGGGAGACCAGCGCCAGCACACCGGGTAGGCGGAAATGGGTCAGCCCTTCGGGCAGCAGGCCGAGCAGCGAGATGAATTCGTCGCCGGCCAGGTAGCCTGGCTGAACCAGGTCCGGCGGGGCGGCCTGGTAGAAGCGCTCGTCGAAATCATCGGGCAGCAGCGGGTAGCGCTCACGCTGCCAGTGCTCGTCGTAGGTGCCGGCGTATTGCAGGCGCTCCTGGCTCCAGCGGGCGAGGGGGGCGAGGCCCTGCGGCGGCAGGGCGTCATGGGGGCTAGCGACGGGCGCCTCGACATCCTCGATCTGCGGCGCCGGCAGTTCGCTTACTTCTTCGAGCCATTGGCGTAGCTGGGCCTGAGCCTCGGGTGACATCGCCTGAAGGTCGGCCTCGCTGGGCAGCCAGCCGCACCCGGCTGGATTCTGCGGGTTGTATACCCGCTCGATCTCGCCTTGCTCGCCCGTCCTTACGCTGTAGCAGCCGCCGAATGCGTAGCGGTAGTCGAGCGGCACCTGCGTGACGGATTCCGCGCCGCTCAGGCGCCATTGCTGCCCGTGGCGTTCGAAGCGCCGCGGGCCGTGCAACTGCAACAGCTTGCGCCGGTTGCCGACACGGATGCCGGCGAGCCAGCCCGGTTTGGCGACCCTGCCTTCACTGTGCGCCGTACCGGTGACGTAGATATCACTGGCCGGTTTGAGCAGCACCAGATCACCTTCGCGGCGCAGCACGCTCTGCAGAGGGTTGACCTCGGGATGACCGTCATACTCATCGGCATAGACGATGGCGGCCTGCTTCGCGGCGCGCTGCAAAGGTTTATAGCGGTCGTTCAAGTCGAAGGTGCCGCGCAGCACCAGCACGTCGTGGACGATGCCGCCCGGCCCGGTTTTCTCGAACCAGGCGTGGGGAAAGCCGCTGCGGTTATCGATCTGCACGGTGCGCCCGTTCGCCCGGGGTCAGATTTCGTCGGGCAGCGCTGGCGCGGCCGTGACGAGCGACACGCTGTGCAGGCACTCGGGGTTGTTCTGCTTGAAGGCGAAGCGCAGTTGGCCCCAGGGCCGTGTGCTTTCCCAGACGCTGCTCTCGTGTAGCGAGCGACCACGCGGGGCCGAGACCAGCTGCAGCTCACCATATCGAGCCTGCAGCTCTTCGCGGCCGATGCAGGCACCGCTCAGAAACAGACCGACGGTACCCTGTCCGCTCGCCTGCTCCTTGCTGAGCACCGTGAAACCGATCTGCGCGATGCGTACGTTGTCCAGCAAGGCCACATCGCCTCCAACCCAGCGAGCGCGATGTTCATCCTGCTTGTCCAGCTGCAAGGGACTACCGAGCGTCTGCTCGATCTTGGCCTTGGTCAGCGGTGCCTGTTGCGCCAATTGCTCGATGGCTTGCCAGAGCGTGAAAGAGGCTTGGTTCATCCGTTCGTTCTCGTTCGTTGTAGAGCAGGCTGTTGCGCTCGCCACCAGCAGATAGGCGAAGAGCCTGAAGAAAAGCCGTTTACTTGCCGACGTTGTCGTCATACCAGCTGCCGTAGTAATCGTTGTACGTGACGAACTGGCCGTCGACCTTGACCGATGACGTCTCGCCGCCCCACAAGCGACCCACCGCCGAGCGTGCAGCGTCGCTGTTGCCGTTGCCGAGCAGTTGGTCGTAGGCCGCGTTGTAGCCGGCATGGTTGGCCGCCGAACCATTGATGCCGATGTCGGGGCCGCCGCTGGCGATGATTTCGCGCTGGACCTTGATGTTGTTCAGCACGGCTGCGCCTTCGTCCTTCAGCGCGCCATTGACGTATGCCGCCTTGGAGGACAAATCTTCCACGTACGGATTGGTGGCATGCCCCACTTCGTGGGCCAGCAACTGCGTCACCGTGTCGGGAGAGCCGCGCATGTCGCCATCGATGACGATCTTGCTGATGTCACCCTCCTGGGTGACGAAGGTCCCTTCGCCGGCAGGGCCATATTCGATATCCCAGCCGTCTTCTTGCAGCGTGCGAAGATCCTTCTGCAGCGAGGGTGATTGCGCGGCGAGGCGATCCACCGCGTTGCCCAGCCCGGTGGTCACCGCAGTGGGCGTCTGAGCTGCGGGCGAGCTGCTTTTCAGCGAAAGGCTGCTCTGCGCGTCGGCCGCCGGGCGCTTGTCATTGCCCTGGGCCGTTGGGCCTGCTTGTGAGCCGAGCCCGCGCACCACCCCGGCGATGGCCGCGAGCGCGCCCACCTGTGAGCCAGGTTCCAGCTTGCCGCTGTGCGCGGGGGCAGGTTGTGCAGTGCCCGAGTTGAGCAGGATGTCCGAAGGCGCATCGGCGTGCAGGTACTCCTGCGCCTTGAAATGGATGTCCTTGGCGCTGAGGTAGATGGCGTCCGGCGTCAGCGTCAGTTGTGAGCTGCCGACCTTGAATTCGATCTTGTCGCCGGCCGAAACGGCCCAGGTCTTGCCGATGAAGTCGGTGCGGTTCATGCCCACGGCCGAGAACATGGCCATGCCGACGTTGCGGTTATAGCCCAGGCCGACGTTGGTCATCTTCGCCATGCCGATGCTTTCGACCTTGAAGCGACCGATGTTGACCGTCTTGTTGTGGCCAATGCTGTAACGCTCGTTGCGGGCGATCTTCTTGGTGCGATTGGCGCCCACGTCGACGGTCTCGTTACGGCCGATGGATTTGCTGCGGTCGCGGCCGACGGCGTGGGTTTCGTCCTGCTCGACGACGATGTTCTGGTTGCGTTCGGCATGGATGTACAGCTGCTCTTCGCCCTTCTTGTCCTCCATGCGGATTTCATTGAACTGAGCAGGTGTGCCGCCCTTGCTCGAGCGGCTCTTGATGCCGCTCTGGGTGGCGTTGGCCGGAAGGTCGTAGGGCACCGTCTGTTCGGCGTTGTAGACGCGGCCAGTGATGATCGGCCGGTCGGGGTCACCTTCCAGGAAGCTGACGATCACTTCCTGGCCGATGCGTGGAATCTGGATCGCGCCCCAGTTCTTGCCCGCCCAGTTCTGCGACACGCGAATCCAGCATGAGCTGTTCTCGTTGGATTGGTCGTGGCGGTCCCAGTAGAAGTGCACCTTCACGCGACCGTACTGGTCGGTCCAGATTTCCTCACCCTGGGGGCCGACCACCAATGCCGTTTGCGGGCCCTGCACGATGGGCTGCACGGTCAGCGGTAGCGGACGGAACACCTGGCTGGCATCGATACAGTCGAGGCGGCTGTCGAATTGCAGCGGTTCATCATGGGTGTTGTTCTCGAAGGCTTCCTGAACGATCTGGTAGTCGGCACTGACGGTCAGGTATTCGCGGTTCTGATCGGCGCGTGGGTAACCGGTCATGCTGAACAGGTGGCCGGAGCCGATGCCGCGGGCGTTGGTACGCAGCTGAATGCGCTCGTACTGGGTCTGGATGGCCTCGATACGGTTGCGGGCGTATTGCTCGCCGTCCTTGCTCTGCACGTATTCGCCGGGGTAGTCGAACAGCGGATGACCGGCGTTGCTGTGCGCCCGTGAGACGATCGAACGTACTTCCAGGCGGGCGCTGGGGCGCTGGAAGTCGTAGTCGTTGAGCTCCAGCGAACCGGGTTGTACCTCGTGATCGAGGTGCCAGTCGTAGATGTGATCGCGCTCGCGCATCTGATCTTCCAGGGGGAAGAAGGGAACGCTGGCGTAGCCCGGTGCTGCTCGATGCGCACCGTAGGCGTCGCACAGCACCAGCACGTGGCGGGCCTGCTCGTGGCGGAAGTAGTAGTAGATCCCTTCCTGCTCGAGCAGCCGGCTGACGAAGTCCAGGCTGGTTTCCCGGTACTGAACGCAGTAGTCCCACTCGCGGTAGGTGCGCGTCAGCGCGTCTTCGAAGTCGGAGAAGCCCAGGTCGCGAAACACCTGCTTGACGATGTCGGGCACCGTCTTGTTCTGGAATATCCGGCAGTCGGAGGTCCGCGAGAGCAGCCACAACCAGGGTTTGAGGGTGACCCGGTAGCTGGCGAATTGTCCGCTACCGGCCGCCTGGCTGCAGCGCGCGGCGATACCGTGAAAATAACGGTCGCTGCCGTCGGCCAGTTGCAGGGTCAGGCCCATGGGCTTACCGAGCAAGGCGTTGAGCGGTAGCGAGTGGTCCTCGGATATCAACGCCAACTCGTAGGCGAATGGCCGGCTGAGCTCATCCCGGCCTTCCATGCGGCGCAGCACCAGCACGTCACCACCCAGCGGGCTGGTGACGATGGCCATGCGTGCATCCTGAGTAATTGCCATCAAGCGTCCTCTCGCGCGGCGGGCGTTATTGCACCTGTTCGAACTGGTAATGCAGATCCTGGTTCTGCACGCTCACCTGCACGCTGGCGAGCGGCTTGCCTTCGAGCAGGCGGCCGAGGAACTCACGGCTCATGTCCGGGAGCATGCTGTTGGTGAGGATCGCGTCGATCTGCCGGCCGCCGCTCTCGTTCTCGGTGCAGCGCGACACCACCAGGTCGACCACCGCATCGTCGTAACTGAACGGCACCTTGTGGGTGCTTTCGATGCGCTTCTTGATGCGCTCCAGCTGCAGGCGGGTGATGGCCTTGAGCATGTCGTCCGACAGCGGGTAGTAGGGGATGGTCACCAGGCGGCCGAGCAGGGCTGGCGGGAAGATCTTCAGCAGCGGCTCGCGCAGCGCCTTGGCGATGCCTTCGGGCTCTGGCATCAGTTCCGGGTCGCTGCACAGCCCGGCGATCATCTCGGTGCCGGCATTGGTGGTCAGCAGGATCAGGGTGTTCTTGAAGTCGATCTGGCGGCCTTCGCCGTCTTCCATCACGCCCTTGTCGAACACCTGGAAGAAAATCTCGTGGACGTCCGGGTGCGCCTTCTCGACCTCGTCGAGCAATACCACGCTGTAGGGGCGTCGGCGCACCGCTTCGGTCAGTACGCCACCCTCGCCGTAGCCGATGTAGCCCGGTGGCGCGCCCTTGAGGGTGGACACCGTGTGGGCTTCCTGGAACTCGCTCATGTTGATGGTGATGACGTTCTGCTCACCGCCATACAGGGCTTCGGCCAGGGCCAGGGCGGTTTCGGTCTTGCCCACGCCGGAGGTGCCGGCGAGCATGAACACGCCGATCGGCTTGTTGGGGTTGTCGAGCCCGGCGCGGGAGGTCTGGATGCGCTTGGCGATCATCTCCAGGGCGTGGTCCTGGCCGATGATGCGTTTCTTCAGGTGCGCATCCAGCTTGAGAACGGTCTCGATCTCGTTGCGCGCCATGCGCCCGACCGGAATGCCGGTCCAGTCGGCGACCACCGAGGCCACGGCCTGGTAATCGACGGTCGACAGGATCAGCGGGTCTTCGCCCTGCAGGGCGCTCAGGCGGCTCTGCAGGTCGGCGAGTTTACTGCGCAGGGTGGCGTGTTCCTCGTCGCTCAGACGGGCAGCGCCGGCCTCGCGGCTGGTCTCGTCCACCGGTTCGGCGGCCGCGCGCAGGCTGGCGCGGGTGGCCAGCAGTTCGTCGACCAGCGCCTTTTCCTCGCTCCAGCGCGCTTCCAGGCCGGCCAGGCGGCTGCGCTCTTCGGCCAGCGCGAACTCGCTGTCGCGGCGGCGGCTGCCGATGTTCACGCCGATGGCCTCTTCACGGCCGATGATCGCCAGCTCGGTTTCCAGCGCTTCGATGCGTCGACGGCTGTCGTCCACCTCGGCTGGCACCGCGTGCAGGCTGATGGCCACGCGTGCGCAGGCGGTATCGAGCAGGCTGACCGACTTGTCCGGCAACTGACGCGCCGGAATGTAGCGATGCGACAGCTTGACCGAGGCCTCCAGGGCTTCGTCGAGAATCTGCACCTGATGGTGCTTTTCCATGGTCGAGGCAACGCCGCGCATCATCAGGATGGCGCGATGCTCGGAAGGCTCGTCGACCTGCACCACCTGGAAGCGACGGGTCAGGGCCGGATCCTTCTCGATGTGTTTCTTGTACTCGGCCCAGGTAGTGGCTGCCACGGTACGCAGGGTGCCGCGGGCCAGGGCCGGCTTGAGCAGGTTGGCGGCGTCGCCGGTGCCGGCCGCGCCACCTGCGCCGACCAGGGTGTGGGCTTCGTCGATGAACAGGATGATCGGCTTGGGCGAGCTCTGCACGTCCTCGATGACCTGACGCAGGCGCTGTTCGAACTCGCCCTTCATGCTGGCGCCGGCCTGCAGCAGGCCGACGTCCAGGCTGCGCAGCTCGACGTCCTTGAGGCTCGGCGGCACGTCGCCGGCGACGATGCGCAGGGCGAAGCCTTCGACTACTGCAGTCTTGCCCACGCCGGCCTCACCGGTGAGGATCGGGTTGTTCTGCCGGCGACGCATGAGGATATCGACCAGTTGGCGGATCTCGTCGTCACGGCCGACGATGGGGTCGAGCTTGCCGCTGCGCGCCTGCTCGGTGAGGTCGACGGTGAAGCGCTTGAGCGCTTCCTGCTTGCCCATGGCGCTCGGCGCGATGGCGCCGCTGGCCTCGCCCGGCGCGGCGCCGGCCTGGAAGCCGTCAGTGGCGGTCAGGGCGTTCTCCGGCGAGGTGCCGACCACTTCGTCGAAGCGCTCGGTGAGGGTCTCGACCTTGAGTTTGTCGAACTCACGGGAGATGGCCAGCAGCGCGTTGCGCAGGCTTGGCGTCTTGAGGATGCCGACGATCAGGTAGCCGGTGCGCACCTGGCTTTCGCCGAACATCAGGCTACCGTACACCCAGCCGCGCTCGACCGCTTCCTCGACATGGGAAGACAGGTCGGTGATCGAAGTGGAACCACGCGGCAGCCGGTCCAGGGCCTCGGTGATGTCCTTGGCCAGGCGCGCCGGCTCGATGCTGAACTGGCGGATGATCTGGTGCAGATCGGAATCCTGCAACTGCAGGATCTGGTGCAGCCAGTGGCTCAGTTCGACATAGGGGTTGCCACGCAGCTTGCAGAACACGGTGGCGGCTTCGATGGCCTTGTAAGCGACGCTGTTGAGCTTGCCGAACAACGCGGCGCGACTGATTTCACTCATTTTCCTGTCCTCTAATTCGGGGTAGTGAGCGGCTGGGTGGCGACGTGATGCCTATCCAGCAGCAGATCCTTTGCATCCTCGCGCGGCTTGCCGAGCCAGGTATCGAAGCCGAGTCGGCAGCCGCCATCCAGTGACGCGGGCGGTACCTCCTCCTGTTTGAGCACCAGGTTGGTGTCCCAGTCCAGTTCCATGCCGACGTACTCGGCCACCCACGCCGCCAGCTCGGCGAGCAGCGGCTGGTCGGGCAGGAAACGGCGGTATTGCGCCAGGCTCAGTGGGCCGATGCGCAGGCGGAATTTGTGTTGCCGGTCCCATACGTGGGTGCCCAGACACAGGTCCATGCCCAGGGTGCAGGTGCTGGCACCCAGGCGGCTGTATTCCGGCAGCGGCAGCCACTGGCCGATGTATTCCTCGAGCGCCACCGGCACGCCGAAGTACTCGGCAACAATGGCCTGCAGCCCGTCGGGATAGCGGGTCTGGCTGGCCAGATGGCCGGTGAAGTAATAGCGCGCCGCGTCCGGGATCGGGCCCTGGCCGAGCAGGCTTTCCATGCCGCGGCCGGATAGCGCACCGAGGCGCGGCGACCAGTAGTCGTCAGCGGCGCGATCCTGGGCCACCGTTGGCCGGGCTTCGGCCCAGGCGCGGTAGAACAGAGTCAGCAGGCGGTGGTTGAAGACGTCGAGAAAACGCTTGAAAGTGGCATCGCCATGGTGGCGCTGGCGCTCGCGGGCGTGCTCGGTGAGGTGGATCGGCAGCGGTCCGTTGGGCCCGGTCAGGCCGAAGAAGAACTGCTCGATACGCGGCGTGCCGGTGCTGTCGTGGATGACGCTGGCCAGGGTAGAAGGCGCGAAGCCGCAGTCCGGCTTCTGGCCGAGGCGCAGCGGGTCGTCGACCAGGCGCACGGAATGGCCGAGGCGCGGGCGCTCCGGGTACTCGCACTCGATGCGCCGCATGGCCTGGAAAAAATCGTAGTTCCAGGGCGTTTCGGCCATCGCCGCCAGGCTGTTCACAGCGTCGGCCGACATCCGGGCTTGGCCCTCCATCGCATCACTTCGCCACGTTCGGTGGTACGCAGCACCGTCTCGGTGAAGCTGTTGATCGACACGTAACGGGTCAGGAAGCGCTCCAGCACCGAACCGAGCAGGAACACGCCGGTACCGCGAAAGGCGTTCTCGTCGAATTCCAGGCCGATCTCCAGGCCGCGCCCGAAGACGATCGGCCCCGGCATCGGCAGGCGCCGCGTGCACGGCTGGGCGGTAACCTTGCGCAGGCCGTCGATCTGCAGTTGCAGCGCGTTGTCACCGACATCGCCGTACAGGCGCAGCAGTTCGCGCAGCGCCGCAGCGCCCTGGCCTTGCTCGCTGAGCGACAAATAGTTGAGCGACAGCTGGCTGATCAGGCGCCAGGCGCTGGCGTCGTGGGCGCGGCTGGCCCGTGGGCGGCTGGGCCCGGCCAGGCAGCGCACGGCGACCACCGGGGCGCTGTCTTCGAGGGTGAAATCGCTGCGCGTGCCGCCGATCGGCATCGACAGCGGCAGGTCGCGGTTGGTGCACAGCGTGCCGATGCCCAGCTGGCGCAGGTCATGGCGGTAGGGTGCCTGGTTGGCGTCGACCAGCGAGATGAAGGTCTCGCTGCCCACGTAGGTCGAGCGCGGGCCGTTGCGCCGTTGCTTGCTCGACAGCACGCGAGGCTCGCGGCGCAGGCTGTACCAGGCCTGTTCGCGACCATAACGCGACGGGTCGCGCACCGCGTAGAACGGTTGGAACGGCTGCTCGGGGCCGCTGCCATGACCGCTGACCTCGGTGACCGAATGGATCTCGAAATCCTGCGGGCGGGTGCGGTCGGCGATGATCTGGTGCTCGTGCACGCGATCGCTCAGGTGAATACGGTCGGCACGGCGGGCGAACAGGTTGATCGCCGGGGTGCAGAACAGCCGGAACTGCTCGGCACCGATGCTGTTTTCCAGGCTGTTGTCGAGGCGGTTGAACAGCACCACGAGTTCCAGTTCCTGACTGGTGCTGCGCTGTACGGCGCGCTTGAGGCCCGTGAGCTCGACGAACAGGAAACGGTTGGGCAGGGCGAAGTATTCCTGCAGCAGGCGATAGCCCTGGAAGGCGCGGGGTACCACCGGCAGTGCGGCGTCCTGATCATCGAAGCCGCGCGGGCGCAGGCTGTCCGGCGGCAGGCGCTCGACCCAGGAACCGTCCACGGCCCGCACGAATAGGGCGCAGACGTTGCCCATCAATTGTTCGTAGAGGCGGAACGGTTGCTCATCGGCGCCGTGCAGATAGAACGTCAGCTCGTCGAGGTCCAGCGCATTGAACGGTAGCCCGGCGCCGGTACGCAGGCGCACTCGCACGGCGGCCTTGGCGCCCGGTTCGCTGGCCGCCAGGCGGCCGAGCTGGGTGCTCGGATTACCGAAATAGCTGGCCTGGGTGACCTCCAGTGGCCACAGGGTGACTGGCTGGCAGGTGCGATATTCGCAGGCGGTCTGCGCCTCGCTGCCCAGGGCGCCGCGCAGTGAAGCGCCGCGGTCGAGGGTGAAGCCGCTGCTCAGCGAGCCTTCATTGGGGTCGGCGCACAACTGCACCACGGTCATCGACGGCGTCGGTGCCAGGTAGTGCGGATAGGCGATTTCCAGCAGGTTGTGGGTGAAGGTCGGGTATTCGGCGTCGAGTTTGAGCTGCACCCGCGCGGTCAGGTAGGCGAAACCTTCGAGCAGGCGCTCCACGTAGGGGTCGGCGCATTCGACGCCGGACAGGCTCAGGCGGCTGGCGATCTTCGGGAATTCACGGGCGAACTCCTCTGCGCTTTCGCGGATGTGCTGCAGCTCCTGGTTGTAGTAACCGAGCAGGCGCGGGTTCATCGGCGTCTCCGTGAGGCGTCGGCGGGCAGCACCTGGACGTGCCCGGTTTCCAGATCCAGTTCGGTGGTCAGCAGCAGGCGCAGCGGCATCGGGTGGGCCCAGAGATCACCCTCGATCTCGAAGCTCAGGGAGTTGTGGTTCATTTCCTCGGCCTCCTGGCGGGCGCGCACGCGCAGCGACGAACGCACGATGCGCGGCTCGAAGTCGGCGATGGCTTTGGTCAGCAGGCGCTCGACCGCGGGTATGTCGATGCTCGAGGCGCTATGCCCGGCCAGCGGCGGCAGGCCGAAGTTGACCACCGAACTGCCGGCCCGGGTCAGGGCTTCGTCGTCGCTGGTCAGCGGGGCGATGGTATTGAACAGCCAGGCCAGGTCGCGCAGCACCGAGGTGCGCAGCTGGTTGAGGGTCAGCACGCGCTTGTCGACGCTCTCCGCCGGGTTGCTCGGGTCGTCGTCGAGCAGGCGGTCGAGCAGGGCGGGCTGCAGGCGCTCCTGACGTTTCAGGTCGGCCATGCCGCAGCATTCCCGTGCTCGAAGCTCAGCGTGCGCAAATCGAACAGCGCCTGGTCGCCGCCATCGAAGGCCAGCAGGCGCTGGCCGAGCGGCACGCCGTCGTCCTGCCATTCGGTCTTGCGTGCCAGGCGCAGCGCGCCGTCGCTGCTGGTGTGGGTGCCGGGATAGCGGCTGGGGATCAGCGCCACGGTGCTGCCGCCATTGGTGAGGGTCAACTGGGCGGGCAGCCAGACCAGATCTCGCAAATCGCTTGGTGCTTCGACGCTGAGGCTGGCGATGTTTTCCATGGGCAGCCAGACGTAGCGACCGTTGACGATCAGTTCCAGCACCGGGCCCAGGCGTGGGTCGGCGTCGGCCAGCCAGGTGAAGGGGGTGTCATCGAGCGTGCCTGGCACCGCAGCAGCGGCTTCGAAGGCCTGGTCACGCAGGCTCTGGGCTGCTGCGGCGTTACCCTGGGCGTCCTGTTCGAGGGCGAGGATCAGCGGCGCGACCCATTCGGCGGGTTGGCCGAGCACCACGGGCGTGGTCTTGCCGGCGAACACCTGCTCGCGCAGGGCCTCGCAGTTCAGTGCCGTACTGTAGGTCTGCACCATCGGCAGGCAGGCAGCATCCAGCTCGCCGGCGACCTTCAGCTGATTCTGCGCACGGCTCCATTGGCCCATCACCGCCAGCAGCTGGAACAGGAACACGCGCAGTTCAGCCTTGGCGGGTTGCGCCCGAACCTGGTCCTGCAGCGCCTTCAGCGCTTCGTCGAGCTGTGCGTTGCGCAGGTATTGTTCGGCAGTCATCGTCGGTCCCTGTACTGGAGCGGTCACCGCATTCGTGCGGTGATCCTTCGACGCGCTGCGCCTGTGTTGGCAGTGAGCGGCGCGTCATCGAAAATTCGTTCTGGTCAGAACCAGCGATGCCCGGCGCAGTGCCGGGCATCGCTGTGCACCCGAGATACGGGCGGTGTTACACCTTGACGTTCTGGCGGATGTTCCAGCCGTACTTGACCGGGCCGCCATCTTTGGCGCCGTCGGCTTTCTGCGGTTGGTAGTCGACCAGCACCTGAGCGAAGTTCAGGGTGACGTTCTCGGTCAGGCGATCTTCGCCACCGCTGCCGCCGGTGCTGATGGACGACACCAGCACTTCCTTCAGGGTGATGATCAGGTACTCGACCTGGGAGTCACCGCCGGCCTTGCGGACGGTCAGCTTGGCTTCCGGATAGTGCTTGCCGCTGGAGCAGGCCATCATCAGGTTGGGGCTGGATTTGTCGACGTACTTGGTCAGCGACAGATCCTGGATATTGACCTTGCCGGCACCGCCGCCACCGCCAACGTGCATGGAACCGGACTGGCTCATGCCCCAGCTCCAGGCCAGTACGTCGACTTCGTCGGCGTGGGCCTTGTCTTTGGATTCGCCCTTGACGTCGCCAATCTTGATGAACATATCAACAGCCATCATTCCTCCTTTCGTGGCTTTTGCCACTCTGTTTCAGCTACGCCCGCCGGTGCGGGCGCCACAGTGACGAGCCTCAGGCCCCCTTGGCCGAAGGCAGTTTGGATACCAGGCGCAGCGACACGGTCAGCCCTTCGAGCTGGTAGTGCGGGCGCAGATAGAATTTGGAGCTGTAGTAACCCGGGTTGCCCTCGATCTCCTCGACCACCACCTCGGCTTCGGCCAGCGGGTGCTGGGCCTTGGTGGTTTCGGTGGAGTGTGCGGGGTCGCCGTCGACGTAGTTGAGAATCCAGTCCTGCAGCCAGCGCTGCATTTCGTCGCGTTCCTTGAACGAGCCGATCTTGTCGCGCACGATGCACTTCAGGTAGTGGGCGAAGCGGCAGGTGGCGAACAGGTACGGCAGGCGCGCGGCCAGGTTGGCGTTGGCGGTGGCGTCCGGATCGTCGTACTCGGCCGGCTTGTGCAGCGACTGGGCGCCGATGAAGGCGGCCAGGTCGGTGTTCTTCTTGTGCAGCAGCGGCATGAAACCGTTCTTCGCCAGCTCGGCCTCGCGGCGGTCGGAGATAGCGATCTCGGTCGGACACTTCATGTCCACGCCACCGTCGTCGGTGGGGAAGGTGTGCGCCGGCAGGTTTGGCACTTCACCGCCCGACTCCACGCCGCGGATGCGCGAGCACCAGCCGTAGAGCTTGAAGGAACGGTTGATGTTGACCGCCATGGCGTACGCCGAGTTGGCCCAGGTGTACTTGCTGCTGTCGGCGCCGTCGGTTTCTTCCTCGAAGGCGAACTCTTCGACCGGGTCGGTCTTCGCGCCGTAGGGCTGGCGCGCCAGGAAGCGCGGCATGGTCAGGCCGATGTAGCGCGAGTCCTCGGAGTCACGCAGCGAGCGCCAACCGGCGTATTCGGGCGTGGTGAAGATCTTGGTCAGGTCGCGCGGGTTGGACAGCTCCTGCCACGAGCCCATGCCCATGACCGTCGGCGAGGCCGCGGAAATGAACGGCGAGTGCATGGCTGCGGAGATCTTGGCGATTTCGCCGAGCAGTTCGACGTCGGGCGGCGACTGGTCGAAGTAGTAGTCGCCCACCAGGCAGCCGTAGGGCTCGCCACCGAACTGACCGTACTCCTCTTCGTAGAGCTTCTTGAAGATCGGGCTCTGGTCCCAGGCGGTGCCCTTGAATTTCTTCAGAGTCTTGTGCAATTCGGGCTTGGAGATGTTGAGCACGCGGATCTTCAGCTGCTCGTCGGTCTCGGTGTTGTTGACCAGATAGTGCAGACCACGCCAGGCGCTTTCCAGCTGCTGGAAGTCGGGGTGGTGCATGATCAGGTTGACCTGGGCGGTGAGCTTGGCGTCGATCGCGGCGATGATCGATTCCACCGACTTGATGGCGTCATCGGAGATCAGGTCGGTCTTGCTCAGGGCATGTTCGGCCAGGGTGCGCACGGCGGTTTCCACCGCTTCACGGGCACGCTCGGTCTTGGGTTTGAATTCCTGCAACAGCAGCGAGGCGAATTCGCTGGTCTGTTCGGAGGTGGCGAGCGACTGCTCGGACGCCTGGGTCTGTTGGCTCATCGTGGCGTCCTCTTAGGCTTGCGGCTCGTTGTCTTGGGGCTTGGGCGCACTGGCCAGGGCCTGCAGCAGGGCCGGGTCCTTGATCGCCTTGATGATCAGCTCTTCGGCGCCGGTCTTGCCGTCCATGTAGGTCAGCAGGTTGGCGAGCTGAGTGCGCGCTTCGAGCAACTGGTTGAGCGAGTCGACCTTACGGGCGATGGCCGCCGGGCTGAAGTCGTCCATGCTCTCGAAAGTGATGTCCAGGCTCAGGTTGCCTTCGCCGGTCAGCGCGTTGGGCACGTGGAAGGCCGCGCGCGGCTTCATGGCCTTGAGGCGCGAGTCGAAGTTGTCGGCGTCGATTTCCAGGAACTTGCGGTCGGCGACTGCGGCCAATGGATCTTCCGGCTTGCCGGCGAGGTCGGCCATCACGCCCATGACGAAGGGCAACTGCACCTTTTTCTCGGCGCCGTACAGCTCAACGTCGTACTCGATCTGCACCCGCGGGGCGCGGTTGCGCGCGATGAATTTCTGGCTGCTGGTGGTGTTACTCATGTTGCTCCTCCTGTGCATGGGCACTGGCTTCTGCGGCCAATGGCCGGTAGCTGTGTGCGTGGCGCTTCCCTGAAGATCCGCCGCACGTTATCAGGCTGTTGAAAAACTACCTACGTTGCCGCCGCGTCGTTGAAAACAGCCTCGGATGCGAGTCCGATCAAAATGCTCATGTACAACTCGTACACTCCGCTTTTTCGACTGCTTTCGCCTTGCGTGGGCTGCCTCGCCTACGTTTTTCAACGGCCTGTTAGTCGTATTCGGGGCCGCGCAGGTTTTCGAACTGCGACATACCGTCGGGAATCAGATTGCGCACGATTTCCGCGAAATCCGCGGTGACCAGCTTCTGCGCGCGCGTCAGTAAGACCGGGACTGGGCTGGAAGGTTCGTGCTGGGCGTAATATTCGAGCAGGCGGTCGAGGGTGCGCAGTACGTCGTCGCGGCTGGCGATCCGACCGGGTGCGGCAGGCGCCTGACGCGCTGCTGGTGGCGCGTTGCTCGCGTCATCACCGGCGTCGCTGTAGGCGGGCGTTTCCTCGCTGTAGGACGCATCGTCGCCAGCGGGCGCCTGGTCGTTGAAGATCTGCCGGGTGTGGCGCAGCACCTGCTTGAGCGATTCGAGGTTGGCGCTTTGCGCCGAGCCGACGCGCTCGCTGAGCAGGCCTTCGATATCGGCCAGGGCCGCGGCGGCCTCGTCGAGCGCTACGCGGGTGCTGTCGAGCAGCTCGGCGTCGGTGTCCAGAAAGGCGCCGCGCAGTTGTTCGGGCGACAGGGTTTCGCTGGCGAAACGCTGCAGGTCGGCGGCGTTCAGGGCCGCGCGGATGCTCACCGCACCGAACGCCCGCGAGCGGGTGATGCTGGCCTCGCGCAGCAGCACGATCACCGGCTCGGCGCTCAGTGCATTGAGTGCGTTGATGCGGATGGTCGGG
The DNA here is from genome assembly GCF_001945445.1 of Pseudomonas sp. PA27(2017). Taxonomy (GTDB): domain Bacteria; phylum Pseudomonadota; class Gammaproteobacteria; order Pseudomonadales; family Pseudomonadaceae; genus Aquipseudomonas. The sequence continues at coordinate 233,689 of NZ_MSXW01000061.1, forward strand.
TCGTTGTCATCGTCGGCGTCGAGCTGCGGGTAGACGCCTTCCCAGTACTGGGTCAGCAGCTCGCGTACCAGGGTCAGGCCCTGGGCCAGGCCATTCAGGCCGTCGAGGGCGATGGCGCTCTGCAGGTACAGGCTGGCCAGGCGCAGGTCCTTGCTGCGGGCGAACAGGTCACCGGCGCGCTCGCGTACCTGGCGCCAGTCCGGCGGCTCGGCAGCGATGACCGACTGACCCATCTGGCGCTCCGGCTGGCCTTGGGCCAGGCGCTCGAGCTCGAGAAAGTCGGCGTCGTACTCGAGGTCTTCCCCGTGCGGGGTCTCGTCGGATACCGGGTTGATCAGGTACGACACATCCACCACGTCAAGTGCTCTCCATGTCAGGCCCAGTGGTCGAATGAGCGCTCGCCGCCTAACAGCCTGGCGGCCCGTGCTCATGACGAAAAGCGGCTAAATGCCACTATTCAGGCGGGGTTCGGTGCAGATCGGCGCCATTCTCCGAGCGCTCTTTGAGCATTGTCAAGCGAGGGCAAGGCGGTAGAAACTGTTGCGATGCACAGTATTTCGGTCTTCTGTGCGGTGACTCACAACCGCTTCGAATTTATTCCCGTCCGACCATTGAACCGTCGTCGTTAAGGGAAAAAAATAGAGCGCTTCGACTATTGACGATTGCCCTCGTCGATGGCGCTTTCGTTTTTCCGGCCGCACTGCAAGGAGTCGCAATGCCGTTGCGCTTGTTCATCACCACGTACCACAAGCTGACCCCCGGGCAACGGGCGGAGGTCGAGCTCGATCGCGGTGAATTGAAGATCGGGCGCAGCGCCGGCAACGACTGGGTGCTGCCCGACCCCGAACGCCTGGTTTCCAGTCAGCACTGCGTCATCCAGTACCGTGACGGTACCTACTACATCACAGATACCAGCACCAACGGCGTGATCCTGCAAAACGCCGGCACGCGTCTGCGCCGCGGCAGCAGCGAGCCGCTGCAGGACGGCGAGGTGCTGAAGATCGGCGAATACGAAATTCGCGTGCAGATCAGCGGGATCAGTGTCGCACCTGCCGCGCCACCGGCATCGGGCATGGCCGACGACCCGTTCAACAGTTTCGAGGCACTGCTCAGTCGCAGTGCCCAGCCGCTGGAAATGCCGCCGGTCAATCCCGCGCCGGCTGCCTCGGCGCCGCGTCGCGATTCGCCTTTCGACACCAAACCGGATCTGTTCGATTTTCTCAGCCCGCCGCCGGCCGTGGCGCCGTCGGTGCCCGATCATGTGCCGGCCCAGCAGCATGACTTCCGTCCGCCGCGCCCGACGCAGCCGGCGCCTGCCGTGGTGCCGGAAGCAGCGCCGGCCTCGGTGATCCCGGCAGACTGGGATCCGTTCGCCGACTTGCAGGCTGCCGCGCAGCCGCAGCCGCAGCCGATTGCCGATCCCTTCGCCGCACCGCCAACGGTGGATGCACTGCAGATTCCTGATCCGTTCGCCGAGCCGCCGAAAGCGCAGGCGCCGCAGGTTCCGGACCCTTTCGCCGAGCTGGCGCCGCTGCCCGCGGTGGAAATCCCGGCGTTCACCGTGGAAGAGTCGCCGGTGCAGCCGGTGCCACCGCCGCCCGTGGTCGAACCGGTGGCGACGCCCCAGCCGGCACCAGCACCAGCACCAGCTCCGGTGACGCAGAGCACGGCTGGCGATGACGAGTTGCTGGAAGCCTTTTTGCGCGGCGCCGGCCTGCAGCACCTGCGCCTGGACCGTGCGGCGGCCGCGGCGCAGATGGAGGCCATCGGCCGCAGCTACCGGTTGATGGTCGAGGGACTGATCGACGTGTTGCGCGCCCGTGCCAGCCTCAAGGGCGAGTTCCGCATGGCGCAAACCATGATCCAGCCGGTGCAGAACAACCCGCTGAAATTCGCGCCCAACGTCGACGAAGCGCTGCTCATGTTGCTGCGTCACGACAACCAGGCGTTCATGGCGCCGGACCAGGCGGTGGGCGAGAGTTTCGACGACCTGCGCGCCCACCAGCTGGCGCTGATGGCGGGCGTGCAGGCCGCCATCAAATATTTGCTCGCGCGCTTTGAACCGCGTGAGCTGGAAGGGCGTCTGAACAAGCCGAGCGGGCTCTCGGCACTGCTGCCCAATGGCCGTCGGGCGCACTACTGGGAACTGTTCACCGAGCTCTACGCGACCATCTCCCAGGAGGCCGAGGACGGTTTCCAGGAGTTGTTCGGCCGTGAATTCAGCCGCGCCTACGAAGAACACATTGCGAGATTGAGAGGCCGTTGAGGCCCTGTGGCCCGCCGCGTCGTGGCGGGCCTGCGGTAACCATCGAGGAAGCGTTATGCCAAGGATTTTGCCACTGCTGGTTTTCGTGTTGCTCGGCGCCTGCGCGTCGGGGCCGAAGGAGCCGGTGCCCACCACCGTCGAGTTGCGGCTACAGGCCAGCCGCGACCTCAACCCGGCGCTCGACAGCGCGGCTTCGCCGGTCTGGGTGCAGATCTACCAGCTGCGCAATGCCTCGACCTTTTCCCGTGCCGACTTCTTCTCGCTGGTCGATCGCGCCGACGCCACCCTGGCGAGCGAGCTGATCGAAACCGAGCGTTTCGTTGTGCGCCCCGGCGAAACCCAGCGCAAGTCATTGACCCTCGACGACGCCACCCGCCACCTCGGCGTGGTGGTGGCCTACCGCGCCCTCGACCGTTCGATCTGGCGCCAGGTCATCGAAATTCCTGCCCATCAGGCCAGCGCGCTGCGCCTGCAGCTGGACGCCTATGCCATCAGCGCCGCGCCGCTGACCCCTCTTGAGTGACTGGAGACCCGTTCATGTCCTGGAACAATCGTGTGGTTTGGTCGGAGGGAATGTTCCTGCGACCGCAGCACTTCCAGCAGCAGGATCGCTACATCGAAACCCTGGTCGAAAGCCGCAATCATGCCGTGCAGCCCGGCGCCTGGGGCTTCTCCCAACTGCTGATCGACAGCGCCCTGCTGGCCCAGGGCAAACTAGCCATCCTCTCTGCGCGTGGCCTGCTGCCGGACGGCACGCCGTTCAACATTCCCGAGAACGACGCCGCGCCGGCGCCGCTGAACATCGATGAGAACCTGCGCGACGGCATCGTCTACCTGGCCCTGCCGCTGCGCCGTGCCGGCCTGCGCGACACCGTGGAGACTGGCGAGCCGCTCGGCTCGGCGCGCTACCTGAGCAGCGTGCACGAAGTGCGTGACGACAATTCCTCGCTGGAAAGCCGCGCGCCGGTGGCCATCGGTTCCCTGGCGCTGCGCCTGATCACCGAGCGTGACGGCCTCGACGAGCATGCAGCGGTGGGCGTGGTACGGGTGGTGGAGAAGCGCGAGGATCGCAGCCTGCTGCTCGACGACAGCTACATCCCGCCGCTGCTCGACGTCAGCGCCTCGCGGCCGCTGTCCGGCTTTCGCAGCGAACTGCTCGGCCTGCTGCACCAGCGCGGCGAAGCCCTGGCCGGGCGGGTGGTCGCCTCCGGCGCCGGCGGCGCCTCGGAAATCGCCGATTTCCTGCTGCTGCAACTGGTCAACCGCGCCCAGCCGCTGGTCGCCCACCTGGCGCGCATCGCTCCGCTGCACCCGGAAGTGCTGTACCGCGAGCTGGTGGCGCTGGCCGGTGAGTTCTCGACCTTTACCGCCGCCGAACGCCGGCCGGGCGAGTACCCGGTGTACGAACACGACGACCTGACCAGCACCTTCGCACCGGTGATGCTGGCGCTGCGTCAGGCGCTGTCGATGGTCATCGACAGCCGCGCGATCCCGATTCCGATCATCGAGAAATCCTACGGCGTGCACGTGGCGATGCTCGCCGACAAGTCGTTGCTCGACTCGGCCAGTTTCATCCTCGTGGTACGCGCCGACGTGCCGGGCGAGAGCCTGCGCGGGCATTTCCCCCAGCAGGCCAAGATCGGCTCGGTGGAGCACATCCGCGACCTGGTCAACCTGCAGCTGCCGGGTATCGGCCTGCTGCCGCTGCCGGTGGCGCCGCGCCAACTGCCGTACCACGCCGGTTCCAACTACTTCGAACTGGACCGGGGCAGCGATCACTGGAAACAGCTGATCCACTCCGGCGGTTTCGCTTTTCATATCGCAGGCCAGTTCCCGGGCCTGAACCTGGCCTTCTGGGCCATCCGAGGCTGACGCGCGATGACCATCGACGATCCATTTGGCGCCTTGCCCGGCCAGCCCGGCAAGGGCAGCGACCCGGCTAACGACCGTACCATGATCATGCCGCGCCCCGGTGGTCGCGCTGCCGAGCCGGCGCGCCCCGCGCCTGCCGGCTCGCCGCCGCCACAGGTGCCCAGCGCGCCGCCGCTGGCCGCCCGTGGCCTGGGCCTGAACCCTATCGAGGCCGCCGCAGGCCCCATGTTGGCGCTGCTGACGCGCCTGCGCAGCACCATTTCCCATCCCGCGCCGGCCAGCCTGCGCGCCCAGCTACTCGGCTACCTGCGCCAGTTCGAGGACAAGGCCCGCGCCGCCGGCGTGGCCCAGGACGAAGTGATGCTGGCGCGCTACGTGCTGTGTACCGCGCTGGACGAAGCGGTGATGAGCACGCCCTGGGGCAGCGGCAGCGAATGGAGCAAGCAGAGCCTGCTGATCACCCTGCACAACGAGGCGTGGGGCGGCGAGAAGGTGTTCCAGCTGCTCGACCACTGCCTGCAGAACCCCCGCCAGCGCCTCAACCTGCTGGAGCTCCTGTACCTGTGCATCAGCCTCGGCATGGAAGGCCGCTATCGGGTCATGCAGGACGGCCGCAGCCAGCTCGACGCCTTGCGCGAGCGGGTGGCCGCGACCATTCGCAGTACCCGTGGTGAGATCGAGCGCGAGCTGTCGCCGCACTGGCGCGGCCTGGTGGTCGCCCGTGATCGTCTGCGCCAGTTCCTGCCGCCCTGGGTGGCGGTGGCCATCGGCCTGGCGATCCTGCTGGTGCTGCTGTTCGGCCTGCGCATGAAGCTGGCCGCCGAGGCCGAGCCGGTGTTCCGCAACCTGCATGCCCTGGGCGACGTACCGGTGCAGACCATCGACCGCCCGGCCCAGCAGCCGCGCATCGTCGAGCGGCCACGCCTGGCCGGCTTCCTGGCCGAGGAGATTCGTGCCCAGAAGGTGGCGGTGGAAGATGCCGTGGACCGCTCGGTGGTGACCATCCGCGGCGACCAGCTGTTCGCCTCCGGCAGTGCGACGATCGCCGATGACTTCCAGCCGCTGCTGCTGCGCATCGCCGAGGCGATCCGCAAGGTCAACGGCCAGGTGCTGGTCACCGGCCACAGCGACAACCGGCCCATCGCCACGCTGCGTTACCCGTCCAACTGGAAGCTCTCCCAGGACCGCGCCCAGCAGGTGATGGATGTGCTGGCAGCCAAGACCGGCCAGCCCGCACGCTTCCGTGCCGAGGGGCGCAGCGATACCGAGGCGGTGGCATCCAACGACACGGCAGAAGGCCGTGCGCGTAACCGCCGCGTGGAAATCACAGTTTTTGCGGAGGGCGTCGAGTGAAGGCGTTTTTCGGTTTCATGGCCCGTTGGGTCATGCCGGTGCTGGGTCTGATCGCGCTGGCACTGGTGATCTGGTTCATCGGCCCGCTGATCGCCATTGGCGGTTTCGAGCCACTGGCGAGCAGCACCGCGCGCTGGACGCTGATCATCCTGCTGTTCGCTGCCTGGGCAGCCTGGCGGGTGATGCGCATCATCCAGGCACGGCGCAATGCCGCTCGGGTCATGCAGGGGCTCGTCGAAGTGGCGCCGGACCCCACCAGCGTGGCCACCGCCGAGGAGCTGGCCACCCTGCGCGAGCGCATGGACGAGGCCCTGGGCCTGCTCAAACGCGCCAAGCTGGGCGGCGGCGAGCGGCGCAATCTCTACGAACTGCCGTGGTACGTGATCATCGGCCCGCCCGGTTCCGGCAAGACCACCGCCCTGGCCAACTCCGGGCTGCGTTTCCCGCTTGCCGAGCAGATGGGCGCCGGTGCCGTGCGCGGCGTGGGCGGAACCCGCAATTGCGATTGGTGGTTCGCCGACGAGGCCGTGCTGCTCGATACTGCCGGGCGCTATACCACCCAGGACAGCCACGCCGCGGTCGACAAAGCCGCCTGGCTGGGCTTTCTCGACCTGCTGAAGAAGCAGCGTTCGCGCCGCCCTATCGATGGCGCTTTCGTGGCCATCAGCCTGTCCGACCTGCTGCTCGGCAGCGAAAGCGAGCGCGCGGCCCACGCGGTGGCCATCCGCTCCCGGGTTCAGGAACTGTATACCCAGCTTGGCGTACGTTTCCCGGTCTATGTGATGCTCACCAAGCTGGACCTGGTGCCCGGCTTCATGGAGTTCTTCGAGGGCCTGAGCAAGGAAGAGCGCGCCCAGGTCTGGGGCATGACCTTCACCCTGGACGACGGCAAGAGTGCCGAAGGCCCGCTGCAGGTATTCCGCAGCGAGTTCGATGCGCTGGAGACGCGCCTCAACGAGCGGCTGGTCGAGCGCCTGCAGCAGGAGCGCGACCCGGCGCGGCGCGACCTGATCTACGGTTTCCCGCAGCAGTTCGCGGCGCTGCGCGAAGCGCTGGCCGGCTTCCTCGATGGCGTGTTCAAACCCAACCCATACGAGGAGCGGGTGCTGCTGCGCGGTGTGTACCTGACCAGCGGCACCCAGGAAGGCAGCCCCATCGACCGGCTGATCGGCGCCATGGCCCAGAGCATGAGCCTGGATCGTCAGCACCTGGCGCGCCAGACTGGCACCGGGCGCAGCTATTTCATCGAACGCCTGCTGCGTGACGTGGTGTTCGGCGAGCGTGGCCTGGTCGGCGCCAACCCCAAGGTCGAGCGGCAGAAGCGCTGGCTGGCCCGCGGGGTGATCGCCGCGACCGTGGTGCTGGTGCTCGGCACCGCCGCCGTCTGGTTCGCCAGCTTCCGCGCCAACCAGGCCTACATCGCCGCAGTGGATGCCCGCGTGCAGCCGCTGCGGGGCGAGCTGCAGGCGCTCAGCCCGGCGCAGCGCGAGGTGCTGGCGGTGCAGCCGCTGCTCAATGCCATCCGCAACGTCAGTGGCGATGCGCCGAGTTGGGCCGAGGGCTTCGGCCTGTACCAGGGCGACATGCTCGACAGCGAGGCCTCCAGTGTCTACCGCAAGCTGCTCATTGCGGTCATGGCGCCGCGGGTGCTGGCGCGTCTGGAAGAGCAACTGCGTGCCGGCGGCAATTCGGACTTCCTCTACGAGGGGCTCAAGGCCTACCTGATGCTCGGTGAAGCCGAGCGCTACGATGCCGATTTCATCAAGGCCTGGATCGCCCTGGATTGGGACCGCAGCCTGCCGCGCGACCTGCTGCCCGAGCAGCGTGACGCGCTCAACGCGCACCTGGCGGCGCTGTATGACCGCCAGCCGCCGGTGGTGCGCCTCGACGAGCACCTGATCGAGGACGTGCGCCGTCAACTGCAGCGCCTGTCCGTCGCCCAGCGCGCCTACGATCGGGTCAAGCGCCAGAAACTGCCCGACGGCATCCCCGACTTTCGCATCAGCGAAGCGGCCGGGCGTGACGCCGCGCTGGTCTTCACCCGCAAGAGCGGCAAGCCGCTGAACGAGCCGCTCAGCGGCTTCTACACCCAGCGCGGTTACCGCGAAGCCTTCCTGGTCGGCAGCGTCAGCCAGGCCGGTACGCTGGCCGAGGAGCAGTGGGTGCTCGGCCGCAGCCTGGACGATGGCCAGAACGCCGCCGCCCTGGCCCTGGAAGTGCGCCGCCTCTATGTGCAGGACTACATGCGCCAGTGGGATGCGCTGCTCGCCGACCTCGACTTCGTGCCGGTGACCAGCGTCGCTCAGGCCGCCGACGTGCTGCGCGTGCTGTCCGGCCCGACTTCGCCGCTCAAGAAGCTGCTGCAGGCAGTGGCCAAGGAAACCGACCTGCAGAAGGAGGAGCGCCTGGTCGCCGAGAAGCTCAAGGAGCGCGGCGGCGATACCGTCGACCGCCTCAAGCAGCAGCTCGGCTCGCTGGTCGGGCAGTCGGAAGAGGGCGCGGCCCAGGTACTGGCCACCGAGATGGATCCGATCACCGCGCACTTCGCCGAGCTCAACCGCCTGGTCGAGGACGCTGACGGCCAGCCGCCGGCCATCGATGCGCTGCTGCAGGACCTCAACGCGCTGTACGTGCAGGTCAGCGCCATGAGTGGTGCCAGTGGCGATGCGCTGCTGGGCGAGTCGCGCAACCAGACCACCGCGGCCGCCGACCAGGTACGCCTGAGCGCCGAGCGTCAGCCGCCGGTGGTGCAGGGCTTCCTGAAGTCGGTCGTGGGCTCCACCACCGGCACCATGATGGGTGGTATCCGCAACCAGCTGAACGCTGCCTGGATGAGCGAAGTGGTCAGCGTCTACCGCCAGTCTCTGGCTGGGCGTTATCCGCTGGATCGCAGCAGCAGCCGTGACGCGACCCTGGACGACTTCGGTCACTTCTTCGGCCAGGGCGGGGTGCTCGACAGCTATTTCCGTCGCTACCTGCAACCCTATGTCGATACCTCCGCCAGCACCTGGCGCTGGCAGCCCGGCGCCGCGCAGAAGCTCGGCATCGGCAGTGGTGTACTGCAGACCTTTCAGCGCGCAGCGAGCATCCGCGAAGCGTTCTTCCGCTCCGGGGGTACCCAGCCGATGGTGCGTTTCGAACTGCGCCCGGTGGCCATGGATTCTGCAATCGAGCAGTTCCAGCTCGACCTCGACGGCCAGCAGTTCAGCTACGACCATGGCCCGGCACGCCCGGTGGCCATGCAGTGGCCGAGCGCCAACGGCACTGGCGTGGTGCGCCTGAACATCTCGCCGGCCTCGGTCACCGGTCGCTCGGGCATTACCCTGGAAGGGCCGTGGGCGTGGTTCCGCCTGCTCGACCAGTCGGACCTGGCCCAGGGTAATTCGCCGGATCGCTTCACCCTGCGCATGCGGGTGGACAACGCCAGCATTTCCAGCGAGCTGCGCGCCAGCAGCGCGTTCAATCCATTCCGCCGCCAGGTGGTCAGCGGTTTCAGCCTGCCGGAGCGTTTGTGAGTACACCAGGTTTCTACGGCAAGTTGGCCGTACGGGGAGATTTCATTCATCGCGGCCTGAGCCCGGCGTTCATCGAGGCCTGGGATGCCTGGCTGGCAGCGGGGCTGGCAGCCAGCCGGGAGACCCTCGGCGAAGCCTGGCTGGACGCCTACCTGGTCAGTCCGTTGTGGCGCTTCGCCGTGGCGCCCGGCTTGCTCGGCCCGGACGCGGTATGCGGGGTGATGATGCCCAGCGTCGATCGGGTCGGTCGCTATTTTCCGCTGACCATCGCCCTGCCGCTGCCGGCCGATGCCGATATCGGCCAACTGGTCAGCAGCCGTGACGACTGGTTCGAGCGCGCCGAAGGCCTGTTGCTGTCGACCCTCAACGAGGGCGCCGATGCCGAGGCGTTCGAGCGCAGCGTCGAAGCCCTCGGCAGCCCGCTGCCGGCAACCAGCAGCGAACAGCGCCGGGATGCCAGCGGCGCGACGATCTGGCCGGTGGATACCCCCCAGGATCGCGGCCTGGCCCTGATGCAGCAGGCCTGGAACGGCGCCAGCCTGTGGTGGGGCCATGGCTCCGAGCGCGTGACGCCGGGGCTGGTGCGCTTCACCGGGTTGCCGCCGGCCCAGGCGTTCTGCCGCCTGCTCAGCGAGTCTGCGGGAGGTCAGCCATGAGCCCGTCGAGCGTGACGCGCTACCACTCGGCCAGCCATAGCCATGTCGGCATGGTGCGCAAGATCAACGAGGACGCCTGCCTGGATGCCCCGGACAACGGCCTGTGGGCCGTCGCCGACGGCATGGGCGGGCATGCCAGCGGCGACTTCGTCAGCAGCCTGATCATCGATAGCCTGCGCGCCCTGCCGCCCAGTGCGGTACTCGACACCTACCGCGGGGCGATCATCGACACCCTCGATCACGTCAACGGGCAGGTGCGTGTCGAGGCTGAGAAACGGGGCGGCGCGACCATGGGCAGCACCGTGGTGGTGCTCGCCGCCCGTGGCGCGGAGGCGCTCTGCCTGTGGGCCGGCGACAGCCGCCTGTACCGGCTGCGCAATGGCGACCTGCAGCCGATCAGCCGCGACCACAGCTACGTGCAGGAACTGGTCGACAGCGGCCTGCTCGACGACGAAGCCGCGCGCAGCCACCCCATGGGCAACATCGTCACCCGCGCCCTCGGCGTGCAGGACGAGCTGGAGCTGGAAACCGCGACGCTGGAGGTGCGCCCCGGCGACACCTTCCTGCTGTGCAGCGACGGCCTGAACAAGACGGTCGAGGATCATGAACTGCGTGAGGTGCTGGGCCACGAAGACCCCTACCAGGTGGTGCGCAGCCTGGTGCACCTTGGCTTGACCCGGGGAGCGCCGGATAATATTACCGCCGTGGTGATCAAGGCCGCGTAGGCCGCCACGGCGCCTGCTCCACTCACCATCCAGACATCCGCCGCACCCGGGGCTCCCGGGGTGGCCTCGGAAGACCAGACAGCATGGACATGCAAATACCGGGTTACGACATCGAACGCGAGCTGGGCGATGGCGCGATGGCCGTGGTCTACCTGGCGACCCAGCGCTCCCTCGACCGCAAGGTAGCGCTCAAGGTGATGGCCGCCTCGCTGGCCGCCGACCCGACCTTCTGCGAACGCTTCCTGCGCGAGGGCAGGACCCTGGCGCGGCTGTCGCACCCCAATACCGTGACCATCCACGACATCGGCAATGTCGGCAGCCTCTACTACATGGCCATGGAATACCTGCCCAACGGCACGCTCAAGGAGCGTATCGCCGCGGGGCTGAGCATCGACCAGGGGCTGGTGTGGATCCGCCAGATCGCCTTGGCCCTGGGCTATGCCCACGCCCAGGGCATGGTGCACCGCGACGTCAAGCCGGCCAACATCCTGTTCCGCGCCGACGGCACCGCGGTGCTCAGCGACTTCGGCATCGCCAAGGCGCTGGACGATCGCACCCAGTTCACCCAGGCCGGCTTCGCCGTCGGCACACCGAGCTACATGAGCCCGGAGCAGGCCCGTGGCCTGGATATCGACGGCCGCGCCGATCTCTACGCCCTGGGCGTGGTGCTCTATGAAATTCTCACCGGCAAGCTGCCCTATACCGGCAGCGATTCGCTATCCACGGCGCTGGCGCACCTGACCGAGCCGCTACCGTCGTTGCCCATGGTGCATGGCCGCTACCAGTCGATTCTCGAGCGTCTGCTGGCCAAGGATCCCAGCGCGCGTTTCGCCGACGCCGCCGAGCTGATCGCCGCGCTGGATCGCCTCGAGTCGCCCGCCGACGATGCCACGCTGTTCCAGCCGCTGGTGCTGCCAGGGGCCGAAAAAACCAGCGACACCAGCCCACCGCCGTTGGCGCCGGTGACGGTGGACATCCCCACCCACGCACCTGCCGCCGAGCCCACGGCAGCGCCGCGCCCGCAGCCGTCGCCGCTGGCCTCTTCGGTGCGCCAGGGCAATGCCGGCGCCAGCAGGAAGCCGCTGATTCTCGGTGCCTCCCTGGCAGGTGTGCTGTTGCTGGCCGGTTGCGGCTACTGGCTGTTCGGCTCGGATACAGCGGGGCCTGCTGCGCCGCCGGTGGCCGGTCAGCCGGCCCAGAGCCAGTCGCAGCCCCAGGCCCAGCCCAGCGGTGAGGCCGGGCCGATCTCGGCGCTGGCCGACAGCGACGGCGGTGATCGCCCGCTGCTGATGCCCGGCAAGAAGACCCTGTTCCAGCGCGTGCTGACCAAGCCGGGCGCCAAGCTCGCCGATGCGGCTGGCGGCAGCGGTGGCAAGGACATGCCGGCGTTCTCGGTGTTCTACGTCTACGCCCGCCAGGACATCGACGGCCAGCCCTGGCTGCAGATCGGCGCGTCCACCGATGGCCGCCGTGAAGGTTGGCTGCCGGCCAATGCGGTCAGCGACTGGAAGCAGAGCCTGGTGCTCAAGTTCACCGAACGCTCCGGCCGTTCGCCGGTGATGTTCGTGCGCGATGCCTCGGCCCTGGAGCAACTGCTGGCCGAGCCGGCGCGGGCTCGAGAAGCGCTGCGCGAGGCGCTCAAGGGCACCGGCCACAACGTGGTGGCGGTCGAGCCGGGCGGCAGTGCCGTGCCGCAGGATCAGTTCTACCTGTTGCCGATCTTCGACTCCGAGGAAACCTTCGACGCCAATGGCCAGCCGCTGCAACTGCTCAACGTCGCTTCCATCGACCCGGGCAGTGCCCCGCCAGTTGGGGCCGACAGCACGCCAGCGGCGATGCCGGAAGGCTTCAGGACGGCCATCGTGCTGGTGGTCGACACCTCGGTGTCGATGCAGCCCTACATCGACCGCGTGCGCGACGTGGTGCACGAGCTGCAGGGGCAGATCGCCAAGCGCGGCGACCTGGACAGCGTCAGCTTCGGCATGGTCGGCTTCCGCAGCAACACCAGCAAGACGCCGGGCCTGGAGTACACCGCCAAGACCCTGGTCAGCCTGGAGCAGGGCCGCGACCCCGAGCGCTTCCTGCAACTGGCGCAGCAGATCAAGGCCACCGACGTGTCCAGCCACGACTTCAACGAAGACGCCTTCGCCGGCGTCATGCAGGCGGTCGACGGCATGGACTGGAATGGCTACGGCGGCCGTCTGATTCTGCTGGTCAGCGATGCCGGCGCGCTGCGCAAGAGCGACCCGCTGGGCCTGACCCAGATGAACGAGGCCGAAGTGCGCGAAGCCGCCCTGCGCAAGCAGATCAAGATCTACGCCCTGCACCTGAAAACTCCTGCCGGCAAGCGCAACCATGGCTTCGCCGAGCAGCAGTACCGCAGCCTGACCGCCGACCCCAACCCGCGCATCGGCGACCTGTACGTGCCGGTGGCTGGCGGTGACGTCAACGCCTTCGGGCAGAGCGTCGCGCAGATCGGCACGAGCTTCGCCGACCTGGTGCATCAGGTGCGAACCGACAGCAGCCTGCCCGAGCCCAAGGGCGGCGCGAGCATCGCCGACAAATCGGCGGCGGTCGGTTACGCCATGCACATGGATTTCCTCGGCCACCAGAGCCAGGCCCGCGCGCCGCAGGTGGTCACTGCCTGGACCAGCGACCGCGACATTACCGATCCGGCCCTGCCGGCCTTCCAGGTCTGCGTGCTGCTCACCAAGCTGCAGCTCAACGACCTGCAGCAGTCGCTACGCATGGTGGTCGACGCGGCGCGGCGCACGCAGAGTTCGCCCAAGGACTTCTTCCAGGAAATCGCCAGCGCCAGTGCGCACATGAGCCGCGACCCCTCGGCACTGGTCAAGGGCGGTAACCTGGCACAGAGCGGCGTGCTCGGAGAATACCTGGACGGCCTGCCGTACCGCAGCAAGGTGCTGAACATGAGCCAGGACCTGTGGCTGTCGCTCAGCGTCGCCGAGCAGGAAGATTTCATCGACGAGCTGGATTCCAAGATCCGCCTCTACGAAACCTTCCACAACGACACGGCCAACTGGGTTCGCTTCGGCGATGCCGCACCTGGCGACGCGCTGTACCGCGTGCCCTTGTCGACGTTGCCCTGATGCTCAGTCTCGAGGCGATCAGCAAGACCCGCGGTGCCGACGGGCAGCGCTATCGCCTGGAAATCCCGGCGCTGCAGTTGCGCGCCGGACGACGCATCGCCTTGATCGGCACCAGTGGCAGTGGCAAGAGCACGTTACTCGACCTGCTGGCCCTGGTGCTTTCGCCTGACCCGGGCGGCGCCCAGTGCTGGAACGATGGCGCGCAGTCGCTCGATCTCGCCGAACTGTGGCGCCAGGGCCAGCATGACCAGTTGGCCGCACTGCGCGCCCGGGCCTTTGGCTATGTGCTGCAGACCGGCGGGTTGCTGGGCTTTCTCAGCGTGCGCGGCAATATCCAGCTGCCCCGCGAGCTGCTCGGCCTGCCGCTGGGCGATGCCGTCGAGCAACTGGCCGAGCAATTGGGCATCGCCGATTTGCTCGAGCGCCAACCGGGGCGCCTGTCGGTCGGCCAACGCCAGCGCGTGAGCATCGCCCGTGCATTGGCCCACCAGCCGGCCATCGTGCTCGCCGACGAGCCGACCGCATCGCTCGATCCATTGAACGCCGAGCGGGTCATGCAACTGCTGGTCGAGCAGGCCGCTGCCCGGGACCTTTGCCTGGTGATTTCCACCCATGACCAGGCACTGGCCGCGCGTTACGGCCTGACGCCGATGCAACTGCAGGTCGAGCCCCAGGGCGACGGGCTGGTGGTCGCGCGCCTGGCGGAGTGCGGCTGATGCGTCTGGCGCTGTTCACTCGCCTGGCCTGGCAGGATTATCGCTGCGACGCGCGGCTGTCCTGGTGCGCGATCCTCGCCCTGGCGGCGGTCATCGCGCCGCTGCTGGTGCTGTTCGGGCTCAAGTTCGGTTTGGTCACCACTCTGACCGAGCGCCTGGAACGCGACCCGACGGTGCGCGAAATCATCCCCCTTGGCGGAGCCCGCTATAGCCTGCAGAGCATCGAGGCACTGGCCTCGCGCGAGGATGTCGGTTTCGTGATCCCGCGTACCCGGCAGATCGCCGCGACCGCTGACCTGAAGGGCCCGGCGCAGATGCTCAGCGTGGAAATGCTGCCAACCGCCGAGGGCGACCCCTTGCTCGATGGCCTGCCGGACCCTGCCGATGGGCACGCCGTGCTGCTCAGCCAGAGTGCTGCGGAGAAGCTCGGGGTCACGGCCGGTGATGTGCTGCAGGCCGGCTTCGGGCGGCGTGTGAGCGGCCAGTCGCAATATGCCCAGGCCAGCTTACGGGTGCAGGCCGTGCTGCCGGTGACGGCCTTTTCCCGGGATGCTCTCTTTGCGTCGCTGAGTTTGTTGGAGGCCGCCGAGGACTACCGCGACGGTTTTGCGGTGCCGGCCTTTGGCTGGTCGGGCGCGCAGCCGGACGCGCAGCGTGAGCGGATCTACCCGAGCTTGCGCCTGTACGCGCGGGATCTGGATGGCGTGGAAAGCCTGCGCCAGTACTTCCAGCAGTCGCACCAGGCGGTGGCCACCCAGGCCGAGGCGGTCGCCCAGGTGCGGGCGCTGAGCCGCAACCTGGCGTGGGTGTTCTGGTCGGTGGCCTGCCTGTCCCTGGCGGGCGCCTTCGCCGCGTTGGCCGCCGGCACCCTGGGTGCGGTGGCGCGCAAACGGCACGAACTCGCGGTGCTGCGCCTGCTGGGGTTCCCCGCCGCGGCGCTGGTCGCGTTCGTGGTGCTGCAGGCGCTGTATACCGGGCTCGCCAGCCTGGCGCTCTCGGCGCTGCTGTACGGGCTGGCCGCCAGCGGCCTGAACCTGTTGTTCCAGTCGGCGCCGGGCGAATATGCTTGCCGACTGCTGCTCTCCCACTATCTGCTGGCAGCGTCGGCCACCTTGCTGTGCTGCGTGCTCGCGGCTGCCGCCGGTGGCTGGCGGGCGGCTCACCTGGAAGCCTCGGAAGGATTGCGTCATGTATAAGGTGCTCAGCGCCACCCTGGTTCTCTCATGCCTGGCCGGTGCTGCCTGGGCCGAGCCCGATGCCGATCCGCTCTACAACCCCAAGCCGCTCAAGGGCGACGTCAGCCTGCCGCTGCCCTGTGATGGGGAGATGGTGTTCCGCCATGTCTACGTGCTGGCCAAGGGCTCGCTGGACGACCACGAGGTCACCCTCGGTTACCCCTTCAGCGAGGGCGAGCCGGGTTATCAACAGTCCTTCATTTCCGGTTACCGTCGGGACTACATCAACGGCCAGTTCACCCTGGGCGACCTGTCCAGGGATTGGCAGGCCAAGGTGCGCGGCGAACTGCCCAAGGCCGACGGGGTGACGCCGCTCAAACCGATGCTTTACTTCATCGGCAAGTATGAGGTGACCCAGCGCCAGTACGATCTGGTGATGGCTCAGGCGCCGTCCCTGGCCGGCGAGGGTGAACCGCCGGCCTGTGAGGCGGCAGCCGGCATGGCGGCGCGGCTGCCCAAGGTCAACCTGTCGCGCTTCGATGCCGAGCGTTTCGCTGCGGTGTACAGCGCCTGGCTGCTGAAAAACCACCGCGATCTGCTGCCGGTCAGCGGACGCAGTGCCAACCGTGAGGACGGCGGCCAGGCCTTCGTGCGCCTGCCCACCGAAGTGGAATGGGAGTATGCGGCGCGTGGCGGCCATGCGGTGAGCCGCCAGCAACTCGAAGCGCGGCTGTTCCCGCGCCCCGTGGAAGGCAGCGAGAGCGACGGCCCGCTGGGCGACTGGGCGGTGTTCAACCAGGTAGCCGGTGGCACCGGTCAGAACGCGCGCCTGCTGCCCATCGGCCTGAAGAAGCCCAACCCGGTCGGCCTGTTCGATGTGATCGGCAACGCCGCGGAGATGGTTCAGGAGTCCTTCCAGCTGGTGCATGCCGGGCGCCGTCAGGGCACCTATGGCGGCTTCGTGGTCAAGGGCGGCAATTACCTGGAAGGCGAGATGACCCTTTTCACCGGCATGCGCCGCGAGTACCCGCTGTTCGGCGCCGATGGCACCGAGCAGCGCAACGAAACCACCGGTTTCCGGGTGGCCATCGGTGCGCTTTCCGCACCTCGTTCTCGATACAAGGAACTGTTTGCGCAATGGAAGGACGAAGGACGGGTCAGCACGCTTACCGACGAGATCGATGAAGATCAGGACGCCACCAAACTGCTCGATGGGCTGATCGCCAACAGCGACGATCCGCAACTGCGCGATCGCCTGGCGATCGTCAACGAGGAGCTCAAGCGCAGCGTCTCGTTGATCGCCAAGCAGCGTGAGGATGCGGCCGGCAACCTGATCCAGTCGGCGGCCCTGGTGGCCGAAACGATCAACAACTACAACATTCGCCTGACCAATCTTCGCAAGAGCCGTGACGAGGCTCGCAGCGCCAAGGACGAAGCCTCGGCGAAACTGTTCGAAGCGGCCATGGCCAATGGGCAGAGTGCCCTGGACGGCGCGCTGGCGATCTACATCGACAACCTGGCCAACGGTACGCGCTACAGCAATGCCGTGATCCAGGCGCAGTTCCAGCGCACCAAGGAAGAGCTGGCGCGCAAACCGGTTCTGGGCAAGAGCCTGGTAACCCGAGCTACGCTGTTCGTGCGGCACGTGGGTGAATACCGCAAGAACCGCAAGGCCGATGCGGATGTGATTCTCAAGCAATTGCTGGCACCCTGATCGGGTCGCCCAGCCGTAACGGATTCAGGCACTGGCGAGCGGCCGGTGCCGATGTGGCAACTCCACGGCTGTCGCCGTGAAAACGCAGGTGGTGTCACCCGGCCCCGCCTGAATGGAATAAACGCTCACTCAAGTACGAGATCGACGACGATGCAAACTTTCAACAAGGCCCCCGCTTTTTCCTCGATACGCACTGCGCTGATTTCTGCCGTTACCTGCACCAGCGTGCTGTTGGTCGGTTGCGCCGGTTCGCCAAGCTCCCAGGTCGCTTCGACCACCAAGGCCGAATACTTCCCGCAGTGCTACGAGCCGGTCACCCAGCTGCGCAGCTCCGACGACGCGATGAGCCGCAGCGTCGCCATTGGCGCCGTCACCGGCGGTCTGATGGGCGCCCTCGGTGGTGCCCTGGTCGATGACGAGAAGCGTGGCCGCAACGCTGCCATCGGTGCTGCCGGTGGCGCCCTGGCCGGTGGCGCCCTGGCGTACTACAACCAGCGCCAGCAGCAGATCAGCGACGACAATGCGCGCTTGGCCTCCTACGCCACCGACATCAACACCAACAACCAGAACATCGACCGCAACATCCGTTACGCCACGGCCGCCCAGAGCTGCTACCAGCAGGCGTTCACCCAGCTGCGCGCCGACCGCAAGGCCAACAAGATCAGTGACGCCGATGGCCGCAAGCGCCTGGCCGAGATCGTCAGCGGCCTGAACGAGACCAACGCCCTGCTGGCCAAGGTCGACGGTCGCACCGGCGAGAACGTCAACACGTACACCCAGGCCTACGAGAAAGACCTGCAGACCGTGGGCGTCGAGCGTAAGGAAGTGACCAAGGTGGCCACCGCCAAGCAGCCGAAGCCGACCGCCAAGGTCACCAAGGAAGTGATCACCACCGAGCAATCGCTGCAGAAGGCCCAGGCCAAGCAGAAGGAAAGCCAGCAGGTGGCCAGCCGTGGCCGTACGCTGATCAGCGACGTGTGCAACAACCCGGACATGGGCGACTGGGCACCGGCCAGCTGCAAGGCCTGACCCCCGCTGCACCAAAAAGACCGCGCCTGGCGCGGTTTTTTTATGCCTGTCGTTCCTGGCCTCTCACCGAGCGAGTCGAGCGGTAATCTGCATGGGTGATTGATGCCGGTCATTATCGGGCCCGCCGCGCTGAGCAATCATGGCGGGTGCCGAGTGGGTGACCAGGCTGTTAGGGTGCAGGGCAGGGGGCGTGCCGAGTGGCGCGTCATCCCCAGGCCATGCCGCCCCAAGGTTCGTGCAGAAACGCGCGGCTTGAGTATTTCCGCACCGCCGCCTGATGCGGTGGGTGGAACGCCCCGGTTCATAACACTTCTCTTAGCCGTTTGGATGAGCTGATGAACAATACAATAGTGAGTCTGCTGCTGGCGCTGGGCCTGGCCGGGGCTGCTCAGGCGGCGGGTGATCCGGCCGCGGGGCAGGCCAAGGCGGTGGTTTGCGGGGCCTGTCACGGGGTCGATGGCAACAGTGCGCTTGCCAACTTTCCCAAGCTGGCCGGCCAGGGTGAGCGCTACCTGCTCAAGCAGATGCAGGACATCAAGTCCGGCGCCCGACCGGTGGTGGAAATGACCGGCATGCTCGAGCCGCTGAGCGAGCAGGACATGGCCGACGTCGCGGCCTATTTCGCCAGCCAGAAGATGAGCGTTGGCGCGGCCGATGCGGCGCTGGTCGAGCGCGGCCAGGCGCTGTTTCGCGGCGGCAAGCTGGCCGAGGGCATGCCGGCCTGCACCGGCTGTCACTCGCCCGACGGCGCGGGCATCGCCACGGCGGGTTATCCACACCTGGGCGGCCAGCACGCCGCTTACATCGCCAAGCAGTTGACTGCTTTCCGTGAAGGCGAGCGCAGCAACGACGGCGACGCGATGATCATGCGCGATATCGCCGCCAAGCTCAGCAACAAGGATATCGAGGCGGTGTCTAGCTACGTTCAGGGGCTGCACTGAGGCGTTGATCGGCATTTGCCGAGCGGTGAAAAAAAGGGTGGCGGTGGCCACCCTTTTTCGTTGGCGAGCCCGCTACAATGTCAGGAACCTGCCGGGTGGCGACCAGTCGAACCAGAGCTGTCCGCAGCACCTTCATCGTTAGGAGTCATGCATGCGTAATCTGATCCTCTCCGCGGTTCTGGCCACTGCCAGCCTGTTCGGCGTTACCGCCCACGCCGCCGATATCCAAGCTGGCGAACAGTACGTCGAGCTGAGCAACCCGGTACCGATTTCCAAGCCCGGCAAGATCGAAGTCGTCGAGCTGTTCTGGTACGGCTGCCCGCACTGCTACCAGTTCGAGCCGACCCTCAACCCGTGGGTCGAGAAGCTGCCGTCCGACGTCAACTTCGTGCGCATTCCCGCCCTGTTCGGCGGCCTGTGGAACGCCCACGGCCAGATGTTCATCACCCTGGAAAGCATGAAGGTCGAGCACAAGGTGCACGACGCCGTGTTCCGCGCCATCCACAAGGAAGGTCGCAAGCTGGCAACCCCGGAAGAAATGGCAGATTTCCTGGTCACCCAGGGCATCGACCGTGACGCCTTCCTCAAGGCCTACAACTCCTTTGGCGTGAAGAGCCAGATGGAAAAGGCCAAGAAACTGGCCATGGCCTACCAGATCAACGGCGTGCCGGTGATGATCGTCAACGGCAAGTACCGTTTCGACATCTCCAGCTCGGGTGGCCCGGAGCAGACCCTGCAGGTTGCCGATCACCTGATCGCCAAAGAGCGCGCCGCCAAGTAATCGATCTATCGGAGCGCCTGCCATGCTGCGTCGCCGCTCGATGCCCCGTCAGGCTGGCCTGTGTGACCCACAGGTCAACCCCGACTGCACCCCGGACAGCGAGTGGCCGGAAGACGGGCGCTTGCGCCTGCTCAGCTTCAACATCCAGGTCGGTATCAGTACCGAGCGCTACCACCATTATCTGACCCGCGGCTGGCAGCACCTGCTGCCGCATCAGGGCCGCGCCGGCAATCTGCAGCGCATCGGCGACCTGCTTGGCGACTACGACATCGTCGCCCTGCAGGAAGCCGACGGCGGCAGCGTGCGTTCCGGGTTCATCAATCAGGTCGAGCACCTGGCGCGCATGGGTGCCTTTCCCTACTGGTACCAGCAGCTCAACCGCAACCTGGGGCGTTTCGCCCAGCACAGCAACGGGTTGCTCAGCCGTCTGCGACCGACCCTGCTGGAAGATCACCCGCTGCCCGGCCCGGCCGGTCGTGGGGCGATCCTGCTGCGCATCGGCGAGGGTGATGACGCCATCGCCGTGGTAATGATGCACCTGGCACTGGGCGCCCGTACCCGTACCCGGCAGCTGGCCTATATCCGTGAGCTGATCGGCGGTTATCGCCACCAGATTCTCATGGGCGACATGAACACCCACGCCATCGACCTGCTGGAGCATTCGCCGCTGCGCGATCTCGGCTTGCTCGCCCCCCAGGTCGAGGCGACCTTTCCGAGCTGGCGCCCGCAGCGCTGCCTCGACCATATTCTGCTCAGCCCGGGCCTGGAACTCGAGCGCTTCCAGGTGCTGGCCCAGCCGATCTCCGACCACCTGCCAGTGGCCGTGGAGATTCGCCTGCCCAATACCCTCACGCCACCGTTGACGCCTCGTGTACAGGAGCCCTGAGCATGGCCGACGACGCCAAACGCTGGCGCGAGAAGTACCTTGCCAATATCGAGCAGCAGGAAAAGCTCGAGCGGCGTTGGGACATGCGCATCGACCTGCTGCGCCGTGGCCTGGTGCGCAGCAGCCTGGCCGCCGAAGGCTCCGACAAGTCGGTTGACCAGTGCATGCAGGATCTTCGCGAGATCCTGCGCCGTGACGATATGGACGCCGGCCTCAGTGCCCTGATTCCACGGTTGGAAAAGACCGTTCTGGATTCCGAGCAACGCCGCCAGCAGCGCATCGAGCAGGTCGCCAGTGGCATGGCGAGCCTGGTGGCGCAGCTGTTGAAGACGGATTTACCAGGTGATGTGCGCAAGTCGCTCAAGCGCTTTGCCAAGCAGGTCGAGCAACGTGCCCGGCAGTCGCGGGAAATGCCGGCGCTGCTGGCCGAACTCGGCCTGCTGCAGCAGCAGGCCTTGCAGGCGCTGGGCGGCGAGCAGGTCGAGCGGCCCGGTTTTATCGAGCGGTTGTTCGGCAGCCGAGACAGCGCCGGCCCGGCGGCTGGCAGCGAGTCCGAGACCCCCGCTACGCCAGTGGCAGCGGATGAGCAGGTTGCACCTGCCTCCAGCGAAGCCGCGTCCGTCGAGCCGCCGGTGGCCGAACGGGTGGTGGCTGAACAGCAACCGCAAGCCGTAACGCAGGTGGAGGCGGCGCCTGCCGTTATTGCCGAGGCGGCGCCGCTGTCGTCTACAGCGTTTTCACCACAACCTGTCGTCGCACCAGCACCAGCACCAGCACCAGCACCAGCACCAGCACCTGTGGTTGCCAGTGCGCCTGCTGTCGTCAGCCGCGTGATGTTGGACAGCCTGCCGCTGTCGTCGGCCCTGTTGATGCCATCTCCCGCGGCCAAAGCCTCTACCGAGCCTGTCGCCGTGCCCGCCACAGTGGCCGAGCCGGTTCAGGAAGCTGAGCCCCAGGTGACCGCCGGCGATGAGGCGATGGCGCAGGCCGATCCCGAATACGCCCTGCCGCCGGCGCCCGAGCCGGGCTACAGCGCCATCGCCAGCCACGTGGAAGGCAGCCTGCTGAAGCTGCTGGAAGAGCTGCCGCTGCCCGAGCGCCATCAAGGCCAGGCCGACGCGCTGCGCCAGCGCATCACCGCCGGGCTGAACATGTACGAGCTGGTGCCGGTACTCGACGACCTGGCAGTGCTGATGCTGGCGATCGCCGACGTGGGCCAGCGCGAGTTCGAGGGTTATCTCAAGCAGCTCAACGAACGTCTCGCCGCCTTCCAGGGCAGCCTGCAGGACGTGCACACCGACTACGCCGATTCCGCCGAGGCGGCGCGCAGCCTGGACAGCGAGCTGCGCCAGCAGGTCGACGGCCTGCACAGCAGCGTGCAGGCGGCTACCGACCTCGACAACCTCAAGGAGCTGGTGGAGAACCGCCTCAGCGGTCTGCTCGGCACCATGAGCCAGTACCAGCAGCAGCGCGATGCCCGCGAGTTGCAGGTTGGCGAGCGCCTGCAGATCCTGGTCGACCGGGTGGCCAGCATGGAGCTGGAGGCCAAAGGCTTTCGTGATCATCTCGAGGAGCAACGCCAGAAGGCGCTACTCGACCCGCTCACCGGGCTGCCCAACCGGGCGGCCTGGACCGAGCGCCTGGATCTGGAGCTGGCGCGCCTGCAGCGCTACGGCGGCGATTTGCTGCTGGCGGTGCTGGATATCGATCACTTCAAGCGCATCAATGACGACTACGGTCACCTGGCTGGCGACAAGGTGTTGAAGATCATCGCTGGTGAATTGCTCAAGCGGCTGCGCAAGACCGATTTCATCGCGCGCTTCGGCGGCGAGGAGTTCGTGTTGCTGATCCCGTCGACGCCCCTGGACGGTGGGCTGAAGTTGCTCGACACCTTGCGTTCGGCGATCGAGAACTGCCCGTTTCACTTCAAGGGCGAACGCGTGACCATCACCCTGTCAGGCGGCATCAGCTCGTTCAGCAGCGCCGAGCGTAGCGAGCAGGTGTTCGAGCGCGCCGACCAGGCCCTGTATCGCGCCAAACGCGGCGGGCGCAACCGTATCGAGGTGGGCTGAGTCCTGCCGAATTCTGGCTGCGCCGCCATTCATCCCTTCTGTGCGCCAGGCACGCCCGGCGTGTGCCGGTTGTCGCAAAGCGCAGCGCCGGCAGTCGCCTGGCCATCACGGCGCTGCTAGTCTTGCACCTGCCGAACACTTGATAACCAGATCGACTTCTTATGCTAGGGCGCCTCTCGCTGCTGTTGGGACTCGCTGCGTTCGCCTGCCAGGCGAGTGCGCTGACCGTCTACAAGTACACCGATGCCAATGGCGTGGTCACCTACAGTGACCAGGCGGCACCCGGTGCGAAGGTGTTCGTGTTCAGCGACCGCATGGTCGAGAAGCTCGACAACCAGGTGAAGCTGGAGACCCGCAAACATGCTGCCGGCGAAACCCTGCTGGTGCGCAACGATCTGTATGCGCCGGTGCAGGTGGAACTCAAGCTGGAGCAGTTGAGCAACGTCAGTGGCGCGCCGGGCAAACCGATCAACTGGGTGCTGCCGCCGCGCAGCGAGATTCGCCTGGCCACCCTGGCGCCGCTGGATCCTGCCAAGCCGCTGCGCTACACGCCGAAGCTCAATTACGCCCTGGGCGACCCGCGGCTGTTGCCGATCAAGCAGGCTTACCCACTGCCGTGGCGCGGTGGGCCGTTTCGCCTGACCCAGGGCGCCAACGGCCAGTACAGCCACTTCACGCCCAAGGGCCGTTACGCCCTGGACATCGCCATGCCCGAAGGTACGCCGATCATCGCGGCGCGCGCCGGGATGGTGGTCAAGACCGAGAACGCCCAGAGCGGGCGTGGCACCAACCCGTCCGGCAACTTCGTGCGCATCCTGCATGACGACGGCACCATGGGCGTTTACCTGCACCTGATGCAGGGTTCGGTCAACGTGCGCGAGGGGCAGCGCGTTGCGGTCGGTGCGCCGATCGGTCGCTCCGGCAATACCGGCAACAGTACCGGCCCGCACCTGCACTTCGTGGTGCAGCGCAACGTGGGCATGGCGCTGGAGTCGATCCCCTTCGAGT
This sequence comes from Pseudomonas sp. PA27(2017), assembly GCF_001945445.1. Lineage (GTDB taxonomy): Bacteria > Pseudomonadota > Gammaproteobacteria > Pseudomonadales > Pseudomonadaceae > Aquipseudomonas. Next base: position 257,508 of record NZ_MSXW01000061.1, read on the forward strand.
TCGCCCAGCCGGTGGACAGCCTGCCCAATTTCGCCGTGGGCGGCGACTGAAACCATCAGCCCGTGCGGTCAGGCCTTGCCTAGGCGACAACTCAATGCACAGTGGTCGGACACGCCGCTGGTCATCCTGGCGTCTTCCAGGTGATAGCCCGGCGTGTGGAACAGCCCATCGACCATGAACGGAATCTCGCCGGCACGGTGCAGCGAGCCGTCGATGCTGCTGGTGTAGTGCGCCGGCACCCCGTCGATGAAGCGCTCGGCGATCAAATCGAAGGTGGCGCGCCCGCGCGGTGCGTTGAAGTCGCCGGTCAGCAACAGGCCGCCGGCGCCATGGGCTTGCGCCTCGGCCAGCATGATCAGTTTGCCGGCGCTTTCGCGCTGATACGGCGTAGAGCTGCCGAACGGGGTGACGTTGAGGTGGGTGGTCGAGACGCGAAAGCCGCGAACCGTGGCACTGAGCATGACTTCGGCGATGCTCCGCGGGTCGGCCACACGCCGGCCCTCGGTGGTGAAGAACGTCATCTCCTGAATGTGCTCCGGGTTGCCCGAGTAGTACTCGGCCGTTACATCGAGCAGCGCCTCGCCACGGGCCAGCATGCCGATGCCCACCACATTGGCCGGGCCTTCATCGGGGTAGCGCGCCATTGGTGCAAAGACCATGGGCCCGCCCATCAGGGCTTCGAAGAATGGAATGTCGCGCTCGCACAGTTCCTGCAGACAGAGCAGGTCCGGGCGTTCGCGCACGATCAAAGCTTCGACGCGCGCCAGGTGGCGGGAGCGTTCGATATTGATGGAGGCGATATTGAGCGACATGGAATCGGAAGGCGTGAAGAAAGGAGGCGCTGCAGCAGCGGCCAAGTATACCTGACGCCCGTGGTCAGCATGCGCGGTACGCCAGCCACAACGCGAATCGCCCGGGCAAGCCGGGCGATTCGTTCACAGCGGCGTGATCAGAACGCCAGGCCGACCTTCAGGCCAACCTGCTCTTGCTTGAGCTTGCTGTTTTCCGCCAGCACGGTGTCGCTGTCGAGTTTGTAGTTGGTGCGGGTGTAGTACAGGCTGGTGCTGATCGGCAGGTTGTTGATGCCCTTGTTCCACAGCACGGTCAGTTCGGCGTACGGGTTGGCCTTGTCCTTCAGATCGACGGTGTCGCTGCCTTCGCCGCTGACTTTCAGCTTGGCTTCGGCGTCGAGCGAGTAGCGCGCACCGGCTTCCAGGCGCACGGTGTAATCCGGGGTCAGGTAGTTGTAGCCGATGCCCGCCTTGGCGAACGGGGATTTGCTGGTCAGCTTGACGTCGTTGCCGAATGGCGCGACATCGTCCTGCTCGATACGACCCCAGTCGTAGCCACCACCCACGATGAAGTCGACGTAGTTGTTGGTGCTCAGCGCAGCGCGCAGGCCCAGGTCCAGGTCGGCGCGGGCCGCCTTGTATTCGTCGTCGTCCTTCTTGCGGTACTGGCCTTCGATACCGGCCTGGTAGATGAAGCCTTCATGGCCGGTCAGCTTGTTGCCGAAGTTGTAGAACAGGCCGCCCTGGTTCAGGCGTTCCTTGTCGCTCTCGCCAAAGGCGCTCAATTTGTACTGGTTGTGCGAGCCGATCACACCGATGGTCGAAATCGGGTCCGTGATCGAGTCGGCGTAGGCATGGGAAGCGCCAGCGAGGCACAGGGCGAGGGCAGTTTTCGAAGTGATTCCATTGAGTTGCATGGCTGAATCCTTGGCAGTCTGTTCATGTGATGGCGTGCACCGATCCAATCGATGCTCGCGGTGGACTGCCCACCTGCCATGGGTATTCGAGGAAGCCGACGAACGGTCGTAAGTGCTTGTCTTGAAAGGCAGGGTCGGCGCTGCTCACCTGCCATATATGACCGATCGGTCAGGTCGCCGCGGCGGCGATGAACAGCGCCTGGCGGATCGATACGCAGCCCCCGGTTCACCGGTATCAGTCGAGCTTGATGACCTTGGCCAGGAGGATTTTCGGGCCTTTCATCTTCTTGACTATCAGTCGCAGGCCGGCGACTTCCAACGATTCCTCTTCCTCGGGCACGCGCTTGAGGGTTTCGTAGATCAGACCGGCAAGGGTCTCGGCCTCGATATGGTCGAGGTCGATGCCCAGCAGCCGCTCGAGCTTGAACAGTGGTGTGTCGCCGCGCACCAGCAGCTTGCCGGGCTGGTAGGCGAGGATGCCGCGTTCGGTCTTGCGATGCTCGTCCTGGATATCGCCGACCAGGGCCTCGAGCACGTCTTCCATGGTCAGGTAGCCAATCACCTTGCCATCGGCTTCCTCGACCAGTGCGAAGTGAGCGCTGCCCTTGCGGAACTGCTCCAGCAGATCGGACAACGGCAGGTTGCGGCTGACCTTCTCAATCGGGCGCATCAGCTCGGCCAGGCGCAGGGTCGATGGCAGCATTTCCAGGAGCGACAGGTGCAGCAGCAGGTCCTTGATGTGCAGCACGCCGACGAACTCGCCCGCGGCTTCGTCGTAGATCGGGAAGCGGCTGTACTTGTGGCGTCGGAACAGGCTGAACACCTCGTCCAGCGTGGCATTGAGTTCCAGATAGACGAGGTCTTCGCGGGAGTTGGCCCAGTCGACCACCTCCAGCTCGCCCAACTCCACGGCAGAGGCGAGCACGCGCATGTCCTGATCGCTCGGGTCGCTGGCGCGACTGGAGTGCAGGATCAGCTTGAGTTCGTCGCGGCTGTAATGGTGCTCGTGATGCCCGGCCGGCTGATCCTGGCCGGCGATGCGCAGGATGGCGTTGGCGCTGGCGTTGAGCAGGAAGATCGCCGGGTACATGGCCCAGTAGAACAGATACAGCGGCGCAGCCGTCCACAGCGACAATAGTTCCGGCTTGCGGATCGCCCAGGATTTCGGAGCCAGCTCGCCGATCACGATGTGCAGGTAGGAAATGATGAAGAACGCGGTGAAGAAGGCGATCCCGTGGATCAGCTTCTGCGATTCGATGCCGATCGAGGTCAGCAATGGTTCGAGCAAGTGCGCGAAGGCCGGTTCACCCACCCAGCCCAGGCCCAGGGAGGCCAGGGTAATGCCCAGTTGGCAGGCAGAGAGATAAGCGTCGAGCTGATTGTGCACGGTGCGCAGGATATGCCCGCGCCAGCCGTTTTTCTTGGCCAGGGCCTCGACCTTGGTGGCTCGCAACTTGACCATGGCGAACTCGGCGGCCACGAAGAAGCCGTTGAGCAGCACCAGGAACAGGGCGAACAGCACCAGGCCCATGTCAGCGAAATAACTGGAGAAGGAGACGCTCGTAGAGGGATCCATAAGGGGTTCGTGTGACCGGATGTTGCTAAAGGGTGGGGCCTGGGCGAGCGCTTTGCAATAGGGCCCTATTCAGCGGCTCGGCGGGGCGATCTGCGCCGGCTGGAAATTACAGGTGAACAGGCTGCCCTTGCCGACCACGCTGGTGATTTCCAGCCCACCGCGGTGGCGCAGCAGCACGTGCTTGACGATGGCCAGGCCGAGGCCAGTGCCGCCGGTATGGCTGGCGCGACTGGAGTCGACCCGGTAGAAGCGCTCGGTCAGGCGTGGCAGGTGCTTGGCCTCGATACCGGGGCCGGTGTCCTGTACCGATAGGTGCGCACCCTGGTCGTCCTGCCACCAGCGAATGCGGATCTCGCCCTCTGCCTGGGTGTACTTCACGGCGTTGAACACCAGGTTGGAAAACGCGCTGCGCAACTCCGACTCACTGCCCTTGAGCTTGAGGCCTGCGTCGGCCTCGAGGCTGATCCGATGATTGCGCTCAGCGGATAGCGAGAGGGCATCGTTGCGAATGGTCTGTAGCAGCCCGTCGACCGCCACCGGGTGGTTGTCGGAGGGGTAGTCGGTGGCTTCCAGCTTGGCCAGGAGCAGCAGGTCGTTGAGCAGGCCCTGCATACGAGCGCCTTGCTGCTGCATTTGCTGCAGGGCACGGCGCCAGCGTGGGTTGATGTCGTCGACGTTGTCGTGGAGGGTTTCCAGATAGCCGGAAATCACCGTCAGCGGTGTGCGCAGTTCGTGGGACACGTTGGCGACGAAATCCTTGCGCATCTGCTCCAACTGGTGAAGACGCGTGACGTCGCGCACCAGCATCAGATGTTCCTCGTTGCCGTAGCGGGTGACGTTGAGTTGTAGCTGCTTGCGTGGGTTGACCGGCGAAGGCAGCTCGAGGGGCTCGAGGAAATTGCCGCGTTCGAAGTAGTCCTTGAAGCGTGGGTCGCGCACCAGGTTGGTGATCGACTGGCCGCTGTCCTGGGGCGTTTTCAGGCCCAAGAGGGTTTCCGAGGCCTTGTTCCACCATTCCAGGTTGCCGTGGCTGTCGAGCATGATCACCGCATCGCGCAATGCTGCGGTGGATTCCTGCACGCGGTCGATCACCGCCTGCAGGCGCCCGCGGGCCCGCTGGTTACGGCGCTGCAGGTGGTAGATGCTGTCGAATACCTCGCCCCACAGGCCATAGCCGTCGGGCGGTGGTTCGTCGGGCTGGTGATCCTTGAGCCAGGTGTGCAGTCGCAGCAGCTGGCTGAGGTTCCATAGCAGGTGAGCGGCCAGGCCGATGGCGATGGCCCAGGCATATTCGCCGGTGATCACCCCGGCGGCCAGGCAGGCTGCGATCAGCAGCACCAAGCGGCGGGTTATGGCGCCACGCCAGTTGCTCGTCACGTTTCGCTCATCCGCCAGCCGATCCCTGTGATGGTGAGTTGCAGGCTATCGTTCAGCCCTTGGTGGAGAAACGATACCCGGTGCCGCGTACCGTCTGCACCAGATTTTCATAGGCCTCGCCCAGCGCCTTGCGCAGGCGGCGGATGTGTACGTCGACGGTGCGTTCCTCGACATAGACGTTGCCGCCCCACACCTGATCGAGCAACTGCCCGCGGGTGTAGGCGCGCTCCTGGTGCGTCATGAAGAACTGCAGCAGGCGGTATTCGGTCGGGCCCATCTCGGCCGGTTTGCCGTCGATAGTCACGCGGTGGCTGATCGGGTCGAGCAGCAGGCCGCCCACTTCGATCGGCCCTTCGCTGTCGCTGGGGCCGGCGCGGCGCAGCACGGCCTTGAGGCGGGCAACCAACTCGCGCGGCGAAAAGGGCTTTGTGATGTAGTCGTCGGCGCCGACTTCCAGGCCCTGGATCTTGTTGTCCTCTTCACCCTTGGCGGTGAGCATGATGATCGGGATGTCGCCGGTCAGCTCATCGCGCTTCAGGCGCCGGGCCAGCTCGATGCCCGATGTGCCGGGCAGCATCCAGTCGAGCAGGATCAGGTCGGGTTTGCGGTCGACGATGATCGCGTGTGCCTGCCCGGTGTTTTCCGCTTCCAGGCACTCGTACCCGGCCATTTCCAGCGCTACCACGATCATTTCGCGGATTGGCGCTTCGTCATCGACGATCAGGATGTTCTTGCCAACCATGGGTTGAGCCTCGGTTCATTCAACTGTCATGCGGCGCATTAGATAACGGAATTATTGCAGCGATATGACAGCTGTGCGGCAAGCGTTCGTGCTGGCGCTGCTCAGCGCAAGCCATAGTCGAGCACGATGCCCAGGAAGATCGCCAGCCCGGCCCAGTGGTTATGCAGGAAGGCCCGGAAGCAGACCATCGGTTCGCGCTGGCGGGTCATGTAGAACTCCCAGGCGAAGCAGCCGGCGGCTACCAGCAGGCCGAGATGGAAGTACAGGCCCAGTTCGAAGCGCCCCCCGGCCAGCAGCAGGCACAGAAGGGTCAGGCCCTGCAGGCCGAAGATGATCACCCGGTCTGCATCACCGAACAGGATCGCCGTGGATTTCACGCCGATCTTCAGGTCGTCCTCGCGGTCGGCCATGGCGTAGTAGGTGTCGTAGGCCACGGTCCAGATCACGTTGGCGAGCAGCAGCAACCAGGCCGCCGCCGGCAGCTCGCCAGTCTCGGCGGTGAAGGCCATCGGCATGCCCCAGGAGAACGCGGTGCCGAGCACCACTTGGGGGTAATAGGTGTAGCGCTTCATGAACGGGTACAACGCCGCCACGCCCAGGGCTCCGAACGACAGCCAGACGGTGGTGGCGTTGGTCAGCAGTACCAAGGCGAAGCTGAGGGCCACCAGCACGGCGAAGAGGATTAGCGCCTCGCGCGCGGTGACCTTGCCGCTGGCCAGCGGACGCGCCTTTGTGCGGCTGACGTGGCCGTCGAAGTTGCGGTCGGCGTAATCGTTGATCACGCAGCCGGCGGCGCGCATCAGCACCACGCCGGTCACGAAGATCACCAGGTTCTTGATGCTCGGCATGCCTTCGGCGGCGATCCACAGCGCCCATAGCGTCGGCCACAGCAGCAGGTAGATACCGATGGGTTTGTCCATGCGCGTCAGCTGCAGGAAGTCCCAGATACGTGGGTGCAGGTGATTGAGCGATTGCAGCAGACGAATGTACATCGAGCGGTTCTCCTGGCGCGGTGCACGGATTATACGGCGCCGCGCCGCTGCGGGGTCAGCGGCTCGCTGCGGGCCAGAAGGCCGGCAGGAAAACTTCGGCGACCAGCACGGCCAGCTGTTCGCGACGAAAGCACGAGCGCCGCGCCCACAATTTATCCTGTAAGGCTTCTGCCGGTAGCCAGGCGCCTGGGTAGCGGCAGACTTGCAGTTCGCCGCGAGTAAAGGCCTGGTCGCTGAACAGCAGCTCGCCCAACGAGCGGCTGCCCAGTTGCTGAAGATCCAGGCCCGAGCCTTCCAGCGCCTGCCGGGCAGCCACGCTGCGGGCGAACACCCAGGGTTGGCCATTGCCGCGCAGGTAGACTTCGCGCACCCAGCCGGTACTGCCCGGCGATACGTCCAGGGCCGCGCATTCGTCGTCACGCAGGGCCAGCCAGCCCTCGCGCAGCGGCGTCACGCTGAAACCGTTCGCGGACAGTTCGGTCAGCCGCCGGGTCAGCGAGCGCTCGTCGAACAGCCAGTCGCAGACGCTGGCCGAGGGCGGGGCCGATAGCTTATCGCGGGTGAGCCAGGTGGGTGTGTGCAGGGCGGAAGGGGGCACGGTGCAGGTTCGCGGTGGGGCGGAGCGCAGAGTCTACCATGGGCGTTGCGGGCCCTCGGGCATTCGTCGCGGCCGCTTGGCGATCGCGAGGCATTGCGGTAGCGTGCCCGCGCAATGACCGTGATTAGCGCCGGAGAGCCTGTATGAAGAAGTGGCAATGTGTGGTCTGTGGACTGATCTATGACGAACGCGAAGGTTGGCCGGATGACGGCATCGCCCCCGGCACCCGCTGGGAAGACGTGCCCGAGGACTGGCTATGCCCCGATTGCGGCGTGGGCAAGATGGACTTCGAGATGATCGAAATCAACTGAGTGGGCAGCCCCGCCCATCAACCGTCGTAATAGGAGCAAGCAATGAGTGATCCCGTCGTCATCATCGGCACCGGTCTGGCCGGCTACAACCTGGCCCGCGAATTTCGCAAGCTGGACAGCGAAACGCCATTGCTGCTGATTACCGCCGACGATGGGCGCTCGTATTCCAAGCCGATGCTGTCCACCGGCTTCGGTAAGAACAAGGATGCCGACGGCCTGTGCATGGCCGAGCCGGGCGCCATGGCCGAGCAGCTCGCGGCCCAGGTGTGGACGCACACCCGGGTCACCGGCATCGATCCCGGCCACCGCCGCCTGTGGATCGGCGAGGAAGCCGTGGCCTATCGCGACCTGGTGCTGGCCTGGGGCGCCGAGGTGCTCAGCGTGCCTGTCGAGGGTGATGCCGCTGATCAGTTGTTCACGGTCAACGATCTGCAGGGCTATGGGCGGTTTCGCCAGGCCGTCGAGGGCAAGCGCAAGGTGCTGATCCTGGGCGCCGGGCTGATCGGCTGCGAGTTCGCCAACGATCTGTCGTTGGGCGGCTATGAAGTTGACCTGGTAGCGCCCTGCGAGCAACTGATGCCGGCCCTGTTGCCGGTCGAAGCCGCTGCCGCGGTGCAGGGCAGCCTCGAAGCGCTGGGTGTGCGCGTTCACCTCGGCCCAGTGGTCAGTCGCCTGCAGCACGCGGCCAGTGGGCTCGAAGCGCACTTATCCGATGGCCGCACGATTGCCTGCGATGCGGTGATTTCGGCCGTCGGCCTGCGCCCCCGCACCGAACTGGCGGCCGCAGCTGGCCTGGCGGTGAACCGGGGCATCGTGGTCGACCGTTTGCTGCGCACCTCCCACGAACATATCTACGCTCTGGGCGATTGCGCCGAGGTCGATGGCCTCAACCTGCTCTACGTGATGCCGCTGATGGCCGGCGCCCGGGCGCTGGCCAAGACCCTGGCCGGCACGCCGAGCGAGGTAAGCTATGGCGCCATGCCAGTCACCGTGAAGACCCCGGCCTGCCCGCTGGTGGTCTCGCCGCCGCCGCGGGGCACGCAGGGGCACTGGACGGTCGAAGGCAGCGCAACCGATATCCGCGCCCTGTGTCACGATGCTAACGGCGGCCTGTTGGGCTACGCGCTCACCGGCTCGGCGGTGCAGGAGCGCCTGGCGCTCAACCGCGAGCTGCCGGCTCTGCTGGCGTAGCGATCTGCCGTCCATTCGACAAAATGGCGGATTTAGCCTGGTGCAGGGCTGGCGGAGCCCCCCAGAGCATGCCATTCTCCCCAGGCCTGGCCGCAGCGTAGAGCTGTCGGCGCGCATTGGCGCCAGGGCGCGGAACACAACAACAACAAACCGTAAATGAGGCAATCATGCGTAAACCGGAACTCGCCGCCGCAATCGCGGAAAAAGCTGATCTGACCAAGGATCAGGCCAATCGTGTACTCAACGCCGTTCTCGAAGAAATCACCGGGGCACTGAACCGCAAGGACAGCGTCACCTTGGTCGGCTTCGGAACCTTCGTGCAGCGCCACCGCGGCGCCCGTACCGGCAAGAACCCGCAAACCGGTCAGCCGGTGAAGATCAAGGCCAGCAACACCGTTGCCTTCAAACCGGGCAAGGCCCTCAAGGACTCGATCAACTGAGTCCGCAGGCCTGCTGAGGTTTCGCCCGGGGTTGCGCCGCGGCGTTGAAACCTCAGCAGACCTTCACCATCCGCCAGCACGTCCACCGCACCCGGCTGTCAGGCTTCGGGTAGGTCGCTACAATGCGTGGCTCTTTCATTCGCGCTAACGGGCCATGCCATGAAATTTCGTTTTCTTCTGTGGATGCTGGGTCGTCTGATGGCCAAGGCCAGCCGTGACAATCCCGCGTTTCGCCAGCAGCTGGAAGGTCGCGATCTGGTATTCCAGCTGCACACCCTGGACGGCAAGGTCGCCCGTCATTTCATCGTCGAGAATCAGCGCATCACCAGCAAGCGCGGCCTCGCCAGCGCGCCGGCCTTCGCCATCGGTTTCAAGGATGGTGCCTACGGCTACGCCACGTTGACCGCCCAGAACAAGCAACTGGCGTTCATGCAGGGCATTCAGAACAAGGACATTCAGATTCAGGGCAACCCGGCCCTGGTGATCTGGTTCCAGGGCCTGACCAAATACCTGCGGCCCAGGAAGCGCACGGCCGACAAGAAAGCGGCCTGAGGCGATTGCCGCGGCCCGCTGATCGCGGGCTGCGGTGGCGGGTCAGTGCGGCGAGCCGAACTGCGTGGCGAGGTCGCGCAGGGCGACTTCGGCGGCCAGCACCTTGTTCAGCGCTTCCTCGGCCTTGTCGCGGGTGATACCCAGGTTGTCCAGCAGGCTTGCCGGGATCTCGCGCTCCGGGCCGTTGCCGATGCCACGGTTGTGCAGCAGGCTGACCGCCAGGTAAACCAGGTTCGGGTAGGTGGCATGGTTGCCGGCGTAGCTGGGGTCATGCTGAAAGCGCAGGGCAACCGCCAATTCCTCGGGCATGTCCCAGTAGCGCATCAGCCAGGAGCCGATCTGCTCGCGGCTGATGCCCAGCAGGTGCTGCTCGATGTAGCTGTGCGGCAGGTGCGGGTTGACCTCCAGGTGCCGGCAGATCAGCGAGAAGTGCGGCGGGAACACGTGCGCCAGCACCAGGTTGCCGAAGTTGTGCAGCAGGCCGGCCAGGTAGGTCAGGCCGGCTTCCGGGCGCTGTGCGCGGGGCATGGCGCGGGTCAGGCCTTCGATCACGGCGGCGGTGTAGATTGCCTGCTGCCAGTACGGCGTGGCCTGTTGTGGCTGATCCTTAGGCAGGCTGAGAGTCTTGCCCAGGGCCAGGCCGAGGGCCAGGTTGACCACCAGGTCGAAGCCCAGCACGCGCACGATGGCGTCCTCGACCGATCGGATCTTGCCGGGCGCCGCGTAATACGGCGAGGCCGCCCAACTGACCACCTGAGCGGCCAGTGCCGGATCGGTTTCCACGACGCCGGTGATGTCGTCGACCGTGGCATTGGGGTCGACCCGCAGCTTGATGATCTTCTGCGCCGTTTCGGCCAGCGGTGGAATTTCGATGGTTTCCTCCAGGCGCTGCTGGATGCGGCGTGCGGTGAACGCCTGCACCGCCTGGCTGATCTCCTGACGGTCGTCTTCGGGGCGACTGAAGTTGGGGCGCACCTTGCTCGCCGGCTCGCCGAAGCGCGCGGCGCTGGCTTTGCCCAGCAGGCCCTTGAAGGCCTCGGTGCCGATTTCCAGCAGCACGCCTTGCTGGCCGGACTGGATGTACAGGGTCGGCACGTCGAGCAGGCGCTCGTCATAAAGGCAGGGCGAGCTGGTCAGCGCCGGAATGCCCGGCAGCAGCGCCAGGTCATGCTTGCCGAGCATGCGGTTGAGGCGCTCGGGCTTGACGGCCGTCAGCTTGCGTCCGGTCAGTTCGGCAAGGCGGTTGAGGTCGAGCAATTGATTCTGCGGGAACAGCACCAGCAGAGCGCCCACGGCGTCTTCCAGCAGCACGGTCTGCACGCGTTGCGCAGCCGGGATGCCGGGTTGATCGTGGCGGGCCTGATAAGTCACACCGAGTTTCTCCAGCAGCTGACGGATTACGTGAGGCGGTTGGGGGGAGGTGTCGGCGATGGCGAGTTCAGTCATGACGTATTCCGTCTTCAAAGGGAACGCAACGTCCCAAGTATAACCAGCAAGCTGACGACGTAACCGTTCGAGGCGACCATCGTCCCGTCTCGCTCACACTTGCCCATATTGTTGCCCGTGGCGCAGCCAGCGCTCCAGCAGCGGGCTGACATGCTGCGGCCATTGCTCCTGCAGCGCCTGGGCGGCATCGCGTACCGCCGGCAGCAGGTCGGCGTCACGCATCAGATCGGCTACCTTGAACTGCAACAGGCCGGTTTGTCGAGTGCCGAGCATTTCTCCGGGGCCGCGCAACTCCAGATCCTTCTCCGCGATGATGAAGCCGTCACAGGTTTCGCGCATGATGCCCAACCGCTCGCGGCCGATCTGCGACAGTGGCGGGTGGTAGAGCAACACGCAATGGCTTGCCGCGCTGCCTCGCCCGACCCGGCCACGCAACTGGTGCAGCTGGGCCAGGCCGAGGCGTTCGGGGTTCTCGATGATCATCAGGCTGGCGTTGGGTACGTCGACGCCCACTTCGATCACCGTGGTGGCCACCAGCAGTTGCAGGTGCCCCTGCTTGAACTGATCCATCACCGCCGCTTTCTCGGCCGGCTTCATGCGCCCGTGGATCAGCCCAACCTGCTGGCCGACCAGTGCGGCGGCCAGATCCTCGTAGGTGGTTTGCGCCGCCTGGCAGGTCAGCTCTTCGGATTCCTCGATCAGCGTGCAGACCCAATAGGCCTGGCGGCCTTCGTTGCACGCCGAGCGCACCCGCTCGACCACCTCGAAGCGGCGGCTGTCGGCGACCAATACGGTGTTCACCGGGGTACGACCGGGCGGCAGTTCGTCGAGGATCGAGGTGTCCAGGTCGGCATAGGCGCTCATCGCCAGGGTGCGCGGGATCGGCGTCGCGGTCATGATCAGCTGATGCGGGCTGAGCCGGCCGCCCACGCCCTTCTGGCGCAGGGCCAGGCGCTGCTGCACGCCGAAGCGGTGTTGTTCGTCGATGATCGCCAGGGCCAGGTTGCGAAAGCGCACTTCATCCTGGAACAGCGCGTGAGTGCCGACCACCATGGGCGCGCCGGCGGCGATCTGCTCCAGCGCGGCGGCGCGCGCCTTGCCCTTGAGCTTACCGGCCAGCCAGGCGGTTTCCAGGCCCAGGGGCTGCAGCCAGCGGGTGAAGTTGATGTAGTGCTGCTCGGCGAGGATCTCGGTGGGCGCCATCAGCGCCACCTGGTAGCCGGCCTCGATGGCCTGCAGCGCCGCGAACGCGGCCACCACTGTCTTGCCAGCGCCGACATCGCCCTGCACGAGGCGCAGCATCGGCTCGTGCTGGCTGAGGTCGTAGGCGATTTCTGCACCCACGCGCTGTTGCGCGCCGGTGGGCTTGAACCCGAGGTTGTCGAGAAAACGCTGTGGCAGGCGCTTGGCGACCGGCAGCGAGGGTGCTTGCTGGGCGCGCGCGCTTTCGCGCAGGCGCTGCATCGACAACTGATGGGTGAGCAGCTCCTCGAAGGCCAGCCGATGCTGGGCCCAGTGACGGCCCTCGGCGAGTTCCTCCAGGTCGGCGTCCGGTGGCGGGCGATGCAGGTAGCGAATCGCCTGATCCAGCGGCGCCAATTCGTACTCCCTGGCCAACTCCCGGGGCAGCCAGTCCGGCAGGCTGTGCGGGCCGAGGCGCGCCAGCGCCTGTTCGCTGAGCTGGCGCAAACGCTGCTGGGTCAGGCCTTCGGTGGTCGGGTAGATCGGCGTCAGGGTCTGTTCCACGGCTGGCGGTTCGTCACCGGTCAGCGCGCGGTACTCGGGATGGTAGATTTCCAGGCCGGATGAGCCGGGGCGGATTTCCCCGTAGCAGCGCACTTGGGTACCCCGCTTGAGGCCTTCCTTCTGGGCATTGCTGAAATGGTAGAAACGCAGGCTCAGCGTGCCGCTGCCATCGTTCAGGCGTACCAGCAGGCTGCGGCGTTTGCCCATGACCACGTCGGCCCCTGACACGGTGCCTTCGACCACCGCATCCTGGCCGGGGCGCAGGGCGCCGATGGGCACGATGCGGGTGCGGTCCTGGTAGCGCAGCGGCAGGTGGAAGAGGATGTCCTGCAGGGTTTCCAGGCCGACCTTGGCGAGCTTTTCCGCCAGGGCTGCCCCAACGCCCTTGAGATCGGTAACGGAAACCGTCGACAGCTCGCTCATCGCGGTCCTCAGGCGTTACGTGGCAGTGGCTTGGCGACCGAGCACAGGCGGATGGAGTCGGCCAGCACTTCGATGGCCTTGGGGCGCGGGAAGCTGGCACGCCAGGCGATGGCCACGGTGCGGAAGGGGGCTGGCGGGCTGAGCGGGCGAACTTCTATCACGCCGGGTGCGTAATGGTGACTGTCGACGGCCGAGAACGGCAGGATCGATACGCCGAGGCCCGAGGCAACCATGTGGCGAATGGTTTCCAGCGAACTGGATTCCACCGTGGTGTGCTTGGCGTGTTCCTCGCCCTTGCGCAGCGTCGGGCAGGCTTCCAGTACCTGGTCACGGAAACAGTGGCCTTCGCCGAGCAGCAGCAGGCTCTTGTCGTTGAGCAGCTTGGTGTCGATCGTCTGCATGGCCGTCCACGGATGATCCGCCGGCAACAGCGCGTAGAAGGGTTCGTCGTACAGCGGCAGGGTCAGCACGTCGGCTTCCTGGAACGGCAGGGCGACGATGATCGCGTCCAGTTCGCCGGTGCGCAGCTTGTCGCGCAGCACGTGGGTGAAGTTTTCCTCGATGTACAGCGGCATCTGGGTGGCCACGCGGTGCAACTGCGGGATCAGATGAGGAAACAGGTACGGGCCGACGGTATAGATGGCGCCAATCTTCAGCGGCGCGGCCAGCTGGTTCTTGCCGGCCTGGGCCAGCTCGCGAATGCCCTGGGCCTGTTCCAGCACCTTCTGCGCCTGGGTGACGATGCCCTCGCCGACGGGAGTCAGGCGCACGGCGCTCTTGCTGCGCTCGAAGATCAATACGCCGAGTTCGTCCTCGAGTTTCTTCACGCCCACCGACAGCGTGGGTTGGCTGACGTGACAACGCTCCGCCGCGCGGCCGAAGTGCTGTTCCTGGGCGAGCGTCACGATATAGCGCAGTTCGGTGAGGGTCATAGTCTTAATCCATTGAGATGGCGCCAAGCATAGCCGCTGTCTTCAATGGAACCAACCACTCAGGGTGCTCAAGAGATGTCCGCCGCACGCGGCTTGTAAAAGCGCTGCCCCGGCGGGTGCCGGGGCAGAGGCAGGGCTGGGGTCAGCGGCTGCGGCCGCGCTCCAGCGAATAGACGAACGGGGCGACGATTTCGATGCTGCCGTTCTTCAGCACTTCCGCGGGCGGCTTGGGCAACGGCTGCGCGCGACGAATCATCTGCAGGGTGGCTCGATCCAGCGATGCACTGCTGGACTTGCCCACCAGCGTGTACGACAGCACCTTGCCGTCGGCATCGACCACGAAACGCAGGCGATTGACCCCCTCGAGGCCGCGACGACGCGCGTCTTCGGGGTAGCGCTTGTACTTGGCCAGGTGGGCCAGCAGTTCGCTCTGCCAGGTTCTTTCCGCCTTGCTCGGCGAACTGACCGGTGCCTGCTGCGGTGCGGCCGGTTTGGCTTCTGCCGGGGCTGGCGGTGCTGGCGGCGCCTCTTCTGGCGGCTGCTCCTGAGGCTCCGGTGGCTTGGGTTCGGGCGGCTTGGGTTTCGGCGGCTTTGGCTTGGGCTTCGGCTTGGGCGGTGTGACCGCCAGCGTGGGCTTCGGCGCTTCGGCGATTTTCGGCTGCGGCTCGGGCTCCTCCGGAACCACTTCCGGCGGCGGCGGCGGTGCAGGCTTGGGCGCAGCTGGCGGCAAGGGCTCCAGCTCGACGATCATCGCCGCTGGTGGCGGTAGCTCGATGGGCGTTGCCTGGGGCTGCCAGTACATGGCCCAGAGGAACAGGCCAACGTGCAGCCCAACCACGATGACCAGGCTGGCGCCCCAGGAAAACGTGCGGCTGGATTTCTTCATTGCGCGCCGACCGTCTCCAGGCCAACCAGGCCGATCTTCAGGTAACCAGTGCCGCGCAGGGTGTCCATGACTTCCATCAGGTCGCCGTATTCGACGCCCTTGTCACCGCGCACGAAAATGGTCTTTTCCTTGTCGTTCTGGGTCAGCTTGTCCAGGGCGGCGCCGAGCATGGCAGGCTGCACCTCGTCGTTGTCGAGGAACAGCTTCTTGTCTTCCTTGATGCTCAAGTAGATCGGCTTCTCCGGCCGCGGCGCCGGCTTGGCGCTGGAGGCGGGCAGGTCGATCTTGACGTCGACGGTGGCCAGTGGCGCGGCGACCATGAAGATGATCAGCAGCACCAGCATCACGTCGATGAAGGGCGTGACGTTGATCTCGTGGTTTTCCTGGAGATCGTCGCCGCCGTTTTCGTTGAGATGAAGCCCCATGGTCTTAACCCACCTTGACCACGTGAGGCTGCTGGGCGCGATCATGGCCCGGCAGCATGTCCAGATCACGGCTCACCAGCAGCAGCACCTGGGCCGAGGCGTCGGCGACCTGGGCCTTGTAGGCACTGATCGAGCGCGAGAAGGCGTTGTAGATGATCACCGCGGGAATCGCCGCGACCAGACCCAGCGCTGTGGCCAGCAGGGCTTCGGCGATGCCGGGGGCGACCACCGCAAGGTTGGTGGTCTGGGTTTTGGCGATGCCGATGAAGCTGTTCATGATGCCCCAAACGGTACCGAACAGGCCCACGAAGGGCGCGGTGGAACCGATGGTGGCGAGCACGCCGGTGCCCTTGCTCATGTCACGACCGCAAGCGCCGACCAGGCGTTCGAGGCGGAAGCTGACGCGCTCCTTGATGCCTTCCTTCTCGCGGCTGGTGGCCGAGAGTTTCAGTTCTTCGCGGGCGTCCTCGATGAGGATTTCACTGAAGCTGTGCTTGGCGCGGGCTTGATCACTGGCCTGGGCCAGGTTGCGCGCGCCCTTGAGCTCGACGATCTCGCGGCGCAGGCGGCGGCGTGCGGTCACCAGCTCGATGGTCTTGGCGATCCAGATGGTCCAGGTGAGGATCGAGGCCAGCACCAGGCCGATCATCACGCTTTTCACGACCACGTCGGCGCCCTGGTACATGCCCCACGGCGACAGGTCGTGGAAGGCTTGCTCGGCTTCGACGGCGGCGTCGTTGTCAGCGGCGAATTTCTCGAGAGAGCTGCTGAATTCGCGAAGCTTGTCGATGGTTTCCTGAGACGCGCCCTTTTCCAGAAGGAATTGGTCGCGAGTCTGATTCACTTGCTCAGGTGTGGCATCGGGGCCGAGCGCATCGATTCTGGCCTGCATTTCTTCTACAAGGCCTGGGTCGACTGCTGGTACGGCCGGCGGCGCATCGGATTGTGCGGACGGTTGCTGGGCGCTGGTGCCGGCAGCGGTTTGAGCGCTGGACGCAGGTTGCGCCGGCGCCGACTGATCAGCAAAGCCCGCGATTGGGGCCAGTATCAGGCTGAGCAGCAGGGCAAGAGAGGCGCCGAGGCGTTGCGGCCGTGCGGCGACGTTGGTTGGCTTGGCGCTATGGGCGATAGAGTTCATGCTTGCCGGACCTAAATGTGAGGGCGGTGACCTGCGCTGCCATGGGGCGGCGCGGAAAAAAAGGCTAAACATTATTGCAAGTAATTCTTGTTCATGAAAGCGTTAGTGTAACTTTATTACGTTTGTGAGTGCTTTTTTGAGTGCTTGCCAGGCTGAGAGAGGATCGGATGAGCAAAGTTGCGAGGGTGCTGATCGCCGGTTGCGGTGATGTGGGTGGTCGGCTGGCCGTGCGCCTGCATGGCGCGGGCTGGGAGGTCTATGGCATGCGCCGCAGCGTGTCCGAATTGCCCGAAGGCATCGTGCCGGTAGCCGGTGATCTGCACCACGCCGATTGCCCCGACCAATGGCCCCGCACAGAGCTGGACTATCTGGTGTACAGCGCCGCTGCCACCCAGCATGACGAAGCGGGCTATCGCCAGGCTTACGTCGATGGGCTGCGCCACGTGCTGGGCTGGTTGCAGGCCCGCGGACAGCTTCCCAAGCGGCTGCTGTTCGTCTCCAGCAGTGGGGTCTACGGTCAGGCGGGGGGGGAGTGGGTCGACGAGACGTCGGCAGCCGAGGCGCAGGGCTATTCGGGGCGGATCATGCGCGAGGCCGAGCAGGTGGCCTGGAGCAGCGGTGTACCCGCTACCGTGGTACGCCTGACGGGTATCTACGGGCCGGGTCGTGAATGGCTGCTCAAGCAGGTGCGTATGGGCTATCGGGTGTCGGTCGAGCCGCCACTGTTCGGCAATCGCATTCATGCTGATGACGCCGCCGGTCTGCTGGCCTTTCTGCTGCAGGCCGATCTGGCGGGCAAAGCGCTGGACGATTGCTACATCGGCGTGGACGACGAGCCGGCGCCGCTGCATGAGGTGGTCGGCTGGCTACGTGAACAGCTCGGGGTCGAACACTGGGCCGAGGATTCGGCAGTGCGCCGCTCCGGCAGCAAGCGCTGCAGCAACGCACGGGCCCGGGCGCTGGGCTGGGTGCCGCAATACCCCAGCTATCGCGAGGGCTATGCCGCCGTATTGCGGGAACGCTGAAGGGAGCGCCCGGAGCCGGCGCTCCGGGCTCGCGGCAAGGTCAGTCGATGACCAGAATGCCGTCCATTTCCACCTGGGCGCCTTTTGGCAGGGCGGCCACGCCAATGGCGGCGCGCGCCGGATAGGGCTGCTGGAAGTAGCGGCCCATCACTTCGTTGACGGTGGCGAAGTGGGAGAGGTCGGTGAGGAAGATGTTCAGCTTGACCACGTCCTTGAACGAACCGCCGGCGGCCTCGATCACCGACTTGAGGTTCTCGAAGACCTGCACGGTCTGCGCTTCGAAGCCTTCAACCAGTTCCATGGTCTTGGGATCCAGCGGGATCTGCCCGGACAGGTAGACGGTGTTGCCGGCCTTGATGGCCTGGGAATAGGTGCCGATGGCGGCTGGGGCCTTGTCGCTGTTGATGACGCTCTTGCTCATGGAGAACTCCTTGATAGGGCAGCCTCAGGCTGCAAGACGAACGCAGGCAGGCTACAGGCTGGCGTTCGCCGCCTCAAGCCAAGACCCGCGTCGTTGCGTCTTTTGGATAGGCGATGACGCTTCCAGGTAGTCATAAGAATCTGATCATGATCTTTCAGGCCAGATCGTCGATTTTGGCAGCTAAGCGGCGGGGCGGCCGGGCGCTCCCACAGTAGATCGGCGAACGGCAGCTTCTGCCTTGTAGTTGCCGCTTTATGCGCATAAAGATCGTTGAGGTGAGTTATGCGGCGCGTCAGGCTTTCATGCGGGTGATGCGCATGACGCCGGGCAGGGTACGCAGCTTCTTGATCACCCGTGCCAGGTGCACGCGGTCATGTACGCTGACCACCAGTTGGACGACGCTGACGCGGCCGTCGCGCTCGTCCATGCTGATCTTCTCGATGTTGCCATCGGCGGCATTGACGCTGCCGGCCAGCAGCGCGATGAGGCCGCGCTGGTGCTCCAGTTCGACGCGCAGTTCGACGTTGAATTCGCCCGTGACATCCTTGGCCCAGGCCAGCTGGATGCATTTCTCCGGGTTGTGGCGTACTTCGCTGATGTTCCGGCAGGTGTCCATGTGCACCACCATGCCCTTGCCCGCCGAAAGGTGGCCGACGATCGGGTCGCCCGGGATCGGCGTGCAGCACTTGGCGTAGCTGAGCACCAGGCCCTCGGTGCCGCGAATCGCCAGGGGGCCTTCGGCGTTGGGCAGTTCCTCACCGTCACTGGCCAGCAGGCGGCGCGCCACCACGTAAGCCATGCGGTTGCCCAGGCCGATGTCTTCGAGCAGGTCGTCGAAGGTTTCCAGGCGGTATTCGTTGAGCACGGCCAACTGGCGTTCGGCGGGTACTTTGTCGAGATGGCTCTCGAAACTCGCCAGTACCTTGTTGAGCAGGCGCTCGCCGAGGTTCACCGATTCCGAGCGGCGCTGCAGCTTGAGTGCGTGGCGGATATGGGTGCGCGCCTTGCCGGTGACCACGAAGTTCAGCCAGGCCGGGTTGGGGCGAGCGCCCGGCGCGCTGACGATCTCCACCGTGGAACCGCTTTCCAGGGCCTGGGACAGCGGCGCCAGGCGGCGGTTGATGCGGCAGGCAATGCAGGTATTGCCGACGTCGGTGTGCACTGCGTAGGCGAAGTCCACGGCCGTGGAGCCTTTTGGCAGCTCCATGATGCGACCTTTGGGCGTGAACACGTAGACCTCGTCCGGGAACAGGTCGATCTTCACGCTCTCGATGAATTCCAGCGAGTTGCCGGCGCGCTGCTGCAACTCCAGCACGCCCTTGACCCACTGGCGGGCGCGGGCGTGGTTGCCCTTGGGCAGCTCGTCCTCGCTGGACTTGTACAGCCAGTGTGCGGCGATGCCGTTGTTGGCCATCTCTTCCATTTCGCGGGTGCGGATCTGGATCTCGATGGGCACGCCATGCATGCCGAACAACGTGGTGTGCAGCGACTGGTAGCCGTTGGCCTTGGGAATCGCTATGTAGTCCTTGAAGCGCCCCGGCAGCGGCTTGTACAGGTTGTGCACGGCGCCGAGCACGCGGTAGCAGGTGTCGACCTTGTCGACCACGATGCGAAAGGCATAGACGTCCATGATCTCGTTGAACGACTTACGCTTGCCGCGCATCTTCTGGTAGATGCTGTACAGGTGCTTCTCGCGGCCTACCACTTCGCCGCTCAGGCCTTCGCGTTCGAGGCAGTGCAGCAGCGATTCCTCGATGCGCGTGACGATTTCCTTGCGGTTGCCACGGGCGCGGCGCACTGCGGCGCGGATGCGCTCGGAACGCATCGGGTGCATGGCCTTGAAGCCCAGGTCTTCGAATTCCACGCGCATGCTGTGCATGCCCAGCCGGTTGGCGATGGGCGCGTAGATCTCCAGGGTTTCCTTGGCGATGCGCCGACGTTTCTCGCCGGACAGCACTTCCAGAGTGCGCATGTTGTGCAGGCGGTCGGCCAGCTTGACCAGGATCACGCGGATGTCGCGCGCCATGGCCATGGCCATCTTCTGGAAGTTCTCGGCCTGCGCCTCGGCCTTGGTCTCGAAGTTCATCTGGGTCAGCTTGCTGACCCCATCCACCAGCTCTGCCACGGACTCGCCGAACTGCGCGTGCAGGGCTTCCTTGGCGATGCCGGTGTCTTCGATCACGTCGTGCAGCATGGCGGCCATCAGGCTCTGATGATCCATGTGCATGTCGGCGAGGATGCTGGCCACGGCCAGCGGATGGGTCACGTAGGCCTCACCGCTGCGGCGGCGTTGCCCGTCGTGCGCCTGTTCGGCGTAGAAGTAGGCGCGACGAACGAGGTTGACCTGTTCGTCGCCCAGGTAGCCCGAAAGCCTGTCGGCGAGGGCGTCTATGCTCGGCATGGGAGGCTCCCCTGCCGTGCATTGTGCACCTGCGACGTACGCTTTCGACCCGGCATAGGCTTACAGAGGCTCGTTCGCCTCTTCCTCGAAGGCTGCGAACAGCGGTTCTTCTTCGATGATGTCTTCCTGGGCGACGATCTCGGCGTCTACCAGGCCGCTGGCGATTTCACGCAGGGCGACCACGGTTGGCTTGTCGTTTTCCCACGCCACTTTCGGCTCTTTGCCGCCGGTTGCGATTTGACGAGCGCGCTTGGTGGCGAGCATGACCAGCTCGAAGCGGTTATCGACGTTGTCCAGGCAGTCTTCAACGGTAACGCGGGCCATGGTGTTCCTCGTAGCGAATGCAAATTTAGCTGGGCCCGAATGGGCGAGCGGACTGAATAGTCTAGAAAAACGCCAGCATTAAGGGAAGCGAAACTCGCCGAGAGGCACGAGTTCGCGACGCAGAAAGGGGTTTTCGCGGCCTGAAAGGGCGGTTTTGCGCCGCCCATCGGCTTCGCGTCAGGCCAGCAGCTCGCTCAGCAGCCCGGCGTGGCGCTGTTGTTGTGCAGACTGCAGCAGCTGGTTGGCGCGGAAAACGGCTTTCAGATCGCTGAGCGCGTGGCTGAAATCATCGTTGATCACCAGGTAGTCGTATTCGACGTAATGGCTCATCTCGCTGACCGCTTCGCGCATGCGTTGCTCGATTACTTCGCCGCTGTCCTGGCCGCGGCCGGTCAGGCGATGACGCAGCGCTTCGAGGGTTGGCGGCAGGATGAAGATCGACTTGGCCTGGGGCATCAGGCGACGCACCTGCTGCGCGCCCTGCCAGTCGATCTCCAGAATCAGGTCGATGCCTTCGGCGAGGGTCTTTTCCAGCGCGCGCTGCGACGTGCCGTAGTAATTGCCGAATACCTGGGCATGCTCCAGGAATTCGCTACGCTCGAGCATGGCGGTGAACTGCGTGTGATCCACGAAGTGATAATGCACGCCGTCCTGCTCGCCCGGGCGCATGCCGCGGGTGGTGTGCGATACGGACACGCGAATCAGCGGTTCGCTGTCGATCAGCGCTTTCACCAGGCTGCTCTTGCCGGCGCCCGATGGGGCGGAAATGATGTACAGCGTGCCGCTGGTGGTGCTCATGGATCTGTCCTGAAACGTTGGAGTCGGGAAGGCGCGTGGTCGGGGCCGGGCGCCGCTGTCTGGCTGTGTGCTGCGCCGCGATGGCAGCGCGGCTGTTTTCAACAGCTTGCTATTCGATGTTCTGAACCTGCTCGCGCATCTGCTCGATCAGCACCTTGAGGTTGACCGCCGCCTGGGTGCTGCGCGGGTCGAACGCCTTGGAGCCGAGGGTGTTGGCTTCGCGGTTGAGTTCCTGCATCAGGAAGTCCAGGCGGCGCCCGGCCGCGCCGCCGGCCTTGAGTACGCGGCGCACTTCGGTAACGTGAGTGCTCAGGCGATCCAGCTCCTCGGCGACGTCGCTCTTCTGGGCGAGCATCACCAGCTCCTGCTCCAGGCGCTGCGGGTCGAGTTCGGCCTGCATTTCGCGGCAGCGCTCGATGATCTTCTGGCGCTGGGCCTCGAGCATCTGCGGCACCAGCTCGCGCAGGGCGGCGACTTCCTCGAGCATGCTGTCGAGGCGCTCGTTGAGCAGCTTGGCCAGCTCGGCGCCTTCGCGGCCGCGGCCATTCTTCAGTTCGTCGAGGGCATTGCCGAACAGCTCCAGCGCAGCTTTGTTCAGCGCTTGAGGGTCGCTGCTATCGGCAACCAGTACGCCGGGCCAGCCGAGCACTTCCAGAGGGTTCAGCGGCGCGGGTTGCTTGATCAGCGCGGCGACGCTCTCGGCGGCGGCGATCAGCTGGGTAGCCTTGTCGCGGTCGACCTGCAGCGGTTTGCCGGCACTGTCTTCGGTAAAGCGCAGGGTGCATTCCACCTTGCCGCGCGACAAACCCTGACGCAGCGCTTCGCGCACCGCGCCTTCGAGATCGCGGAAGGCTTCCGGCAGGCGCAGGTGGGGTTCGAGGTAGCGGTGGTTGACCGAGCGCAGCTCCCAGCTCAGGGTGCCATTGGCACCTGCCTGCTCGGTGCGGGCGAAGGCCGTCATGCTGTGGATCATGCTGCTTACCTCGGCTTGCTGTAGGGCAAAGGCTGCGATTGTAGCGCACCGCGTCGTTGGCTCCCAAACCCCGTGCGGCGCCATCGGGCGGTCGCGGTCGCGGCGCGGTGGCAAGAGCCCCTATAATGCGCGGCAGATTCTACTTGAGAGCAGGTATTTGTTGATGAAACGTCCCAGTGGCCGCGCCGCCGATCAGTTGCGCTCGATCCGCATCACCCGCAACTACACCAAGCACGCCGAGGGTTCGGTACTGGTCGAGTTCGGCGACACCAAGGTGATCTGCACCGTCAGCGTCGAGCAGGGCGTACCGCGCTTTCTGAAGGGCCAAGGCCAGGGCTGGGTAACTGCCGAGTACGGCATGCTGCCGCGTGCCACCGGCGACCGTAATCAGCGTGAGGCCAGCAAGGGCAAGCAGGGCGGTCGCACCCTGGAAATCCAGCGTCTGATCGGCCGCTCGCTGCGCGCCGCACTGGACATGAGCAAGCTAGGCGAGAACACCCTGTACGTCGACTGCGACGTGATCCAGGCCGACGGCGGCACTCGCACCGCGTCGATCACCGGCGCCATGGTGGCTCTGGTCGATGCCCTGAAAGTGATGAAGAAGCGTGGCGGCCTGAAAGGCGGCGACCCGCTCAAACAGATGATCGCCGCCGTTTCCGTCGGCATCTATCAGGGTGAGCCGGTGCTGGACTTGGATTACCTGGAAGACTCTGCCGCCGAGACCGACCTCAACGTGGTGATGACCAGCACCGGTGGTTTCATCGAGGTGCAGGGCACCGCCGAAGGCGCGCCGTTCCAGCCTGCCGAGCTGAATGCCATGCTGGCCCTGGCGCAGCAGGGCATGGGCGAGTTGTTCGCCCTGCAGCAGGCTGCGCTGGCCGAGTGATGTTTCGCTGACCGAGGAGAGCCGTGATGGATGAGCATAACGCCGTAACGCCTGCTGACGAGCCCGATCGGGATGCGCGCCAGTGGGCGATGATCTGCCACTTCGCGGCCGCCCTCGGCTTCGTGTTCCCCTTTGGCAACCTAATCGGCCCGCTGGTGGTCTGGCAGGTGAAGAAGGATTCGCATGCCTTCATCGATGAGCAGGGCAAGGAAGCGCTCAACTTCCAGCTGACGGTAGCCATCGCCGGCATCGTCTGCCTGCTGCTGATGCTGGTACTCATCGGCTTCCTGCTGATGGGCCTGCTGTGCATCGGCACCGTGGTGCTGACCATCATCGGCGGCATCAAGGCAGGCGAGGGCAAGCACTACCGCTACCCGTTCTGCCTCAGGCTGGTGAAATGATCCTCGCCTGATCGAAGAGAAAGCCAGCAGATTGCTGGCTTTTTTATTGAAGTGTAACCAAGTGTTGATTCGCTTTAGGGTGACTTCTAAGCTCTGCCACGAAATCGGCTCACAGCGCTTAAAAGGACACCCATGATCCCCATCAATCCACTGGCCATGATGCTCGGATCATTGTTCCTGCTGGTGTCGCTGGTTTGCGTCGCCGCGCTGCTGGCGTTGCTGGTCGCTTGCCTGAATGCCCGCTCGCGACGCTTCATTCGGGCGCATCCCTGGTGGTTTGCGTTGCTTGCCGTGTTTCTGGCCGCTGGCAGCCTGCCCACCGTCGAATTTTTGCGTTGGCAGGCCAGGCACTGGTTCGAGCAACGCGCGCTGAACCCTCGGCTGGACAGCGAGCAAGCATTAGGTGAGTTGCTGCTGCCCGCTGGCACGCGGGTGTGGCTGGAACGCCTGGAGCCTGGCAAGAATCTCAGTGGCGAGCCCTTGCCCCACGGCTTGCAAAGCCTGCAGCGCGCCGAATTCGACGGGCAGCCGGCGGTGATAAGGGGCGCCGCCGTGCGGCGTCTGGATTTGGGCGACACGTTTGCCGAGGTCAGCCTGGTCGACGATGCGCAATTGGCCGGCTGGCAGTGCTCGGCACAGGCTCCAGTGACCTTCCGCTACGCCGCCGGCGCGCGTTTTGCGCCCGAGCAATGGCAACTGGAAAGTTGCACGCTGGCCGCCGGCAGCCAGGTGGCCGGCATCACCTGGCCGGGGCCGATGACCGTGCACGCGGTGCCAGAGGGCCGCTGGCAACTGGAAACCACCGACACGCCGGTGCGCTTCCAGGGGCTGAAGCTGCGGCTATGGAACCTGTGGCTCGATGGGCCTTACGGCGCGCTGCTGGATTGGCAGGCCGAGTTGACCGAACCGCTCGAGTTCGGCCCCATGCAGTATCCGGCGACCACCCGGGTACGGGCCTTTCACGGCAACCTGCTGTTCAGCCCGCTGGTCGAAGCGCCTGGCGTCGAGCGCCTGAGTGGCAAGCCGATCGAGCCCGACCTGTCGGTCGAGCAGGATGCTGCCGGTGAGGTGCTGGGCACTCACCGCAATGACGACGTTGGCGTGGTCGACTGGTTCAAGGTCGTGCCCTGAACCGGTTCAGCTGCGGTCGGCCAGCACACCGATCAGGAACATCACCACCAGCAGCACCGGCGCCAGGGTGTAGTTGTTGAAGTGGCCCAGCAGCTGGGTGAGCAGCGGCGTCAGGTAGACCAGCGCCAGGCCGTAGCCGACCACGCAGACCGCGACGAATATCAAGGTGCGCAGCACGAAATTGAGGCTGCCGATGCGTCCCTGTATCCAGGCATTGATCGCCGGGCCGAACAGCACCAGCAGGGTGGCCATGAGCCCCAGGGAAATCTCGCTGAGGTGGCCGCGGCTCCAGCGTGACACGGTGGCGATCAAGTCCAGCACATAATCCATGGTTGTTCCTCAGACGTGACGATTGAATCCTGCTGCCTCGGATCATCCGGCGCGCCGTTGGTTCGCCGGGCGCGGCGATCAGGGCAGGAAGTACTGCAGCAGATCATTGAGAAACAGCTGGCCTTCGCGGGTGGCTACCAGGCGCGTCGGTTCCGCTTGCAGCAGGCCGCGGCGCTGGGCCTGTTCGCGGGCCTTGGCCAGTTGCTCCTCGGGCAGGCCCGTGCGTTGGCTGAACAGCTCGGCGCTGCAGCCATCGCTCAGGCGCAGCACGTTCATCAGGAACTCGAACGGCAATTCCTCGGCGGTGAGCAACCTTTCACCGGCGCTGTAGCGCTTGGCAGGGTCGAGATAATCCTTGGGCAGGCGGGTTTTCCAGGTGCGGCTGATCCGGCCATCCGGCGTACTCAGCTTGCCGTGGGCGCCGGCACCGATGCCGAGGAAATCACCGAAGGTCCAGTAATTCAGGTTGTGCCGCGCCATGCGCTCGGGTTGCGCGTAGGCCGACACTTCGTACTGGGCGTAACCGTGCTCGGCGAGCAGCGCCTGGCCGGCCTCCTGGATGTCCCATAGGGTGTCGTCCTCGGGCAGCACCGGCGGCTGGTTCCAGAACACCGTGTTCGGCTCCACCGTCAGCTGGTACCAGGACAGGTGGGTCGGCGCCTGGGCGATGGCGATGCGCAGGTCGCCCAGGGCGTCATCGAGGGACTGATCCGGCAGGCCATGCATCAGGTCCAGGTTGAAATTGTCGAAGCCGGCGGCGCGGGCCATGTCGGCGGCGCGCACGGCTTCATCACCGTCATGGATGCGCCCCAGGGCCTTGAGTTTTTCCGCCTGGAAGCTCTGCACGCCGATCGACAGGCGATTGATGCCCAGGCGCCGGTAGGCGGCGAATTTCTCCTGCTCGAAGGTGCCCGGGTTGGCTTCCAGGGTGATCTCGATATCGCCGGCGAACGGAATGCGCCGCTCCACGCCTTCGAGCAGGCGGCCCAGGGCCTTGGCGGAAAACAGGCTGGGCGTGCCGCCGCCGAAGAAGATCGAGGTCAGCGGGCGGCCGTGGGCCTGGGCCAGGTCAGCGTCGAGGTCGGCGAGCAACGCGTCGACGTAGGCCTCTTCCGGCAGGTTGGGGCCGGCGGCGTGGGAGTTGAAATCGCAGTAGGGGCACTTGCGCACGCACCAGGGAATATGGACGTACAGGGCCAGGGGCGGCAGTTGGAACACGGGCTTCTGGATCACGGCAGGATGGTTGCGGGGCGCTATCGTGGCACGAGTTGGGCAAACTGCCAAAACGCGTGGACGAAGCGCCCCATTCGAAAGCGCTTACAAACCCAGGCGCTGCTTGAGCAGCTTCATGGCAATGGCGCGGTGGCTGAGCTGATTCTTGTCGGCCGCAGGCAGCTCTGCGCTGGAGCACTGGCGCTCCTCGACCCAGAACAGCGGGTCGTAGCCGAAGCCGTGCTCGCCGCGTGCCTCATGCAGGATGCGGCCATGCCACAGGCCCTCGCAGAGAATCGGCAGCGGGTCGTCGGCGTGTCGCACCAGAGCCAGGCAGCAGACGAACTGGGCGCCGCGCTCGGCGTCCGGCACTTCCTTGAGGGCCGCCAGCAGCTTGGCGTTGTTGGCGGCATCGCCCTGGCCATCGGCGTAGCGAGCCGAGTAGATGCCCGGCGCACCGCCGAGAAAATCCACCGCCAGGCCGGAGTCGTCGGCCAGCGCCGGCAGGCCGGACAGGCGCGAGGCGTTGCGCGCCTTGAGGATGGCGTTCTCGACGAACGACAGACCGGTTTCTTCAGGCTCCACCTGGCTGAACTCACCGACCGAGCGCAGGCGCACGCGGTCGCCGAGCATGGCTTGCAGTTCCTTGAGTTTGCCGGCGTTGTGGCTGGCGAGGACGAGTTCTGGAAAAGGCATCATGGCTCCGGAAAGAGTTCCTGGTTGAAGTCCAGGCGCTGGCCGTTCACCTGCAGGTTGAACAGCAGCACCTCACGGGATTCGATGGGAAACTGCGCCAGGTAGGAAACGAATTCGCCCTCGCGCTGTTCGACGAAGGTCAGCGCCTGGCCATGGCCCAGCACGTTCTTCACCTCGCCGCTGATCTCTGCTGCCGTCGGCTTGCCGCCGCGCAGCACACTGATGTTCAACACCCCCAGCTTGGCGCTGCGCACCAGGCCGCTGGCCTGGGCGATCTGCGGTTGCAGGTAGCTGGCGTTGAAGGCGCTGTAATGCACCTGCAGGTCGCCAAGGCGCTGCATGCGGTTGTCGGCCAGTGCCGGCAGGCCCAGGCACAGGACGATCAACATGGCGAGCAGGCGCATGGGGCGGCCTAGTTGGCGATGCGCACGTCGTGCGCATTGTGGCCGCTGATGCGGTAGATGCCGATCTCGCCCAGCAGGTTCGGCCACGCGCGGCTGGCCCAGCCATGCCGGTGCTCGCGGTCCACGGCCAGGCGGTCGAGCACCCGGGCGCTCTGCTGGTGGCACAGGCGTTCGAAGTCCTCGAAGGTGCAGAAGTGGATGTTCGGCGTGTTGTACCAGGTGTATGGGAGGAAGTCGGACACCGGCATGCGGCCCTTGCTGGCCAGGTACCAGCGGCAGCGCCAGTGGCCGAAGTTGGGAAAGGTGATGATGCAGGTCTTGCCGACGCGCAGCATCTCGGCCAGCACCTTGTCGGGAAAGTGCAGCGCCTGCAGCGACTGGGTCATGACCACCACGTCGAAGCTGTCGCTGGCGAAGTTGCCCAGGCCTTCGTCGAGGTTCTGTTCGATGACGTTGACGCCCTTGCCGATGCATTGGGCGATCTTGTCCGGGTCGATCTCCAGGCCATAGCCGCTGACCTGCTTGTTGGCGCCCAGCCAGGCCAGCAGTTCGCCGTCGCCACAGCCCAGGTCGAGGACGCGGCTGCCGGCGGGAATCCATTCCTGGATGATCTCTAGGTCGGCTCGCATGCTTACACCTCGATCCGTTTCATGTAGCTGGCAAAACCCTGCAGGTAGCGGGGGATCGGTATCAGGAAGGCGTCGTGGCCTTGCGGCGCGTCGATTTCCAGATAGCAGACGTTCTTGCGGGCGGCGAGCAGGGCGTCGACGATTTCCCGCGAGCGGGCTGGCGAGAAGCGCCAGTCGGTGGTGAACGACATCACGCAGAAGTCCGCCTTGGCCTTGGCCAGGGTCTTGGCCAGGTCGCCGTCATGCTCGGCGGCCGGGTCGAAGTAGTCCAGCGCCTTGGTCATCAGTAGGTAGGTGTTGGCATCGAAGCGCCCGGAGAACTCTTCGCCCTGATAGCGCAGGTAGCTTTCGACCTGGAACTCCACGCTGTGGAAGTCGTAGTTGAGCTTTTCGTTCTTCAGGCCGCGGCCGAATTTCTCGCCCATGGCGTCATCGGACAGGTAGGTGATGTGCCCGACCATGCGTGCCAGCATCAGGCCGCGCTTGGGGATCACGCCCTGGTCCTGGAAGTGCCCGCCATGGAACTCCGGGTCGGTGAGAATCGCCTGGCGCGCCACTTCGTTGAAGGCGATGTTCTGCGCCGAGAGCTTCGGTGCCGAGGCGATGGCCAGGCAGTGGCGCACGCGCTCCGGGTAGCTGATGGTCCACTGCATGGCCTGCATGCCGCCCAGGCTGCCGCCAACCACCGCGGCCCACTGCTCGATGCCCAGCAGGTCGGCCAGGCGTGCCTGGCTGTTGACCCAGTCCTCCACGGTCATCACCGGGAAGTCGGCACCGAACGGCTTGCCGGTGGCCGGGTTGATGTCGGACGGGCCGGTAGAGCCGTTGCAGCCGCCCAGGTTGTTGAGGCTGACGACGAAGAAGCGGTTGGTGTCCAGCGGCTTGCCAGGGCCGATGCAACTGTCCCACCAGCCCGGCTTACGGTCATCGGCGCTGTGGTAACCGGCGGCGTGGTGATGGCCGGACAGCGCGTGGCAGATCAGCACCGCGTTGCTGGCGTTGGCGTTGAGCTCGCCGTAGGTTTCGTAGATCAGCTGGTAGTCGGCCAGGCTGCGGCCGCAGGCCAGCGCCAGTGGCTCTGAAAACCTGGCGATCTGCGGCGTCACCAGGCCAACGGAGTCTTGAGGAAAAACAGTCGACATCGACTCTGCTCGGCTAAGGAAGGTACGGGAAAGTGCAGCAGTCTAAAGAGCGCGCCTGTCAGCGGCAAGGAAACTGCTGGCCGCGCTGGCCGAGCCAGCTAACGCGGCGTATCCCGCTGCCGGCTACTCGAGGTTGCCGGCCGGGCGCGGCATGCCTTTGAGGGTGACCACCTTGGCCTGCCGCTGGATGGGTGCCGGGCGGCGCATCACGCGCAGCATGTCGCCGGCCTGTGCCAGCTGCTGCTTGAGCTCCTCCGCATACTGGGCCAGCTGCTGGTGGCGCTGGCGACCGTGCTGGGTGTCCTGGGCCAGGGCCTTGAGACGCAGCATGTGGCCTTCCAGCAACTGCTTGTGCTCCAGGGTGTGCTGCATCAGCGGCATCAGTGCCTCGTCGGCCCAGCGCTCGGCATCGCGGCGCAAGCGGCGGTGCAGACCGATGACTTCCTGTACCAGGGTGGCGAAGAAGCGTCGGCCGAGGCTGCGCTGCTCGGTCAGCAGGGTCTTGAGGCGCAGGCGGAAACGGTCGCCTTTCTTCTGCAGATGGCGCAGTTCGCGCACGTAGTCCGCCAGTTCGAAGCGCGGCGCATCGACCGCCTGCAGCGGGTTCTCCTCGTTGTGCCGGCGGTAGATGGCCTCGACCATGCGGTTGGCCATGTCAGCATCGTGGGACAGGCTGTGCAGGTCGTCCTCGACCGCGGTGAAAAAACCGAGGATCGCTTGGTTGATGCCCAGGGTCGTCCAGGCACCATTGAGCTGGCGGCGCAGCTGGGCGAGGTGCGCTTCGAGCTTTTCCGCCTGGGCCGAGGTCTTCAGGCGCTCGCCTTGATTGCGCAGCAGGCGCTGGTTGGTACGCAGCGCCACCAGGCGCTTGTGGTGCAGGGTGTGATCGTCCTTGGTACGGCTGGTCAGCTCCATGAGCATCTGGCCGTTGTCCTGGCGGCGCTCGTCGAGCAGTTCCAGCTGTTCGTTGACCTTGCCCAGGCGCAGGCCGAGCACGTGCTGGCTGTTGTTGAGCATGGCCAGCACCTGGCGCACCACGCGCTCTTCGAGCAGCCGTTCCTTTTGCGCCACGATGCGCTCGCAGAGCAGCGTCTCGAGTTCGGCCATCTGGCTGCGCGCCAGCAATGCCGGGTCCTGACGCACCTTGGCGAGCAGTGCCTGCTTGGCCGACAGCGGCAGGATGTCCCGGCCGGCGATGCCCAGGTG
Source organism: Pseudomonas sp. PA27(2017) (assembly GCF_001945445.1). Taxonomy (GTDB): domain Bacteria; phylum Pseudomonadota; class Gammaproteobacteria; order Pseudomonadales; family Pseudomonadaceae; genus Aquipseudomonas. The sequence goes on from NZ_MSXW01000061.1 coordinate 287,970, forward strand.
GCGGGCGGCCTGCATGCGCACCCGCTCGATGGCATTGGCCACGAAGGTGTCGCCGGCCAGGTCGTCCCACAGCACGTCGATCTTGTTCAGCACCGCGTACAGGCAGCCTTGGCGCTCCTCGTCGAGGGGCTGTACGTGCTGCTGCCAGATATCCAGGTCGCTGGCCGTCACACCCGTGTCGGCAGACAGCAGGAAGATCACCGCCTGTGCGCTGGGTAGCATCGACAGGGTCAGCTCCGGCTCGCAGCCCAGGGCGTTGAGGCCGGGTGTGTCGAGAATGCGCAGGCCCTGGCGCAGCAGCGGGTGGTCGAAGTTGACGATGGCGTGGCGCCAGGCCGGTACCAGCACCTGGCCGGCTTGCTCGGTGCTTTCCAGGTTGTCCGGGTGAAAGCCCAGGGCGATGGCCTTCTCCACCGGCATGGCCTTGTTGGCAGCGACCTGGGCGAAGGCTTTGGCCATGCTGTCCGGGTCATTGGTGTCGAGGGCGACGTTCACCCAGTGGCGGGGCGTGCGCTTGAACTGCGCCACGCTGGCCTCGGCAATACGTGTCTCGATGGGTAGCAGGCGGATATAGGGCTGCGCGGCGCCCGGATCGAAAAGAATCTCGGTCGGGCACATGGTGGTGCGTCCGGCTTGAGACGGCAGCAGGCGCTGGCCGTATTCGGAGAAGAACAGGCTGTTGATCAGCTCGGTCTTGCCGCGGGAGAACTCGCCGACGAAGGCCAGGGTGATGTGGTCGGTGCGCAGCAGGCGCAGCGCCCGCTCCAGACGTGCCTCGACGCCTTCGCTGCTCAGCCGGTTATGAGCCAGCCAGCTACGGTAGCGGGTGATCTCGCGGACCAGTTCGCGCTTCCAGGCGACATATGCATCGACCTGCTCACTGAGACGTTCCATGCTCATCGGTGGGTTCCCTGACAAGGCATCGGCTTCGATGCGGGCTGCCGAGCATTATGCGAGGGGCGCAGGCGGCGTCAATGGCGAGTGGGGCGCATTGGCACCTGATGGTCGTTCAGGACGGGCGAGCGGTCAGGCCGAGTTCGCCGGGCAATTTGCTGGGCGCCTGAATGCGCACCCGCTTCTGGCGGCTCTGCTGGCCGCTTTCCAGGCTGACCTGGCTCTTGGCGACACCGAAGGCTGCGGCCAGAAAAGCCAGCAGGTGGGCATTGGCCTTGCCGTCCACTGGCGGGGCGGTAAGGCGGATCTTCAGGCGTTCGCCATGCAGCCCGGCGAATGCATCGGCACTCGCCTTGGGCTGCAGGTGGCAGTCGAGGATCAGCGCATTGCCGTCCCAGCGAAAGAAACTCATCGACTTTTAGAACCTGTTCATGATCTCGCGAGCTAGAGCCCTACAAGGGCTAGGCGCCCCCGCAAAAATAGGCGAGGACGCGGAGTTTACGAGTTGTAAATGAGCAGTCCGAGCCTGTTTTTAACGCAGTAGGGCCGACGCGCAGCAGATCATGAGAGCTTAGATCGCCAGGCTCAGGCCGCTGAACATACCGGTGCTGACCGCCAGGTTACGGATTACCAGCATGTCGATCAGGTTGAGGATCAGGAATGCCACGATGGGCGACAGGTCCAGGCCGCCCAGGTTGGGCAGGATGCGGCGGATCGGCATCAGCAGCGGCTCGCAGATCTGGTTGACCAGCAGGGCGGCCGGGTTGTGCGTGCCCTGGGCGACCCAGGAGAGGATCACGCTGATGATCAGGGCGAAGAAGAATACCTTGAGCAGCAGGGCGGTCACGCCAATGATCGACCACACCAGGACCAGCAGCGGGTCGCCGATGCCGACACCCATCAGCATCAGGGTCAGAGCCATCAGCACGAACTGGACGATCAGCGCCAGCACCAGCGAAGCCAGGTCGAGGCCGCCGAGGCTGGGGATGATACGGCGCAGCGGCTTGAGAATCGGGTGGGTGGCGCGCACGATGAACTGGCTGAGCGGGTTGTAGAAGTCCGCGCGGACCAGTTGCAGGATGAAGCGCAGCAGCACGATCAGCAGGTAGAAGCTGCCGATGGTCTGCAGGACGTAAACGGCTGCGGTGTTCAGACCGATCATTGATTGTCTCCTTATTGACCCAGTTGTTCGGCCAGCTCGGCCGAGCGCCGATCGGCGGCCTTGACGGCCTGCTCGACCAGGGCTTCGAAGCCGCCAGCCTGGAATGTCTTGATCGCCGCCTCGGTGGTGCCGGCTGGCGAGGTGACGCGGCGACGCAGCTCGGCGGCGTCGACGTCGCTGTTCAATGCCATCTGTGCGGCGCCCAGGGCGGTCTGCAGGGTCAGCTTGGCGGCAACATCGCGGGGCAGGCCGAGCTTCTCACCGCTGGCGGTCATCGCCTCGATCAGCAGGAAGAAATACGCCGGGCCGCTGCCGGACACGGCGGTCACGGCGTCGATCAGCTTTTCCTCTTCCAGCCACACCGCCATGCCGACGGCGCTGAGCAGTTGCTCGGCCTGCTGGCGCTGCGCGGCGCTGACCTGCGCATTGGCGTACAGGCCGCTGGCGCCCAGGCGCAGCAGCGATGGGGTATTGGGCATGCAGCGGACGATGGCCCGCGCGCCCAGCCATTTCTCCAGGCTGGCGCTGGTGATGCCGGCAGCGATGGAGACGATCAACTGGCCGTCCTGCACATGGGGCGCCAGGTCGAGGCACACGTCCTTCATGACCTGGGGCTTGACCGCCAGGACGATCACGTCGGCGTCACGGCAGGCCTCGGCATTGCTGGCCACCACGTCGATGCCGTGTTCGGCGGCGATCTTCTCGCGCTGTTCGGCGCCACGGTCGCTGGCGCGGATGGCGCTGGCCGGCAGGCCCTGGGCGAGCAGCCCGCCGATCAGGCTGGCAGCCATGTTGCCGGCGCCAATGAAGGCGATACGGGGAGTGGTCATGGGGAGGTTCCTATCTGAAGAGTCGAGATCGGGTAATTCAAACCTTGCCGTAATCGCGTTCGCCGAACAGTGCCGTGCCGATACGCACCCAGCTCGCGCCCTCGGCGATGGCCGCTTCGAGGTCGTGGCTCATGCCCATGGACAGGGTGTCGAGATCGAGGTTCAGCGCGTCCCGCAGTGCGCGCAGGCGGGCGAACGCCGCACGTTGCTCGGCCACGTCATCGGTGGGCGCGGGGATTGTCATCAATCCGCGCAAACGCAGGTTGGGCAGTTGTGTAACCGCCTGTGCCAAGGCCGCGAGTTCCTCGGGCACGCAGCCGGACTTGCTCGCTTCGCCGCTGACGTTGACCTGCAGGCAGATGTTCAGGGGCGGTAGCTCGGCGGGGCGCTGGGCGCTCAGGCGTTCGGCGACTTTCAGGCGATCCACCGAGTGCACCCAGGCGAAATGCTCGGCGATGAGGCGCGTCTTGTTGGACTGGATGGGGCCGATGAAATGCCAGGTCAGCGGCAGGTCGGCGAGCAGCGCCTGTTTTTCGAGCGCCTCCTGCAGGTAGTTCTCACCGAAATCCCGCAGGCCGGCCGCGTGGGCTTCACGAATCGCTTCGGCGGGCTTGGTCTTGCTCACCGCCAGCAACCCGACAGAGGAAAAATCTCGCTGCGAGGCTTGCGCCGCCTCACGGATCCGCACACCGACCTTTGCAATATTCTCTGCTATCGTGGACATTACCTGCGCCTGCCGCCTGAGCGTTTCTGCGGGCCCCACGGTGTTCTGCCAAGGGCGTGCTCGCGCAGCCGCCTGGTGATCCCCCAAGGCCCCAATCCTTAAGTTACGCGGCATTCTACCGTCATTAGGGAGTCCCATGGATATCACCGAGCTGCTTGCCTTCAGCGCCAAGCAAGGCGCGTCGGACCTGCACCTTTCCGCAGGCTTGCCGCCGATGATCCGGGTCGACGGCGATGTGCGCCGGATCAACCTGCCCGCCCTGGATCACAAGCAGGTGCACGCGCTGATCTACGACATCATGAACGACAAGCAGCGCAAGGACTTCGAAGAATTCCTGGAAACCGACTTTTCGTTCGAAGTGCCCGGTGTGGCGCGCTTCCGGGTCAACGCCTTCAACCAGAACCGTGGCAGCGGCGCGGTATTCCGGACCATTCCGTCGAAAGTGCTGAGCATGGAAGACTTGGGGATGGGCGAGATCTTCAAGAAGGTCTCCGACGTGCCGCGCGGGCTGGTGCTGGTCACCGGGCCGACCGGTTCGGGCAAGTCGACCACCCTGGCGGCGATGCTCGACTACATCAACAGCAACAAGTACCACCACATCCTCACCGTCGAAGACCCCATCGAATTCGTCCACGAATCGAAGAAGTGTCTGGTCAACCAGCGTGAGGTGCACCGCGACACCCACGGCTTCTCCGAAGCCCTGCGCTCGGCACTGCGCGAGGACCCGGACATCATCCTGGTCGGCGAGATGCGTGACCTGGAAACCATCCGCCTGGCGCTGACCGCCGCAGAAACCGGTCACCTGGTGTTCGGCACCCTGCACACCACCTCCGCCGCCAAGACCATCGACCGGGTGGTCGACGTGTTCCCGGCCGAGGAAAAGTCCATGGTTCGTTCCATGCTGTCCGAGTCCCTGCAGGCGGTGATTTCCCAGACCCTGCTGAAGAAGATCGGCGGCGGTCGGGTAGCGGCCCACGAAATCATGATCGGCACCCCGGCGATCCGAAACCTGATCCGCGAAGACAAGGTGGCGCAGATGTATTCGGCCATCCAGACCGGCGGTGCACTGGGTATGGAAACCCTCGACTCCTGCCTGAAACGGCTGGTTTCCAAAGGCCTGGTCAGCCGTGAAAGTGCCCGTGAAAAGGCCAAGACCCCAGAGAATTTCTGACCTTTTCACGATTCCGAGCCCAGGCCGGCGGAAGCAGCTCCGCCGGCAATTGAACATCGCGCCAGCGCATTTAGGTAAGCACCCATGGAATTCGAGAAACTGTTGCGCCTGATGGTCGAGAAGGGCGGCTCCGATCTGTTCATCACCGCTGGCGTGCCGCCGTCGATGAAGGTCAACGGCAAGATCATGCCGGTGACCAAGACCCCGCTGTCGCCGGAAATGACCCGTGAAACCGTGCACGCGGTGATGAACGAGCAACAGCGCCGCGACTTCGCGGAGAACCACGAATGCAACTTCGCGATCAGCGCCCGAGGCATCGGCCGCTTCCGGGTCAGCGCCTTCTACCAGCGCAACCTGGCCGGCATGGTGCTGCGCCGCATCGAGACCAACATTCCGACGCTGGACGACCTCAAACTGCCGGAAATCCTCAAGAAGCTGGCGCTGACCAAGCGCGGCCTGGTGTTGTTCGTCGGCGCCACCGGTACCGGCAAGTCCACCTCGCTGGCAGCGATGATCGGCTACCGCAACAAGAACAGCAGCGGCCACATCATCTCCATCGAAGATCCGATCGAGTACATCCACCAGCACCAGAACTGCATCGTTACCCAGCGCGAAGTGGGCATCGACACTGATTCTTTCGAGGTCGCGCTGAAGAACACCCTGCGCCAGGCGCCGGACGTGATCCTCATCGGTGAGGTGCGTACCCGCGAGACCATGGACCACGCCGTGGCCTTCGCCGAAACCGGGCACCTGTGCCTGGCCACCCTGCACGCCAACAACGCCAACCAGGCGCTGGACCGGATCATCAACTTCTTCCCGGCGGACCGGCAGAACCAGGTGTGGATGGACCTGTCGCTGAACCTCAAGGCCATCGTCGCCCAGCAACTGATCCCCACGCCCGATGGCAAGGGCCGCCGCGCGGTGATCGAGGTGCTGATCAACACCCCGCTGGCTGCCGATCTGATCCGCAAAGGCGAGGTGCACGAGCTCAAGGGCCTGATGAAGCGCTCTACCGAGCACGGTATGCAGACCTTCGACCAGGCACTCTACAACCTCTACAGCCAGGGTGAGATCACCTACGAAGATGCCCTGCTGTACGCCGACTCGGCCAACGACCTGCGCCTGATGATCAAGCTCGGCTCGGAAACCGACGGCGAGCATCTGACCAGCATGTCCCAGGGGCTGGCCCTGGAAATCACCGACGAAGATCAGGGGCGACGTTTCCGCTGAGCGGCCCAAGGCAATGAAAACAAAACCCGCTTCGGCGGGTTTTTTATTGCACTAGCCGGGCGGACTGGCAAACAAACCCTGAATTACTGCCGTACCGGCAAGACCTTCTCGGCATCGGCATGGATGCGCTTTCCGGGCTGGTTGGCAACGGCTTGGGCCTGGCCATCGGCCTGGGCGCCCGCGCGGGCCTGGCTCATCAGGCGGGGAATCAGCGGACCTTCCGGCAGGTTGCGCCAGAAGCGCACCGGCATGTTGGTTTCCAGCACGCTGCGATTGAGGCGTGCCGGGTTGAAGGTACTGCCGTAGTAGGCCAGCCACATCGCTTCGTTGCGGTCATCGGTGCCCTGGGCCAGGCGTTGCCAGTCGGGAGGGCAGGGGCTGGCGTGATGCAGCTTTTCACCATCCCAGAACACTCCGTCGTCCGGTGTGGCGATCAGCCAGGTCTGCCGGCCAAGGCGATCGGCGAAATGGCCCGAGGCGCTGGCGAGAATGTCGTGGGCCGGCTCGTGCCAGGCCACCAGCTCCGGCCCGCCAGCGCTCGCGTCCCGCGGTTTGAAGCGCAGAAAGGCGTGCAGGTGATGCGCTTCACGACGAACCGCCTTGAGGCGCGTATGCAGTTCGCTGCCATCGATATCGCCGGCCAGCATGGCGGCATGGTCGCCGTTCGCGACGCGCCAGAGGATGCGGTACAGCAATGCCCAGCGTTGAGCGCAGCGAAAGCGAGCAGCGCATTCCAGTTGTTCGATCAGGGCGCGCGGAACCCGCACGGGTCGGTCGGCAGCCGCGGCGGGTTGAGGTGCTTCCAGCGCGGCGAATAGATCCTGGTTTTCCTGGCTGTCCTGTACCCAGCTCAGTTGATGCGGCGCCATGCCTCGGCGCAGTTGCGCTCGGGCAGCGTCCCGCCAGCCGGCGAAACTGCCGTCGAAGTGCACCGCGTGCATCACCAGAGCCCCATCTGTTGCGGCGCTTCGCTCAATTGCTGGCGCAGCACCAGGGATTCGCGGGTCGCCTGAGCCGGGCGGTAATCCTGGGTGACGATGAACGGTTTGGCTTTTTCCAGCACGCAGCGCAGGCGGCCGACGTCCGCAAAACGGATGCGCTTCTGGCGGCGCAGGGCGACCAAGCGCTGGGCGCTGAGCACGCCGATGCCGGGGATGCGGGCGATCAGGGTCACGTCCGCGCGGTTGAGGTCGACGGGAAAGTGCTGGCGATTGTTCAGTGCCCAGGCCAGTTTGGGGTCGATATCCAGCGCCAGGTTGCCGGGGCCGTCGAGCAACTCGGTGGCCTTGAAGCCGTAGCCGCGCATCAGGAAGTCCGCCTGATACAAGCGGTGCTCGCGCAGCAGCGGCGGTGCCTCGAAGGGGACGCTCTTGGGGCTTTGCGGAATCGGGCTGAAGGCCGAGTAATAGACGCGCTTGAGGCGGAAGTCGCCATATAGCGACTGAGCGGTGTGCAGGATGATGCTGTCGTCGGTAGCATCCGCGCCGACGATCATCTGCGTGCTTTGCCCGGCAGGCGCAAAGGCGGGCGCGCGCTTTTCGCTGTCGGCCTCCTCGACGCCATTGCGAATGGTGCCCATGGCCTGCTTGATCGGCGCCACGCTCTTTTCCGGCGCCAGGCGGATCAGGCTGCTTTCGGTGGGCAGTTCGATGTTCACGCTGAGGCGGTCGGCGTAGCGACCGGCTTCGGCGATCAGCTCCGGTGACGCGTCGGGAATGGTCTTGAGGTGGATGTAGCCACGAAACTCGTGCTCCTCACGCAGCAGCTTGGCGACCCGGTTGAGTTGCTCCATGGTGTAGTCCGCGGAACGGATGATGCCGGAACTGAGAAACAGCCCGCTGATGCAGTTGCGGCGATAGAAATCCAGGGTAAGTGTGACCACTTCCTCGGGCGTGAAGCGCGCACGCGGCACGTCACTGGAGCGCCGGTTGACGCAGTATTGGCAGTCGTACAGGCAGAAGTTGGTCAGCAGGACTTTCAGCAGCGCCACGCAGCGGCCATCGGGGGTGAAGCTGTGGCAGATGCCCATGCCGTCGGTGGCGCCCATGCCGCTCTGGCCTTTCGAGCTGCGTTTGGGTGCGCCGCTGCTGGCGCAGGAAACATCGTATTTTGCGGCGTCGGCGAGTACCGTAAGCTTTTCGATCAATTCCATGGGTACGATTCGATAGCTGTATTTATGTACAGTATTCGGTAAGCCTGCGGTTCCCGCAAGGTCGTCTCGTCGGTGAAAGGCGAAACCTGCGGCGCCGCCATGGATCGAAGCGAATCAACCTGTCCTTTCTGGAGAATCTGATGCAGCGTCCTGATACCCACAGCAAGATCATCGGCTACCTGCTGTGGATCTTCGGTTTCCTCGGTGCGCACCGCTTCTATTACGGCAAGCCGGTGACTGGCACCATCTGGTTTTTCACCCTGGGCCTGCTGTTCATCGGCTGGATCATCGACCTGTTCCTGATCCCGGCGATGGATCGCGAGGCGGACCTGCGCTTCACGGCCGGCCGGCTCGATTACAACGTCGCCTGGATCCTGCTGACGTTCCTGGGCATTTTCGGCGTGCACCGCATGTACCAGGGCAAGTGGATCACCGGGATCCTTTACCTGCTGACCGGCGGGCTGTTTCTGGTCGGCGTGCTGTACGACCTGTGGACGCTGAACAATCAGGTGTCGATCGAGAATGCGCGCAATGGATAAGGTGAAGGAAGGCATCGCTGCCGGCCCTTGTGGGGCGACAGGGATGCCTGGTTGATGCGGATTATTTCGCGGGCATGGCCCGCTCCCACATGAGCCGGTGGTAGATCAGCTTTGGAAGCTGATATGCCCATCCACCAGGGTGTAGCGCACCTGGCCGGGCAGGCAGTGACCCAGGAACGGGCTGTTGCGGCCCTTGGAATACCAGCTTTCGCCGGCTACGGTGGAGGCTTGTGGGTCGAACAGCAGGATATCCGCCGCATCGCCCTGCTTGAGTTGCCCGACCGGCAGGCGTAGCGCCTGGGCCGGGCCGCTGCTCAGGCGGGCGAGCAAGGTGGGCAGATCCAGCAAACCGTCCTGCACCAGAGTCATGGCCAGCGGCAGCAGCAACTGCACGCCGCTGATGCCGGGCTCGGTCTCGCCGAACGGCGCCAGCTTGGCATCGAGCTCGTGGGGCTGGTGATGGCTGGAGATGGCGCTGATCACACCGCTCTTCACCGCCTCACGCAGGCCATCGCGGTCGGCGCGGGTGCGCAGCGGCGGTTGCACGTGATAGAGGCTGGAGAAGTCGATCAGCGCCTCGTCGGTGAGAATCAGTTGGTACAGCGCTACATCGGCAGTGACCGGCAGGCCACGAGCCTGGGCATCGGCGATCAGCTGGGCGCCGCGGGCACTGGTCAGCTGGCTGAAGTGCGCCCGCACGCCGCTCTGCTCGACCAAAAGCAGGTCGCGCGCCAGGGCCACGGTCTCGGCGGTTTCCGGAATCCCCGACAGGCCGAGGAAGCTGGCGGTGGCGCCTTCATGGGCCAGGCCGCCTTCGGCGAGGTCGTGATCCTGGGAGTGGAAGATCACCGTGAGGTCGAAGGTGGCTGCATATTCCAGGGCGCGGCGCAGGGTGCGCGCGTTGCGGAAATTGTTCAGGCCATTGCCGAACGCCACGCAGCCGGCATCGCGCAGGGCGACCAGCTCGGCGAGCTGCTCGCCATCGAGCCCTTTGCTCAGGGCGCCGATGGGAAACACCTTGGCGTGGCCGGCTTCGCGGGCGCGGTCGAGGATCAGTTCGGCCACCGCCGAAGTGTCCAGCACCGGCTTGGTGATCGGCGGGCAGCACAGGCTGGTGACGCCGCCAGCGGCAGCGGCCAGGGTTTCACTGGCGATGCTGCCCTTGCGGCTGTAGCCGGGCTCGCGCAGGGCGACGGACAGGTCGACCAGGCCGGGTGCCGCGACCAGGCCGCTGGCGTCCAGGGTCTGGTCGGCTTCGAAGCCGGCCGGCGCCTGGCCGATGGCGCTTAGCTTGCCGCCTTCTATATACAGGTCGGCGACCTGATCGAAGCCGCTGCTCGGGTCGATGACGCGGGCGCCGAGGATACGGGTACGCATCAGTTTTGCTCCTCAGCGTTGAGTTGGCGTTGGGCGTTCTGGCCGCTCATGGCCATGGACAGCACGGCCATGCGGATGGCGATGCCGTAGGTGACCTGGTTGAGAATCACCGATTGCGGGCCGTCGGCCACCGCTGACTCGATTTCCACGCCGCGGTTGATCGGCCCCGGGTGCATGACCAGCGCATCGGGCTTGGCCAGCTTGAGGCGCTGCTCGGTCAGGCCGAACAGGCGGTAGAACTCGCCCTCGCTGGGTAGCAGGCCGCCGGTCATGCGCTCGCGCTGCAGGCGCAGCATGATCACCACGTCGACATCCTTGAGGCCTTCATTGGCATCGCTGAACACGCGCACGCCGTAGCTTTCTTCCAGGCCGATGGGCAGCAGGGTCTTCGGCGCGATCACGCGGATGTCGGGGCAGCCGAGGGTCTTGAGCGCCAGCATGTTGGAGCGCGCCACCCGCGAGTGCAGGATGTCGCCGACGATGGCCACCGAGAGATTCTCGAAGCTGCCCTTGTGGCGACGGATGGTCAGCATGTCGAGCATGCCCTGGGTCGGGTGCGCGTGGCGGCCGTCGCCACCGTTGATGATCGCCAGGTTCGGACACACGTGCTCGGCGATGAAGTGGGCGGCGCCGGAGCCGGCATGGCGCACCACGAAGATGTCGGCGGCCATAGCTTCGAGGTTGCGCAGGGTGTCGAACAGCGTCTCTCCCTTGCTGGTCGAGCTGGTCGACACGTTAAGGCTGATCACGTCGGCGGACAGGCGCTGAGCGGCCAGCTCGAAGGTGGTCCGGGTGCGCGTGGAGTTCTCGAAGAACACGTTGCACACCGTCTTGCCGCGCAGCAGTGGGACTTTCTTGACCGCACGGGCACCGACTTCGAGGAAGGAGTCGGCGGTGTCGAGGATTTCCGTCAGCAACTCGCGGGGCAGGCCGTCGAGGGACAGGAAGTGGCGCAACTGGCCTTGGTCGTTCAGTTGCAGGGGGCGCTTGGCATCGAGTGCGGTCATTGCGGACGGCCTTGGTCGGAAAGCGTCTGGAGTTCGAGGGTGAAGGGCGCGGGGCCGGACAATTTTACCCGCTGATCGGCCGCCAGCGACAGCGTCGCGCCGACCACGTCGGGGCGGATCGGCAGTTCGCGGGCGTCCAGGTCGAGCAAGCTGACCAGAGTCACGCTGGCCGGGCGACCGTAGTCGAACAGCTCGTTCAGCGCGGCGCGGATGGTGCGCCCGCTCATCAGCACGTCGTCGATCAGCACCAGATGCTGGCCTTCGATCTCGAACGGCAGTTCGGACGGCTGCACCTGTGGGTGCAGGCCGTTCTGGGTGAAGTCGTCGCGGTAGAAGGATACGTCGAGCACGCCCAATGGCTCGTCGCGGCCCAATTGCTCGAGCAGCGCCTGGGCCACCCACACGCCGCCGGTGCGGATGCCGATGAAGCGCGGCGTGCCGATCTGCCGACGGTTCAGGTGGTTGCTCAGCGAGGTCGCCATCTGCGGCAGCAGTTCGGCGGGGTTGGGTAGGCTCATCTAAAGCTCCTTGTGGCCGGGTCAGCCCAGGCAGTTTTCTTCCAGCCAGCCCTGCAGCAACAGAGCGGCGGCCAGGGCGTCGACCGGGCGCTGGCGATAGCCGCCGGTCTGGCCCTGCTGCAGGCGCTCGCCCTTGGCGGCATAGGTGGTCAGGCGTTCGTCGTGGGTGAATACCGGCAGGTTGAAGCGACCGTTGAGGCGGCGGGCGAACTTCTCGGCCCGTTCGCTCATGTCGCTCGGCGTGCCATCCATGTTCAACGGCAGGCCGACGACGATGGCATCGGGTTGCCATTCCTTGATCAGCGCTTCGACCTTCTGCCAGTCCGGCACGCCGTTCTGCGCCTTGAGGATGCACAGCTCGCGGGCCGAGCCGGTGATCGGCTGGCCGACGGCGACGCCGATCTGCTTGGTGCCGTAGTCGAAGCCGAGCAACAGGCGCAGCGATTGTTTGTCGATTTCGACCATCAGGCGTGGCCCGCCTGGGGGGTGAGCAGGTTGAGGTCGATGCCGAGCAGCGCGGCGGCGCCGCCGAGGCGCTGGTCGTAGGGCGTTTCGAACAGAATCGCCTGGTTCGCCGGGCAGGTCAGCCAGGCGTTATCGGCCAGCTCGGCCTCCAACTGACCGGCGCCCCAGCCGGCGTAGCCGAGGGCGATCAGGTGATTGGCCGGGCCGCTACCTTCGGCGATGGCGAACAGCACGTCCTGGGAGGTGGACAGGCCGAGCTCACCGAGGTCGACCGTCGCCTGGAACTGCGCGCCCTTGGGGTGCAGTACGAAGCCGCGGTCGGTCTGCACCGGGCCGCCGCTGAAGATCGGCAGGCTCTGGCACAGCACCGAGGGTGTACTTTCCGGGCGCAGCTGTTCGAGCACGTCGGCCAGGTTCAGGCCATTGGGGCGGTTGATTACCAGGCCCATGGCGCCCTGGTCGTTGTGATCGATGAGGTAGATCACGGTGTGCGCGAAATTCGGATCGTCCATGTGCGGCATGGCGATCAGGAAGTGGTGCTTGAGAATGCTCGGGCTGGCGTCTTTCATGGCCGCTAGTTTGAAGCTGCGCGGCGCAAGCTACAAGCCGCACGTTCGGGCAAAAACGCCGCGTCGCCGTCAGTTGCTCGACAGGCGGTCGCCGCGCTCGAAGCGCCAGGTGCGGATGATCTCCAGGCGATCGATGTCGGCCAGATCGCCGGTGAACGGCGCGTAGGGCGCGGCCAGGCGCACGATGCGCATGGCGGCCTGATCGAGCACCTGCTCGCCGGACGATTCCAGCACCATCACTTCGTACAGGCTGCCGTCACGGTTGATCGACACCAGCAGGCGCAGGCTGCCGTGGATCTGCCGGCGCCGAGCGTCGTCCGGGTAGTTGAGGTTGCCGATGCGCTCGACCTTCTTGCGCCATTCGTCCTTGTACCAGGCGCCCTTGTCGCGCATGGTCGAGGCGGCGTTGAGGCGGTGGATCTTCGGGCGCTTGGCGTATTGCTGCACCTGGTCGGACAGCTCGGCTTCCAGGCTGGCGATCTCGGCGGACAGTTGCGCACTGTCGAAGGACGGCGCCTCCGGGCTCGGCGGCGTCGGCTTGGTTTCCTCGCGCTTGGCCGGCGCCTTCTGCTGTTGCGGGGCGCGGGTGGTCACCGCGGCTATCGGCGCTTCGGGTTTCACGGCGGGCGGCGGCGGTGCGGCGGCGGGCGTCACCTTGCGCACTTCGGTGTCCTGGAAGGGCGCCTGTTCGGTGGTGGTCGGCGCCGCCTTCTTGTCCAGGGTGCCGCTGCCTTGCTGATTGTCCTGGGCGAGGAAGTCCGCCTCCTTGGGCTTTTCATCGCTCTTGAAGGTGGACAGGGTGATCTCCAGGGTCTTGCTGATCTGCCCAGGCTCGGCAAAGGTGAAGCCCACGCCGAGAATCAGCGCGGCGTGCAGCACCGCGGCCAGAAACAGGGTGAAGCCCAGCCGGTCCGCCGGGCGAACGCCGGAGGAGGTGAGGTCGGGTGGGCTGGCTGTTGCGTTCATCACGGTCTGTCGTCGGGGCTGTCAACGTTTCGGCGCGGTCGTGCTGAAACGTCAGCAGACCCTGGGTTGCCGCGCAGTCTGCCGAGGCGATGTGCAAAAGTCTATGAAGCACTCCGCGCATTGAGCTTTTCGGCAATCTTGTCCATCAGCTGTTCGCCGATACGCGTATCGAAGGCTGCATCGATCTCGCGAATGCAGGTCGGGCTGGTGACGTTGATCTCGGTGAGGCGGTCGCCGATCACGTCCAGGCCGACGAACAGCAGGCCGCGCTCGCGCAGGCTCGGGCCGACGGCGGCGGCGATTTCGCGGTCGCGCTCGGTGAGCGGGCGGGCTTCGCCGCGGCCGCCGGCCGCCAGGTTGCCGCGGGTCTCGCCGCTGGCCGGAATGCGCGCCAGGCAGTAAGGAACCGGTTCACCGTCTATCATCAGAATACGCTTGTCGCCGTCGACGATGGCGGGCAGGTAACGCTGCGCCATGATCTGCTGGCTGCCATGGGCGGTGAGGGCTTCGAGAATCACCGACAGGTTCGGATCGCCCTCGCGGTGACGAAAGATCATCGATCCGCCCATTCCATCGAGGGGTTTGAGAATGATGTCACGGTGCTGTCGTGCGAAATCACGCAGAATGTCGGGTCTGCGGCTGACGATGGTCTCCGGCGTGAACTGCGCAAAGCGTGTGGCGAAGAACTTCTCGTTGCAGTCGCGCAGGCTCTGTGGTCGGTTGACCACCAGCGTGCCGGCTTCCTCAGCCTGTTCGAGCAGGTAGGTGGAATAGACGAATTCGTTATCGAAGGGCGGGTCTTTGCGCATCAGGATCACGTCGAGCTCGGCCAGGGGCATGTCCTGCTCGTCGCCGAATTCGAACCAGTGCTGGGGGTCGGCGAATACCTTGAGCGGGCGAGTGCGGCCGCGGGCGATACCAGCGGCCTGGTAGAGATCCTTCTGTTCCATATAGAAGAGGCTCCAGCCGCGCGCCTGGGCAGCCAGAAGCATGGCCAGCGAGCTGTCCTTCTTGTAGGCGATCTGTGCGATGGGATCCATGACGATGCCGAGCCGAACGCTCATTGAGGTATCTCCGTAGAGGGCGGTGCGAAGCAGCCGCGAAGGTAGCAGGGATGGGCGCCAAGGGTGGCGCTGACGGGGCTGGTGGTCAAGGGCGACCAGGCCGATGGCTTGCATGTGGAGAGTGTGCTAAAAAGGCCCAGCGATGGGCCGGGCCCATTGGTTTCAGGGCCTCCGGCGCACTGGATATGGCGTAATACAACGACTCACCGAAGTGGTGGCAGGGCAGACATGGAACAGCATTCGGAAGGCTTGAGGGTGATGGTGATCGACGACTCGAAGACGATTCGTCGTACAGCGGAAACCCTGCTGAAAAAGGTGGGCTGTGACGTGATCACCGCTGTGGATGGTTTCGATGCCCTGGCGAAGATCGCCGACACCCATCCGAACATCATCTTCGTCGACATCATGATGCCGCGCCTCGACGGCTATCAGACCTGCGCGTTGATCAAGAACAACAGTGCCTTCAAGTCCACGCCCGTTATCATGCTGTCGTCCAAGGACGGCCTGTTCGACAAGGCCAAGGGGCGCATCGTCGGTTCTGATCAATACCTGACCAAGCCATTCAGCAAGGAAGAGCTGCTCGGCGCGATCAAGACCCACGTGCCGGAGTTCTCTCCGGTCGAACAGGCGTCCTGACGTCCGGCTGTCGCTACAACCGCCTCTCTTCATGTATTGGGAAACATCATGGCTCGAATTCTGATTGTTGATGACTCGCCGACCGAAATGTACAAGCTGACCGCCATGCTGGAAAAGCACGGCCATCAGGTACTCAAGGCCGAAAACGGCGCCGACGGCGTCGCCCTGGCACGCCAAGAAAAACCCGATGTGGTGCTGATGGACATCGTCATGCCCGGGCTCAATGGCTTCCAGGCTACCCGGCAGCTGACCAAGGATGCCGAAACCAGCCACATCCCGGTGATCATCGTCACCACCAAGGATCAGGAAACCGACAAGGTCTGGGGCAAGCGCCAGGGCGCCAAGGACTATCTGACCAAGCCGGTCGACGAAGCTACGCTGCTGAAAACACTGAACGCGGTGCTCGCTGGCTGAGGCCGCGCAGCGCGACACGACAAAAGAAGAAGGTCACGACAGGCATGTCAGAGACACGCACCCCCTTTCAGATCCTTCTCGGCATCGAGCAGCGCTGCCGCGCGTTGGCAGCGGGCTTGCCGTCGCAGCAGGTGGCGGTGCAGACCTGGAGTGGCATTGGCTTTCGCATGGGCGAGCGGTTTTTCGTCGCACCGATGGGTGAGGTCGGTGAAGTGCTGCACGAGCCACGGCATACCTTGCTGCCCGGCGTGAAAAGCTGGGTCAAGGGTGTGGCCAACGTGCGTGGACGATTGCTGCCGGTGATGGACCTGTGCGGCTTCTTCGGCGGCGAGCTGTCGCCCCTGCGCAAGCAGCGGCGGGTGCTGGTGGTCGATCATCACGACATCTTCGCTGGCCTGACGGTCGACGAGGTGTTCGGCATGCAGCATTTTGCGGTGGATACCTTTTCCGAGCAGTTGCCGGCGCTCGAGGCTTCCATCGCGCCATTCATTCACGGTGTGTTCCAGCGTGAACAGCCCTGGTTGGTGTTCAGCCCTCATGCGCTGGCCCAGGCTCCAGAGTTTGTCGACGTGGCATACAGATAGCTTTTCGGTGGGGGCGGCGCAGCCAGCCTTCTGACGTTAGATGGAATTCGAAGTGCGGTAGGGTCCAGGCGGGGGCCAGATAATGAAAAAAGTAATCTCCAACAATGTGCTGGCGGGGACACGGGTCGGCGCACTCGTGGCGGGGCTGTTCGTCGTCCTGATCGTTTCGATCGTGATGCTGTTCGCCAACTTCGCGTACATGAATACGCAGAGTAACTACGACACCGAGTACCTCAGCAACGCCGGTGAACTGCGCGTGCTGTCCCAGCGTATCGCCAAGGATGCCACCGAATCCGCTGCGGGTAAGGCTGAAGCCTTCGCCCTGCTGCGCGATGCCCGCAACGATTTCCAGACCCGTTGGGCCTACCTGACGGACGGTAACGCGCAGACCGGCCTGCCTGCCGCACCGGCATCGGTGCAGGCGCAGATGGCTGCCGTGCAGCAGGACTGGGATGCCCTGCGCCAGAACGCCGACGCCATTCTGGCCAGCGAACAGACCGTTCTGTCGTTGCACCAGGTTGCCGCCACCCTGGCCGAAACCATTCCGCAACTGCAGGTCGAGTACGAGGAAGTGGTCGACATCCTGCTCGAGAGCGGTGCGCCGGCGGCCCAGGTATCGGTCGCCCAGCGTCAGTCGCTGCTCGCCGAACGTATTCTCGGTTCGGTGAACAAGGTACTGGCCGGTGACCAGGACTCGGTGCAGGCCGCCGACATGTTCGGTCGCGACGCCAGCCTGTTCGGTCGCGTGCTCAGCGCGATGCAGGAAGGCAACGCGGCCATGGAAATCACCAAGGTCAGCGACCAGGAAGCCTTGGAACGCCTCGGCGAGATTTCCGAGCTGTTCGAATTCGTATCCGGTTCCGTGGACGAGATTCTCGAAACCTCGCCGGAGCTGTTCCAGGTTCGTGAGTCGGCCAACACCATCTTCACCGTTTCGCAGACCCTGCTCGACAAGGCCTCGACCCTGTCCGAAGGCTTCGAAGGGCTGGCCTCGGGCCGCTCGCTGAACACCATTGCTGGTTACGTGCTGGGCGCACTGGCGCTGGGTTCGATTCTGATCATCGGCCTGGTGATGGTGCAGGAGACCAACCGTCGACTGGCCGAAACCGCCGAGAAGAACGAACGTAACCAGACCGCGATTCTGCGTCTGCTCGATGAGATCGCCGACCTCGCCGACGGTGACCTGACGGTGGCCGCGACGGTAACCGAAGACTTCACCGGTGCGATCGCCGACTCCATCAACTACTCGATCGACCAGCTGCGTGAACTCGTCGCGACGATCAACATGACAGCCGTGCAGGTGGCGGGCGCCGCCCAGGAAACCCAGGCCACCGCCATGCACCTGGCCGAGGCATCCGAGCACCAGGCCCAGGAAATCGCCGGGGCTTCGGCGGCGATCAACGAAATGGCCGTGTCGATCGACCAGGTATCGGCGAACGCCTCGGAATCCTCCGCGGTAGCGGAACGGTCCGTAGCCATCGCCAACAAGGGCAACGAAGTCGTACACAACACCATCACCGGCATGGACAACATCCGTGAGCAGATCCAGGACACCTCGAAGCGAATCAAGCGCCTCGGTGAGTCGTCCCAGGAGATCGGTGACATCGTAAGCCTCATCAACGACATCGCCGACCAGACCAACATCCTCGCACTGAACGCCGCGATCCAGGCCTCCATGGCCGGTGACGCAGGCCGAGGCTTCGCCGTGGTAGCGGACGAGGTACAACGCCTCGCCGAACGCTCCTCCGGGGCGACCAAGCAGATCGAGGCGCTGGTAAAGACCATTCAGACCGACACCAACGAAGCCGTTATCTCCATGGAACAGACCACCTCCGAGGTGGTACGCGGTGCACGCCTGGCGCAGGACGCCGGTGTGGCCCTGGAAGAGATCGAGAAGGTATCCAAGACCCTCGCCGCACTCATCCAGAACATTTCCAACGCGGCACGTCAGCAGGCATCGTCTGCCGGCCACATCTCCAACACCATGAACGTGATTCAGGAGATCACCTCGCAGACCTCGTCCGGTACCACCGCCACCGCCAAGAGCATTGGTAACCTGGCCAAGATGGCCAGTGAAATGCGCAACTCGGTGTCCGGTTTCAACCTGCCGAACGACGGCGAGCAGGCGTGATCGCCTGCCGTCTGGCGCATTGATCGATGCTCCAGGCGGCAGCCGCGTGCTCGAGCGAGGGCCTCAACATGCAGTCAGGCGTCTGGGCCTTGCAACCGCTGGCGGACATGTCCGCCACGGAATTCCGCGACTGGCAACAGTTGCTGGAATCGCGCCTGGGCATGGTGGTCAACGAACAGCGCCGGGTGTTCCTGCAGACCAACCTGAGCACGCGCATGCGCGAGCTGGGCATCACCGACTACGCCAGCTATTACCGGCAGGTCACCGATGGCCCGCGCGGTGCCGTGGAATGGGCGAACCTGCTGGATCGGCTGACCGTTCAGGAAACCCGCTTCTACCGGCATCCGGCGTCGTTCGAGGTGTATCAGGCCTACGTTGCCCAGCGCGGCGAGCAGGGCCTGGAGAAGCCCCTGGCGATCTGGAGCGTGGGTTGCTCCAGCGGTGAGGAGCCCTATTCGCTGGCCATTGGTGCCAGCGAGGTGCTGGGCGCGCAGGGGCGCTTCGGTGTCACCGGCACCGACATCAGCCGCAGCGCCCTGGCCAAGGCCCGGGACGGCCTGTACGACGGACGCAGGCTGCAGACGATGGATGAAGCGCTGCGCGCGCGCTATTTCGCGGCGCAGGGCGACGGACGCTTCAAGGTTTTGCCGGAACTGGCCGCACGGGTGTGTTGCGCCAGGCTCAACGTGCTGGAATTGGACAAGGCGCCAATGACCGGCATGGACGTTATTTTTTGTCAGAACTTGCTGATCTATTTTCGCCGCTGGCGACGCCGCGAGATCCTCAACCGCCTGGCCGAGTGCCTGGCGCCGGGTGGCTTGCTGGTGATCGGGGTGGGCGAGGTGGTCGGCTGGCAGCACCCGGACATGCTTCCGGTGGCCGACGAGCGAGTGCTGGCGTATACCCGCAAGGGCTAAGAGACGGAGTGTGTATGGGTGATCGGCACGACTATGTCGCCCTGGAGTGGGTCAAGGGCGAAATCGCGGAAACCCTGAAGCAGGCGCGACAGGCACTGGAGGCGTTCGTCGAGAATCCGCAGGATTCGACGCGCATGCGTTTCTGCCAGACCTACGTGCATCAGGTTCACGGCACTCTGCAGATGGTCGAGTTCTTCGGCGCGGCCTTGCTCGCCGAGGAAATGGAGCACCTGTCCCAGGCGCTCATCGACGGTCGCGTGGCCAACCAGGGCGAAGCGCTGGAAGTGCTGATGCAGGCCATCCTGCAGCTGCCGGTGTACCTGGACCGCATCCAGACCGCACGCCGTGACCTGCCCATGGTGGTGCTGCCGCTGCTCAACGACCTGCGCGCCGCGCGGGGCGAGAAGCTGCTGTCGGAAACCAGCCTGTTCTCGCCTGACCTGTCCGCCCGTGCCGCGGCGCTGTCGCCCGAGTCGCTGACCCAGCTGCGCACCGCCGAACTGCCGGCCCTGCTGCGCAAACTGCGGCAGATGCTGCAAGTAGCACTGGTCGGCGTCATTCGCCAGCAGGACATGGACACCAACCTCGGCTACATGGCGCGGGTGTTCGCACGTCTGGAAATCCTCTGCAAGCACTCGCCCCTCGAGTCGCTGTGGCAGATCGCTTCCGGCGTCGTCGAAGGCCTGTCCAACGGCAGCATCGCCAACGGCACCTCGGTGCGCACGCTGCTGCGCCAGGTCGACAAGGAGCTCAAGCGCCTGACCGAGCAGGGCGCCGACGGCATCAACCAGAGCGCCCCGGACGAACTCACCAAGAACCTGCTGTTCTACGTCGCCAAGGCCTCGCCGCAGTCGCCGCGTAATCAGGTGCTGCGCGAGCGCTACAACCTCGATGAGGCGCTACCCGACGATGGCGTGGTCGATGAAGAGCGGGCCCGTCTGGCCGGTCCCGACCGCGATGCCATGCGCTCGGTGGTGGGCGCACTCTGTGAGGAACTGGTGCGCGTCAAGGACAGCCTCGACCTGTTCGTGCGCAGCGACCGTGCCCATGTCGGCGAGCTGCAGGCCCTGCTGGTACCTCTCAAGCAGATCGCCGACACCCTGGCCGTGCTCGGCTTCGCCCAGCCGCGCAAGGTGATCGTCGACCAGCTCGACGTGGTGCGCGCGCTGACCGAAGGCGCCCAGTCGCCGAGCGACGCCGTGCTGATGGATGTGGCCGGCGCACTGCTCTACGTCGAAGCGACCCTGACCGGCATGGTCGGCCAGAACGACGGCAACAAACGCGAAGAAAGCCACCTGCCCACCACCGACGTCGGGCAGATCCACCAACTAGTGATCAAGGAAACGCGCAATGGCCTGGAGCAGGCCAAGGACGCGATCATCGAGTTCATCGCCTCGCAGTGGAATCACGAGCATCTGGCCCGCGTGCCGGAGCTGCTGACCCAGGTGCGTGGCGGTCTGGCGATGATTCCGCTGGAGCGCGCCGCGGCGTTGCTCAATGCCTGCAATCGCTATATCCAGGAACAGCTGCTGGCCCGCAAGGCGGTGCCGAACTGGCAGAACCTCGACACCCTGGCCGATGCCATCACCAGCGTCGAGTACTACCTGGAGCGTCTGTCCGAAGATCACGCCACCCAGGGCGACCTGATTCTCGACGTCGCCGAGGAAAGCCTCGGGGCGCTGGGTTACCCGCTGCAGGAAAAACCGTCGATCCTCGACGCACCCGCCGAAGACGAGCCGGCCCCGCTAGATGATCCGCTGCACGATATCGACGTATTGGCGGCGCCGGCTGCCGACGCCGTTCAGCCGGATGCGCCCCTGGAGCCAGTCACTGACGAGCTGCCCGTGTTGGACCAACCTGCTTACGCAGAGCCTGAACCGGCCACCTCAGGCAACGGCAACGAAGTCGCCGACCTGCAGTGGGCGCCGGACGACCAGCCGCACACTCACACCACGCAGCCCGACGACCTGCCCGAGCTGCACAGCGAAGTGATCGAGCCCGGTGAACAGGCTTCCGAGACCCTGGTCGAGGCCCATGGGGCGCAGACACTCGACAACTGGTCGTTGGCCGATGAGCAACCTCAGGCGCTGACGCCCGAGCAAGCCAATGAAGCGGCTGATCCCTACGCGGTCGACCTCGGCGAACTGGGCGACGACCCGTACGCCGATGCCAAGGCTGCGGTAGCCGATGATGCCTGGTCGCTGGACGACAGCGAGCTGCTGGACGAGCGCGCCGGCTCCGAGGCACAGGATGATGCCTTCCTGCTGTCCGCCGAGCCACTGGAGCTGGACGAGCCGGTGATTCTGCCGGTTACCGAACAACCCGCTTCCGTCGCCGATGACGAGTGGTCCTTTGACCTCGATGATCAGCCTGCCGCCGCGCCCGAGCAGTATGGCCGAGCCGAGGACGAGCTGTGGTCGCTCGACGAGCTGCAAAGCGATCTCGAACCTGTCGATGCCGAGCCGACCGTCGCCGAGTTGCCGGCTCTGGATCTGCCGAACCAGGGTTTCGAAGAGCAGCCGCTGGAACTGGAATCCCTGGATCTGGATGCGAGCGACGAGCCGCAGTGGAACGAAGTCGACCTCGACGACCTGCAACTGCCGGAAGTCGAGCTGCCCGGCCTGCCCGAGGCGCCCGCCGTCGAAGGATCGGTAGCTGAAAAACCGCTTTCCATGGCTGACGTGATGGCTGCGCCGGTGCAGGCGATCAACCCGCCTGCGGCGGACGTGCCGCCCAGCCTGTTGCCGCCGCCTGCCGATGAAGAACCCATCGATGAGGAGCTCCGCGAGGTCTTTATCGAGGAAGCCGGCGAGGTGCTGGAAACCATCGCCGAGTTCCTGCCGCGCTGGTGCGTCGATACCGACGACCGCGAGGCACTGACCGAAATCCGCCGCGCCTTCCATACCCTCAAGGGCAGTGGCCGCATGGTGCGCGCGCTGGTCATCGGTGAGCTGGCTTGGTCGATCGAAAACCTGCTCAACCGCGTGCTCGACCGCAGCATTCAGCCTGGCGACGAGGTCAAGCAGGTGATCAATCAGGTCGTGGCGCTGACGCCCGAGCTGGTCGAAGAATTCGCCGCCCAGGCCCAGCGCCAGCGTGATGACGTCGACCGCCTGGCGGCCGATGCCCATGCACTGGCCAAGGGGCTGAGCCTCCCAAAGCATGACGCCCCGGCTGCCGCGGTAGCCGAGCCCGCGGGCGAGATCGAGGCTGCCGCACCGGTCAATCAGGAACCTGCGAGTGAAGAGCCCGCGGGGCTCGATCCGCAGTTGCTGGAAATCTTCCGCAACGAGGCGGAAACCCACCTCGACACTCTGGCCGCCTTTCTCGACGACTGCGCCCGTGAAATGCCGCAGCCGGTGACCGATGACCTGCAGCGTGCCCTGCATACGCTCAAGGGCAGCGCCTACATGGCCGGCATTCTGCCGATGGCCGAAGTGGCCGCGCCGTTGGAAAAGATGGTCAAGGAATTCAAGGTCAATCTGGTGCCGCTGGACCTGACTGAAGCCGAGGTGCTGGTCGAGGCCCAGGCCTTGTTCCGTCAGGGCCTGGCTCAGCTGGAAAGCGATCCGCTGCGACCGATTCCGGGCACCGAAGCCTTCCTTGAACGTGTGCAGCAGCTGCACCAGCAACGCCTCGAACATGCCCAGAGCCTGCGCCAGGATGAGCACGGCGAGAGTCGCGATCCGCAGCTGATCAGCATCTTCCTGGCCGAGGGTATGGACATCCTGCTCGATGCCGAAGACCTGCTGCGCCGCTGGCGCACGCAGCCGTCCGAACGCCAGGAACTGAACACCCTGCTGGAAGAGCTGACCACCCTCGGCCGCGGCGCGGAAATGGCCGAGCTGCCGCAGATCGACGAGCTGTGCGAAGCGCTGCTGGACGTCTACGGCGCCGTGGAAGACGGCAGCCTGGCGGTCAGCGAACGGTTCTTCGATGAGGCCGAGCAGGCCCACGAAGCGCTGGTCAGCATGATGGATCAGGTCGCCGCCGGCCTCGAGGTCAGCGCCTGCCCCGAGCGGGTGGCCGCCTTGCGCGCGCTGTTCGACGAAGCGCTCGATCCTGCCAAGCTGGCCCTGCTGTCCGGCGACGTGCCGGGCTTGCAGGTGGTCGAGCTGGAAGAGGCGACCCGCGCGCTGCAAGCGGCGGATGAGGCCGAAGAGCCGCTCGATGCTGCCGAGTCTGACGACAACGAGCTGGAGTCGATCTTCCTCGAAGAGGCGGTGGACATCCTCGACAGCGCCGCCGGCAATCTGCAGCGCTGGCTGGCCGAGCCGGATAACCGCACGCTGCTGTCGTCGTTGCAACGCGACATGCACACCCTCAAAGGTGGCGCCAACATGGCCGGCGTGACGCCGATCAGCGAGCTGGCCCACGAGCTGGAAGCCCTCTACGAGGGGCTGGTGGATCGCCGCTACGGTGTTTCCCCCTTCGCTACCGACAGCCTGCAGCAGGGCCATGCGCTGCTCGGCGGCATGCTCACCAACCTGCAGGCGCGCCAGCCGGCGCAACCTGCCGATGAACTGGTCGAGGCCATTCGCCAATTCCGCCAGCGCGGTGGCCAGGACGAGCAACACATCGAGCCCGAGGCGCCGGTCGCCCCTGAGCCGGTCGAACACCTGGATGCCTGGCCCGAGCCCGAGCCCGAGCCTGAAGCCGCGGCCACCGAGCCAGCTGTAGCGCCCGTCGAGCCGCCCATGCTGCGCGACGAGCCGGCGCAGGCCGTGGTGCACAGCGACCGCGATCCCGAACTGGTCGAGATCTTTCTCGAGGAAGGCTTCGACATCATCGACAGCGCCGGTGCGGCCCTGACGCACTGGATGGATGACGTCGACAACAGCCTCGATCTGGAATCCCTGCAGCGTGATCTGCACACCCTCAAGGGTGGTGCGCGGATGGCTGAGATTCGTGAGATCGGCGATCTGGCCCACGAGCTGGAGTTCCTCTATGAGGACCTCGGCAACGGTCGCCTGCGCCCCAGCCCGATGTTGTTCGAGCTGCTGCACGCCTGCCACGACCGCCTCGCCGAGATGCTCGACGCCGTGCGCTCACAGCGCCAGGTGCCCAATGGCGACGAGCTGGTCGAGACCATCCGCCGCCTGCGCGCCAACCCGGACGAGCAGCTCAGCATGCCGCGCGCCGTGCCATTGAGCGCCGCGCCGCAGGAAGCCTTCGATGCCGACAGCGACGAAATTCTCGATATCTTCCTCGAAGAAGCTGACGACCTGCTCGAAGCCATGGAAGCCGGCATCAGCCGCTGGGAAGAGCGCCGTGACGATGCCAGCTGTATCGACGACCTGCTGCGTATCCTGCATACCCTCAAGGGCGGTGCTCGCCTGGCTGGGCAGAAGCAGCTGGGCGACCAGAGCCATGATCTGGAGCAGCACCTGACCGAAGCCCAGACGCAAGGTGCGCCCTGGCCCGACAGCCTGTTCCTGGACGTGCAGTCCGGCTTCGAGGGACTACAGAAGAGCCTCGATGAACTGCGCCTGCGTTTGCAGCAGCAACCACAGGACGAGCGCCCGGCAGCCGAGCCGGAGCAGCCGGTGGCGCGTGCGGCGACTTCCATCGTCGCCGCCAGCGAGCGGCCGGTGGTCGCCGCGCAGAACCGCGTACTGCCGTTCGTGCAGCGCGCCGAAGTGGCTGCCGAGGAGGCCGCCGCACGGCGTGCCCCGCAGGAACTGGTCAAGGTGCCCGCCGATCTGCTCGAAGGCCTGGTCAACCTGGCCGGTGAGACGTCGATCTTCCGGGGCCGTGTAGAGCAGCAGGTCAGCGACTTCGGCTTCACCCTGAGCGAGATGGAAGCCACCATCGACCGCGTTCGCGATCAGCTGCGCCGCCTGGACACCGAAACCCAGGCGCAGATCCTCAGCCGCTACCAGGCCGAGGCCGAGCGCGCCGGGTACGAAGAGTTCGACCCGCTGGAAATGGACCGCCATTCCCAGTTGCAGCAGCTGTCGCGAGCCCTGTTCGAGTCGGCCTCCGACTTGCTGGACCTCAAGGAAACCCTGGCTTCGCGTAACCGCGATGCGGAAACCCTGTTGCTGCAACAGGCGCGGGTCAACACCGAGCTTCAGGAAGGCCTGATGCGCACGCGCATGGTGCCGTTCGACCGCCTGGTACCGCGTCTGCGCCGTATCGTGCGCCAGGTGGCCAGCGAGCTCGGCAAGCAGGTCGAGTTCACCGTCGGCAACGCCGATGGCGAGATGGACCGCACGGTACTCGAGCGCATCGTTGCGCCCCTGGAGCACATGCTGCGCAATGCCGTCGACCACGGTATCGAAGGCGCTGCGGTGCGCGCCAACGCGGGCAAGCCGGAACAGGGCAGCATTCGCCTGGAGTTGGGCCGTGAAGGCGGCGACATCGTGCTGACGCTCAGCGACGACGGTGCCGGCATCAACCTCGATGCGGTGCGCCGCAAGGCCATCGAGCGCGGGCTGATGGACGCTGGCTCCGACCTCAGTGAGCACGAGATCCTGCAGTTCATTCTCGAGGCCGGCTTCTCCACCGCCGAGAAGGTCACGCAGATTTCCGGGCGTGGCGTCGGTATGGACGTGGTCAACGCCGAGGTCAAGCAGCTCGGTGGCTCGATGAGCATCGACTCGGTGATCGGTGAAGGCACCACCTTCCGCATCCGTCTGCCGTTCACCGTATCGGTCAACCGTGCGTTGATGGTGCTGTCCGGCGAAGACCTGTACGCCATTCCGCTCAACACCATCGAAGGTATCGTGCGCGTTTCGCCGTACGAGCTGGAAAGCTACTACGGCCCCGATGCGCCGCGTTTCGAGTACGCCGGCCAAGCCTACGAGCTGCGTTACCTGGGCGACCTGCTCAACAACGGCCAGCATCCCAAGCTGGTCGGCCAGAGCCTTCCGCTGCCGGTGATCTTGGTGCGCTCCAGCGAACACGCCGTGGCCGTGCAGGTGGATTCGCTGGCCGGTTCGCGGGAGATTGTGGTGAAGAGCCTCGGCCCGCAATTCGCCACGGTGCCGGGTATTTCCGGCGCGACCATCCTCGGTGACGGTCGCGTGGTGGTGATTCTCGACCTGCTCGCGACCATCCGCGAGTTGCATGCGCACCTGCAGTATCAGGTTCGGCCGCGTCTGTCGGCCGACGCTGGCAGCGTGCCGGAAGTCGAGGTCGAACGCCCGACCCTGGTCATGGTGGTGGACGACTCGGTCACCGTGCGCAAGGTCACCAGCCGCCTGCTGGAGCGCAACGGCATGAACGTGCTGACCGCCAAGGACGGTGTCGACGCCATCGCCCAGCTGCAGGAGCATCGCCCCGACATCATGCTGCTGGACATCGAAATGCCGCGCATGGACGGCTTCGAGGTCGCCAACCTGATTCGCCACGACGAAGGCCTCAAGGACCTGCCGATCATCATGATCACCTCGCGTACCGGTGAGAAACACCGGGAGCGGGCGATGAGCATCGGCGTCAACGAGTACCTCGGCAAGCCCTACCAGGAGTCGCTGTTGCTCGGCTCCATCGAGAAGTGGACCAAGCGCTCATGAGCCAATCCAGCGCAGCACGCATCGCCGTGATCGCCGACACCTCGCTGCAGCGCCACGTGCTGCAGCAGGCCCTGAGCAGCAACGGTTATCAGGTTGTGCTCAACAGCGATCCGGGGCGCCTCGATGACGCGGCGTTGCAGGCCTGTGAAGCGGATCTGTGGCTGGTCGACCTGGTGCAGTCCGATGACCTGCCGCTGATCGATACCCTGATGGCCGATGCCGAGGTGCCGGTGCTGTTCGGCGAGGGTCATGCGCCGCAGCGCAGCTCGGAAAACTACCCGCGTTGGGAGCGCCGGCTGGTCGGCAAGCTGAAGAAACTGGTCGGCGATCCCGCCCTGGCCACCGTAGGCGGCGGCCTGGACGGCGTACTGGCCGAGGCCCAGCGGCCGGGCCGTATCGAACTGCCGGCGGCGCTGGCCAACACGCCGCTGCAGGCGGGTGAGCCGGCTCGCCAAGTCTGGCTGCTGGCGGCATCGCTGGGCGGGCCGGCGGCGGTCAAGGCGTTTCTCGATGCACTGCCGGGCGGCCTGCCGGTGGCATTCCTGTATGCCCAGCATATCGATCCCAGCTTCGAGACCACCTTGCCCCAGGCCGTCGGCCGCCACAGTCAGTGGCGCGTCGGCACCGTTCGTGACGGCGATGCCTTGCGCTGCGGCGAAGTGGTGGTGGTGCCGATCAGCAACGAGCTGACCTTTGCCGATGACGGCATCATGCGCGTCGCCAATCGGCCCTGGCCGGAGCCCTACAGCCCATCGATCGACCAGATGATGCTCAACCTGGCCCAGCGCTACGCCGCCGACAGCGGCGTGATCGCCTTCAGCGGCATGGGCAGCGATGGCAGCGCCGCAGCCGCCTACGTGAAGCGCCAGGGCGGACTGATCTGGACGCAGCGCGCCGAGAGCTGCGCCTGCTCGAGCATGCCCGACAGCCTGCGCGAAGGCGGCTACAGCAGCTTCACCGCCGATCCGCGGGAGCTGGCAGCAGCGCTCGTCGAGCACCTTGCCGAGCAGTGCGCCGGTAATCGGCACTCTTCTCCAACCACCTTCGCTGTCTGACAGGATGTTTTCATGAGCCAAGCCGTTGCTACCCAGAACAGCGTCAGCAGCCTGACCGGTCTGGTCGTGCCGCTGGCCGATCGCACGCTGCTGCTGCCCAACGTGGCGGTGGCCGAGCTGATTCCCTACCGCGCGCCACCGGCCCTGGCCGGCATGCCGGACTGGTTTCTCGGCCAGGTAGCCTGGCGCGACCTGAGCCTGCCGTTGCTCAGCTTCGAGGCCGCCAGCGGTGGCACTGCTGTGGCGGGCGACGGTGCCCGCATCGCGATTCTCAATGCCCTGGGCGGCCGCGCCAACGTCAAGTTCATCGCTCTGCTGGTTCAGGGAATTCCCCGTTCCCTGCGGGTGACCGAGGATCTGCCTCGGGCGGACGTGGCCCTCGCGGCGCTGGAGCTGGCAGCCGTGAAGGTGGACGCCGCCGTATTGCGCATTCCCGACCTGGAAGGGCTCGAGCAACTGCTCGCTGACGCCGAGCTGATCTGAGCACTGCTGTAGCATTTTGAAACAGGTCAAACTTTTCTCTCTCGCAACGACTCACAACCGAGTGCCGCCGGCCGCCAGAGCAGGCGCACTCAACCGTAAGCCGATGGAGAAAAGTCATGAGCGCCACCCCTCTCACCGATATCAGTATCCTGCGCCAGCGCGCGCGTCAGCACCTTGAGTCCGGCGCGATCACCGAGGGTTATTCGGCCGATCGCGAAACGGTCCTGCGCCTGCTCAACGAGTCGCTGGCCACCGAGCTGGTCTGCTACCTGCGCTACAAGCGCCACTACCACATGGCCACCGGCCTCAAGGCCAGCGTCGCCGCTGCTGAATTTCTCGAGCATGCGCAGCAGGAGCTGGAGCATTCCGACAAACTGGCCGAGCGCATCACCCAGCTCGGTGGTGAGCCGGACTTCAATCCGGCCACGCTGACCGCCCGCTCTCACGCCGAGTACGTTGCCGGCAGTTCGCTCAAGGATATGGTGACCGAGAACCTAGTGGCTGAGCGCATCGCCATCGACAGCTATCGCGAGATCATTGCCTTCCTCGGCAATGACGATCCCACCACGCGGCGCATCTTCGAAGACATCCTCGCCCAGGAAGAAGAGCACGCCGACGATATCGCCGATATCCTCGACGACCTCTGAGGCGTCCGCCGGGGCGCGTATTCAACGCTCCGGCGATCAGCGGCGCGGCAGCATCGCTCGCAGCACGCCATCGCGCAGCCCGTAGTGGTGCCAGAGCGCCACACAGGCGTGGCCCAGAATCAACGCGAACAGCAGGTACTTGGCCGTCAGATGAAACTGGCGGGCCAGGGCGCGGGTTGCATCGGAAACCGGCAACGGATCGATGGTCACCAACCAGAACATTTCCACTGGCCGCTTGCCGAACAGCAGGCCGCTCAGGGGCATCGCCAGCAACAGCGCATAAAGGACGCCATGGCCCAGCTTCGCTGCGGTGCGCTGCCAGCGTGCGTGGTCGGCCAACAACCGTGGTGTGCCTTGCCGAGCACGCACCAGCAGGCGCAGAACGGTCAGCAGCAGAATGGTCAGACCCAGGGATTTGTGCAGGGTGAACACCCCGCCAGTGCCGCCGAGCAGATCGGCAACCAGATCCTGGGCATAAGGCAGCGACAGGGTGCAGATGACCAGCAGAGCGCTGAGCCAGTGCAGCGTGATCTGGGTGCCTGAATAGCGGTCATTCATGGTGGGCTCTCATCATGCCCGGTGCGCACGGGCCGTCTGCTGATGATAGCCAATTGGCCTCAGGTTTCTTGCGGCTTTGCGCGATGCGCTGTCCCCACGCCGACAGAGTGGACTTTGAACAGGCTCTTAGAAATCGCCCCACAAGTACTGAGCTAGCGCCAAGCCCGCCACCGGCGCGGTTTCGGTGCGCAGTACGCGCGGCCCCAGGCGTGCTGCGTGGAAGCCGGTGCCTTTTGCCTGCTCGACTTCGGCATCGGTCAGGCCGCCCTCGGGGCCGATCAGAAAGGCCAGTGACGCGGGTTTGGCATGGCTGCTCAGCGGTTCGGCAACAGGGTGCAGCACCAGCTTGAGATCCGCCTGGGTTTGCTGCAGCCAGTCGTTGAGAACGATGGGTGGATGAATCAGCGGAATCACCGAACGCCCGCATTGCTCGCAGGCGCTGATCGCCACCTGGCGCCAGTGGGCCATGCGCTTGTCGGTGCGCTCATCCTTCAGGCGTACTTCACAGCGCGTGCTGATGATCGGGCTGATCACCTGGGCGCCCAGCTCGGTGGCCTTCTGGATCGCCCAGTCCATACGCTCGCCACGGGACAGGCCCTGGCCCAGGTGGATGTGCAGGGGCGACTCCGCCTGCCCGGCGAACTGCTCGCGCAGCTCGACGCGCACCGTCTTCTTGCCCACCTCGACCAGCTCGCCGAGAAACTCCTGACCGCTGCCATCGAACAGCTGCACCGCGTCGCCCGCTGCATGCCGCAGCACCCGGCCGATGTAGTGGGCCTGGGCTTCGGGCAGCTCGTGTTGGCCGAGGGAAAGGGGGGCGTCGATGAAGAAGCGGGAAAGGCGCATGGTCGGTGGCGGATATGGGCTGAGGGTGGGCAAGCATAACCGGATGGTGGTTTTTCTGCAGGCCGTCGATGACCGCAGCGTTGCTGCAGGCCGCGCAGTGATTGGCGTGAGTCGCTCGCAATTGGTGAACGGCAACGCCGCTCGCTGCCTCGAGGGTTGCGACGATGCGTCCATTGGCCATAGGGTAAAAAAGAGCGGCCTTGCTCCCGGGCCGCATTCCCGGGGCGCTTCAACACGGCAGGGCTGACCAAGGGGTGGGTGGCTCACGCGAACGCACGTCAGGCAGGGGAAACCTGTTGCCATGCTGCGGCGTGGGCGCTGCAGCCCATCCTGTTTCAAGGGCGGACTATCCGCCGCTACATTCCACGCATAGGGAATAATAATGATCGTGCAACGTACCGGATTATCGTTGATGGCGCTGAGTGCCAGTCTTCTGGCCATTTCCACCGCTCAGGCGAACCAGGCCGAATCCAAGGGGTTTATCGAAGACAGCACGCTGAATCTGCTGACCCGCAACGTTTACTGGCATATGGATCGCCATGCGAGCGGAGCCCAGGACAATCGCGAATGGGGCCAGGGTTTTCACCTCGAATACAGCTCGGGCTATACCCAGGGCGTCGTCGGTTTTGGCGTCGATCTCAATGCCTACATGGGCATCAAGCTGGACAGCGGGCGAGGGCGGTCAGGCTCCGGTTTGCTGCCGGTGGACTCGTCCACCAACCAGGCCGACGACGAGTTCGGCACCCTCGGTGGCGCCGTGAAAATGCGCATTTCCAATTCGGAACTCAAGTATGGCCAGCTGCGGCCCTACAACCCGGTGATCGCGGTCGCCGACGCCCGCCTGGTGCCTGCCACCGCGACCGGTTTCCAGCTGACCAGCGCCGAGATCGATGACTTGATCATCGACGCAGGCCATTTCACTTCGTCAAAGGATTTCAACCAGGCCGGTAGCCGCGATGGCTTTTACAGCACCTACGCACCGGGGGCCGAAGGCGGCAGTGTCGATTATGTCGGGGCCAATTGGGTCGCCAGCGATGCCTTGAGTTTCAGTGCCTACGCCTCGCGCTATGAAGACCTGTGGCGTCAGTACTACGGCAACGCCATCTACAACCTGACTATCGATGACCAGCAGGCGCTGAACTTCGATTTCAACATCTATCGGACGCTGGATGAGGGCAAGTCGGTTGCCGGTGACATCGACGTCACCGCCTGGTCGCTGGCGACCGCCTATTCCGTTGGGGCTCATACCTTCACCATCGCCCACCAAAGGGTGCATGGCGATCAGCCGTTCGACTACCTGACGCTCGGCGGCGGCGGTGCGCAAGACTCCATATACCTGGCCAACTCCTCGCAACTGGTGGATTTCAATGGGCCGGGCGAGCGCTCCTGGCGCGCCACTTACGCCATGGACCTGGCCAGTTACGGGGTGCCGGGGCTATCGTTCTACGTCTCGTACATCCGCGGCGACAACGTCGATGGCAGCAAGATGGACGCATCCAGCCCCTACGCCTATTACGCCGACAACGAGAAGCACTGGGAGCGTGATGTGAACGTGCAGTACGTGGTGCAGAGTGGCGCGGCCAAGGACCTCAAGTTTCGCCTGCGTCAGGCCACGCACCGTATCTCCGGAACCTCGGATGTGGATTCCGACCAGGTGCGCTTCATCGTCGAGTATCCGCTGAGCGTACTCTGAGCAAGGCATGACGGCAGGTTGGGGCGTGCCCACCTGACGGCGTGATCAGCCCGGATCTCGAAAGCCCGGGTAGCGGGTGTCGCCAACCGGTACGCTGACCGAAGTGCGGGTGGCCAGGTCGATGCCCTCGCTGGCAACGATGGCGAGGAAATCGATCTGCTCTTCGCTGATCACGTAGGGCGGCAGGAAATACACCACACTGCCCAAAGGCCGCAGCAAGGCGCCGCGGGTCAGGGCGTGCTGGTACACCTGCAGGCCGCGGCGTTCCTGCCAGGGATAGGCGACCTTGCCGGCTTTGTCCTGCACCATCTCGATGGCCAGGGCCATGCCGGTCTGGCGCACTTCGGTCACGTGGGGGTGATCGACCAGGTGTGCGGTCGCGCTGGCCATGCGCGCGGCGAGTCGCTTGTTGGCCTCGATCACGCCGTCCTCCTCGAAAATATCCAGGGTCGCCAGGGCCGCGGCACAGGCCAGCGGGTTGCCGGTGTAGGTGTGCGAATGAAGGAAGGCGCGCAAGGTGGCGTATTCATCGTAGAACGCAGCGTAGACCTCATCGGTGGTCAGCACCGCGGCCATCGGCAGATAGCCGCCGGTGAGCGCCTTGGACAGCACCAGAAAGTCCGGGGTGATGCCGGCCTGCTCGCAGGCGAACATCGTGCCGGTGCGGCCGAAACCGACGGCGATCTCGTCATGGATCAGGTGTACGCCGTAGCGGTCGCAAGCCTCGCGCAGCAGTTTCAGGTAGATCGGGTGGTACATGCGCATGCCGCCGGCGCCCTGGATCAAGGGCTCAACGATCACCGCCGCCACTTCGTGATGGTGCTCGGCCAGGGTCTGCTCCATGGCGGCGAACAGGGTCCGCGAGTGCTCTTCCCAGCTCACGCCCTCCGGGCGCAGGTAGCAATCCGGGCTCGGCACCTTGAGGGTGTCGAGCAACAGCGCCTTGTAGGTGTCGGTGAACAGCGCCACGTCGCCCACCGACATCGCCGCCACGGTTTCGCCGTGGTAGCTGTTGGTCAGGGTCACGAAGCGTTTCTTGGCAGGCTGGCCGCTGTTGAGCCAGTAGTGAAAACTCATCTTCAAGGCCACTTCGATGCCCGAGGAGCCGTTGTCGGCGTAGAACACCCGGCTTAGCCCCGGCGGCGTGATTTTCACCAGGCGCTCGGACAGTTCCACCACCGGCTGATGGCTGAAGCCAGCCAGCATCACGTGTTCGAGCTGATCGACCTGCTCTTTGATGCGCTCGCCGATCCGCGGGTTGGCGTGGCCGAACACGTTGACCCACCAGGAGCTGACGGCATCCAGATAGCGCTTGCCTTCGAAGTCTTCCAGCCAAACGCCTTCGCCGCGGCGGATCGGAATCAGCGGCAGGCGCTCGTGGTCCTTCATCTGTGTACAGGGGTGCCAGAGGACGTCCAGGTCACGCTGCATCCAGTGTTGGTTACTCATCGAGTCGCTCTCCCAATTGTCAGCTGGCAAGCCTATCAGATGGTTTAGCCTCATCGTGGTGCGTGTACGGCATCTGGCACAGCGGCAAGCAAGCAGTGACAAGGGCTTGGGCGTATTGTGGGGCTGTTGCCGAAGTTCCCTTAGGATCGCCGCGAGTGCCTTCGGTGTTGGCCGCGCGAGGATGAACGCGCAGCCAAACTGATTGGACGGATGGTGATTCCAGCACCGGTCAAGTCGTTTTCCAAGTCGCGCGGCCAAGTGCCGATTTGGGATACGGAGATGTACGACCTGCCGCCTATGCTTACGGCGAACCCGTCGAATCTGAATCGAGGCAAGTGACGCGCTTGCCAACGCCAGGCACGACTCCCAGCGACGTTCGCGTCGAGTGGCGGGCAATTCGCCGTATCTTCAATGCCATCAAGAGCAGCAAAGGGGGCGCGAAATGGCTGAATTGCAGGAAGTGTGCGAGGCGAGTCGGCTCACTGCCCACGGGCAGAGAATCTTGCTAAGTGGAGTGCTCGGCAAATCGCGACGGATGATCCGTCTTTTCGAGTTTCTCCTCGAGCGGTCAATGACGGCGAGCACCACCAAAGAGATCGAGATTGCCCAGGTCGTGTTTGGCCGTAGCACCGACGCGGATCTTGCAGTTGATGCGACGGTACGGGTACACATTCATCGGCTGCGCAAGAAGCTGGAAGCTGCCCCGGCCGATGAGCGCGGTGAGCGGCTCATGCTGCCTCGTGGCGAATACCGGCTGGCCGTCGTCGCTCCCGACGAGCAGGATCAATACCGTGAGCACGACCCGCAACGCCGCGTCGATTGGCGTTACGTTGCCGGCGCAGCGCTCTTGCTCACCATCAATGCTGTCTGTTGGTTCGGGTTGGCGAGCAAGCCTGCCGGTGATCCTCGTATCGAAAGCGTTCTCTGGAGTGGTCTGGCAGAGAGCTCGGCACCGGTATTGATCGTTTCGGGTGATTTTTATGTGTTCGGCGAGCAAGGAGCTGATGGCTCGGTGCAGCGCATGATCGCTGACGCCCGCATCGCCTCCAGCGAAGCGCTCAGCCAGTTCAAGCAGAGCGCGCCCGATGCGAGTCAAGGCTATGTGGACATGAATGCCTACCACTTGCCGAGCGGGCTGGCGCCGGCCCTGGTTTCCGTGGCGCCCGTCGTGGCCGCGATGAGGCCTGGCGACGCTAATGCGGTCAAGGACGTGACGACATCACGCTTCACCAACGAGATGCTGAGTAATCACGACATCGTTTATGTCGGTTTGCTCGACACCCTTGGAGATCTACAGGAGCCATTCTTCGATATTTGCGGCTTTTCCCTGTCGGCGAGCGGCGACACGCTTCTGGACAAGGCGAGCGGGGATCGCTTCCAAGCCGATTGGGACGAGCCTTCCACGCAAGGGATCATGCGCCGTGATTATGCCTACCTTGCGCGCTTTCCAGGACCGGCAGGCAACCATGTCGTGGTGGTGGCGGGAGTCATGGATCCTGCACTCATCGAGGCGGGACACATCGCCTCGGACAAGGCCGAACTCGGTCGCTTGAAAGCCCGCCTGGGTGATAGTGAGGCCTTCGAGGCGCTTTACGAGGTGCGCACATTTGGCCCATCGAATGTCTCGGGGAAATTGCTGATCGCCCGCCCGCTCGATGTCGAGCAGATGTGGCGTGCCAAAGGCGCAAGGTCTTCCGAGGTCGATAGCCTGTCAGGCTCCGGTAGGGCCGATGACGCAGTTGCGCAGTAACTGGCCGACCTTGCCTGCCGCAACGCATGCCCGCGCTCAGGGCTCCGCCGTCGCCTCTGAGCCAGCGAACATTTGCGGCGTCTCGGGCAGGAAGGCCTGCATGAACTTTCGCAAAGTCGCTTGCCGACTACCCGGTTCATGCAGGGCCCTGCAATTCATGCGGCTCAATTACGGACCATGGTGAGGGATGAAC
Source organism: Pseudomonas sp. PA27(2017) (assembly GCF_001945445.1). Classification (GTDB taxonomy): domain Bacteria; phylum Pseudomonadota; class Gammaproteobacteria; order Pseudomonadales; family Pseudomonadaceae; genus Aquipseudomonas. Next base: position 323,511 of record NZ_MSXW01000061.1, read on the forward strand.
CCTACACGATCTCTTCGAACAAGTGCTGCTTGGCGCGTCGAACCTTTTCGAGTTTCACCAACCAGTCGCTATCGATGTCCCGATAACCCAGGGTCAACAGAACGGAGCTTCTCAACCCTTGTTCGGGAAGGTTCAGAAGCGCATCGACCGCCTTGTTGTCGAAGCCTTCCATGGGCGTGGCATCCACATGAATGTCAGCCGCCGCCAGCAGCGCAAATCCCAACGCGATGTAGCACTGCTTGGAGGCGTGAAAATACTGCTGCTCTTCACTCATGGCGCCGAACGAATCGAGCAACGAGAGTCGGTAGTCGTCGGTAACGCTTGCCGGCAGATTGCGTATGCCGTTGCTGTACTCGAAAAAGTCGTTGACGCGTTCCGGGGTGTATTCGTCCCAGGCAGCAAAAACCAACAGGTGGGACGATTGGGTAATTTGTTGCTGATTGGCACAGATAGGTAACAGCCGCGCCTTCAACTCGTCGTTACTAATGACCAGCACTTTGAAAGGCTGCAGGCCAGAGCTGCTGGGTGCCATGCGTATGGCTTCAAGGATCGAACCGATCTTTTGTGGCTCTACCTTTTCGCCGTTGTAGCTCTTTGTTGCATAGCGCCAATGAAGTTGGTCTTTCAATGCCATGTTGATTTTCCTCGATTGGAATTCATCCTGCGGGAAGTTGGGCGCGCCTCGAATTGATAGCCGTCGCGGTGCTCGATGACGTCCCTGGTGGCCCGGCGGATTCATGCTGTTGGCTCCATCGCTGTGCTGAAAACAGGCTCGCAGAGCCTGTAGCGCGGCGCTCTTGGCCTGTTTTCAGTATCGAAACGGAGCATCTTTCTGCGTTATGGGGCCGACCGGTTCTCTTAAGGGTTAGGGCTCTTGCCTTCTCTCAGGTGCCGCCAGAGCGTGACGAAAGGATCGAAATAGAACCCTTTCAAGGTCTTGTGTGGATTGTTCGGCCCGTACTCTTCGTCGTTGCAGCCCCAGCGCCAGGTCTCGCCTTTTTGCGGCAGGTAAAGAGTTCCGAACATCCAATCCCAGAGCGTCAGGATCACTGCGTTGTTCTTGTCCCAGTGGTGCGGCTCCATACTGTGATGAAGGTTATGCATCACCGGCGCCAGGATGATCCTGTTCAACCATCCGTAGGAGATCGGCATATGAACGTGGGAGAACACATCGATAACGAAGAAGGCGATATAGGCCGTTGTGGTAACGGCAGCCACCATGCCTGGATGAACCTGGCTGCCGGTCGCGTACAGCACCACGCCGGTGAAGGCGCCGCCGACAACGGCCGGGATGATATTCAGGCCGAAAAACTCGATTGGGTGCTGCCGGAACAGCGTCCAGGGCGTGAGTGTCTCGGCGGTATGGTGAGGCTTGTGCAGATGCCATAGATGGGCATTGGTGTGACACCAGCGATGTACCCAATAGCCCACGAAGTCGACACTCATGAAATACACCAGAAACTGGACGGCAACGAGCAGCCAGGTGGAGGTGATCAAAGGATTTCGGGCGCCGAACTCGGTGTTGAAATAAGCGCCTACGTTGTCAGCGATAGCGATGCCGTTGATGGCAATCACGCCTACGAGCGGAAATCCGAGCAATAACAGAATGATGCCGTTCCATATGTCCACGCGCGATGAAGCGTGGTCGTATTGCTCTTTGGGGAATGCCGCGTTGGTCAGGGCGCGAATGGTCAGGGGACCCTGCCACTTTTGCGAGAGAATGAACATTACCGCAATGACGGTAACGAAAAGGGGAAGTCCCAAGGCCCACAAGCTCACTATTTCGAGCGTCGGCTCGTAGAAGGCGACAATGGATTCCCAGATGCTTTGCATCGTCATAGTTAGTACCTCGCCATTTCTTGTCTTGTTATTGTTTTTGAGGCCATGGAGTGGCCTCGCTATCTTTTCTCTCCTTGCAGGCCCGATCAGACGGCTCGTTGCAACGGGCGATATCGATGCTGCGACGGGCGACCACCGCGGACAAGTTGGATAACGGTTAATTAACGGTACGTAACCTGTTTTCTCCAGCTCGGTGTTTTGGAGAAAAATAAATGTAACCAATGGGATAGCGTCAGGATGGAAGCGAAGCTTCAGCGGCTTTTGTAGCCAGACGGTTTCCCTGCAGGTCGACTTGCAGGCAGCGTTTCAAGGCGACAATTGATCCAAACCGACTGAAACCTCAGGCTGAGGTTTGGCCACTGCTCACCGCTGATCCGCTGAAAGCGACCGTTCAGTTACGGTGCACGGAACGGCCCGTACATGTCAGGGACCAAGCTCGTTGGTCCTTGATGATTGCGTCCAGCTATCGCCTTTATCGATATTTCATAGCAACAATTTCTGCTATTACTCGATAGGTTTGTTGCTAATCTCTGCCCAACTCAACTTTTGGAAGCAGGCCATGCAGTGGCGTAATTCTACGTTCCGTTACGGTCTCATCAGCGTTTCTCTGCATTGGCTGGTGGCCATTGCGGTATTCGGGTTGTTCGCCCTCGGTTTCTGGATGGTCGGGCTGAGCTACTACAGCAGCTGGTACCAGACGGCGCCGAACATCCACAAGAGCATCGGCATTCTGCTGTTCATCGTCATGCTGGCGCGCCTGGCGTGGCGCCTGGCCAGCCCGCCGCCGCCGGCGTTGCCCGAGCATGGTCGGCTGACGCGAGTGGCCAGCAAGCTGGGGCATGGCTTCCTGTACCTGGGGCTGTTCGTGCTGATGACTTCCGGCTACCTGATCTCCACTGCCGATGGCCGGGGCATCAGCGTATTCGGGTGGTTCGAGGTGCCGGCGAGCGTGACCAGCATTCCCAATCAGGGTGATGTCGCCGGCTTGATTCATGAATACCTGGCCTGGGCTATCGTGATCTTTGCGGTCCTGCATGGCCTGGCTGCGTTGAAGCACCATTTCATCGACCGTGATCGCACCTTGCTGCGCATCTTCGGGCGCTGATCTTCCTGCGGTTTCGGCGTTGCTCCGCAGCGCCGCCTATTTTCATCTCACAAGGAGTTCCCATGTTGAAGAAGACTTTCGCTGCACTGGCGCTGGGTACCGCTCTGCTGGGCGCTGGCCAGGCAATGGCTGCCGACTACGCCATCGACAAGCAAGGCCAGCACGCCTTCGTCAATTTCAAGATCAGCCACCTGGGCTATAGCTGGCTGTACGGCACCTTCAAGGATTTCGACGGCTCCTTCAGCTTCGACGAGAAGAACCCCGAGGCCAGCAAGGTCAACGTGACCCTGAAGACCGAAAGCGTCGACACCAACCATGCCGAGCGCGACAAGCACATCCGTAGCGCCGATTTCCTCAACGTCAGCAAGAACCCGACCGCGACCTTCAAGTCCACGTCGGTCAAGTCGACCGGCCAGGGCGCTGCCGACATCACCGGCGACCTGACCCTCAACGGCGTGACCAAACCGGTGGTGATCGCCGCCAAGTTCATCGGTCAGGGCGACGACCCATGGGGCGGCTACCGCGCCGGCTTCGAGGGCAGCACCAAGCTGAAGCTGAAGGACTTCAATATCGAGAAGGATCTGGGCCCGGCTTCGCAGGAAGTCGAGCTGATCATTTCCGTGGAAGGCGTGCGCAAGTAAGCCTTACGTCACACACGAAAACGCCGGCTTCAGAGCCGGCGTTTTCGTTTCTGGACCCAGGCCGAGCCTGGGACAGCCGTCACTCGCTATCGCGATTGCGAGTCAGCAGGGCAGGTTTTTCACCACGCGGGCGGCTGCTCGGCAACTGATCGAGCTGTTCGGCGGTCGGCAGACGGTCGCTGCGCGAAGCCTTGTGCATGATGATCGGCTGCTTCTCGGGGGCGTCGCGTCGCGGGCCTTCACGACGTGGCAGCTCGTCGCGGTTCAGCGACGTGACGACGTTGTCACGCGCGCCACGGCTGCGGTTGTCGCCGCCACGGCCACGACCGCCGCCTTGACCCTGGCCCTGACGTTTGCCGCCGTTGGCGCTGCCGCCACCGCCGGTGCGTGGGCCCTTGCCCTGACCGCGCGGTGCCTGACCGGCGCCGCCAGCATTCTGACCGCCGCCCTGGCGACGGCCACGGCCTTGGGGCTTGTTCTGGGTCGGTACGTAGTCGACGCGGTTGCCGAAGTTGTCGATATCGTCATCGCGGAATTCATCCGGCGCGCGATCCGGTGGCAGGGCGGGAGCGCCTGCAGCCGGTGCCGGGCGCGCCTGGCTGCGTGGCTGCTGGCCGCGAGCAGGCTTGGCTTTGGCCTGGGGCTGGCTCTTCGCCTTGCCGCCATCCTTGCCCTTGTCGCGCCGGCCGCCATTCTGGCGCTCGCCTTCGGCCTTGGCACCGCGCGGTTGGCGCGGCTTCTGTGGCTCGCGTACTTCCGGGCGCTCGGCCTCGACCTTGCTGGCATCGAAGCCCATCAGATCGCCGTCCGGGATCTTCTGCTTGGTCATGCGCTCGATGCTCTTGAGCAGCTTCTCCTCGTCCGGGGCGACCAAGGAGATGGCTTCGCCGCTACGGCCGGCACGACCGGTACGGCCGATGCGGTGCACGTAGTCTTCTTCGACGTTGGGCAGCTCGAAGTTGACCACGTGGGGCAGCTGGTCGATGTCCAGGCCGCGGGCGGCGATGTCGGTGGCGACCAGGATGCGCACTTTGTTGGCCTTGAAGTCGGCCAGGGCCTTGGTCCGGGCATTCTGGCTCTTGTTACCGTGAATCGCAGCAGCGGTAAGGCCTTGCTTTTCCAGGTACTCGGCCAGGCGGTTGGCGCCATGCTTGGTCCGGGTGAAGACCAGCACCTGTTCCCAGGCGCCAGCGGTGACCAGGTGAGCGAGCAGGGCGCGCTTGTGGCTGGCCTGCAGGCGGAACACGCGCTGTTCGATGCGCTCGACCGTGGTGTTCGGTGGCGTTACCTCGATGCGCTCGGGATCGTGCAGCAGCTTGCTGGCGAGGTCGGTGATGTCCTTGGAGAAGGTCGCCGAGAACAGCAGGTTCTGACGCTTGGCCGGCAGGCGGGCGAGGACTTTCTTCACATCGTGGATGAAGCCCATGTCGAGCATGCGGTCGGCTTCGTCCAGCACGAGGATTTCCACGTGGGACAGATCGACGCTGCCTTGCCCGGCCAGGTCGAGCAGGCGGCCCGGGCAGGCGACCAGGACGTCGACGCCCTTGGCCAGGGCCTGCACCTGCGGGTTCATGCCAACGCCGCCGAAAATGCAGGCGCTGACGAATTTCAGATCGCGGGCATACAGCTTGAAGCTGTCATGCACCTGGGCAGCCAGTTCGCGGGTGGGGGTGAGCACCAGCACGCGGGGCTGTTTCGGGCCGTGGCGCTGTTCGCGATCCGGGTGGCCGTTGGGGAACAGCCGCTCGAGGATCGGCAGGGCGAAGCCGCCTGTTTTACCTGTACCCGTCTGGGCCGCCACCATCAGGTCGCGACCTTGCAACGCGGCGGGGATGGCCCGCTGTTGCACCGGAGTGGGCTGGGTGTAGCCGGCGGCTTCGACCGCGCGGACCAAAGCCTCGGAGAGACCGAGGGAGGCAAAGGACATGTGCAATCCTGTCTGGTGAGGGCGTGGCCCTATAGGTGTAGTGCCTGGCTTGAATCGCACGTGGGGCGTGCAATCCCGTCCGGTACTGCTGGCCACTGGGGGCAGCATCCGGGCGCAAGCCTGGCGGGAAGGCCCGAGTGTAACAGGATTGGCGGCGTTGGGCACAACTTGCCGCCAATCGGTGTCGCGCTATGCCTTGTCACTCGGGGGTTACAACGATTGGCCGGTGGCCTGGCGATCACTCGCCCTGCGCCTCGGCGTCCTCGCGTTTTACGGTTTTGTGCTGATCTTCGCTGCTGCCCAGCTTCCAGTAACTGGAGATGTACAAGTCCTTGCGGTCGACCTGGCGCTCCTCGCGAAAATGCTGGCGCAACGCGCGCATGCCGCTGAACTCACAGGCCGCCCAGATGCTCGGGCGCCCCGGCAGCCATTCCAGCTGACGCACATGATCGACCAGCAATTGGCTGTTTTCGCCGGGATGCGGGTTGACCAGCCAGTGCAGTGCGACGCCGGCGGGGTGGCGCAGCGGCTGGATATCCTCGGCATCGAGCACTTCGATGACGGCGTGGCCATGGGCATCGGCGGGCAGCTGTTCGAGGTTCACGCTGATCGCCGGCAGGGCGGTCATGTCGCCGATCACCAGAAACCAGTCGGCGCTGTTGTCGACCAGTTTCTTCGGCCCCGGCCCGCCGACGAGGATGCTGTCGCCGGGCCTGGCGGCCGTGGCCCACTGCGAGGCCGGGCCGGCATCCTGGTGCAGCACGAAGTCGACGTCGAACTGGTCGGCACGCTGCTGACGCACGGTGTAGGTGCGTACCAGGTTCTTGTCGCTGCCGGGGGCGGTGAACATCAGTTTGATGTAGGCGCTTTCCTGATCCGCTGGAAAGCTGTCGATCTCGCCGCCGCCCAAGGTCACGCGCAGCATGTGCGGGGTGACCGAGGTGGACGCGATGACCTGAAGAGTACGGGGTGCCGGGCGTGCCATCGGATACTCCTGTCCAGAGACCGGTTGAGGCTGAGGCGGCAAGGGGCGCAGGCCCCTCGCGCGCAACGGTTTAGCTGACCACGCGATAGCAGGGCACGTAAGCCGAGCCGCCGGGCAGCTTCATGCGGTGCTGCTCGACGAACGCCTGCAGCAGGCGATCCAGCGGCTGCATGATGCTCTTGTCGCCGCGCAGCTCGTAAGGACCGTGCTCCTCGATCAGCTGAATGCCGTGAGCCTTGACGTTGCCGGCTACGATGCCTGAGAAGGCGCGGCGCAGGTTGGCGGCCAGTTCGTGAGTCGGCTGCTGGCGGGTCAGGTTGAGGCTGGCCATGGCTTCGTGGGTCGGTTCGAACGGGTGCTGGAAGCTCTCGTCGATCTTGAGCAGCCAGTTGAAGTGGAAAGCGTCGTTGCGCTCGCGGCGGAACTGCTTGACGGCCTTGATGCCGGCCGCCATGTGGCGCGCCACGGCAGCCGGGTCGTTGGGGATCAGCACGTAGCGGTTCTGCGCTTCGCGGCCCAGGGTAGCGCCGATGAAGTCGTGCAGCTGCTGCAGATAGGGCTCGGCGCTCTTCGGGCCGGTGAGCACCAGCGGGAAAGGCAGTTCGGCGTTGTCCGGGTGCATAAGGATGCCCAGCAGGTACAGGAATTCCTCCGCCGTACCGGCGCCGCCCGGGAAGATGATGATGCCGTGGCCGAGGCGCACGAAGGCTTCCAGGCGCTTTTCGATGTCCGGCAGGATCACCAGCTCGTTGACGATCGGGTTCGGCGCCTCGGCAGCGATGATGCCCGGCTCGGTCAGGCCCAGGTAGCGGGCGCCGACGATGCGCTGCTTGGCATGGGAGATGGTGGCGCCCTTCATCGGCCCTTTCATCACGCCCGGGCCGCAGCCGGTGCACACGTCCAGGGCGCGCAAGCCAAGTTCGTGGCCGACCTTCTTGGTGTACTTGTATTCCTCGGTGCTGATCGAGTGACCGCCCCAGCACACCACCATCTTCGGCTCGGCACCGGCGCGCAGGGTGCGGGCGTTGCGCAGCAGATGGAACACGTAGTCGGTGAGGCCGCTGGAGCTGTCCACGTCGACCCGCTTGTTCTCCAGTTCGCTCTGGGTGTAGACGATGTCGCGCAGGGCACTGAACAGCATCTCACGGGTGCTGGCGATCATCTCGCCATCGACGAAGGCGTCGGCCGGGGCGTTGATCAGCTCCAGGCGGATGCCGCGGTCCTGCTGGTGGATCTTCACTTCGAAGTCCGGATAGGCCTCGAGGATGGTCTTTGCGTTATCACTGTGCGAACCGGTGTTGAGGATCGCCAGGGCGCACTGGCGAAACAGCGCATAGACGCTGCCCGAGCCGGTCTCGCGCAGTTGCTGGACTTCGCGCTGGGAGAGGGTTTCCAGGCTGCCTTTCGGCGACACCGAGGCGTTGATTTTCTGGCGAGTGAGCATGCAGGCATCCCGTGGTAGCGCGACAACTCGAGCCGATCCTGGCTGATCGCGCATTGGTGAATTCGTCCCGGCAGTCATGCCCCCTGTTGGGGCATCCGGGCGCCTGTACTGTCGACCAGCAGAGGGCTTCGGGTCAACGGGTACGCGGCTGACAGGTCCGTCCAACTGGCTGGTGCAGTGGATTTGGTCGCCTGTTAGGAAAGAAAAAGGCCGCGAAAGTTCGGTCTTTCGCGGTCTCCGAGGCCGGTATCAGCCCTGCAGGTTCTTCCACACCGCCAGGCTGGGAGCGGCCTGGTTGAGGGTGTAGAAGTGCAGGCCGGGTGCACCACCTTCGATCAGGCGTTCGCACAGGCCGGTGATCATCTCTTCGCCGAAGCGCTGGATGCTCTGGGCGTCGTCGCCGTAGGCTTCCAGTTGCTTGCGCACCCAGCGTGGCAGCTCGGCGCCGCAGGCGTCGGAGAAGCGCGCCAGCTTGCTGTAGTTGGTGATTGGCATGATGCCCGGGATCACCGGGATATCGACGCCCAGCTTGCGTACACGCTCGACGAAGTAGAAGTAGCAGTCGGCGTTGAAGAAGTACTGGGTGATCGCGCTGTCGGCGCCGGCCTTGGCCTTGCGCACGAAGTTGGCGATATCGTCCTCGAAATTGCGGGCCTGGGGATGCATCTCCGGGTATGCCGCTACTTCGATATGGAAGTGATCACCGGTTTCCGTGCGAATCAGCTCGACCAGGTCATTGGCGTGGCGCAGCTCGCCGCTGGACATGCCCATGCCTGACGGCAGGTCACCGCGCAGGGCAACGATGCGGTTGATGCCCTTGCTCTTGTACAGGTTGAGCAGCTCGATCAGTTCGGCCTTGCTGTCGCCAACGCACGACAGGTGCGGTGCGGTCGGCACCTTCACTTCGCTGTCGAGTTGCAGCACGGTATTGAGGGTACGGTCGCGGGTGGAGCCACCGGCGCCGTAGGTGCACGAGAAGAAGTCCGGGTTGTAGCCGGCCAGCTCTCGCGCGGTATTCAGCAGTTTTTCGTGTCCGGCATCGGTCTTCGTCGGGAAGAACTCGAAGCTGACGTTGGGGCGTTTCTGAGACATGACGATTCCTTCGGGCTGCGCGACGCGGACCTCGGGCCCGCGCCGCGTACCGCCTATCAGTAGCGGTAGCTGTCCGGTTTGAACGGGCCGGAGGCGGCGACGCCGATGTAGTCGGCCTGTTGCTGGGTCAGCTGGGTGACGACGCCACCGAAGCCCTTGACCATCTCCAGGGCGACTTCCTCATCCAGCTTCTTGGGCAACACTTCGACGGTCAGGCGCTCGGCTTTCTTCTCGGTGGAAAGGTCGGCGAACTTCTGCTCGAACAGGAAGATCTGCGCCAGTACCTGGTTGGCGAACGAGCCGTCCATGATGCGGCTCGGGTGGCCGGTGGCGTTGCCCAGGTTGACCAGGCGGCCTTCGGCCAGCAGGATCAGGTAGTCGTCGTTGGCGGCGTCGAAGCTGCCGGCGCCGGTGCGGTGGATCTTGTGCACCTGCGGCTTGACCTCTTCCCATGCCCAGTTCTTGCGCATGAAAGCGGTGTCGATCTCATTGTCGAAGTGACCAATGTTGCAAACCACGGCGCGCTTCTTCAGGGCCTTGAGCATGCCGGCGTCGCAGACGTTGGCGTTGCCGGTGGTGGTGACGATCAGGTCGATCTTGCCCAGCAGCGCCTTGTCGATGCAGGCGTCGGTGCCATCGTTACGGCCGTCGATGTACGGCGAAACCAGCTCAAAGCCGTCCATGCAGGCCTGCATGGCGCAGATCGGGTCGATTTCGGAAACCTTGACGATCATGCCTTCCTGACGCAGCGAAGCGGCGGAGCCCTTGCCCACGTCGCCGTAGCCGATGACCAGTGCCTGCTTGCCCGACAGCAGGTGATCGGTGCCGCGCTTGATGGCGTCGTTGAGGCTGTGGCGGCAGCCGTACTTGTTGTCGTTCTTGCTCTTGGTGACCGCGTCGTTGACGTTGATCGCCGGAACTTTCAGGGTGCCGGCCTTGAGCATGTCGAGCAAACGGTGCACACCGGTGGTGGTTTCTTCGGTCACGCCGTGGATGCGCTCGAGCATCTGCGGGTACTTCTTGTGCAGGATCTCGGTCAGGTCACCGCCGTCGTCCAGCACCATGTTGGCGTCCCACGGCTGGCCGTCCTTGAGGATGGTCTGCTCGATGCACCACTCGTACTCCTGCTCGGTTTCGCCTTTCCAGGCGAACACCGGGATGCCGGCGGCGGCGATGGCGGCAGCGGCCTGATCCTGGGTGGAGAAGATGTTGCAGGATGACCAGCGCACTTCGGCGCCCAGGGCGGTCAGCGTCTCGATCAGCACGCCGGTCTGGATGGTCATGTGGATGCAGCCGAGGATCTTCGCGCCCTTGAGCGGTTGGCTGGCGGCGTACTTGCGACGCAGGCCCATCAGTGCCGGCATCTCGGATTCGGCGATGATCAGCTCGCGGCGGCCCCAGTCGGCCAGGGAAATGTCGGCGACCTTGTAGTCGTTGAAAGCAGCGCTCATGCAGTAACTCTCCGTTAGGTTGTCTGCTGTCGACAGGTGCAACCTTGCCAGCGTCGGATGACGCGCAGGTGTCACACGATTGTCGACTGGGCGCCGTTGATGCGTTTGCTAAACGCCCTATCCGAGCCTGACAGCCTGAAAGGTTGATTCGAATCTGCCCCTAAGCATTGTGGGAATGCAGGGCTTGGGGATTCGAAACAAATCTTTCAGGTTGCTGCAGCGCCCCTCGGACAGGTGGCGGGAACGCCCGGTGGCGGGCGCGTATAACTGGGCGATTATAGCCGCGCCGGCGCGCGAGCCCAAGGCTTTCCATCGCAGCGATCAGCGTTTCTCGGTGGAGGCCGACAGGCGTAACGCGCGTTCGCCGAATGGCTCGCCGCCAGCCTTGCTGAACCCGGCCCGATAGCCTGTGTCGATAACCATTATCGATAGCGCGGCAATGATCCGCTCGCCAATCTTTGCGATCATCACTGCCAATGGAACGACGGACAGGAGGGTGCATGAACTTTCATACTCGCAAGTGGGTAAAGCCAGAAGACCTCAACCCCAACGGCACGCTGTTCGGCGGCAGCCTGCTCAAGTGGATCGACGAGGAGGCGGCGATCTACGCCATCATTCAGCTGGGCAGCCAACGGGTGGTGACCAAGCTGATTTCCGAGATCAACTTCGTGTCCTCGGCGCGGCAGAGCGACATCATCGAGCTGGGCATCACCGCCACCGATTTCGGCCGCACCTCGATCACCATGCGCTGCGAAGTGCGCAACAAGATCACCCGCAAGAGCATTCTGACCATCGACAAGATGGTCTTCGTGAACCTTGGCGAGGATGGCCAGCCAGCGCCCCATGGCAAGACCGAGATCACTTACATCAAGGATCAATTGAAGGATTGAGCCCGTGCGCAGCCGCTGATCGGCGCCACATGGCAAGGCCATGGGCACTGCTGGCGGTGTCAGTCAGCCAGCGCTTTGGCCGCTACTGAAAGCCCGCCACGCCCGCTTTGCCCAACTGCTCGGCCAGCGCGACGATGTCGTTATGCTGGAAGAACGCCTGCAGCTGGGCCGCGCGAGTCGGGCCGATGCCGGGTAATGCCTGCCAGTCTGCAAGGGTGCGCTGGTGCAGCTGCACCCAGCTTTGCGCCGCCAGGTTGTCTGGATTCATCGGCGCACCCAGCGCCCGCAACCAATCGTGAAACGCACGCTGCCGGGCCTCGGCGAAGCGCTTGCTGAGCAGTGTGGCGCCTCGCGGGCCGATGCCCGGTACCGCCAGCAACTGCTCTTCGCCAAGCTGCAACCAGTCGAGCAACCCGTCGATGTGCTGCGCCTCGAGCAGTTTCTGCCAGGTTCCTGCGCCGATGCCATGCAGATTCAACGCCTGCTTGCCGCTGAGCCAGGTGAGGCGGGCATGGAACTGGCTGGTGCACGCGGGCGCGGCGCGCAAACAGCTCAGGGCGTGGTAGTCATCACTATTGGGGATTTCCAGCGGCGGGCGTACGGTGCTTTGCAGCACCACGCTTTCCAGCTTGGGAATGGTCTGCCCGGCCAGGCGGATGGCGACCTGGTCGCCGGGGCGAATGTCCAGTTGCCGCCAGCGTTCCAGTGAACCCGCGCTTACCACCCGGATGGTGCGGTCGTCGAGCTTCACCGGCTGCAGGCGCAGCAACGGGGTGATGCGCCCGGTACGGCCAATGCTGAATTCGACCGCCTCGACCAGCGCGAGCGTTTCACTGGCCGGATATTTCCAAGCTGCCGCCCAGTGCGGTGGTTCGGCGCGCCAGCGGTCGCTGCTGGGGCGCTGGCCCTGGCGCAGCACCACGCCGTCGGTGGCGAAGGGCAGGGGGTTGCGGTACCACTGCTCTCGCCAGCGCTGTACATCGGTTGGTTTGGCAACTGGCTGGCTGTAAGTCCGGCTGGCCTGGAAGCCCATGCGCGCCAGGCGATCGAGGCGCTGCTGGGTGTCGGCCGGCCCATTGGGCCAGTCCCAGACGAACAGGCCGATGCTGGCCGCCTGCTCCTCTTGCAACTCCTGGCGGGCCATGAAGCCCGCCACGGTGCTACGCGCCGCGGCCCCACCCTCGCTGGCCTGCACATGGCCCGGTCGCTGCAGATACAGCTCGCCTTGCAGAATCAGCGTGCCGCCTTCGTTCAACTGCTTGGGGATGGCAGCGATGCGTGCCGCCTGTGGTGTCCAGTCCTGACCGCTGTTGCCGTCGCCGCGGCTGATCACCTGTTTCAGGTCTCCGTCTTCGTAGTGCAGGGTTACCGCCACGCCGTCGACCTTGGGTTGGATCCACAGGTCGTCGCGGTTCGCCATCCACTGCGCGACGCCGCGCTCATCCGCCAGCTTGCGCAGCCCGGTCTGCGCCACGGGGTGCTGGACGTCACCTTGCGTACCGCTCAGAGGGTCGCTGCGGGTGACTTCGTTGCTGCAGCGTTGCCAATGTTCGAGGCGGGCGCGGGCCTGGTCATAGAGTTCGTCGCTGATCAGTGAGCGACCCTGGCGATGGTAGGCATCGTCCCAGTGGGCGACCTGGGCCGCGAGCTCGGCGACCTGTCGTGCATGCGTCGCCGTCTGCGCGGGGCAGTCATCGGCGTGGACGGTTGCACACAAGAGAACGGAGAAGGCAATCGCGATCCAGGCTCTCATGGGCGGAACCTCCTGCTCGGGAAATTGAGTGTTCCAGGCTAGCTGCCAGTTGGGAAAGTGGGCGCTGGCCGACATTTTGGAGTGATGGCTATTTGTTGCCACGAATGTCCGGTGCTAGAGTCCGCACCCCCGCACACCAAAAGGATTTGCCCGGCGGCGGGGTGTATTGCCGGGCCTCATCTCTGGAGGTCTAGAGTCTCATGCGTCTATCCATCGTGTTGTGTTCCGCGGCCCTGGCCGTCGCCAGCTCGTTCGCCCACGCGGCCGAGAACACCCAGCTCAAGTGCCAGCAGAAGATGGCAGCAAACGCTGACAAGATCGCCCAGGTCAAGCAACTGGCCGGCCTGCTCGGCAACAAGCAGGCTGACGACGCCATCGCCCAGGTCGAAGGTGGTTGTGACCAGCTCGGTGCCAATGCCGAAGGTGCTGCGGCTCCGGTCGCGCAAAGTCAGGGCGACGGCAAGGCCGAGAACATCGCCGCTGCTGCCGAAACCCTGAAAAGCCTGGGTTCGCTGTTCGGCAAGTGATCTGCCGGCTCATACAGTGCACATGAAAAAGCCTCCGTGGGCATCGCGCCCACGGAGGCTTTTTCGTATCGGCTCACGGGTCGCCGTAGGCACGGCGACCCGCCAAGGGCTTACAGGCCGGCAGCGGCGCGCAGGTCTGCGGCCTTGTCGGTTTTCTCCCAGGTGAAGCTGGTGAAGCTGTCGTCGCCGACGGTCAGTTGCTGCGGCTCGCGGCCGAAGTGGCCGTAGGCGGCAGTCGGCTGGTACATCGGGTGCAGCAGGTCAAGCATCTTGGTGATGGCGTACGGACGCAGGTCGAAGACGTCGCGCACCAGCTTGATGATGGTTTCTTCCGCCACCTTGTTGGTGCCGAAGGTGTTGATCGAGATGGAGGTCGGCTGGGCCACGCCGATGGCGTAGGACACTTGGATCTCGCAGCGCTCGGCCAGGCCGGCAGCGACGATGTTCTTGGCGACGTAGCGGCCGGCGTAGGCTGCCGAGCGGTCGACCTTGGACGGATCCTTGCCGGAGAATGCGCCGCCGCCATGGCGGGCCATGCCGCCGTAGCTGTCGACGATGATCTTGCGGCCGGTCAGGCCACAGTCGCCCACCGGGCCGCCGATCACGAAGTTGCCGGTCGGGTTGATGTGGAACTGGGTGTCCTTGTGCAGCAGTTCGGCCGGCAGGGTGTGCTTGATCACCAGCTCCATCACCGCTTCACGCAGGTCGCTCAGGCTGACGTCCGGGTTGTGTTGGGTGGACAGCACCACGGCGTCGATGCCGACTACCTTGCCGTTCTCGTAGCGGCAGGTGACCTGGGATTTGGCGTCCGGACGCAGCCACGGCAGCAGGCCGGACTTACGGGCTTCGGCCTGGCGCTCGACCAGGGCGTGGGAGAAGCGGATCGGCGCCGGCATCAGCACGTCGGTTTCGTTGCTGGCGTAGCCGAACATCAGGCCCTGGTCGCCGGCGCCCTGGTCTTCCGGCTTGGCGCGGTCGACGCCCTGATTGATGTCCGGGGACTGCTTGCCGATGATGTTCATCACGCCGCAGGTGGCGCCGTCGAAGCCGACGTCCGAGCTGGTGTAGCCGATGTTGCAGATCACGTCACGGACGATTTGCTCGAGGTCGACCCAGGCGCTGGTGGTCACTTCACCGGCGATGATCGCTACGCCGGTCTTGACCAGGGTTTCCACGGCCACGCGGGCGTGCTTGTCCTGGGTGATGATGGCGTCGAGCACGGCATCGGAAATCTGGTCGGCGATCTTGTCCGGGTGCCCTTCGGACACGGACTCGGAGGTAAACAGGGAGTATTCGCTCATCTATCGATTGTCCTGGCGAGTGAGGGCCTCTCGGCCACGTGCGTGATTGGAAGGGTGCGCTGGAAATGCCGCACCTGAATTTGAAAGCCATTGCGCAGGCCGACATACAGGCTTTCGCCTGGTGTCAGGCCGGCGGCGATTGCCCAGTGGGCGAGATCGTCCTGTTCGAAGCCTAGCCAGAGATCGCCGCAGGTGTCGCGAGCCCAGCTCTGGTCGTGGCTGCACAGTTCAGTGATCAGCAGGCTGCCGCCCGGGTTCACCTGTTCGGCCAGTTTGCATAGGGCCTGGGCCGGCGCGGCGAAGTGATGCAACACCATGTTCAGCACCACGCAATCGGCGCCGGGGTAGGCATCTTGCAGGGCGTCGGCCAGGTGCAGCTGCACGTTGTCCAGGCCCTCCTGCTGGCAGCGCTGGCGGGCGAGTTCGAGCATCGCCTCGCTGTTGTCTAGGGCGGTCACACGGGTGAAGCGGCGCGCCAGTTCCGGCAGGAAGCCGCCATCGCCCGGGCCGATTTCCAGCGCGCTGGCATGGGCCGGCAAGTCCAGCGAGTCGAGCAGCGCCACGACGCTGTCGCGGTACTGCGGCAGGCCGGCGATCAGATCCTGCTGAGCCTGGAAGCGCTCGGCGCTGCGGGCGAAGAAATCGCGGCTGGCAGCGGCCCGCTGCTGGTGCACCTGGGCCACGCGCTGGCGCACTTCGGCGGGCAGTTCGAGGTTGTCGACCTCCTGCAGCAGCGCCGCATGCAGGGCGCCGCCGGGGCTTTCGACATGGGCCAGGGCGCGCCGGTAGAAAATCGCGTTGCCTTCCCGGCGCGTCGCCACCAGGCCGGCCTGGGCCAGCACCTTGAGGTGGTGGCTCATGCCCGACTGGCCGATGGCGAAAATCTGCGCCAGCTCCAGCACGCCGAAGGAGTCGTTGCTCAGCGCACGCAGGACGTTCAGGCGTAACCCGTCGCCCGCGGCCTTGCACAGGGCGGACAGCAGGTCGGTGGGCTCGAAATCGAGCGAGGGCGCGCGTAGGGTCATGGCGCGCAGTCTAGTCGGTCATTTTTCAGCCAGCAACCGCAATATCAAAAAGTTTTGATATTGCGGGTCGATTAGTCAGCGGCGAGCGCCAGGAAGGCCGCCGGTGCCGGGCTCAGGCTGCTGCCCAGGCGCCAGACGGCGTGCAGTTCCCGTTCGATCTGCAGGTCATGCACCGGCACGCTCGACAGCTCGCCATTGGCCAATTCGCGGTCGACCGCCTGTCGCGACAGCCAGGCGATACCTTGGCCGTCAGCAAGCAGCCGCTTGAGCGCCTCGGTGCTGCCCGCAGCCACGCCCGCGCGGGCTTCGAGGCCGTGATCGCGGTAAGCCTGTTCGACGCTGGCGCGGGTGCCGGAGCCCGGCTCACGCAAGTACAGCGGGTAGGGCTGCAACTGCCCGGCGGTCAACGGCGCGCTGCCGGCCAGCGGGTGATGGGGTGCCACCACTGGCAGCAAGGCATCTCGCGCCAGCAGGCGGTGACCGTAGTTGGCTCGTTGAAAATGCCCCTCGACGAAACCCAGGGCGATGCGGCCTTCGTCCAGTTGGCGAGTCACTTCCCGGGTGTTGCTGACTTCCAGGTTGACCAGGATGGAAGGGCGCTGGGCGCGGAACGCTGTGATCAACGGCGGTAGCAGATATGCCCCGAGCGTAGCGCTGGCGCCCAGATGCAGCTCGCCCAGTTCGAGGTGGGCGAAGTCGCGCAGGTCGCGCTCGGCGGCGAGTTCCAGGCTGAAGATGCGCTGGGCGTAATCGAGCAGGCGCTGGCCACCTTCGGTCAACGTCACGCCGCGTGGCTTGCGGTCGAACAGCGGCAATTCCAGGCTGTTCTCCAACTCGCGAATCTCGCGCGTGACCGCTGGCTGGCTGATGTGCAGGCGCTCGGCGCCCGCGCTGATGCTACCTGCCTGTGCGACGGCATGAAAAATCTTGAGGTGGTGAAGATTCATTGCTTAAGCATGCATTGTTGGTATGGAAAGGATACTGATTATGTATTTTTCATATGGCAAGGCGGTTTTTACCCTGGCATCTGTCACTCATGCCACGGGACGACCCGACTCATGCCTCGACCTTTCACGCGCTTGCCCGAACCGCTCGCCTTCATACGTCACTTCACGCCCAACTGGTTCGCCGTGACCATGGGGACCGGCGTGTTGGCGCTGGTCATCGCCCATCTTCCTCGCTCCCTTGCCGGCGCCAGTGCTCTGGCCGAAGCGCTTTGGTGGCTCGGCATTGCACTGTTCGCCATCTTCACGCTGTTGTTCGGACTGCGTCTGGCGCTTTATCGCGATACGGTCTGGCCGATGCTGCTGCACCCGGTGCAGTCGATGTTCCTGGGAGCGATTCCCATGGGTCTGGCAGTGCTCATCAACGGATTGCTGCTATTTGGCGAGCCGCGCTGGGGCGACGCGGTCTATGTGCTGGCGCATGTCTTGTGGTGGATCGACGCGGCGCTGGCGCTGCTGGTCGCCTGGCTGGTGCCCTGCCTGATGTTCACCCGGCAGCAGCACGCGCTGGAAAAGCTTACGGCAATCTGGCTGCTGCCCATCGTCGCCCCGGAGGTTGCTGCCAGTACGGCCGGCACGCTGGCTCCGCACCTGGCCGGCGAGGCTGGGCGCGCCATGCTGGTAGCCGGTTTCGTGCTGTGGGGTATGTCGCTGTTCCTGGCCTGTTCGCTGATCGCCCTGGTCATGCTGCGCCTGGCGCTGCACAAGCTGCCCAGCACCGATTTCGCCGCGACCAGCTGGCTGCCGCTCGGGCCGCTGGCCACGGGTTGCCTGGGCTTGCTGAATCTGGGGCGGGCGGCGCCCGAGGTGTTCGACGGCACGGCGCTGGCGGGGGCTGCCAGGCTGGCCCATGAGCTGGGGCTGATCGGCGGCCTGGCCCTGTGGGGCGCCGGGCTGTGGTGGCTGCTGGTCGCGGCGGTTTTCACCCGCCTTTATATGCGTGATGCGGTGCCCTTCAATCTTGGCTGGTGGGGGTTCACCTTTCCGCTGGGCGTCTTCGTGTTGGCAACCTTCGAGCTGCATAGCCTGACGCAAATGGGATTTTTCGCTGGCCTTGGTGCCTTGCTGGCGCTGTTGCTGGCAGCTGTCTGGGGGCTGGTGTTCAGCCGTACCCTGGCCGGTATCTGGCATGGCGACCTGTTCAGGGCGCCATGTCTGGCTGGCCCGGAGACCCCGGCGGTGAGCGTTCTGAGCGCTCGCGCCGGCTGATTTGCCGCCAACGGACCATCTGTCATTGCTCCATAGGGCCTGGCTGGGCGAAAATAGGCGCCTTTTTTCGTCCAAGCTGCTTCGGCAGCCACCCCGCAGGAGATTCAGCGATGCCCAGCCGTCGTGAGCGTGCCAATGCCATTCGTGCCCTGAGCATGGATGCCGTGCAAAAAGCCAACAGCGGCCACCCCGGTGCCCCCATGGGGATGGCGGATATCGCCGAAGTGCTGTGGCGTGACTACCTGAAGCACAACCCGGCCAACCCGAATTTCGCCGACCGTGACCGCTTCGTGCTGTCCAACGGCCACGGCTCGATGCTGATCTACTCGCTGCTGCACCTGACCGGCTACGACCTGTCCATCGACGACCTGAAGAACTTCCGCCAGCTGCACAGCAAGACCCCGGGCCACCCGGAGTACGGCTATGCGCCAGGCGTCGAGACCACCACCGGCCCGCTCGGCCAGGGTATCGCCAACGCCGTGGGCTTCGCCCTGGCGGAAAAGATCATGGCAGCGCAGTTCAACCGCGAAGGCCACAACATCGTCGATCACCACACCTACGCGTTCCTCGGTGACGGCTGCATGATGGAAGGCATCAGCCATGAAGTCTGCTCCCTGGCCGGCACCCTGGGCCTGGGCAAACTGATTGCCTTCTACGACGACAACGGCATCTCCATCGACGGCGAAGTGCACGGCTGGTTCACCGACGACACTCCGGCGCGCTTCGAAGCCTACGGCTGGCAGGTGATCCGTAACGTCGACGGCCACGATGCCGAAGAAATCAAGATGGCCATCGACACCGCACGCAAGTCCAGCGATCGTCCGACGCTGATCTGCTGCAAGACCATCATCGGTTTCGGCTCGCCGAACAAGCAGGGCAAGGAAGAGTCCCACGGCGCAGCCCTGGGCCATGATGAGATCGCCCTTACCCGCGCCGCCCTGAACTGGAACCATGCACCGTTCGAAGTTCCAGCCGACATCTACGCCGAGTGGGACGCCAAGGAGGCTGGCCTGGCTGCCGAAGCCGAGTGGGATCAGCGCTTCGCCGCCTACTCCGCTGCCCATCCCGAACTGGCCAACGAGTTCATCCGCCGCATGGCAGGTGAACTGCCGGCCGACTTCTCCGAAAAGGCCAGCGAGTTCATCCGCGCCGTGGCCGAGAAGGGCGAAACCATCGCCAGCCGCAAGGCCAGCCAGAACTGCCTGAACGCCTTCGGCCCGCTGCTGCCCGAGCTGCTCGGCGGTTCGGCGGATCTGGCCGGTTCCAACCTGACCCTGTGGAAGGGCTGCAAGCCGGTAGTCGCCGAAGATGCGTCGGGCAACTACATGTACTACGGCGTGCGCGAGTTCGGCATGAGCGCGATCATGAACGGCGTCGCCCTGCACGGCGGCCTGATCCCTTACGGCGCGACCTTCCTGATGTTCATGGAGTACGCCCGTAACGCGGTGCGCATGTCGGCGCTGATGAAGCTGCGCGTGCTCTACGTGTTCACCCACGACTCCATCGGTCTCGGTGAAGACGGCCCGACCCACCAGCCGGTCGAGCAACTGACCAGCTTGCGCACCACGCCGAACCTGGACACCTGGCGCCCGGCGGATACCGTCGAAGCTGCGGTGGCCTGGAAGCACTCGGTCGAGCGCAAGGATGGCCCGAGCGCGCTGATCTTCTCCCGTCAGAACCTGCCGCATAACCTGCGCGACCACGAAACCGAAGCGGCCATCAGCCGTGGCGGCTACGTGCTGAAAGACTGCGCCGGCGAGCCGGAGCTGATCCTGATCGCCACCGGCTCGGAAGTCGGCCTGGCCATCCAGGCCGCCGACAAGCTGAGCGAGCAGGGCCGCAAGGTCCGCGTGGTGTCGATGCCGTCGACCAACGTCTTCGACCAGCAGGACGCTGCCTACAAGCAGTCGGTGCTGCCGCTGCAGGTCACCGCGCGGATCGCCATCGAAGCTGCCCATGCGGACTTCTGGTACAAGTACGTCGGCCTCGAGGGCCGCGTGATCGGCATGGAAACCTACGGTGAGTCGGCGCCCGCCGGCCAGCTGTTCGAGCACTTCGGGTTCACCGTCGAGAACATCATCGGCACCGCCGAAGAGCTGCTCGACGCCTGAGTCAGAGACGCCGCAGGGTGGATGAGGGTTTGCCCGTCCACCCTGCGGCACCCGGTGGCCCGAACCACGTGGTCCACCTTACGGTTGTTCATCCGAGATAGCCGATGTCCCATCGCTCCTACCGCGTTGCCCTGAACGGCTATGGCCGCATCGGTCGTTGCGTTTTGCGTGCGCTGCATGAGCGGGCAGGCGAGGCTCGGCTGGAAATCGTCGCGCTCAATGACCTGGCCGACCAGGCCAGCATCGAATACCTGACCCGTTTCGACTCCACCCACGGGCGTTTTCCCGGCGAGGTCAAGGTCGCCGGTGACCATCTGCACATCAATGGCAAGCCGCTCAAGGTGCTGCGCCAGCGCGAGCCCGAGGGCGTCGACTGGCGTGCGCTGGATATCGACCTGTTGCTCGAATGCTCCGGCCAATACACCACGCGCGAGCAGGCCGAGCGCTTCGTGCGTGCAGGCGCGCCGCGGGTGCTGCTGTCGCAGCCGATGGCCAGCGAGAGCGATGTCGACGCCACGGTGGTGTACGGCGTCAATCAGCAGTGCCTGACGGGCAGCGAGCGCCTGGTTTCCAACGCATCCTGCACCACCAACTGCGGCGTGCCGCTGCTCAAGCTGCTCGACGAGGCGGTGGGGCTGCAATACATCTCCATCACCACCATCCACTCGGCGATGAACGATCAGCCGGTGATAGATGCCTATCACGACGAAGACCTGCGCCGTACGCGCTCGGCCTTCCAGTCGGTGATTCCGGTGTCCACGGGCCTGGCGCGCGGCATCGAACGGCTGCTCCCGGAACTTGCCGGGCGAATCCAGGCCAAAGCCATTCGGGTGCCGACGGTCAACGTGTCCTGCCTGGATATCACCTTGCAGACCGCCCGCGACACCAGTGCCGAGGAGATCAACCGGATCCTGCGCCAGGCTGCCGAACAGGGGCCGCTGCAGGGCCTGCTGGCGTACACCGAATTGCCGCACGCCAGTTGCGACTTCAACCATGATCCCCATTCGGCCATCGTCGACGGTAGTCAGACACGGGTTTCCGGGCCTCGCCTAGTCAACCTGCTGGCCTGGTTCGACAACGAATGGGGCTTCGCCAATCGTATGCTCGACATGGCCGTGCATTATCTCGATGCCGCCGCTCACTTATCACCAGCCCCTGTTAAGGACTGATTCAATGACCCTGAACATCGCGAAAATGGCCGACCTTGATCTGCAAGGTAAGCGCGTGCTGATCCGTGAAGACCTCAACGTGCCGGTCAAGGACGGCGTTGTGAAGAGTGATGCGCGCATTCTTGCCGCGCTGCCGACCATCAAGCTGGCCCTGGAAAAAGGCGCTGCGGTGATGGTCTGCTCGCACCTGGGTCGTCCGACCGAAGGCGAATTCAGCGAAGAGAACAGCCTGGCGCCGGTAGCCGCCTACCTGAGCAAGGCTCTGGGCCGCGAGGTACCACTGGTCAAGGATTACCTGAACGGTGTCGAACTGAAGGCCGGTGAGCTGGTGCTGTTCGAGAACGTGCGTTTCAACAAGGGCGAGAAGAAGAACGCCGACGAGCTGGCCCAGCAATACGCCGCCCTGTGCGACGTGTTCGTGATGGACGCCTTCGGTACCGCTCACCGCGCCGAAGGTTCGACCCACGGCGTGGCCAAGTTCGCCAAGGTCGCCGCGGCCGGCCCGCTGCTGGCCGCCGAACTGGACGCACTGGGCAAGGCCCTGGGCGCGCCGGCCAAGCCGATGGCGGCAATCGTCGCCGGCTCCAAGGTGTCGACCAAGCTGGACGTGTTGAACAGCCTGAGCGGCATCTGCGACCAGCTGATCGTCGGTGGCGGAATCGCCAACACCTTCCTGGCCGCGGCCGGTTTTCCGGTCGGCAAGTCGCTGTACGAGGCTGATCTGGTCGACACTGCCAAGGCCATCGCCGCCAAGGTCAACGTGCCGCTGCCGGTCGACGTAGTGGTCGCCAAGGAGTTCTCCGAGTCTGCCGCCGCGACCGTCAAGGCGGTCGCCGATGTGGCCGACGACGACATGATTCTCGACATCGGCCCGCAAACCGCCAAGCAGTTCGCCGAACTGTTGAAAGCGTCGAAGACCATCCTGTGGAACGGCCCGGTCGGCGTGTTCGAGTTCGATCAGTTCGGTGAAGGCACCAAGGCCCTGGCTCTGGCCATCGCCGAAAGCCCGGCGTTCTCCATCGCTGGCGGCGGCGACACCCTGGCAGCCATCGACAAGTACGACGTTGCCTCGCGCATTTCCTACATCTCCACCGGCGGCGGCGCCTTCCTCGAGTTCGTCGAGGGCAAGGTGCTGCCGGCAGTGGAAATCCTTCAGAAGCGTGCAGCCGAATAATCGACGGCAGGCTGTTGGGGTCGGTACGGGCCGTTTTGGTACAGACCCTAAACCTTGGCGGGCCCCGGTGGTCATTAACCTTGTATGGAAATCAGCCAGCAAGGAGTGACCCCTATGCGTAACGCGGCCGTGGTACTGATGGTATGTGTGGTTCTGGGCGGATGTGCAGGTGGCGGATCGCCTCGCGATGATGCTTGCCGTGTCTTGAGCCCGGCGGAAATCGATCTGCCGACCACGCGCGAAGATCAGCGCATCGAAGGGCAGAGCACAGGTGACTCGACGCCGCCTATAGGCGAGCAGAACTGCTAAGCAAGGAGACTGCGATGAACCGTTTCAAATACGCTGCTGCATTGCTTGGGCTGGCCATGCTGGCCGGTTGTGCCGGCAAGGACTACGCCGATAGCCAGCAATGGAATCGCTGGGTCTGTGATAGCCAGGCCGAGGTGTTCTGGCGTTATGCCGACCCGGCTCACGAACAGGTCGATCTGCGTATGGGCGGCAGCGATGTCGTTCACCGCCTGAGCCTGGAGCCTTCCGGTTCCGGTGAGCTGTACAGCGACGGTACGCTGTCCTTCCATGCCAAGGGCGAGGAAGGCCTGGTCTACCGCACCGCCAATGACGATTTGCTCGGGCGCGGCTGCAAAGCGCCCTGAATGACCTGCGAGCGGGCTGCCCCGCTCGCGCAAACTTGAATAGCGCCTGCCACTGCGGCAGGCTTGCACGATCAACGAGCCCTATCGGGAGATAGCAAAACATGGCACTTATCAGCATGCGCCAGATGCTCGACCACGCCGCCGAATTCGGCTACGGCGTGCCGGCCTTCAACGTCAACAACCTCGAGCAGATGCGCGCCATCATGGAAGCTGCCGACAAGACCGATTCGCCGGTCATCGTCCAGGCCTCCGCAGGTGCCCGCAAGTACGCCGGCGCGCCGTTCCTGCGCCACCTGATCCTCGCCGCGATCGAAGAATTCCCGCACATCCCGGTGTGCATGCACCAGGACCACGGCACCAGCCCTGACGTGTGCCAGCGCTCCATCCAGCTGGGTTTCAGCTCGGTGATGATGGACGGCTCGCTCAAGGAAGACGGCAAGACTCCCGCCGATTACGACTACAACGTGCGCGTCACCCAACAGACCGTTGCCTTCGCCCACGCCTGCGGCGTTTCGGTCGAAGGTGAGCTGGGCTGCCTGGGTAGCCTGGAAACCGGCATGGCCGGTGAAGAGGACGGCGTCGGCGCCGAGGGCGTACTCGATCACAGCCAGCTGCTGACCGACCCGGAAGAAGCCGCAGCTTTCGTCAAGGCCACTCAGGTCGACGCCCTGGCCATCGCCATCGGCACCAGCCACGGCGCCTACAAGTTCACCAAGCCGCCAACCGGCGATGTGCTGTCCATCGAGCGCATCAAGGAAATCCACAAGCGCATCCCCAACACTCACCTGGTGATGCACGGCTCCAGCTCGGTGCCGCAGGATTGGCTGGCGATCATCAATGAGTACGGTGGCGACATCAAGGAAACCTACGGCGTGCCGGTCGAGGAAATCGTCGAAGGCATCAAGTACGGCGTGCGCAAGGTCAATATCGACACCGACCTGCGTCTGGCCTCCACGGGTGCGATCCGTCGCTTCATGGCGCAGAATCCGGCCGAGTTCGACCCACGCAAATACTTCGCCAAAACCGTGGAAGCCATGCGTGACGTCTGCATCGCTCGCTACGAAGCCTTCGGCACCGCCGGTAATGCGTCCAAGATCAAACCGATCTCCCTGGAAGGCATGTTCCAGCGTTACGCCAAGGGTGAGCTGACCGCCAAGGTCAACTGATCCCCGCATCTGGCGATTGCCCCGAAAGCCGCCTGCCCGTCGTAATGGGCAGGCGGCTTTCGTGCATCTGGCCGGGGCGATTTTGCGGCGGTGTTTTTGCCATGAGTACGCCGTCACGGATGATCATCACTTCACGAAAAACCATGTAAAACTCCTGATCCGCCACCTCGCAGGCGCTGCGCCATACTGGCGCCTTGTGTTTCAGGATGTTGGCTCCCATGCCTCAAAATTCTCGCCCATGGCTGCCATTCGGCTTGGCCGTGCTGGTTGCCACCGTGCTCGGCAGCATTGTCCAGACCCAGTTCAACCTCGCCGCCCTGCAACAGCTCGGTGCCGATATTCCTCCAGGCATTCGCTTGAAAACCACGGCCCATGATCTGCTGGGGTTCAGCCCCACGCTCGCGGCCCTGGTGGTCGCAGCCTTCCTCGTTGCCTTGCCGCTGACTGCATGGCTGGCGCCCGCTCGGGGTGCGTTGCGCTGGCTGGCCTTTCTGCTCGCTGGTGCCCTGGCCATGCTGCTGGCACTGATCTTCACTAATGCGGTGGCGCCGATGCCGACCTTGATCGGCGCCAATCGCACCCTGGCCGGGACGCTGGCGCTGATGCTCTGCGGCAGTCTGGGCAGCCTGGTGTTCGCACGTTTCAGCGGCGGCGCCCGATGATGGTCGCTTCTAAAATCAAGGGTGTGATGGTGAAAGCTGTCTTGCTGATCGTGGGAATCTGCGCGAGTGCGCTGGCCCACGCCGATTACCGTATCGAAACCGTTACTGGCGGGCTGGCACATCCCTGGTCCCTGGCATTTTTGCCGGATGGGCGCATGCTGGTGACCGAGCGTACCGGGCAGCTGCGCCTGATCGATGCTCAGGGGCAGCTTCAGGCCGAGCCGGTCAGTGGGTTGCCGACACCCTTCGTAGCCACTCAGGCGGGATTGATGGAGGTGGCGCTGGACCCGCATTTTGCCAGCGATCCGTGGATCTATCTCAGCTACGCCCATGGCGAGTTCGATGCCAACAACACGCGGCTGGCCCGCGCTCGCCTGGTCGACGACGAGCTGCGCGATTTCCAGGTGTTGTTCACCGCCCAGCCGGCCAAGGCGGGCGCCTCGCACTATGGCGGTCGGATCGTCTTCCTTCCGGACGACACCCTGCTACTGACCCTGGGCGATGGTTTCGACCAGCGTGAGCAGGCGCAGAACCCGGCCAACCATCTGGGCAAGACGGTGCGTTTGAACCGCGACGGCAGCGTTCCGCAAGACAACCCGCTGCGTGGTCAGCCAGGCGCTGCCGAGGAAATCTACAGCCTGGGGCACCGCAACATCCAGGGCGCCGTCTACGATCGCCAGCACGAGCGCCTGTACATCCACGAGCACGGCCCCAAAGGGGGGGACGAGCTGAACCTGCTGAAGCCCGGTGGCAACTACGGCTGGCCGCTGACTTCCTTTGGCATCGATTACACCGGCGCGATGGTCACGCCGTTCACCGAGCTGCCGGGTTACCTGCCACCGGAGCTGCACTGGACGCCGTCGGTCGCGCCCTCCGGATTGGCGCTCTATACCGGTGACCGCTTCCCGCACTGGAAGGGCGATCTGTTCGTTTCCACGCTGGCCGAAAAGAGCGTGCGCCGGGTGCGGCTCGACGGGGGGCGCTTGGCGGGCGAGGACATCCTCTTCGAGGAGCTCGAGGAGCGCATACGTGGCGTCTACGACGGTCCGGACGGTGCCCTCTACCTGCTGACCGACAGCGCCGATGGCCGCCTGTTGCGCGTGGTACCGCTGTAATCGGGTGGGGCATAATGGGCTGCCTCAGCCACCTCTGCCATGCCGCCATGACGCCGCTCAAGTACCTCCAGGGTTACCCCGCCTCGCTACAGGAGCAGGTTCGCCAGATGATCGCGGGTGAGCGCCTGGGCGATTACCTGGCGCAACGTTACCAGGGCCGCCACGCGATTCAGAGTGACAAGGCTCTGTATGCCTATGTGATGGCGCTCAAACAGGAGCACCTGAAGAATGCGCCGGCCATCGACAAGGTGCTGTTCGACAATCGCCTCGACCTGACCCACCGTGCTCTCGGCTTGCATACCACCATCTCCCGAGTGCAGGGCGGCAAGCTCAAGGCCAAGAAGGAGATTCGCGTC
Organism: Pseudomonas sp. PA27(2017); assembly: GCF_001945445.1. Classification (GTDB taxonomy): domain Bacteria; phylum Pseudomonadota; class Gammaproteobacteria; order Pseudomonadales; family Pseudomonadaceae; genus Aquipseudomonas. The sequence continues at coordinate 350,110 of NZ_MSXW01000061.1, forward strand.
GCTTCGCTGTTTCGCGAAGCGGCGCCGCAGTTCCTGCAGATGATCGTGGTGCACGAGCTGGCGCACCTGAAGGAAAGCGATCACAACAAGGCGTTCTACAAGCTCTGCGAATACATGCTGCCGGACTACCAGCAGCTGGAGTTCGACCTGCGCCTGTACCTGACCTGGCGTGACCTGCAGGCCGGTGCGCTGGCCTGAGCTCAGTAGGCTTCGATGATCTCGTGGTGCTGCGAGCGGCCGGCAACGGTCAGCTCGACCTCGTCACCGACACGCCGCCCGAGCAGGCGCTGGCCTAGCGGTGCATCGGGGCTCAGCACGAGAATCGTGCGCTGCTTGTCTTGCACCTTGATTGCCGCTCCCTCCGGGCCGAGAAACAGCCATTGCCGCTGGTCGTTCTCGTCGGCCAGCAGCACCAGGCTGGTCAGTCGAATACCTTGGGCATCGTCATAGGCGCGCACCTGCAACTGGCGCCAGACGCGCAGGCGCAGGCCGATCTCTTCCACGCGTCGAGCCTGCCCGGCTGCCAGATAGGCAGCCTCCAGCCCAAGGGTGTCGTATTTGTTCTCGGCAACATTCTCTTCGTGAGTGGCCGTTTCATGGGCGAACCGCGCCGCCTGTTCGGCGGCCTGCAGTTCGACACCGAGGTGCTCGATCACCTGCTGCACGATGGGTTGCTTGTCCATGGCGATCAGACTCCGCTTACCGGCTTTTCGCGGTTCTTGAGCAGGTGCGCTGCCAGCGTGCGCAGCGGGCCGAGCTGTCGGGCGATCAGCGAGAGCTGGGTTTGCACCAGGCGCTGGGCGTCGTCCAGATCTTCGGGCATCTGTTCCAGGCAACTGGCGAGGTGCTCTTCATGATCGCTCTGGATCACGACGGGTGTCTGTTCGCTGAGGCCGCGGGCAATCTCGTCGAGGCTGTCGGCCAAGCGCAGGGCACTGGCCGGCAGCTCGTTCTGCTCGTCGGCCAGCAGGGCTTCGCCGCGGTGCGCGCCCAGGCCCGACAGGTAGCTGAGCAGGGTGTGGGAGAGCACCAGGAAGCGGAAGCCGATATCCGCCTCCTTACGAAAATGCCCGGGCTCCATCAGCATGTTGCCCAGGGTGGTCGACAGCGCCGCGTCGGCGTTGTGGGCGTTGCGCCGGGCCAGGCGATAGGCGAGGTCGTCGCGCTTACCTTCGGCGTACTGACGCATGATCTGCCGCAAGTAGGTGCTGTTGCAGCTCAGGGTGTTGGCCACCACGCGATTGAGCCTGCGGCCCTGCCAGTCCGGCAGGATCAGGAACACCGCCAGGCCGGCGATCAGGCTGCCGAGCAGGGTATCGAACAGGCGCGGCAGGATCAGCCCGTAGCCGTCGCCCACCTGGTTGAAGCAGAACAGCACCAGCAGGGTGATCGCTGCCGTGGCCACGGTGTAGCGGCTGGAGCGGGTGGCGAAGAACACCACGCCGGCGGCGACGGCGAAGAAGGCCTGGATCAGCTGCGCCGGAAACAGGTCGATCAGCGCCCAGCCCAGCAGCAGGCCCAGCACGGTGCCGACGATGCGCTGCACCAGCTTCATGCGCGTGGCGCCATAGTTGGGTTGGCAGACGAACAGGGTGGTCAGCAGGATCCAGTAGCCCTGGGTCGGGTGAATCCAGTGCAGCACGCCGTAACCGGCAGCCAGGGCGATGGACAGGCGCAGGGCATGGCGGAACAGCAGCGACGTGGGGGTGAGCTGCAGACGGATGCGCTCCCACACATCGCGCAGCGACTGCGGCTCGCGGTCGAGCAGCGAGCTGTCCTGCTCCTCGGCCAGGGCATCGGGGTTGCTGGCACTGCTGAGCAGGCGGTCTAGCGTACCGAGATTGCCGGCCAGGGCGCCGAGCGAGCGCAGCAGGTGTTTCCAGGCCGGGTTGCTCTGGATGCGCAGGTGTTCCAGAGATGCTTGCAGGTCGGCCTGGGCCTGGCTGTAATGCTCGCCATACTCGAACGGCTGGCGCAGCTCGATGGCCTGGGCCAGGGCATGGCAGGCCTTGCCGTGCAGGCGCAGCAGGCGCTGGCAGCGGAACATCACGTCGCTATGGAAAAAGGCTTCGGCCAGGGCGTTGTAAGGGTAGTGCGAGGAGCTGGCGCGCTCGTGGATGTCCTGGGCGAGAAAATACAGTTTCAGGTAGCGGCTGACCTTTGGGCCGGGACGCCCATTGCCGACCCGGTGCAGGATGATTTCCTTGGTCGCGTTGAGCGCCGCCACCACCCTGCCATTCTGCTTGGCCAGATCCAGCCGCCGTGCTTCCACGTCCAGCTGGCGCAGCGGCTCGAACAGCGCGGCCTTGAGCTTGAGGTACAGGCCCAGCTCACGAAACAGTCGGGCCAGGCTCTGTTGCACCGGTTGGTGGGCGAACAAGGCATGCCAGAGCACCGAGAGCACACCGTACCAGGCGGCGCCCGCCACCAGCAGCAGCGGCTCCAGCCACAGCCCGGCTACGCCGCCGCGCTGTTCCACGCCGATCATGCTGTACACCGCCAGAATCAGCGTGGCCGAACCGAGCGTGGCGAAGCGTTCGCCCAGGGCGCCGAGCATGGTCAGGGCAAAGGCCGACAGCGCCAGGGCACTGACGAACAGCCAGGGATAGGGGAACAGGAGCTCGACCGTATACGCCGCGGCACTGAAGCACCCCAGGGTGACCAGCAACGCGGTGAGCCGGCCCTGCCAACTGTCGTCGGTTTCCGCCAGGGCGCTGGCGATCACGCCGAGAAACAGTGGAATCAGGCTGTGCATCCAGCCCTGATGCCAGCACAGCGCCAGACTGCCGCCCAGGGCAATGAACACCCGAAGGCTGTAGCTGAACTTGTCCAATGCCCAGAGGCGACGCAGCGAGTGGCGCAAAGAGGGGGACGGCATCCGGATCGCGACCTTTAGGGAAAATGACTGACACGCTGCTCAACGCGGCGTTTCGATTGTGCCTTGCCTGCATCGTTCAGTGCGAGAGGCCGATTGCGCATTCGAAGCGCATGCTGGACGCCGCCCCCGTCCGGTGGGTCACCGCGGCTGAACTCTGCGCGCGGGGCCTTGCTCCAAGATTCATGCACCGCCCGCCGGCGCAGGCAGGCCCCGCCATCACTCGACAGGAGCGCCCCATGATCGATCTCCATTACTGGACGACCCCCAACGGCCACAAGATCAGCATCTTTCTCGAGGAAAGTGGGCTGGATTACGACGTGCACCCGGTCAATATCGGCGAGGGCCAGCAGTTCGAGCCGGCTTTTCTGAAGATATCGCCGAACAACCGGATCCCGGCCATCGTCGACAACAATCCCAGTGACGGCGGCGAGCCGATCTCGGTGTTCGAGTCAGGCGCGATTCTTGAGTACCTGGCCGACAAGATCGGGCGTTTCATGCCGCTGCAGCCGCGTTTGCGCGTGCAGGTCCAACAATGGCTGCACTGGCAGATGGGCGGGCTGGGGCCAATGGCCGGGCAGAACCATCACTTCGTGCGCTTCGCGCCGGAGCAGATTCCCTACGCCATCGACCGCTACGTGAAGGAGACGGCGCGCCTGTATGGCGTACTGGATCGTCAGCTCGAGGGGCGTGAGTACGTGGCCGGTGACTATTCGATCGCCGACATGGCCATTTACCCGTGGGCCAAGGGTTGGGAGCTGCAGCGCCAGCGTCTGGAGGACTTCCCCAACATGGCCGCCTGGCTGGCACGCATGGGCAAACGACCAGCGGTGCAGCGTGCTTATCAGGTTGCCGAAGCCGTTGGTCAGCGCCCCGAGGAAGTCCTGACCAGCGAGGCGCGCAAGGCGCTGTTTTAATGCGGGCAACTGGCGTGGCATTGGTCACGCCAGTTGCAGATCCTGCGCGGCAACCGGGCGGCCGATGAAGTAGCCCTGAACGTAGTCGCAGCCCAGCTGGCGCAAGTGCTCCAGTTGCTCGGCACGCTCTACGCCCTCGGCCAGCACCTTCATCTCCATGCTATGCGCAAGAGCGATGACCGCGCGGGTGATCGCCAGGTCGTCCTTGTCATGGGGCAGGCCGGCCACGAAGCTCTGATCGAGCTTGAGCTTATGCACCGGCAGGCGTTTCAAGCGCGCCAGTGAGCTGTAGCCGGTGCCGAAGTCGTCGATCGCCAGGCGCACGCCCAGCCCGCGCAGGCGTTCGAGCAGGGCCCGGGCCTGATCCGGGTCGTCCATCACTGCGCTTTCCGTCACTTCCAGTTCCAGGCAACCCGCCGGCAGGCCGGTACTGGCTAGTACCTGAGCAACGCGCTGATCGAGCTCACCGCGGCTGAACAGGCGGCTGGAAATGTTCACTGCCACGAACTGCAGATGACGCCCGGCGCTACGCCAGGCGACCATCTGCCGGCATGCCTGCTCGAGCACCCAGGCGTCGATGGCGCTGATCATGCCGCTGTCTTCGGCGATCGGGATGAACTCGCCGGGCGGCACCAGCCCGCGCTGCGGGTGCTGCCAGCGCACCAGTGCTTCGACCCCTATCAGTCGGTTATCGGTCAGGCTGTGCAGCGGCTGGTAATGCACGCGCAGTTCGTCGTTGTCGATGGCATGGCGCATACCGGCTACCAGCTCCACGCGCTGGCGGGCGTACTCGGTCTGTTCCTGATCGTAGAAGGCGAAGCCCTCGCGGCCACTGCTTTTGGCCTTGAACAATGCCGAGTCGGCGTTGCGCAGTACGTCATCGGCGGTCTTCGCGTCGTCGGGGTACAGGCAGATGCCGACGCTGGCCGAGATGAACAGCTCCTGGCCATCGAGCAGAAACGGCGCGTTCAGGCAGTCGATCAGCGACTGCGCCAGGTGCGCAGCCTGTTCGGCCTGGGTGCAGTCTTCACTGAGCACGGCGAATTCGTCACCGCCGAGGCGGGCCAGTGTACTGCCGCTGCCGAGCCTGCTGGCCAGCCGCTCGCCGGTGGCCTTGAGCAACAGGTCGCCGACGTTGTGGCCGAGGCTTTCGTTGATGTGCTTGAAATGATCCAGATCCACGACCAGTACCGCGCCGCGATCATCTTCGCGCTGAGCGCGTTGCAGGGCATGCTCGACACGCTCGCTGAACAGCAGGCGGTTGGGCAGGTTGCTCAGCGGATCGTAGTGAGCGAGGTGGTCGAGTTCCTGCTGCGAATGCCTGAGCACGCTGATGTCGGAAAACACCGCCACGTAGTGGCTGAGCAGGCCGTGGTCGCCACGGATGGCACGGATGCATTGCCACTGCGGATAAATTTCGCCGTCCTTGCGGCGGTTCCATACCTCGCCGCTCCACGTGCCTTGCGTTTGCAGCGTGTGCCAGAGATGCTGGTAGAACGCGGCATCGTGGCGGCCGGACTTGAGCAGAGTTGGGTGCCTGCCGAGGATTTCCGCTTCGCTGTAGCCGGTGATTCGGCTGAACGCCGGGTTGATGTGCACGATGGTCTGCTGCGCATCGGTGACCAGCACGCCTTCCTGGGTCGACTCGAATACCGCTGCTGCCTGGCGCAGGCTATCGGCATCGGCGCGGCGCTGGGTGATGTCCTTTACGGTGCCGATGAAACGCTCCGGGCGACCCTGGGCATCGAGTTGCAAGCGCCCGCGTGACAATACCCAGCGGTAGCTGCCGTCGCGGTGGCGCAGGCGATAGCTGTTTTCATAGGCGGTGTCTTCGCTCGCCTGCATCAGTTCATAGAGGGCTCGCTGATAAGCGGGGCGATCTTCGGGATGCAGCAATTGCAGCCAGTGGTCGCGATCATCGCTCAGCTCGCCATCCTTCATGCCCAGTAGTGCGTGGTAACCCGGTGAGTAATACACGCTCTGGCGGCGCAGGTCCCAGTCCCAGAGGCCGTCTTCGGTGGCCGACAAGGCCAGGCTGAGGCGTTCTTCGCTGGCGCGCAGTGCCGTGCCGATCCGTGCCTGGCGGCCCAGGTGGCGGCTTATCGTCAGGTACAGCAGGGCGCTGGTCAGCAACACGAATACCAGGCCTTTCCAGACCTGAGCCTGCTCCGTCTGTCGGGCCGTGAGCTCGAGTGATGCCAGTAGCATGTCGCTGAACACGATCCACAGGCCCGCGGCTATCAGGTAGTTCAAAGTCAGGCGTAATGCGCCTTGCCGAGTGCTCATGGGCAGATAAGGGCTTCCCTTTCACTGGTAAAGTTCATCGCTGGGGTCAACCTTGTAACATCCTTAGTCAAAAGACCAAGTGGTTTTCCAGCAGACGATGTTGATAATGGAGGCGCGGCACTTTGTCCGCATCGCTTTTTCTCTGCAAGAGGTACCCCTGCCCATGTGGTACAACGGTTTTCTCGACTTGCCGGTCTGGCAGCTCATCGTCGTCACCCTGCTGCTGACCCACGTCACCATCGTCGCTGTGACGGTCTACCTGCACCGTTATTCGGCCCATCGCTCCCTGGAGCTGAACCCTGCACTCAAGCACTTCTTCCGTTTCTGGCTGTGGATGACCACAGGCATGAACACCCGCGAGTGGACGGCCATCCACCGCAAGCACCACGCCAAATGCGAAACCGCCGATGATCCCCACAGTCCAGTGGTCAAGGGGCTCGGCACGGTGATGCGCGAAGGCGCCGAATTGTATGCCGAAGAGGCGAAGAACGAAGACACCCTGCGCATCTACGGCAAGAACTGCCCGGATGACTGGATCGAACGTAACGTCTACTCGCGCTTCCCGATTGGCGGTGTGTCGCTGATGCTGATCATCGACGTACTGCTCTTCGGCGCGCTTGGCCTGACCGTGTGGGCCGTGCAGATGATCTGGATTCCCTTCTGGGCGGCCGGCGTCATCAATGGTCTGGGCCATGCCGTCGGTTACCGCAATTTCGAGTGCCGCGACGCGGCTACCAATCTGGTGCCCTGGGGCATCATCGTTGGCGGCGAGGAGCTGCATAACAACCATCACACCTATCCCAACTCCGCCAAGCTGTCGGTCAAACGCTGGGAGTTCGACATGGGCTGGGCGTGGATAAAACTGTTCAGCTTCCTGGGGCTCGCCAAGGTTCAGCGCGTTGCGCCGATCGCCCATCGAGTGCCGGGCAAGGGGATTCTGGACATGGACACCGCCATGGCCATCCTCAACAACCGCTTCCAGATCATGGCTCAGTACCGCAAGCTGGTGATCGGCCCGCTGGTCAAGCAGGAGCTGGCCAAGGCCGACGAGTCCGTTCGGCATCAGTTCCGCCGCGCCAAGCGCCTGCTCTCTCGCGAGCCGAGCCTGCTGCATGACAAGCAGCAGGTGCATATCGATGCCATGCTGGCGCATAGCCAGGCGCTCAAGGTGATTTACGAGAAGCGCCTGGCTCTTCAACAAATCTGGGCGCGAACCAGTGCCAATGGTCATGACATGCTCGAGGCCATCAAGCACTGGGTTCACGACGCCGAGGCGAGTGGCATTCAGTCCCTGCGCGACTTCGCCGAGCAGTTGAAGACATACTCTCTGCGGCCTGTCGCTGCGTGACGTAGCGCACAAAGCTGGGCGGTCGGTGAACCGCCCAGTGCAGCCATGGTCATAGCTCTGACCTGGTTGCCACATAAAAGCCCGCCATTCGGCGGGCTTTTTCGATCCTCATTGGCAACCCCACCCTAATCAAAAGGCCAATGTTCTGGATCGGTATATGGATGAGCTTGCTGCTATCGACCTGGAAGAGCTGACCCTGGCTTTGCTGCACAGCCGTGCCGAGGGCACCCGGCTGCGCGAGCGCGAGCAACTGTTCAGTACCCTGTTGGGGAGCGTGAACGCCGTCCTTTGGGCGTTCGATTGGGAGGCTCAGCAAATCATCTACGTCAGCCCGGCCTACGAGCTGGTTTTCGGCCGCTCGGCCGGCTTGCTGTTGGCTGACTACGGCGAATGGCGCAACAGCATTTATCCGGATGATCTGGAATACGCCGCCGAAAGCATGGCCAAGGTGTTGGATACCGGCGCCGTGGAAGCCCGCGAGTACCGGATAATCCGCGCCGATGGCGAGATTCGCTGGCTTAGCGACAAATGCTTCATCGGTCGGCAGAGCGAGACCCAGGCTTCTCCAGTCATCTTTGGTATCGCCGAAGACATCACCGAGAAGAAGCAACTCGAGGGCGAGCTGCATCGTCTGGCCACTACCGACGTGCTGACGCAGAGCAGCAACCGGCGGCACTTCTTCGAATGTGCGCAAAGTGAATTCGAGCTGGCGCGTACCCATGGGCAGCCGCTGGCTTTTCTGCTCCTTGACCTGGACGACTTCAAACACATCAACGACACCTACGGTCATCAGGTTGGCGACCAGGTGCTGCAGCAGCTGGCCAACTGCGCGAGCTCCGTCCTGCGTCGGGGCGATCTGTTCGGGCGAATCGGTGGTGAAGAGTTCGCGGCCTTGTTTCCCGGTTGTGAGCCGGAACTGGCCGCGCAGATCGCCCAGCGCCTGCAACGGGAGATTCAGCGCTTGTCGTTCAGTCATGAGGGCACGACTTTCGGCATCACTGTCAGTCAGGGGCTGACTTCCCTGCGCAGCGGTGACCCTGGACTCGATGTGCTGTATGCACGTGCCGACGCCGCCATGTACCAGGCCAAGCGCCAGGGAAAGAACCAGATCGTCACCAGCTGATCTGGCGGAAAATCGCCTTATTTCCTATAAGGTTCGGCGGAAAATCGCTCATTTTTCTCGATGAGCGACCTCCACCTTCTGTCATTTTGCCAGTAACATGTTGAATTGTTGACTGTTATGCGACTTTGGTCGTCCATGGCACATTACCTGCTGTGCTAAATTCATAGCAATGGCCCTCCAAGGCCAAAAATAATAATGCCGAGAATCAGACGATGCCTTTTGCCTGTCGCCACTGCAGCCAGACCAACCTGTTTCATCTTTACCCCTAAGTTTTCGTATCGCCGTCCCCGTAGCTGTGGCGCCCTCCGGCTGCCTGCTACCTGACGGTCTTACCCGAATTCGGCTGGCTGCGCGCCTAGAAGGCGGCACCTTCCAGACCGATGTGCAACGCCAATAAAAGAACAGAACACTGGAGAGATCACGATGAAAAAAGCTTCCCTGGCGCTGGCCGTAGCCGCCGGCACTCTGGGTCTGACCCTGGGCAACGTTGCCAACGCTGCCTTTATCGAAGACAGCACGGCCAAGCTGGATCTGCGTAACTACTATTTTGACAACGACAACCGTGAAAGCCAGGGTGACGTGGGTGTTGCCAATGCTCACAATGGCCAGGTGCGTGAGTGGGGCCAGGCGTTCCAGCTGAACCTGCAGTCGGGCTTTACCGAAGGCACCGTGGGCGTGGGCGTCGATGCCCTGGGCCTGCTGGGCGTGCGCCTGGACGGTGGCGGCCGCGCGGGCAAGGTCGGGCAAGATCGTAACCCGAGTGCTCTGTTCCCCCTGGAAAACGACGGCAGCGCTCGTGACGAGTTCAGCAGCCTGGGCCTGACCGGCAAGATCCGTTTTTCCAAGACCGTTGCCCAAGTTGGCACCCTGCAGCCGAAACTGCCGGTGGTGACCTTCAACGATGGTCGTCTGATCCCGCAGACCTTCGAAGGCGCGCAGATCACCTCCAACGAGATCGACAACCTGACCCTGATTGCCGGTCAACTGGAGCACGCCAAGGGCCGTACTTCCAGTAACGCCGACTCGCTGGCTATCGCTGGCGCCGGTGCGGGTGCCGACAGTAACAAGTTCTACTACGGCGGCGCTGACTACAAGATCAACAAGGATCTGCTGGTTCAGTACTACTACGGCAACCTGGATGACTTCTACAAGCAGCATTTCCTGGGTCTGACTCATACCCTGGCGCTGGGTGCTGGCTCGCTGAAATCCGACCTGCGCTATTTCGACACCAACTCCGACGGTAAGAATGGCAGTGCCGCTGGTCGTGCTGATGGTTACTTGGGTTCGGGTTACTACGGCCGCAATGCCGCTGGTACCGGCATCACTACCGGTGAAGTCGACAACCGTACTTGGAGTGCGTTCTTCACCTACAGCCTGGAAGGCCATGCGCTGAGCGCCGGTTACCAGCAGGTCTCCGGTGACAGTAACTTCATCCAGTTGAACCAAGGCTCTATCCCTGGCCAAGGCGGTGCGACCACCTATCTGATCACCGACCGTCAGATCAGCAACTTCGGTCGTGCCGGCGAGCGTACCTGGATCACCCAATACGGCTACGACTTCGGGAAGATCGGCGTGCCGGGCCTGACCGCCAACGTGTTGTACATGAAAGGTGACAACATCAAGTCGGCAAGAGGCGATCTGAAAGAGTGGGAACGCGACCTGACCATCAGCTACGTGGTTCAGGAAGGCGCAGCCAAGGGTCTGGGCTTCGCCTGGCGTAACGCTTCGCTGCGTTCGGAAGTTGCCAACGCCGACGCCGACCAGAACCGCCTGATCGTCAGCTACAGCATCCCGCTACTCTAAGCTGTGTTGACGGGCCGCGCCGCGTAGCGGCCCATTCAAACGCAAAAGCCCGGACTGGTTCCGGGCTTTTGCGTTTCTGCGTGGCGGGATATCAGCGGGCGGTAACGGCCGGCTGTTGCTGGGTGATGCAATGGATATTGCCGCCGCCCAGAAGAATTTCCCGGCCCGGTACCATCACCACACGGTGTTCGGGGAACAAGTGCTCGAGAATGGCCTTGGCTTCCTGGTCCTTGGGGTCGTTGAAGCTGGGCGCGACGATGCCGCCGTTGACGATCAGGAAATTTACGTAGGAGCCGGCCAGGCGCACCTCCGGGCTGCGCTCCTGGCTGCCGAGTACGCGGTCGACGCCGGCGCATTCTTCTTCGGTGGCGTACAGCGGGCCCGGAATCGGCATCTTGTGCACGACCAGCTTGCGGCCCTTGGCGTCACGGGCGCTTTCCAGTACGGCCATGGCTTCCTGGCAGCGGTTGTAGTTGGGGTTTTGCGGATCGTCGGTCCAGGCCAGCAGCACTTCGCCCGGGCGCACGTAGCAACAGAAGTTGTCGACGTGCCCGTCGGTCTCGTCGTTGTAGAGCCCGTGGGGCAGCCAGATCACGGTGTCGATGGCCAGGTGATCGGCCAGCACCGCTTCGATCTGTTCGCGGTTCAGGTGCGGGTTGCGGTTGTGGTTGAGCAGGCACTCTTCCGTGGTGATCAGGGTGCCTTCGCCGTCGACGTGAATCGAACCACCCTCGAGCACGAAGCCTTCGGTGCGATAACGGTCGCAGCTTTCGATGTTGAGGATCTTGCTGGCGACCTGATCGTCGCGCAGCCATGGGAAATACAGGCCGCCTTCGAAACCGCCCCAGGCGTTGAAGCCCCAGTCCACACCACGCAGCTCGCCCTGTGCGTTGGTCACGAAGGTCGGGCCGGTATCGCGTACCCAGGCATCGTCAGTGGTCATTTCGACGACCCGGATGCGTTCGTGCTGCAGGTGCGCGCAGGCGTTCTCGTACTGCGCGGCGGAGGCGCACACGGTCACGGCTTCGAATTCGGCGATCGCCCTGGCGACGGCAGTGAATGCGTGCTGGGCGGGCTTGCCGCCCAGGCGCCAGTTGTCCGGCCGCTCCGGCCACACCATCCAGGTCTGGCTATGGGGTTCCCATTCTGCCGGCATGCGGAAGCCGTCGGCGCGAGGTGTGGAGGTCAGCGTGGTCATGGGGGGCTCCATTACTGAAGTCGTTCGAGGATTCAGGAGGCGATTGAGCCATCCGGGGGGATTCAATGGATCATGGAAATCTGGGCGCCGCTCACAGAGCTTCCCACATGCGTGGTTCACTTCCGACCGTTGCTAAGGTGAATGAGCAGTACGAAAAATGGCCTTTCAAGCTGATCTTATAGTCGATAAATATCGGCTATAGAAGTCTATTTTCAGCGCCTTTCGGATTTATTCAAATGAATTAGCGGATAGGTATTTGTATTCATTGGGGTTGCCCCATTTGTAGGCCACAGCTCGGCTTGCCCCTGTCGACGCACGGCCAAGCCGGCCATCCTTCAGTTGTTTGCACGTTTGCGAAGGAAGGGTGGCAGATACAGCCCCAGATAGGCTTCGAATACCCGCAAGCCTTCTTCGGCGAAACGTGGCGTGATTTCGCCGTGCTGGTGAATCGAGCGTGCATAGACGCGGTCACCCAATTCCATGGCCAGGGCGAATATATCGATATCGTCCGGTAAGGCGGGCAGTTCGAAGTACTGATCGAACAGCGCTCGGGTCTGTTGGCTGAGCTCGATATCGTGCTGACGGTCGGCCTGGGTTACTTCGCTCAGGCCGTGCTGGACTAGAATCAACTGCCGGGCCGCGGCATCGCCCGCATAGATGCTCAGCATACGCTGTTCGATGATGCGTGAGAGGTCGCGCCAGCAATGCAGCGGGCCAGCGTCGATGGGTGCCAGTAGGCAAGCGCGGAAGGCGCGGTGCACGTCAGCAGTCAGCGCCTGGAGCAGGGCGGGAACGCTGGGGAAGAAGTGGTAGATCGACGACGGCGCGATGCCGGCTCGTTCGGCCACGGTGTAGATCGACAGCCCCGCCACGCCCTGTTCGGCCAACAGCGTACGGGCCGCGACCAGAATCTGTTCGATGCGTGACTGGCTGCTGGCGCGGGGCTTGCGCGCACTCACTGCATTGTCCTCTGCTGAGTGCGGGCTCTTGGATGGGCTGGCAAAACCGCTGGGCAGTGAATCAACGTATTCGTCCTGATTGGCGATGGCGGCGCTATACCGTGATGTCGGCGCGCTGCTCGTTGCCAAATCATAACGCCGAACGCGCCTGTGAAAACGCCGGCTTTCGCCGGCGTTTCTCGTTCACACGGTGTGCAGGTACCAGTTGTACTCGAGATCGGAGATGGTCGTCTCGAACTCCTGCAGCTCGGCTTCCTTGCAGGCCACGAAGATATCGATGTAATCCGGACTGATGTATTTGTTGAGTACCTCGCTGTCGTCCAACTCGCGCAGGGCGTCGCGCAGGTTGTTCGGCAGGCTCTGCTCCAGTTGCTCGTAAGAGTTGCCCTCGATGGGCTCGCCCGGATCCAGCTCGTTGGTCAGGCCGTGGTGAATACCGGCCAGGATGGCTGCCATCATCAGGTAAGGGTTGGCATCGGCACCGGCGACGCGGTGCTCGATGCGAATCGCATCGCTGCTGCCGGTCGGTACGCGAACGGCCACGGTACGGTTGTCCAGGCCCCAGCTCGGCGCGTTCGGCACGTAGAACTGCGCACCGAAGCGGCGATAGGAGTTGACGTTCGGGCACAGGAACGCCATCGACGCCGGCATGGTGTCGAGGATCCCGGCGATGGCATGGCGCAGTGGTGCGTGCTGCTCGGGGTCTTCGGTGGCGAAGATGTTCTGGCCGGTTTTCTTGTCGAGCAGCGATATGTGCACGTGCAGGCCGTTGCCCGCCTGGCCCGGATAGGGTTTGGCCATGAAGGTGGAGTCCATTTCATGGTCGTAGGCGATGTTCTTGATCAGGCGCTTGAGCAGCAACGCATGATCGCAGGCCTTGAGCGCGTCCTTGGTGTGGTGCAGGTTGACCTCGAACTGCGCCGGTGCGCTTTCCTTGACGATGGCGTCGGCGGGCAGCGCTTGTTCCTTGGCAGCTTCTAGCATGTCCTGCAGGCAGTCTACGTACTCGTCGAGGTCGTCAATCAGGTAGACCTGGGTGGAGTGCGGACGCTTGCCGGAAATCGGCGAGCGCGGCGGTTGCGGGCGGCCATTCACGTTCTCCTGATCGATCAGGTAGAACTCCAGTTCGAAGGCCGCGCAGATGGTCAGGCCAAGTTCGTCGAACTTCTGTACCACCTGACGCAATACCTCACGGGGATCGGCAAAGAAGGGGCTGCCGTCCAGTTCGTGCATGGTCATCAGCAATTGCGCGGTCGGGCGCTTCTGCCAGGGTTCCTTGCACAGGGTATCGGGGATGGGGAAGCAGATACGGTCGGCGTCGCCGATGTCCAGGCCAAGGCCGGTGCTTTCGACGGTGGCGCCATTGATGTCCAGGGCGAACAGCGAAGCAGGCAGGTTGATGCCCTTTTCATACACCTTGTGGAGGCTGGCGCGTTCGATGCGCTTGCCGCGCACGACGCCATTCATATCTGCAATCAGAAGGTCGACGAACTGAACCTCAGGATGTTCCTTGAGGAACGCGTTCGCTTCATTGAGCTGAACGGCACGCGGGGGTACCGACATGATGCAACACCTATGTTGTTAAAAATATCAATCAATTGCTGACACACCGGGAGTCAATCCCAAACGCCAGGCACTGTCAAGGTAACGAGATGCTGCCCCAATCCGGAGCATGATGGCCATTTTTAGGGCGTTTCAGGGCGTTTCCGTGGAAAAACACTGCACCGTTTTAGGCATCGATCCCAGGCTTTTGGAAGCCGATATGAACGGGTTGTATAAAAAAATGAACAAGGCTAAGCTCGGCGAAAGCCCAAATAATCCAACAATACGGGTGTTTCATGAGCTGCATGTCGCTGTCCGGCGTCATTGCCAGTCCCACATGGTTCGCGGCATTGCCGGCTATGGCCGAAGCCGGCAGAGCCTTGCGCGTAACGCTCGCACAGCGCTTTGCGCGGCATTTGCTTATAGAGATGCCATCGCGTCGAATCGCTCGAAAATCTGCACACTCCGTCAGCTTCCCTCTGTTCCCCCTGTCTATGCTTTTCTGTCGACCGGCGCAGCTTCACGTGTCCATGCGATGTACTTTTGCGTGGCTGATCGATCGTGCTCGGCAATGTCTGACGGGGACGGCGCGCGCTTTGCAATGGCATCTGGCGCTGTCGAGTGCAACAAAGGTCGGTTACAGTCGTGGGCGATGCGGTGGCACGCCGCTGTGGGCATGCAAGGCTCCGGCTTGCGCGCCTGGAGGAGCTTTCGGGCGGTTGCCCGCGACGACGTGAACACCCTGGATTATCCCGTGCGCTGGTGCTGGGCGGCAAAGCCCGCCGCCAGGTTCGGGGCATGTCGAGCCGGCCGAGGATGCCGGTTTCAAAAAACCTGAGGTCTCTATGAGCACCAAATTGGACCAGCTTTCCAGCTGGTTGAAAGAACGCAAGATCACCGAAGTCGAATGTCTGGTCAGCGACCTGACGGGGATTGCCCGGGGCAAGATCTCGCCGACCAACAAATTCCTCGACGAAAAAGGCATGCGCCTGCCCGAGAGCGTACTGCTGCAGACCGTCACCGGCGATTACGTCGAAGACGATGTGTACTACGACCTGCTCGATCCGGCCGATATCGACATGTTCTGCCGGCCGGACGAGAACGCCGTGTTCATCGTGCCCTGGGCCATCGAGCCCACCGCTCAGGTGATTCACGACACCTACGACAAGCAGGGCAACCCCATCGAGCTGTCGCCGCGCAACATCCTCAAGAAAGTGCTGCGCCTCTACACCGACAAGGGCTGGCAGCCGATCGTGGCGCCGGAGATGGAGTTCTACCTGACCAAGCGCAACAGCGACCCGGACTTCCCGCTGGTGGCGCCGATGGGCCGTTCCGGCCGCCCGGAAACCGGCCGGCAGAGCTTCTCGATCGACGCGGCCAACGAATTCGACCCGCTGTTCGAAGACATGTACGACTGGTGCGAGCTGCAGGGGCTGGATCTGGACACCCTGATCCACGAAGAAGGCCCGGCGCAGATGGAGATCAACTTCCGTCACGGCGAGGCCCTGCACCTGGCCGATCAGATCCTGGTATTCAAGCGCACCATGCGCGAAGCGGCGCTCAAGCACGACGTGGCCGCGACCTTCATGGCCAAGCCGATCACCGATGAGCCAGGCAGCGCCATGCACCTGCACCAGAGCATCATCGACCTGAAGACCGGCAAGAACATCTTCTCCAACGAAGACGGTTCGATGAGCCAACTGTTCATGCACCACATCGGCGGCCTGCAGAAATACATTCCCGAAGTGCTGCCGCTGTTCGCCCCCAACGTCAACTCGTTCCGCCGCTTCCTGCCTGATACCTCTGCGCCGGTGAACGTCGAATGGGGCGAGGAGAATCGCACCGTCGGCCTGCGCGTGCCGGATGCCACGCCGCAGAATCGCCGGGTGGAAAACCGCTTGGCCGGCGCCGACGCCAACCCCTATCTGGCCCTGGCAGCCAGCCTGCTATGCGGCTACATCGGCATGGTCGAAGGCATCGAGCCCAGCGCACCGGTGGTCGGGCGTGGCTACGAGCGCCGTAACCTGCGCCTGCCGCTGACCCTGGAAGCGGCGCTGGAACGCATGGAAACCTGCCAGGTCGTGGAGCAGTACCTTGGCCACAAGTTCGTCAGTGGCTATGTGGCGGTCAAGCGTGCCGAGCACGAGAACTTCAAGCGCGTGATCAGTTCCTGGGAGCGCGAGTTCCTGCTGCTCTCGGTCTGATCCAGCCGGGGCTGGCGCGCGATCCGCACGACCCCATTCATAAAGAGGTGAACATGACGGCAAACAATGCGAAAACCCAGCAGTGGCAGGCCATGAGCCGCGACCATCACCTGGCGCCTTTCAGTGACTTCAAGCAACTGGCCGAGAAAGGCCCGCGCATCATCACCCGCGGTGAGGGCGTGCACCTGTGGGACAGCGAAGGCAACAAGATCCTCGATGGCATGGCCGGGCTGTGGTGCCTGGCCGTCGGCTACGGCCGCGAAGAGCTGGTGGAGGCGGCCAGCAGGCAGATGCGCGAGCTGCCGTTCTACAACACCTTCTTCCAGACCGCCCACCCGCCGGTGCTGGAACTGGCCAAGGCGCTCGCCGACGTGACCCCTGCCGGCATGAACCATGTGTTCTTCACCGGTTCGGGCTCGGAAGGCAATGACACCATGCTGCGCATGGTTCGCCATTACTGGGCGCTCAAGGGCAAACCAAACAAGAAGGTGGTGATCGCTCGCGAGAACGGCTACCACGGCTCCACCGTCGCGGGCGCCAGCCTGGGCGGCATGAAGGGCATGCACGAGCAGGGCGACCTGCCGATTCCGGGTATCGTGCACATCGCCCAGCCATACTGGTTCGGCGAGGGTGGTGACATGACGCCGGAAGCTTTCGGTATCTGGGCTGCAGACGAGCTGGAGAAGAAGATTCTCGAGGTCGGCGAAGATAACGTCGCCGCCTTCCTGGCCGAGCCGATCCAGGGCGCTGGTGGGGTGATCATTCCGCCGGACAGCTATTGGCCGCGCGTGCGCGAGATTCTCGCCAAGTACGACATCCTCTTCGTCGCCGACGAGGTGATCTGTGGTTTCGGCCGTACCGGCCAATGGTTCGGCAGCGACTACTACGGCAACACGCCGGACATGATGACCATCGCCAAGGGCCTGACGTCTGGCTACGTGCCGATGGGCGGCCTGGTGGTGCGCGACGAGATCGTCAAGGTGCTCAACGAAGGCGGCGATTTCAACCACGGCTTCACTTATTCCGGGCATCCGGTAGCGGCGGCGGTGGCGCTGGAAAACATCCGAATTCTGCGCGAAGAAAAGATCGTAGAGCAGGTCAGAGAAGAAACGGCACCGTATTTGCAGAAACGACTGCGTGAACTGGCCGATCACCCATTGGTCGGCGAAGTGCGCGGTGTGGGCATGCTGGGCGCCATCGAACTTGTGAAGGATAAACAGACCCGCACGCGTTATCCGAGCGACAAGGCGGTGGGTATGATCTGCCGCGGTCACTGTTTCGAAAACGGACTGATCATGCGCGCCGTGGGCGACACCATGATCATTTCGCCGCCGTTGGTGATCAGCAAGAGCGAAATCGACGAGCTGGTGGAAAAGGCCCGCAAATGCCTGGATCTCACCGCCCGTGCTTTACTGGCCTGACGGCTGCTGCAGCGCTGTCGCACGCAACGACGGTCGGGTGTAATCAATTGCCTGTCAGGGCTTGAGCGATGGGGCTGTTATCGCCAGACTTGCCGGCCAAAAAAATGGGTCCCGCCGCGTAGAACGGCGGCCCGGTTAATCGACATCATATGAGGGAGCTGAACCGCATGATCAAGACTTTCGGCAAGACTCTGCTGGCGGTGACGCTGGCCGGCGCCGTGGCCGGTATGGCGCAGGCAGATGGCAAGGTATTGAACGTCTACAACTGGTCGGACTATATCGCCCCGGACACCATCGAGAAGTTCACCAAGGAGACCGGCATCAAGGTCACCTACGACGTCTTCGATTCCAACGAAACCCTGGAAGCCAAGCTGTTCGCCGGCAAGTCGGGTTACGACATCGTGGTACCGTCCAACAGCTTCCTGGCCAAGCAGATCAAGGCCAAGGTCTACCAGCCGCTGGACAAGTCCAAGCTGCCGAACTGGGAAAACCTGGACAAGAACCTGCTGAAAACCGTCGAGGTCAGCGATCCGGGTAACCTGTATTCCTTCCCATACATGTGGGGCACGGTCGGCATCGGCTTCAACCCGGAAAAGGTCAAGGCCGCGCTGGGCGAAAACGCTCCTGTAGATTCCTGGGATCTGCTGTTCAAACCCGAGAACATCGAAAAGCTGAAGGCCTGCGGCGTGTCGTTCCTCGATTCGCCAACCGAGATCCTGCCGATCGCCATGCAGTATCTGGGCTATGAGCCGACCAGCACCGATCCGAAGCAGCTCAAGGAAGCCGAAGCGCTGTTCATGAAGATCCGCCCGTCGGTCACCTATTTCCACTCCTCCAAGTACATCTCCGACCTGGCCAACGGCAACCTCTGCGTGGCCGTGGGTTACTCGGGTGATATCTACCAGGCCAAGTCGCGCGCTGAAGAGGCCGGTGGCAAGGTCAAGGTTTCCTACAACATTCCGAAGCAGGGCGCTGGTGCCTTCTTCGACATGGTCGCCATCCCGGCCGATGCGGAAAACGTCGAGTCGGCCCATGCCTTCCTGAATTTCCTGTTGAAGCCGGAAATCATGGCCGAGATCACCAACGAAGTGCACTTCCCGAACGGCAACGCGAAAGCCACGCCGCTGGTGGATGAGGCCATTCGTAACGACCCGGGCGTGTATCCGACCCAGGAAACCATGGGCAAGCTGTACGCCTTCCCGGATCTGCCGCCGGCTGCCCAGCGTGCCATGACCCGTAGCTGGACGAAGATCAAGTCGGGTCGCTGATCGCCTGCGGACCGCGGTGCCTTGGCACTGCGGTTTGCGTTTATGGGCAGAGGGTGGATCGCCACCCGTCGAGTGCCGTGGCGTTGCCATGGCGCTCTCCTGAATCGCGATACGTCACCAGTCGGTGATGAGCCACAAGAAGAGGACGACCTGTGCATTTTCCCCTGGGCAAGATCCTGACAACGACCGCGCTTTCGGTTGGCTTGGCAACCCTGGCACATGCGGACGGTACCGTGCATATCTACAACTGGAGCGACTACATCGGCGAGGACACCCTGGCCGAATTCCAGAAGGCCACGGGCATCAAACCGGTCTACGACGTCTTCGACTCCAACGAAACCCTGGAAGGCAAACTGCTCGCCGGCCGTAGCGGCTACGACGTGGTGGTGCCGTCCAATCATTTTCTCGGCAAGCAGATCAAGGCGGGCGCGTTCCAGAAGCTCGACCGTAGCAAGCTGCCGAATTGGAACAACCTCGATCCGGCGCTGCTCAAGCAGCTGGAAACCAACGACCCGGGTAACCAGTACGCCGTGCCTTATCTGTGGGGCACCAACGGCATTGGCTACAACGTCGCCAAGGTCAAGGAAGTGCTGGGCGTCGACAAGATCGACTCCTGGGCCGTGCTGTTCGAGCCGCAGAACATGAAGAAACTCGCCAGCTGCGGCGTGTCGTTCATGGATTCGGCCGACGAGATGATCCCCTCGGTGCTCAACTACCTGGGCCTGGATCCGAACAGCCAGAACGCCGATGACTACGCCAAGGCCGAAGCCAAGCTGATGGAAGTGCGCCCCTACGTGAGCTACTTTCACTCCTCGAAATACATCTCCGACCTCGCCAACGGCAACATCTGCGTGGCGTTCGGCTACTCGGGCGATGTCTTGCAGGCATCGGACCGTGCCGCGGAGGCCGGAAAGGGCGTCGAAATCGCCTATGCGATTCCCAAGGAAGGCGCCAACCTGTGGTTTGACATGCTCGCCATTCCCAAGGATGCCAGCAATGTCGAGCAGGCCCATGCCTTCATCAACTATCTCCTCGATCCCAAGGTGATCGCCGGGGTCAGTGACTATGTCGGCTACGCCAACCCCAACGTCAAGGCGGGGGAGCTGATGGACCAGGACATTCGCCAGGACGAGTCGGTGTACCCACCGCAGGCCGTGCTGGACAAGTTGTACGTGATGGCCGAACTGCCGCCCAAGGCGCAGCGCCTGATGACGCGAAGCTGGACCAAGATAAAGTCCGGTAGGTGAAATCGTTTAGCGCCCGGCCCTCGCCGGGCGCCCTTTATACTGCGGGAGTTTGGTAATGGCAGTTGCTTCCAGTGCCTATAAGAAGGTCATCGAGGGCAGCCAGCAACCCAAAGAGGTGCTGGTCAAAATCGAGCGCGTGACCAAGAAATTCGACGAAACCGTCGCCGTCGACGATGTCTCGCTGACCATCAACAAGGGTGAAATCTTCGCCCTGCTCGGTGGTTCCGGCTCGGGCAAATCGACCCTGCTGCGCATGCTCGCCGGCTTCGAGCGGCCCACCGAGGGACGCATCTTCCTCGACGGCCAGGACATCACCGAACTGCCGCCCTACGATCGACCGATCAATATGATGTTCCAGTCCTACGCGCTGTTTCCGCACATGAGCGTGGCTGACAACATCGCCTTCGGCCTCAAGCAGGACAGGATGTCCAAGGCCGAGATCGACGAGCGCGTGGCCGAGATGCTCAAGCTGGTGCACATGACCCAGTACGCCAAGCGCAAGCCGCACCAGCTCTCCGGCGGTCAGCGCCAGCGCGTGGCTCTGGCTCGCTCGCTTGCCAAGCGCCCCAAGCTGCTGCTGCTCGACGAGCCCATGGGCGCACTGGACAAGAAACTGCGCTCGCAGATGCAGCTCGAACTGGTGGAAATCATCGAGCGCGTCGGCGTGACCTGCGTGATGGTCACCCATGACCAGGAAGAGGCCATGACCATGGCTCAGCGCATCGCCATCATGCACCTGGGCTGGATCGCCCAGATCGGCAGCCCGATCGACGTCTACGAGACGCCGGCCAGCCGCCTGGTCTGCGAGTTCATCGGCAACGTCAACCTGTTCGACGGGCAGATCGTCCACGATGACACCGACCACGCGGTGATCGACTGCCCGCAGTTGGACAAGCCGATCTACATCGGTCATGGCATCAGTACCCGCGCCCAGGAAACCCAGGTCACCTATGCCCTGCGCCCGGAAAAGCTGCTGATGGCCACCCAGCTGCCCGCCGATCACGAGCACCCGGACTACAACTGGAGCCACGGCACCGTTCACGACATCGCCTACCTGGGCGGCCATTCGGTCTACTACGTCAAGCTGACCTCCGGGCAGATCGTGCAATGCTTCATCGCCAACGCCGAGCGCCGCGGCAAGCGACCGACCTGGGATGACCCGGTGGTGGTGTTCTGGGAAGACGACAGTGGCGTGGTATTGCAATCATGAAGATGAGCAGCCTGACCAAGCGTATGCCTAACGGCCGACACCTGGTGATCGGCATTCCGTTCATCTGGCTGTTCCTGTTCTTCCTGCTGCCGTTCATCATCGTGCTGAAGATCAGCTTCGCCGAAGCCGATGTGGCGATCCCTCCCTACACGGAAATCTACACCTGGGTCGACAACACCCTGCAGGTGGTGCTGAACCTGGGCAACTACATCTTCCTCACCGAGGATGAGCTGTACCTGGCCGCCTACCTGGGCTCGCTGAAGATCGCCTTCATCAGCACCCTGGCCTGCCTGGTCATCGGCTATCCGATGGCCTATGCCATTGCCCGGGCCAAGAAGGAAACCCAGACCGTTCTGCTGCTGCTGGTGATGATGCCGACCTGGACTGCGATCCTGATCCGCGTCTACGCGTGGATGGGCATCCTCAGCAACAACGGCCTGCTCAACGGCTTTCTGCAGACCATCGGCCTGATCGACGCACCGCTGCAGATCCTCAACACCAATACCGCGGTGTACATCGGCATCGTCTACTCGTACCTGCCGTTCATGATCCTGCCGCTGTTCGCCAACCTGGTGAAGCATGACCAGAGCCTGCTCGAAGCGGCCTCGGACCTTGGTTCGAGCAACTTCAACAGCTTCTGGAAGATCACCGTACCGCTGTCCAAGAACGGCATCATCGCCGGCTGCATGCTAGTGTTCATCCCGGTGGTTGGCGAATTCGTGATCCCCGAACTGCTCGGCGGGCCGGAAACCCTGATGATCGGCAAGGTGCTGTGGCAGGAATTCTTCAACAACCGCGACTGGCCGGTGGCCTCGGCGTTGGCGGTGGTGATGCTGGCGATCCTGCTGATCCCGATCATTCTGTTCAATCGCAACCAGGCTAAGGAATTGGAGGGTCGTGTATGACGCGATACAGCGCACAGCAACGATCATTCTGTTCAACCGGCTCTTCACCCACAATCCGGGCTAAGGAATTGGAGGGACGGGTATGAAGAACTTCCGTTTCTCCTCGCTGATGCTGTGGGTCGGCCTGTTGTTCATCTACCTGCCGATGGTCATCCTGGTGATCTACTCGTTCAACGAGTCGCGCCTGGTAACGGTGTGGGGCGGCTGGTCGACCAAGTGGTACTGGAGCCTGCTCGACGACCGCCAGTTGATGGGCGCCGTATGGCGCTCTCTGGAGATTGCCCTCTATACGGCGGTTGCCGCGGTGGCGCTGGGTACGCTGGCAGCCTTCGTGCTGACCCGCATCAGCCGCTTCAAGGGCCGCACCCTATTCGGCGGCCTGGTCACTGCGCCGCTGGTGATGCCGGAAGTGATCACCGGTCTGTCGCTGCTGCTGCTGTTCGTGGCCATGGCGCAACTGATCGGCTGGCCGGCAGAGCGTGGCATGATGACCATCTGGATTGCCCACACCACGTTCTGCTCGGCCTATGTGGCGGTGGTGGTATCGGCCCGCCTGCGCGAGCTGGACCTGTCCATCGAGGAAGCGGCCATGGATCTTGGTGCGCGGCCGTGGAAAGTGTTCTTTCTGATCACAATCCCGATGATCGCGCCCTCGCTGATGGCTGGCGGCATGATGTCCTTCGCCTTGTCGCTCGATGACCTGGTACTGGCCAGCTTCGTGTCCGGCCCTGGCGCCACCACGCTGCCGATGGAAGTGTTCTCCAAGGTACGCCTGGGCGTGACGCCGGCCATCAACGCCATTGCCAGCCTGATCCTGCTGGCCGTGTCGCTGGCTACGTTCCTGGTGTGGTTCTTCACCCACCGCGCCGAGGAGCGCCGTCGCAAGGCGATCCAGCAGGTCATGGAAGAAAGCCAGAACGCTATTGGCGCTCGTCCTGAGGCCAAGCCGGCTCACTAAGGCATGTGAGCTGGAAGACGATGCCCGCCCGCTGCGCAAGCAGGGCGGGCATTTTCATTTCCGGCAATGGCATGCCGATGCCTGCATCATCCGTCAGAGTCTATTCACGAGCGTTTTGGGCGACATTAGAGAGACTGCTGCAAGGCAGAAGCGGACATTGATGCAGTACCTGTGGGAGCGGGCGGGGACGCACAGTCCATGCCCGCGATTTTTCGCGCGCATGGCGCGCTCCCACAGTGGATCAGCGAACGGCTGCTGCCTTTTGCAGGCAAAGCGCTGAAAGTCGAGCCGAAAGGTCGTAGACAGGCTCTTGGAGAGGCTGGCGACTTCGCACCCGGGGCGGTCAGCGCTCGCCACGCATTCATCATGCTGCGCCCGGCCACCCGTCAGCGCTGGTTGCCCAGCAGAGGCAAGGAAGGCAGATATAAAAACGCCCGGGCTATCACGGCCCGGGCGTTTTCGTTGCTGCGGAAGTTTAACGCGTCAGATGCAGGAAGTGCATGTGGCGCTCGTACTGGTCGAGGATGTCGCCGATCACTTCTTCACGGTTCCAGCCCATCACGTCGTAATCCTGGCCGCCCTCGTTGAGGTGAACCTCGGCGCGGAAGTACTTGCGCTCCTCGCTGGAGTCGTCGCGGGTGTCACGCAAGGCGAAACTCGGCTGGATCAGGGCGCGGGGGCGTACCTGATACTGGAAGTCCGCTTCGGCACCATGGCTGACCGACAGGGTGACACGGCCATCTTCGCCGCTTTCGACTTGTGCTTCACGCCCCTGCTTGCGCATTTCCTCGGCCACCTGCTGGCAGGCGGGCAGCACCGTCTCGGCGATGAAGCGATTCACGTGAGAGCGGCGCGGCAGCATCACCATGCTGCGCAGGCGACGTTGCCAGCCGCCAGGGGTCGATGCACCGCGGGGGCTTAAAGCGACCTGGTCGCGCAGGTTACGTTTGGCTGCATCGATCTGCAGGGCACGCAGCAGGCCCCACATCGAGGCCATCAGGGCGATCACGAAGGGCAGGGCGCTGGCGATGGTCGCCGTCTGCAGCGCCTTGAGGCCATCGGCGAGCAGCAGCGAAGCCGCCACCACCGCCATCAACGCGGCCCAGAAGATGCGCTGCCACACCGGTGTCTGGTCCTGGCCGCCGGAGGCGAGCATGTCCACCACCATGGCGCCGGAGTCCGCCGAGGTGACGAAGAACACCACGATCATCAGCACCGCAATCTGCGACAGGATCATCGACAGCGGGAAATGCTCGAGAAAGGCGAACAGGGCCAGGGAGCTGTCCTGATTGACGGCTTCAGCGAGGTCGGTAATCCCGTCGACCAGGATCATGTGAATCGCGGTATCGCCGAACACGGTCATCCACAGCAGCGTGAAGCCGGCCGGTACCACCAGCACACCGCTGATGAACTGGCGGATGGTGCGGCCGCGGGAGATGCGTGCGATGAACAGGCCGACGAAGGGCGACCAGGACAGCCACCAGCCCCAGTAGAACAGGGTCCAACCGCCGATCCAGTCGGTCGGCTCGTAGGCGTAGAGGTTGAAAGTCTTGCTGACGATCTCCGACAGGTAGCCGCCGGTGTTCTGCACGAAGGTCTGCATGATGAACACGGTGGGGCCGAGTACCAGCACGATCAGCAGCAGCCCTACGGCCAGCAGCATGTTGAGCTCGGACAGGCGGCGGATGCCCTTGTCCAGGCCGCTGACCACGGAAATGGTCGCCAGCAGCATGGTGAAGATCAACAGGCCGATCTGCACCGTGGTGGTGGTCGGCAGGCCGTAGAGATGATTGAGCCCGGTATTGATCTGCAGCACGCCGTAGCCCAGCGAAGTGGCCACGCCGAGCACGGTACCGATGACCGCGAAGATATCCACCGCATGGCCGATGGGGCCGTAAATGCGGTCGCCGATCAAGGGATACAGCGCCGAGCGCAGGGTCAGCGGCAGGTTATGCCGGAAGGCGAAGTAGGCCAGGATCAGCGCGACGATGGCGTAGATCGCCCAGGCGTGCAGGCCCCAGTGGAAGAAAGTCAGCTTCATCGCTTCCTTCGCCGCGGTGACCGTCTGCGGGTCGCCCACTGGCGGGTCGATGAAGTGCATCACCGGCTCGGCCACGCCAAAGAACATCAGGCCGATGCCCATGCCGGCGCAGAACAGCATGGAGAACCAAGTGGTGTTGTTGTATTCGGGCTCGCTGTGGTCGGGGCCGAGCTTGATGTCGCCGAAACGGCTCATGGCCAGGAACACCACGAACAGCAAGATTAGCGCGACGGAAAGGATATAGACCCAACTGGCATTCTCGATGATCCAGGCCTGGGTGGCGCCGAACACGCTCTGGGCGTTGTCCTTGAAGGCCGTGCTGTAGATCACCAGGCAGGCGATCAGAAAGGTCGAGCCGAAGAACACCGGCGGGTTGAGGGTGGAGCGGGAAGACAAGTTTGCCCCCATTGAGCTAGCTCTCCTTGGTCAGAGTCAGTCCACTACGTGCATATTCCCGGAGCAGCGTAGGCCGTATCGGGAAGATGGCAGGATGGAAATGCGACTCGGTTTTTCGGATGGCCGCCAAAAGCGGAAGGCCCGCGATTGTAGCATCACCGGTAATCGGATTAGTGGCCACGCCTGCTATCGATAAGCCACTAGCCGTTTCGTTCAGCTTATTTGCGCAGGCTCACAGGCTGGTGCGGTACTGCAGCGCCTCGGCCAGATGCTGGCGACTGATGCGCTCCTCGGCCTGCAGGTCGGCCAGGGTTCTCGCCACTTTCAGCACGCGATGGGCAGAGCGCAGCGACAGCGTGAGGCGCTCGCAGGCGTGCTCCAGCCACTGGCGGTCGCCATCAGCCAGATGGCAATGAGTGCGCAGCCCAGGCAGGTCGAGAAAGGCGTTGGCGGTGCCCTGGCGCTGCAGTTGGATATCCCGTGCTGCCGCAACGCGGGCGGCAGCCGCCTCGCTGGTTTCGCCGTTATCTGCCGGGGGGCATCCTCCTTTTTTCCGGCGCCTGAAGAGGCTCGGGTTGCACGTAAGGCAGTGGAGTCGATCATTCAGGTGTCCAGATTGATCAGGCCCTCTAATTCAACCGGACGTGCAACCGCTCAAGTACTCGGTCAAACGTGCCATTGTCTCGCCAATCACGGAACCGTTGATACACCGTTGACCACGGGCCGAAACGCTCTGGCAGGTCGTGCCAGGTGGCCACGGAGCAGAGGATCCAGAAGATGCCGTTGATCAACAGCCGATTATCACTGCGCGGCCGGCCCATCTTCTGTTCCGGGGAAACTAGATCTTTGATCAACTCCCATGCTGCATCGGGGAGTTCGTAGCGTTTTGTCATGCAGGCCTCCAGCCAATCATGGCACTAAATCTATCCGTA
This sequence comes from Pseudomonas sp. PA27(2017), assembly GCF_001945445.1. Lineage (GTDB taxonomy): Bacteria > Pseudomonadota > Gammaproteobacteria > Pseudomonadales > Pseudomonadaceae > Aquipseudomonas. Next base: position 376,743 of record NZ_MSXW01000061.1, read on the forward strand.
TTGACTTTTCGTACAGAACTTAGTACCGCCCTTGCAAGGACTAGATAGGCGTTGGAATCGCTAACAATCTCATCATTTTTTGAAAATTACTGAGATTTCTTCTGATAGACGTCTTGTAAAAGGAGAGCCTAAAGGCTTGGCTGGCGAGGTGAAATGATGGCCTGGGAGTGGGATGTAGGACTTCTTATAACACCAGATGATTACACATCGACGAATGAAACTGGCACTGGATTCATCGGAGGTAACTTTAGTAGGCCTGGAGGATCAGTCCCATATGGAGCGATAAAATTCACGATGGGACAAAATGAGAAGCACTATCAAAATAACAAGAGCGAAGTTAGCGCGCACTATACGGCGCCAGATAGCGATAATTATCTTTCAAATGCAATGATCAGTTTTCTTATTCCGGAAATGGCTAGGTTGCCGAGTCTAATTGCCGACATCACTAAAGAAACAATGAGCAGTGCAGAATACAAAGCAATAAAAACGTTCGCTTTGAAAAATAATGTTGTGGCGCAGGTTGCCCTAGCAGGCAGCGCGATTAGCGAGGACGTCAACTCCGGAATTTCTCCCTACGTAGCAATTGGCACACAAGCTACAATTATTGGATTTGGGGCTGGACTCGCTATTGCTACTGCCGGACTTGGTATTCCACTCTCGTTAGGTATAGGTTTGGTACTATCTATCGGTCTTGAAAAATTTAATGTCCAGGGTCAAATAAACAACTACTTATCATCTATTCTCGGATTGCCTACAAGCACTGCCAATGAAGGTGGCGAAACAGATGGTCTAACGGGATATCAAGTTTATCAAGCCCTCATGCAAATCCTGCAAAATCCGGACGCATATCCGGATGCGGGAGATATGCTCGATGAGTTTGTTGCCGAAGCCGGCGCAATGCTGCTGAATCACGATGCTTTTGTAATAATAAGTCAAAACAATAGCGAGCTACTAAATAAAGAGCCACCAAAGACAATTTTAATGTCTGACATAAATCATGACGGCGATGGATATAGAACCTACTCAGCCGAAGGGAACGGGGGGTATCTATTCAAAGGCTCAGAAGAGTACAACAAAATGATCGGTGGCGATGGGCTTAACTGGTTTCTAATCGCAGAAAGCTGGGGCCTTGAGGGCTGGGACTTTCTTACGCCACGGAACATCGTTACAGGTGGTGCGGGGTACAATGTTTTAGACTTCTCTAATGCTCCGGATGGCGTCCATGTTTTGCTAGGCGGTAATGATTATATCAATCAACGTATAAATGACATGGACGAAAAATTTAACTCATCTGTTCGTAGCTTCCTAGATGAGCAGATGTCGAGGGCTATGAGAGGCGGGGCAGATCAGTGGCTCAATACAGACTTCTGGAATATCAACTCGGGTGAGTACAGAAACATTAATTTGGTTATAGGCTCTCCTTACAACGATATCATAGTAGGTGATTGGATAGGTGGAAATACATTAACAGGAGGTTATGGTGACGATATATTTGTAATCCATGGCGGGAGTAATACGATTAGATTTTATGATACGGACTTCTCTAATCCCGGTGAGGTAATAGTTAGAAAAACCGTACATGGCCTAACCTTGGGCAAGGAAGCTCTTTATTTTAATGGGCCGAATTACAATCCCACCCATGATAGATATTTCAGAATAGACAGTGATAAGCTAGATTTTAGCGGAATTGATGCAGACCTTAGCAAGGAAGGTACTCAGTCATTTACCTTCATTGGTGAGAATGAATTTTCAGGTGCAGCTGGCGAGCTTCGTCTCGACGTAGCAGTCGCTGAAAAACCTACATTTACACTCCAGGGTGATAGAACAGGAAATGCCACCGCTGACCTCGAAGTTTCCTATGAAATCTACTATACAAACCCGTTCGTTAATGCCGCATGGAGTCCATTCATTACAGTAGAGGATCTTATCTTATAGCATGCAGTCATTGAAGAGCAGCAAACGCTCATCACTGTCTGAACTAACCTATGACTTCAAGGTCACCGCAGAATGAAAGAACTTATTAAGAAATCATTGAGTTTACTTATTGATATCCCCAGCGCAAGCAATCGACTTGCCCCACTAAAAATATTTTTTTTGCTGTCCTTGGCATGGGTGGTCTCACGCTTAATGCTCGGCAGATACATATCGGAACTATTTTATTTATACGATATGACCAATGATGTCTTACTAGTTCAGCGTGACGAAATGATTTTTTTTATTAACCCAGGACTGGCAGGGGCTTTAGTGGTGATAATTGGCTCAGCAGTAATGCATATTCTTGTATACTTCAATACAATCAATTACAACTGGAAAGCTTCCGCCATAATTATAATTTCAGCTATCGCATCCTCAATCATGTTCTTAATAATTGGGCTGTGGGCTAAGCAACTTTCATACTTTGTAATCAGCTCGGGGGGCTACATTGTTTGCCCATACGGTTCAGCTGGTTATAGTAGGTCGCATGACTATGGTGGTAGTAACTTATATAAGTTTGCTTTGCTTGATAGAAAGTCAGGGCTGACTTGCAAGTAGGTATTTTTAATTGTAGGCGGTGGCAAAAACTGAGTGCAACACCTGACCCTTTCGGTAAGGTGCTGCCCCTATGCCTTATCACGAACTTAGTATCGAAGAACGCATCATCATTCAACTCGGTCAGGCCCAGGGCTTCAGTTTGTGCCGGATTACCGCTCTGATCAAACGATCACCCTCGACCCTCAGCCGCGAGCTGCGTCGCAATAGATGCTCTGGCGCCAGCTACTTGGTCTGTACCGCTCAGCAGCAGATGCGTGCCCGTCGTCAGGCCTGTCGCCCCCAACGCAAACTCTTGCCAGGCAGTGAACGTTTCGAGCTGGTGGCTCATATGCTGCGCGAGCGTTTGTCTCCCGAGCAAATCGCCGGCAAGCTACGCCGCATGAGCATTCCCAGCCTTAGAGATGCCTACGTCTGCCGCGAGACGATTTATAACGCATCTATGCAATGCCAGTGGGCGAGTTACACAAGGGGTTGATCGTTTGCCTGCGCCAGGGAAAAACGACTCGCCGGCCGCGTTCCGGCGGTGTGGATCGACGTGGCCAGATCCCCGATATGGTCAGCATCCATGTGCGCCCGCCAGAGATCGAAGACCGGCTGATGCCGGGCCATTGGGAGGGTGACCCGATCAAGGGCAAGGCCAACGCCTCAGCGGTGGCACCCTGGTCGAGCGCAGCAGTGGCTACCTGATGCTGGTAAAGATGAATGACGCGACGGCGACCTCGGCGATAGAAGGCTTCGGTGCAGCGCTCAATGGCGTGCCGCTGGCGATGCGCAAGAGCATGACCTACGACCGGGGGCGGGAGATGGCGCAGCATGCCAAAATTACCCAGCAGACCGGAGTGGCGATCTACTTCTGCGACCCGCACAGCCCCTGGCAACGCGGTAGCAACGAAAACATCAATGGGTTGATCCGTCAGTACTTGCCGAAGGGCACAGACTTATCGATACATAGCCAGCAGGAGCTGAATGCCATCGCCTTGCAACTGAATATGCGCCCCCGTAAACGCTTCGATTTCAAATGTCCGATCGAAGCCATGAGCGAAGTGATGCAGGAAGCCATGGCTGTGCGACATGATGCGCCAGCTTCAATCCAATAACCGTGTTGCACTCAGCTCCTGCAGCGGCCCCCTTTCAAACCTGCCTCGACACGGTGAACTACTATCACGGAATGCTCCTATGTGTAAGTTCTGCACATTGCCGTTAGAAAATAAACGCCAGCGTAGTCCGCGCCGCTGGGTCAGCAGAAAATCAACAGCTCAAGCTAGTCATTGAAAAAATATTGCGAGCAACCTCACGAAATCGCAGGGGGCCTTAGCCTCACCGGCGAACATGAAAGTCATCATGCAATCTTGTCTTAGGTTGGGATCGTCCTGAATGTGTAGCATCTTGCGAGGACGCATTTTTTAGGCTTGCCATCGTGGGCGAGCCGTACAGGTCACGCCTATAGCATCACCGGTAATCGGATTAGTGGCCACGCCTGCTATCGATAAGCCACTAGCCGTTTCGTTCAGCTTATTTGCGCAGGCTCACAGGCTGGTGCGGTACTGCAGCGCCTCGGCCAGATGCTGGCGACTGATGTGCTCCTCGGCCTGCAGGTCGGCCAGGGTTCTCGCCACTTTCAGCACGCGATGGGCAGAGCGCAGCGACAGCGTAAGGCGCTCGCAGGCGTGCTCCAGCCACTGGCGGTCTTCATCAGCCAGATGGCAATGAGTGCGCAGCCCTGGCAGGTCGAGAAAGGCGTTGGCGGTGCCCTGTCGCTGCAGTTGGATATCCCGCGCTGCCGCAACGCGGCCGGCAGCCGCCTCGCTGGTTTCGCCGTTATCCGCCGGGGCATCGAGCTGGGTGCTCTCGCGGGCCACGGTAATGTGCAGGTCGATGCGGTCGAGCAAGGGCCCGGAGAGCTTGCCGCGGTAACGCTGGATCTGCTCCGGGCTGCAGCGACAGCGCCCGCTGGGATCGCCGAGAAAACCGCAGGGGCAGGGGTTCATGGCCGCTACCAGTTGGAAGCGGGCAGGGAAGCTGACCTTGTCGCGGGCGCGGGCAATCACGATATGGCCGCTTTCCAGGGGCTCGCGAAGCACTTCCAGCACGCGGCGGTCGAACTCGGGCAACTCGTCCAGAAACAGGACGCCATGATGGGCCAGAGTGATTTCTCCTGGCTGCGGGCGACTTCCGCCCCCTACCAGCGCCGGGCCGGATGCGCTGTGGTGGGGATGCCGGAATGGCCGTTGTGGCCAGTTATGTAACGGCGTGTGGCTCGCCACCGAGCGAATCGCGGCGACCTGCAGGGCTTCTTCCTCGGTCAGCGGCGGCAGCAGGCCGGGCAGGCGGCTCGCCAGCAGGGTCTTGCCAGTACCGGGCGGCCCGCTCAACAACAGGTTGTGGCCGCCTGCGGCAGCAACCAGCAGGGCACGCTTGGCGGCGATCTGCCCCTGCACTTCGGCGAGGTCCGGATAGGGCTGGATGTGACGCAACAGGCCTTGGGCCTGGTAGGGCGCCAGCGGCGTCTGGCCGTTCAGGTGCGCCACCAGCTCCAGCAGATGATCGACCGCCAGCACGGTGAGGCCGGTAGCCAGGCTGGCTTCTTCGGCGTTTTCCTTTGGCACCACCAGGGTGCGCCCGGCGTGCCGGGCCGCCAGTGCTGCGGGCAGCACGCCCTGTACCGGGCGGATTGCGCCGGACAAGGCAAGTTCGCCAAGGCATTCGAGGCTGGTAAGGGACTCTGCGGGCAGTTGGCCGCTGGCGGCAAGAATGCCCAGGGCAATGGCCAGATCGAAGCGGCCACCATCCTTGGGCAGGTCCGCTGGCGCGAGATTCAAGGTGATACGGCGGGGTGGGAAATCCAGCGCGCAGTTGAGGATGGCACTGCGTACGCGATCCTTGGATTCCTTGACCGCGGTTTCCGGCAGCCCGACCAGGGCCAGAGAAGGCAGGCCGTTGGCCAGGTGGGCTTCGACGGTGACACTGGGAGCATCGACGCCGACCTGAGCGCGACTATGGACTATGGCCAGCGACATCGATTCACTCCCTGATCACGCCCGGCCGGTCAGGCTACTCGACCGGCGCCTGTTGCGTCGTTGCGGTGCGCGTTTCGAGTTCGGCGACTTTGGCTTCCAGGGCTTCGAGTCGCGCGCGGGTGCGGGCCAGTACGACCATCTGGCTGTCGAATTCCTCGCGGCTGACCAGATCCAGCTTGCTGAAGCTGCTCTGCAATAGTGCCTTGAGCTGGCTTTCGATTTCACTGCGGGGCAGCGGGTTGTCGCCGCTGAGCAGGCGACTGGCCTGGCTGCTGAGGGCATCGAGCAACGCTTTGGGTGGCAGCATGGGAACCTTCCAGAATGAACTGGCGGCAGTGTAGCACGGTGATTTTTCGCAGCCGGCAAGCTGTTTGCGCACTAATTGTGTGCATGGCGCGGTGCGGTTTGGCGCTCTTCTGGTGCGACCGCCTTGGTGTGACGCACATCACTCTCGTTCACAGGCCCGTAAGTTCCTGAAAAGCGGCGTTTTGCCGGTATTGGCAAGATTTCTGCTTAGACGCTCATGACCCATGCACCGATGCGGTTCGGTTGTCACGAACGGGCGGGAAGGGTTCGCCGCGAGCAGTTGGTCAGCCCGTCTTGGCAACCGATGCATACAAAAGCCAGACACTGAGCTTAGACTTGAGCTGGGGTAACAATTCCTGGGGCAAGTCCACCTTACACGGGAGAGAGTTTCATGAAACTAGTCACTGCCATCATCAAGCCGTTCAAGCTGGACGACGTCCGCGAATCGCTGTCGGAAATCGGTGTGCAAGGCATCACCGTCACCGAAGTGAAAGGCTTCGGCCGCCAGAAGGGCCACACCGAGCTGTACCGCGGCGCTGAATATGTCGTCGATTTCCTGCCCAAGGTGAAGATCGACGTCGCCATTGCCGACGATCAGCTGGACCGCGTCATCGAGGCCATCACCAAGGCCGCCAACACCGGCAAGATCGGTGACGGCAAGATTTTCGTCGTAAACCTGGAACAGGCGATCCGCATCCGTACCGGCGAAACCGATACCGACGCGATCTAAAGCTCCGCCCCCACCCCCCAAATCGTCCCAGGAGTTAAATCATGACTCTGCGAAAAATCGCAGGGCTTGGAGCCCTTTCGTCCCTGTTTTTCCCAGGCCTGGTCATGGCTCAGGAGAAAACGCTTAATTCCGGTGACACGGCCTGGATGCTGACCGCCACCGCCCTGGTGCTGTTCATGACCATTCCGGGCCTGGCGCTGTTCTACGCCGGCATGGTGCGTTCCAAGAACGTGCTGTCGGTCATGATGCAGTGCTTCGCCATCACCGCGCTGATGAGCCTGCTGTGGTTCGCCTACGGCTACAGCCTGGCGTTCGACACCACCGGGATGGAAGCCGGTGTCACCAACTTCAGCTCCTTCGTCGGCGGCCTGGGCAACATGTTCCTCGGCAACCTGACCAAGGAATCGCTGACCTCGGCATTCCCGGAAAGCGTATTCATCACCTTCCAGATGACCTTCGCCATCATCACCCCGGCGCTGATCGTCGGTGCCTTCGCCGAGCGCATGAAGTTCTCCGCGATGCTGGTGTTCATGACCGTTTGGTTCACCCTGGTCTACGCGCCGATCGCGCACATGGTCTGGGGCGGCGACGGTGCGCTGATGTGGGACTGGGGCGTGCTCGACTTCGCTGGCGGCACCGTGGTGCACATCAACGCCGGTATCGCCGGCCTGGTAGCGTGCATCGTGCTCGGCAAGCGCAAGGGCTTCCCGAGCGTGGCCATGGCGCCGCACAACCTGGGTTACACCCTGATCGGTGCAGCGATGCTGTGGGTCGGCTGGTTCGGCTTCAACGCCGGCTCCGCTGCCGCCGCTGACCAGACCGCTGGCATGGCCATGCTGGTCACCCAGATCGCCACTGCCGCCGCGGCGCTGGCCTGGATGTTCGCCGAGTGGGTCGCTCACGGCAAACCCAGTGCACTGGGCATTGCCTCGGGTGTGGTCGCCGGCCTGGTCGCCATCACCCCGGCTGCCGGCACCGTCGGCCCGATGGGCGCGATGATCATCGGCCTGGCTTCCGGCGTGATCTGCTTCTTCTGCGCCACCAGCCTCAAGCGTAAGCTGGGCTACGACGACTCGCTGGACGTGTTCGGCGTGCACGGCGTGGGTGGCATCGTCGGCGCGCTGCTGACCGGTGTGTTCGCAGCACCAGCCCTGGGTGGCTTCGGTGAGGTCGAGAACATCGGCCTGCAACTGTGGATCCAGTTCAAGGGCGTAGCCGTCACTGTGATTTACACCGCCATCGTCACCTTCGTGATCCTCAAGGTCATCGATGCCGTGATGGGCCTGCGTGTCACCGAAGAAGAAGAGTCGGTCGGCCTCGACCTGGCTCAGCACAACGAGCGCGGTTACATCCTGTAAGTACCAGCGGCCCGCTTTCTGTGGCGGGCCGACAGCACACGGAGTGCGCCCGGAGCCAACCCGGGCGCCTCGACCGCACAGCGCACGCCCGTGCGCAACGGCCAGAGGTGAATAAAAATGGACAACACAGCACTGACTGCTCTGCAGTACGGTTTCGATACCTTCTACTTCCTGATCTGTGGCGCTCTCGTCATGTGGATGGCCGCCGGCTTCGCCATGCTCGAAGCAGGCCTGGTACGAGCCAAGAACACCACCGAGATTCTCGCCAAGAACGTGGCGCTGTTCGCCATCGCCTGCATCATGTATTTGCTGATCGGCTACTACATCATGTATTCCAGCCCAGAGGGCGGCATTGTGCCGAGCTTCGGTTTTCTGATCGGTGACGAAAACACCGTCGAGTCGGTACTGGCTGGTGGCGAAGATGCCCCGTACTACGCAGCCCGCTCGGACTTCTTCTTCCAGATCGTGTTCGCCGCCACCTGCATGTCGATCGTCTCCGGCGCGGTGGCCGAGCGCATGAAGCTCTGGTCGTTCATCGCCTTCGCGGTGGTGATGACCGCGGTCATCTACCCGATCCAGGGCTTCTGGAAATGGGGCGGTGGCTTCCTCGACGCCGCCGGTTTCCTCGATTTCGCCGGCTCCAGCGTGGTGCACATGGCTGGCGCCGCGGCTGCTCTGGCCGGGGTGATCCTGCTCGGTGCGCGCAAGGGCAAGTACGGCGCCAATGGCCAGGTAAACGCCATTCCGGGTGCCAATCTGCCGCTGGCGACCCTGGGCATGTTCATCTTGTGGATGGGCTGGTTCGGCTTCAACGGTGGCTCGCAGCTGAAGATGAGCACCATCGAAGACGCCAACGCCGTGGCCCAGGTGTTCGTCAATACCAACATGGCCGCGGCCGGTGGCCTGATCGCCGCGCTGATCGTTGCACGCATCCTGTTCGGCAAGGCGGACCTGACCATGGCCATCAACGGTGCGCTCGCCGGCCTGGTGTCGATCACCGCCGAGCCGCTGACCCCGACCGCGCTGCAGGCCACCCTGATCGGCGGCGTGGGTGGCGTGCTGGTGGTGTTCGCCATCCTCGGTTTCGACAAGATCAAGATCGATGACCCGGTCGGTGCCATCTCCGTGCATGGTGCGGCGGGTATCTGGGGCACCCTGGCGGTCTGCCTGACCAACCCCGAATCCAGCCTGGGCGCTCAGCTGCTGGGTATCGCCTGCATCTTCGCCTGGGTGTTCATCGCCAGCCTGATCGTCTGGAGCATCATCAAGGCAGTCGTCGGCCTGCGGGTTTCCGAGGAAGAAGAGTACGACGGCGTCGACCTGGTCGAGTGCGGGATGGAAGCCTATCCCGAGTTCACCGGCAAGAAATGATGGGGGAGGCGCAGGGCGCCGACCATCATCAGTAAAAATGATGGTCAATACCGGCAAAAGGGCGCTCAGGCGCCCTTTGCTTTTTTTTCCGGCACGCTAGAATGCGCGCGTTGAAAAACGAGGGCGACGAGCATGTGGCAGCAACGGCTGATCACCCTGCGGCCAAGGGCACGAGGCTTCCACCTGGTGACCGATGAACTGCTGGATGCATTACCGGAACTGGCGAGCTACAGGGTGGGTCTGTTACACCTGTGGCTGCAACACACGTCGGCGTCGTTAACCGTCAACGAGAATGCCGACCCAGCAGTGCGTCGTGACTTCGATCGTTTCTTTGGCCGCCTCGTGCCCCAGGATGCGACAGGTTACGAGCACTGTGACGAAGGCCCGGACGATCTGCCGGCGCATTTCAAGTCGAGCCTGCTCGGCGTTCAGTTGCAGCTGCCAGTGAGTAACGGACGCTTGGCGCTGGGCACCTGGCAAGGGATTTACCTGGGCGAACACCGCGAACACGGTGGCGCCCGCCGTGTGCTGGCAACCTTGCAAGGTACGGCAAATTGAATTTTTTCCAGGCGTTCGGCAACGTCGTACGACTGGGCTATAACTAACCTGCTTTTCGCAAGTCATGAGGCTGAACATGAGCGACGAAGAACTGGAACAAGACGAACTGGAAGGCGCAGACGAGGACGACGGCGAGGAGCTGGCGGCTGCTGATGGGGATGTCGCCGATGACGACAGCGAGTCCGATAGTGCAGCGCCCGCCAAGGGCAAAGCCAAGAAGGCCGTTGAAGTCGAGGAGCTGCCGAGCGTAGAAGCCAAGCAGAAGGAACGCGATGCGCTGGCGCGCGCCATGGAAGAGTTCTTGTCCCGTGGTGGCAAGGTTCAGGAAGTGGAGCCCAACGTCGTTTCCGACCCGCCCAAGAAGCCTGACAGCAAGTACGGCAGTCGCCCCATCTGACGCGAACGCTGGATTTGAATGCAAAAGCCCGCCTCTATCAGGCGGGCTTTTGCGTTTGTGGCGGCTGTCATATTTAGCGAAAACACGAGCTGATCGAGCAGACGATGTGGGAGCGGCTTCAGTCGCGAGGCTTTCGGTCTCTTCAACAGAAGCCGCTCTCACGAATTTGTCTCCCGTCACAGCACCATTACGCAGGCTCTACGACCCGGTGCACATCAGTGCCGAAATCAGTCGATTGTGCTTTGTCCAACTCTTCTCAAGTCATCGAGGCCCAGCGCTGCAGCAGCGCCGGCAGCTCACCCAGGCTACGGATCTGCGCGTCGGCTTCTTTCTCACCGGCCCAGGCCTTGCCCTCGAGGTTGAACCAAACCGCACGCCACCCAGCCGCCTGCGCCCCGGCGATATCGTCGCCGGGGTGGTCGCCGATATGCACCGCCTGCTCGGCCTGCATGCCGGAGCGGGCAAGGGCCTCCTCGAATGGCCTGCGATCGGGTTTACCGACGCCCAGTTCTTCGGCGCAGAGGATGAAACTGAAGTAGTCCGCCAAACCCAGGCGACGCACGTCGGCGTTGCCGTTGGTGATCACGCCCAGGCTGTATTGATTGGCCAGCAGCTCCAGGGTGGTGACGGTGTCGCTGAAGAAGGTGATGGCGTGGCGTGCTTCGAGCATCGTCTGGAAGGCGGCCTCGGCCAACTGCGCGGCTTCCTCGGGGGCATGGCCGACGCCCTCCAGCGCATGACGCAGGGTGCGTCGGCGCAGCTCGCTGAGGCGGTATTTCAGGTTGGGTTCGACCTCCAGCAGACGACCGCGAACCTGGCCCAGGTGATCCACCGGCTGGCTCGCCAGACGCGGTGCATGGACGCTGATCCAGTCACGCATGGCGGCTTCGGCACCGAGAATCACCGGGCGGTTGTCCCACAGCGTATCGTCGAGGTCGAAGGTGATCAGGCGAATGCTCATGAATCCTGTTCCTTGCGGCGCTTGGCCCGTGGGTGAGCACTGTCGTAGACCTTGCTCAGGTGCTGGAAGTCCAGATGGGTATAGACCTGCGTGGTGGCGATATCGGCGTGGCCAAGCAGCTCCTGCACCGCGCGCAGATCCTGGGACGATTCGAGCATATGGCTGGCGAACGAGTGGCGCAGCATGTGCGGATGAATGTGCTGGCCGAGTTCGCTGACGCCCGCCTGGCGCACCCGCAACTGCACGGCGCGGGCGCCGATGCGCCGGCCCTGGCGGCTGATGAATACCGCGCCATCGGCCGGGTTGGCCAGTGCCCGCAGCGGCAGCCATTGCTGCAGGGCTTCACGGGCCTTACTGCCCACTGGCAGCTCGCGCACCTTGCTGCCCTTGCCGGTGACGCGCACCAGACCGGCGGGTAGATCGAGCCAGTCGAGGTTCAGCGCCACCAGCTCCGACAGGCGCAAACCAGACGAATAGAACAGCTCGAGCATGGCGTGATCGCGGCGGGCGATGAAGTCGTCTTCCTGGGCGCCGTCGAGCAACTGGGTGGCGCGGTCCACGTCCAGCACCCGGGGCAGCTTGCGTTCGCCCTTGGGCGGGGTCAGGCCGGTTGCCGGGTCGTGGCGGCAATGGCCTTCGCGAATCAGATAGCGGTACAGGCCGCGGGTCGCCGAGAGCAGGCGCGCCAGGCTGCGCGCTGACTGGCCGTCTTTGTGCAGGCGCGCGACCTGGCGGCGCAGACGGGCAATGTCGAGCGCCGCCCAGTCGGCCAGGCCTTCGCGCTCGCAATAGGTGAGCAGCTTGGTGAGGTCGCGGCGATAGCCATCCAGGGTATGGGCCGACACCTGCCGTTCGCTGCGCAGGTGTTCGAGGTAGGCATCCAGGTGGGCGGCAAGCATCAATGGGCGGCTCCGTGACGAGAGGGCGCAATGCCTGCGCCCTTGTGGACGGCGCGTTACCTGACCGAGCGCAGCGGCGCGGAGAAACGTGGCAGCACGCGCGACAGCACTTCGGCGATGTAACCGAGGAACAGCGTGCCCAGCGAGCTCTTGTAGTGCTGCGCATCGGCACTGCCGATCGCCAGCACGCCGTGCAGCCCTTGATGGGACAGGCCCACCACCGCTGCGGAGCCAACGTCGGCACCGGCTTCGCCGAACAGGAAATTCAGCTCGTGCTCGCGCAGCACGCCGCAGATTGTCTTGCCGCCGGCCAGCAGACCGCCGATGGCCTGGTGCGCCTCGGCGCTGCTGACGCTACGGCCGACCGGCAGCGGCGTATCGCTGAACAGGATCAGGCCCACGAACGGCACCTGGAATTCACGGCGCAGGCTGTCTTCCACGCAGCTGACCACTTCCTCGAGGCTGCTGGCGTCCATCAGGTCTAGCACCAGGCGGCGGGTCTTGTCGAACAGCCGGTCATTGTCGCGGGCCACGTCCATCAGGTGCGACAGGCGCTGGCGCATCTCGATGTTGCGCTCGCGCAGCAGTTTGACCTGACGCTCGACCAGCGACACGGTATCGCCACGCTGGTGCGGAATGCGCAGCTCGGGAATCAGCTCGTCGTGGTCGATGAAGAACTCGGGGTGCAGGCGCAGGTAGGCGGCGACCGTTTCCGAGTCCAGGGGCTTGGGCGAATCCTGCTGGTCAGTCATAGGCGAACCTGTCCTTCGTACACGCGCACGGCGGGGCCGGTCATCATAACGGGCTGGCCGGGGCCTGCCCACTCGATGTGCAGCTTGCCGCCAGGCAGCTCCAGCTGTACGGGCGAGTCCATCCAGCCCTGGCGGATCGCCGCGACGGCAGCGGCGCAGGCGCCGGTGCCGCAGGCCTGGGTTTCCCCAGCGCCGCGTTCCCAGACGCGCAGGCGGCCACGCTGACGGTCGATCACCTGCAGGAAGCCGACGTTGACCCGCTGCGCAAAGCGCGGATGGTGTTCCAGCTTCGCGCCCAGTTCGTGCACCGGCGCGCCGTCGACATCATCGACACGCAGCACCGCATGGGGGTTGCCCATGGATACCGCGGCCAGCTCATGGCTCCTGCCATCCACCTCGACGGCATAGCTAAGCGCTTCGGCATCGGCCTGGAAGGGGATCTGCTCGGGTGCCAGGCGTGGTGCGCCCATGTCCACGGTGATCAAGCCATCGGCACGCACGTTGAGCTCGATGATGCCGCCCTTGGTTTCCACGCGGATGTTCTTCTTCACCGTCAGGCGCTTGTCCAGCACGAAGCGGGCGAAGCAGCGCGCGCCATTGCCGCACTGTTCCACTTCGCTGCCGTCGGCGTTGAAGATGCGGTAGCGGAAATCCACGTCCGGGTGCTGCGGCGGCTCGACCAGCAACAGCTGATCGAAGCCGATGCCGGTGTGCCGGTCGCCCCACTGCTTGGCGTGCTTGGGCTGGATGTGGGCATGCTGGCTGACCAGGTCGAGGACCATGAAGTCGTTGCCCAGGCCATGCATCTTGGTAAAGCGCAGTAACATGGGCATCACTCCGGCAGGCGGCTTTCGCCCGCGAAGAGCTCGTCCAGGGTTTCGCGGCGACGCACTTCGTAAGCCTGCTCGCCGTCCACCATCACCTCGGCGGCACGGCCGCGGGTGTTGTAGTTGGAGCTCATCACGAAGCCGTAGGCACCGGCCGAACGCACGGCCAGCAGGTCGCCTTCTTCGAGCACCAGCTGACGATCCTTGGCCAGGAAGTCGCCGGTCTCGCAGATCGGCCCGACCAGGTCGTAATGGCGCGCTTCGCCATCACGGGGCTGCACCGCCGAGACTTCCATCCAGGCCTGGTAGAGGGCCGGGCGGATCAGGTCGTTCATCGCCGCATCGACGATGGCGAAGTCCTTGTGTTCGGTGTGCTTGAGGTATTCCACCTGGGTCAGCAGCACGCCGCCATTGGCGACGATGAAACGGCCCGGCTCGAACACCAGGGCCAGGTCACGGCCTGCCAGGCGCTGGCGTACGGCAGCGATGTAGTCGCCGACCTGCGGCGGTTGCTCGTCGCGGTATTGCACACCCAGGCCGCCGCCCAGGTCCAGGTGCTTGATGACGATGCCGCGCGCGGCCAGTTTGTCGACCAGCAGCAGCAGGCGATCCAGAGCATCGAGGAAGGGTTCGAGGGTGGTCAGCTGCGAGCCGATGTGGCAGTCGACGCCGATCACTTCGATGTTCGGCAGCTCGGCGGCGCGGGCGTAGACCGCCTCGGCCTGCTCGATGTCGATACCGAACTTGTTTTCCTTGAGACCGGTGGAGATGTACGGGTGGGTGCCGGCGTCCACGTCCGGATTGACGCGCAGCGAGACGGGCGCCTTGACGTCCATCTCGGCGGCGACCTTCTGCAGACGCTCCAGCTCGACGCTGGACTCGACGTTGAAGCAGTGCACGCCGACTTCCAGGGCGCGGCGCATGTCGTCGCGGCTCTTGCCGACACCGGAGAAGACGATGCGGCTCGGCTCGCCACCGGCCGCCAGCACGCGCTCCAGCTCACCGCTGGAAACGATGTCGAAGCCGGCGCCGAGGCGCGCCAGCACGTTCAGCACGCCGATGTTGGAGTTGGCCTTGACCGCGAAGCACACCAGATTCGGCATGCCGGCCAGCGCATCGGCGTAGGCGCGGTACTGTGCCTCGATATGAGCGCGCGAGTAGACGTAGGTGGGCGTGCCGAAGCGCTGGGCAATGGCGGACAACGCCACACCTTCCGCGAACAGCGAACCGTCGCGGTATTCGAAGGTGTTCATGGGCGGCCCTTATCTGTCTTGCGAGGCGGAGGACTGGTTATCATCCGGCAGGTACAGCGGGCCTTTCTGGCCGCAGCCGCCGAGCAGGGTGGTAACGGCGACGAGCGCGATGAGGGCAGTGAGCAGCCGCTTCATGGTCAAATCCTTGTAATAAAGCATAATTGCCCCCGAGTATACCGACCCCCCGGCATGTTGCCTATGCGCCGGGGTTCCCGTCCGGCGGGCCTTTGCCCTGGCCTGCCGGCATGTGCGGGCAACGACGCGCCCATGCTTTGCGTCGGTCCGATGCAGCAGAATTTTTCATGAGGTAAGTGCAATGAGTTTGAGCGAAGCCCGTTTCCACGACCTGGTCGATGCGGTGCAGCAGGCGCTGGAAGACATCTTCGACGACAGCGACCTGGACATCGATCTGGAGAACTCCGCGGGCGTGCTGACGGTGCGTTTCGACAATGGCTCGCAACTGATCTTCAGCCGCCAGCCGGCGCTGCGTCAGCTGTGGCTGGCGGCCCGCTCCGGTGGTTTCCACTTCGATTACGACGAGGACAACCAGCGCTGGATCTGCGACAGCAGCGACGAGTTGCTGAGCGAAATGCTCGAGCGCATCGTCGCCGAACAGGCCGGCGCCGAACTCGAGTTCGATGAAATCTGAAGACAGCGATGAGCCGGCGTCGGGCGCCGTTGCGGTGGCCTCGCCCTGCCGCCGGCGCTGTTGTCTGAACGAGGCCGAGCGCTGCCTGGGCTGCGGGCGGCTGCTGGCGGAAATCCTCGAATGGGGCAACGCCAGCGACGAGCGCCGCCGTGCCATCCGCACCCTCGCCGAGCAGCGTCTGAACCTCGACTGACCCGGCTCTTGTTTATTTGGGTGGCTGTGTTACGGTCGGCCTGGCTTCTGCAAAACAGTTTCTGCAAAACCCCGTCCTCTCGATGGGGTTTTGCTTTTTTGGCGTCCAGCAAAGGAGATATGCCCGCACCATGGCCAGCACACCGTCCATCACCATTACCCGTCTCGATCTGCAGCGCCTCGAGCAACTGCTCGATGACCTCGATGATTTCGGCCCTACCGCCGAGGCCCTGCAGGCCGAGCTGGATCGCGCCGAAGTGGTCGGTCACGACCAGATTCCGGCCGGCGTGGTGACCATGAATTCGCGCGTGCATTGCCGCGAGGAAGGAAGTGGCAAGGACTACCACCTGACCCTGGTCTATCCCCAAGACGCTGGCGGCGAGGGCAAGGTATCGATCCTCGCCCCGGTGGGCGCAGCCCTGTTGGGCCTGAGCGTCGGCCAGTACATCGACTGGCCGGCTCCAGGCGGCAAGGAACTCAAGCTGACCCTGCTGGCAGTCGAATACCAGCCCGAAGCCGCTGGCGAGTACGCTCGCTGAAGCTGCGCGACTCGGCGCCGATCCCGCTGCCGAGTCGCTTCTGCGTTGACCGGGTCTCGCACGGCGAGGCCGGCAATCCGCTTAGGCCGTGGTCGCGTCCCGCACCAATGGCTTGCATGCGGCCCCACACTCCTGCAAATCGATACTGCGCTCGAACAGGCGTTGCACCGCCGGTTGATGGCTGACGCCGATCAGCGTGCAGCCTGGCAGGCGCTCGCGTAGTCGCATGAGGAGCCCGCAGGCGGCCTGCTCGTCGAGCTGGTTGGTGGCCTCGTCGAGGTACAGGGTATCGGGCCGGTAGAGCAGCGCGCGGGCCACGGCCAGGCGCTGCTGTTCGCCGCCGGAAAGCTCACGCCCCCACTCGGCGTCCCGTTCCAGTTCGCTGGCCAGATGGCCGAGGCCGACATCCTGCAGGGCGCCAATCAATTCCAGGGTGTTCGGCACCTGCGCCGCGGGGTAGGCCAGTGCTTCATCCAGCCGGCCGCTGGCCAGGTAGGGCTTTTGCGGCAGCAGCAGGCTGCGCCCGCCGGGCAGTTGCCAACTGCCACGGTGGTGCGGCCAGAGGCCCATCAGGGTACGCAGCAGGGTGGTCTTGCCCAGGCCGCTGGCGCCGGCCAGGCGCAGCCATTCGCCGGGGCGCGCCTGCAGTGCCAGGCCGCACAGCAGCGGCTCGCCGTTGGGCCTCAGCACGTCCAGCCCGCAGGTGCTGAGGGTTTCACCGTGGTGAAGGTCGATCGGCTGCAGGCGCTCCATGGCCTGCTGGAACTGGCCGAGGCGCTGCACCGTGGCACTCCATTCAGCCAGGTCGCGGTAGGAGAAGATGAACCAGCTCAGCGAGCCCTGGACGGCGGTGAAAGCACTGCGAATCTGCATCAGCCCGCCGAGGGTGATGGTTTTGGCGAGAAACAGCGGCAGGGCGATAAACACCGGCACGATATTGCTGATACGGCTGTAACCCGCGGTGAAGATCCCCAGCTTCAGTTCCCGGCGCATCAGCCCGCGCCAATTGTCGGCGATGGCCGCAAAGCGCAGCCCCAGACTTTTCCGCTCGGCGCCTTCGCCGGCATACAAAGCAATTTGCTCGGCATGTTCGCGCTTGCGCATCAGGTCGGTACGAAAGGCCGCCTCGCTGCGCTGGCGTTCGTAGTTCAGGCCGTGCAGCGGATGTCCCAGCCAGTGGGTGAGCAGGGTGCCGACGGCGGTGTAGAGCAGCGCGGCCCAAACCAGATAACCGTCGATGGTCAGCGCATGACCGGCGATGGTGAAGGTCTGGGTACCGGACAATTGCCAGAGAATGCTGACGAAGGCACCGATCTGCAGGCTGTTGATAAACAGCGAGACGACGATGCCCACGGTCTTCTCGGTCAACAGGTAGGCGTCCTCGGCGATTCGTTGATCCGGGTGGTCAGGCTCGCCGCCAAGGCCCAGGCGATAGTAGCGGCGCTCGCCCAGCCAGCGTTCCAGTAGATAGTCGTTGAGGTGCTGGCGCCAGCGCAGCACCAACGCCTTGTTGAACCAGTCCTTGGCGACGATGGCGCCGATCAGCATGCCGATGGCAACTGCATACTGGCCCATGAGGCCAAGCAGGGCGCTACCGTCGAAGGTTGCCAGGGTGTCGTAAAAGACTTTGCTCCATTCGTTGATGTACACGTTGACCTGCACCAGGCCGGCGCCCATAGCCAATGCCAGCGCCAGTAGCGCCCAGCCCGACCAGCCGGCGCGGCTGCACCAGAACGGCCTGGCCAGCTTGAAGAACAGTCGCAAGGTGTTCACGAGCCGGCGCCCTCGGCGGGCAGTACCTGCATGCGTACTTCGTTGTCCGGCGGGAAGATCTGCCGGGCCAGGCGCTTCATCGCCGCTGTTTCCAGCGCTGCGGATAACTGCTCCTGTTCGCTGAGGTAACGCGGGTCGCCCCAGGCTCGCTCACTGAGCATCAGCCGATGCAGTTGGGTGGCCGGGTCTTCCCGACGCTGGTTTTCCTTGCGGGCCAGCTCCTGGCGCAGGGCCATCACGCGCTGTTCGGTGACCGCCTCCGGCAGCGCGGCCAGGGTTTCCCGAGCCAACTGCCAGAGCTCCTCGGCCCGTTGCGGGGCACTGCTGAAATGCAGCTCACTGTCGATGCGCTGATGCTCCGGGCTCAGTTCGCTGTCGAAACGCAGGCGGTAGATGCCGGTGGCATCGCCACGCAAGCGTTGCTTGAGTTCGGCGTTGGCAATTTCACGCAGGGCGGCAATGCGCGCGGCATCGGCCGGGTTCCAGGTGTGGGGCTTGTAGCTGCTGGCATACAGGCCGGCGCGTGGCTCCAGGGCGATGGCCAGCGAGGTCTGGCGCCGACCGGGCAGGCGCGCCAGTGGCGTGGCGTTCAAGGGTTCGCCCCGCGGGATGGCGGCCAGGTAGCGGCTGACCAGTGCCTGTAGTTCGGCCTCGGGCAGGTCGGCCATCAGGTAATAGGTCACCGGGGCGGCGGCCTGGCGCTGCCAGTCGGCCTCCAGCTGGCTGCGGCGCAACGCGCTCAGCGCCTCGGCAGTGGGTGCCTGCCAGTCGTCCTGGCCCTGCTTCAAGCGTCGCCAGGTAGCGTCCTGCTCGCTGCGCACATTGTCGCGCTGGCGCTGCAACTGATCGTGCAATTGCTCGACGCTGTCGCGATAGGCCTGCTCGTCCAGGGTGGTGCGCATCTGCCGCGTCTGGTAGAGGGCCAGCAGGCTTGCCAGTTTCGGTGGTGCAGCGCTGCCGTGGGCTTGCAGGCGGCTGGCCTGCTGGTCGAAGGACAGTTGCACGCCTTCGCGTTTCGTCCAGGCGCTCAGCTGTTCATCGCTCCAGCCGCTCGGTGCGGTCTGCAGGGCCAACTGGCTGGCGATCTGGGCGCGCCAGGGCAACCCGCCCCGGTAACCAAAGCCGGCACTGGAATCGACACGCAACTGTACCTTGCCGTCGGCGCCGGGGCGGCGCAGCCATACCAGGCGGTCACCGTTGCTCAGTTGCCAGTGCTCGACCTTTTCTGCAGTGAAGCTGCGCCGCTCGACAATGCGGCCCGCGGGCAAGGCGCTGCTCAGTGTGGGGGCCACGACCTCCGCCTGGGCAGCGGGTGGCAGCGGTGCGGCCAGCCCGGTCTCGGCCAGGATCTGCCATTGCTGCAGCACGCTGGCGGCCGTGGGCAGCTCCAGTTCCATGCCACCCGGCGCGCTGAGCTGCAGCACCCGATCCGGGCTGGCCAGCCAGCTGCGGATGCGCTGCTGCAGGTCGTCTGCGTCGATGGTGTCCAGGTTGCTTAGCGTGATGCGGGCGATGGCTGCGGGTTCCTGCAGCACCCGCTCGGCAAGGGTCGCGTCATTGAGCTGGCGCACCCAGCCATCGAAGTCACGTGGTGCCGGATCGCTCAGCATGCGTTCGGCGATGCGCCGGATATCATCCTTCACGGCCTGCACGTCGTCCTCGTGCAGCGGATGGCGGTCGATCCGCTGCAGCTCGCGCAGCAACGTCTGCAGCGACTGCTCGTGGTGCTGCCCCTTGACCGCGGCGGCCACGGCCAGCACGCCGCTGCGCCGGCCGATCTGGGTCTTCACGGCGGTAAGGCTGCCAGTCTGGGTTTCATCCAATGGCTGGCGGCGCAACTGACGCGACAGCATGCTGAGGGCCAAGCGGTCGATCAGCCGGTCTCGGCTGGCGGCGCGGGTCTGTTCGCGGCTGTCGAGCTGGCTGAAGCGAAACAGCAGGGCAACCTGGTTGCTGCCGCTCTGGCTGTCCTGTACGCGAAACACCTTCAGCCTGTCGTCCAGTGGCAGCTCCAGGTGCTCGCGACTCGGCACGTCGCCGCGTCGGGGCTTGGCGAACGCCTGCTCGATCTGCGCGATCAGCTGCTGCGGCTCGAAGTCGCCAACGATGTTCAGCACCATGTTGTTAGGCAGGTACCACCGCTGCTGAAAGGCCTGCAGCGCCTCCAGCTGCGCCTGCTCGATGGCCTTGCGGTTGCCGATGGTGCGGTGCGCGGGGTAACGCGAGCCGGTGCGCTGGGCGGCGGTGCGCTTGGCGTTCATGCGCTGGGCCACACCCAGGCCGCCGCGCCATTCCTCGATGACGATGGGACGCTCGCGTTGCAGGTCCTCCGCGGTGAAGTCGGCGGCGAAGGCCATGTTGGCCAGGGTCTGTAGCGCCAGCTCGCTGCTCTCGACTCCATTGGGCGGGCTGAGCAGGTATTGGGTGCGGTCGTAGCTGGTCACTGCATTGAAATGCCGGCCCTGCTGCCAGCCGGATTTTTGCAGGCGCTGGCGCACATCGAGCGGTTCAACGCCGTGGCTGTAGAAGGCCAGGTGCTCGAGCAGATGGGCGACGCCAACCTGATCGTCGGCCTCGTCCACCGAGCCGGCGTGCACCGTCAGGCGCATATCCAGCCGGCCTTTTTGCTCATCGACGGGGATCAGGTTGTAGCGCAGGCCATTGGGCAGCTCGCCACGAATGACCATTGGGTGCCACTGCAGCGGCGTATCGCCGTCGGGCAGGGACGCACAGGCACCGAGCAGCAGCGCTGCCAGTGCCGTGAAGAGCGATTTCACGGGATGCATGGGCGCGTGCCTTCTTAGAATTGGTAGCCGACTTCGAGCCAGTATTGGCGGCCGACTTCATAGCTGACGGCTCCGCCGTCCTCGTTGACGATGCTGTTGACCTTGTCCAGCACGTTCGTGATATCGGCGGACACGTACATTGACTGATCTTTAAATGTAGGTAGGGTCCAGGTCACCTTCATATCCCAGGTAGGTGCTCCGGCAACACGTTTCACCTGGTAATTCTGGTAGCTGCTGCCGTTTATGATCACGGTTGAAGGCGAACCGCTGTAGCGCTGTTCGTAGGGGCCTCTGTAACGAAATAGATTGCTGACGGTAAGGTTCAGGGCCGGAATAGCCGTGATGGTATTGAGGCGTGCAGTCCAGGGGCGATTGAAGTTGTCAGCTGGCAATTCACTGTACGGAACTAGTTTCCCATCGAAGTAAACATCCTCATCGTTGAGGCGATCCTGATTGAACAGGCTATCGTAGTCCGGGTAGCTGCTATAGCTTTGGTTCCAGTCAAAGGCGGCCTGCATCTGCGTGAAGGTGCCGGCTATGTTGATTTTATCTTCTGGAGTGATTGTCAACGTAACGGTCTTGCTTCTGCTCTTGCCAGCATTGGTGTAGGTGTAGTAGCGAACGATTTCATCTACACCGTTGCCGTTATTCAAACCGAGGAGATCCGAGCGACTGCGTACAACCTGATTCTTGCCTTCGCGATTGACATACTTGAGATCAAATTTGACGTTTCCGATTAGTTGACTGAGCCCAACCATCCATTCGTCGTCATACGGCATGTCAATCTGGCGGAATGAGTTTTCATCGACACCATAATTATTGAGCGGGCCAAACTCTGGGATGGCGTTAGTGTCGACTCGCCGTCTGGTCTGATTGGCTCTAAGCGATTCACGGCCATCCGCCAGGCGATACTTGAATAAGTTGCGCCCGTAGTACCGATTCAGGCCACCGTGAAATACGGTGCTCTGGTCGCCGAATAGGTCGTAGGCCAACGCGAAGCGTGGAGCCAGCGTCTTTTTGTCCATGTAGTCGTCGGCATCGAAACGCAGGCCAGGGCGTAGGCTGAGTCGGTTGATGCGTATTTCGTCCTCGATAAACAAAGCCAGAGCTGTCTCTGCAAGCTCTATTTCTCCCGCACGGTAATAATTGAGAGAGCCAAAGTACTGTCGCTCTAATTGATTGTTGCGGTTGTAGCCTATCGAACAATACTCGCTATCCAGCCTCCCGCTGGTTGTCTGGCAGGTTGCATTAGCTGCGCTTGTCGTGCCGTTTTCCGTGAGCAGGCGAGGTGTAGTGGCTGTCCATGAGTCGCTGGGGTTTTCATAGCGAGCTTTTTGATAATCCAGTTCCAGCCCGGCTACCAGCTTGTGTTCGGTATTGAAAAACATGATTGGCAACAGCTCTG
This sequence comes from Pseudomonas sp. PA27(2017), assembly GCF_001945445.1. GTDB lineage: Bacteria > Pseudomonadota > Gammaproteobacteria > Pseudomonadales > Pseudomonadaceae > Aquipseudomonas. The sequence continues at coordinate 399,048 of NZ_MSXW01000061.1, forward strand.
CCATAAAGCTGTATCTGGCACCCGTCTGTTCCTGCTGCAAATCGCCAATACTGCCTTCTGTACTGGTTACGGCGGGGCCCCAGTTCTTTTGATCAGACCAACGCCATTGCTTGAGTATCTGACTTTCTGCATCTCTCGAGGTTTGTGAGTAGTTGTAAGACAGTTTGTGGGTGTAGGTGGCCAAATCCCCTTGCCAGACAGCCTCCAGCGCGGCCATGTGTCCGCCCTGCTTGATGGTAAATTCCGAGTTCTTAGTGTTGCTTCTAAAATAAGTGCCGGCTTGGGGAGCATCAAGCAGCGTGAACTTCACATCCAGTCGCTCGTTGGGTGTCCAGAAACCCTTGAGCATATAATTGTCTATTTCTCGCGTCTGGGTCTTTTTCTGCCGGTCTCCCTGGCTGGTGAATCCGTCGCTATACGCATAAAGCGGAATGTCCGAGGTTTTCTCTACGAAATTACCAATCAGTCCGAAGTTTTCCGTTACATGGCCCTCCAGTACCAATCTTTTGGTGAGCTTCTTAAACTCTGGCTGATTCAAATAAGTACTGGAGTACTGGAAGGCTTCTTCATCGCCGTTGATGTGATAGCTGGTCCAGTCGGACTTACTCATGCCCAGCGAGACTTTACCGTGGAACTCCTCTGTCGGTCGGCGTGTGATCGCGTCGATCACACCGCCATTGAAACCGCCATAGCGTGCCGATACGTTGCTGTCAAAAACCCTTACCTCTTCGAGGAGGTCTGCATCGATGGCGATACCGAACGAGTTGCTGGGAAGGTTGTAGATACCTTCGACATTGCCCCGCGTGGCGTTACTGGAGCCTGGATCAAGGTCGTTATTGACGCTGATGCCATCAACCATGAAGTTGTTCTGATAATACTTAGCGCCGTTGATACTGATATCTGCCGGGTTCAGTTCGCCCGGTGTGCGCGAGCTTTGCTGGGTGGTGTCGAAGCGCACGCTTGGGTGCATCTTCAGTAGGCTGGTCATATCGCCATTCGCACCGGCGAAATTTTCGATCGCACGCCGATCGATCACCTCCGAGCCTTGGAATGGGCTGTCTGCTTGGCCGAGCACCACGGTATTACCCAGCTCCATCACATCCTGCTGGCTGGCCACCTGAAAGAACGTCAGCAGTTCCTGCTGATAGTCCCAACCGATGTCGCTGCCTTCCAGCAAGCGCGACAGCGCCTGCTCACTGCTCATCTGTCCTTTGATCGCCTTGCTGCGCAGGTGGCCGACCAACTGCTGGTCGGCGCTGACTTGCAGGCCGCTCTGCTGGGCGAAGGCGATCAGGGCGTCGGCCAGGGGCTGGGCGGGAACGTCGAAGGTATGCTGTTGCTGCAATAACGCGCTGGAGGCGTCTTGCGCCATGGCCGTGCTGACGCCGATTGGCAGCGCGCTGCACAGGCCGAGCAGGCCCAGGCTGATGGCTTTGCCCAGTGTCCTGGCGTGTATGGCGGGATGCGACTGCTTGTTCATACCTTCCCCGAACGGGCCAGAGGCCCAGCTGAAAGCTAATACGAATCCGTATCGATTCGTGTTCGAGGCAATGACGTACCGGTGCTGAAAATTTTCAGAGAAATTCGAATTATTTTTTCGAGATCAGAAAAAGCCGCTCGAAAGCGGCTCAGGGCTAGGGTCATTTCCCGCGCAACCTAGGCGGCCCCACCCGAAGGGCCGGGCCGGTTTTTGCGCGATGCGGCGTTACTCGATGGCTCATTTGGCCTGCCAAACCGCGCATCTGTGTGACCCACATGGATGTGGGAAATGCCGCAAGCGCGCCGGGAGCGGGCGCGGCCCTTGCATCGCGCAAAAACTGGCTCCGGCGCGGCTGTGCGTGAAACGGGAACAGACCCTAGCGGTCGACGACTCGCAGCCAGGCCGTCCAGGTGCTGACTCGCCCTTGGTAGGGCTGGATGACGGCGCGCAGGGCGGCATCCGGATTGCGCAGATCGTAGACGCCGGTGACGCGCCTGTCGCCCAGCTCAGCGTCGCGCAGCGCCAGCTTGCCAGGCAGGTAAGGACGCAACTCGTCGAGCACCTCGGCGATGCGGGCGTCGCGCACCACCAGTCGGCCTTGCTGCCAGGCGGCTATCTGGCTGACCGGGAGCGTATCGCGCACCACCTTGCCGCTGCCGCGCCACTGTAGCCGATCGCCTGCGTGCAGTGCTTCGGCCAAGGTCTCGCTGCCCTCGGCCACACGCACTGAGCCGTGCTGCACGGCGACGGCCAACTGGCTGGGCCGCATGGCCACGTTGAACGCGGTGCCGGTGACGGTGATCTGCAGGCCGTCCGCGTCGACCGTGAAGGGGCGGCTCTTGTCCGGGGTTACCTCGAAGAACGCCTGGCCGCTGAGCAGGCGCACCTCGCGGCGGTTGCCGTCGAACGCCACGGCGATCGCCGAACGGCTGTCGAGCCGTACGCGGCTGCCATCGTCCAGTTCGATGCTGCGCTGCTGGCCAAGGCCGGTGCGGTAATCGCTCTGGTAGCGCAGGTAGGCGTCGGGGGTCATCAGGATCAGCAAACAGGCGGCCAGCGAGCCCGCCAACAGGGCTGGCCAGCGACGTCGGCGTGGGCGATGCGGGCGCACAGCGGGAGCCGCTGCTGCCGCGAGCTCGGCGGCCGTTGCGCGGGGGCGTTCGATGGCCGGCGCGCTTGTCGCTGCCTGGGCCATGCCGGTCAGCTGCCAGACCCGCTGGGCCTTGCGGTAGGCCTCCACATGGCGGCTGTCGATGGCCAGCCAGGCGGCCAGCTCGGTACGCAGCGCGGCATCCTCGGGGCTCTGCTGGATGCGTAGCAGCCAGTCCAGTGCGGTGTGGGTGAGGTTGCCGGTCATGGTCGTTTCGGATCGTCCTGAAAGGTGGGCAAGGGTCGCACACACGTGCCCCTACGAGCAAAGGACGGTTCAGCCGCGCAGATTTTCAGATCAGCCATTGGCCTGCTCCAGGCGGTCGGCGCAATGACATAACGCCTGGTGCACCAACTGGTGGGCCAGGCCGACGGAAATGTTCAGGGTGGCGGCGATGTGCTGCAGGGTGTGGCCTTCCAGCCGATGCATCTCGAAAGCGCGCTGCACCCGGGGCGCCAGCTCTGCCAGAGCGGCGTTGACGATACGCAGTTCGGCGCTGGTGCTGGCTTGCTGCTCGGGCCCTGGCTTGTCGTCGGAGAGCGTCTCGAGCAAGTCATCGCCATCGGGTTGGCGTCGCTCGGTGGCGTCGCGGCGGCTCAGGTCGAATGCCAGGTTACGGACGATCCGGTAGAGATAGCCGACTGGCTGCTCGATCACGGCGTCGACGCTGTCACGGCTGCTGAAGCGCAGCCAGGCTTCCTGCACGACGTCTTCGGCCTGGGCGCGACAACTGAGCAGCGAGGCAGCGTAGTCCACCAAGGCGAGCCGATGGACGAGGTACAGGTCGAGTTTGGGATTGGGTGTCGAAGGCACGATTGGCACTGCCGCAAGCCGTGCACAGCGGACGTGCTACAGCGAGCGAGCATGGTAGCTCATTATGAGAATTGTTATCAATAAGGTCTGGGTGCGCTCAATGCGCCGTTCAGCGCTTCCTCGAGGCTGGCCTTGTAGCGCAGGTAATGAACCACCGATGGCTGCCGGTCGCCGAGTAGCGCGGAAAGGTCGAGGTCGGTGATATAGCACGGATACGGTTGCTGCTCGCTGCGCTGGGCGAGGATGTGCCGGGCCACGTTGGCGAACAGCTGCTCGCCGTGTTCGAGTTCGGAAAACTCCCGATGGTTGCAGAACAGGCTGATGTAGGCACGCGGACCGTTGCCCGGCTCGACGATGGCCTGAACGTCATAGAACGGCAGGCTGGCTTCGCTCAGCGGCGCCGGCCTTGGCTCCAGGCGCTGCGCTCGCAGCGGGGCGGCCGGCAGCAGTTGGTTGTAGAGGATTTCCAGCGGTTGTTGTGGGGCTTCGAGGGCCTGGGCGGCGTCGCGCCGGTACAGCAGCGATTGCAGGAAGCGGTGCAGCGGCGTGAGCAGGCTGGTTTCGTTATGAAATGGCGCCTGGCTGCGCCACAGCGCGCCGCATTCGTCGAGCACGCTGATCTGTGCCAGGCCTTCCGTTTCGTGCAGGCGGTAGAACACTTGGATGCACGCCGGGCGTCCGGCTTCGAGAATCAGCGCCAGATCGTCGCCTTCCAGCGCGTTGCGATCCAGGCGCAGCGGGCTGTACTCGGCGCGATCCTGGGCGAGGTGTTCGAGCAGCGCGGGCAGATCCTCCAGCGTGCTATGCCGGACGTTGCCGGGTGACAGGTCGAGCAGGTGGTAGCGGCGGGCGATCTGCAGCAGGTAGCGCGGCCGCTCGCCGCCGTCGAGGCGGTCGATCAGCTCGTCCAGAAGGCCCTCGATGCGCTCGACGATGGTCGCGGCGCGGTTGCGGCAATAGCAGAACACGCGCAGGCCCGCTCGCTCACCGCGAGCGGGGCGTGCATTGAGCACGTCGCTCAGGCAGTCGAGCAGTGCGGTGGCGCCTTCGTAACGTTCGACCAGCAGCTCGTTCCAGCTGTTGAGGGTGATGCGATCCAGGGTCAGCACCAGGTTGTCGCGCACGCCCGAATAGCCCAGCGGATCGGTGCGCTCGCTGGTCATGTGCACGTTCATCTGGCTGTGCTGCTTGAGCGGGTCGATGCCGACGTTGACCAGCAGCAATTCCTCGACAGGCCTGCGCGGTCGCGCCAGGGCCGCCTCGCTCACACTCGTCAGCGGCATCGGCAGGGCCTGGGCCAGGCAGCCGAGCAACTGGCTGAGTTCGAACTCGGTGAGATCGCTGTCGCCCGGGTGCAGCGACAGATGCGTACCGCTGTCGATCACGCCATTGCGGTGGCTCCAGGCGAGCAGTTCGACCAGGCTACGGGCCTGGCGCAATGGCGCGAAATCGTGCCACTCCTGGGCGCCCAGGCTGCCGTTGTAAAGCGCCCAGCGCTCGCCCTTGGGCGTGGGGTTATGCACCAGGGTCAGGGTATCTTCACCCAGGTCCGGGGCGATGCCCGGGTTGATGAACTCCACCTTGCCCGCCCGGCGTTCGAAGGCGGCGTAAAGGCGCCGGCCCAGCACGGCCAGGTCGCGGCTGTCGGCCGCCACGCCATCGGGGCGATTGCGCGCGAACATCGATAGGAAGCGATAGCTGAAGTTGAGCTCGTTGACCAGCGCCTGGCGTTCGGCGACGACCTGGCGGACCTTCCACTGGCTGCGGCTGTCGAGCAGGATCAGCTGGCGCTCGCCCCAGCCCCACTCGCCGGTCAGCCGCTCGAGGAGCAGGCGCTGCCAGCTCTTTTCGCGGTGGCGCGGCGGCTTGCTGATCTTCTTGTTGACCTTCAGGTACAGGCAACGCCTGACCAGTTCCAGGCGCTCGGTCTCGCCGCGCGCCTGCAGGTATTCCTCCAGGCGGCGGTAGATCAGCACGTAGGGGTCCAGCTCGTCGAGGTCGAGCAGGCCGTCGTAGACCGACTGCTTGAAGCGCAGCGACAGGCAGCGCACCTGGGGATGCTCGCTGGCGTACACCTCGGTGAGCAGTAACTTGAGCGCCGACTTGTAGGGCGACTCGATGCCCTTGAACAGCTGCCACATACCGGCGCCGAGAAACTCACCGGCCGGCACGTGGGCCAGGTGGCCGAGGTCGAGCACGTCCTCGGCGCGGATGAAGCGCTTGCTCAGCAAGGCTTCGGTCACATGGGCGTAGCGATGCTCGTCGTTGGCCGGCACCAGCCACCACAGCGGCATGCGTCCGCCCAGCCAGATCGCCGTGCGGTAGAACTCGTCGAGGAGCAGGAAATGCTGGGTGGTGCCGCAGTCGTCCGAGGTCAGTCGTGCCTCACGGGCGCCGCTGCGAAAGCGCTCGGGGTCGATCAAAAAGAAGTGCGCCTCGGTGCCCTGGCTGGCCGCCCAGCTCTGCAACAGGTCGCATTTGCGTTGCAGCGCTTCGCGGGCGCCCGCGTCGAGATCGCCGGCGTGGCAGACCCACAGGTCCATGTCGCTCTGCTCGGCCTGGGCCACGGTACCCAGGCTGCCCATCAGGAAAAGGCCGTGGATGGGCGTGGGTGCCGGGGCGCGCGCCGGCTTGTAGGCGAAGGAGCGGGTCAGGCGCTGGGCTTCGGCCAGCAGCTCGGCCGAGGGTTCGAAGCCGGCCAGCCCGGCCGGCGTTTGCGCCGAGACGTAACCGGGCAGCAACGGATGATTGACGTGAAACAGCAGCGGCAACAGCGTCAGCACCCGTTGCTGGCGGCTCGACAGGGCCTGCATGGCGCGCTGCTGGCGACCGTGGTTGATGCGCATGAAGCGCGCGCGCAACTGCGTCAGCACCTTGCGGTCGATGCCGTCATCGATGTCGGGTCGCAGGGGAAGGTGGCGCGTCATGCTTGGGCTCGGCCGGGTGATGAGCAAGCCTACAGGCGCGCAGTGCCTACTCGCAATGGCCGTCGGGAGAGGGCCTGCCGCGTCGGACGGCAGGCGTGGTCAAACGGTCAGAGCGCTTTGGCGGTGGTGAGGATGGTTCGCAGGCTTTGCGCGTGTTCGGCAGCTTCGTGGCCCAGTCGGGTCAGATAGCCGCCATCGGGGAGGGTAATCAAACCTTTGTCGTGCAGGCGCCCGGCAGCGGCGACCGCGGAGGATGCGGCATCGTGGTGAATCTTCAGGCCCTCCTGGCCGTTATCCAGATTGAACAGCAAAAGAATTTCCAGTTCGGCGACCAGATCGGCGTTAAAGACCATGGTGACTCCTGCCTGTTGTTGTCGTGCACGGCGTTGGCCGTGGGGCGCGGGGCTGGCCCGCAGGCGAAGTGTAGTCAAGCTGGCGACAGTTCGCCGGAGCGTGTTGCCAGCGCTCGAGGATCTTCTGGTAGCTGCCATCGCTGCGCAGGCTGCGCATGCCTTGTTCGAAGCGCTTCAGCAGGTCGGCGGCCGCGGGGTCGCGCCGCGAGAAGCTGAGGTAGAGCGTCGGGCTGTGGAGGGTCTCCAGCGCCACGAACTGGCCTTCCAGTTGCGGGTTCTCGCGAAACAGTGCCTGGGCGGTGCCGCGGTAGGCGGCCACGAAGTCCACCCGGCCATGCTGCAGCATGAGAAAACCGCTGAGGTCGCGCCGCACCGGAATGCGGATCACTTGATGGTCGCTGTCCAGGCGGGCGCCGTATTCGTAGCCGATGGTCACGGCCACCTTGCGGCCAGCAAGATCCTGCGGCTTGCCGTCGAGCGGCGCCGCGTCGCGACGGGCCCAGAGCAGGATGTCGTCACTGAACAGCGGTTCCTTGGGGATCAGGTAGTCGGCGCTGATTCGCTGATCCGGAGCGGTGTTGAAACAGGCTGCCAGCAAGCCTTCCTGAGCCATCTGCATGCAGCGCGAATACGGGTAGGGCACCAGCTCCACAGGCGTGTCACTGGCCGCGAAGGCCGCCTTGACTATATCCACCGACATGCCCTGAATCCTGCCGTCACGGTAGGCGGTGTACGGATACCAGTCGTCCTCGGCACCAATGCGCAGCACCTGCTCGGCCCGCGCGACGGCGCTGAGGGTGAGCAGCAGGAGCAGGCACAGGCTGAGAGATGTGGAAGGGCGCATCCAAGCTGATCCACAGGGGCTTCGGGCAACCATAGTAGCGCCCTGGGCGGGAAAGAAGGCGGTTGGCTGTCGCGGCGCCTCAGGCTTCGTCGGGCAAGGTCGGCAGGGCGCGCAGCAGGCGCTCGTAGTTCTCGGCATCGAAGGGGCGGTCGTCACGCAGCATGGCGTCCACTTCGTGGGCCAGCACCATGGCCATCATCTGTACGCTTTCCTCACGTTCATGGCCGGTCAGGGTCAGCTTGTTCAGCACCGCCTGTGCGAAGGCCGGCTCGCCGGATTCCAGCTGATTCTCGATGGCCTGAACCAGGGTGTTCTCGGTGAAGGTGTCGTCGTCGTGCTCGTCGGCGCTGCTCATGGGGCGATCCTGGTATCGGGAGAAAGCGCCAGTGTAGACAGGCTGGTCGGTTGCTGACCACGACAATCGCTTTGCTTCAATGACTCCTGAAATATGGGAGCACGTTTCTCATATTGAGAATTAGCAGTGGCGCGGCTACAGTCGGCTGTCTGGAGAATCCCATGTCCGACCATTACGACAAACAGGCGCCGGCAGGCGCCCAGGCGCTGTTCCGCGGTCTCGCCGTCATCGACGCCGTCGCCCAGGGTGCCAGCAGCCTGGCCGACATCGGCTCGACCATCGGCTGTACGCGCAGCACCACTCACCGCCTGATCGCCGCACTGGTGCAGGCCGGTTACCTGCGCGCCCTGGGCGGCAGCAGCGGCGGCTACCAGCTCGGTTCCCGGCTCATCGAACTGGGCTACAAGGCACGCGGGCAAATGCCGCTGGCCAAGCGCGCGCAGCCACATCTCGAGCGACTGGCGCGCCATACCCAGGACACCGTGCACCTGGGCGTGCGTGAAGGCGCCGAGGTGCTGTACATCGACAAACTACCGGGTAGCCGCGGCCTGGAAATGCGCTCGCGTATTGGCCTGCGCATGCCGCTGGCGCTGACCGGCATCGGCAAGTCGCTGATGCTCGACCTGCCGGAAAGCGAGTGGCTGGCGCTCTATCGGCAGCGGTGTGAGCCCGACGATGGGCTGCCCTGGGAAACTTTCCGCGAGCAGATGCGTGACTATGCCCGTGGCGGGTGCAGTTTCGATCTCGAGGAGAACGAGCTGGGAATTCGCTGCCTCGCTGCGCCCATTCGCGAAGCCGATGGGCAGATCGTTGCCGCCCTGAGCGTTGCCAGTGCCGTGCCCTACATGCCAGAGGTTCGGTTACAGGCTTTGCGTCCCGAGGTGGTCGCCTGCGCGCAGGCCATTTCGGCCGAGCTGGGTTGGCGATCGTCATGAACAACGCGTCTGGCGATCATCGTCGCTCTGGCGCCATCACGCCCCGAGGAGGGCCTGCAATGTCCGATTCGTACCTGCAGCAACTACCGCTGATCGCCATCCTGCGCGGGGTGACGCCCCAGGAAATCGTCCCCGTGGGGCTGGCGCTCCATGAAGCCGGCTTCCGGGTGATCGAGATCCCGCTGAACTCGCCCGACCCGCTGCACAGCATCGGCCTGCTGGCCGCTGAACTGGGCGATCGCGCGCTGATCGGTGCCGGTACCGTGCTCAGCACCGAGCAGGTCGCTGCGGTGGCGCAGGCGGGCGGGCGGCTGGTGGTGTCGCCCAACTGCAACGCGCGGGTGATCCAGGCGAGCCGGAGCGCCGGGCTGTTCTGTGCGCCGGGCGTGGCCACGCCAAGTGAGGGGTTCGCCGCGCTGGAGGCGGGCGCCGATGTGCTCAAGTTGTTCCCGGCCGAGCAGTTCAGCCCGCAGATCGTCAAGGCATGGCGCGCGGTGTTCGCCAAGGACGTCGCGTTGTTGCCGGTGGGCGGTATCACGCCGGCGAACATGGCCGCCTACGTGCAAGCGGGCGCCAGCGGCTTCGGGCTGGGCTCGGCGCTGTACAAACCGGGCATGGGCGTTGGCGAGGTAGCTGACAATGCCGCCGCATTCGTCGCAGCCTGGCAGGCGATCCAGCACTGAGCCGAGTCACCTGCCTTTTGCCTGGGGTCAGGAACGGTTGGCGATTTTCTGCAGGTTCTCGTGGATCTTGAACAGCACGATCATCAGTTCGCAGCCGATCCGCGCGCCAATCACACCGCCGATCAGGGTGCCCAGGCCGCCGAGGAAGCTGCCGTAAGCGCCGAACATCATCGTCAGGCTGCTCACTGCCACGCTGAGCAGCATCAGCCAGTAGACGAACGTGATGATCTTCGGGGTAAGCATCGCATCGAAGAAGAACAGATTCTTCATGGGGTTAACTCCAGTCCATGGGTTGGCAAATGCCCGGTCGCCTGCGCCGCCTGCGACGTCAGGCGGGCGCAGGGTAGCAGTCGTCATGGGCGGCGGCCAGTTGTCCGAAATGCTCTTGGCAGGAGGTGACGAGAGCTGTCCGCTCGTCAGCGCGTAGCAGTCGATTCCGAGTAGTGTTTTACTCAGATGAAAATTTTCTCGGGCGATGTGCAGCGCGCATGGATCGCTTCCCAGCCTGCATACAGCATGGCAGCCGTTCCCGATGCGGTGTCGGCGTGGCGGGTGATAATGAGCGGTGCTGCGCACCTGGTTTCCAGCAAGCCTTACCGCATCAAGTTCGCTGCTTCGTTGCCCAACTCTTCCAGTAACCCGTCCAGCACGTCGCTGGTGCCTTGGTCCGGACGCGTCAACGCGCACAAATTGACCGGCAGCATTGGCCGCAAGGCGCGCACCTGAATCAGCGGGCCCGGGCCATAGGCGGTCAGCGGATCGACCACTGCCAGCCCCATTCCTTCAGCAACCAGCGAGCGTGCCAGCAACCAGGTCTGCACGCGCGCGATCACCTGGGGTGGTTTTGGCGTCTCACTCAGGTGGTGATCGAGCAAGCTGCCCAGTGCGTCACGGGTATCCAGTGCCAGCAACGGCTCGCCGCCCAGTTCCTGGATGTCCAGCGCCTCGTTCAGTTCGTGTGTCGGCCAATGCTCAGGCGGCGCAATCACCACCATATGTCCCTTTGCCAGGGGGCGCATGCTCAGGCCGGCGTGTTTGGGGTCCTGCAGTGTCAACGCGAGGTCGCTCTCGTGCAGCAGCAGGTTTTCCACAAGCTTGGGGGTGTGGTGAGTCGCCAATTCATAAGGCACGCCAGGAAAGCGCTTCATCCAGCGAGGGATAACCTTCGGTAATAGTGATTGGGCCAGGCTTGGCGTGGCCGCAATCCGCAAGCTGCGCGCGTTGTGCTGGCGCAGCCCGCCGGCCAAGCGTCGGGCACGTTGCAGCTCTTCGAATACCCGCGCCGTAGAGGGTTCGAGAATGCGCGCTTCCGGGGTCGGCAGCAATTGGCCACGTACCCGTTTGAACAAGGCAAAACCCAACTGAGCTTCAGCGTGTTGTAGCGCTTTACTCGCTGCTGGCTGCGAGACATTGAGCAGGCTGGCGGCGCCAGTCACCGATCCAGTCTGCAGGATCGCCTGGAAGATTTCGATATGGCGCAGGCGCATGGCACATCCTTCAGCTGCATAACCAAAGGCAATACCCTAGCGTCATCTATTCATTGGTTCCAGCCAGCCACGCGTCATTACAGTCCGGGCATGTTTCATCGTTCGAGGCTGTGATATGTCCAAGCAGGTTGCCATCATCGGCGGTGGCGTTATCGGGATGGCCAGTGCCTATGCGCTGGTTCGGGCCGGGCATCAGGTGACCCTGGTCGAGAGGCAGACGCAGCCCGGCCTGGAAACCAGCTTCGCCAATGGCGGCCAGCTCAGCTATCGCTATGTGTCACCGCTGCCGGACGCCGGCGTGCCGCTCAAGGCCATTGCCTGGATGCTGCAGGGCGCCAGCGCACCGCTACAGTTCCGTCCTCGCCTGTCGTCCGAGCAGTGGCAGTGGTGCCTGAGCTTCCTCGCTGCTTGCCGCCGTTCGGTGAATCGACGCAATGGCGGTCATTTACTGCGCTTGGCGCTCTATAGCCAGGCGGTGCTGCAGCAGTGGCGAGAGCAGGATGGCCTTGAAGGCTTTGCCTGGAAGCGCAACGGCAAGCTGGTGGTCTATCGCTCGTCGAGCACTTTCGCCGCTGCCGCTGGCAAGATCGCCTCAGGCGATGAGCAACGGGCACTGTCGGTCGACGAGTGCCTGGCGCTGGAGCCCGCGCTCGGCGATGTGGCCGACAAGCTGGCAGGCGGCATCTTCAGCGTTTCCGACGAGACCGCCGACTGTTACCTGTTCTGCCAGGTACTGGAGCAACGCCTGCAAGCCAGCGGCCATTACCGGCGCCTGCACGATCAGGTCACGGGTACCCACCGCGAAGGTTCGCGCATCAAGGCATTGAGCCTGGCCAGCGGGTCGGCGTTGGCGGCGGACGAGATCATTCTCGCTGCCGGCAATGGCAGCCAGGCGATCGCCACGCCGCTGGGCATCAAGCTGGGCCTGTACCCGCTGAAGGGTTACAGCCTGTCGCTGCCTGCTGCCAACGGCGCTGGCTGCCCTCGGATCAGCGTGACCGACTTCGATCGCAAGATGGTCTACGCCCGCCTTGGCGGTCAGTTGCGCGTGGCAGCCATGGTCGACATCGGCGCTCGCGACGCCGGCATCGACCCACGGCGCATGCGCGTCCTGCGTGCCCATTGCCAGGACACATTCCCACGCGCGGGTCATTACCCGGATGCGCGCGAGTGGGCCGGCCAGCGCCCGTCCACCGCCACCGGTACGCCGTTGCTCGGCGCCACACCCTACGACAATTTCTGGCTCAACGTCGGCCACGGCAGCCTGGGTTTCACCCTCGCCTGCGCCAGCGGACAGATCCTCGCCGAGCTGATCGGCGGCGCAGCCAGCCCCATCGACCTGACCGGCCTGCGTGCCGGTTGAACCTTGTCCACCCAGAGGAACACCCCATGAGTATCCAGCGTATCGACACCAATCCCCGCCTCAGCGGCGCCGTGGTCCATGGCGGGTTGGTCTACCTGTCCGGCCAGGTGCCCACCGACCGCAGTCTGGACTGCGCCGGGCAGACCCGCGAAGTGCTGGCCAAGATCGACGACCTGTTGGCCCGCGCCGGCACCGACAAGACCCGCCTGCTCAGCGCGCAGATATGGCTGAAAGATATTGCGACAGACTTTACGGCCATGAACGAAGTATGGACCGCCTGGTTGCCGCAAAATGGTGCACCTGCCCGCGCCACCCTACAGGCTCCGCTGGCATCCGCGGATGTCCGGGTGGAAATCATGCTGACCGCCGCCCTCCAGGGCTGACACCGAGACTCCTGGGAGTTTCGTATGCCAACTGCTGCTCATGAAGCAGCAGTACTGAACGGCAACCGGCGTTGAGCAGGGTTGAGTGGTGTGGCGATAGTCATTGGAGAGGCAAGGCTCGTGGTTTGGGCCGAGTACAACAATCGAGTAGAAGAACAGGACGCATCCCATGAAGAAATTCGCGATTCCCGGTGTAATCACCACCGTGGCAGCGGCGTTGGCCCTGTCCGCCACCAGTTCGCTTAGTCATGCGCAGGAGCGCTTCGTCACCATCGGCACTGGCGGCCAGACAGGCGTCTACTACGTTGCCGGGCAGTCCATCTGTCGCTTCGTCAACCGCCTGGGCACCGACCAGGGCGTGCGTTGCAACGCACCGTCCACCGCTGCCAGCGTGTACAACATCAACGCCCTGCGCACGGGCGAGTTCAACTTTGGTTTCATCCAGTCCGACCACCAGTACAAGGCCATGAACGGCCTGGCGCCGTTCGACAAGCAAGGCCCGATGGAAGAGATGCGCAGCGTGATGTCGATGCAGACCGAGGTGCTGACCATCCTCGCCAGCGTTGCGTCCGGCGTGGAGAGCTTCGATGACCTGGCCGGCAAGCGCGTCAACATCGGCGTACCAGGCTCGGGTAGCCGCGACACCTTCGAAGAGGTCATGCAAGCCAAGGGCTGGACGCGCTCCAGCTTCGCTCTGGCCGCTGAGCTGCGCCCTGCTGAAATGGCATCGGCCATGGCCGATAAACGCCTGGACGTGATGACCTACGTGGTCGGCCACCCCAACGGTGCGATCCAGGAAGGCTTGAGCGTGGTCTCCGGCAAACTGATTCCGGTGCAAGGCCCGGACATCGACAAATTCCTCGAAGAAAAAACCTATTACATCAAGACCGAGGTGCCCGGTGGCCTCTATCCGGGCGTCGACCAGCCGGTACCGTCGCTGGGCGGCAAGGCGCTGCTGGCGGCCAGCAGCAAGACCGATCCGGAGTTGGTCTACCTGGTGGTCAAATCGATCTTCGAAAACTTCGACCGCTTCAAGCGCCTGCACCCGGCCTTCGCCAACCTGGAAGAGAAAGAGATGATCTCCGTCGGCCTGAGTGCACCACTGCACGAAGGTGCCGAGCGTTACTACAAGGAGCGTGGCTGGCTCTGACAGAGCCGCCATCCCGCCTGCTGCGGCCTGCGCCGGGCAGGCGGAGAGACCGCTCGCTGGCGCGAGTGGTGCTCGCGTCACCGAGATTACCGGCCGGTCCTGAAGGGCCGGCCGTTTGATTTGGAGCTGCACCCATGAATCAACAGAGCGCTGCCGAACTCGCTGCCCAGGAAACCGGTGCTCGTTCCCCCGGCGGGGTTATGGCCTGGCTGATCGCTGCCCTTGCCCTGAGCTGGTCGCTGTTCCAGCTATGGCTGGTTTCACCCCTGCCGTTCATTTTCAGTTTTGGCATCTTCAATGATGCCGAAGCCAGAGCCATCCACCTGGCATTCGCCTTGGCCCTGGCTTTTCTGGTCTACCCTGCCTTCAACCGTTCACCGCGCAGCCAAGTGCCTTGGCACGACCTGCTGTTCGCCCTGCTGGCTGGCGCAGCGGTGCTCTACCTGTTCATCTTCTACCGCGAACTCGCTAGCCGGCCAGGCACACCGACCGACCTCGACCTGCTCACTGCGCTGATCGGCATTCCGTTGCTGCTGGAGGCCACCCGGCGCAGCCTTGGCCCTGCGCTGGCGGTGATCGCCCTGGTATTTCTCGTCTACTCCGTCGCCGGCCCCTGGATGCCAGGCATGCTGTCGCATCGCGGTGTGTCCTGGGAAGCGCTGGCCAACCACCAGTGGTTGAGTAGCGAAGGCGTATTCGGCGTCGCATTGGGGGTGTCCACGGCCTTCGTCTTTCTCTTCGTGCTGTTCGGCGCCATGCTCGACCGCGCTGGCGCCGGCCATTACTTCATCCAGCTGGCGTTCTCCATGCTCGGCCACATGCGGGGCGGGCCAGCCAAAGCCTCGGTGATCGGCTCGATGCTGACCAGCCTGATGTCCGGTTCGTCCATCGCCAATGTGGTCACCACCGGCCCCTTCACCATTCCGATGATGAAGAAGGTCGGCTATCCCGGTACCAAGGCCGCCGCCATCGAAGTGGCCGCCTCGACCAATGGCCAGATGATGCCGCCGGTAATGGGCGCTGCGGCCTTCCTGATGATCGAGTATGTCGGCATTCCGTATGTCGAAGTGCTCAAGCACGCCCTGCTGCCAGCGACCATCTCCTACATCACCCTGCTCTGGCTGGTGCACCTGGAGGCCGTCAAGTTGGGCATGGCCGGCCTGCCGCGGCCGACGCCCAAGCCCATTCTGCTGCGTCTGATGACCTTGAGCTTCGGCATCGCCCTGGTCAGCGCCCTGGCTTTGGCCGTGTACTACGGCCTTGGCTGGCTCAAGCCGCTGTTCGGCGACTATGCCAGTTGGGTGATCGCCGGGCTGATCGCCGTCGCCTACCTGGTGCTGATTCGCATTTCTGCCGGGGTCGAACAGCTCGCGGCGGAAGACCCGGAAACCGCCCTGACCCAGTTGCCGGACACTCGCAAGGTGTTCCTCTCCGGCCTGCACTTCCTGCTGCCGATGGTGATCCTGGTCTGGTGCCTGATGGTCGAGCGCCTGTCCCCCGGCTTGTCGGCCTTTTGGGGCGTGCTGTCGCTGATCGTCATCCTCGTCACTCAGCGCCCGCTGCTCAACCTGATGCGCCGCGACCCGCTGCGCCGCGCCGGCACTCTGCGCAATGGTCTGTACGACCTTTACGCCGCACTACAGGCTGGTGCCCGCGGCATGATCGGCATCGGCGTGGCCACCGCCACCGCCGGCATCGTGGTCGGCGCCATCTCGCAGACCGGCGTCGGAATCGTTCTCGCCGACCTGGTGGAAACCCTGTCGATGGGTAACCTGCTGCTGATGCTGGTGCTTACCGGGGTATTTTGCGTGGTGCTGGGCCTCGGCCTGCCGACCACAGCCAACTACATCGTGGTGTCGTCGCTGATGGCGCCGGTGATCGTTTCGCTAGGCCAACAGCATGGTCTAGTGGTGCCGCTGATCGCGGTGCACATGTTCGTTTTCTATTTCGGCTTGCTGGCCGACTCCACGCCTCCGGTGGGGCTTGCCTCGTTCGCGGCAGCGGCGATCGCCAGAGACGACCCGATCAAGACTGGAATTCAGGCTTTCATCTACGACGCACGCAGCATCGTGTGGCCGTTCATGTTCATCTTCAATACTGACCTGTTGCTGATCGACGTGACCGTCACCCAAGGCATAATCACCTTTTTCAGCGCTACGCTGGCGATGCTGGTGTTCGCCTCGGCCACCCAGGGCTGGTTCATCACCCGCAACCGCTGGTTCGAACTGCCGTTGCTGTTACTGATCTCCTTTACCCTGTTCCGCCCGGATTTCTGGCTGGATCGCGTCATCGCGCCTTACCAGGGCGAGCCACCGGCACGTTTCGCCGAAGCGCTGCGCGAGGCTGATCCCGGCGACGATCTGCGCCTGGTAGTGCGTCAGGAAGAAGTGGATGGCAGCACCCGTGACCTGACGGTGATGTTCAAGGTGCCGGACAGCGTGCCCGAAGAGCGGCTGGAGGCCCTGGGCCTGACGTTGTACGAGGAAGGTGAGCGCACCCTGATCGATGCGGTGGGCTTCAGATCGGCAGCCGAGCGCGCCGGCCTGCAGTTCGACCAGGAGGTTCTCGAACTGCAAATGGAAAGCCATCGTCCTCCCAAGGAAATCATGTGGATCCCAGCGGTTCTGCTTCTTGGTCTGTTGGGTTGGCTGCAACTGCGGCGGGCAAAGGCGCAGCAACTGCCGCAGACCCTGTTCTGAGTGAAGGAGACCTCGCGCTGCAGGCCGTGTGAGCAAAGCGAAGCTCGGTCATGCAGCGTTAAGATCCGGCTGTGCTAAGCATCCAGGTGGCGTGTAACCTTACCTGACCGGTCTGCCTACCAGAGGAAACGTATCCATGCTCAGGCTCCATGGTTTTGCCGTCAGCAACTACTACAACATGGTCAAACTCGCCCTGCTGGAGAAGGGTTTGCCGTTCGAGGAAGTGCAGGTCTTCGCCTCCCGCGACGAAGCCTTCCTGGCGATCAGCCCGCGCGGCAAGGTGCCGGTGTTGCAATGCGAGCACGGCTACATCAGTGAAACGTCGGCGATTCTCGAATACATCGAGGCGCTGGGCCAGGGGCCGTCGCTGCTGCCCAAGGGGGCCTACGAGCAGGCGCGGGTGCGCGAGCTGGCCAGGCACATCGAGCTGTATATCGAACTGCCGGCGCGCGCCTGTTATGCCCAGGCATTCTTCGGTCTGCAGGTCGACCCGGCGATCCAGGCCAAGACCCGTGAAGAACTGTTGGCCGGTATCGACTCGCTGAAGCGCCTCGGCACCTTCTCGCCCTACGTGGCGGGCGACAGCCTGAGCCTGGCCGACCTGTATTTTCTGTACAGCGTCGACCTTGCTGCCGCCGTGGCTCACAAGGTGTTCGCCATCGACCTGCTGGGCGACTTCCCTGAGGCCAGGGCGCTGCTCGAACGCTTCGCCGAGAACCTCCATGTGCAGCGCATCGCGGCCGACAAGGACGCGTTGATGGGGTCGTTCCTGGCCCACATGAAAGCGCGTTTCGGCGGCTGATCAGCCGGCGGCGAAGCTCGTCAGGGCTTCGCCGGTCAGGCGGTAGCCGATCCACTCGTTCTGCGGCTTGGCGCCGATGGAGTCGTAGAACTCGATGGCCGGCGTGTTCCAGTCCAGCACCGACCATTCGAAGCGACCACAACCGCGCGCCACCGCCAGCTTGGCCAGATGGCGCAGCAGCGCCTTGCCGGCACCGACGCCGCGCTGCTGCGGGGTGACGTAAAGGTCTTCCAGGTACAGGCCGTGCTTGCCCAGCCAGGTCGAGTAATTGAAGAAATACACGGCGTAGCCGATCGGCTCGCCGTTCAGTTCGCAGATCAGCCCGTGGGCCGTGCTGCCTTGACCGAACAGGCTGTTCTCGATGCCGGCGACATCGGTTTTCACCTCGTGCTCGGCCTTCTCGTAGATGGCCAGGTCGGTGATGAAACGCAGGATCAGGGCAGCGTCTTCGCGTACGGCAGGGCGGATGTGAATCGACATGATGGTTTCCTGAATCTATCGGGTTGGCAGCGTGGCCAGAAAATCATTGATGGCCTGGCGTGAAGCGAGGCGCAGGTAAGGGCGATGGGGTGGGGCGTCGCGCATTTCCTCTGCATAACGCGCGCGATACTTGCCGTGACGCGTCCACGACCAGGCCAGAATCGACTGCTCGGGTTTGAGGCTGAACAGGTTGGCCCAGCGTTCGCGGTTGCCGTTCCACAGCTCCTGGCTTTGCAGCAGGCGGCGTAGCGTGCGCCACAGCACCTGGCGCATCACGGCGTGGCGCGGCAGATCCAGCCAGATCACCAGATCCGCCTGTTCGAGAATCTGCGTGCGTACTGCCGAATAGTTGCCTTCCACCACCCAGCCATCGCCTCTGGTGGCTTGTGCCACCGCCTGCCGGAAAGCATCGACCGGCAGGGGCTGCCAGCCGGGTTGGTGGTACAGCGCATCGAGTTCGATATGCCGGTAGCCCAGCTGCAGTGCCAACTGGCGCGACAGTGTGGTCTTCCCCGCCCCGGAGCAGCCGACCACCGAAATACGGCGGCCGGGAACGCTCATCGTGTGGCCAGCAGGTTCTGGCCGCGCGCCACCGCCGCACGCACCTGAGCCGGTGCGGTACCGCCGATGTGGTCACGGGCATTCACCGAGCCTTCCAGAGTCAGCACGGCGAATACGTCCTGCTCGATCTGGTCGCTGAACTGGCGCAGCTCGTCGAGGCTCATTTCGGCCAGGTCCTTGCCGCTGTCGACGCCGTACTTCACCGCATGGCCGACGATCTCGTGGCAGTCACGGAACGGCAGGCCCTTGCGTACGAGGTAGTCGGCCAGGTCGGTGGCGGTGGAGAAACCGCGCAGCGCCGCTTCGCGCATGATGGCGTGCTTGGGTTTGATCGCCGGGATCATGTCGGCGAAGGCGCGCAACGAATCACGCAAGGTGTCGGCGGCGTCGAACAGCGGTTCCTTGTCTTCCTGGTTGTCCTTGTTGTAAGCCAGCGGCTGGCCTTTCATCAGGGTCAACAGGCCGGTCAGGGCGCCGAACACGCGGCCGGTCTTGCCGCGTACCAGCTCGGGTACGTCGGGATTTTTCTTCTGCGGCATGATCGAGGAGCCGGTGCAGAAACGATCCGGCAGATCGATGAACTGAAACTGGGCGCTGGTCCACAGCACCAGCTCTTCGGAGAAGCGCGACAGGTGCATCATCGCCAGCGACGCGGCGGCGCAGAATTCGATGGCGAAGTCGCGATCCGACACGCCGTCCAGGGAATTGCCGCCCACCGCGTCGAAGCCCAGCAGCTCGGCGGTTATCTCGCGCTGGATCGGGTAGGTGGTGCCGGCCAGCGCAGCGCTGCCCAGGGGCATGCGGTTGGTGCGCTTGCGGCAGTCGACCAGGCGCTCGTAGTCGCGCGAAAGCATTTCGAACCAGGCCAGCAGATGATGGCCGAAGGTTACCGGCTGGGCGGTTTGCAGGTGGGTGAAGCCGGGCATGATGGTCTCGGCTTCGCGCTCGGCCTGTTCCAGCAGGCCCTGCTGCAGGCGGGTGATTTCGGCCAGGATCAGGTCGATCTCGTCCCGCAGCCACAGGCGGATGTCGGTGGCCACCTGATCGTTGCGCGAGCGGCCGGTGTGCAGCTTCTTGCCGGTCACGCCGATGCGGTCGGTCAGGCGCGCCTCGATGTTCATGTGCACGTCTTCCAGGTCGACGCGCCAGTCGAAGCTGCCCGCTTCGATCTCGTTCTGGATCTGCTTGAGGCCATCGATGATCGCATCGCGTTCGGCGTCGGTCAGTACGCCGACCTTGGCCAGCATGGTGGCGTGGGCGATGGACCCCATGATGTCGTGACGGTACAGGCGCTTGTCGAATTCCACCGAAGCGGTGAAGCGGGCGACGAAGGCGTCGACGGGTTCGCTGAAGCGGCCGCCCCAGGACTGATTGGTTTTTTCTTGGCTCATGAATGTGGCTCGGCTGTAGGCGTGTTCGGACGGATCAAGGCTGCCCGTCATGGCGGAAAAGTGTGCCGATGATAACAGACCCGGCACCCTGCGCAGTGGCCGGCGCGAGTGTCGCCTGGGTCACAGTTTCGTCCCTTCGCCACGCGTTTACGCGGCTTATTTCGCCTGCCTGCCACGGGCTCTCTTGCCCGTTGCGCAGTGCACGTCGAAACTGCCGAGATGAACGACACACGCAAGACCTCGACCCCTAAGGCGCCGAACGATTTTTTCGTGCCCGAGCTGTGCCAGCCCGAAGCGCTGCTCAGCACCGTGCTGCTCGCCGAACTGCTGGTGCTGGTACTGGTGCTCGCCGAGCCGATGCTGCCCGGTTTCGACTGGGTGCGCCTGGCGCTGACCTCGCTGTTCGTACAGTGGATCGTGCTGCTGTCCTCGGCATTGTTGTGCCGGTTGCGGCCGCTGCTCGCCAGGCTGCGGGCGATGTGGGCCGGTGCCGCCTGCTGTGCATTGGTGGTGGGGCTCACGTTGGGCTGCACGGCGGTCGCCGACTATTACGATCTCGGCGGGCCGCTGCCCCATGAGGGCGAGGTCAACCTGTACCTTCGCCATGCGCTGATCAGCCTGATCATGTCGGCGTTGCTACTGCGTTATTTCTATCTGCAGAGCCAGTGGCGGCGTCAGGAGCAGGCCGAGCTGCGCGCGCGCATCGAATCGCTGCAGGCGCGCATCCGCCCGCACTTCCTGTTCAACAGTTTGAACAGCATCGCGAGCCTGGTTGTCACAGATTCTGCCAGGGCGGAACAAGCGGTGCTGGATCTCTCCGACCTGTTCCGGGCAAGCCTGGCCAAGCCCGGTAGCCTCGTCAGTTGGAGCGAGGAACTGGAACTGGCACAGCGGTACCTGTCGATCGAGCAATATCGGCTTGGCGAACGGCTACAGTTGCAGTGGGACGTCGACGATGTTCCCGCTGACCTGCCGATTCCCCAGCTGACCCTGCAGCCGCTGCTGGAGAACGCTCTGATCTACGGTATCCAGCCACGTATCGAAGGGGGACTGGTGCAGATATCAGCCACATACAACGATGGTGTATTCCATCTCAGCGTCTGCAATCCCTTTGATGAGGGCGGCGCACCCATGGCCTCGCGCGGCACGCACCAGGCGCTGGCCAACATCGATGCGCGGCTTGCGGCACTTTTCGGTTCGCAGGCCAATCTCAGTGTGGAGCGCCGCGATGGCCTTCACTACACCCGTCTACGCTACCCATGTGCAAGACCCATGCAGGAAGCCAGATCATTATGAATGTCTTGATCGTTGATGACGAACCCCTTGCCCGTGAGCGCCTGAGCCGAATGGTGGCCGCGCTGGACGGTTATCGTGTGGTCGAGCCCTCTGCGAGCAATGGCGAAGAGGCGTTGGCGCTCGTGGAGAGCCTCAAGCCCGACGTAGTGCTGCTCGACATCCGCATGCCGGGCCTCGACGGCCTGCAGGCCGCCGCCAGGCTCTGCGAGCGTGAGGCGCCGCCAGCGGTGATCTTCTGCACCGCCCATGATGAGTTTGCCGTGGAGGCCTTTCAGGTCAGCGCGGTGGGCTATCTGGTCAAGCCCGTGCGCCCAGAACACCTTGAGGACGCACTGAAAAAAGCCGAGCGCCTGAACCGCGTGCAACTGGCCGCGCTCACCCGACCCGCAGCGGAAAGTGGCGTTGGCCCGCGTAGCCATATCAGTGCGCGGACCCGCAAAGGCATAGAACTGATTCCGCTGGACGACGTGATCTATTTCATCGCCGATCACAAATACGTGACGCTGCGTCACGAGGGCGGCGAGGTCCTGCTCGACGAGCCGCTCAAGGCGTTGGAGGACGAGTTCGGCGACCGTTTCGTACGCATCCACCGTAATGCCCTGGTGGCCCGCGAGCGTATCGAGCGCCTGCAGCGCACCCCGCTGGGTCACTTCCAGCTCTACCTCAAGGGGCTCAATGGCGATGCGTTGGTGGTCAGCCGCCGCCACGTTGCGGGTGTGCGGAAATTGATGAACCAGATCTAGCGAGTCCGTTGCCGCGTCGCGGGCAGTAGGGCGAAGGGTCGCAGCCGGCTTCGGGCCGGCGACCCGCGAGCCTGTTATCATTCGCGGCAACTGGTTTTCTGGAACATGCAAATGCCCCGCGAAATTCGCATCGCCACCCGCAAGAGTGCCCTGGCCCTGTGGCAGGCCGAACACGTCAAGGCTCGCCTCGAACAGGCCCATCCGGGCTTGCGGGTGAGCCTGGTGCCGATGGTCAGCCGTGGCGACAAGTTGCTCGATGCGCCGCTGGCCAAGATTGGTGGCAAAGGCCTGTTCGTCAAGGAACTGGAAACCGCGTTGCTGGAAGACCAGGCCGACATTGCCGTGCATTCGATGAAAGACGTGCCGATGGATTTCCCCGAAGGCCTGGGCCTGTTCTGCATCTGCGAGCGTGAAGACCCGCGTGATGCGTTCGTTTCCAATACCTACGACAGCCTCGACGCGTTGCCGGCCGGCAGCGTGGTCGGCACCTCCAGCCTGCGTCGCCAGGCTCAGCTGCTGGCGCGCCGCCCCGACCTGAAAATCCATTTCCTGCGTGGCAACGTCAACACCCGTCTGGCCAAGCTGGATGCCGGTGAATACGACGCCATCATCCTGGCGGCGGCGGGCCTGATCCGTCTCGGCTTCGAAGACCGCATCCGCGCCTCCATCGGCGTCGAGCACAGCCTGCCGGCTGGTGGGCAGGGCGCGGTGGGTATCGAATGTCGGGTCGGCGATGCCCAGTTGCAGCAACTGCTGGCGCCCCTCAACCACACCGAGACCGCACTGCGCGTGACGGCCGAGCGCGCCATGAACAAGCACCTCAACGGCGGCTGCCAAGTGCCGATTGCCTGCTACGCCATTCTCGAAGGCGAGCAGCTGTGGCTGCGTGGCCTGGTCGGCGAGCCGGATGGCAGCCGCTTGCTGCGTGCCGAACAACGCGGTTCGGCTGAGGACGCCGAGCGCCTTGGCATCGACGTCGCCGAGGCACTGCTGGCTCAGGGCGCGGGCGAAATCCTCAAGGCTATCTACGGCGAGGCCGCTGCCGAGTGAGTGCCTGGCGCCTGCTGCTGACTCGCCCCGAGCAGGAGTGCCAGGCGCTGGCCCAGGCGCTTGTGGGCGAAGGTATTCGAAGTGCTTGCCTGCCGTTGCTCGGCATCGAGCAATTGCCGGAAACGCCTCAGCACAGTGCGACCATTTGCGACCTGCACCGCTACACGGCAGTGATCGTGGTGAGCAAGCCCGCGGCCCGCTTCGGCCTGGAGCTGCTCGATCGCTATTGGCCGCAGCCGCTAGCCGATCAGCCCTGGTTCAGCGTCGGCGCCGGCACCGGACATATTCTCGCCGACTACGGCCTGGCGGCGTTCTGGCCGAAACACGGCGACGACAGCGAAGCCCTGCTGGATCTGCCCGAGCTGCAGGCGCCGCTCAAGGATGCGATGTTTCCGCGGGTGCTGATCATCCGCGGTGAAGATGGCCGCACGCTGCTGGCCGAGCGCTTGCAGGCCCAAGGCGTCGAAGTGGACTATCTGCCGGTCTATCGCCGCGTGCTGCCAGCCTACCCTGCCGGTACGCTGCAGCAGCTGATACAGGTGGAACGCTTGAATGGCCTGGTGGTCAGCAGTGGGCAGGGCCTGACGCATCTGCGGCAACTGGCGGCGGATGACTGGCCCACGCTGGCGCAGCTACCCTTGTTCGTGCCCAGCCCGCGCGTCGCCGAAATGGCCCGCGAGCTGGGTGCGGTTGATGTTGTGGATTGCCGTGGTGCCGACACCGCGGCGTTGTTGGCGGCCTTGCGTGCGCAGGCTTCGCCCGACTCTTGAAGCAAAGGATGGATACGTGAGCGAAGCGACTCCCCCCAAAGAGCAGGAACAGCCTGTGCAGACCGCCCCCGAATCGTCCCCAGCCGCTGCCGAGGCCAAACCGGCTGCGCGCGGCTCGGCGATTGCCGCCGTGGCCCTGCTGGTCGGCGCCATCGGTGTCGGCATCGGCGGCTGGAGTGCCTGGCAATTGCACGCACTGCAGAGCGAAGCGCAGCAGCAGTCCGCTCAGCTCGAGCAGGCGCGCAGCCAGGCCCAGGCGTTGACGCAGCGCACCGAAAGCCTGAATGGCCGTTTCGAGCAACTGCCCAGCGTGCAGGAGCTCGAAGAGCGTCGCCAACTGGTGGCGCAACTGCAGGGTGACCAGCAACTGCTCAATCGCCGCCTGGAAACCGTCCTGGGTGCCAGCCGTCAGGACTGGCGCCTGGCCGAGGCCGAGCACCTGCTGCGTCTGGCCAGCCTGCGCCTGTCGGCGTTGCAGGACATCAACAGTGCCACTGCACTGGTCCAGGCGGCCGATGAAATCCTCCGTGACCAGGACGACCCGGCAGCCTTCGCCGCCCGCGAGCAACTGGCCAAGAGCCTGGAAGCCTTGCGCGCCACCGACAACCCCGATCGCACCGGCCTGTTCCTGCAGCTCGGCGCGCTGCGTGAGCAGGCTTCGCAGCTCAACTCGCTGAATCCCAAGTTCGTCGCTGACGGTGGCGTACTTGGCGAGCTGGCGGCCGAAAGTGAACCTGGTACCTGGTGGGGCCAGAGCCTGCACAAGCTCTCCCAGTATTTCCGCCTCGATTTCAACGCCGATCAGAACGTGCGCCCGCTACTGGCCGGGCAGAGCCTGACGCAAGTGCGTCTGGCCCTGAGCCTGGCGCTCGAACAGGCTCAATGGGCCGCGCTGCATGGCCAGACTCAGGTCTATCGGCAGGCGCTGCAGCAGGCAGCCGAGGTGCTGGACGCCAACTTCAATCGTGACAACCCCGACAGCCGCGCCTTGCGCGCCCGCGTCGGCGAACTGGTCGACCAGCCCATCGAGGTCAAGGCGCCTGAGCTCGGCGAATCGCTCAACGCCGTTCAGGCCTATATCGAGCACAAGCAGTCGGCGCGCGAACGCCTCAAGAATGCACCCGGCCAGGACAGTGCGGAGGAGCGCCCATGAAGCGCGTTTACCTGCTCTTGCTCACCGTGCTGGTGATCGGCGGGCTGGCGCTGCTGGGCCTGGCCATTTCCGAGCATCAGGGCTACGTACTGTTCGCCTACAAAGGGTTCCGCTACGAATCGACCTTGTGGGCCTTCGTGCTGCTGGTCGTTGCAATCGTCCTGGCGCTATGGCTGCTGCGGATTGTGATTCGAGCATTGCTGGTGTCGGTCGGGCTGATCAACCCCTGGTCGAGACTGCACCGCGAGCGCCGCGTGCGTAGCGCCTCCGAGCACGGTTTCCAGGAGCTCATCGAAGGTCGTTGGAGCAAGGCGCAGACGCACCTGAGCCGCATCGCACGCAACGAGCCGCGGCCCCTGATCCATTACCTGGGCGCCGCCCGTGCCGCTCACAACCTCGAGCATTACCAGGAAAGCGACGCCCTGCTGGAAGAGGCGCTGCAGCGCCAGCCCAACGCCGAGCTGGCGATCGCCCTGACCCACGCCGAGCTACAACTGGCGCGTGGTGAAATCGATGACGCCCAACAAACCCTGCAGGTGATGCACGAACGCCATCCGCACAACCCGCAGGTGCTGCGCCAACTGCAGCAGCTCTATGCAACCCGTGGCGACTGGCAGGCGGTGCTCAAGCTGCTGCCGGTGCTGCGCAAGGAAAAGGCCCTGGCGCCGGCCGAGCTGATGGCGCTGGAGCGACGCGCCTGGCGTGAATACCTGCTCGGCCTGGACTTCAATGAGGCAGGCGATGGCGCGCTGCCGTCGCTGGCCCAGGCCTGGGAGCGCTTGTCTCCCAACTTGCGTGGCGAGCCCGAGCTGCTGGCGGTATATGCCGACCGCCTGCGTGCGCTTGGCGCCGAGCCGGGCGCCGAGGAGTTGCTCAACAAGGCCTTGAACCGCGAGTACGACAGCCGCCTGGCGCGCCTTTACGGCTTGCTGCGTGGCCGTGATCCGGCCAAACAGCTGCAAGCGGCCGAAGGCTGGCTCAAGCAGCATCCCGATGATGCCGGGCTGTTGCTTACCCTGGGCCGCCTGAGCCTGCACAACCAGCTGTGGGGCAAGGCCCGTGATTACTTCGAGGCCAGCCTGACGCTCGAACGCCATCCTGAAACCTGCGCGGAGCTGGCGCGCCTGCTGGCGCAACTGGGCGAAGTGGAGCGCAGTAACCGCTTGTTTCAGGAAGGCTTGAGTCTGCTCGACCGTCGCCTCAGCGGCCAGGCGGTCGTAGCCACCACCGTTGAGCCTGCGCGCACGCCGCCGCTGGGCTGAGCTGCATCCGTGTGCGTCGGCTCGAGGCCGGCGCCGCTTTGATCCCCCTTGAAGGGTGATTAGAGCAGGCATAACCTCAGACGAAATGAGAGGTCGGACTGCACGCAGAATCATGCTAGTGTCCGGACTCGGCTGCACGTTCAAGGATCGACTCGTGGTGCGTTGCCGTCGCTGCCTGCCATGGCCCGCAGCGACTTCCGGCCAGTGGGATGCTGCCAGGTGACCAGCCAACTTCCGATTCGCGGCGAAGACAGGTTGAACGATGGTCTGAGCCCGGATGCCTACAGGACTTAACTCATAAGGGAGCGGATCACCATGCTCGAAAGTTGCCAGAATGCGCAGGAGCGGTGGGGCGGCGTACACCTGATGATCGATCGTTGGCTGCAGGAACGTGCCGAACTGATCAAGACCTACGTGGCCATCGATGACGTGAGCGACAAGGTGGTTATGCAGCGGTTCTGCGAATACCTCGTCGACTACGTCTCCGCCGGACATTTCGAGGTTTACCAGCAGCTCACCGACGAGGCCCGGGCGTTTGGTGACCAGCGTGGTCTCGAGCTGGCCAAGCAGATCTACCCACGAATCGAGGTGATCACCGAAGCGGCCCTGGCCTTCAACGACCGTTGCGATGAAGGCGATTGTGGCGACGTAGACTCGGTGAGCGCCGAGCTCAAGCGCCTGGGGCAGATGCTGCACGAGCGCTTCGAACTCGAGGATTGCCTGATCGAGGTTCTGCACACTGCCCACAAACAGCAGGCCACCGCCGCCGCTGTATGAGCCACGACGCCGCGATCATCCGCGGCGTCGTCGTTTCAGGCCCCCGCCAAGCATGCGCAGGTGCT
Source organism: Pseudomonas sp. PA27(2017) (assembly GCF_001945445.1). Lineage (GTDB taxonomy): Bacteria > Pseudomonadota > Gammaproteobacteria > Pseudomonadales > Pseudomonadaceae > Aquipseudomonas. The sequence continues at coordinate 426,020 of NZ_MSXW01000061.1, forward strand.
TGCAAAGCGCCTCTGGCGGGCGCAAATTTCACCCACCTATGTATGGCTTTATCCCATCCGCCTGGAGGCGCGTCATGCCGGCCACAAAAAACCTGAAGAAGAAATCGGTCACCACCCCTTTGCATCTGCTGCAGCAACTGTCCGGAAGCTTGCTCGAGCACCTCGAGAATGCCTGCTCGCAAGCGCTGGTAGACGCTGAAAAGATTCTCGCCAAACTGGAAAAGCAGCGCGGTAGCGCGCAGGAAAAACTGCACAAGGCCCGTGGCAAGCTGCAGTCGGCAGTCGCCGATGGCAAGGCCAAGGCGCAGTCCAAGGCCAAGGCCGCGGTGGATGAGCTGGAAGGCGCGCTCGATGCGCTGCAGGCTCGCCAGACCGAGACCCGCCAGTACATCGTGCAACTCAAGCGCGATGCTCAGGAAAGCCTGAAACTGGCCCAGGGCGTCGGCAAGGTACGTGAGGCCGCCGGCAAAGCCCTGACCAGTCGTGACAAGGCACAGGCCAAGCCGGTTGCCAGCAAGGCTGCAGCCAAGCCAGTGGCTGCCAAACCAGCCGCCAAGGCTGCTGCAAAACCTGCTGCTAGCAAACCTGCGGTCAAAGCCGCAGTGAAACCGGCGGCTCGCGCTGCTGCCAAGCCGGCGACCAAGGCCGCAGCCAAACCCGCAGCCAAACCGGCCACCAAGGCAGCCGCTAAGCCTGCTGCCAAACCAGCCGCTCAAGCTGCCGCGAAACCGGCTAGCGTCAAGCCAGCTGCCAAACCTGCAGCAACCAAGACGGCGGCCAAGCCAGCAGTAGCCAAGTCGGCTGCCAAAGCGGCTGCGAAACCCGCTACCGCCAAGCCAGCGGCCAAGGCCGTCGCGAAGCCAGCTGCCAAGCCGGCTAGCCAGGCCACTGCCAAATCGGCCGCTGCCAAGCCCGCAGCTAAACCGGCTGCCAAGCCAGGTGCCAAAGCTGCCGCCAAGCCTGCCACCCCGGCGGCGGCGAAACCGGCTGCTGCCAAGCCGGCGACCAAGGCTGCCGCCAAACCTGCAGCTGCCAAAGCCGCGGCCAAACCTGCAGCCAAAGCCACGGCTGCAAAGCCGGTGGTCAAGCCTGAAGCCAGCAAGCCTGCCGTTGCATCGGCGAGCGAGCCAGCTCCTGCGTCCACGCCTGCCACCAATGCTGCCAACGGTGCAACGCCGCCAGCCAGCAACTGATCGGCCTCTGAGCCTGCGAGCCTTGCGCTCGCAGGCTCGACCCTCACTCCTTTCGATTATCCGCATGCTCTCGTGCGATCTCCGCGTCGATTAGTATGCGTTTTCTAGTTTTGCCCTTTACGTTGTCTGGTAAGCCTGTGTCGTGCAGGCCATCTCCCAAACCACTGTGAGGTGCACCATGTCGAACGCTACCGTCAGCAAGAAACCACTTGTCTCCGCTCGCCGCTCTGCCCTGGGCGATCAACCGTCGCGAATCAGAAAGTTGTGGCTCGCCGGTCTGGGTGCTTATGCGAAGGTTGGTCAGGAAGGCCTGGAATATTTCCAGACGCTGGTGCACCTGGGGGAGCAAGCGGAACAGCGCGGCAGGAAACAGGTCAATGAACAAGTCGAGGCGGCCAATGGCCAGATCGACGAAGCCAGAAGCAGAGTGTCCGTTGTGAAGAACCAGGTCGCCGCGCGTATCGAAAAGATCGAGCAGGCCTTCGATTCACGCGTGGCTGGCGCACTGAACCGTCTTGGTATTCCCGCCCGACAGGATATCGAAGCCCTGTCTGCTAAGCTGGATGAGCTGAGCGCGTTGCTCGAGCGTGTCGCGCGTACTCAATAAGGAGAGCAGGATGGCTGTCAAAAAGAAAACCGAGAAACAGACCAGCTCGTGGATCGGCGAGGTTGAAAAGTACTCGCGGCAGATCTGGTTGGCAGGCCTGGGCGCATATTCCAAGGTCAGCAAGGACGGCACCAAGCTGTTCGACACGCTGGTCAAGGATGGCGAAAAGGCCGAGAAAGCCGCCAAGAGCAACGTCGATAAGCAGGCCGATGCGGTGAAGTCGTCGGTGGATTCGTCCGTCAGCAGTGCGCGTTCGCGTGTCGACGAGGTGAAGGGCAAGGCGATCGGCAAGTGGAGCGAGCTCGAGGAAGCGTTCGACAAGCGTCTCAACAATGCGATCTCGCGGCTGGGTGTACCGAGCCGCAACGAGGTCAAGGCGCTCAATGACAAGGTCGATCTGCTGACCCGTCAACTGGAGACGCTGACGGGTGTATCCAGCAAATCCACCGCCAAGCCTGCGGTGAAAAAAGCCGCGGCCAAGCCGGCCAGCAAACCGGCGACCGCGAGTAAGGCGCCGGCCAGCAGGGCAGCCAGCACGGCAGCGGTGAAGCCAGCCGCCAAGCCGACTGCGGCTAAACCTGCAGCAGCCAAGAAAGCGCCGGTGAGCAAGGCGGCGGCGAGTAAGCCAGCCTCTGCCGCGAAAACCCCGGCAAAGGCCGCAGCTAAACCAGCTGCCAAGCCCGCGGCCAAACCGGCAGCTAAACCAGCCGCCAAAGCCGCCAGCAAACCAGCGGTGAAGAAACCGGCAGCCAGCAAGGCCACTACGGCACCGGCGGCACCGGTAACCACGCCAGCGGCCTCGACGACGCCGGCCGTGAGCCCCTCGACCTCTTCCGGCACGCAGTCCTGAGTCGGTAAGTCGCCTCTAAAACGCCCGATCCCGTATCGGGCGTTTTCGTTTTCAGCCGGCGCTCTCGTGCAGGTAACTGTGAGCCAGCAGCACAGTGGTGTGGCGCGCTTCGTCCTGCAGATGCGGGGCGACCAGCATCATCACGTGGTAAACCACCAGGCGGCTGTCGGCCGGCTGAGCAACGATACGCTGGTAATCCTGGGCGAACAGCAGGGTCAGCACGATTTGTTCGACCAGCTGCTGCAAGGCCTTGTCCTCACTGATCAGCACCCGCCGGCCCTTTAGATGCGCCAGCAGAGCCGTGAGCGTATGTCGCAGCCTGGCAAGCCAGTGGCGCATGCCGGCGGCCAGCTTGGGCAGGCGTCCGCTGAGGTTGGAGAGATCCTGAAACAGGAAGCGATAGGCCGACATGCCTTCGGCAATCAGGTGCAGGAACAGCCAGTAGTCCTGGGCGTCGAGCTCGGCGTCGTCAGGTGGGGTAAGCAGTGGCGCCAGTGTCGTTTGGAACTGCTCGAAAAGCGCCAGGGTCAGCGGTTCCTTTCCGTGAAAATGGTAATAGAGATTGCCCGGGCTGATGTTCAGTTCATTGGCGATTTCCAGGGTCGAGACGTTGGGTTCACCACGCTCGTTGAACAGCTGCAGGGTCGCAATGAGGATGCGTTCGCGGGTCTTCATGGGGCCGACGCATCCTCACCCATTGCCATGCGCCTGACCGTCAGAGTTGCCCACGGGTCGCCGTCACGTTGTACGGATGCATGACAGCCGGCTGCCGCTCTTCGGCGAGGAACTTCATGATGATGGGCGCCACCACCTCGGCACGGGTCACCAGGAACAGGTGGCCGTCGTCGATCACGTGCAGCTCCGAGTTGGGGATGCGCCAGGCCAGCAGGCGCATGTTGAGCAGGGGGATGATCGGGTCGTCGTCGCCGGCCAGTACCAGGGTCGGTTGGCGGATCTTGTGCAGCCAGTGAATGCTCGTCCAGCCCATGCCGGCGAACAGCTGCCAGTAGTAGCCGAGCTTGCCACCCGAGCGCACCTTGCTGGCGTGGGACAGGGCGAGCTTGGGATCCCGGCGGAAGGCCCCTCCATAGATGTCGGCGGCGATATGCACGCCGTAGGAGGGCTGCAGATAACGGCGCGGGCTGGCCATGCGCCAAAGCACCTTGGGCTTACCCGGAATCATCACCGCGCCTGCCGAGGTCGCGGCCAGCACCAGTTTCTTGCAGCGCTCGGGGTAGTCACGGGCGAACTGCTGCGCCAGGGCGCCGCCCCAGGACACGCCGATGGCATTGACCTGGCCGTAGTCCAGGTAATCGAGCATGCGCGCCGCCAGCTTGGCCAGGCCGGGAAAGCGATAGGGGATGCTTGGCGTGGAGGAGCCGCCGACGCCCGGCACATCGAAGGCGATGATTTCCTGATCCTTGTCCAGAGCGTTGACGAAGGGCATCACCAGTTCTAGGTTGGCACCGATGCCGTTGAAGATCAGCAGTGGCACCCTGTCCGGGCTGCCGGGGCGCACGGCGGTGCGGATCGTCTGTTGATTCAGGACGATGGTGCGAAACACGAAGGCTGATGACATGTGGCGCCCCTGTCGGTGGTCGTCGCGCGCTTAGCGCTCGTGCACGTAGGTGCCCGGTGCCGCCTCGGCCGCCGGGTAGCGCTTGTTGCCTAGCTTGGCGGGCGCCTTCTTGCTCTCCCCGGAGCGAGCGGTCAGCCATTTCTGCCAGTGCAGCCACCAGGAATCGGCGTGCTTGGTGGCGTCCTCCTGCCAGGCCTTCGGATCGGCCGGCATCTCGGGGTTGGTCATGTAGCGTGCCTTGGGGTTGCCCGGCGGGTTGAGGATGCTCTGGATGTGCCCGCTGCTGGACAGCACGAACTCGCACTGGCCGCCGAACAGCCGCGCCGACTTGTAGCAGGACGTCCAGGGCGTGATGTGGTCGTTGCTGCCGGCCACCACGTAGTAGTCACAGGTGACCTGACTGAGGTCGATGGGCGTGCCGCAGACTTCCAGCGCGCCTGCGCGGGTCAGTGGGTTGGTCTGGAACATCTCGATGAATTCGCCGTGCAAGGCGGCGGGCAGGCGGGTGGTGTCGTTGTTCCAGTAAAGAATGTCGAACACCGGCGGCTCGTTGCCGAGCAGGTAGTTGTTGACCCAGTAATTCCAGATCAGGTCGTTGGGGCGCATCCAGGCGAACACCTTGGCCATGTCGCTGCCTTCCAGCACGCCCGCCTGGTAGGAACGGCGCTTGGCCGCTTCCAGAGTCTGCTCGTCGGCGAACAGCGCGTACTGGCTGTCCAGCTGAGTATCCAGCACGCTGACCAGCAGCGTCTGGGCATGTACTTTCTGTTCGCCGATGGCTGCGTAGTGGCCCAGCAGCGAGGCGGTGGTCGCGCCGCCGGAGCAGGCGCCCAGCACGTTGACATCGCTGCTGCCGGTGATCGCGCAGACCACCTCGACGGCTTCCTTGAGCGCTTCGATGTAGGTCGACAGGCCCCATTCGCGCTGGGCCTTGGTCGGGTTGCGCCAGCTGACGATGAAGGTCTGCACCTGACTGCGCAGGAGAAAGCGCGCCAGGCTCTTTTCCGGGGACAGGTCGAATACGTAGTACTTGTTGATCTGCGGGGGCACCACCAGCAGCGGGCGCTTGAAAACCTGCTCGGTGACCGGGGTGTACTGGATCAGCTCCAGCACCTCGTTGCGAAACACCACGGCGCCTTCGGTGGTGGCGACGTTGCGGCCCACCTCGAAGGCTTTCATGTCCACCTGGCTGGGCATTCCACCGTTGTTCAGCAGGTCTTTGGCCATGTGCGAAAGACCGTCGAGCAGGCTCTTGCCACCTGTATCGAAGATGCGTTTGAGCGCTGCCGGGTTGGCCAGGCTGTTACTCGGCGCCATCGCCTCGGTCATCAGGTTGATGATGAAGTGGCCGCGGCTGACGTCCTGCTCGGACAGCGAGCTGTGCTCGACCCAGTCGTGCAACTCCTTGCGCCAGGCCAGGTAGGTTTGCAGGTAGCGGCGATAGAGCGGGTTCTGGCTCCAGGCCGGGTCGTTGAAGCGGCGGTCGTTGTCCTCGGGCTGCAACGTGGACTGGCCGAGCAGCACGTTCTTCATTTCCAGACCGAAGTGGGCGACGTGCCGGGCGCTGTGCAGCGGCTGGCGAATGGCCTGGGTCATTACCAGGCGGGCGGAAGTCAGCAGATCCCTGCCACGTATACCGATGACCGGGTTGACCCCCATGGTGCTCTTGGTGGGTTTGTATTTCAGGTCATCGTTCTGCTTTTCACTCATCGACAACGCTCCCTTTGCCAGCGGCAGGAGGCCATTGATTGCGGGCAATGGCGCTGATTCTGTCGAGGCTTGCGATTGGCAGTGGTAGTGGCGCTTGCGGCATCCAGAGATGGCGGGTGAACCTGAAGTGCTCTGGTTACCCGAGTTTAGACGTTAGCGCAAGATCGGCCAGGCGGGAGCGGCGATCGATGGGGGGTCAGAGCATCAGGCGCACGACCGACTCGTCGGGGTCGCGCGATTGGCCGGCGGCGGCCAGGGCGTCCAGGTAATCACGCCACAGTTCGTCTTGGCGCAGGGCCAGTTGCTGCAGGTAATCCCAGCTGAACAGCCCGCTGTCGTGGCCGTCGTCGAAGGTCAGCTTGAGGGCGTAGTTACCCGCCGGCTCGATACCGACCAGGGCGACGTTGAGTTTGCCGGTTTGCAGAATCGGTTTGCCGTGGCCCTGCACTTCGGCAGAGGGCGAATGCACGCGCAGGAATTCGGCAGGCAAGCGGTAGCTGTCGCTGCCGTAGTGCAGCTCTAAAATGCGCGATGCCTTGTGCAGCTTGATCGAGGTGGGGATGAGCACGGCGGGCTCCAGGCGAATCTGAAAGACTGCGCGGCGCAGAGCGCCGCGCAGTTGCAGGCTATCAGAGAATGTAGCGCGACAGGTCTTCGTCCTGCGCCAGCTCGCCCAGGTGGCTGTTCACGTAAGCCGCGTCGATGCGGATGGTTTCGCCACCCTGTTGACCGGCCAGATCGCCGGCGCTGAACGACACTTCTTCGAGCAGGCGCTCGAGCAGCGTGTGCAGGCGACGAGCACCGATGTTCTCGGTCTTCTCGTTGACCTGCCAGGCGATCTCGGCGATACGCTTGATGCCCTCGTCGACGAACTCGACGCCCAGGCCCTCGGTCTGCAACAGCGCCACGTACTGCTCGGTAAGCGACGCATGGGGCTCGCTGAGGATGCGCTCGAAGTCTTGCGGGCTCAGCGCCTTGAGCTCGACACGAATCGGCAGGCGGCCCTGCAGCTCCGGCACCAGGTCGCTCGGCTTGCTGAGGTGGAAGGCACCCGAGGCGATGAACAGGATATGGTCGGTCTTGACCATGCCCAGCTTGGTGTTCACGGTGCAGCCCTCGATCAGCGGCAGCAGGTCGCGCTGCACGCCTTCGCGGGATACGTCAGCGCCGCCAGCATTGGCGCGCTTGGCCACCTTGTCGATCTCGTCGATGAACACGATGCCGTGCTGTTCGACGGCTTCCAGGGCCTTGGCCTTGAGCTCTTCCTCGTTGACCAGACGCCCGGCTTCCTCGTCACGCACCAGTTTCAGGGCGTCCTTGACCTTGAGCTTGCGGCTTTTCTTCTTGCCCTTGCCCATATTGGAGAACAGGTTCTGCAACTGGCTGGTCATTTCTTCCATGCCAGGCGGGGTCATGATCTCGATGCCGGCCGGGCTGTCGGCCACTTCGATGTCGATTTCCTTGTCGTCCAGCTGGCCTTCGCGCAGGCGCTTGCGGAACAGCTGGCGAGTGTTCGAGTCGCTGCTCGACGCTGCTTCCTCGGCGAAGCCGCTGCGTGCCGGTGGCAGCAGGGCATCGAGGATGCGGTCTTCGGCGGCGTCTTCGGCGCGATGGCGCACACGGATGATTTCCTGCTCGCGCAGCATCTTCAGCGCGGCATCGGCGAGGTCGCGGATGATCGACTCGACGTCACGGCCGACATAGCCGACCTCGGTGAACTTGGTGGCTTCGACCTTGAGGAACGGCGCGTTGGCCAGCTTGGCCAGGCGACGGGCGATTTCGGTCTTGCCGACGCCGGTTGGGCCGATCATCAGGATGTTCTTGGGCGTGACTTCGGCGCGCAACTCGGCCGGCAGTTGCATGCGCCGCCAGCGGTTGCGCAGGGCGATGGCCACGGCGCGCTTGGCGTCATCCTGGCCGATGATGTGGCGGTTGAGTTCGTGAACGATCTCGCGGGGTGTCATGGACATGAGCGGGCTCCGATCCGGACTGACCTCAAAGGGCCGAGTCCAGCTCCTCGATGGTCAGGTTCTGGTTGGTGAACACGCAGATCGAGCCGGCGATATTCAGCGCGGTTTCGGCGATCTCGCGGGCGCCCAGTTCGTCGCTGCCTTTCTGCAGCAGCGCCAGCGCCGCGGCCTGGGCGAAGCCGCCACCGGAACCCATGGCGATCAGTCCGTGCTCGGGCTCGACCACGTCACCGTTGCCGGTAATGATCAGCGAGGCGTCCTTGTTGGCCACTGCGAGCATGGCTTCCAGGCGGCTCAGGGAACGATCGGTACGCCAGTCCTTGGCCAGTTCGACGGCGGCGCGCACCAGATGCCCTTGGTGCTTCTCGAGCTGCGCTTCGAAGCGTTCGAACAGGGTGAAGGCATCGGCAGTGGCTCCGGCGAAGCCGGCGATCACCTCGCCGTGGTAGAGGCGACGAACCTTCTTGGCGTTGCCTTTCATCACGGTGTTGCCGAGGGAAACCTGGCCGTCGCCACCCATGACGACTTTGCCATGGCGGCGGACTGAAACGATGGTGGTCAAAGGAGAGTCTCCACGCTGCGGGGCGAAATGGCCCTGATGGAAACTCAGATGGGGGCCCGCCGCGGTTTTTCAACCGGCGGCGGACGAAAGACGATCAGCGTAGCTGGCGCTGCTGTAACAACAGGTTGCCGAACCCCCCGGCTGCCAGGGTCTTCTGGGCGCCGGCCAGTTGCTCGCGATTGGCAAAGGGGCCGACCAGCACGCGGTGCCAGGTCTTGTCCTGCACGGTGCCGGATTCCACGCGCACGTTCTGGCCGAGCAGGATGATCTGCGCGCGCATGCTTTCGGCCTTGTCCTTGCTGGGGAACGAGCCGGCCTGCAGGAAAAACTGCGTGGTCAGCGGCGCCTGGGCAGCTTCGGCCGCTTTGGCAACGGGCGGTGCGGGTGGCGGGGTTTCGCCGTTGAGCGCGGCCTGGGCGCGAGCGGCATCGATCTTGGCCGCCTCCTCTGGGGTGACCGGCTTCTGCTCGGGCGTGGGCGTCGGTGGCGTGGGCAGGGCATCCGGCGGCACGATCACTTCCGACTCGGGGAGCAGGGTGTAGAAATCGTATTTGGGTTTGCCCGGCTCCTGGCTGGTGGACGAGGGCGTCGGTTTGGGCGTGGTGCTGGCGCGCTCCGGCTGTGGCTTGTCGCGCTTGACCGCCTCGTCGCCCGGCTTGAGATTGAGCAGCAGGGTGACGAAAACGCCCACGGCCAGGCCGCAGGCGAGCCAGATCCAGCCGGGTACCGGGCGCTTGCTCGGGGCCTTGTAGCGGCTGGCGCCGCGCTTGGGTGCTGGCTTCTTGCGGGCTGCCACTTACATGCGCTCCAGGGTTTCCAGGCCCAGCAATTCCAGGCCTTGCTTGAGGGTGCGGCGAGTCAGGCCAGCCAGGCGCAGGCGGCTCTCACGGATGCCGTCGTCTTCGGCGCCAAGCACCGGGCAATGCTCGTAGAAGCTGGAGAACAGCCCGGCCACGTCGTAGAGATAAGCGCACAGCAGGTGCGGCGTGCCCTTGTCAGCCACGCTGGCCAGTACTTCGCCGAACTGCGCCAGCTTGCCGGCCAGTTCGATTTCCTGGGGCGCGTGAAGTTCGATATGACCGCCGATCTCCTCGATGCCCTTGCCCAGCTTGCGAAAGATGCTCGCGGTGCGCGTGTAGGCGTACAACAGGTAGGGCGCGGTGTTGCCCTCGAAACTCAGCATCAGTTCGAAGTTGAAGCTGTAGTCGCTGGTGCGGTGCTTGGAGAGGTCGGCGTACTTCACCGACGCGATGCCAACAACTCGCCCGATCTGGCGTAGCTCAGCTTCTTCGAATGGTGTTTCACCCTTCGCAGCACGTTGGTCGTTGCGCTCCTTGACCAGCTCGTAGGCACGCGACTCGGCTTCGTCGAGCAGGTCGATCAGCTTCACGGTGCCGCCATCGCGGGTCTTGAAGGGGCGGCCGTCGGCGCCGTTCATGGTGCCGAAGCCCATGTGCTCCAGGTCCATGCCCTCGTGCACGAAACCGGCGCGGCGGGCGACTTCGAAAGCCATCTGGAAGTGTAAGGCCTGGCGCTGGTCGACGAAGTACAGCGCGCGGTCGGCCTTGAGCACCTGGCTGCGGTAACGCATGGCTGCCAGATCGGTGGTCGAGTACAGGTAGCCGCCGCCGGCCTTCTGCACGATCACCGGCAGCGGTTTGCCCTCGGCGTTCTTGTACTCGTCGAGGAAAACGCACTGGGCGCCGTTGTCTTCGGTGAGCAGGCCCTTGTTGCGCAGATCGGCGACCACGTTGGCCAGGTCGGCGTTGTAGGCGCTTTCACCCTTGACGTCGGCCGGGGTCAGCTTCACGCCCAGGCGGTCGTAGGCCTTCTGGCAATGGCTCAGGGAAATGGTGTTGAAGCGGTTCCACAGGCGCATGCATTCCGGCTCGCCGGCTTGCAGCTCGACGACCAGCGCGCGGGCCCGCTCGGCGAATTCCGGAGACTCGTCGAAGCGCTTCTTGGCGGCGCGGTAGAAGCCTTCCAGGTCGGCCAGCTCGCTTTCCGCGGCGGCCGGGTTCTCTTCCATGAAGGCCAGCAGCATGCCGAACTGGGTGCCCCAGTCGCCGACGTGATTCTGACGAATCACCTCGTCACCGAGGAACTCCAGCACTCGCGCCACGGCGTCGCCGATGATGGTCGAGCGCAGGTGGCCGACGTGCATTTCCTTGGCCAGGTTCGGCGAGGACAGGTCGACGACCACGCGCTGCGCCGGGCCATTCTTGCGCACACCGAGGTGCTCGTCGGCCAGAGCCGTTTCCAGGCGCTCGGCCAGGGCGTCGCTGTTCTGGAAAAAGTTGAGAAAGCCGGGGCCGGCGATCTCGACCTTGCTGATCTGCGCATCGGCAGGCAGTGCGTCGATGAGCTTCTGGGCCAGGTCGCGGGGCTTTATGCCAGCTGGCTTGGCCAGCATCATGGCGATGTTGCTGGCGAAGTCGCCATGGGTCTTGTCCCGGGTGTTCTCCACCTGGATCGTCGGGCTCAGGCCGTCGGGCAGCACGCCTTCGGCGGTCAGGCGGGTCAGGGCTTGCTGGATCAGGTGGCGAATGCTGTCTTTCATGGTCTGCTCGTTCGGCCGCGAGGTGCGGCGCCGCTCGAAAGCGTGGGTGGAAAACTGCGCATTATAAAAGCAGCCGCAGGTCGCAGGCCACCGGCGGCAAGGAAAAGCGCGCGGCAGTTGTCTCTGGATGCGAGCCGGGTACTCAGAACAGGTCGATCGGGTCCACATCCAGCGACCAGCGCACCGCGCGGCCGCTGGGCAGGCTTTCCAGGATCAGCAGCCAGTGCGCCAGCAGCTTGTGCAGCGGCGCCCGGGCGTTGCCCTGCAGCAGCAATTGCGCGCGGTAGCGCCCGGCTCGGCGCTCCATGGGCGCGGGCACCGGGCCCAGCAGTTCGATGCCGCTCAGCGCCAGTTCGTTCAGCAAGTGCTCAGCCTCGCTGCAGGCCTCGTCGAGAAAACCTTCCGCCTGGCCGGGCTTGTGCGCTTCGGCACGCAGTAGCGCCAGGTGGCAGAACGGCGGCAGGCCGGCAGCGCGGCGTTCGCTCAGCGCCTGGTCGGCAAAGGCGAAATAACCTTGTTCGGTCAGCTGTACGAGCAGCGGGTGGTCGGCCAGATGGCTTTGAATGATTACCTTGCCCGGCTCCTCGGCGCGGCCTGCGCGGCCGGCGACCTGGACGATCAACTGGGCCATGCGTTCGCTGGCGCGGAAGTCGGCGGAGAACAGCCCGCCGTCGGCATCGAGGATCGCCACCAGGGTGACGCGTGGAAAGTGGTGCCCCTTGGCGAGCATCTGAGTGCCGACCAGGATGCACGGCTCGCCGCGCTGTACGGTGTTGAACAGCGTATTCATCGCCTCCTTGCGCGAGGTGCTGTCGCGGTCGACACGCAGCACCGGCACGTCCGGAAACAGAATCTCCAGGCGTTCTTCGGCGCGCTCGGTGCCAGCGCCCACCGGGCGCAAGTCGACGTTGTTGCAGCTCGGGCAGTTGCTGGGCTGGCGCTCGGCGTGGCCGCAATGGTGGCAGCGCAGCTCGCGGCTGCGCTGGTGCACGGTCATGCGTGCATCGCAGCGCGGGCATTCGGACAGCCAGCCGCATTCGTGGCAAAGCAAGGTCGGCGCGAAGCCGCGGCGGTTGAGAAACACCAGCACCTGCTGGCCGGCTGCGAGGGTCTGGGTGATGGCCTGCTGCAGCGGCGGCGACATGCCGGCATCGAGCGGCCGGCTCTTGATGTCCAGGCGCAGGAAGCGTGGCGGCTGGGCGCCGCCGGCGCGCTGGTTCATGCGCAGCAGGGCGTAGCGGCCACTGTGGGCATTGTGCAGGCTCTCCAGCGAGGGCGTGGCCGAGCCGAGCACGATCGGCACGTCTTCCTGGTGGGCGCGCACCACGGCCAGGTCGCGGGCGTGGTAGCGCAGGCCTTCCTGCTGCTTATAGGAGGCGTCGTGCTCCTCGTCGATGATGATCAGCCCCGGACGCTTCATGGGCGTGAACAGCGCCGAGCGGGTGCCGATGATGATGTCGGCCTCGCCGTCGCGTGCTGCCAGCCAGGCGTCCAGGCGTTCGCGGTCATTGACCGCCGAGTGCAGCAGGGCGATGCGCGCGTTGAAGCGGCGCTCGAAGCGCGCCAGGGTCTGTGGGCCCAGGTTGATCTCGGGAATCAGTACCAAGGCCTGCTTGCCGGCTTCCAGGGTCTCGCGAATCAGCTGCAGATAGACCTCGGTCTTGCCGCTGCCGGTCACGCCGGCCAGCAGAAAGGCGTTGAAGCCATCGAAGCCGGCGCGCACCGCCTCGGCCGCGGCGCGCTGCTCGGCATTGAGTGGCAACTCAGGCTGGGCCAGCCAGTTGGCGTGGCGCTCCGGGCTGCTCAGACGGCGCACTTCGACCCGCACCAGGCCCTTCTCCTGCAGCAACTGCAGGCTGTCGCGGTTGATCTGCAGCTGGCTGAGCAGTTGGTGGGCGACGCCGTGAGGGTGCTGGGCGATGGTTTTCAGGGCCTCGCGCTGGCGCGGCGCGCGGGCCAGGCGGGGATCATCCAGGTGGGCGTCCTTGGCGATCAGCCAGAAGCGCTCCTGGCGCGCTTCGGCGGCTTCGCCCTGGCGCAGCAGCACCGGCAGCGCCCAGCTCAGCGTATCGCCCAGGCTGTGCTGGTAATACTGGGCGGTCCATTGGCACAGGCGCATGAGTGCAGGCGGCACCGGGGCTTGTAGATCGAGCAGTTGCAGCGCGGGCTTGAGTTTGCTGGCGGGTACGTCGCTTTGGCCTGTGACCTCGATCAGCACGCCGATCATCTCGCGGCGGCCGAAGGGCACGCGCAACCGTGCACCGGGCTGCAGGTCGCGGGCCGACACGCCGGGTGGAGCGAGGTAGTCGAACAGCCGGCGCAGTGGCGAGGGCAGGGCGAGTCGCAGGATGACGTCGGGCACGCAGAGGCTCCAGGCAGGCGAGGCGCAATAGTAACAGGCCATGTGCGACGGCCGGTAACAGCGAGTTGGTTGCATCATGGGCCGGCTCTGGTATGATCCGCGGCCAACCTAAGTGCGGTACCTGACAATAGTGTCGGGTGGCGGCACAAAACCTGAGGAAGAATCATGAAAGCCGATATCCATCCGGAATACGTCGCCATCGACGCCACCTGCAGTTGCGGTAACGTCATCAAGACCCGCTCCACTCTGGGCAAGCCCCTGAGCCTGGACGTCTGCTCCGAGTGCCACCCGTTCTACACCGGCAAGCAGAAGGTGCTGGACACCGGCGGCCGTATCGATCGCTTCAAACAGCGTTTCGGTGTGTTCGGCGCCAAGTAAGCGACCGAGCAGCGAAAGAGGCCCACATGGCTGTTTTCGCATCATTGAAAAAGGCGTCCCTGGTGGGCGCCTTTTTCGTTTCTGTCTTTTGCCTGCCTGCCCACGCGCTGTGCCCAGCGCCCGGCAAATTGCCGCAGGTCAAGGTGCAGCGTGTGGTCGATGGCGATACGGTGCGCCTGGCCGATGGCCGCAACGTCCGCCTGATCGGCCTCAATGCCCCCGAGCTGGCGCGCAAGGGCCGGCCGGCCGAGCCATTCGCCGAAACTGCCCGTGAGCGGCTTGCCGAGTTGGTGGCTGCCAATGGCGGGAGGGTGGGCGTGCAGGTGGGCGAGCAGAAACAGGATCGCTACGGCCGTACCCTGGCCCATCTCTACGATGGCGCTGGCAACAATCTGGAAGCGCAACTGCTCTCCGAAGGGCTTGGCCAACTGGTGGCGATCACGCCGAATGTGGCGTTGGTCGTCTGTCATCGTGAGGCCGAGCGTCAGGCACGTGGTGCTCGGGCCGGCCTCTGGGCGCAGCTTCGACCGCTGCCGGCCCGCGCGGTACGCAGCGGTGGTTTCGTGCTGCTCGAAGGGCAAGTGCAGCGTGTCGAGCGCAATCGTGGTGGCGTCTGGATCGAGCTGGGCAATTCGGTGGTGCTGCGTATTGCGCCGCAGGTGCTGGATACCTTCGCCGCGGCGGATCTGCGCGATCTTCAAGGCAAGCGGATCGAAGCGCGGGGCTGGATGATCGACCGCTCCCGCGGCGGCGGCCTCAAGGCTGGCCAGGCCCGCTGGATGTTGCCCCTGACCCATGGCGGCATGCTGGAGGTGCTGCGATGAGGTTGTGTTTGTTGGTTCTGATGCTGGCGACCCTGGTGGGCTGTGCGGTGAATCCGGCCACCGGGCGCACCGACTTCGTGATGATGAGCGAGGCCCAGGAGCTGTCCATCGGCCGTGATGCCCATCAGCAGATACTCAAGCAATACCCGCGCTACCCCGATGAAGCCCTGCAGGCCTATGTGCAGCAAGTTGGCGAGCGCGTGGCGCGGCACAGTCACCGCGGCCAGCTGGATTATCACTTCACGGTGATCGACAGCCCGGACATAAACGCCTTCGCCCTGCCGGGCGGCTACATCTATATCCATCGCGGGCTGATGGCTTACCTGAGTTCAGAGGCCGAGCTGGCGGCCGTGCTCGGTCATGAGGTCGGCCACGTGACCGCCCGCCACGGCGTGCGCCAGCAAAGCCAGTCGACCGCCTGGGGAATTCTCGGCCAGGCGGTGGCCATGGGCACCGGCGTCGGGGCCGCCGCCGACGTGACGGGTGTGCTGGGCAATGCCGTGGTGCGCGGTTACGGTCGCGACATGGAGCTGGAGGCCGATGGCCTTGGCGCCCAGTATCTGGCTCGCGGTGGTTACGACCCGCAGGCGATGATCGAGGTGGTCGAGGTGCTCAAATTGCAGGAAGACTTCGCCCGTGACCAGGCCGCTGCGCGCGGTGAGCAACAGCCGGTCGGCAGCTACCATGGCCTTTTCGACACTCACCCGGATAACGACCGTCGCCTGCAGCAGGTGATCGGCCCGGCCCGAGCTCTGGTAGGCGGGCAGCAGGTGGTCAACCGCGACGCATTTCTACAGCGCTTGCAGGGTCTGCCGTTCGGTGATTCGGCCGAGAGCGGTATTCGTCGCGGCGAGCGCTTCTATCACCGTGACCTGGATTTCACCCTGGCATTCGCCAAGGGCTGGAGCATCGTCAACCAGCCGCAGCAACTGATCGGCCAATCGCCGGACAAACAGGTGCTCGTCGCCATGACCCTGGAAGACAACCCGCGCGGTCTCGACGCCGCAACCCTGATCGAGCAGCGCATCGGCGGTCGGCGCCTGCTTGGTGGCGAGGCGCTGCAGCAGGCCGGGCTGCAGGGTTATACCGGACTGATCGAGGGCAACGTACCGCGCCGGGTGGCGGCGATTCTCAAAGGCGACAAAGCCTACCTGTTCGTCGGTGCGGTCAAGGGTCGCGCCGCCAGCGCCACGGAAGATGCCCAGATGCTCGCCGCGATCGGCAGTTTCCGACCGCTGCAGGCGGCCGAGCGCAAGCTGGCCGAGCCGCTGAGGTTGCAACTGGTTCGCGTGGCGGCAGGGCAGAGCGTCCGGTCGCTGGCGGCTGTCAGCGGCTTGCCGGATGACGCCGAGGCGACGCTGCGACTGCTCAACAATCTTTATCCACAGGGCGAGCCTCGCCCCGGTGATTGGTTCAAAACGGTTCGCTGAGGCACGTTTGCAGGCTGACTGCATAGTCTTGTGCAGGCCACCGCAGATTGCGTATCCTCGGCCGCCTGCCAGTCAATAGCCCAAAAAAGCGGAAATGCCACTATGTCTGATCTGAAAACTGCCGCTCTCGAATACCATGAGAAGCCCCGTCCGGGTAAGTTGAGCGTCGAGCTCACCAAGCCCACCGCCACTGCCCGTGACCTGTCGCTGGCCTACAGCCCGGGTGTTGCCGAGCCAGTGCGCGAGATCGCTCGCGATCCGGAGCTCGCCTACCGTTACACCGGCAAAGGCAACCTGGTGGCAGTTATTTCCGACGGCACCGCGATCCTCGGCTTGGGCGACCTCGGCCCGCTGGCCTCCAAGCCGGTCATGGAAGGCAAAGGCGTGCTGTTCAAGCGCTTTGCCGGCGTCGACGTGTTCGACATCGAAGTCGATGCCGAAAGCCCGCAGGCCTTCATCGATACCGTCAAGCGCATCTCCATCACCTTCGGTGGCATCAACCTGGAAGACATCAAGGCGCCCGAATGCTTCGAAATCGAGCGCGCCCTGATCGAGCAGTGCGACATCCCGGTTTTCCACGATGACCAGCACGGTACCGCGATCGTCACCGCAGCCGGCATGCTCAACGCCCTGGAAATCGCCGGCAAGACCCTGCCGCAAGCCAAGATCGTCTGCCTGGGTGCCGGCGCTGCAGCCATCTCCTGCATGAAGCTGCTGGTGAGCATGGGCGCCAAGGTCGAGAACATCTACATGATCGACCGCAAAGGCGTGATCCACGCTGGCCGCGATGACCTGAACCAGTACAAGGCGGTGTTCGCCACCGAAACCGACAAGCGCACCCTGGATGACGCGCTGACCGGCGCTGACGTATTCGTCGGCCTGTCCGGCCCGGATCTGCTGAGCGCCGAAGGCCTCAAGCTGATGGCGCCGAACCCGATCGTGTTCGCCTGTTCGAACCCGGATCCGGAAATCAAGCCGGAGCTGGCCCACGCCACCCGCAACGACGTGATCATGGCCACCGGTCGTTCCGACTACCCGAACCAGGTTAACAACGTATTGGGCTTCCCGTTCATCTTCCGTGGTGCGCTGGACGTTCGCGCGACCCGCATCAACGAAGAAATGAAGATCGCTGCGGCCAACGCCCTGCGCGAGCTGGCCAAGCTGCCGGTTCCCCAGGACGTATGCGACGCCTACGGCGGTATCAAGCTGGAGTTCGGCCGCGAGTACATCATTCCGAAGCCGATGGATGCTCGCCTGATCAACGTGGTGTGCGATGCCGTTGCCAAGGCGGCCATCGAGAGCGGCGTGGCGACCCTGCCGTATCCGAAGCACTACCCGCTGCAATCGGTCAACGACGTGTTCAAGGGCTGAGTCGTTCAGCCGGCAATGAAAACCCGCTTCGGCGGGTTTTTTATTGGGCGCGTTTTGAGCTGTTGATGCGTGCTACAGGGTATCGCCGGCTAGAGCCTGTTCACGATCTTTATGCGCATGAAGCGACAGCTACAAGGCGGAAACAGCCACTAAGACCAACCTGTGGGAGCCCCGACCTCGGGGCGAAACGATTGCAGCCTGACTGCCTATTTCGGCGGTGCCTGAGCGATTCGCCGCGAGGTCGCGACTCCCACGATGGATCGGATAACGGCCGTTCCCGCCACTTTGCAGTCAACATCGACGAGCCTGGGCTGAAAGATTATGAACGGGGCTTAGAACAGATCGATCGGTGCGCTCTCGTCTGCCGGCAGCGGGCTGTTCGGTGCGCCCATGCCTGGGTCGAATTCGTTCATTGGCGGCGGTGAGTCTTCGCTCTTGAATAGTTCGAAATACGCGTCTAGCGTTCCTGGGGCTGCAGCACGGCCGCTGCGTGGATCGACGCGCAGGGTGAGAATGCCATCCGGCTCGGCGGGAGTATGGCTGGGCTTGTCCTTGAGCGCGGCGCCCATGTAGTTCATCCAGATCGGCAGGGCAACGGTGCCACCGTATTCATGGCGGCCGAGGCTTTCCGGCTGATCGAAACCGGCCCATACGGTGGTCACGAAATCGGCGTTGTAGCCGGAGAACCAGCTGTCCTTGGATTCGTTGGTGGTCCCAGTCTTGCCAGCCAGATCGGTGCGGCCCAGGGCCATGGCCCGGCGCCCGGTGCCGCGCTTGATCACATCCTGCAGCATGCTGGTCATGATGTAGGCGGTGCGCTCATCGAGGATACGCTCGGCGGCGGCCGGCTCAGGCGCGTCCGGCAGTTGCTCGGGTGCTGCCTCGGCGCTGCTCATCACGCCTTCCTCGTTGACCGGCGGCGGTACTTCGGGCTTGGCTGCATTGGGCACGCTCGGCGGGTTGGCGATGAACAACGGATCGCCATGGCGGTTGTCGATACGCTGGATCAGGTAGGGCTGAACCTTGTGGCCGCCGTTGGCGAAGGCCGTCCAGCCGGTGGCGATTTCCATCGGCGTCAGGTTGGCCGTGCCGAGTGCCAGGGACAGGTTGCGCGGCAGATCCTGGCGATTGAATCCGAAACGCTCGATGTAGTTCAGCGTGTTTTCGATGCCCATGGCCTGCAGTAGGCGGATCGACACCAGGTTGCGCGACTTGTACAGGGCCTCGCGCAAACGAATGGGGCCGAGGAAGGTATTGGTGTCGTTCTTCGGTCGCCAGACCTGATCCATGTAGTCATCGACGAACACGATCGGCGCGTCGTTGACCAGGCTGGAGGCGGTGTAGCCGTTGTCGAGCGCGGCACTGTAGATGAAGGGCTTGAAGCTCGAGCCGGGCTGGCGCTTGGCTTGTACGGCACGGTTGTAGTTGCTCTGCTCGAAGGAGAAGCCGCCGACCAGGGCGCGGATGGCGCCGTTCTGCGGGTCGAGCGAGACCAGGGCACTTTGCGCACTGGGCAGTTGCGCGAAGCGCAGGCTGCCATCGTCCTGGCGCTGCACGCGGATCAGGTCACCGATCTGCGCTACGTCCGCCGGTTGCTGCGGACGCGGCCCCAGGCTGTTGGTATTGAGGAACGGGCGGGCCCATTTCATGCTGTCCCACGACACCGCTTCTTCGTCGCCGCGACGGGTCAGCACCAGAATGCCGCTCTTCTCGACCTGGGTGACGATCGCCGGCTCCAGGCCGCCGCGCAGGCCTTGCTTGCTCAGTTCGGTCTGCCAGGTTTCCCGGGTCATGCCGGGCAGGCGGCTTTCCGGGCCGCGATAACCGTGGCGTTGGTCGTATTCGATCAGGCCATCGCGCAGGGCCTTGTTGGCCATGACCTGCAGGTCGCTGGGTACCGTGGTGGTGACGTTGAAGCCCTGGGTGTAGGCGTCGCTGCCGTAGCGGCCGACCATTTCGGCGCGGGCCATCTCGGCCACGTAGGGTGCGGGTACTTCAGGTGTGGGCACGTGATAGCTGGCGTCCACCGGCTCGGCCAGGGCGGTTTCGTAGCGCGCCTGGTCGATACGGCCCAGGCGATACATGCGGCCGAGAATCCAGTCGCGGCGCTCTTTGGCCCGGGTCGGGTTGGTCAGCGGGTTGAAGGCCGAAGGTGCCTTGGGAAGACCGGCTATCGTCGCAAGCTGCGAGAGGCTCAAGTCTCGGATGGATTTGCCGTAATAGACTTGGGCGGCGGCCTCGATGCCGTAGGCGCGGTGACCCAGGTAGATCTTGTTGACGTACAGCTCGAGGATTTCGTTCTTGCTCAGCTCGCGCTCGATTTGCAGGGCGAGCAGAATCTCGGTGATCTTGCGCGAGAAGCTGCGCTCGCTGGTGAGGAAGAAGTTCTTCGCCACCTGCATGGTGATGGTGCTGCCGCCGGACTGAATTTGACCTGTTTTCAATAATTGCGTGGCAGCGCGCATCAGGCTCGTAAGATCAACGCCATAATGGTTTGCGAAGTTATCGTCTTCGGCAGCCAGCAACGCGCTGGTGAAGTCGGGCGGTATGTCGGCGAAGGCGATGGGCGAGCGGCGCATCTCCCCGAATTCGGCGATGAGTTTTCCGTCGCTGCTGTACACGCGAAGCGGGATCTGCAGCTCTATACTGCGCAAGGCATCGACAGAGGGTAGGGTCGGGCTCAGGTAGAGGAAGGCACCACTGACGGCGAGTACCAGCGCACAAAAAACGGCGATGACGGACCAGCAGAAAAACTTCAGCAAACGCATCAAGATTTTTGGATTTCCAGATAAAAGAATGAGTTAAGCGGAAGACAAAATGAAAAGGCAAAAGCTGATCACATTATAAGCGTTTTTTTTGCTGGGGAGCCATTTGCGCTTCTGTCAAGTCTGCTATTTAATGTGGAAAAACATAAATCATCCGTAAGTTATGGATGTGAATAGGAAATCGGTCGTGCTAGGGCTCTTCAGTAAAAAAGCGAATAAGCTTTTGGGGATCGATATAAGTTCGACCTCCGTCAAGCTCCTCGAATTGAGTCGCTCAGGTAGCCGCTACAAGGTAGAGGCCTACGCTGTCGAGCCACTCCCCGCCAATGCCGTGGTCGAAAAGAACATCGCCGAACTGGAGGGTGTCGGCCAGGCCCTGTCGCGCGTTCTCGCCAAGGCCAAGACCAGCGTGCGCTCGGTTTCCGTGGCCGTTGCCGGCTCCGCGGTGATCACCAAGACCGTCGAGATGGAAGCGGGCCTGTCGGACGACGAGCTGGAGAACCAGCTCAAGCTCGAGGCCGATCAGTACATTCCTTACCCTCTTGAAGAGGTGGCGATCGACTTCGAAGTTCAGGGCATTTCGCCGCGCAACCCCGAGCGGGTCGAAGTGCTGCTTGCAGCTTGCCGCAAGGAAAACGTCGAAGTTCGCGAGGCCGCCCTGGCCCTTGCCGGCTTGACCGCCAAGGTAGTGGATGTCGAGGCCTATGCCCTCGAGCGTGCCTATGACCTGCTGGCCGAGCAACTCGGCGGCGTGCACGACGAGCTGACCGTCGCGGTCGTCGATATCGGCGCGACCATGACCACGCTCAGCGTGCTGCACAATGGTCGCACCATCTACACCCGCGAACAGCTGTTCGGTGGCCGCCAACTGACCGAGGAAATTCAGCGTCGTTACGGCCTCTCCGTCGATGAGGCCGGGCTTGCCAAGAAACAGGGCGGCCTGCCCGACGATTACGAAAGCGAAGTGCTGCAGCCGTTCAAGGACGCCTTGGTACAACAGGTGTCCCGCTCGCTGCAGTTCTTCTTCGCCGCCGGCCAGTACAACGATGTGGATTACATTCTGCTGGCTGGTGGAACCGCTTCCATCCCGGATCTCGATCGCCTCATTCAGCAGAAGATCGGTACCCAGACCCTGGTTGCCAACCCCTTCGCGGACATGGCCCTGAGCGGCAAGGTCAACGCGGGAGCGTTGGCCAGTGATGCACCGGCGCTGATGATTGCCTGCGGCCTGGCGATGAGGAGTTTCGACTGATGGCGCGCATTAACCTCCTTCCCTGGCGCGAGCAGCTTCGCGAAGAGCGCAAGCAGCGCTTTCTGGTGTCGCTGGGTGGTCTGCTGGTCGCCGCAGCGGCATTGATCTTCCTGGGCGACCAATACCTCAATGGTGAGATCGAGAATCAGCAGGCCCGTAACGACTTCGTGCGCAAGGAAATTGCCGTGCTCGATACCCGCATTGCGGAAATCAGCGAGCTGCGTACGCGTCGCCAGCAACTGCTGGAGCGGATGAAGATCATTCAGGACCTGCAGGGCAACCGCCCGATCATTGGCCACGTGTTCGACCAGTTGGTAAGAACGCTGCCTGATGGTGTGTATTTCACCGGGGTGAAAATGACCGACAAGACCATCGCCATCGTTGGCGCGGCCGAGTCGAACAGCCGAGTTTCCAAACTGATGCGTGATATGGATGCCTCCGACTGGCTGACCGCACCCAACCTGACCGAGGTCAAGGCGGTCACCGCTGGCGCAGTGGATCAGGCCAACACCTTCCAGCTGACCGTGCAGCAATCCAAGCCCGTCAAGGAAGAGGGGGAGGTCAAGCCATGAGCCTGAATGATTCTCTGGCCAGCCTGCGCAAGGTCGACATCAACGATCTCGATCTGAACAACATCGGCTCTTGGCCCAACGCGGTCAAGGTAATCGCCGGAATTTTGGCCTTCGTGCTGGTTCTGGTACTGGGCTACAACTTTCACCTGAAGGATTTGCAGGCCACGCTGGATCAGCAGCGTCTGGACGAGCAATCCCTCAAAGAGCAGTTTTCCACCAAGGCGTTCCAGGCGGCCAACCTCGAGGCCTACCGTGAGCAGATGAAGGAAGCTGAAATTTCCTTCGGTGCTCTGCTCAAGCAACTGCCCAGCGATACCGAGGTGCCGGGTCTGCTCGAAGACATTACCCGTATTGGCCTGGACAGCGGTCTGGAGTTCGAGGAGATCAAGTTGCTACCGGAAGTCACGCAGCCTTTCTATATCGAACTGCCTATCCAGATTCAGGTGGTCGGCGGCTATCACGACCTGGCGACCTTCGTCAGCGGCGTCGCCAGCCAGCCGCGAATCGTCACGCTGCACGATTTCGAGTTGGTGCCGGCCGAGCAGGGCAGTACCTCCAAGCTGCGCATGAAGGTTCTTGCCAAGACCTATCGCTACAACGACAAGGGGGCACACCAATGAAACGTGTCCTTGTGCCTGGCCTGTTGCTGGCGACCCTGAGTGGTTGCGGCGGCGGTGACTTCAGCGACCTGCAGGCGTATATGGATGAAGTGCGGGCGCGGCCGAAGGGCCAGATTGAGCCCTTGCCGCAACCTGAACCCTACGAAAGCTTCACCTACAGTGCTGCCGCTTTGCGCAGCCCATTCCAGCCGCCCGTGAAGATCGATGTGGTCGCTCGGGCGAAAGGCAGCAAGGAAATCAAACCCGACGAAACGCGCGTGAAGCAGTTCCTCGAAGGGTTCAATATCGAGCTGTTCGAGATGGTCGGCACGCTGGCCAATGACAATGGTTCGTTCGCTCTGGTGAGCGGTGCGGGCGGCGTACATCGCGTCAAGGTCGGGGATTACCTGGGACGCAATGAAGGCCGCATCGTCGCCATCGACAGCGCCAAGATCGACGTGGTCGAGATCGTCCCGGACGGTGATGGCGGCTGGCTCGAGCGTCCTCGTACCCTCACTCTGAAGGAACGCTCCTGAGGAGCGAGGTGAACCATGAACAGAAATAACCGGTCTGCCAAACGGAACCCAAGCATGAACAGCTCTCTCTCTCGCCTAAGCATTTCGCTGCTGGTGGCAATGCTCTCTCCTGCCGCTCTGGCCGCCAACCTGCAGGCGCTGGACGTGGCGGCTCTGCCGGGCGACCGCGTCGAGCTGAAACTGTCCTTCGATGAGCCGGTGGCGGCGCCGCGCGGCTATACCATCGAGCAGCCGGCGCGTATCGCACTGGACCTGCCAGGGGTGTCCAACAAGCTGGGCGTGAAGAACCGTGAACTGGGCATGGGCAACGCGCGCAGCGTCACCGTGGTCGAGGCCAAGGATCGTACGCGGTTGATCATCAACCTGACCAATCTGTCGCCCTACAACACCCGCACCGAAGGCAACAACCTGTTCGTGCAGGTCGGTACCGGCGTAGCCACTTCGGCAACCACTACGGCAGCTGCGCCGGTGAGTGCGCCTGCGCCAGCAGCGGCCCGCCCGGCTCAGGCGGCAACGCCTGTTGCGGCGCCTGCAGCACCGAAGGTATTCGGCGCGGTTAACAAGTCGATCAGCAATATCGACTTCCAGCGCGGCGAGCAGGGTGAGGGTAACGTTGTCATCAACCTGTCCGATGCGTCTGTCAGCCCTGATATTCAGGAGCGTGGCGGCAAGATCATCCTGAATTTCAACCGCACCCAGCTGCCTGAAGCCCTGCGTGTGCGCCTGGACGTCAAGGACTTCGCGACCCCGGTGCAGTTCGTCAGTGCCAGTGGCACCGGCGATGACGCCAGCATCGTCATCGAGCCTGTTGGGGCTTTTGATTATTTGGCCTACCAGACCGAGAACAAGCTGACCCTCAGCGTCAAACCGCTGACCCAGGAAGATGCCGACAAGCGTCAGGCCGAGCGTTTCGCCTATACCGGCGAGAAGCTGTCGCTGAACTTCCAGGATATCGACGTGCGCTCGGTGCTGCAGCTGATCGCCGACTTCACCGACCTGAACCTGGTCGCCAGTGACACGGTAGCCGGCAACATCACCCTGCGCTTGCAGAATGTGCCTTGGGACCAGGCGCTGGATCTGGTGCTGAAAACCAAGGGTTTGGACAAGCGTCAGGTCGGCAACGTATTGCTGGTTGCGCCAGCCGAGGAAATTGCTGCGCGCGAGAAGCAGGAGCTGGAATCGCAGAAGCAGATCGCCGAACTGGCGCCGCTGCGTCGTGAGCTGATTCAGGTCAACTACGCCAAGGCTGCCGATATGGCCAAGCTGTTCCAGTCGGTGACCAGTGCGAATGGTGGTGTTTCGGACGATCGTGGTTCTATCACGGTGGATGAACGCACCAACAGCATCATCGCCTATCAGACCCAGGAACGCTTGGATGAGCTGCGCCGTATCGTGGCACAGCTCGACGTAGCGGTGCGCCAGGTCATGATCGAGGCGCGAATCGTCGAGGCTAACGTCAACTACGACAAGGCACTGGGCGTGCGTTGGGGGGGGAGTGCAAGGCGAGGTGGTTGGGATGTAAGTGGTAAGGATGGTGTTCAGGCGTTTGATCAAGATACTGGTGCACGGGCTCCGTTCGTAGGAACGGATACTGTCGGTAGTACGACTTTGGACGATGGCCTTGCTCGCCTGCCCTTTGTTGACATGGGAGTGGCCAATAGTACTTCTGGTATTGGTATCGGCTTCTTGAGTAACAATGTGGTTTTGGATCTTCAGCTCTCTGCTATGGAAAGCTCGGGTAACGGCGAAATCGTCTCTCAGCCCAAGGTTGTTACCTCAGATAAGGAGACCGCAAAAATTTTGAAAGGCCAAGAGGTTCCTTATCAAGAAGCTAGCTCCAGTGGGGCGACGTCTACATCCTTCAAAGAAGCAGCCCTGTCTCTTGAGGTCACTCCGCAGATCACGCCGGATAATCGAATTATCATGGAGGTCAAGGTGACCAAGGATGCGCCGGACTTCGGCAGGGTGCTCAACGGCGTTCCGCCGATTAACAAAAACGAAGTCAATGCAAAAGTTCTAGTTGCAGATGGTGAGACGATTGTAATTGGCGGTGTGTTTGAGAATACTCAAACGAAATCTACGGAAAAGGTCCCTTTTCTTGGTGATGTGCCGTATCTCGGACGCCTGTTCCGTCGCGACACTATCTCCGACAACAAGACCGAGTTGCTGGTTTTCATCACTCCGCGCATCATGAACACCTCTGCGGTGGCCGTGAGTCGGTAATTTGTGCGTAATCTGATCCTTGTCGGCCCGATGGGTGCTGGAAAAAGTACTATCGGGCGTTTGCTTGCCAAAGAGCTGCGGTTGCCATTCAAGGACTCCGACAAGGAGATCGAACAGCGTACCGGTGCCGATATACCCTGGATTTTCGATGTCGAGGGTGAGCAGGGTTTCCGCGAGCGCGAGCAGGCGGTGATCTGTTCGTTGTGCGAATCCGATGGTCTGGTGCTGGCTACTGGCGGTGGTGCGGTTTTGCGACCACAGAACCGCCAGGCACTGCGCGACAGTGGCCGGGTTGTCTATCTGCATGCCTCCGTGGAGCAGCAGATCGACCGTACCGCCCGTGATCGCAACCGGCCTTTGCTGCGTGCCCCCAATCCGGGGCAGGTACTGGCAGATCTGCTCGCCATCCGTGATCCGCTCTATCGGGAAATCGCTGACGTGATCATCGAGACCGACGAGCGTCCGCCGCGAATGGTGGTTCAGGAAATTCTCGAGCGGCTGGAAGCGCTGGCGCCCCGTTAATGACAGGGCAGAACTGCGCTATCCTAGAGCCCTTTTTCAATCGGGGGCTCCATGCAAACACTTCATGTTGATCTCGCTGAGCGCAGCTACCCCATTCATATCGGGGCTGGCCTGCTGAGCCGCGCCGACTTGCTGGCGCCGCACATCGTCGGGCGCCAGGTGGCGATCGTCACCAACGAGACCATCGCGCCGCTGTATCTGCAAGCGCTGCAGGACACGCTCGCCGATTACCGCGTCACCCCGATCGTGCTGCCCGATGGCGAGGCGTTCAAGAACTGGGAAACCCTGCAGAGCATTTTCGATGGCCTGCTCGGCGCGCGCCATGACCGGCGCACTACAGTCCTGGCCTTGGGCGGCGGGGTGATCGGCGATATGGCCGGTTTCGCTGCAGCTTGCTATCAGCGTGGCGTGAACTTCATCCAGTTGCCGACTACGCTGCTGTCCCAGGTCGATTCCTCCGTAGGTGGAAAGACCGGTATCAATCATCCGCTGGGCAAGAACATGGTCGGTGCGTTCTACCAGCCGCAAGCCGTGCTGATCGATACGCGCAGCTTGGACACCCTGCCGCCGCGTGAGCTGTCGGCGGGCCTGGCCGAAGTCATCAAGTACGGGCTGATCTGTGACGCGCCGTTTCTCGACTGGCTCGAGGAGAACATGGCCGCATTGCGCAGCCTGGATCAGGCCGCCTTGACCGAGGCCATCGAGCGCTCCTGTGCGGCCAAGGCCCGGGTGGTCGGTGCCGACGAGAAGGAAACCGGCGTGCGCGCCACCCTGAATCTGGGGCATACCTTCGGTCACGCCATCGAGACGCAGATGGGCTATGGCGTCTGGTTACATGGTGAGGCCGTGGCGGCAGGAACGGTGATGGCCCTGGAGATGTCTCATCGCCTGGGTTGGATCGATGCGGACGAGCGCGATCGTGGTATCCGTCTGTTCCAGGCTGCCGGCCTGCCTGTGGTGCCGCCGCAGGAGATGACGCCTGCGCAGTTCCTGGCGCACATGGCCGTGGACAAGAAGGTGCTGGATGGTCAATTGCGCCTGGTGCTGCTGCGCTCGCTGGGCGAGGCGGTGGTGACCAGCGATTACCCGGCAGACATATTGAGTGCCACCCTGGCCGCCGATTACCCGGCGCTGGTGGCCCGGCTTAACAATCAGTGAGTATTCAATGACCAGTTTGCACGCCGACGAAGCATTTCTCGATCACTACCAGTTCACCCACGACCCGTTCGCGGCGCGGGTACCTGGTTTCAAGTTCTTCCCGGCGCAACGCAAGCCGGTGCTTGGGCAGCTGCATCACCTGGCGCGCTATAGCCAGTTGCTGCTGGTGGTCACCGGCCCAGAGGGCAGCGGCAAGACCCTGCTGCGTCAGGCGCTGGTCGCCAGCACCAACAAGCAGGCCGTGCACAATGTGGTGGTTTCGGCCCAGGGCGCTGCGGATCCTGCGACCCTGATGCGCCACATCGCCCAGGGTTTGAATACGCAGCAGACCGATCGTGCCTCACTACTCGGTCAGGTCGGCCAGCTGTCGCTGACCGGGCAGGAGGTCTACCTGCTGATCGACGACGCCGAAGAGCTCAGCGACGCCGCGATCGACGAGCTGCTGATACTGGCCCAGGGCAATGCAGAAGGGCGCCCTCACGTCTTCCTGTTCGCCGACACCGATCTGATCGCCCGCCTGGATGCCCTCAGCAACGGCGAAGAGTCGTTCCACGTCATCGAACTGGAACCGTACAGCGAAGACGAGACCCGTGAGTACCTGGCCGTACGCCTGGATGGTGCGGCCCAGGGCATCGAGCTGCTGTCCGATGAGCAGGTCGAGCTGATTCACGAGCGTTCTGGCGGTTGGCCTGGTGAGATCAACCGGGTCGCGCGCGAGGTGCTGATCGACGCCATGGCCGCCCGCCGTGGCGCGGTGAAGGGTGGTGGTTTCGCCTTCAAGCTACCCAAGAAGCATCTGTTGGCGCTTGGCGTGGTGGCCGTCGGCGTGGCGGCAGCCTTGTTGATGCAAGGTCGCTCGGAGTCCACCGATGCACCGGCTCCGACCCAGGCTCAACTGCCCATGGACAGTGCGCCGCCGCCTCAAACGGCGCCAGGCGCTCCGGCTGGTGCCGAGCAGGGCGCTGATGGCAAGCCGCCGATCGAGTTCGCCGGCAGCAATCAGCCATTGCCGTTGCCCCTGGTAGGTCAATCCCAGCCGGTCATCCGTCAGCCGCTGGCCCAGGCCGCGGGTGAGACCGACGGTGAGGCGAACGTGGAGCTGCCGGAGTCCACGCCGACCGCGCCGGTCACCGTGCCGCCCACTGCCTCGCAGAGTGTGCCTGCACCGACGCCTGCTCCGGCGCCGCAAGTCGCCACGCCGGCTGCGCCGCAGCCCAAGCCAGTTGAACAACCCAAGCCCGTTCAGCAGCCGAAACCGGCAGAGCAAGCCAAGCCGGCGACGCCACCTGCTCAGGCAACTCGGCCCGCACCAGCGACCCAGGCGCCGGCGACGGCGGGCGGCTCGCAAGCCAATGCCTGGTATGCAGCGCAGAACAAGAGCCACTACACCCTGCAGGTGCTGGGTACCAGCACGGAAGCCAGTGCACGCTCGTTCGTCAGCCAGAACGGTGCCCAATACCGCTACTTCAAGAAGATGCACCAGGGTAAGCCACTTTTCGTCATCACTTATGGTAGCTTTGCCAGCCGCGATGCCGCCCAGGCTGCCGTGAAGACCTTGCCTGCCAAGGTTCAGGCCGGCAAGCCGTGGCCGAAGACCTTTGCCAGCGTCACCCAGGAAATGGCCAACTGATCGAAAGAGCCCGCCACGCACAAACTGACGTAGCGGGCTCTTTCGTTTTTGCGACATTTTATTCCTGTTTTTCGTCACATTGTTCTTTGTGACGTCTATCTCGCTATGTACAATGCCCTCCGTTTGCCTGCGCAACGCGGCGTCTAGACCTGCGCGCGGATTAGAGAAAACGCCTGAAAAAGGCTGTCTGGTGAGAGTCCCTTATGAAAGCAGGTTTGTACCGTCCTGATGAGTTCAAGGATAACTGCGGCTTCGGCCTGATTGCCCACATGCAAGGTGAGGCCAGCCATCACCTGTTGCAGACGGCGATCGAAGCACTGACCTGCATGACCCACCGCGGTGGTATCAACGCCGATGGCAAGACCGGTGACGGTTGCGGTTTGCTGATTCAAAAGCCCGATCTGTTCCTGCGCGCCATCGCCAAGGACACCTTTGGCGTCGAACTGCCCAAGCAATATGCCGTTGGCATGGTCTTCCTCAATCAGGATGACGCCAAGGCCAGCGCTGCCCGCGAGAACATGAACCGCGAGATCCAGGCCGCGGGCCTGAACCTGGTCGGCTGGCGCAAGGTACCGCTGGATACCAGCGTGCTCGGCCAGCTGGCGCTCGAGCGTTTGCCGCAGATCGAGCAGGTGTTCATCGGCGGTGAAGGTCTGAGCGACCAGGAATTCGCCATCAAGCTGTTCTGCGCCCGTCGCCGTTCCTCGGTGGCCAATGCCGCCGACACCGAGCACTACATCTGCAGCTTCTCGCACAAGACCATCATCTACAAAGGCCTGATGATGCCGGCCGACCTGCAGCAGTTCTACCCGGACCTGGGTGACGAGCGCCTGCAGACCGCCATCTGCGTGTTTCACCAGCGCTTTTCCACCAACACCCTGCCGAAATGGCCACTGGCTCAGCCGTTTCGTTTCCTCGCCCACAACGGCGAGATCAACACCATCACCGGCAACCGCAACTGGGCCCAGGCGCGCCGTACCAAGTTCGAGAACGGCCAAATCCCGGCCCTCGACGAACTCGGCCCGCTGGTCAACCGCGTCGGCTCCGACTCCTCGAGCATGGACAACATGCTCGAGCTGATGGTCACCGGCGGCATCGACCTGTTCCGCGGCGTGCGCATGATCATTCCGCCGGCCTGGCAGAACGTCGAGACCATGGACGCCGACCTGCGCGCGTTCTACGAATACAACTCCATGCACATGGAACCCTGGGATGGTCCGGCCGGCGTGGTGCTGACCGACGGCCGTCATGCCGTGTGCCTGCTCGACCGCAACGGCCTGCGCCCGGCGCGCTGGGTGACCACCACCAATGGCTACATCACCCTGGCTTCGGAAATCGGCGTGTGGAATTACCAGCCCGAAGACGTAGTCGCCAAAGGCCGTGTCGGCCCGGGCCAGATCCTCGCCGTGGACACCGAAACCGGCCAGGTGCTGACCACCGACGACATCGATAACCGCCTCAAGTCGCGCCACCCCTACAAGCAGTGGCTGCGCAAGAGTGCGTTGCGTGTGCGCGCGACCATGGAAGACAACGACCATGGCTCGGCCTTCTACGAGGCCGATCAGCTCAAGCAATACATGAAGATGTTCCAGGTCACCTTCGAGGAGCGAGACCAGGTGCTGCGCCCGCTTGCCGAGCAGGGCCAGGAAGCGGTCGGCTCCATGGGTGACGACACGCCGATGGCGGTACTGAGCCAGCGCGTACGCTCGCCGTACGACTATTTCCGCCAGCAGTTCGCCCAGGTCACCAACCCGCCGATCGACCCGCTGCGTGAAGCCATCGTCATGTCGCTGGAGATCTGCCTCGGGGCCGAGCGCAATATCTTCGAGGAGTCGCCCGAGCACGCCATTCGCGTCATCCTCAGCTCGCCGGTGATCTCTCCGGCCAAGTGGCGCACCTTGATGAACCTGGACCGCCCGGGCTTCGAGCGGCAGATCATCGACCTCAACTACGACGAGTCGATCGGCCTGGAAGCGGCCGTGCGCAACATGGCCGATCAGGCCGAAGAAGCCGTGCGTTCCGGCAAAGTGCTGCTGGTGCTGACCGACCGCCATATCGCGCCGGGCAAGCTGCCGGCCCACGCCGCACTGGTCACTGGCGCGGTGCACCACCGCCTGACCGAGACCGGCCTGCGTTGCGACTGCAACATTCTGGTGGAAACCGCCACCGCCCGTGACCCGCACCATTACGCGGTGCTGATCGGTTTCGGCGCCTCGGCGGTTTACCCGTTCCTGGCCTACGAAGTGCTCGGCGACCTGATCCGCACCGGCGAAGTGCTGGGCGATCTGTACGAAGTCTTCAAGTACTACCGCAAGGGCATCTCCAAAGGCCTCTTGAAGATTCTCTCGAAGATGGGCATCTCCACCGTCGGCTCCTACCGCGGCGCCCAGCTGTTCGAAGCCGTTGGCCTGGCCGACGAGGTCACCGACCTGTGCTTCCGCGGCGTGCCGAGCCGCCTCAAGGGCGCACGTTTCGTCGATCTGGAAGCCGAGCAGAAGGCCCTGGCTGGCGAAGCCTGGAACAACCGCAAGGCGATCCAGCAGGGCGGTTTGCTCAAGTTCGTCTATGGCGGCGAATACCACGCCTACAACCCGGATGTGGTCAACACCCTGCAGGCCGCGGTGAAACAGGGCAGCTACGAGAAATTCAAGGAATACACCGCGCTGGTGGATACTCGCCCGGTGTCGATGTTGCGCGACCTGTTGCAGGTCAAGCTGGCCGACCAGCCGCTGAGCCTGGACGAAGTCGAGCCGCTGGAGTCGATCTTCAAGCGTTTCGACGCTGCCGGTATTTCCCTCGGCGCGCTGTCTCCGGAGGCCCACGAAGCGCTGGCCGAGGCGATGAACCGCCTGGGCGCGCGCTCCAACTCCGGTGAGGGCGGCGAAGACCCGGCGCGCTACGGCACCATCAAGAGCTCGAAGATCAAACAGATCGCCACTGGCCGTTTCGGCGTGACCCCGGAATACCTGGTCAACGCCGAGGTGCTGCAGATCAAGGTCGCCCAGGGCGCCAAGCCGGGCGAGGGCGGTCAGCTGCCAGGCGGCAAGGTCAATGGCCTGATCGCCAAGCTGCGCTATGCGGTACCGGGCGTGACGCTGATCTCGCCGCCGCCGCACCACGACATCTACTCCATCGAAGACCTGGCGCAGCTGATCTATGACCTCAAGCAGGTCAACCCCAGCGCCCTGGTCTCGGTGAAGCTGGTCTCCGAAGCTGGCGTCGGCACCATCGCTGCTGGCGTCGCCAAGGCCTACGCCGACCTTATCACCATCTCCGGCTATGACGGTGGTACTGGCGCGTCGCCACTGACCTCCATCAAGTACGCCGGTGCGCCGTGGGAACTGGGCCTGGCGGAAACCCACCAGACCCTGCGCGGCAACGACCTGCGCGGCAAGGTACGGGTACAGACCGACGGCGGCCTGAAAACCGGCCTGGACGTGATCAAGGCCGCTATCCTCGGCGCCGAAAGCTTCGGCTTCGGCACCGCGCCGATGGTCGCCCTGGGTTGCAAGTACCTGCGCATCTGCCACCTGAACAACTGCGCCACCGGCGTGGCCACCCAGAACGACAAGCTGCGCAAGGACCACTTCATCGGCACTGTCGACATGGTGGTGAATTTCTTCACCTATGTGGCCGAGGAAACCCGCGAGTGGCTGGCCAAGCTGGGCGTGCGCAGCCTCGGCGAGCTGATCGGGCGTACTGATCTGCTCGACGTGCTGCCAGGCGAAAGCGCCAAGCAGAACCACCTGGATCTGACCCCGCTGCTGGGCAGCGACCACATCCCGGCGGACAAGCCACAGTTCTGCGAAGTCGACCGCAACCCGCCGTTCGACCAGGGTCTGCTGGCCGAGGAAATGCTGTCGATGGCCAAGTCGGCCATCGATGGCGCCACTGGCGGCGAGTTCGAACTCGACATCTGCAACTGCGACCGTTCCATCGGGGCCCGCGTGTCTGGGGAGATCGCCCGGGTGCATGGCAACCAGGGTATGGTCAAAGCGCCGATCACTTTCCGCTTCAAGGGCACGGCCGGGCAGAGCTTCGGCGTGTGGAACGCCGGCGGCCTGAACCTGTACCTCGAAGGCGACGCCAACGACTACGTCGGCAAGGGCATGACCGCTGGCAAGCTGGTGATCGTGCCGCCAAAGGGCAGCCCGTTCGCCACCCAGGACAGCGCCATCATCGGCAACACCTGCCTGTACGGCGCCACGGGCGGCAAGCTGTTCGCCGCGGGCACCGCGGGCGAGCGTTTCGCCGTGCGCAACTCCGGCGCCCATGCGGTGGTCGAGGGGGTGGGCGACCACTGCTGCGAATACATGACTGGCGGTTTCGTCTGCGTGCTGGGCAAGACCGGCTACAACTTCGGTTCCGGCATGACCGGCGGCTTCGCCTACGTGCTCGACCTGGACAACAGCTTCTACGACCGCGTGAACCATGAGCTGGTGGAAATTCAGCGCATCAACAGCGAGTCCATGGAGGCCTACCGTAGCCACTTGGAGCGCGTGCTGGTCGAATACGTCGAAGAGACGTCGAGCGAGTGGGGCCGTAACCTGCTGGAAAACCTGGACGACTACCTGCGCAAGTTCTGGCTGGTCAAGCCCAAGGCCGCGAACCTCAAGTCGCTGCTCTCCAGCATCCGCGCCAACCCGCAATAAGCAGCTTCAAGCGGCGTGCCCTGACAGCAGGGCCGCCGCTCAACGTGATTGTCTCGCAGCTTTGGGCGTATCGCCCGGCGCTGCTGCTAAGAGGTTTATGACATGGCTGAACGTCTGAATAACGACTTCCAGTTCATCGAAGTCGGGCGTAAAGACCCGAAGAAAAAGCTGCTGCGCCAGCGCAAGAAAGAGTTCGTCGAGATCTACGACACCTTCAAGCCGGCCCAGGCCAGCGACCAGGCGCATCGCTGCCTGGGTTGCGGCAACCCGTATTGCGAGTGGAAGTGCCCGGTGCACAACTTCATCCCCAACTGGCTGAAGCTGGTATCCGAAGGCAACATCCTGGCCGCCGCCGAGCTGAGCCACCAGACCAACACCCTGCCGGAAGTCTGCGGCCGCGTATGCCCGCAGGATCGTCTCTGCGAGGGCGCCTGTACCCTCAACGACGGTTTCGGCGCGGTGACCATCGGTTCGGTGGAGAAGTACATCACCGATACCGCTTTCGCCATGGGCTGGCGCCCGGACATGTCCAAGGTCAAGCCGACCGGCAAGCGCGTTGCGGTGATCGGCGCCGGCCCTGCTGGCCTGGGCTGTGCCGATGTACTGGTGCGCAACGGCGTGACCCCGGTGGTGTTCGACAAGAACCCGGAAATCGGTGGTCTGCTGACCTTCGGCATCCCCGAGTTCAAGCTGGAAAAGAGCGTGCTCAGCAACCGCCGCGAAGTGTTCACCGGCATGGGTATCGAATTCCGTCTGAACACCGAAGTGGGCAAGGACGTCACCCTGCAACAGCTGCTGGATGAGTACGATGCCGTGTTCATGGGCATGGGTACCTACACCTACATGAAAGGCGGCTTCCCTGGTGAAGACCTGCCGGGCGTCCACGATGCCCTGGATTTCCTGATCGCCAACGTCAACCGCAACCTCGGTTTCGAGAAGTCGCCGCAAGACTTCGTCGACGTGAAGGGCAAGCGCGTCGTGGTGCTCGGCGGTGGCGACACCGCGATGGACTGCAACCGCACCTCGATCCGCCAGGGCGCCAAGGCGGTGACCTGTGCCTACCGTCGTGACGAAGCGAACATGCCGGGCTCGCGCAAGGAAGTGAAGAACGCCAAGGAAGAGGGCGTGAAGTTCCTGTTCAACCGCCAGCCCATCGCCATCGTTGGCGAAGACCGGGTGGAGGGCGTCAAGGTGGTCGAGACCCGTCTCGGCGAGCCGGATGCCCGTGGCCGTCGCAGCCCCGAGCCGATCCCGGGCTCCGAGGAGATCATCCCGGCCGAAGCCGTGCTGATCGCCTTCGGCTTCCGCCCGAGCCCGGCGCCGTGGTTCGAGGAGTTCGATATCCGTATCGACACCCAGGGCCGTGTCGTCGCTCCGGAAAAGGCCACCTTCAAGCACCAGACCAGCAACCCGAAAGTGTTCGCCGGCGGTGACATGGTGCGCGGCTCCGACCTAGTGGTCACCGCCATCTACGAGGGCCGTAACGCCGCCGAAGGGATTCTCGACTACCTCGGTGTGTGAGTCCTTCGCGTCGTGACGAAGCCGGCCAAGTGCCGGCTTCGTCGTTTATGGCGCCTCGCTGACCTGGGGCAATGCGCCGTGCGACTGCTTGCCTCATCCTCCCGCGCCTGCGGCACGGCGTCCCACTCCGTGCCTTTTAAAGCCTGCTCTGCGACAATGTGCGCACTTTTTGCTCACCGCTTCTGCCCGGGAATACTCATGACTGCCCTGAAGAACGACCGCTTCCTTCGCGCCCTGCTCAAGCAGCCCGTCGACGTCACGCCGGTGTGGATGATGCGCCAGGCCGGTCGTTACCTGCCCGAATACCGCGCCAGCCGCGCCAAGGCCGGGGACTTCATGAGCCTGATGATGAACCCTGAGTTCGCCTGCGAAGTCACCCTGCAGCCCCTCGATCGCTACCCGCAACTCGATGCCGCGATCCTCTTCTCCGACATCCTCACCATTCCCCATGCCATGGGCCAGGGCTTGTACTTCGAGACCGGCGAAGGTCCGCGTTTCAGGAAGGTGATCAGCAGCGCTGCCGATATCGACGCACTGCCGATTCCCGATCCGGAACAGGACCTGGGTTACGTGATGGACGCGGTGCGCACCATCAAGTCGGCCCTGAACGGCCGGATGCCGCTGATCGGCTTTTCCGGCAGCCCCTGGACCCTGGCGACCTACATGGTCGAGGGCGGCTCGTCGAAGGATTTTCGCAAGATCAAGGCAATGCTCTACGACAATCCCGAAGCCATGCACGCTTTGCTCGACAAGCTGGCCCGCTCGGTGACCGCCTACCTCAATGGGCAGATTCGAGCGGGTGCCCAGGCCGTGCAGATCTTCGATACCTGGGGCGGCAACCTGTCGTCGGCGGCGTACCAGACGTTCTCGCTGGCCTACATGCAGAAGATCGTCGACGGGCTGATTCGCGAGCAGGATGGCCGCAAGATTCCGGTGATCCTGTTCACCAAGAATGGCGGCCTGTGGCTGGAGTCCATGGCGGCCACCGGCGCCGACGCGCTGGGCCTGGACTGGAGTTGCGACATCGGCGAGGCGCGCCGCCGCGTCGGCAGCCAAGTGGCCCTGCAGGGCAACATGGACCCGACCGTGCTGTACGCCAAGCCGGCAGCGATCCGCGCCGAAGTCGCACGTATCCTCGAAAGCTATGGCAGTGGCAGCGGCCACGTCTTCAACCTGGGCCATGGCATCACCCCGGAAGTCGACCCGGCTCACGCGGGTGCCTTCCTCGAAGCCGTTCACGAGCTGTCGGCCGCTTACCACAGCTGATTGCGGTCAGTCCGTCTGCGCCTTGCCGCGGGCTGGGTGCAGGCGGATGTCGACCAGCGTGTCGTCCTCGCCGTGCTCGAATGCGGCGGCCCGGGGTTTGGGTTTGCCTTTGAGTAACGTGGGGTTGTTGGAAAAGCCAACAGGTTCCAGGGGGATGCCACGCGGGCTCAGGTCGAGGCGGCCGTTGCCGTTGCTGTCCTGGTAGAGTTGCAGGGCAAAACGCCCGGGTGGCACGTCCTTGAGGATCAATTGAGCACCTTCGCCGTGCAATTCGCGAAGCATCGGCTGCCAGTCGTCCTGGCTGGCATCCACCAGGGCGAGATACAGCCTGGCCGGGCTGTGGTTGCCCTCCACCCGTATCAACAGATCCCCGGCCTGGGCCGATAACGGGCCGAGCAAGAGAACCACTGCACAGCTCGTGCAGTGTTTGGTTACGATTTGAAGAAGTCTCTGTGGCATAATGCGCCTATTTTGCAGGGATTCGCTTTAAAAATGCGTCAGGTTCTCGTCGTTCACTTTTCACAGACTGGCCAATTGAACCGCCTGGTGCAATCGGTCTGTGCGCCCTTGCAGACGAGTGACGGCGTCCAGGTCGACTTTCTGGCCCTGCAACCGGCCCTGCCGTTCCCCTTTCCCTGGCCCTTTCTCGGCTTCTTCCGGATCTTCCCGGAAACCGTGCTGATGAAACCGCAGCCGCTGCTGCCGTTGGCCGTCGACCCTGACAAGCGGTACGACCTGATCATTCTCGCCTATCAGGTGTGGTTCCTGTCGCCCTCGCTGCCCTTCACCAGCTTTCTCGCCTCCCCCGAGGCCGCCTCGCTGCTCAAGGGTACGCCGGTGGTGACGCTGATCGGCTGTCGCAACATGTGGCTGATGGCCCAGGAGAAGGTCAAGGCACGCCTGCAAGCGCTGGGCGCGCGGCTGGTCGACAACGTGGTGCTGACCGATGCCTGCGGCACGGCGGCCAGCTTTCTGGCCACGCCCCTGTGGATGTTCACCGGTCGGCAGAAGCCCTACAGCTGGGTGCCGCGCGCCGGTATCGACGACGGCGAACTGGCGGCTGCCAGCCGATTCGGCGATGCCATGACGCGCCGCCTGCTGGCTGACGAGCGGCCCATCGAGCAGCCGATGCTCGCCGGCCTGGGCGCGGTGAAAGTGGATGAAAAGCTGATCGCCAGCGAGAAGGTCGGCAATCGCAGCTTCACCCTGTGGAGCCGCCTGCTGTCGGCGCTCGGGCCGCAGCAGAGCCGTCGCCGTGGTGCCGGGCTGGTCGTCTATATCGTTTTCCTGATCTGCCTGATCATCACCGTGGTGCCGATCACTGCGGTGCTGAAGAAGTTGCTGGCGCCGCTGTTCAAGGCGCGTATCCAGCGTGAAAAGGCCTATTTCGCCGGGCCCTCCGGCGAGTGAAGCGGGCCGAGGACAAGTTCATGGCAATACCCGTATTCATCAATCGCATCAGTGCCTGCCTGCCCCACGAGCCCGTGGGCAACGAGCAGATGGAGTCGCGCCTCGGCATGGTCGGCGGCAAGCCGTCGCGGGCGCGCAAGCTGATCCTGCGGCGCAATGGCATCCAGCAGCGCCACTACGTCATCGACCCGATCAGTGGCGAGCCGAGCATGAGCAACGCCCAGCTCAGTGCCGAGGCGATTCGCGGTCTGGCCGGCGATGGCTTCACCCTGGACGAACTGGAGTGCCTGGTCGCCAGCACCTCGTCGCCCGACCAGGTGATGCCCGGCCATGCAGTCATGGTGCACGGTGAGCTGGGCAACCCGCCCTGCGAGGTGGCGACCACCGCCGGCATCTGCGTATGCGGGATGACCGCCCTGAAATACGCCTGGATGAGCGTGGCCAGCGGGCAGAGCGGTAATGCCGTGGCCTGCGGCTCGGAAGTGGCTTCGGCATTGATGCAGGCGCGCAACTTCAACGCCGAATACGAGAGCCGCGTCGACGAGCTGGAGACGCACCCCGAGATCGCTTTCGAGAAGGACTTCCTGCGCTGGATGCTTTCCGATGGAGCGGGCGCCGTATTACTGCAGGACCGACCCAACCAGGCCGGCCTGAGCCTGCGCATCGACTGGCTGGATATCTACTCCTTCGCCGACCAGATGCCAGCATGCATGTACGCCGGTGCCGAGATGCAGGACGGTGCGCTGCGCGGCTGGAGCCGCTATGACGCCGACCAGCGCGCGCACCGCTCGGTGATGGCCATCAAGCAGGACGTCAAGCTGCTCAACGACAACATCGTCCGCTTCACCGTGGTCGAGGCGTTGCGCCGTATCATGGCGCGCCGCGAGTTGCGCGTAGCGGACATCGACTGGCTCCTGCCGCATTACTCGTCCGAGTTCTTCCGCGAGCGCCTGGCGGCTGGCCTGGCCGAGGTCGACCTGCCGATTCCCATGGAGCGCTGGTTCACCAACCTGACCAGCAAGGGCAATACCGGTGCAGCGTCGATCTTCATCATGCTCGAAGAGTTGTTCAATGGCGGGCACCTGCGCAGTGGCCAGAAATTGCTCTGCTACGTGCCGGAAAGTGGGCGTTTCTCCAGCGCATTCATGCATCTGACGGTGGTCGGCAATGAAGCTTGATGACGTTCCCCAGGACCCGGATTCCGCCTACGGCGGGCACAGCAAGCTGCTTTACGCCGTCGATGACAAAGGGCATTACCAGGGGGCGCAGAGCGCCGGCTGGGAGCCCGAGTCCTATTCCACCCAACTGGCCGTCGCCGAGCTGCAGGCCCAGGAAGCCGAGGCCCATGCCGCCTGGCAGCGCGGCGAGGTGTCGCCGCTCAAGTGCCTGATGTATCGCTATCGCATGGACGAAGCGGCGCTCGCGCAGATCGCCGGGCTCTGGCAGTGGCGTGTGCGTCGGCATTTTCGACCCGAAGTCTACCGGCGCCTGAGCAATGCGCTGCTGGCCCGCTATGCCGAAGCCTTCGGCCTGAGCGTCGACGAACTGCGCC
Organism: Pseudomonas sp. PA27(2017); assembly: GCF_001945445.1. Classification (GTDB taxonomy): domain Bacteria; phylum Pseudomonadota; class Gammaproteobacteria; order Pseudomonadales; family Pseudomonadaceae; genus Aquipseudomonas. Next base: position 465,074 of record NZ_MSXW01000061.1, read on the forward strand.
GTTATCAGAAGGAACTGCCATGACCGCCTTCGAGCACCGTCAGAGTGCCCACTGCGAAAGTGGCGTGATGGCCAGCTTGCTGACCCATGCCGGCCTGCCGATGAGCGAGCCGATGGCGTTCGGTTTGGCTTCGGGCCTGGCGTTCGCCTACTTGCCGATCGTCAAGCTTGGTGGCATGCCGCTGATCGCCTACCGCATGCCGCCGCGGCACCTGATCAAGACCCTCAGCAAGCGCCTCGGGGTGCGCCTGACCAGCCGTACGTTCAGCAATCCCGAGCAGGGCCGTACTGCGTTGAACGCAGCGCTGGACAGCGGGCGCCTGGCTGGCCTGCAGAGCTCGGTGTTCTGGCTGCCGTACTTTCCGCCGGAGATGCGCTTTCACTTCAACGCCCATAACCTGCTGGCCTACGGGCGCGAGGGCGACGAGTACCTGCTCAGCGACCCGGTGTTCGAGGCGCCGGTGCGCTGCGCCGCCGAGGACCTGCAAAAGGCCCGCTTCGCCAAAGGGGCGCTGGCGGCCAAGGGGTTGATGTATTACCTGGACGACGTGCCGCAGGAACAGGACTGGCAGCGGTTGATTCGCCAAAGCGTGCTGTCCACCTCGCGGATCCTCGACGGCATGCCGCTGCCGTGGATCGGCATCCGTGGCATTCGCCACCTGGCCAAATGCGTTGAGTCGCTCGACCCGGCGCAGAGCAAGTACAACCGTTTGTACCTAACCCATATCGTGCGCATGCAGGAAGAGATCGGCACCGGCGGCGCTGGTTTTCGCTTCATGTACGCCAGCTTCCTGCAGGAGGCCGGCGAGAAGATCGGCGACGCCACGTTGCGCGAGGCCTCGACGCGTATGACCACCGTGGGCGACGACTGGCGCCAGTTCGCCTCGGCCTGTGTGCGCGCCAGCCGCAGCAAGGGCGAAGCGCCGGACTTCAGGCCGATTGCCGAGATGCTGCGGGGGATTGCCGATCAGGAGCGGGTGTTGATGAAAGAGTTGGGGGCTTGGGCCAAGCGTAGGGTCTGAGATAAGGCTGTAGGAGGGTCTGTGCGGAGCTTTTGTAGGATAGGCCGGGCGGCGATCCGCTTTAGCCTCGAGTTTTCTGAACAGCCCGCTTCACATGCTTGAGCTGTGATTTGCCAGAGTTATCGAATTGCTCTTGCGTTCGGTTCCGCTCTGACGAGCGGGTTACTTTTGGCATCGCCCCAAAAGTAACCAAAAGGTCTAGCCCCGACATTCGGCCCCGGCTTCGCCGGGGTTCCCTCACTCCATCGTTGTTCCGGGGGCCGGCCTGGAAGGGCCATCCATGGCCCATCAGGCCTCTCGCCGCATCCATGCGGCTCGTCCCCCTGCACAACGACTCCATTCGGCCTCCTGAAGGGGCGATTTGTGTCGCCTGTTATTCCCGTGTAGGAGAAACATCAAAAAGTTAAAGCCAGCCAAACGCCCGCTGCGTTACAGCTGCAACTGCAGCACATCGATTCCCGCCGTCAGCCCGGCAAAATCAGTTGTCTGGCTTGATCCCTCGATCAACACCGCCTGAGCCTCGAAGGCCTGGTCTTCATCGATCAGCACCAGCAGCGCCTGGCCGATCAGGCCGTCGGCCAGGTCCAGCCCAGCCAATGCCTGCAGGTGCTTCCATACGTGCGGACCGGCGCCGATGAACAGGTTCGGCCCTTCCAGCTCCAGTTGCGCGGCGACGTGAAAGCCGGCGGCATTGCTGACGCTGTTGACGAACTCGAAGGGCTTGGGCTGCAGCTGGTGCACGCACACGCTGTCGAGTAGCGAGCCCATGGTGCCCCTCGCCGGGTGGCGCGAGGCCAGGTACAGGCCGCAGTCACGGCGTATCTTAGCCTTGAGCGGTGCGGTGCACAGCAGGGCCTGCAGGATCAGCCGGTCGATTCGCCGTGGCGTGCTCGGCAGCCAGTTGATCAGCGCGGCCTTGAGGTCCTTGTCGGTGTTTTCCACATCCCCACGTACGCTGCAGGCCGCGATGGCATGGCTCATGGTGCGTCTCCTGCGCAGCGTTGCAGCACCAGGCTGGCGTTATTGCCGCCAAAGCCGAAGAAATTGGACAGCAGCAGGCTGCGCTCGGCGACCGCCAGGGGCTGATCGGGCAGGGGGAGCAGGGCGTCCATGGCGTAGTCGCAGGCGGGCAGGTGGGCGAGGTTTTCCACCAACAGCAGGGTTTCGGTCAGGCCGCAGGCGCCCAGGGTATGGCCGAGCCAGGGCTTGAGCACACAGAGGGGCGGCAGCGCTTCGCCGAACAGCAGGCGCACCCCGTTGCTTTCGGCGCGATCGTTGGCGCCGGTGGCGGTGCCATGGGGTTTGACCAGGTCGATCTGCGCGGCGTCGATACCGGCGCTGCGCAAGGCTTCGCGCATCACCCACTCGATATGGCTGCCGTCTTCGCGGGTATTGGTCAGGCTGCTGGTGTCGCAGGCGCTGAAGCCGCCCAGCAGGCGGGCCAGTGGTGCCGGGCCCGGTTCGAGTGCCAGCAGCGTGGCCGCGTAGGCTTCACCCAACACCAGGCCATCGCGCTGCGGGTGGAAGGGTCGGTAATCGCCACTCGGCGAGACCAGGCCCAGGGCGCCAAAGCCTTGTTGGGCAATGGCACTGGGGGTTTCGAAGGCCAACACCAGAGCCCGGCGATAGAGCCCGGCGCCGAGCATTCGGGCACCGTAGAGCAGGCCGTTGGCGGCGCTGGTGCAAGCGGTGTTGAGAGTGAAGGCATCGGCGAAGCCGAAGCGCACGCGCAGCCGTTCGGCGAGCAGGTCGAGGGAGGTCGAGTGGCTCGGGTGGAAGCCGCCCTGCTGCGCGGCGAGCGCCTCCAGCTCGTCGATGTCCAGGCTGGTGCTGGCGACGATCAGCAGGCAGTCGTCCGTTGCGCCGGGGTCGCCGCCCAGGGTTTCGCGGAGCAGCCGTTCGAAATGCTCGTCTAGGCTTTCATCGCCGGCCACGGCAAGGTACGGGCGCGGTTCCTGCAATTCATGCAGCAGCACGGTACTGGCCTGCGGCTTCGCGCCGCTGCGCAGGGCTGTATTGGCAGCGCACAGATCGGCGCCGAGGGCGCTGTGCAGGGCGCCTCGCTGCAGGTAAACGGGCGTCACTGCTGCTGCCTGATGAAGGCCGCGATACTGGCGATGCTGTTGAGAATGCGCCGACCGTCCTTGGCCCCTTCGATGCGCACACCGTAGTGCTGCTGCAGCGCCAAGGAGACCTGCAGGGCGTCCAGGCTGTCCATCTGGATGCGGCTCTGCTGGCCGAACAACGGCTCGTCGTCTGCGATGCTTTGCCAGTCGATGTCGTCTTCCTTGTCGCACTCGCGAATCAGCAATTGCTTGAGCTTTTCTTCTAGTAGTGTGTGGTCCATTGCGTTTGCTGTACTCGTTTGTGGAACAGGAACAAGCCGCTGGCACCGGCCACCGCTGCAAACAGCAACAGGCGAGCGCACCACGGGGCTACGTCGTTCAGTGAGCCGTGGCCCACCAGCAGGGTAAGGAAGGCGTCCAGTGCCCAGCTCATCGGCGACACTTCCGCCAGCTGGCGCATGGCCTCGGGCATCACGCTCTTGGGCACCATGATGCCGCCGATGGCTGCGAGGATGATATTGATCCCGCCGCCAAGCAATAGGGCTTGTTCACTACTGCGCGCCAAAGCGGCCAGCAACAGGCCCAGGCTGCTGGTGGCCAGGGCGATGCTGATGGCCAGCACGGCGTAGGCGAGCAGGCTGCCGTTGAGTTCCAGCGCGGGCAGGCCGGCCAGTGGCAGCCCGTGCACGCCGATCGTCAGCAGCACCGCGAACTGCACCAGATTGATGGCTAGGTACGGCAGCACCTTGCTCGCCGCCAGGGTGCCGAGCCCCAGGCTCAGGCAGCGGAAGCGCAGCAGCGCGCCGCTTTGTTGTTCGCGCTGGAAGCTGCCGGCCATCGGCAGCACCACGAAGAACATGCCGAAGATCAGCCAGGCCGGCACGCTCATCTGTGTGGCGTTGGCCTGGGCGCTGAGGTCGCCGCTGGCCAGGCGTTCCTGCTCGTCGATGCGGCTCTCGGTGCGCTGCTGGACCAGTTCGAGCTGCTCGTCGCGGCTGAGGCCTTGTTCCAGGGCGCCGCTGTCCTGCAGATAGGCGAGCAGCCGGGTCTGCGCCAGGGCGATGGTTACCGCAGCGTGCAGGCGCTGGCGCGACAGGCGGTCGAACTGCGCCGGAAAGCTCAGCGCCGGGCCCTGGTGAGGGGTGTCCAGCAGCCTCTCGTCGAAGTCCGCGGGCAGGCTGATGCGCGCCATCTGCGCCGGCCCATCGTCCAGCAGCTGGCTGTCCGGCAGTTGCGCCTGCAGAGCGTCGTGAAAGAAGCGGCTCGACTCGCTGGGCTGCGGGGTTTGCAGCACCAGTTGCAGTGGCGGCAGGCGGTCCTGCAGGTAGCTGGACATGGCGCCGGCCATGATCACCAGGAACAGCGTCGGCATGATGAACAGCACGGCCAGCGCGTGGGGGTCGCGAACCAGCAGGAGAATTTCCTTGCGAACCAGGGCGCGCAGTCTCACAGGCGACCTCCGTTGAGGCGCAGGTAAAGCTGCTCCAGGGACGGCCGACCGAAGCGCAGCAGGCTGGGCGTTTGCGGCTGTGCGGCGATGAAGCGGGTGATCGCCAGCAACTGCTCCACGTTCAGCGCGGCGATGCGCAGGCCGTTGGGCGTGAACTCCGCGCTCAGGCGGAGCTCGGCCAACAGCGCCGGCAACGCCTCGGGCACGCGTTCGGGCCACTCCAGAAACAGCCCCGGCTGGTCACCGAGCAACTGGTGCGTATCGACATCCAGCTGCACACGGCCTTCGTGCAGCAGCAGAATGCGGTCGGCGACCTTTTCCACTTCGTCCAGGTAATGGCTGGTGTAAATCACCGCCTTGCCGTCGGCGGTCAGCTGCTGCACGGCGTCGAGCAGCAACTGCCGGCTGGCGGCATCGACGCCCACCGTGGCCTCGTCGAACAGGTACAGATCGGCCGGTTGCAACAGACCGATGGCGAAGTTCAGGCGCCGCTGCTCACCGCCGGACAGGCATTCGGCGCGGCGCTCGAGCTTGTCTACCAAGGCCGTGCTGGCGATGCAGCGTTCCAGGCGCTGGCGCCGCTCGCTGCCGCGCAATCGGTAAAGATCGGCGAACAGCGCGAGGTTCTCCCGCACCTTCAGCCCGGCGTAGAAGGCCAGCTGCTGGGGCACCAGGCCCAGGCGCCGCTCGCCGTGCCAGGCGATCTGCCCATCCAGCGGCTGCAGCACGCCGCTGAGCAGCGACAGCAGGGTAGTCTTGCCGGCGCCGTTGCTGCCCAGCAGCCCTAGGCACTGGCCGGCATGCAGGTGCAGGTCGATGCCGTGCAGCGCCGGTTGCCCGGCGCCGGGGTAGCGATAAGCGAGGCGGCTGAGTTCAAGCACGGACGAGCACCAGCAGCAGCTTGCCATCCAGCAGCAGGCGCTCGCCTTCCTGCACGCTGAACGCATAGAGCGCGCCGGCCGGGCTCAGGGCTTCCTGGGTCGCGCTGACCAGCAGGGCGCCTTCACGCCGGGTGGGGTGATAGTGCAGCTGCAACTGGGAGAGTTTGCCGACCAGGGCCATTTCGATGGCGCTGTCGCTGCCGTATAAGGCACCATGCGCAGCGCACAACTGGGCAGCGGCCTCGAACAACAGGCTCGGCGAGGCGTTCTCGCCGAGGTTCTGCAGATGCTGCCAGCCGCTCAGGCCGCGAATGCCGGTGGCATCGTGGTCGAGCAGGGCATCCAGCCAGAGTGCCTGGCCCTGGTGCGGCAGCAGTGAGTGCAGTTGGGTGCGATCCATGGCGGGCGTCTGGCGGCGGGCTGCTAAGCGAGCGCAGCAGTGTAACAGAGGGTATTGGGGAGCAAGCGAGTGAGCGGTTGGCAATTACTGGTTTTCGTGGGGCTGAGCATCGCCCTGACGCTCGTCTCCTGGCGCTCGCTGGGCAACCCGCGCAGCCACGGCTTCTATCGCTACTTCGCCTGGGAGGTGATGCTGGTGATGCTGGTGCTCAACGCGCCGTTCTGGTTCGAGGATCGCGCTGCCGTGCATCAGCAGATTTCCTGGGTGTTGCTGACTTCCTCGCTGGCGGTGCTGTTCGCCGGCGTCTACCAGATGCGCCGCTTCGGGCGTGCCGACGAGCGCCGTCAGGACGACGAACTGTTCGCCTTCGAGCGTACCTCGCAACTGGTTACCAGCGGCATCTTCGGCTATATCCGCCATCCGATGTACTGCTCGCTGCTGCTGCTCGCCTGGGGTATCGCCTGGAAGCAGCCGACCACCCTCCTCATGCTGCTGGCAGTCGCGTCCAGCGTGCTGCTGTGGCTCGCCGCGCGCGTCGAGGAGCGTGAGTCGTTGGCCTATTTCGGCGACGCCTACCGCGACTACATGGCGCGCAGCCGGATGTTCGTGCCCTTCATCTTCTGAGCCGACGCGCCGCAAGGCTGTGCTTGCGGCGCATCACGGGCTTACTTGACGCTCGCGTATTTACCCTTCAGCGCAACGCCGGCCATGATGGCGCCGGCGTGGCATTCGTACTTGCCGCTGTCGCGGTATTCCTTGTTCTTGTAGTTGCTGGCCAGGTCGACCACGGCGTTGGCGCCTGCCGCCTTGGCCGAGTTCTGCAGTTTGATCAGCGCCGATTGCAGCGCCCAGCTGCAGGCGGCTTCGTCGGTCTTGTTGAAGGCGTTGGTCTTCTGGCTGGTGGTGACGTTGGCGTTGATGATCTTGGCGCCGGCCGGGGTCTTGTTCAGGTAGAACTTCACCGAGCCGTCGAGGCGACCGGCCTGGGTGGCTTCGTTGACCACCGACTGGAAGTCCAGGAAGTGGGCGGTGTCACGGGCCTGGCTGACGGCGGGTAGCAGGGCGGCGGTGAGCAGTGCAGCAGCGGTCAAGCGTTTCGCGTTCATCGGGTTTCTCCTGGGGTGTTACTGGGGCATGGGAAGGGAGGGGCTTTGCAGTTCCTGCTGGATACTGCGGTCGAGATTACGGACCCACTTGTTGTAGTTGCGGTGGATCTTGCCTTTGCGGTAGTCGAGGTTGTGGCTGTCGCGGTAGCGGATCGAGTAGCCCGACGCGCTGTAGGGAATGGTGATTTCGGCCTGATGGCTGCGGCGGGTGATCAGCGCCATGATCTGCCCGCGGTCGGCGCGCTCCACCGTCCACTGCCGGCGTTGCAGGGCGGTGAGGATCGCCCGGCGCATGTCGTCCTCGCTCTTCACTATGGCGGGCGGCGCACTGCTGGTGATATTCAGCACCGGTTTCGAGGTACAGGCAGTAATGCCCAGCAGCAGTGCGGCGAGCAGGGCGAAGCGGTTGAGGCGAGACATCATCCTTGGTCCTTGTCTTGAGAAAAATCAGCGCCAGCGGCGAAAGATCAGCGACGTATTGACCCCGCCAAAGGCGAAATTGTTGTTCATCACGTATTCGTGGCTCATCTCGCGGAACTCGCCGCGCAGGTAGTCGAGCTCGCCACAGGCCGGGTCGATGTGCTCCAGGTTGAGGGTGTGCACGTAACTGTCGCGGTTGAGCATCTCGATGCTGAACCAGGACTCCAGCGCGCCGCAGGCGCCCAGGGTGTGGCCGAAGTAGCTCTTTTGCGAGCTGATCGGCATGCGCGGGCCGAACAGGCTGCTGGTGGCCTGAGTTTCGGCGACGTCGCCCTGTTCGGTGGCGGTGCCGTGACCATTGACGTAGCCGATGGCCTCGGGCGTCAGCGTGGCATCTTCCAGGGCCAGCTCCATGGCCCGGCGCATGGTGCTCTGCACCGGCTTGGTGGCGTGCTGGCCATCGGCATTGCAGCCGAAGCCGACGATCTCGGCGTGGATGGTGGCGCCGCGTGCCAGGGCGTGTTCCAGCTCCTCGAGCACCAGCATTCCGGCGCCTTCACCGATCACCAGGCCGTCACGGCCGCTGTCGTAAGGGCGCGGGCTGGTGTGTGGTGCGTCGTTCTTCAGGCTGGTGGCGTACAGCGCGTCGAAGACCATCGCTTCGGTCGGGCACAGCTCCTCGGCGCCGCCGGCGAGCATCAGCGGCAGGCGGCCGAACTTGATCGCCTCGTACGCGTAGCCGATGCCCTGGCTGCCGCTGGTGCAGGCGCTGGAGGTGGGGATCAGCCGGCCGGTGAGGCCGAAGAAGATGCTGATGTTGGCCGCCGTGGTGTGCGGCATCATGCGGATGTAGGAGTTGGCGTTGAGGCCGTCGGCCACCGAATTGAGCAGCATGTTGCCGAACGCCTTGATCTCGTCGGTACTGCCGGTGGACGAGCCGCAGGCCACGCCCATGCGCCCATCTTTGATGCTTTCGTCTTCGAGCAATCCGGCGTGGGCCAGGGCGCGTTCGGCGGCGTACACCGACAGGCGTGACACGCGGCCCATGCTGCGCAGCTGCTTGCGGGTCCAGTGGGTGGGCACGACGAAGTCGTCGACCGGGCCGCCCAGGCGGGTGTTCAGCTCGCTGAAGCGATCCCACTCGTGCATCACGCGAATGCCGCTGCGGTTGGCGCGGAAGTTCGCCGCGATGCTGTCCCAGCTATCGCCCAGGGAGGTAATGCCGGCCATGCCGGTAACGACTACGCGTTTCATGCCACTTCGCTCTCTTTCAACACAGACCGCCGTTCACGGCGATCACCTGGCGGGTGATGTAGGCCGCCTCTTCGGACATCAGGAAATTCACCGTGCCGGCCACTTCTTCCGGGGTGCCCATGCGCGCAGCCGGTACCATCTTGAGAATCTCCTCGAGCGGTACGTGCTCGTCGAGAATCTCGGTGTCGATCAGCCCAGGGGCCACGCAGTTGACGGTGATCTTGCGTTTGCCCAGCTCGATTGCCAGGGCCTTGGCGGCACCGATGATGCCGGCTTTCGAGGCGCTGTAGTTGACCTGGCCGCGGTTGCCGATCAGCCCGGAAACCGAGGTGATGCAGACGATACGCCCTGGCTTGCGGCGACGCACCATCGGCATCGTCAGTGGGTGCAGCACGTTGTAGAAACCATCCAGATTTGTGCGCAGCACCACATCCCAGTCCTCCTCGCCGAGTGCCGGGAAGGCGCCGTCGCGAGTCAACCCGGCGTTGCACACCACGCCGTAGTAAGCACCATGGCTTTCCACGTCGGTTTCCAGTGCGTTGCGGCAGGTTGCCCGGTCGGCCACGTCGAACTGCAGGATGCGCGCCTTCTGGCCCATGGCCTCGATCTCGCGCTGTACCGCTTCGGCCTCGTCGCGGCGCGAGCGGCAGTGCAGCACAAGGTCGAAACCGGCGCGCGCCAGGCGCAGGGCTATGGCACGGCCGATACCGCGGCTCGATCCGGTGACCAGAATGGTCTCGCTCATTGGGACGGCTCCTGAAGTGGGGGTTCTTGGATATAGGTGGACACGTCACGGGGCTGGAACACGTTGAGCCGCGCTTCGACCAGGATGTCCGGGCCTTCGAGGCGGCATTCGAACACGCACATGCCGTTGTCGTCCTGCAGCGACCGATTGGCGTGGATCAGCAGGGTGCTGCCAGCCGGGAAACGGTCCACGTTGCAGGTGAAGTTGCGGGTGCCGAGTAGAAAACCGAGCTCCACCGGCAGGCCTTGTTCACGGGCGTGGCAGCCGGCGAACGCGGCCACGCTCTGGGCCATCAGCTCGATGCCCACCGCAGCCGGCAGGCTGCCGTCGGCCTGGCTGAACAGGCCGCCAGGGCGTACCACCAGGCGGGTGTCGATATGGTCGGCGCCGAACGCCAGCACCTCGTCGATCAGAATCATGTCGCCAGCGTGGGGCACCAGCTCGGCGACGGGCCAGACACTCACGAAAGGTCTCCCAGGATCAAGGAAATATTGTTGCCGCCAAAGGCGAACGAATTGCTCATCAGATAACGCCGGCCGGGGCTTGGCAACTGTCGGTTGGCGTTTGCGCTGACCAGATCGAGTCGCGGCAGGTGCGGTTCGGCCTGGCCGTCCCAGATGTGCGGCGGCAGGCGATTGGCGGTGTTGTAGGCCGACAGGGTCAGCCAGCAGAAGGCCGCCTCCAGAGCGCCGGCAGCGCCCAGGGTGTGGCCGGTCAGCGGTTTGCTCGACGAACAGGCCACGCCCGCCGGAAACAGCGCCTGCACGGCCAGGCTTTCCATGGCGTCGTTGTGCGTGGTGGCTGTGCCATGCAGGTTGAGGTAACCGATCTGTTCGGCGGCCACCCCGGCGGCGGCCAGTGCCTGGCGCATCGCCTGCTGGGCGCCGAGGCCCTCGGGGTGGGGGGCGGAAATATGGTGGGCGTCGGAGGTGGCGCCGCCGCCGAACAGGCCGATGCCGGGGCCCTGCTCCGCGCGGGTCATCAGGAACAACGCGGCAGCCTCGCCGATATTGATGCCGTGGCGGTTGACCGAGAACGGGTTGCAGCGCTCGTCGGATACCGCCTCCAGGCTGGCGAAGCCGTTCAGGGTCAGTTTGCACAGGCTGTCCACGCCACCGCACAGCACCGCATCGCACACGCCCATGCGCAGCAGGCGCTGGGCGGCGAGCAGGGCGCGGCCGCTGGAGGTGCAAGCCGTGGACTGGCAATAGACCGGGCCGCTGAGGCCCAGCCAGTCAGCCAGGAAATTGGCTGGCGCGGCGATCTCCTGGCGGCTGTAACGGTAGGCGGCCGGCAGCTCGCCGTCATGTACGTACTCGGCGATGTGCTCGCCGGCTTCGGCGATGCCCGAGGTGCTGGTGCCGAGCACCACGGCGATGCGGCTGGCGCCGTAGCGGGCGATAGCGGCGCGGATGTCGCCCTCGATCTCCCGGGCGGCGGCGAGCAGCAGGCGATTGTTGCGGCTGTCGGCGTGCTCGAAGCCGGCGGGGATCTCCGGCAAGGGCGTCTCGACCGCGCCAACGGTCACGCTGCGCTCGGGAATCCAGCCGGCCTGGCGGCGCATGCCGCGGGTGTCGCCGGCGAACAGAGCATCGGCCACCGCCTGCTTGCCCTGGCCGAGGGCGCAGATCACGCCGAGGGCGTCGAGTCGAGCGATCATGGTTGCGTCTCCAGCGGGCGCACGCGGTACTGCTGCGTGGCATTGCTCAGTTCGATGGCCTGCCCGGCGCCATAGCGGATACGCCAGTCAGGGGCCAGCTGGCGCCCCTCGGCGCCTTGTCGCCAGCCTTTATCGGCATAACTGCCGGCCAGTTGAGCGTCCGGGGTGAGGGCGAACAGCAGGGCGGCGAACAACTCGCGGGCCGCGGGGTTGGGTGGCAGCAGGCCGTCATTGTGCCAGGCGCCGCCTGCCAGCGATTGCCGGGCCAGCGGGACGCCAAGGGGGTCGAACAACGACCAGCGCAGGGCCTCGCCCTCGGCCTGGATCACCAGCAGCCAGTCCTGGCCATCGGCGGTGCTGACCTGCAGCGACATCGGCAGCGGCTGCGCCAATTGCGGCGTGGTGGCGGGCAGCGGCGTGCGGGCGGCGCAGGCCGTCAGCAGCAGGATGCAGGCAAGGGTCAGCAGGTGTTTCATGCCGGCTCCAGCGGTTTGCGCACCGCGGCGTTGACCAGGGTCTCGTTGCGCTGGCCGAACGGCTTGGCCTTGCGGATGCCCCAGCGCTCCAGCAAGCCGAAATCCTCCGAGCGACTCCACCACAGGTACGGATAGGAGACGTTGCGCTCGCTGAATTCGAAGCCCTGCTGGCGCAGCATGGCCAGGTATTCAGCGGCGCTCTTCTGCACCTCCATGGGGTGGCGGAACAGCCAGCGGATCACCCAGGTGTCGATGTAGTACTTGGTCGACTCGGCGAACAGCAGCAGGCCGCCGGGCTTGAGCACGCGCCAGAACTCGGCCAGCGCCTGCTCCTGCTCGACCAGATGATGAAAGGTCTGATGGCAGAAGAGCATGTCCACGCTGGCATCGGGCAACTGGATCGCCGCGCAGTCGCTGGCGATCAGTTGCACGTCGAGGCCCAGGCGCTGAGCTTCGGCGCGCGAGCAGTCGAGGCTGTGCGGGTCGGCGTCCAGGCCGATGATCCGCGCCGGCGCGAAGGCACGTTGCAGCAGCGAGAACGACTTGCCCTGGCCGCAGCCGGCATCCAGCACCACCGGTGCGACGGGCAGCGGGCCGTCGATCAGCCCGCGCAGGTCGTCGACGGCCACGCGCAGCACATGGTGCTGCCACACGTGGCTGCGCAGGAACCAGAAACCGAAACCGGTCTCCTCGACGTAGGTGGACGCGGCGCGATCCATCGCAATCTCCTTAGGCACTGGCGCACAACTCGGCAAGCACCCGCAGGCGACGGCGAGGTTCGGCCACATAGGGGTTGCGCGCGTCCCACGCATAACCGGCGAGGATGGAGCTGATCATGGCGCGGATCTCGGGCGAGGCATTGGGGTAGTAGATGACGTCCTGGAAGCTGCCGTCGTACCAGCCCTCGACATACACGCGGAAGGTGTCGACGCCGCGTTTGAGCGGAATCGCGAAGTCTTGTTCCCAATCCACGGTTTCGCCGCTCAGCTGGCGATGCAGCAGGTTGGCGGCCATGCTCGCCGAACGCATGGCGATGGTCACGCCCGAGCTGAATACCGGGTCGAGGAACTCGGCAGCGTTGCCCAGCAGCGCGAAGCCCTTGCCGTGCAGGGCCTTGACGTTGGCCGAGTAGCCCTTGATCTCGCGCACCGGGGTGTCCCACACGGCATTGCCCAGCACCTTGGCCAGGCTTGGCGTTTCGGCGACGAACTGCTTGAGCGCGGCGTCCATGTCCTCGGGGTAGCCGTCGAAGCGCTCGGCCAGGCCGACCACGCCGAGGGAGCAACGGCCATTGCTGAACGGAATGGTCCAGAACCACACGTCGCGCAGGCTGGCGTGGGTGGTGATGAGGATCTTCTCGCGGTCGAAGCCTGGGTGGTCGATGCGGTCTTCGATATGGGTGAACAGCGCCTTGCGCATCGGCAGGTTGGACGGCAGTTCGAGGTCGAGCAGGCGCGGCAGCAAGCGGCCGTAGCCGCTGGCGTCGAGCACGAAGGTGCAGCGCACCTGGTACTCGTGGCCGTCGGTCAGGCGGCGTACCGACAGCAACGGCTGCTCGCCGCTGAAGTCCACGGCGACGATTTCCTCTTCGTAGCGGATGGTCACGCCCTGGCGCTCGGCTTCGTCGGCCAGCACCTTGTCGAAATCGGCGCGCTGCACCTGGTAGGTCGAGCCGAAGCTTTTGGTGAAGGTCTCGCGGAAATCGAAGTCGGTGTAGCGATCACCCCAGGCGAAGGCGGCGCCGTGCTTGGTCTGGAAGCCCGCCGCCCGCACCGCGTCGATCATCCCGGCTTCCTCGACGAAGTCCAGGCAGTGCGACAGCAGGCTCTCGCCGATCGAGAAGCGCGGGAAGCGCTGGCGTTCGAGGATCAGCACCTCGTGGCCCTTGCGCTTGAGGATGGCGGCGGCAATCGCGCCGGCCGGGCCGGCACCGGCTACGACGATCTGATGCTGTTGGACTTCAGGAGACTTCATAGCGGCTCTTTGCCTCGAGTTTGGTTGATCTGCGCAGGGTCGCCGGCAGCAAGGTGCACAGCAGCCCCATGAGCATCAGGGCGAAATACAGTTGGGTGCTGATGATCTGCTGATGTAGCAGCAGGTTGAGAAAGACGATCTCCGTCAGGCCGCGAGTATTGAGCAGAATGCTCTCGCGCCATTTGCTCTGGCTCAGCTCCAGGCCACCTGCCGCCCACGAAAGCCCCAGCCAGCTACCGGCGAGTTTGCTGATCGCTGGCAATGCAAGCAGCGCGATGAATTGCGTGGCAGTGAAACCGAAGTCTGCGGCCAGGCCGTGCCAGTCGATCTGCAGCAGGCCGTAGGCAAGAATCAGCGGCACGGCGAGCCAGGTCTGCAGCGCCGTGAAGGCCTTGGCCGGCAGCGGCAAGCGCAGCGGTAAACGCAGAGCGGCAGCCAGCAGCAGGTAGGCGATACCGAACACCAGCACGTTGTAGCCCAGTTGCTGGAGGAGCAGCAGCAGGCCAAGAAACAGACTGCCGTTGAGCACGGCGTGGCGCAGACCGAGCAAGCGCAGCACCAGCGGGCTGGCCGCTGCCAGCAGCGGCCACAGCAGGCTGCTGGGGTCGCGGCTGCCCTGGGCGAGGGCGAAGATCGACCAGCACAGCAAGTCCATGAGAATCGCCGCCTGCATCAGCGTGCGGGTGCGCGCAGCGGGGTAGGCGAGATCCTGCAGATACAGAAACAGCACCGGAATCGCCGTCAGCGCGAACAGCAGGCCGATGGCGATGGATGTCAGGCTGTCCAGCGGTGGCAGCAGCCACAGCGCGCAGACCAGGCCGCAGAAGAACGGTACGAAGAAGCTCGGCAGGGCGATCTTCAGGCTGGCCGCCTGTAGGTCGAGGTCGATCACGTCGCTGAGAATATGCGCCAGCAGCAGGCTGAAGGCGATGCCATAGAGCGGCTTGAGCCAAGCCGGGGCGAGCAGTTGCTCGGCGCCGACGCCCAGCGGCGTGCTCCAGTACAGCAGCAACGGCAGGGCGAAGGTACCCAGCAGCAATTGACTGACGATGGCGATCAGACCCAGGCGTTTGCCCAACCAGGTGGTCAGGGCGAACAGGCCGATCAGCGCGAGCCAGCAAAGGGCGATCGTCATCCCTTCACCTCATGCTGTTGCGTGCCGGCCCACGGCGAGAGCAGGAAGCAGAACATCAGGCCCAGGCTGATGGCCAGGCCGAAGTTGGCGATGGCGGGCGTCTGGCTGATCAGCAGCAGGCCGAACGACAGCCAGCTGGAGACCGCCGATAGCAGCGTGCCGAGTAGGCTGACCGCCGGCCCGCCGATGTTCTCGCGCATCAGGATGGCGTAATCGACGCCGATGGCGGTGATCAGCAGCAAACCGAACAGGCTGAACAGCGTCAGCGGCTGTCCCAGCCAACCCAGGCAGGCCAAAGCCGCCAGCGCAGCCAGCAGCGGCAGGCAGACCACCCGCAAGGCGCCGCCGAGGCCGAACGGAATGCACAACAGCAGCACGATGGCCAGGCAGGAGATCAGCTTGAGTTCGGCGGCGCTGACCTGGGTGGCGGCGAACAGGCCGTTCAGCTCGCCCAGACGGTCGACCAGTTGCACACCGTCCAGGCCATCGGCGGCGCCTTGCAGCACGGCGCTGTCGGTCTGCCCCTGCAGGCTGACGATGGCGGCCACACCCTGTTCGTCACGGCCCAGCCACAGCGCCCGCCAGGGCTCGGCCAGCGGGCTCGCCAGGGCCTGCTCCAGGCTTGCCTGAGGTTGTGCCAGTAATTGCTGCAGCTCGGCCTGTAAGGTTTCGGCGGGAATGCCCAGCGCCAGGAGCGGCTGCCAGTGGGCGGGCAGCGCACGCAGCGCTTCGCGGGATGCCTGCAATTGGTCGGCGGGGGCGAGCAGTTGATTAAGAGACAGGTAGCTGCGCAGTTGGCCGCTGCTGGCGAGCGCGTCGAGCCGCGCGCCGAGCGTCTGCTGGCGCTGCAGCAACTGTGCTTCGTCGTTGGCGCGCACCAGGAAGAACTGGCTGGTGGGCTGCTGCCCGGTGAGTTCGACGATGCGTTGCGACTGGGCGAACAGCGCGGGGTCCTTGCCCAGCCACTGACGCAGGTCGTTCTGGCTGTGCAACTGCCAGATGCCGGCGGCGCAGAACGCCAGGAACAGCGCCAGCAGCCAGTAGGTGCCGCTGCCCTGGCGCAGGCGACCGTGCCAGCTGATCGCCTGGGTCGCGACGGCCAGCAGGCGTGGCGCCGGGCGCAGGCGCATGCCGTTCAGCCAGGCAGGCAACAGGCACACGGAGCACAGGTAGGCGCCGATCAGTCCGGCTGCGGAGAACGCGGCGATCTGGGTGAGCGCCGGAAACGGCGTGAAAGCCAGCGCCAGGTAGCCGATCAGGTTGGTGCCCAGGCTCAGGCTCAGGCCCGGCAGGGTGCTGCGTAGCGCGCTCCAGCTGCGCCATTCGGCGTGGCCCCAGCTCTTGCTCAGGTAGTGCAGCGGGTAGTCGGCGGCCACCCCGATCAGGCTGGCGCCGAGCACCAGGGTCAGGGCGTTGATCTGCCCGAAGATCAGCACGCAGGCGGCGCAACCGGCCACCAGCGCCACGCCGATGGGCAGCAGGCTGAGCAGCACCCGCGGGCGGCGGAAGCCGATCAGCAACAGCAACAGGGTGCCGAGGCTGGCCGCGCCGCCGATCAGGGTCATCTCGCTCATGGCCTTGTTCTGGCCGGCGGCGGCATACAGCGCGCCGCCAGTGGCGAGCAGCTGGCCGCCATCGGCCTCGACGGTCTGGCGGGCCGCGTCGATGCCCTGGGCGATGACCAGTGGCGCCTGCATGTCGAAGGCGTCGCCACGGCTGCGCAGGTGCAGCACGGCCCAGCTCATGCCGGGCTCGTTGACCAGCAAGGTGCCGCTGGCCAGGTCCGGCTGCACCCGGCCGCCGAAATTGAGTGCCTGCTGGGCGCGGGCGCCCAGGCCGAGCCAGTCCTGCTCCGGCGGCAGCAGGCTGAACGAGGCGAAGGGGTCGAACAGCGCTGCGGCGCGTTGCTCGATGAAGGCGTCCGGTCGCTCGATCAGCAACTGGCGGTCGACGGCAGGCAGCAGGTTCAGGCGGCTTTCGCGCAGGTGCTGGCGCAGGGCATCGAGGTCGCTGTCGAGCTGCCAGCGCACTTGCTCGAAATGGCCGCTGGCCTGCCATTGGCGACCCAGTTCGGCCGCCAGGGCAACCGCGCGCTCGCGCTGCGGGTGGCCGACCAGCACCAGCAGGTCGTGCTGAATCGGCTCCTGCATGCGTGCCTCGGCCTGTTGCAGGCGTGCGTCGCCGGCGCCGCTGGGCAGCAGGGCGAGCATGCTGGCCGCTACCGGCGGGCCGTTGCGCCATTGCCAGGCGGTCAGCGCCAATAGCGCCACCAGCAGCACGGCGAACAGCCGCGGCAGGCTGCGTTCGATCAGGGTGTGCTCAGCGCGCAAAATCGCTGCGCTCCTGTTCGCTCAGGGCGTCGCCGGCAATGCTGGCGGGCATGCGCAGCAAGGTGCGGTCACCCTGGGTTTCGTGCAGTTCGATGCGCTCGACCAGTTCGCCACCGCCGATGTCGATACGGCTGAACACCTGCTTGAGCAGCAGCGAGGTCGGCGTCAGGGTCAGGGTCCAGGCCTTGGCGTCGCCACTGAGCTGCAGCTCGAAATTGCGCGCCAGGCCGCTGTGGTTGCCCTTGAGCACGTCGAGAAACAGCTTGCTCTGCTGGGCCGCCACGTCACGCCCGGGTTGCATCTGCCAACCGTCGGCGGTGCGCTTGGCGATGCCGTTGGCGTCGATGCGGTAATCCTGCTTGAGCGGTTTTTCCAGCTTCCACAACAGGCCGGCGTCGGCGGCCAGCACGAAGGTGCCGCTGCTGGTCAGCGGTTGCGGCAGGGCGCGCAGGTGCTTTTCCTGCACGAACGGGCCGCGCACCACGGGGTGTTGCGACAGTTGCTGGCTCAGTTGATCCAGGGTCAGTGGTTCGGCCTGGCTGTTCAACGCGGTGAGCAGCAGGCCGAATAGTAGGTAGAAACGCGCCAGGGCTTTCATCCAATCACCCGCTGCACGGCATCGATGAAGACCTTGGGCGAGGCCAGCTGCATTTCGCGGCTGGCGATCTCCACCGCGACCTGCACGCTGCTGCCGCGGGTCATGCGTTCGCCGGTGGCGGTGTCGCTGATCAGGTAGTGGATCTTCAGGCGGTTCTCCCATTCCACCAGATCGGCGCACACGCTGATGCGCTGGCCGAAGGTGGCACCGCGGATGTAACGCAATTGCAGGTCGATCACTGGCCAGGCGTAGCCGCTGTCGCGCATCTGCGGGTAGCCGTGGTCGAGCTTGTCGAGCAGGGCGCAGCGGGCCTGCTCGAAGTATTTGACGTAGTGGCCGTGCCAGACGATTTCCATCATGTCCACGTCGAAGAACGGCACGAGGATTTCCACCTCGGCCTGCAGAACGCCTTTAGCGCGCATGGAGAGCGTCCTCGAGAGCGATGGCTATCTCTGTGGGAGCGGCACGAAGCGAATTACGCATACAGGCTCCAGTGCTGTGCACGGATACGTTGCAGGCACAGGCGCAGTTCGCCTTCCAGGGCGCGATCCTCGATCAGCGGCGCGAAGTCCTCGCTCAGCTGCCCGTGCATATCGGCCAGGGCCGCGGGCAGTACGGTGGCTTCGGCGCGCTGGCGCAGCCAGACGCCCTGGTTGGCGGCGATCAGTGTGGCGGCCGCGACCTGCTCGGCCAGCTCCAGGCTGCGCAGGGCGTCGCGAGCGGCGATGGTGCCCATGCTCACCTTGTCCTGGTTGTGGCATTCGGTGGAGCGCGAGAACACGCTGGCCGGCAGTGTGTTCTTCAGGGCTTCGGCAGTCCAGGCGCTGGCGCCGATCTGCACGGCCTTGAAGCCGTGGTTGATCATCGCGGTTTCCACGGGGGCGCCGGACAGGTTGCTCGGCAGGCCGTGGTTGTAGCGGGTGTCGACCAGCAGGGCGAGTTGGCGGTCGAGCAGGTCGGCGAGGTTGCCGATGAGGTTCTTCAGGCTGTCCATGGCGAAGGCGATATGCCCGCCGTAGAAGTGCCCGCCGTGCAGGACGCGTTCCTCATCGGGGTCGATGAGCGGGTTGTCGTTGGCGCTGTTCAGTTCGTTCTCGATGAACTGGCGCAGCAGCCCCAGGCTGTCGGCCAGCACGCCGAGCACGTGGGGCGCGCAGCGGATCGAGTAGCGATCCTGCAGGCGATGCAGCGGCGCGGTCGGAGCGTCGATGGCCAGGTCCTGACGGATCCACGCGGCGACTTGGTTCTGGCCCGGGTGCGGCTTGGCGGCGAACAGGCGCTCGTCGAAGTGCTCCGGGTTGCCCTGCAGGGCGATCACGTTCAGCGCGGTGATGCGCGTGGCCAGCTTGAGCAGGTAATCGGCACGGGAATAGGCCTGGCAGGCCAGGGCGGTCATCACCGCGGTGCCGTTCATCAGCGCCAGGGCTTCCTTGGGGCGCAGCACCAGCGGCGTCCAGCCCAGTTCGGCGTGTACGTCAGCGGCGCTGCGGCGCTCGCCGCGATACATGACTTCACGCTCGCCACACAGGGTCGCGGCGATGTAGGACAGCGGCGTCAGGTCGCCGCTGGCGCCCACCGAACCTTCTTCCGGGATCAGCGGCAGCACATCGAATTCGATGAATGCCTGCAGGCGCTCGAGCAGTTCCAGGCGCACGCCGGACATGCCCTGGCACAGCGACTGCAAACGCGCGGCCAGTACCGCGCGGGTGGCCGGCGCGTCGAGCAGCTTGCCCAGGCCGCAGCCATGGAAAGTGTACAGATGGCGCGGCAAGGCCTCGACCTGATGCAGCGGCACGGCCACCACGCAGGAGTCGCCGTAGCCGGTGGTGATGCCGTAGATCATGCCTTCACGGTCTAGCAGGCTGTCGACGAAACGCGCACCGCGGGCGATGCGGTCGCGCCATGCGGGGCTCTCGTCCAGCGCGCCGCGCGCGGTGCGCTGGGCCAGGCTGACGATCTGTTCGAGACGCAGTGGCTGCGCGCCGAAGGTCACGGTTTCAGGCTGCTGTGTTGTCATGGTCGTTCCAGAACGGATAGAAGTTGAACCACTGCTGCGGGGCTTGCAGGCAGCGTCCGGCTAGGTGATCGGCATAGCGTTGCGCCCAACCCTGGATCACCGCTTCGCGCTCGCTGCGTTTCCAGCGCACGGCATCGGTGAAGGGTTGCAGCATGACCTGATAGCGGCCGTCGATCTTCAGGCAGTCGATCAGGTTGACCGGGCATTGCAGCAGCCCGGCCAGTAACCAGGGGCCTTGGGGCAGGGGCGCCGAGTGGCCGAGAAAATTCACGTCGACGGTGCGTTCACCGTGGAGCGGCACGCGGTCGCCGGCGATCGCCAGCCACTCACCGCGCTCCAGATATTCGGCCAGGCGCATCATCACTGCCGGGTCCAGCTCGCTGACCTGAATCAGCCGCAGGTTGTTGGCGCCACTTTCCTTGAGCAGGCGATTGAACTGCTCGGCATGACGGGTATGCACCAGCACGTTCATGCGCACCTGGGCGCTCAACTCGGCCAGGGCGCGGCACACTTCGAGATTGCCGAGGTGGGCGCCGACCAGCAGTTGCCCGCGGGTGCCGCTCATCTGCCCGTGCAGGCCGTGTGGGTCGATTAGGTCGACGTCGCTCAGGTGCAGGCGGCCGCTCCACACGTCGAGCTTGTCGAGCAGGCTGTCGGCAAAGGCCATGAACTGGGCGAACACCGAGCGGCGGGTCGGGCGCAGCCCAGGCCGCCCGCTCCAGCTCGCCAGGTTCTGCTGGTACTGGCCGATGGCACGCCGCGCCTTGGCGCCGAACAGAAAGAAGTAGGCGACGATCAGGTACAGCAACGGGCTCAGCGCCCGGCGGCCCAGGTAACGGGATGCCAGGGCGGTGAATTTCATCGCCGCGAAGCTGCCACGCTCGCGCTGGCCGGCCCAGTGCCTGCTCTGATCCATCAGCGCCACCGCCGGTAGAGCAGCACGGGCGCACGGCAGAGCATGCCGAAGAACAGTCTGGCGTGCATTTTCGAGATCAGCACGTTGTCCTGCCAGAGCCGGAAGTGCGAGACGCCGTCCTCAGGGTAGTGCACCCGGGTCGGCAGCCAACGCATCGGTTGCCCGCGCCATGACAGGCGCACGAGGATCTCCGAGTCGAAATCCATGCGCTTGCCCAGTTTCGCCGAGTCGATCAGCGCCACGCTGGCGGCCAGTGGGTAGACCCGAAAGCCGCACATGGAGTCGCGAATCTCCAGCGACAGGCTGTTGATCCACACCCACACGTGGGTCAGGTAGCGGGCGTACAAGCGGCCTTTGGGGACGCTGGCGTCGTACTGCGGGTAGCCGCAGACGATGGCGTCGGGGTGGGCGCGGGATTCGTCGAGAAAGGCGTGTACCGACTGCAGATCGTGCTGGCCGTCGGCGTCCACCTGCAGGGCATGGGTGAAACCCAGGCGCTGGGCTTCACGCAGGCCGGCCATCACCGCGCCGCCCTTGCCCTGGTTCTCCGCCAGGCGCAGCAGGTGGGTGTCGGTCTCGCCGGCCAGGCGGTCGATCACCGCGGCGCAACTCGGGCCGGAGGCGTCGTCGACCAGCAGGCATGGCAAGCCGGCGGCCAGTAAGCTGGCGACCACGCCGGGCAGCGGCCCTTCGTGGTTGTACACCGGGATCAGCGCACAGGGGCGGTGTTGCGCGGTAGTCATGGCGCCGCCTTGAGCAGGATGCGCCCGGACGAGCAGTTGGCTTCGCCGCTGCGGAAGGTGAAGTACAGTTTGTCGCGTTCGGCATCGAAGCGCAGGGTCAGTTGCAGGCGGTCGCCGGGGCGCACCAACTGCTGGAACTTGAGCACTTCCATGCCGCCGAACAGCGGCGGCAGTTCGGTAATCAGCTCGCGAGCCAGTTGCTGGGCCCAGTCGATCTGCACCACACCGGGCAGCACGGGAGTGCCGGGAAAGTGCCCGCTGAAGTGGGCCAGATCCAGCGGCACGTCCAGCTCCAGATGCCACTCGCCGTTTTCTTCACGGGCGCTGGCCGGCTCTACGCGGGTCGGGCGGGCGGCTGCCAGCAGCTCATTGACCTGTGCCTGGCCGAGCTTGCCCTGGCTGCTGTACGGCAGATGCGCCATCAAGCGCCAGCGGCGTGGCAGGGCGATGGCTTCGCAGTGGCCGGCCAGGTGACGGCGCAGGCCTTCGGTGAGGTGGCGGCGGCCCTGGTTGCGCAGTACGTGCAAGCCTTCGGGTGACAGGGCCACCAGAGCGCCGAGAAAGGCGCGGCCCTGCTGCAGCACGCCCAGGCGCGCCTCGCTGACCCAGTTGTGCTGGGCCAGGGCCTGTTCGAGCAGGGGCAGGGAGATACGTTTTTCTTCGAGTTTGACGATACGGTCCAGACGCGCGCCGAGGGTGAAGCGCCCGTCAGCGTCGATCTGCACAGCGTCGGCCATCTGCTCCCAGTGCCCGAGCGGTAGATAGGGCGAACTCAGGCGCAGAGCGCCTTCTTCGTTGACGTCGAGCTGCACATCGGCGAACGGCTGCCAGTGCTCACCGCCCTGGCGCCAGGCGATGCCGCCAGTTTCCGAGCTGCCATAGATTTCCGTCGGCCACTGGCCCAGGCGCTGCTGTACCGAGGCGGCGGCCTCGGCCGGCAGTGCGCCGCCGGAGGAAAACACCTGGCGCACGCGGCTCAGTGCCGGCCAGTCCAGGTTGTCGCCCATGCGCTTGAGCAGCGCCGGGCTGGTGATCCAGGCGAAGGCCGGGTAGGGCAGGCTGGCCAGTTGCAGGTCTTCAGGGAACGGCAGTGCTTTGGGCAGAAATACCCGTCCGGCGCACAGTGGCCAAAGCACGCGGAACAGCAGGCCGTAGATGTGCTGGGCAGCCACGCTGCCGATGATCAGCGCATCGCCGAGGCGCTCGCCCCACAGCGCTTCCAGCGCCTGCACTTCGTTGGCCAGTTGGCCGAGGCTCTTGTCGATCAGCTTGGGTTCACCGCTGGAGCCGGAGGTGCACAGGGTCAGGCGACAGCGCTCGCGATCCAGCGCTCTGGCCTCGCGCGGCGTTGCGATCATCGAATCGTCGAGCTGCTCGACCCACAGGTCGACCTGGGCGCCCAGGCGCTGGCGGGTCTGCGGCTGCGCATCGGCGGGCAGCAGCACGTGGATGTCGGCTTGCCAGGCGGCGAACAGGGCGATGGCCAGCTCGGAAGCATCCTGCAGGTGCAGGGCGACGCGCTGCACGCCGGCCGCCTGCCAGTGAGCGGCCAGGCTCAGGGCGCGCAGGCAGAGCTCGGCATGGTCGAACTCGGGCGTCACCTGGCGGCTGGCATCGGGGGCCAGCAGCAGGTCTTCGAGGTTCAGCCAGCTCATGCGGTTCTCCTTACACGTTGACGTACCAACCATTCGCCGGCGAATAGCAGGCCCATCAGGAGGTAGGAAATCAGCCCGGTGTACAGCGTCCACCAGGACAGCGGTGCCCACACGTTCAGCGCCACCACCAGCAAGCCGTTGGTGAGCATGAACGCGGCCCACACTTCGGTGACGCGGCGGGTATAACGCACCGCCACCGGTGGCAGCTCGGGTTCGCGCAGGCGGGCCAGGCGCTCGGCCATCGGCATGCCGATCTTCAGGCTGCTGGCGAACAGCAGGCCGAGCAGCACGCTGACCAGCACCGGATACCAGCGCAGCAGTGCCGGCTCATCGGCCAGTACCAGCAACAGGCAGAACACCAGCACCGCACCGGTCATGCGCCGGCTGTTGCGGTCACCCGAGTTGCTGAGCAACCGCGCCAGCCACAGGCCGCCGAGCAGGGCGGCGAATAGCGTTGGCGACAGGTGGCCGGCGCCGAAATACACGGCGAACGGGTAGGCCACGCTGACCAGCGCGACCAGCAGGCCGAGCAGACGGCTCATAGCGGTTGCGCGTTGACCATCTGATACACCGCCTCGACCACGTCGCCGACGGTGCGCACCGATTTGAACGCTTCGGCGGCAATCTTCTTGCCGGTCTGGCGCTTGATGTGATCGATCAGGTCGACGGCGTCGATGCTGTCGATTTCCAGGTCTTCGTACAGGTTGGCGTCCAGGCTGATGCGCTCGGGGCTCAGTTCGAACAGCTCCACCAGGGCGTCGCGCAAGGTGTCGAAGATTTCCTCACGGGTTTGCATGCTCATCGTCCTCAGGCTGCCTGGCGGCTGGCAACGAAGGCTGCCAGGCTGGCCACGTTGGCGAAATGGGTGCGGGTGTCCTTGGCTTCGGCGTCGATCTTGATGCCGAAACGCTTCTGGATGGCCAGGCCGAGCTCCAGGG
The DNA here is from genome assembly GCF_001945445.1 of Pseudomonas sp. PA27(2017). Taxonomy (GTDB): domain Bacteria; phylum Pseudomonadota; class Gammaproteobacteria; order Pseudomonadales; family Pseudomonadaceae; genus Aquipseudomonas. The sequence continues at coordinate 488,859 of NZ_MSXW01000061.1, forward strand.
CATCGACCGAGTCCAGGCCCAGGCCTTCACCGAACAGGGTCATGTCGTCGTCGATGTCCTGCGCGGTGACGTCCTCGAGGCCGAGGGAGTCGATGATCAGGTTTTTGATCTCAAGCTGTAGAGCGCTCATCTTTGGCGAGCTCCTGTATGAAATGCTGATGCAGATGATCGTTGAGTTTGCGCGACGCGACCGGCGCCGCGCCCATGGCGGCGAAGTGCGCCGGGTCGATGTCTTCGCCGACGCGCAGGCGGATGTGGAAGCGCCGCGCGGGAATGCGGTACCAGGGCTCGGCCTTGGTCAGAGTGGTGGGCGATACGCTGATTACCACTGGAGTGATGATTCGCGCGCCGCGCAGGGCGATGGCCGCGGCGCCACGGTGAAACTCCGGTGCATGGCCGGGCGTGGTGCGCGTGCCTTCCGGGAAGATCACCAGGGTCTGGCCCTGCTGCAGTGCGCCGGCGGCTTCGTCGAGCATGTCCATGCTGCCGCTGTTGCTGATGTAGCCGGCCGAACGGATCGGCCCGCGCATGCAGGGGTTGTCCCACAGGCTTTGCTTGACCACGCAGTTGGTGTCGCGGGTGAAGGCGATGGTCACCACCACATCGATCAGCGAGGGATGGTTGGCGATGATCATCTGCCCCGGGCGGCCCAGGCGCTCGGCACCCTCGACCTCATAGGTGAGCACGCCGCTGCGATACATGAATTCGACGAAGGTGCGAAAGGTCAGGCTGACCACGCGCCGTGCGCGGCGCTGGTGGGCGGCGGCATCGCCAGGCAGCAGCGACAGCACCGGGAACACCAGAATGCGCAGCAGCACGCCGCCGATGCCGAACAGCGTGAAGCTGGCCGCCGTGGCGATCAGCCGCCACCAGTAGGGCGGGCTGTAGGGTTTCACAGGCTTTTGCGTGACCAGGTCCATTGGCGCTCTTTCCAGGTGTGTTGGAGGGCTGCGCTGTGCAGGCACAGGCCCTGGATCAGGCTCAGCGGGTGCGGCCAGGCGCTGCGCGAGCCTGGCGCGTTGTTCAGCTCCAAACTCCAGTCGTCACCGGGCTTGAGCAGCAGAGCCAGCGCATAGGGGAACGGCACGTCATCGATGAACGGCGCGTAGGGCTCTGGCTGGGCTTCCTCGCCGATCACCAGCAGCACGGCCGGCGCACCCTCGTCCAGAAAGCTCAGGGCCTCGAGCATGGCCATTTCCAGGCCGTCGCCTTCGCCGGCCAGAGCGGTCATCTCGCTAGTGTCGCCACGCATGATCGACCATTGGCCGATGATCGCGTTGTGCACGGAAAGGCTGAACTGTGTCGGCGACAGCGGTTCTTTAACTGCAAGGTCCTTTAGGATCGCCAGGTTGCGCGGCGTTTCGCCATGCCGCGAAACGAACACGAGGGGCAGCGCCGAGTGGCCTTCGGCCAATGGCCAGGCAACCTGGAACACCATGCGTGCCAGGCGGCTCAGACGGCGGCGTTGCAGGGCAGGCAGAAAGCCGACGTCGGGCTGCTGTCCGCCATCGGGCAGGCGTTCGGGCGCCTTGCTCCAGGCGAGCCAGTCATCCGTACTGTCCAGGCCAGGAGCCCAGGCACGCCATTGATCTATCCTGAAATGCATTTCTAGATGAAACTCTGCTTGGCCCGCCGGGCATTTCCTTGTCTGTACGACTGTCCTGTGCGACAAGAGCCTTGTCGATGGGGGAGCGATGCTGCGCGGGCATTATCCGGGGGATGGCAAGACCCCGCAAACATTAAGTAGCGATTTTCTGATGGATGACGCGTTTCGCTTGTCACGTATGACTGTCACGAGGTTTTGCCTAGTATCAATGTACTAGTGGAGAAGGGAGATTCGAATGAGGCGCGTGGTATTCAACCAGAAAGGTGGCGTGGGCAAATCCAGCATTGCCTGCAATCTCGCTGCGGTCAGTGCATCGCAAGGGTACCGAACGCTGCTGGTCGATCTCGATGCTCAGGCCAATTCATCCCATTACCTGACCGGGCTGACGGGTGATGACATTCCCATGGGCATCGCCGATTTCTTCAAGCAGACGCTGTCCAGCGGGCCGTTCGCCAAGAAGGGCAAGGTGGATATCTACGAGACGCCCTTCGAGAACCTGCACGTAATCACCGCCACGCCCGAGCTGGCCGAGCTGCAACCCAAGCTCGAGCAGAAACACAAGATCAACAAGCTACGCAAACTGCTCGAGGAATTGTCCGAGGACTATGAGCAGATCTACCTGGATACGCCGCCTGCGCTGAATTTCTATACGGTATCTGCATTGATCGCAGCTGATCGCGTACTGATTCCCTTCGATTGCGACACCTTTTCGCGCAATGCCCTGTACGGTCTGCTGCGCGAGATCGACGAGTTGAAGGAAGACCACAACGAAGCGCTGCAGGTCGAGGGCATCGTGGTCAATCAGTTCCAGCCCCGCGCCTCGCTGCCGCAGCAACTGCTCGACGAGCTGGTGGGCGAAGGCCTGCCGGTGCTGCCGGTGAACCTGATGAGTTCGGTGAAGATGCGCGAATCCCACCAGGCCTGCATGCCGCTGATCTACCTCGACCCGCGCCACAAGCTGACCCAACAGTACGTCGAGTTGCACAACCTGCTGCAGCGCAGCTGATCCAAGCATCCCTGGGTATCGCTGCGCTCAACCGCAGGCTAGGGCCTTATCCCTTCCGTAGCCCGGTGTTGAGCGCAGCGATACCCGGGTTCGTGACTAGCGCACCACGAACACGTCGCACGGCGCCTTGTGCAGGAAGTGCTGGGCCAGGCTGCCGAGTAGCGCCTGGCTCAGCGCGCCGCGACCATGGCTGCCAAGTACCAGCAGGTCGCTGCAGCGGGCCCTGAGCTGCTCCTGCAGGCAGCGCAGGATGCCGCCCTGATGCACGGCGTGGCTGATCGTCGGGCCGGCCGCCGGCAGTTTCTGCGCTTCGTCCGTCAACAGTTGGTCGATCAGTGCCTGCTGAATCTGCAACTGGTTGTCGACCTGTTCGCGGCTGCCCTTGTCCGGCTCGAACACGTGAACGGCGTGCAGCTCGGCGCTTTGCGGGAGTAGCTCGTGGGCGCCGGCCAGGGCGCTGCAGGCGCACAGCGAGAAGTCTATGGCCGCCACCGCCTGCCGATAGGGGCCTGAACTCGGGTGGGCGACCAGTAACAGTGGCACTGGGCAGTTGCGGGCAATGCGATCCAGGCTGGTGCCGGAAAAGAACTCGTGGCGTTCCAGATGCCCGCCCAGCACCAGCAGGTCGTAGTCGCTTTCCTGCAAATGCTGCAGCACCACTTCCGAAGGCTTGCCACTGCGCAAGTGCAGGGCGCTGCCCGGTGGCGCGTATTGGCTGATGCTGGCGTCCAGCACCTGTCGCGACTGGTCGTGGGCCTGCTCGCTCGCGGCGGGGTCGAGTACGTGCAACACGCTCAGACGCGCGCCGTGCTGCTGCGCCAGTTGCGCCGCCCGGCGCAACGCCAGGTCGGCCGTGCCCCGCAGGTCATGGGCGATCAGAATGTGCTTGAACATGGCGCCTCCTGCCGTGTTGTTACCGGGCTTTACGCCACGATCATCCTTCCTTGGATTAGTCGGCTTTTTGACCGGTGGCAAGGTCAGGTGTCAGCCGGCTCGCTGCGGCTCACTCAAACGCCCTGGGCGTTCAGCCAGGCGAGCAGTTGCGGCAGGGGCAGGGCGCCGCTTTGCCTGGCGACTTCCCGGCCGTCGCGAAACAGGATCAGGCTGGGAATCGAGCGGATGCCCAGCTGCGCAGACAACTGCGGATTGGCTTCGCTGTCCAGCTTGCCCAGGCGGCAGCGGGTACGCAGTTCGCCAGCCGCCTGGGTGAAGGTCGGCGCGAAGCTGCGGCACGGGCCGCACCAAGCGGCCCAGACATCGACCAGCAGCGGCAGGTCGCCCTTGAGCTGGCTGGCGAAGTTGCCCTGGTCGAGTTCGAACGGTGCGCCCGGCAAAACCTCGGTTTTGCAGTGGCCGCAGCGCGGTGCTTCGCCCAGGCGCGCCACGGGAATGCGGTTGAGGCTGCTGCAACTGGGGCAGGGGATGATCGCTGAGTCACTCATGACGGGCTCCGAATGCAAGGATGTCGGCCCGAAGCCTATGGACTATGGCGCGCCATCGCAAGGTACGCACAATGGCGGACGGTGCCGGCGTTTTTGCCGGGCGGGGGTTATGATGAGTCGTTTGCGGCGGCCCGGGAGGCGAGCATGAAGGCGGTGAAAAGAGGGCTGCGCCTGGGCGGCCTGGTGGTGGCGGTGATCGCGCTGACGTTCTTCGGTCTGCGTATCTACGACGCCCACAACAAACCGGATCTAGGCGCCTGGCACACCTTCGTGCCGCGGGAGCTGAGCGCCGACGAGCTCGATGCCGCCAGCTGGCAGGATTATCTACTCGCCGAACAGGCCCTGTTCGCAGCACTACCCGGCAATGTCTACCAGCGCCTGGACGATGCCGAGCGAGTGCCGGACAACCGCTATTTCGCCGACAGCCCGCTCAACGCCTCGCGTTTCGAGTGGGACTGGAACCGTTCCTACGTGCTCGAGCCCGAGGGCAAGCCCAAAGGTGCTGCGGTGATGTTGCACGGGCTGACCGACTCGCCCTACAGTCTGCGGCACATCGCCCGGCTGTATCGCGATGCCGGTTTCGTGGTGGTCGGGCTGCGCCTGCCCGGGCATGGCACCACGCCCGGGGCGCTGACCCGCGTGACCTGGCAGGACTGGCTCGCTGCGACCCGCCTGGCAGTACGCGAAGCGGCACGACTGACCGCGCCGGGCGACGAGTTGCAACTGGTCGGCTATTCGGCCGGAGGCGGCCTGGCGCTCAAGTACGCCCTCGATGCCCTGGGCAACGAGGAGCTGGCCCGCCCGACACGCCTGACGCTGATTTCGCCGATGATCGGTGTGGCCGGCTACGCCCGTTTCGCCGGGCTGGCCGGCTTGCCGGCGGTGTTCCCGGCATTCGCCAAGGCGGCCTGGCTGGATGTGCTGCCCGAGTACAACCCATTCAAATACAACTCCTTCGCCCTCAATGCGGCGCGGCAGTCGTACCTGTTCACCGCCGCGCTGCAGGAACAGATCGCCGTGCTCGCCGGGCGCAATGCCCTGAGCGAGCTGGCGCCGGTGCTCACTTTCCAGTCGCTGGTCGATTACACCGTGAGCACCCCGGCCGTGGTCGATTCTCTGTATGCACAGCTGCCAGCCAACGGCAGCGAGCTGGTGCTGTTCGACCTCAACCGTTTCGTCGATTTCGGGCCGCTGCTGGGCGCCCATGCCAAGTCGCCAGAGGACCTGCTGCCGGCTGCGCCGCGGCGCTATCGCACCACGCTGATCGGCAATGTGTCACCCGACACCCTGGATGCTGCCGCGCGGACCCTCGAGGCTGGCGCCACCGAGGAGCAGCTCAGGCCCATCGGCCTGGCCTTCCCGCGTGAGGTGTTCTCGCTGTCACACGTCGCCCTGCCATTTCCGCTGAGCGATTCGCTGTATGGGCTGCAGCCTGACGAGCCGGAGGATTACGGCGTGCACCTCGGCGCGCTGTCGGTGCGTGGCGAGCGCGGTGTGCTGCTGGTGAGCATGGAGGCGCTGCAGCGGGTGACCTCGAACCCGTTCTATCCCTACATGATCGAGCGGCTGCGCGAGCATGGGGGATTGCGGGCGTATTAGCTGATTTATGGAGAAATGCGCTCCCACAATTACAGCGTTAACCTCGTCTCCCGCATTCAGCCATTTATCTGTGTCCTAGAGCGGGGTATCAGGCGTTCGGCTGCTCCTCGGCCGCATCACCCTTGTCCTTCTTTTCCTTGACCACGAAATAGAACTCTTCGCCGTGCTTCACCGCGCCGTAGAGCACGGCCTTTTCGATCAGCTCGCTGCCGCGCAGGTCGCGCAGCATCATCGGGTCCTTGCGCAGGTCGCGGTACAGGGCGATGCAGAGCAGGGCCATCACCACCACGAAGGGCAGCGCCACCACGATGGTCAGGTTCTGCAGGCCGGTGAGGGCCGCGCCCGGATCGCTCGGGTCGCCGATGGCCAGCATGATCGCGGCCACCGCGCCGGTCAGCGCACCCCAGAAGATCATGGTGCCGCGCGAGGGCTCGGTGGTGCCGTGTTCGGACAGCGTGCCCATCACCAGCGACGCCGCGTCGGCGCCGGAGACGAAGAAGATGCCCACCAGGATCATCACCAGCACCGAGCTGATGGAGATGAACGGGTAGCTTTCCAGCAGCTCGTACAGGGCTATGTTGCTGTCTACCGCGCCGTTGGTCAGGGTGAACACGCCTTCGCGCAGCGCGTCGATGCCGGCGCCGCCGAAGATCACGAACCACACCAGGCTGACCAGGCTCGGCACCAGCAGCACGCCGGTTACGAACTGGCGAATGGTGCGGCCGCGGCTGATGCGGGCGATGAACATGCCCACGAACGGCGTCCAGGAAATCCACCAGGCCCAGTAGAACACGGTCCAGCTGGACAGCCAGCTGTCCATGCTGTCGCCGCCGCTGGCGTTGGTGCGCGCCATCATTTCCGGAAGCATGTTGATGTAGTCGCCCAGGGAGGTCGGCAGCAGGTTGAGCATCAGCAGGGTCGGGCCGGCGACGAACACGAAAGCGGCCAGCAGCAGGGCCAGCACCATGTTGGTGTTGGACAGCCACTGGATGCCCTTGTCGATGCCCGACACCGCCGAAGCCACGAAGGCGACGGTCAGCAGGGTGATCAGGCCGATGTAGAACAGCTTGCCGGGTTCCTCGACCCAGCCGTTGTACTCCAGCCCACCGGCGATCTGCAGGGCACCAAGGCCCAGCGAAGCGGCCGAGCCGAACAGCGTGGCGAAGATCGCCATCATGTCGATGGCGCGGCCGATCGGGCCGTTGGCGTGCTCGCCCATCAGCGGCCTGAAGGCTGCCGAGATCAGCTGCGAGCGGCCGCGGCGAAAGGTGCCGTAGGCGATCGCCAGGCCGACGATGGCGTACATCGCCCAGGGATGCAGGCTCCAGTGGAACAGCGTGGTCGCCATGGCCACCTGCATGGCGGCGTTGGTCTGCGCCTCGGCGGTGCCCGGCGGCGGGCTGACGTAATGGGACAGCGGCTCGGCCACGCCAAAGAACATCAGGCCGATGCCCATGCCGGCGCTGAACATCATGGCGATCCATGAGGTGGTGCGAAATTCCGGCTCTTCGCCGTCTTTGCCGAGGGGGATCTTGCCGTAGCGACTGGCCGCCAGCCACAGTACGAAGACCACGAAGATGGTCGAGGTGAGCACGAAGAACCAGCCGAAATTGACGATGACCCAGCTCTGCGCCGTGGCGGCGCTCTTCGCCAGGCTGGCCTGGTTGAGAAAGCCCCAGGCCACGAAGGCCAGGGCCAGCAGGCTGGTGAAACCGAACACGATCCAGTCCAGCTTGCCTTCCAGGTAACGGTCTCGCCTGGCTTCCTCCGTCTGTGACGGGTCGGTGATACCAAGCTCCGGTGTTTCATCGCCTTGGGTTGCCATGGCTGCTGAGTGCCCTCTATGGGTTCTTGTTGGTCTCGTCACGCAAGTTGAGGCATGCCCTGGCCTGTCGCGCTTGCACGGTGCGCGCGAGTTCGCGTGGACGATGATGCGTACCCACCACTCGCCGCCCCTGTCTGTTAACGCCCCGCGCCGTTCTTGTAACGACCTTTTGCTGTCGCAAAAACGAAGAAAGCACCCGAAGGTGCTTTCCCGTTGACGCTTGTGGCTGGCTTATCGACTGGCCAGGCCGGCGGCTCTGGCGCGGGCGGCGTGCAGTTTCTTGTAGCTGTCGATCAGGCGCAGGTGCTTGTCCAGGCCCTCCAGCTGCATGCTGGTCGGTGTCAGGCCATGGAAGCGCACGCTGCCGTCTACCGAGCCGATCACCGCGTCCATGCGCTCGTTGCCGAACATGCGCCGCAGGTTGTGCTCGAAGTTGGCCAGCTCCAGCTCGTCGTCCAGCTGGATCTCCAGCACGGCATTCACTGCCTGATAGAACAGGCCGCGTTCGACGGTGTTGTCGTTGTATTGCAGGAAGGCTTCGACCAGTTCCTTGGCGTCGTCGTACTTGCTCAGCGCCAGGTTGATCAACAGCTTCAGCTCGAGAATGGTCAACTGGCCCCACACCGTGTTGTCGTCGAATTCGACGCCGATCAACGTGGTGATGTCGGTGTAGTCGTCGACCTCGGTGTTGTTCAGGTTACGCAGCAGCGACTTCAGTTCGCGGTCGCTCAGGGCGTGCAGATTGAGGATGTCCTTGCGGAACAGCAGGGCCTTGTTGGTGTTGTCCCAGACCAGGTCCTCGACCGGGTAGATCTCCGAGTAGCCCGGCACCAGGATGCGGCAGGCGTTGGCGCCGAGCTCATCGAAGGTGGCCACGTAGACTTCCTTGCCCATGTCTTCGAAGATGCCGAACAGGGTCGCGGCTTCCTGTTCATTGGAATCTGCACCCTGGCCGGAGAAATCCCACTCGACGAATTCGAAGTCCGGCGTGGCGCCGAAGAAGCGCCACGACACCACGCCGCTGGAATCGATGAAATGTTCGACGAAGTTGTTCGGCTCGGTCAGCGCCAGGCTGTCGAAGGTCGGTTGCGGCAGGTCGTTGAGGCCCTCGAAGCTGCGGCCCTGGAGCAGTTCGGTGAGGCTGCGCTCCAGCGCCACTTCCAGGCTCGGATGGGCGCCGAAGGAAGCGAACACGCCGCCGGTGCGCGGGTTCATCAGGGTCACGCACATCACCGGAAATTCACCGCCGAGAGAGGCATCCTTGACCAGCACCGGGAAGCCTTGCTCCTCCAAGCCCTGAATGCCGGCAACGATGCTCGGGTACTTGGCCAGCACGTCCTGCGGCACGTCCGGCAGGCACAGCTCGCCTTCGAGAATCTCGCGTTTCACCGCCCGCTCGAAAATCTCCGACAGACACTGCACCTGGGCTTCGGCCAGGGTATTGCCAGCGCTCATGCCGTTGGACAGGTACAGGTTCTCGATCAGGTTGGACGGGAAATACACCGTCTCGCCATCGCGCTGGCGCACGAAGGGCAGCGAGCAGATGCCGCGCAGGGTGTTGCCCGAGTTGGTGTCGTACAGGTGCGAGCCGCGCAGCTCGCCATCCGGGTTGTAGATCGCCAGGCAGTGCTCGTCGAGAATCTCCTCGGGCAGCGCGTCTTTCGGGCCCGGCTTGAACCAGCGCTCGTTGGGGTAGTGGACGAACTCGGCAGTGGCGATGTCCTCGCCCCAGAACTGGTCGTTGTAGAAGAAGTTGCAGTTCAGCCGCTCGATGAACTCGCCCAGCGCCGAGGCCAGGGCGCTTTCCTTGGTCGCGCCCTTGCCGTTGGTGAAACACAGGTTCGACTGGGCATCGCGAATGTGCAGGGACCAGACGTTGGGCACGATATTGCGCCAGGAGGCGATCTCGATCTTCATGCCCAGGTCCGCGAGCAGGCCCGACATATTGGCGATGGTCTGCTCCAGCGGCAGATCCTTGCCCGGGATATGGGTGGTGGTATCGGTCACCGGCATCAGCAGCGCCTGGGCATCGGCGTCGAGGTTTTCCACCTCCTCGATGATGAACTCGGGGCCCTGCTGCACCACCTTTTTCACGGTGCAGCGGTCGATGGAGCGCAGAATCCCCAGGCGATCCTTCTCGGAAATGTCCGCCGGCAGCTCGACCTGGATCTTGAAGATCTGTGCGTAGCGGTTTTCCGGGTCGACGATGTTGTTCTGCGACAGGCGGATGTTCTCGGTGGGGATGTCCCGCGTCTGGCAGTACAGCTTTACGAAGTACGCCGCGCACAGCGCCGAGGAGGACAGGAAATAGTCGAACGGCCCCGGCGCCGAGCCGTCGCCCTTGTAGCGGATCGGCTGATCGGCGATCACCGTGAAGTCATCGAACTTGGCTTCGAGGCGAAGGTTGTCGAGAAAATTGACCTTGATTTCCATGGGGCGGCACCGGCAAGCAAAACGAATGGCCGGCATTATCCGGGTTTTGGCCAGGAAGTCTCGTGCGGGGCCTGGATGGCGGCTGAGTGGTGGCCGCTTGGCCGAATGCCTTGAAAAGCCGCTTTACCGAGAATGTTTGTGCGCATAGATTATGCGCATTGCTCGGCAAGGAAATTCTCATGCTGCCTTCATACGATCTCAATGCCCCGAAACGAGCGGCCAACCTTCGCATCAATGAAGATCTGCTCAACAAAGCCAAGTCCCTCGATATCAACCTCTCCGCCACGCTGGAGAAAGCATTGGCCCAGGCGCTGAAGGAAAAGCAACGTGAGCAATGGCTGGCAGACAACCGTCAGGCCATCACTGCTTACAATGAGCATGTAGAGTCCAATGGCGTGTTCAGTGACGAATTGCGGAGCTTCTGATGGCGCAGTTTGCCGTTTATGAAAACACCAATCCTGCCACCAGCGCCGCCGTGCCCTTGCTGCTCGATGTACAGAGCAACCTGCTCGCCGAACTCGGCACGCGGGTCGTGGTGCCGCTCTACGCGGCGAGCACTCTGCAGGGAAAACTGCTGAAAACCCTCACGCCACGATTTGAAATCGAGGGTGAGCCCTACGTGATGATGACGCCGCAAATGGCCGGTATTGCCAACAAACAGCTGGGGCCCATGGTGGTGGATTTAACTGCGCGGCGTGACGAAATCATCGCGGCGCTCGATCTGCTCATCACTGGCATCTGAGCGAAGTGCGCGATGTAGAAGCCGTGTGGGCTGAGGCCTCGATCCGCGTGACCAGGTGGTTCACGGTGAACCACGGATTACGCCACCGGCCAATCCATCGGCTGATCGTCAGCCCTGCTTGAGTACCGCCGGCTCGGCCAACGGTGCCTGCCATAGCTGCACAAGGTAGTGATCCTCTCCCTCGAGCCCGTCCTCGGAAAGCGTATCGGCGCCGGAAATGGACAGCCGCACCCGGTAAGTGCCCGGAGCCAGGGCGAAGCGCGCCGCGTCCGGGAAATAATCCGTACAGCCAGCGACCACCAGGGTGCCGCTGCGTGCGTCGAGCGATCCCTCGACGACATGATCGAAGCCGGCAGTATCCGAGGCCGGCGGCTCCTCCAGCATTTCAAGCGTCACGCCAACCTGCATATTGCGCAGCGTACCGAAGCCCACCACGCCATCGGCCACGGTTAGCATCCGTTCGACGGCTTCGGGGCTCCAGGCTTGGGACAGGTCGCCAGAGGCCGTTTTGTCCTGCAGATAGAACTGGTAGTAGTCGGCGAACAGGGTGAGTTGATGGCAGTGCATGGCATTGACCTACTGGGCGATGGATGAAACAGCTGGGTGGACAGGTGTTCGGGCGCGGACTCAGCGCTGACGATCGTTGCGCGGCGCCTTCTCCAGCGCTGACAGGTCCTGCACCCAAGGCAGCGCCGCTTCGCACCACTTCTGCCAGGTAGGGCGCAACTGCCGCGACTCGGCCAGCACGCCTACGCGCAAGCCATAGGTGGTCGGGTTGTCGGCGTCATAAGTGAACAACTGCGAACCACAGTCGCCGCAAAACGCCTGCGCCCGCCGCGAACCGCTCTCTGCCACCTTCACATACACCTTGGGCGTGCCCCGCAGCAGCGAAAACGTACCGGGCAGCGCCGGCGTCGACACCCGAAACGCCGTGCCGGTGAGCTTCTGGCAATCATGGCAATGGCACACGCTGGTGAGTTGCGGGTCCGTTTCCGCGACGAAGGCAATGGCATCGCAGTGGCAGCTACCGTGGACTTTCATGGTGGTTACCTGGGCTGGGCAAAAGTGTTGATTGAGTCGGTATTATCAGATTGATTGCTTCCGGGAAGCGCAATCAATGACTCTGACCCTATCGATTTTGACCCTATCGATTTTTCATACAGAGCTGTGCGGATCATTTTCGAGCTCTTGTATTTTGGTCGTTCCGGTATACCAGCGGGAGATAGCTTTAAGCGTGGGGATGGCTCTAATGCCTGAGTTAGGCGGTTTACGCGTATAAAGCAAGCGCCAATACAGGCTCCTCACCAGCTTCGATACGTCGCCAGTTTACAAACGCCGCGCACTCAACGAGCGCTTCGAGCAACTCCGGGCACCGCGACTTTAGCCCTGCTGCATGGTCAACGACCAAGGGAAGGCATTGCCCTGGAGCAACGTGCACCATTGTCATTCCTGAATCCGGATCATCCAAATAGGTCAAACAGTCAATCCACGCATCCATGTTGCGCCCGTAAAACTCAGGGAAGCCAAATGCCGAAGCAAACACTGCGTGGAATGAGTTCTTGTCTGTGATCTCGTTGGCATCAATTCGCAACATGGCTCTTACGTCACCTAGCGTTTGGTTAAGGGGCGGGCTTTAGCCAGTCCCAGTGAGCGCAGCGAACGGTTTGAACCACTAGTTAGAGCTGCGCAGGTGTTCATGCTAAATAAAACGTATGCCACGTAGCGTGGCTCTTGAGTAGAAATCACTGTTATTTGATTTCTCGGTGGCACTTATTGTTAAGAAGTGTGTAGGTTTATCGAGAGACTTTATAGATTCTGCCTCGATCGATTGTCGCAGCTCCAGCATTGCTTGTGACTCACTATTAATGTAGACAACTAAAATATCTATGTCATTTGCATTCGTAGGATTGTGTACGTACGAGCCGTACAGCCATGCCTCAAGCACGAAGGGCCTTGATATTCTTATAGCAAGCCATTGTAGTAATGTGTCATGACTCGAATTACATCTCATCAAGTTTATGCCCGAATGCTCCGAATTTATGTACTTCAACTTCATTTCTACGTGCGTGGTCAATTGCGCTTTGGGCTATATTGTCCCAATTGTTATATATAATAAAATTTGCTTTTGGTGCTTGAATTGCTTCTTGGATTTCCGTCTCGCCAATTATGTATTGGTCGGACATGTAAATGAGAAATGATGAACCGTTGGGGAGGAGTATCTCTGCTTTTTTTGCGGTAATCATGTTGAATGAAGAAATTCTTTTCTCCATTTTGTAGCGCATGAGTGAATTGATTAGTGCCATTATTTACTTCTCTTTTGGATAAGTCCATATACGGATGATAGGTCGTCGCGTATCGATGTCCTTGAACGCCTCACGCTTGAAAGAATATCTCGGGGGAATGGGAAGAGAGAGTATGCTTCGTAGGCACCTTGTTTGAAAACGTTATAAGCATGCGCGTGCGTTATGAATTCAAGGTATAGCGACTCATCATCATCGCTCGTAAGAAAGTGAAGGTTTTCTTGAATTATTTCACATGCGCGCAAGTTGTTTGGCACAACTACTTCATTAGATAGTTTCTGCCAGACCTCAGCTGTTTCCTCGTCATTGAATTTGCCACTTCTTCGTGCTTTTGACAGAGGGCCTATTCGCTCGAAAATGTTTTTGTTTGCGGAGAGTAGTGTGTACAAAGGGTCGTAAAAATTAGTCAGTTGCTTTAGTTTGTATTCTCGGCTTTCCTTACCAATGTTTGTTGTTTCTGTTAGTCTGCTTGATAGTTTTGACTGTGAGCGTGAAGATATTACTGAGACAATCAGACTAACAATAGAAACTAATGCAGCCAATGTCGCTGCGACCAAAGTGGCCCATCCCTTGTCCATATTTGCGGCTAATACTGATATTCCCATTTTGGTCATGGCTCTAACGTTTGGTTAAGGGGCGCGCTTTAGCCCGTCCCAGTGAGCGAAGCGAACGGTTTGAACCAGTTGTTAGGGGCGCTGGTTAATCACCCTTGCTCTTTAGGTAAGCCTCTTTTGCCTTGTTTCGTATTTGTTCTTTTTCAGATTCTGCTTGGGGTTGATATTTTTGAATTTTCTTGGCTTCTCTGATTGTTATTTCCGGATTTCGCTTTAGTGCTTGAGACCAGCCGCGCTCAAAAACATCATGCTCTAGGGAGCCAGGAGGATAAGGATTCTCATACTTTCCTTTGTTTATGAAGTAATCTTTCTTTCCTTCTTGGTATGCAGGATGGTCATGAGTGCTGTTCATGATTTTCACCTAACGATTGGTTAAGGGGCGGGCTTTAGCCCGTACCAGCGAGTGGAGCGAGCGATTTGAACTAATTGTTATGTGTGTTACCCGATCGCCCATATGTCAATGTCGCTTTTGGTGATTCTTGGGTTTCTATATAAATATTCGCCAGGTATTGAGTGTTCAGTCTCGTTATATTTGAATAGAAAATTTGTATTCCCTATTAATTTTCCTTCCTCATTTACAAAGCGATTAAGGAGGTGGTCTTTTAAATCTTCGAAGCTGGTGATTTCTTTTGATCGCATATCTACCGTATATCTCATAATGGACGCATGAATATCAATTGCGCCCTCTGAGTCTGCAGATTCTATAATGGATTGATTAGGCTCGGGGAAAGCTGATTTATATGAAGATAAAATTAGTGACTTCTCATATAGGCATAGCTGTTTTTTATTTTTTAAATTTTTGCTTAGCAGTGCGGCTAGGCTGTTTATATGATGCATCGAGCTTAGATCGAGAGATAATTCATTTTCGATAATTACTATTTTCTTTCCGCACTCAGATATTGATCCTTTTTGGTGCAGTAGCTTGTTTCTTATTTTTGATAGGTTTTCATATATTGCTACTGTGAGTCGTGAAATTAGATCGTTGCCTGATTTTTCGTCAAGTATCTTTAGTTTTGTTTTAAAAGGCTCGTCACTTAGTCCGAGATTTAATGATATTGTCACGTCTAGATAGTCAAAAACCAAGGGCATTATTGTTAGATGCTCTAGGGGAGAAAGAGCTATGGGTTCGGGCATTCCAGTAATAAGTGAGTGTCTTGATTCAGCTCCGTTGTTCGTCCATGTTTGAAGTTGGTGCGGAGTCAAGTAATGCCAAAAGCCATATCGAGCGAGGAGATTCCCAATAAATTTTTGTTTGACCAATAAAAAATCTTTATCCATGCGCATATTCCTTCAATAGTCAACATAGCGTTTGGTTAAGGGGCGGGCTTTAGCCCGTCCCAGCGAGCGGAGTGAGCGATTTAAACCAGTTGTTAGGTTCTACCATAAACGCCACCATTGCTTTTTTTTGCAAGTTGCTTTGTTCTGCGTTGGAGGCTCGGGCGGGGGATGCTTCTGTTCAATTGCCCGATGCCAGTACCAATTGTTCTTTCCCAAATATGCCGCATCTAAAGCTCTGGATGATCCTAGGCGGGCTTGATGATTTAGCTCGCCGAAGGGTAAAGAATAAAAGTCATGTGCAGGGTATGCCGGAAAGTATTCATTAAAAAACGATAAATGCTTAATTAGCTCTATTGAGCCAGAAGGATCGCGTAAACATTTTGCGAATTTTTCAGCTTCTTCCAATGGATCATTCATAAAGAAAACATCTATCGGGTTAAGCACTAAGTATGGCAGGGGAAGGTCTACGAGACCTCTACAGGCATAATCCCAATAGCCTTCTCCTAGGAGCAAGTCGCCAGTTAGCTCTTGAAATATGTGAAGGCTTTCCTGAAGATTTTTTTGCGCAGTAGAAACTTCAATCCATGGAAGTTCGAAAATCAATGGTTCAGGTTGGAAGCCATTGTCATGAGGTTCAAGTGGAATACTGACTTTGTTCAGCTCTGCCCTTCTAAAACAACAAAGCCAAGGAACAGGAATTCTATTAGATGCATCAGCAATTTCAACGAATTCAATGCCCCGCTTTAAACTATTCAAATGATTCCAAGGATTGGCGTCTGGTGTTGCTGTGTTCCAGATATAAGATCGATTTGCCATTTGCAACCTAACGTTTGGTTAAGGGGCGGGCTTTAGCCCGTCCCAGAGAGCGAAGCGAATGGTTTGAACCGTTTGTTAGGGAATAGGCCATATTTGACTATTGCTAGTAATAACAGTGGCACCACTCTGGCTTTCTTCCAATATGTTCGATGGTATGTCGGAGATTCTGTGAGTCGTAACGTAAATATCTTCTAGGGCGTCATCAAAGAATATAAGGTTAAATCTTTGCATTGTTTCGAAGGCAAATATTCGGAAAGAATTACCATAAACAGGCCGTTCAATGCCTATGCAGAAAATCCCCTCCTGCTCAGTTCCTACAAGATTAGCTACATCAGCTATTTCGTCAGGAGGGAACGTGACCTCATACCCGCCATCCCCTTTGCCGATCACTCCATAATTAGAAAGGAAATTTATAACTTTTTCAAATGGAAGTGGTATTTCCGCGCCTTGTTCAAATTTCTGAAGAAACACAGTGGTACTCATGTGTTTTCCCTAACGATTAAGCTAAGGGGCCGGCTTCGCCGGCCCCAGCGAACGGAGTGGGCGCTTTGAGCGCATTGTTAGGTATGATTAACACTCATCTCTGAGCCTGTCTTGCGCAGCACGCAAAGTTTCGGCGTAGTTAGCATCAAATGGGACTGATAAGTGCTTTTCGAAAAGGCAGCATAGGTTCCAAAGCGCTCGCTGCTCCGATTGATCTTCGATAGTTAATTCATCGGTACTGCTGAATCGCTGCAAGAATTCAAATAGGACAAGTGCTTCGTCAGCTGTGAGAGGAATTAGCACGCTGTCAGATTGCTGGTGGCTCATGATGAATGCCTAACGTTTGGTTAAGGGGCGGCTTTAGCCCATCCCAGTGAGCGAAGCGAACGATTTGAACCAGTTGTATATGGCACCGGCATGGAAGCGACTGTGCAGACGACATATCTCATCGACAATTGGCTGCGCTTCAAATTTATGGCCGAGTATTTCGAATATTGCTGTGTCAACGTAGAAGGCTCTAAATAGGTGTACTGGCACGCCTTGGCTATTGATGGAGCCGCCCACGTATGCCGGTATAACATGGCCAACAATTGGCTTGCTATTTAGGTATGTATCGAGATTCTCATCGAAATGCTCTAGTTTGTTTCTTAGATTTCTATCGCGCAGAGGGCTTTCATCGGAAAGCTCTAGGAGCTTCTTTAACTCTAGCCCCCGATTGGCGTGCAAGTTTTCTTTACCTGCTTTAGATGGCCAAGCATATCTAGATATAGCGGCTGCGTGTACGAATATATTTTGAAGATGGTTCAAAATTGCGTCTTGTAGCTCCCCACCTATTTCGTAATTTCCATCTGCCTCGTTTGTCATTGAAGCAAAGTCAGCGAGAAAATCAATGGAGAGCATGGCGGCTTCGCAATGAAACCTGATGCATTGCATATAAAACGCTATCGCTGGTGGCCAAATTCCTTCTGGCATGAAGGATTTCCTCATCTTTTCTGTGACATATAACAGTGATTAGATGGAGTTCTTCATTAATGCGTTATGGCGGAATTCCGCATAACGCCCCTGCCTCATTAACGATGCAGGCTGAATTTCCATAAAAACAATAAGTTGATATGTGCATATGCAGTGCCCGCGTATTCGCGCGACTTGTGTTCTGTGCAGTATTTTTGCCCAGCGGTTTAGGATGCGAAATCGGTGCGGTGGGGCGAAGAGGGGCGAGGTGCACTGCAAGTTCCTTTTGGCAATGGTTTACGCGTACGGGTATCCACCCGCAGAGGGTTTTGACGATAAGAGGTTGCCCGACAAACGGCAAGTGCTTGCCGAGCAATATGCTGCACGTTGCGTTGCGGGACGGTGCAGGCATGCTGGCGGATTACGACTTCGGCTAATACGCTCTATGTAGCTGTCAGTTGGCGTCCCAGGTGCAGTGTTTGGTGCCGTTGCTGGTGAACAGGTAGACAGTCACGTCGCCGCCCTGGCGGTGATGGGTCAGGCGCTTCGTCGGGAGAGTTTCCCAGAGCCAGTCCAGGTCGGAGCCTGGGTAGCGGTCGCCGAAGGATGCGATGAATTCGGCCTTGTCGATGAAGTCTTCCCGGGAAGCGAAGCGCTCGAAGACGCAGAAACGGCCGTCGATCCGTGGCCAGACACGGTCTTGCCAGGTCGGTAGTGCCGGTGTGGCGTAGACGATGATGTCTATCTCTTCCTGCGAACCTTCCATGGCGTCATTGGTTTCGATCCCCAGTGCCTTGAGTTTGCCGGCAGCCAGGCAGGTGTCGCAGATACAGTCGATCGTCTCGCGGCCGTAGAAGCCTCCAGCCGAGAACCACAGCCCAGGCGCGCTGCACAGCGAGCAGGGCGCGGCTTCGGCGAGGCGATAGGCGAAGTTGTCGGGGTCTCTGAAGTAGGGAAAGAGCATTAGCACGACCTCACGATGAACAGCTGATCTCCAGATGCTTGCCCCAATCCGGCGGACGCTGTGCGTAGCGTTCTTTGCCGGCTTGCTCCTCGAAAGGGCGGCTCAGCACTTCGTGCAGTTCCCGTACGGGCCCATAGTCGCCCTGTTCGGCAGCAGCGATGGCTTCCTGGGCCAGGTAGTTGCGTAGCACGTAGAGCGGGTTGACCGCGTTCATGCGCGCCTGTCGTTCGGCTGGTTCGAAGCCTTCGCGCTCCACGCGGGCCCGGTAATCGGCGGCCCAGGCGTCGAAGCCGTTGAGGTCGACGAAGTCGTTGCGCACCACTTTTAGCGCCTCGGCTGGCGCCTGGTCACCCAGGTGGCGGAAGAACAGCGAGTAGTCGGTGGCCTTGCCGGCCTGCATCTGGGTCAGCAGGCGCTGGATCAGCTCGTCGTCGCCATCTTCAGCGCTGGTGAAGCCCAGGCGTTTGCGCATCAGGTCGTGATAATGGGCCTGGTAAATCGGCAGGAACAGATCGAGGGTTTCGCGCAGGGTGTCGACCTCCACCAGGGGCGTCAGCGCCTGGGCGAGGGCCGAGAGGTTCCAGTGGGCGATGGGCACCTGGTTGCTGAAGCTGTAGCGGCCGGTGTCGTCGGAGTGGTTGCAGATGTGCTTGGCGTCGAAGTCGTCGAGAAAGGCGTAGGGGCCGAAGTCGAAGGTGATGCCGAGAATCGACATGTTGTCGGTGTTCATCACCCCGTGGCAGAAACCATAGGCTTGCCACCAGGCGACCATTTCCGCGGTGCGTTTCAGCACGGCGTTGAGCAGGGCCGCATAAGGCTGCGGCTGCTCGAGGCATGCCGGGTAATGATGTTCGATCACGTAATCGGCAAGCTGCTTGAGCTGCTCGTGCTGGCGCGTGTAGTAGAAGTATTCGAAGTGGCCGAAGCGCACGTGGCTGCGCGCCAGGCGCACCAGCATGGCGGCGGTTTCCTGCTTCTCGCGCCACACCGGTGTGTTCGATCCCGTCACGCACAGGGCTCGCGAGCTGGGAATGCCGAGGGCATGCAGCGCTTCGCTGGCGAGAAACTCGCGAATCGACGAGCGCAGTACGGCGCGGCCATCGCCCATGCGCGAGTAGGGCGTCATGCCGGCGCCCTTGAGGTGCAGGTCCCAGTGTTCGCCGGCATCGTTGAGCACTTCGCCGAGCAGCAGGCCGCGGCCATCGCCGAGGCGCGGCGAGTAGCCGCCGAACTGGTGACCGGAATAGACCATGGCGCGCGGCTCGGCGTCGCTCCACAGCTGGTTGCCGGAGAACAGTTCGGCGAACACCTCGCGCTGCGCCTCGCGCGGGTCAAGGTCGAGCAGGGCCAGGGCGCTTTCGCTGGCTACCACCAGGCGCGGCTCGGCGATGGGCTCGGGCAGTATGTGCGTTGAAAACCCGTCACCCAGGCCGGCGAAGCGATTGTCGAAGGTCAGGGTGTCGAGGGTTTTCACGGTTTGGCCTCGTCTTTTTTCTCGGCGTGCTCGGCGCTCGCCAGTTGCTCGTCGTCGAGCTTGAGCGTGTCGTGGGGCGCGGCGGCGCGGCTGAGCACGATGTCCATCTTCGGTGTGCTGGACAGGTTGATGTCATTGTCGGCGAACAACTGGTCGATGCGGCGGTTGAGCTCATCGGTCGCGGTACCGCGGTCGCCCAATTCCTTGACGTAGAACTTCAGCTCGTGGGTCAGGCCATCCGGTGCGTACAGGCTGAGCTGGGCCGTCGGTGCCGGGTCGCGCATCACTCGGGAGTTTTCCTGGGCTGCCTGCAGCAGCAAGGTGCGCACCTTCTCCAGGTCGGCGCCGCGGTTGACCTTGAAGGTCAGCACGATGCGGGTCACGGTATCGGTCAGGGTCCAGTTGATCAACTGGCTGGTGACGAAGGTCTTGTTCGGCACGATCACTTCCTTGCGATCACTGTCGATGATGTGCGTGGCGCGAATATGGATACGCTTCACCGTGCCGGTCACGCCGCCGATGGTCACCAAGTCGCCGATGCGTACCGGGCGCTCGAACAGGATGATCAGGCCGGAGATGAAGTTGGCGAAGATCTCCTGCATGCCGAAACCGATACCCACCGACAGGGCGGCGACCAGCCATTGCAGTTTGTTCCAGCTCACCCCCAGGGTCGACAGGGTGACCACGATGCCGGTGCCGAAGATCACGTACGACAGCAGCGTGGTGGTGGCGTAGGCGCTGCCTTGGGCCAGGCGCAGGCGTGACAACACCAGCACTTCCAGCAGGCCCGGCAGGTTGCGCCCGAGGGCCATGGTGATGGCGGCGATGATCAGCGCGTACAGGGCGTCGAGCAGGCTGATCGGGATCAGCGACGCGGCGCTGCCCGCCACGGTGCTGCTGTTGTATTCGTACAGGGTGATGTTGTCGAGGTAGGCGAACACCGAGATCAGGTCGGCCCACACCCAGTACATCGCTGCGATGAAGCTGCCTAAAAGGGTCAGGCGGATCAGGCGCAGGGACTGCTGGTTGACCTGCTCGATGTCCAGGCGGGGGGTTTCCAGCTGGATTTCGGTACCTTCACCGTCCTCGGTGGTCTGCGCTTCGCGCTTGGCAGTGGCGCGCTGGTAGGCCAGGCGCCGCGCGGCGACCGCCAGGCCGCGCACGAACACCGCTTCGACCACCAGCCAGATCAGCAGCAGGTAAAGAGTGTCGATAAGCCGGTCGCTGAGCTTCAGGGCGGTGTAGTAGTAGCCGAAGCACACTGCCAGGAACAGGCCCAGCGGCAGCATGCTGAACAGCACGCCGATGAACATGCGGAAAGTCGAGGCGTTCTCCCGGGCCGGGCCGCGCAGCAGCAGTTTCTGCAGCAGCCAGATCATCAGGCCGTAGCAGGTCAGTACCACGGCGATGCCGATGACGTCGTCGGACAGGCTCGATGGCTGGTGCTCGGCGACGGTGACCACTGCCACCAGCGCCATCACCACCACGCCCAGCCAGCGGATCTGCCGGTGCAGGTAGGCGACGTGGGCGCGCGCCCAGTGGAAGTGCAACTCGGCCACGCCGCCCGGCGTGAAGATGCGGTACACGGTGTAGAACACCAGCCAGGCCTGGGCCATGCCGAGGAAGGCCGAGCCGAGGTTGACGTTCAGGCCGCGGGCGTCCATCTGCAGGGCGAAGCCGCACAGCGCCAGCAGCAGCGTGCCGGGCAGGGCGAGCAGCACGTTGAGGAGAATCGCCACCGGCGTGTGCAGCTGGCTGTCGCGCTTGAAGTGGCCGATGTCCTTGTGCAGGTCGGTGAGCTTCTGGCTCAGGTAGCGGCGCTTGTAGAGCAGCAGGCCCATCACCAGCAGCAACGGCAGGAACAAAAGCGGCCGCTCGATCAGGCCGGCACCGAGCTGGCTGATGTTGTCGAGCCAGGGCAGGTCGGATATCTGCCGCTGCAGCTGGGCTGGCGCGGTCTTGAACCAGTCGAGGTTGAGCGGGTTGTTGCTGGGGATCCAGAACATCTGCTCATCGAGGGTCGCGCGCAAGGCGGTGGCGGTGTCCTGCAACTGCTTCTGGTTGAGCTGCAGGGTGATCGATTCGTTGAGCAGTGCATTGAGTTCACGGTTCAGCCGGTCGTGCAGAGCACGACGGGTGTCGATCAGGTCCAGCAGCGATTCGCGCAGCTCCGGCGTCACGCTTTCCGGCGGCTGGGTGGCCAACTGTTTATCGACGTAGGCGCCTGGGTTGGAAATCTGCTCGCGCTGCTGGTTGAGCTCGAACTGATAGAGGCGGATGTCGGCGATCTCGTCGGCCAGCCCGCTGTCGAGCTTGAGCTTGGGCAGCGACTGCTTCTGCTTGTAGAGGATCTTGGACAGCAGCAGGCTGCCCTGCAGCACGCTGATCTGCTCGTCGAGGGCCTGGTCGGTCTGGTTCAGGGTGTCGAGCTGCTGCTGGGTGCGCAGGTTCAGCTGGGTCAGCTCGTTGAGACGATCGGTGCCGCGCAGCAGGTAGTCGGACAGCTTGAGGTTCAGCGCACTCTCGCGTGACAGCAGGGTGTCGGAGCCGCCGACCTTCTGCGCCTCCATGGATTGTTCGGCGACGGTGCGTTCGGACTGGTCGCGGCGCTTTTCATTGATCAGGTTCTGCAGGTCCTGCAGCTCGACGTCCAGGCGCTTGATGCGCTCGTCGAGCAGGTCGCGCTGGGCGCTGCCCAGATCCTGCAGCACGCTGTTGCCGGCCATTTCCTGGCGGCGCAGTTGCGTCAGGGTGCCTAGCTGGCCCAGTTCGGCCTTGAGCTGGTTGACGCGCTCGGCGCTCAGCGCCTTGCCGTCCTCGCGGCCGTTCTTGAGCAGGGTGTTGATCTGCTGGGCACGGGTCTGGTTGCCGCTGATCTCGGCCTGGGCTCGCTCCGGGCGCGTCTGTGCGGTGATGATCAGGGTGTTGGCGTCGTTGATCTGCTTCTGCCAATCGCTGAGCTGGGCGCTGCGCTCGCTGAGAATCTGCTCCAGCTGGGCCACGCCAGTGTTGGCGTAGCGTTGGGCGACGGGCACCACATTGCTGGCCT
The DNA here is from genome assembly GCF_001945445.1 of Pseudomonas sp. PA27(2017). Classification (GTDB taxonomy): domain Bacteria; phylum Pseudomonadota; class Gammaproteobacteria; order Pseudomonadales; family Pseudomonadaceae; genus Aquipseudomonas. The sequence goes on from NZ_MSXW01000061.1 coordinate 511,441, forward strand.
TGAGCTTCTCCAGTTCGCGGTGGGCGTCCTGGGTCTGGCGTGGCGCCAGGGTCAGCTGTTTCTCCAGGGCGGCGAGCTTCTGCTGGCTATCGGCCTGGGCATTGAGCGCATCCAGGGTCTTTTCCAGCGTCTGGCGCACCTGGGTCTGCTCCGGCTCGACCAGTTTGCGGTCGGCCAGGGTGTCCAGGCTGCGCTGCACGTCGGCGGCGGTCGGGTTGGCGTCGGCCCAGGCGGGCGAATTGGCCAGGCACAGGCCTAGCAGGAAAACGGCAAGCAAACGACGGAAAGAGTGCATGGTCATGATCGCGGGGGTGGAGTCCTGCTGAGTCTACAGACTGGTGAGAAGACCTGCGCGGCGATCTGTCACGAGCTGCCGCGCATCAGCCCCACCGGCTCGGTAGGGCGCTGCAAGGCGCGCTATTGGGCGGCTGTCAGAACGACAGGCCAGGGCCCGGGCGGACGCCTTCGGGGAATCTGACGCCGACCTTGCGGATCTTGTTCCCGTCCATCTCGGCAACCGTCCAGGTCAGGCCCTGCCACTCGACCTGATCGCCAACCACCGGCCCGCCGCCGATCTGCTGGTTGATGAAGCGGCCCAGGGTCAGCGCAGGGTCCACGTCGTTGGTGGCCAGGCCGTAGAGTGCGGCGATAGCACCCAATTGGGCATCGCCTTCGAGCACGAAGTCACCGAAGAAGCGCAGGTCCATGCCACGTTGCGGCGCCTGGCTGAACAGCTTGCCGAGGGCCGGCAGGTCATGCTCGTGGCCGATCACGCAGAGCATGTCGCCGGCCTCCAGCACCGTGCTGCCGGAAGGGTGCAACAACTGATGATTGCGAAACAACGCGGCGACGCGGGTGGAATCCGGCATCTTCAGGTCGCGCAGCGGCGCGCCGATGCACCACTTTTCCGCGCCCAGGCGATAGACGAACAGCTCCCACTGGCTGGTCGGGTGCACTTCCAGGCCGGCGCGGGAGATCGGCACGGGGTCGGGTGGTACCGTTACCTTGAGCACCTTGGCGACCCACGGCAGGCTGGCGCCCTGCAGCAGCAGTGATACCAGCACGATGAAGAACGCCAGGTTGAAATACAGCTGGGCATGGGGCAGCCCGGCCATCATCGGGAACACGGCGAGAATGATCGGTACCGCGCCGCGCAGGCCGACCCAGGCGATGAACACCTTCTCCTTGGTATGGAAGGCGCGAAACGGAATCAGCCCGACCAGCACCGACAGCGGCCGCGCGAAGAGGATCATCCACAGCGCCAGGCCCAGTGCAGGCAAGGCGATGGGCAGCAGGTCGTGGGGTGTGACCAGCAGGCCGAGTACCAGGAACATGCCGATCTGCGCCAGCCAGGCCATGCCGTCGAGCATGTGCAGGATGCCGTGGCGCGAGCGAATCGGCCGGTTGCCCAGCACCAGGCCGCACAGATAAACGGCCAGGAAACCGCTGCCATGCAGGGCGTTGGTCAGGGCGAACACCAGCAGACCGCCACTGACCACCAGCAGCGGGTACAGGCCATGGGCCAGGTGCAGGCGGTTGATGATCTTCAACAGCAGCCAGCCGCCGCCCAGGCCCAGTACCGAACCGATGCCGAATTCCTGCACCAGATGGCCGAGGAAACTCAGGTGGAATTCGCCCTGGCCCTTGGCGAGCATGTCGATCAACGTGACGGTGAGAAACACCGCCATCGGGTCGTTGCTACCGGATTCGATCTCCAGAGTGGCGCTGACACGCTCGTTGAGGCCCTTGCCGCCGAGCAGCGAGAACACTGCAGCCGCATCGGTGGAACCGACGATGGCGCCGATCAAAAGACCCTGCATCAGGCTCAGGCCGAACAGCCAGGCGGCGGCCATACCGGTGAGCACCGTAGTGATCAATACGCCGACCGTGGCGAGCGACAGGGCCGGCCACAACGCCACCCGGAAACTGCCGACCCGGGTGCGCACGCCGCCGTCGAGCAGGATCACCGCCAACGCCAGGTTGCCCACCAGGTAGGCGGTCGGGTAGTTGTTGAAGATGATGCCGCCGCCATCGACGCCTGCGACCATGCCGACGGCGAGAATGATGACCAGAATCGGGATGCCGAGGCGCGAGGACAGCGAGCTGACCATGATGCTCGCGCCGACCATGAGGGCGCCGACGAGCAGGAGGCTGTTGATGGTGCTGGCATCCAAGGCGGCAAGACTCCACGGGCAAAAAAAGCGAGCCCGATTCTAGCCTGCACGTCTGCGCCGCTGTCAAAAATAGTTACAAAGCCCGTCAGGTCCGCGCAGTGCGCGGCTTGGCGGGCCGCCACCGGCCTCGCTCGAGGTACCGAAACGGGTTTTCAGAGCTTGGTGCGCACCTGCCTGGGCGTCAGGCCGAACTGGCGCTTGAATGCCGTGGCGAAGTTGGCGGCGCTGCCATAGCCCGCTCGCCAGGCGGCCTCGGTGACACTGATGCCCTCGCGTTCGAGGGCTTCGCGGGCCTGTTTGAGCTTGCGCACGCGCTGGTACTCGAACAGCGTCATGCCCTGGCTGGCCTGGAACTGGCGTTGCAGGCTGTTGATGTTGATACCGGCCTCGCGGGCGATGGCATCGGTATTCCAGTCATCGGCCTGGCCGCTGTCGAGCAGTTCCAGCACGCGGCGGATGCGCTGGTGTTCATGGGGGCGCAGGCCCTGCAGTGGCTGCGTGCCCTGCTGGCTGATCATCGCCAGGGCTTCGCTGGCGATCTCCAGGCTGCGGCTTTCCAGGTATAGGTTCTCCAGCAGCGGGTTGTAGCCCGGCGGGTTGAGGATCTGCTCGGCCAGGGTGCGCAGTCGCGCCGAGGGTTGCCAGCGCAGCATGGCCAGGTGCTGGCGGCTGAAGCGATCGATCGCCGCGCATTCGTTCTGGCCATCCAGGCCGCCGGCCTCCAGCCACTGCGGGGAGAGGCTGATCACCAGCTTGCGGATGTGGCTGCCGCGCCGTGCCTGGCGCGAGAACAGCACCGGTTCGGCCAGCGACATCGCGATGCCTTCACCGCGCCCGTGCTCGCCGCCGAAGCGCACTGCGCGGTCGTCGTAGCGCACGTCGCTGTGGCCGTCGAGAAACAGCACGAAGTTCAGCCGCGGCTCGATCTGCAATTGCGTGCTGAAGGTGCTCAGCTCAAGGCAGTCGCTGCAATGCAGCGACAGGCCTGAGCGCAAGTGCAGCCAGCGCAGCTTGCCGCGAAACAGATTGGCTTTTGAGGACTCATTGTCGATCAGGCGCAAGTGCGGGCCCAGGTCAGGGCCGATCTGCCGGATCAGTTCCTGAGGATGAAGGACGGTGTTCATGATCGAGGCCTCGCGGCTGGCGTGACGGCTGAGGTGGGCGTGGGTTCGGCGAGCGGTAACAGCAGCACGAAGAAGGGCTGGCGCGAGTCCGAGTACCCGCTTGTGGCGGGCCAGGTGCCGATCACGAACCATGGATGGATTCGACTGCACCCTGATCGGAAACGCCTGGGAAGCCTAACGCTGGCCACCGTCTAAATGCAAATCATTCCTAAGCGTAAGTGCCTGGCGGTTTGATCTGGCGCAAACATCTTCATTGTTTGCGCAAACCTTTCGGTCGCACTGACATGGAAAAATCCGCTTATGCAAATACGAATCGATTGCGTATTTATTTTTGGGGAGGAAGCAGTTCATGAATGCAGGTCACGGGGTTTGGGCGCTCAATCGGCTGGCACTGGCCGTTTTGCTGGCGGGCAGCGCGGTTGCGGGGGTTCAGGCCGAGCAGCTCGATCAGGCTGTGGAGCTCGAGGAAACGCGGGTCATGGCCACGGCCCAGGAAGAGCTCAAGCAGGCGCCCGGGGTTTCGGTCATCAGTGCCGAGGACATCCGCAAGGCGCCGCCGGCCAATGACCTGGCCGACATCATTCGCAAGCAGCCCGGCGTCAACCTGACCGGTAACAGCGGATCTGGTGCACGCGGCAACAACCGGCAGATCGATATCCGCGGCATGGGACCGGAGAACACCCTGATTCTGGTGGACGGCAAGCCGATCAGCTCGCGCAACGCGGTACGCTATGGCTGGCGCGGCGACCGTGACACCCGCGGCGATACCAACTGGGTGCCGGCCGAGCAGGTCGAGCGCATCGAGGTGCTGCGCGGCCCGGCGGCGGCGCGCTATGGCAGCGGCGCAGCGGGCGGGGTGATCAACATCATCACCAGGAAGGCCGACCTGGAGCACCACGGTAACCTCAGCCTGTATGCCAATGCGCCGCAACACAGCGAGGAGGGTGCCACGCGGCGCTTCAATTTCGGCCTCAGCGGGCCGCTGGCCGAGAACCTGTCGTACCGCCTCTACGGCAACCTGAACAAGACCGACGCCGACGACGAGGACATCAACAGCGGCCATACCATCGACCCCACCGCGCGCGCCACCGCGGGTCGCGAAGGCGTGCGCAACAAGGACGTCAACGGCCTCTTGTCCTGGCGCCTGAACGACGAACAGAGCCTCGACTTCGAGGCTGGCTTCAGCCGCCAGGGCAACATCTACGCCGGCGACAGCATGAACAACAGTGCCTCGGCGGCGCTGGCCGGTTTTCGTTCGCCCTGGCTGGGCCGCGAAACCAATGTGGTCTACCGCGAGAACTACGCCGTCACCCACCACGGCGACTGGGAATTCGGCACCACCCTGAACTACCTGCAGTACGAAAAGACCCGCAATCGCCGCTTGCAGGAAGGCCTGGCCGGCGGGCCGGAAGGCAATATCAACGGCAGTCTGTTCGGCACCATCGAGCTGCAGAGCACCACGGCCCACAGCGAGATCAACTTGCCGCTTTCCGGCGCGCTGGAGCAGGTGCTGACGCTCGGCGCCGAGTGGAGCGAGCAGCGCATGGACGATCCGTTCTCCAATACCCAGACCACCACCGAGGCGGGCTCGGTGCCCGGCATCGGCGGCAGTTCGCGGCCCACCGATTCGTCGGCGCGCATCGCCTCGGTATTCATCGAGGACAACATCGAGCTGCGGCCCGGCACCACCCTGACGCCGGGCCTGCGCTTCGACCGCCACAGCGTGGTGGGCGGCAACTGGAGCCCATCGCTCAACCTGTCCCACGAACTCACCAGAGAACTGGTGCTCAAGGCCGGCATCGCCCGTGCCTACAAGGCGCCCAACCTGTTCCAACTCAACCCCAATTACCTGCTCTACAGCCGCGGGCAGGGCTGCTGGGGCGCCGGTGGCAGCTGCTACCTGCAGGGCAACGACGGCCTGGACGCCGAAACCAGCATCAACAAGGAGCTGGGCATCGAGTTCAAACGTGATGGCTGGGTGGCCGGCATCACCTGGTTCCGCAACGACTACCGCAACAAGATCGAGGCCGGCAGAACCGCGGTCGGCAGCGCCACCGGTGGCAGCAATGCTGGCTATGCCAACGCCGACATCTTCCGCTGGGAGAACGTGCCCAGGGCGGTCGTCGAAGGCCTGGAAGGCACCCTCAACGTGCCGCTCAGTCCGGCGTTGGACTGGAGCACCAACTTCACCTACATGCTGCAGTCGACCAACAAGCAGACCGGCGAGCCGCTGTCGATCATCCCCGAGTTCACCGTTAACTCGACGCTCGATTGGCAGGTCAGCGAGCCCCTCGCACTGCAGGCGACAGTGACCTGGTACGGCCGGCAGACGCCTGGCAAGTACGACTATCAGGGCAACCTGCTGAGCGGCGATGCGCGCCGGGAAATATCACCCTACGCTCTGGCCGGCTTGAGCGGTACCTACCGGCTGGGCGACGGCTGGAGTGTCGGGGCGGGCATCAACAACCTGTTCGACAAGCGCCTGTATCGCGAAGGCAATGCCGTGCAGGCCGGCGCCTACACCTACAACGAGCCGGGGCGCACTTTCTACACCAGCCTGAGCTACGACTTCTGAGCCGCGCGGCGCGGGCCACGCGTTGCCCGCGCCGTTCCCGCGACACCCATAAGAAATGAACCGTGAGAGCCCTGCATGATCCGTTTTCAAGGCGCCGTGGCCACCGCCTCGGCCACGCTGTACATGACCAAGCTGTGCAAGCATTTTCGCCACAAGATCGCTGTCGAGTTCGACGAGCACCAGGCCTGGGCGGATTTTCCGTTCGGGTCGTGCCGGATGTATGCCGATGCCCAGGGCCTGCGCTTCGCCTGCGAAGCGCCGCATGAACACGCCGCGGCACGCATCCGCGCGGTACTCGACGATCACCTGCCGCGGTTCGCTCGCCAGGAGGGGCTGGTTATCGAATGGCAGCCCTCAGGCGCCTGATCCAGGCACCGCCGTCAGCTGACGGTCAGGGTCATGTCGATGCGCTTGAGCCACTCGGCTTCGCTTTCGAAATCCGCCTGGGTCAGCGGGTTGGCGGCCAGCCAGCCCCGGGGGAACTCGATGGCCAGGCTGGAGGGGCCGACCTTCAGGTGCACGCTGGGCATGTTCTGACTGCCACGAATGTGGTGGAACAGGATGGCAAAGCGCAGCAACACGCACAGGCGCACCAACTTGACGCCCTCGGCGCCGAATTCGGTGAGCTTTTCCTTGGGAATGTTGCGGCGGTGGCCGCGCACCAGCAGGGCGAGCATCTGCTGATCCTGGCGCGAAAAGCCAGCCAGGTCGGAGTGTTCGATCAGGTAGGCGCCGTGCTTGTGGTACTGATAGTGGGCGATGTCCAGGCCGACTTCGTGAACCTTGGCGGCCCAGCTGAGCAGTTCGCGGTGCCAGTCGTCGGTCAGCTCCCAGTCCTTGGCGACCTTGTCCAAGGCCGACAACGCCTTGGCTTCAACCCGGGCGGCCTGCTCCTGATCGACGTGATAACGCTCCATGAATGCCGAGAGGGTGCGTTCGCGCACGTCTTCATGCTGATGACGGCCGAGCAGGTCGTAGAGCACGCCTTCGCGCAGTGCGCCTTCGGAATGGCTCATGCGATTCAGCTCGCAAGCATCGAAGATGGCTTCGAGAATCGCCAGGCCGGCCGGGAAGATCGGCCGGCGATCGGGCTTCACGCCCTCCAGGTCCAGGCGCTCGACATCGCCGAACTTGAACACCTTGCGCTTGAGCCAGGCCAGGCCTTCGGCGGTGACTTCACCGTTGTTGCTCAGCCCCGCGGACTGGATCGCCAGGCCGATGGCCTTGATGGTGCCCGAGGCGCCGACCGCATCTTGCCAGCCGAGGCGGGTCAGGCCGTGCTCGATGCCCATTATCTCCAGGCGCGCGGCGGTGTAGGCCTGGGCATAGCGGGCGGGGGTGATCTTGCCGTCCTTGAAATAGCGCTGGGTGTAGCTGACGCAGCCCATCTGCAGGCTTTCGCGCAGCAGCGGCTCGAAGCGCTGGCCGATGATGAATTCGGTACTGCCACCGCCGATATCGGCGACCAGGCGCTTGCCCGGCGTGTCGGCGATCGAATGGGACACGCCCAGGTAGATGAGGCGCGCTTCTTCGCGACCGGAGATCACTTCCACCTGATGGCCCAGCAGCGCTTCGGCCCGGCGGATGAACTCGGCGCGGTTGCGCGCCTCGCGCAGAGCGTTGGTGCCGACGATGCGCACCGCGCCCTGGGGCAGGCTGTTGGTCAGTTGGGCGAAGCGGCTCAGGCAATCGAGGCCGCGTTGCATGGCCTCTTCGCTGAGCTGGCGCTGTTCGTCGATGCCCGCCGCCAGCTGTACCTTGTCACCGAGCCGTTCGAGGATACGGATCTCGCCATGGTCGGCCTTGGCCAGCACCATGTGAAAGCTGTTGGAACCCAGGTCGATGGCGGCGACCAGCGGGAAGGACTCGGAATGGGTTTGCGGCATGATCAGTCAATCTCGATGCAGAACCCCGCCATCGTGCCACGATAGGCCGCGCACGCCAACGGATACGCACGTTGCAGGCATTGCGCCAGCTGCCTGCGGCGGTCGCGCGCGCGCGTCATCGGCGGGCTCGCCCATTGGCCGTGTCGATAGCCTCTATGGCTACGCTCAATGGCGGGCGCCTTCCTGTGTCACGCGAGCCGGGCTATCATGGCCGCCACTTTTATCGTTATTGCGTGCCAACACGGAGACTTCCCATGAGTGAATTCATCACCAATGTAAGCGATGCCAGCTTCGATCAGGACGTCATCCAGGCAGACGGGCCGGTGCTGGTCGACTATTGGGCCGAGTGGTGTGGTCCGTGCAAGATGATCGCTCCGGTGCTGGACGAGATCTCCAAGGAGTACCAGGGCAAGCTGAAGGTCTGCAAACTGAACATCGACGAGAACCAGGACACTCCGCCAAAGTACGGCGTGCGTGGCATCCCGACCCTGATGCTGTTCAAGAACGGCAGCGTCGAAGCCACCAAGGTCGGCGCCCTGTCCAAGTCGCAACTGGCTGCCTTCATCGACGCCAACCTGTAAGCGTCGCCGAAAAGCCCCGTAGACAACGGGGCTTTTTTCTGCCTGGAGGCTAGACGCCTTCGCAAAGCCGATGTTACATTCGGGGCCGTCGCTTTTCCTAAGTGACCCCCTGCACGCCGCTGCCGACGCATTCCTAATCGAACATTCGACAATAAAGCGGGCGCCTGTCGCCTCCTCGCGGTGCGGCCTCTCAAGCTCAATGCTTACCATTCCCTCCTCTTATAAATACGTCATTCCTATATGAATCTGACTGAACTCAAGCAAAAGCCGATTACCGAACTGCTGGAAATGGCCGAGCAGATGGGCATCGAGAACATGGCCCGCTCGCGCAAGCAGGACGTGATCTTCTCGTTGTTGAAGAAACATGCCAAAGGCGGTGAAGAAATTTCCGGTGACGGCGTGCTGGAGATTCTCCAGGACGGTTTCGGCTTTTTGCGCAGCGCAGACGCCTCCTATCTCGCCGGCCCCGATGACATCTACGTCTCGCCGAGCCAGATCCGCCGCTTCAACCTGCGTACCGGTGACACCATCGTCGGCAAGATCCGCCCGCCGAAAGAAGGCGAGCGTTATTTCGCCCTGCTCAAAGTCGACAGCATCAATTTCGACCGTCCGGAAAACGCCAAGAACAAGATTCTGTTCGAGAACCTGACGCCGCTGTTCCCCAACAAGCGCCTGACCATGGAAGCCGGCAACGGCTCCACCGAGGACATCACCGGCCGCGTGATCGACCTCTGCGCGCCGATCGGCAAGGGCCAGCGCGGCCTGATCGTCGCCCCGCCGAAAGCGGGCAAGACCATCATGTTGCAGAACATCGCCTCGAACATCACCCGTAACAACCCCGAGTGCCACCTGATCGTTCTGCTGATCGACGAGCGCCCGGAAGAAGTGACCGAAATGCAGCGCACCGTGCGCGGCGAAGTGGTCGCCTCCACCTTCGACGAGCCGCCGACCCGCCACGTGCAGGTTGCCGAGATGGTCATCGAGAAGGCCAAGCGCCTGGTCGAGCACAAGAAGGATGTGGTCATCCTGCTCGACTCCATCACCCGTCTGGCCCGCGCTTACAACACCGTGATCCCGAGCTCCGGCAAGGTGCTCACCGGTGGTGTCGACGCCCACGCTCTGGAGAAGCCGAAGCGTTTCTTCGGCGCCGCGCGTAACATCGAAGAAGGCGGCTCGCTGACCATCATCGCCACCGCGCTGGTCGAAACCGGCTCGAAGATGGACGAAGTGATCTACGAAGAATTCAAGGGTACCGGCAACATGGAGCTGCCCCTGGATCGTCGTATCGCCGAGAAGCGCGTATTCCCGGCCATCAACATCAACCGCGCCGGTACCCGCCGCGAAGAGTTGCTGACCGCAGAAGACGAGCTGCAGCGCATGTGGATCCTGCGCAAGCTGCTGCACCCGATGGATGAGATCGCCGCCATCGAGTTCCTGATCGACAAGCTCAAGGCCACAAAAACCAACGACGAGTTCTTCATGTCCATGAAGCGCAAGTAAGCGGATCTACTGCGCGAATGCCATGCTTCGTTGAAAACCGGCTCAAAATGCTCATGTACAAAAGTACACTCCGCTTTTTCGCCGGTTTTCGTGGGGGCGCCTAGCCCTCGCCTGACCTTCGCTCGCTACGATCCAGCATTTACTGGTGGCACAAAAAGCCGGGGAAACCCGGCTTTTGTCTGTCTGTAGTATCGACTGTTCTGCAAGTCCGACTTCGGCGCTAAACTTTGCGCCCCGATTCAAGTGAGGTTCCAGCATGCAGTATCGCGATCTGCGCGACTTTATCCGCGGCCTGGAAGCGCGCGGCGAGCTCAAGCGCATCAAGGCGCCGGTATCGCCTATCCTGGAGATGACCGAAGTGTGCGACCGCACTCTGCGCAAGGGCGGCCCGGCACTGCTGTTCGAGAACCCCACCGGCCACAGCGTTCCGGTACTCGGCAACCTGTTCGGCACGCCCAAGCGCGTGGCGCTGGGCATGGGCGCTGAAGACGTTTCCGAGCTGCGCGAAATTGGCAAGCTGCTGGCCTTTCTCAAGGAGCCCGAGCCGCCGAAGGGGCTCAAGGATGCCTGGAGCAAGCTGCCGATCTTCAAGAAGGTCATCAGCATGGCGCCCAAGGTGCTCAAGGACGCGCCGTGCCATGAAGTGATCGAGGAGGGCGACGACGTCGACCTGAGCAAGTTGCCCATTCAGCACTGCTGGCCCGGCGACGTGGCGCCGCTGATCACCTGGGGCCTGACCATCACCAAGGGGCCGAACAAGGAGCGTCAGAACCTCGGTATCTATCGCCAGCAGGTGATCGGCCGCAACAAGGTGATCATGCGCTGGCTCAGCCACCGCGGCGGCGCGCTGGATTACCGCGAGTGGTGCCAGAAGCATCCGGGCAAACCCTATCCGGTGTGCGTGGCCCTGGGTGCGGACCCGGCGACCATCCTAGGCGCCGTCACGCCAGTGCCCGACACCCTGTCCGAATACGCCTTCGCCGGCCTGCTGCGTGGTCATCGCACCGAGCTGGTCAAGGCCATCGGTAACGACCTGCAAGTTCCGGCCAGCGCCGAGATCGTTCTCGAGGGTGTGATCCATCCGGGCGAAACCGCGCCAGAAGGCCCGTACGGCGATCACACCGGTTATTACAACGAGGTCGACACCTTCCCGGTGTTCACCGTCGAGCGCATCACCCGTCGTCGTGATCCGATCTATCACAGCACCTACACCGGCCGGCCGCCAGACGAGCCAGCGATTCTTGGCGTGGCGCTGAACGAAGTGTTCGTGCCGATCCTGCAGAAGCAGTTCCCGGAGATCACCGACTTCTACCTGCCGCCGGAGGGTTGTTCCTACCGCATGGCGGTGGTGACCATGAAGAAGCAGTACCCAGGGCACGCCAAGCGCGTGATGCTGGGCGTGTGGTCGTTCCTGCGCCAGTTCATGTACACCAAGTTCGTGATCGTCACCGACGACGACATCAATGCCCGCGACTGGAACGACGTGATCTGGGCCATCACCACGCGCATGGACCCCAAGCGCGATACGGTGATGATCGAGAATACGCCGATCGACTATCTGGATTTCGCCTCGCCGATCTCCGGCCTGGGTTCGAAGATGGGCCTGGATGCCACTCACAAGTGGCCGGGTGAAACCAATCGTGAGTGGGGCCGCGCCATCGTCAAGGACGAGGCGGTCACCAAGCGGGTCGATGAAATGTGGAGCCAGTTGGGAATCGATTGATGAAGGTCACCCTGCAACCCTCCGGCGCAGTGCTCGAAGTCGAAGCCGGCGAAGCCATCCTCGATGCAGCTCGGCGCCTGGGCTACACCTGCCCGCAAAGCTGCCGCAACGGCAATTGTCATGTGTGCGCCGCGCTGCTGATCGAAGGTCGCGTTCGCCAGAACGGCGCCGAACTGGACCATGGCGAGCTGTACGCCTGCATCGCCGAGCCGCTGGAAGACTGCGTGCTGCACTGGGACGGCGTGCTGCTGCCCGGCGAACTGCCGGTACGCAGCCTGGGTTGCCAGGTGGTGGACTGCATCGAGGCTGGCGGCGATGTGTGGCGCGTGCTGCTGCGGGCGCCGGCCGGCAAGCCGCCGCGCTACCACGCCGGCCAGTACCTGTTGATCGAACGCCAGGATGGCGAGAAGTCGGCTTTTTCCCTGGCCTCGGCGCCGCAGCAGGGCCGTGACCTGGAGCTGCATATTCTAGGGCGCGAAGCGAGTGCATTGAACCTGCTGCAGCAGCTGCGCGAGCAGGGCACGGCGCGGGTGCAGTTGCCATTCGGCGACGCCCACCTGGCCGAGCTGCCAGACGGGCCGCTGCTGCTGATCGCCGCGGGTACCGGGATGGCGCAGATGCACAGCCTGATCGAAGAGTGCCGCTCGCGTGGCTTCCAGCACCCGGTGCACCTGTACTGGGGCGCGCGGCGTCCCGAAGATTTTTATCAACTGCCCCATTGGGACGAGTGGCAGGCATTGCCCAACCTGTCTCTGCATCAGGTGGTCAGCGACCAGTGCGCCTGGCAGGGCCGCTGCGGCCTGTTGCACGAGGCGGTTCGAGAGGACTTCACGGATCTGCGTGCGCTGCACGTCTACGCCAGCGGTTCGCCGAGCATGGTCTACGCCACCCTCGACGCCTTGGTCGAGTCCGGCATGGATGCCCATCAGATGCGCGCCGACGTATTCGCCTACGCGCCGCGGGACTGAACGAAGCAAGCCGCCCTCGGGCGGCTTGCTGTTTTCAGTGCCCCGTCAGCGAACGGTCACCACCAGCTTGCCGACGGCCTTGCGCTGGCCGAGGGCGTCGATCGCCTCGCCGCCGCGCTCCAGCGGGAAGGTCTGCGACACCAGCGGCTTGAGTTTGCCCTCGGCATGCCAGGCGAACAGCTGCCGGAAGTTGTCGGCGTTGTCCGCCGGCTGGCGCTGGGCAAAGGAGCCCCAGAACACGCCGACCAGGGCAGCGCCCTTGAGTAGCGGCAGGTTGGCTGGCAGCGTCGGGATGCCACCGCCGGCGGCGAAGCCGACGACCAGGAAGCGGCCATTCCAGGCCATACAGCGAAACGCCTCCTCGAACAGCGGTCCACCGACTGGATCGTAGATCACGTCGACGCCCTGGCCGTTGGTGAGCTTTTTCACTTCGTCCTTGAGGCTCTGCTCGCTGTAGTCGATCAGCTCGTCGGCGCCAGCGTTGCGCGCCACTTCCAGCTTCTCTGCACTACTGGCTGCGGCGATCACCCGTGCGCCCATGGCCTTGCCGATTTCCACCGCCGCCAGGCCGACACCGCCGGCGGCGCCCAGCACCAGCAGGGTTTCACCCGGCTTGAGGCCTGCGCGCTGCCTGAGTGCGTGCATCGAAGTGCCGTAGGTCATGCCGAAGGCGGCCGCCGTGGTCAGGTCCATGCTCGCGGGCACCGGCAGCACGTTGTAAGCGGGAGCGGCTACCTGTTCGGCAAAGCCGCCCCAGCCGGTCAGGGCCATCACCCGGTCGCCTGCCTTCAGGTTCGCGACCTTGTCGCCCACCGTGCTGACTACGCCGGCTACTTCGCCACCGGGCGAGAACGGGAAGGGTGGCTTGAACTGGTATTTGCCCTCGATGATCAGCGTATCCGGGAAATTCACGCCAGCGGCCTGCACCTCGATCAATACCTCGTTGCCTTTCGGGCTTGGGCTGTCGACGGCCTCCAGTACCAGCGTCTCGGCAGGGCCGAAGGCTTTGCAGAGCAGTGCTTTCATGGTGGTTTACCTCGAGGGGAGTCGCCCTGCAGTTTAGGTAAGCGGGCCTTACGGTCAACGAGCATGGCCTCGTCTGATAACCCGCCATAAGCATTGGGGTCTGCGCCAGGCGTTGCTATGCTTGCGGGCAACCCAACGGAGATCGCCCTGTGAAAACCCTCATCACGCTTCTGCTTGCCTGCGCACTGTCGATCCCGGCGTTCGCCAATGAAGAAAAGAAGGAAGGCGAGGGCGAGGGCGCCGCACCGCAGGTGATCTATCACAGCCTGACGCCGGCGCTGGTCGGCAACTTCGGTGTCGGGCCCAAGCTCAAGTACTACAAGGCCGACGTGGCGCTGCGCGTCACCGGCGCCGATGCCGAAGCCAAGGTCACCCACCACGAGCCGCTGATTCGCAACCAACTGGTGATGCTGTTCTCCCAGCAGACCGAAGAGAACCTGGCCACCCCCGATGCCAAGGAAAAGCTGCGCCAGGAAGCCCTCAAGCAGGTCCAGCAGGTGCTCACCGACGAGGAAGGCCAGCCGCTGGTCGAGGATCTGCTGTTCAACAACCTGATCCTGCAGGGCTGATCACTTCAGCAACAGAATTGCCGTCCACTGCGCCTCGGTGACGGGCATCACTGACAGGCGGCTGCCTTTTTGCACCAGCGCGAGTTCCGCCAGCGCCGCCTGCGCCTTCAGTTCGGCGAGCGGGATGACCTGCTTGAACGCCTCCACGAAACTCACGTCGATGGCCGTCCACGGATTCTTCTCGGTGCTGGCTTTGGCGTCGAAGTAATGGCTCTGCGGATCCAGCGCAGCGGGATCCGGGTAGGGTGCCCCGTCGATCCGGGCGATGCCGGCAACTCCCGGTTGCGGGCAACTGGAGTGATAGAACAGGAATTGATCGCCCGCCTGCATGCTGCGGATGAAGTTGCGCGCCTGGTAGTTGCGCACGCCATCCCAACGCGTCTTGGCCAGGCGCTGCAGGTCATGGATGGACAATTCGTCGGGTTCGGATTTCATCAGCCAATAGGGCATGAACTTTGCTCTCTGAGTCGGTGCGCTGCAGGTGCTGCGTGACGGGGGATTCGGTAGGGAGTGGTGATATGCGGCGCAAGCCTGATCTGTTGTGGATGCTGGTACTGGTATTCGGCCTTGGCATGGTGACCACGGGCTACACGCAAAGCCAGTGGCAGCAGGGTAAACCGGTTACTGAGGCGGTTCGAGCCGAGCGTTAAGCGCGGCGTGTTAATACCAGCCGCCATCGGTCACGGTGGCATCCAGTGGTACGTCCCAGTTGGCCATGCTCAGCCGATCCACCTGCTGGCAGCCGTGGGCCAGCCCGAGCAGGGTCGGTTTGTGCCAATTTTTGCGCCGTGCGCGATACGCCAGGCTGCGATCGTAGAAGCCGCCGCCCATGCCGAGGCGACCGCCGTGCTGGTCGAAGCCCACCAGGGGCAGCAGGATCAGATCGAGCGTCCAGATCTTGCGCTGGCGCTTGCCGTTGCGGCGGGGTTCGGGGATGCCGAAGCGATTGGCAGCGAGCTTTTCGTGCGCGTCCAGGCGCTGGAACACCATGCTGGTGCGTGGCCAGGATTTCAGCACCGGCAGGAACACCTGCTTACCGCGCGCATGGGCGGCTCTGATCAGCAGGTGCGGGTCGATTTCCCCGTCATTGGCCAGGTACAGGGCGACGCTGCGCGTGCGGCGAAAGATCGGATGCTGGGCCAGCTGGCGATACAGCGCCGCCGCCGCCTTGCGTTGCGCAGCCCTTGGCAGCTCGCGCCGCGTCTTGCGCAGCGTGCGGCGCAGCTGGGCGCGGGTCAGGTTGCTGGCTTCGATCATGGGCCGGTCCCCTTGTTGTTACCACTGCGCCTCGCATCCATCAGCGCTCGCCACCAACAAAAAGCCCGCTGCTGGCCTGGGCCAGCAGCGGGCTGCAAATTTGTGACTCCCCAGCATGCCGCTGTCGGTTTAGCCCTTGAACCCGAAAGTTCAAGGTGGAGGTTGCAGGAAACCTTAAGGCTTTCCGTCAAGCGGACATGCACACCGGCCTCAACTGACAACCCCCGGGGTTGTGCGTATCGGCTCAGGGACATCAACCAACTGGCGCACACTCCAGGGAGCTGTGGCCAGTATAACGCAAAAGGACGACCGTTGGTCAGGCGCCACGGCCATCGGTTTCGTCGAGTGCGTTGTCGACACGGCCGAGCAGGTCGCGCACGTGGTCGCGGGTGACGGTGGCCTGCTTGTCGAGGTTCTGCTGCTTGTGCAGCAGATCATGGGTGATGTTCAGGGCTGCCATCACCGCGACGCGGTCTGCGCCGATGACTTTGCCGCCGCTGCGGATCTCCCGCATCTTGCCGTCTAGGTAGCGGGCGGCGCTTTGCAGGTTGCTACGCTCATCGGCGGGGCAGGCGATGCAATATTCTTTGTCCAGAATCTGAACGGTGACGGTATTCGATTGGGTCATGAGTCCTGCTCCAGGGCTTTGAGGCGCGAAATCATCGATTCGACCTTGTGCCGAGCCATTTCGTTCTTTTCGATCAGATGAGCGCGTTCTTCGCGCCATGCCTGCTCGCTTTCCAGCAAGAGACGGTTTTGTGCCTTGAGTCGCTCGACGCGCTGGATCAGCAGTTCCAGCTTTGCCGTCAGGGCGTTTAGATCGGCGTCTTCCATTGGCTCTCGCTTTGGCAGGGTGTGCGCAGTGTATAGATCCAGCGGCTCGCCGGTGCAAACCGGCCGATGGTTTTGGCGCGTGCGCCAGTGCTAGGATAGAAAGCCTCCATTCTAGTGATTGCGCCCCTTGGCGCCTAGTGATCGATGCCGACTTCCAGTTCTCCCTACGCTGCATTCGCTGCCCTGCTCGCCAGTGGTGGTTCCTCCGTTTCACCTGCCGAATTGCACGGCCTGCTGCTGGGTCGCAGTTGCGCTGGCGCGGGCTTCGAGGCCGGCCCCTGGCTGGTCGACGCCACCGAACTGCTCGGTGTCGAGCCGCCGGAAAACGTACGCCAGGCGTTGATTGGCCTGCAGGAAATGGTGCGCGGCGAGCTGACCGGTGACGACGTCACCGTGGTTCTGCTGCTGCCCTCCGACGAAGCCCCCCTGGCCGAGCGTGCTGCGGCGCTGGGCCAGTGGTGTCAGGGCTTTCTCGGTGGCTTCGGGCTGACAGTCGGCGACGCTGCGTTGAGCGCCGAGGCCATGGAAGTGCTGCAGGATTTGTCCGCCATCGCCCAGGTGCAGAATGCGCTGGACGAGTCCGAGGACGGCGAGAACGATTACATGGAAGTCATGGAGTACCTGCGCGTCGCGCCGCTGCTGCTGTTCAGCGAGTGCGCCAAGCCGGCTGCCCAGGCGCCCAAGCCTTCGCTGCACTGATCGCGCCCTTCACCGACCGGAATCGAGCCTGCCCATGACCAGCATCTCCAAAGCGGAATACGCCCGCCGTCGCAAGGCGCTGATGGCGCAGATGGAACCGAACAGCATCGCCATCCTGCCGGCGGCGCCGGTGTTCATTCGCAACCGCGACGTCGAGCACATCTACCGCCAGGACAGCGATTTCCAGTACCTGTCCGGCTTTCCCGAGCCCGAGGCGGTGATCGCCCTGATTCCCGGCCGTGAGCATGGCGAGTACGTGTTGTTCTGCCGTGAGCGCGATCCCGACCGCGAGTTGTGGGACGGTTTGCGCGCCGGTCAGGAAGGGGCGATCAGCCGCTATGGCGCGGACGATGCCTTTCCCATCGGTGATATCGACGACATCCTGCCAGGCCTGATCGAGGGCCGTGAGCGCGTCTATTACGCGGTGGGCACCAACCCGGAGTTCGACCGGCACCTGATGGAGTGGGTCAACGTGATCCGCTCCAAGGCGCGCCAGGGCGCGTCGCCGCCCAAGGAGTTCGTCGCCCTCAACCACTTCCTCCACGACCTGCGCCTGTACAAGTCGGCCGGCGAGGTGAAGGTGATGCGCGAAGCGGCGCAGATTTCCGCCCGCGCCCATATCAAGGCCATGCAGGCCAGCCGTGCCGGGCTCTACGAATATCACCTGGAAGCGGAGCTCGATTACGAATTCCGCAAGGGCGGTTCGAAGATGCCGGCCTACGGCTCCATCGTCGCGGCGGGCAAGAATGCCTGCATCCTGCACTACCGCGAGAACGACGCCCTGCTCAAGGACGGCGATCTGGTGCTGATCGATGCCGGTTGCGAGATCGACTGCTACGCCAGTGACATTACCCGCACCTTCCCGGTCAGCGGTACGTTCACGCCCGAGCAGAAGGCCATCTACGAGATCGTGCTGGCCGCCAATATGGAAGCCTTCAGGTTCATCGCTCCCGGCCGCCATTGGAACGAGGCCCACGAGGCCACGGTGCGGGTCATCACCAGAGGTCTGGTCGATCTCGGTTTGCTGGACGGCGACGTCGACGAGTTGATCGCGGCCGAGGCCTACAAGCCGTTCTACATGCACCGCGCCGGCCACTGGCTGGGCATGGACGTGCACGATGTCGGCGAATACAAGGTCGGCGGCGAATGGCGCGTGCTCGAAGTCGGCATGGCGATGACCGTCGAGCCGGGCATCTACATCGCTGTGGACAACCAGAACGTCGCCAAGAAATGGCGCGGCATTGGTGTGCGCATCGAGGATGACGTGGTGGTGACCAAGACCGGTTGCGAGATCCTCACCAACGACGTGCCCAAGGCCGTCGACGAGATCGAAGCACTGATGGCCGCCGCCCGTGCGCAGGTAGCCTGAGGCCATGTTGCGAGTCGACGTGGCGATCATTGGTGGCGGCCTGGTTGGCGCCAGCCTGGCGCTGGCGCTGCAGGGCGAGGCGTGCAAGCGCGGCTGGCGTATCGCGCTGATCGAACCGTTCGCCCCAGGCGACGGCTACCAGCCCAGTTACGATGCCCGCTCCACCGCGCTGTCCTACGGCTCGCGACTGATCTACGAAGGCCTCGGCCTGTGGCCGGCGATTGCCGAACAGGGCACCGCCATCGAGCGCATTCACGTCTCCGATCGGGGGCGTTTCGCGGCAGCCCGGCTCAGCGCCGATCAGGAAAACGTGCCGGCCCTGGGCTACGTGGTGGAAAACGCTTGGCTCGGCCACTGCCTGTGGCAGGCACTGGACGCCGAGGTGATCCAATGGCGCTGCCCGGCCCAGGTCGAGCGCATGGAGCCCACCGCCGAAGGCTATCGCCTGACCCTGGACGACGAAACCCTGATCGACTGCTCGCTGGCCATCCTCGCCGATGGCGGGCGTTCGTCGTTGCGTGAGCAATTGGGTATCGCCGTCAATCTGCGACCGTACGATCAGACTGCCTTGATCGCCAACATCACGCCATCACAGGCCCATGGCGGCGAGGCCTTCGAGCGTTTCACCGAATCCGGCCCGCTGGCGCTGCTGCCGCTTTCCGATAATCGCTGTGCGTTGGTGTGGACGCACCCGAGCCGCGAGGTCGAACGGCTGCTCAAGCTCGATGAGCGCGCCTTTCTCGCCGAGCTGCAGCAGGCCTTCGGTTACCGCCTCGGTGCCCTGCGCCAGGTTGGCGCACGGGTGCCGTACCCGCTGGTGCTGATCGAAGCCGCCGAGCAGGTGCGCGCCAACCTGGTGGTGCTCGGCAATGCAGCCCACAGCCTGCACCCGATCGCTGGGCAAGGCTTCAACCTGTCGCTGCGTGACGTGCGTGCGCTGGCCGATACGCTGCTGGCGAGCGCGGCGCCGCTGGGTGATCTGACCACCCTGCAGCGCTACGCCGCCACCCAGGCCGGTGACCAGGCGCGCACCGTGGCGTTTTCCGATCAGGTCACCCGGCTGTTCAGCACCGACCAGCCGCTGCTCGCCGCCGGCCGCAATCTGGGCCTGCTCGGGCTGGAGTTGCTGCCGCCGGCCAAGCGCTGGTTCGCGCGTCAGGCCATGGGCATGGGTACTCGCGGTAACCCGCAATGAATGCCCGCCGGCTGGCGCGCAAGGCCCGTGTGCTGCGCTGGATCATGAACGCCTACCCGCCTTACCTGGGCGCCGGTGTGTGGATCCGCCGTATCGCTCCGGATTTCCGTCAGGTCGAGGTTAAAATGCGTTTGGGCTGGTACAACCGCAATTACGTGGGTACCCAGTTCGGCGGCAGCCTGTATTCGATGACCGATCCCTTCTACATGCTGATGCTGATGGAGAACCTGGGCCGCGATTACGTGGTCTGGGACAAGGCCGCCAGCATCGATTTCATCGCGCCGGGCCGCGGGCCGGTGTTCGCCTCGTTCGCCATCGACCAGGCCTTCATCGACGAGGTGCGCGAGCGCACCGCCGATGGCGACAAGTACCTGCCCGAATTGCCGGTCGAGGTGCGCGATGGCAGCGGCACCCTGGTGGCGCGGGTCAACAAGACGCTTTACGTGCGGCTCAAGCCGCGCGTGCGACAGGCAGCCTGAGGATATGAACGAGATGCGTGCAGACCTGATCATCGTGGGCGCCGGCATGGTCGGCAGCGCCCTGGCACTGGCCTTGCGCGGGCATGGCCTGGAATGCCTGGTGCTCGATGGCGGCCCGATGCGGGTCGAACCGTTCGACGCCAGCGCAGGCTACGAGCCGCGGGTCAGCGCCTTGTCGATGGCCAGCCAGCGCATTCTCGAACGCCTTGGCGCCTGGCCCGGCGTGCTGGCGCGGCGCAGTTGCCCCTATCGCGACATGCATGTCTGGGACGGCAGCGGCACCGGCCATATCCATTTCAGCGCCGGCAGCGTGCATGCCATGACCCTTGGCCATATCGTCGAGAACCGCGTGGTCCAGGACGCCCTGCTCGAGCGCCTGCATGACAGCGACGTGGGTCTGTTGGCCGATGCGCGCCTGGAGCGCCTGCGCCACTCTGGTGATGACTGGCTGCTGACCCTGGCCGACGGACGCGAGCTGCGTACGCCGCTGATTATCGCGGCGGATGGCGCCAATTCCGCGGTGCGCCGCCTGGCCGGCTGCGAAACCCGCGAATGGGATTACCTGCACCACGCCATCGTCACCAGCGTGCGTTGTGCCGAGGCTCATCAGGCCACGGCCTGGCAGCGCTTCACCGACGAAGGTCCGCTGGCCTTCCTGCCGCTGGGCGAGCGCGACGGCGAGCACTGGTGCTCGATCGTCTGGTCGACTACGCCGGATCAGGCCACCGGGCTGATGGCACTGGACGACGACGCGTTTTCTACAGAGCTGGGGCAGGCGTTCGAGTACCGCCTCGGCCAGGTGCTGCAGGTGGATCGCCGCCTGTGCATTCCGCTGCGCCAGCGGCACGCCAAGCGTTACGTCGAACCGGGGCTGGCACTGATCGGCGACGCCGCCCACACCATCCACCCGCTGGCTGGGCAGGGCGTCAACCTCGGCTTCCTCGACGCCGCGGTGCTCGCTGAAGTGCTGGCGCAGGCCACGGCACGCGGCGAGCGTCTGGCCGATGAGCGCGTGCTGAGTCGTTACGAGCGCCGGCGCATGCCGCACAACCTGGCGATGATGGCGGCGATGGAAGGCTTCCAGCGTCTGTTCCAGAGCGACTCTCTGGCGCTGCGTCTGGCGCGCAACGCCGGCCTGGATCTGGTCGACGGCCTGGAAGACGCCAAGGCGCTGTTCGTGCGCCAGGCCCTGGGCCTGAGCGGCGACCTGCCGGAGATGGCGAAGGCCTGATGGCGCTGTAATATCTGGCAACGAGCTCCCGGTGTGCGGTGCAGATGCGAGTCACTATCATCCTCGCTCTCTCATCTTCCACAAGGTCTCTGTCATGTCGGTACGTCGTGCGCTTCTCGCCGTTTTCACCCTCAGTACGCTGGCCAGCGCGGTGCAGGCCGCCGATGAAGTCGTGGTCTATTCCTCGCGTATCGACGAGCTGATCAAACCGGTGTTCGACGCCTATACCGCCAAGAGCGGCGTCGCGGTGAAGTTCATCACCGACAAGGAAGCGCCGCTGATGGAGCGCATCAAGGCAGAGGGCGAGAACACCCCGGCAGATCTGCTGATCACCGTCGACGCCGGCAACCTCTGGCAGGCCGAGCAGATGGGTATTCTGCAGCCGATGAAGTCCAGCGTCGTCGACGCCAACATTCCTGCTCAGTACCGCGCCGCCAGCGGTGCCTGGACCGGCCTGTCGCTGCGCGCGCGCACCATCGTCTACTCGCCGGAACGGGTGAAGGACGGCGAGCTGACCACCTACGAAGCGCTGGCCGACAAGAACTGGGAGGGCCGCCTGTGCCTGCGCACCAGCAAGAAGGTCTACAACCAGTCGCTCACCGCCACCCTGATCGAGACTCACGGTGAAGCCAAGACCGAAGAGATCATCAAGGGCTGGGTCAACAACCTGGCGACCGACGTGTTCCCGGACGACAACTCGGTCATCAACGCCGTGGCTGCGGGCCAGTGCGACGTGGGCATCGTCAACACTTACTACTTCGGCCGTCTGCACGAGCAGAAGCCCGACCTGAAAGCCAAGCTGTTCTGGCCGAACCAGAAAGACCGCGGCGTGCACGTCAACCTGTCCGGTGTCGGCCTGACCAAGCATGCGCCGAACCCCGAGGCGGCGCAGAAGCTGGTCGAGTGGATGACCAGTGCCGAAGCGCAGAACATCTTCGCCGACGCCAACAAGGAGTTCCCGGCCAACCCGAAGGTGAAGCCTTCAGCGGAAGTCGCCTCCTGGGGTGAGTTCAAGGCAGACAGCATCGCCGTGGAAGTGGCCGGCAAGCGTCAGGCCGAGGCCATTCGCCTGATGGATCGCGCTGGCTGGAACTGATCACTGACCGCGGCGCCCGAGCGAGCCGCTAGCGGCCAGTCAGGCGCCTGCAAGCGACGCCCCGGCATTGTCCGGGGCGTCGTGCTTTACGCGTTTTGGAGTTTGCGTGGCCTATTCGACCCAGCGTCGCTGGTACCCCATCGCCTTTGCCGTCGCCCTGTTGGTGCTTATGCCGCTGCTGGTGTTGCTGGCGAGCTGGCACGAGGTGGATCGGCAGATCTGGTCGCACCTCTGGCAGACCCAGCTGCCGCGGCTGATCGGCAACACGGTGACGCTGGTGCTCGGCGTTGGGCTAGGCGTGACGCTGCTCGGCGTGAGCCTGGCCTGGCTGACCAGCCTCTGCGAGTTTCCCGGCCGGCGCTGGCTGGACTGGGCGCTGATGCTGCCGTTCGCCATTCCTGCCTACGTGTTGGCCTTCGTGTTCGTCGGCCTGCTGGACTTCTCCGGCCCGGTGCAAACGGCGCTGCGTGAATGGCTGGGCAGCGGCATACGGTTTCCCCGGGTACGCTCGACGGCCGGCGTGATCATCGTGTTGGTGCTGGTTTTCTACCCCTATGTCTACCTGCTGGCGCGTAACGCCTTCCTGGCTCAGGGCAAGGGCCTGATGGAGGCTTCGCGTACCCTGGGCCATTCGCCCTGGCTGGCGTTCTGGCGGGTGGCGCTGCCGGTGGCGCGGCCAGCTATCGGCGCCGGGCTGGCCTTGGCATTGATGGAGACCCTGGCCGATTTCGGCGCCGTTTCGGTATTCAACTTCGATACCTTCACCACTGCTATTTACAAGACCTGGTATGGCTTTTACAGCCTGGGCAGCGCGGCGCAACTGGCCTGCCTGCTGCTGTTCGCGGTGATGCTGGTGCTCCATGGCGAGCGCCGCACCCGTGGTGCCGTAAGGCCTGCGGTCGAGCGGCCGCGAAGCGGCGCGCTGTATCGGCTGACCGGCCTGCGCGCGCTGGCGGCCAGTGGCTGGTGCCTGCTGGTATTCGCCTGCGCTTTCGTGATCCCGATGCTGCAGCTCCTGGTGTGGTTCTGGCAGCGGGGGCGTTTCGATCTCGATGAGCGTTATCTGGCGCTGATCCTCCACACCTTGTACCTGGGTGCAATGGCGGCGTTGATCACCGTTTCGGTCGCACTGTTGCTGGCCTTCGCACGGCGCCAGGCACCGACCCGCCTGATGGGTGCCACCGTTGGCCTGGCCAACCTCGGCTACGCACTGCCGGGTTCGATGCTGGCGGTGGCGATCATGCTGGCCTTCAGCAGCCTGGACAACGGTGTGGTCATTCCCCTGTCGAAATGGCTTGGTGGCGCCGGCAAGGCGCTGTTGCTGGGCAGCCTGGGCGCGTTGCTGCTCGCCTACCTGATCCGCTTTCTGGCGGTAGCCTTCGGGCCGTTGGAAACCAGCCTGGCGCGCATTCGCCCGTCACTGGCCCAGGCGTCGCGCAGCCTGGGTGTCGGCGGCTTGCCGTTGTTCATGCGTGTTTATCTGCCGTTGCTGATGCCTGGTGTGCTGTCGGCGGCCCTGCTGGTGTTCGTCGATGTGCTCAAGGAAATGCCGGCCACGCTGCTGATGCGCCCCTTCGGCTGGGACACCCTGGCCGTGCGCATCTTCGAGATGACCAGCGAAGGTGAATGGGCGCGCGCCGCATTGCCCGCGCTGACCCTGGTGCTGGTCGGGGTGCTGCCGGTGATCCTGCTGATTCGCCGCTCGGCACAGCGAATCGGATAGACGGTTGCCAGGCGAGCGCAAGGCCGCGCGTCGACGGTTATCGGTCCATTTGTAACACCGTCTGCCAATGTCCAAGATGACCCGCCCCGACCATGCGGCTACAATGCGCGCCATTCGCTGCGGCCCGCCATGCAGCCATGTCCAAATTCATCTGGAATGGCCCACTTCACGCGCGCCCCAGCTTCGCAACGCCCGGAAGGAGATCCCATGGGACAGCGCACACCTCTTTACGACCTGCACCTGGCGCTCGGCGCCAAGATGGTCGACTTCGGCGGCTGGGACATGCCGCTGCACTATGGCTCCCAGGTCGAGGAGCATCACCAGGTACGCCGCGATTGCGGGGTCTTCGACGTTTCCCACATGACCGTGGTCGACGTGCAGGGCAGCGATGCCCAGCGCTACCTGCAACGCCTGCTGGCCAACGATGTGAGTCGTCTGCAAACCGCGGGCAAGGCCCTGTACAGCGCCATGCTCAACGAACAGGGCGGGGTGATCGACGACCTGATCGTCTACCGGCTCGATATGGCAGAGGCGCCGGCCTACCGCCTGGTGGTCAATGCGGCCACACGCGACAAGGATCTGGCCTGGATGCGTGCGCAGAGCAGCGACTTTGCCGTCGAATTGCGCGAGCGCAGCGACTTCGCCATGTTCGCTGTGCAGGGGCCCAAGGCCCGTGCCCGCACAGCCGAGCTGGTCAGTCAGGCCCGCGCCAGCCTGATCCACGAGCTCAAGCCGTTCCAGGGCCTGCCCGATGGCGACTGGTTCATCGCCCGCACCGGCTACACCGGCGAGGACGGCCTGGAGATCATGTTGCCGGCCGGCGAAGCCGTGGCGTTCTTCAACGACCTTGTCGGCGCTGGTATTTCTCCCATCGGCCTGGGCGCACGCGATACGCTGCGCCTGGAGGCTGGCCTGAATCTATACGGCCAGGACATGGACGAGCAGTCCTCGCCGCTGGCTTGCAACCTGGCCTGGACGGTGGCCTGGGAGCCCGCCGAGCGCGTGTTCATCGGCCGTGAAGCGCTGCAGCGTCAGCATGCTGAGGGCACGCATTCACGCCTGGTCGGCGTGGTGCTGGAGGAGCGCGGCGTGCTGCGCGCCCATCAGGTGGTACGCGTCGACGGCGTTGGCGAAGGCGAGATCACCAGCGGCAGCTTCTCGCCGACCCTGGGCAAGTCCATCGCCCTGGCCCGGGTGCCGGCGAAAACCGGTGACCGCGCCGAGGTGGAGATTCGCGGCAAGTGGTACCCGCTTCGCGTGGTGCAGCCCAGCTTCGTACGCCATGGCAAAGTGCTGATCTGAAAGACTCTTACACGGCCCCTACGCACCTGCTAAATTCCCCGGACGGCGCGGTCGCCGTCCTGTCAGATGAGGAACGACAACATGAGCTCTATCCCCGCCGATCTGCGTTACGCCACCAGCCACGAATGGGCCCGCCTGGAAGCCGATGGCAGCGTGACCGTGGGCATCTCCGATCATGCTCAGCAAGCGCTGGGTGATGTGGTGTTCATCGAGCTGCCGGAAATCGGCAAGGTGCTCGACGCGGGCCAGGAAGCGGGTGTGGTCGAGTCGGTGAAGGCCGCTTCCGACATCTACGCGCCGGTTGGCGGTGAAGTGATCGCCATCAACGAGGCCCTGGCCGACAGCCCGGAAAGCGTCAACAACGACCCATACGGCAGCTGGTTCTTCAAGCTCCAGCCCAGCGATGCGTCGCAGCTGCAAAAGCTGCTGGACAGCGCAGGCTACGAGGCGAGCATCGACGGCTGAGCCGTAATGATGCATGAAAAAGCCGGCCCCTGGCAGGCCGTGTGAAAACTACTGCGCTCGGTCATGCGGCGTTGAAAACCGGCTCGGATGCGAGTCCAATCAAAATGCTCATTTACAGCTCGTAAACTGCGCTTTCTCGCCGGTTTTTGCCCTGCCTGACCTTCGCTCGCTACGTTTTCACACGGCCTGCAGGGCCGGCTTTTTCGTCACTGCGGGGCAGTGAAGCGCTCGATCACTGCTGGGCAGTGAGAATCGCGGTGGCCAGCTCCATGTCGCTGGCTTGCAGATCCGGGTTGTCGGTGCGGATCTTCTGCAGCGCCGCTTCCAGGTACGGGCCGCGGATTTCGCCGTTGCTGGCGATGTAGCTGCTGGCATCGTCCTGGGCTGGGACGATCATCTTGTTGTCCTTGAACGTCAGGTAGGTCGACGCGGTGGTCGCACCCGACGACAGCACGTCACGCAGGTTGACGGCATGGGCTTGGGTGGCGGC
Source organism: Pseudomonas sp. PA27(2017) (assembly GCF_001945445.1). Lineage (GTDB taxonomy): Bacteria > Pseudomonadota > Gammaproteobacteria > Pseudomonadales > Pseudomonadaceae > Aquipseudomonas. The sequence goes on from NZ_MSXW01000061.1 coordinate 537,707, forward strand.
GGCCAGAAACAGGCCGGCGATCAACAGCGAACTAGAACGGCGCATGGCAATGACTCCTTGTGGGTTTCCTCTGCTTGAGAGTCGGGCCACGCGCTACTGGTTCCACCGTCTTACAGAGCTGTCGCCGGGCACTAGAGCTCGAAGCGCCGGACCGAGGCCTGCATGGCCTGGGCGGAGTTGTCCATCTGCACCAGCATGTGCGCCAGGTCCTGCATGGCCCTGTTGTTGCGCTGGGCCACCTCGCTGATCATTTCCACCCGCTCAGCGACTTCGTTGCTGGCCTTGGATTGCTCGGTGATGGTGTGGGCGATCTCGTCGACCATCTGCGCCGAGCGCTGCACACCCTGGCGAATCTCGGTGATCGAGGCATTGGCCTGCTGGGCCATGCCGACGCCGTCGCTCACCCGGCTGACCCCGGCATCCATGCTTTTCACCGCCTGGGCGGTGGATTCGCGAATGCGCTGAATCATGCCGGTGATTTCCTGGGTGGATTGCGCGGTACGCGCCGCCAGCCCGCGGACCTCGTCGGCCACGACGGCGAAGCCGCGGCCGGCCTCCCCAGCGCGCGCGGCCTCGATGGCGGCGTTGAGCGCCAGCAGGTTGGTCTGCTCGGCGATACCGCGAATCACCTGAATGATCGAGTCGATTTCCTCGGATGACTGGCCCAGCACGGTGACCGTCTGCGAGGACCGATTGACCGCATCGGCGATGTGGTTCATGCCATCGACCACGCCGACGATCACCTGCCCGCCAGTGGTGGTCAGCTGTTCGGACTGCTCGGAAATGTCACGGGCGCTGCGCGTGTGTTCGGCGATCTGAGCGATGTTGCCGATCATCTGCTCCATGGCCGCCGCCATGCTGGTGGCGCCTTCGGCCTGCTCGCTGGCGCCACGCGCCACCTCGCCGGAGGTCTGGCTCAGGTGCTGGGAGGCGCGACGCAGCTCCTCGCTTTCGGTACGGATGGTCTCGATCATCTGCCGCAGGCTGGCCTGCATGTCGGCGAGGCTCTGTTGCAACTGGCCGGCTTCGTCACGGCTGTCGACACTGATTGGCGAGCGCAGGTTGCCCTGAGCCATGCTGCGCGCGGCGTTGATGATCTTCGCCAGGGGCCGCAGCACCGAGTTCAGCAGTTGCCGGGTGATCGCCAGGATCAGCACGCAGGCCAGGCCCAGGCTGCCCCATTGCCACCAGGACGCCTGCTGCACCGTGGCCTCGGTTTGCGCGCGGGTCTGGGCGACGGCGGCCTCGATCTGCTCGCTGATCGCTTCGTTGCGCACTTCCAGTTCACCGAAGCTGCGCGAGAAGTCGGCCATCAGCGCGCGCGCCGCCACCGGGTCGGCAAGGGCCTGTTCGACGATACGGGTCGCTGCCTGGATATAGGCCTCCAGCACCGGGCCAACGCCATCGATGGCCTGACGAATGTCCGTGGCCAGCGGCAATGCCGCGTTCTGCGCCATGGCCTGGCGGAAGCGCTCGCTGTGCTCCTTGAGATCGTCGCGTACCTGAGCGGCGGCGGTGGCGTCACCAGGGGCGGTGAGAAAGGCGCCGAGTACGTCGGCGCGCAGAGCGTCGTGCATCATGTCGCCATCCATGTGGTGGCGCAGGGCGTTGGCGTTGATCTCATTGGCGGCCAGGGCGTCGCCCAGCTGCGCCTGGCCCCAGAGGCCGATGCCTCCGACCAGAAGCGTGGCAACGATACTGACGGCCCCACAGGCGAGCATCTTCTGGCGGATATTCATGGCGCCGCTCCTGGCATTTGCGAGCTGCTCCCGAGCCCGCGTTCGCGCAGATTAGCGCTGCTCGCTTTGCGGTGTCACGCGCAATACTTCTTCGATCGTGGTCTGCCCGGCAGCGATTTTTTGCGCACCAGAAAGGCGCAGGCTGCGCATGCCATCCTTGAAGGCCTGGCGGCGTAGCGGCGTGAGGTCGGTATCGGCGCTGATCAGCGGTTTCAGGCTGTCGTTCAGCAACATGATCTCGTACACCCCGGCGCGGCCCCGGTAGCCGGTTTCCCGGCATTCGGCACAGCCCACGGCGCGGTGCGCGCCGCTCGGCAGCGGGGCGTTCCAGGGGCGGGTGAGCTCTTGCCAGTCCGCTTCGTCGAACTCCACCGGTGCCTTGCAGTGCGGGCACAGGGTGCGCACCAGGCGCTGGGCCATGACGCCCAGCAAGGTCGCCTTGAGCAGGTAATGCGGCACGCCCAGTTCGAGCAGGCGGGTGATGGCGCTCGGGGCGTCGTTGGTGTGCAGGGTGGAAAGCACCAGGTGACCGGTCAGCGCCGCCTGGATGGCCATTTCGGCGGTTTCCAGGTCGCGGATTTCGCCGACCATGATGATGTCCGGGTCCTGGCGCATCAGGGCGCGCACGCCACTGGCGAAGGTCAGGTCGATGTTGTGCTGCACCTGCATCTGGTTGAAGGCGCCCTCGATCATCTCGATGGGGTCTTCGATGGTGCACACGTTCACTTCCTCGGTGGCCAACTGCTTGAGGGTGGTGTACAGCGTGGTGGTCTTGCCCGAGCCGGTGGGGCCGGTGACCAGAATGATGCCGTTGGGTTGGCGGGTCATGCTTTCCCAGCGCTTGAGATCGTCAGGGCTGAAGCCCAGCTGATCGAAGCCGCGCAACAGCACATCGGGGTCGAAGATACGCATCACCATCTTCTCGCCAAAGGCGGTGGGCAGGGTCGAAAGGCGCAGCTCCACCTCGTTGCCGGCTGGCGTCTTGGTCTTCACCCGACCGTCCTGGGGTTTGCGCTTTTCGGCGACGTTCATGCGGCCCAGGGTCTTCAGGCGGCTGACGATGGCCATGGTGACCTGGGCAGGGAACTGGTAAACGGTGTGCAGCACGCCATCGATGCGAAAACGTACGCTGCCCTGTTCACGGCGCGGCTCGATGTGGATGTCACTGGCGCGCTGCTGGAAGGCGTACTGGAACAGCCAGTCGACGATGTTCACAACGTGGGCGTCGTTGGCGTCCGGTTCCTGGTCCTGGGCGCCGAGGTTGAGCAGTTGCTCGAAGTTGCCGACGTTGCTGATCTTGGCATCGGTGTTGGTGGCGCCGCTGACCGAGCGGGCCAGGCGGTAGAACTCAACGGTGAAGCGCTGGATGTCCGCCGGGTTGGCCACCACGCGCTTGATCGGGCGTTTGAGCACGTGGGTGAGGTTGGCTTCCCAGCCGTGCATGAACGGCTGGGCGCTGGCGATGGTCACCGCCTCGGCGCTGACCGCCACGGCGAGGATCTTGTGGCGCTGGGCGAAGGCGTAGGACATCAGCGGGGTGACCGCCGCGGCGTCGATCTTCAGCGGGTCGATGCGCAGGTAGGGCTGGCCGGCCAGCTGTGCCAGCCACTGGGTCAGGCTTTCCAGATCCAGAATGCGGCCAGGTCGTGCCAGATCCTGCAGCTGCTGGGCGGCCAGGAACTCCAACGGGTGCAGGTCGTTATTGGTGCCGCTGCGGCGGATCGCCAAACACTGCTCGGCGCTTTCCTGGGCGATGCGGCCCTGGCCGACCAGCTCACGCAACAGCTCGTTGAGGTCCAACTGGCGGTCGGCGGCGGCAGGCGAGAGGCTGGACATGCGGGCTCCTGGTTACGGCTGTCGGGTTGGCATCCTGTAGAGGTCGTCAGCATGCCTGATTGCGCCGTCGCCGACTAAGCGCCGGTTCATGGTTCGCGGATCAGGGCTGCGCCTTGGGCGGCCCTTCGCCTGTGGGTGGCAGCGGTTCCGGTGCTGCCGGCAACTCCGCTTCGCGGCCATCTTCCAGGCTCTGCGGCGGCAGGGCGGGTGGCGGTGTCAGCCCCATGGACACATAGATACTGGTCAGCGCATCGACGCCCATGTTGGCCGGCTTCACCCATTCCGCCGGCACGTAGAGCAGGCCGCCACCGACCGGGATCGGTGCGGTAGGCACCAGGATCGCGAGGTGCGGGCGGCCTTCCAGTTCCACGGTTTCCGAGGTCGGCTGCAAGGCCAGCACCGCCACGCCATCGCCGCCGCCAAAGAAGCACCATACCGGGCGCATGCTGGTGATGTCGGTGTTCTTCTTGTCGAGCAGGCCGACGAAACGGTCGGCCAAATTGTAGAAGTTGCCGATCAGCGGCGTGCGCCGCAGGGTCACGTCGATCAGCCAGCCGAGTGGGCGGCGCAGGCCCAGCTTCACCGCCAGGCCCAGGGGATAGAGGCTGATCAGCAACAACAGAGTGCCGAGCACATAGGCCAGGTACGGATTGCTGGCGAACGGCGTGCCGAGCGCGGCGAACAGCCGGCCGATGGCCGTGGATGGGCCGATCAGGTTGTTGAGCAGGCTGACCAGCCACGCCAGTACCACCATGGTCAGAGCCAGCGGCAGCAGTGCCAGCAAGCCGGTCAGCCAGGTGGCGGCGATGGATTTCAGGCTGAGTTTGAACATCGATGGGCGTCCTGTCGTCGAGCGGGGCAGGTGGGCGAGCCACCTGCCGGGGTCATCAGCCGTGCTTGAGCAGCGCTTTCCAGGGCTTGAGGCTCATGATGATCTGCGCCTGGGTCATACGCGCCTCCAGTTCCTCTTGACTGATCGGGTGCTTGGCCAGTTCAGCCAGTTTGTTGAGTTCGCCGAACAGGCGGTCGGTCTCGGCGATGTCGAGCGTGCCGCGGGCCAGGTGCAGCCAGAGCAGCAGGCGCTCGATGCGCGGCAGCTGTTCGGCGAGATCCTCGGGCTGCTGCTGGTAGCGTTTGAGTTGCAGGTCGCGGCCTTCTTCGGTGAAGAAGGTCGGCAGCCAGCTTTGCAGCGCGGCCGCACCCTGGCGGTCGCCGCGCTTGTTGCGGGCGCTGGTCCAGGCGCGGGTCAGCAGCCAGCGCGAGGTATTTAGCGAGAACAACCCCCAGCGGGTCTGCTGCAGTTCGGCGGCGAACTGGGCAGGCGCCTCCTGGCGCGCGGCTTCATCCTGCTGGCCGGCCTGCACCCGTGGGCGCCAGTCTTCGAGCAGAGCGTCGAGCACCTGGCGCAGTTCGCTGGTACTGGCCCGCGGTGCGGCCTGGCCGAGGCTGCCGAACAGGGCGCGCAGCTCCACCAGGCAGTTCAGCCAGTCGACCAGCAGGCGCCAGTGGCCGTTGTGGCGGTATTGTTCGGCCAGGCGCTGGCTGCTGCCGAGCAGGAACCAGCCGATGGCGGCCACGGCGTCATCCAGGCTCTGTTCGGCCTCGAGTTGTGGCGTGGGCAGTTGCAGGCTGTAGCTGGCTTCGTCGAACAGCCGGTAACCGCGCTCGGCCTTGCTGATGTCGCAGGGCATCAGCGGTAGGTCGGCGGCCAACTCGGCGGCCAGCTCCAGCAGCGCCTCGGGTTCGCCCTGGCGCAGCTCCAGTTCCAGCTCGCAGATTTCTTCCTGCTGCTTGCCGGCGATCACCTTGCCCAGGTCCAGCGCCGCCTCGATGACCACCCGTGCCTTGCCGCGGCCCCAGGCGATCTCGGTGCGCTGGCGCACGAAGTCGGTGGTGAAGATCGGCTTGAGCTGCTTCTTGTCGAGCTCGGCCAGAGCAGCCGGCCAGCAGCTGTCATCGAGCTTCTTGAGGTCCAGTTTGGCCTTGCTCAGGTACCAGTCCCACTCGTTGCGCTCGGACAGCCCGGCCACGCTCTGGCCACGGCTCTTGAGGGTCTGGATGATCTGCTCGCCATCCTTGCGCAGGCGCAGGGCAACGCGGGCGGCGGCGAGGTCGCGGGCGTCGGTGTCGAAATACTGGTTGAACAGCTCGCTCGTCTCCCAGCCGGCCTTGCTACGCTTCTTCAGCAGGGGATGGGTTTGCAGGGCGGCCAGGGTTTCGCGGCTGGCGCGCAGTTTGATTTCGGTTTCTTTATTCATTGCGAGGGCTCGGTGAAGCGGCGACGGCGGCGGGGGTTGCACGGTGCGAGGCGTTGCTTCGCACGTTAGGCCGTACAGGGTAGAGGAAAAGCGCGGCGGATGCAGGTCGGCGAGTGTCGCGAACGCTTGCGTGTAAGATGATTGAAATATTCATGTCGCTATTTTCCTCGAAGTTAATCGTCTTTTCGTGGGAAATGAGTGACGAAATACAACTTTATGACCAATAGATGACACGCGCTGGCTTGGCCCGGATGTCATCCGTATACTTGCCGCCTCTTTGACAGACAGGGGTCACCCCCATGCCAAGCAATCCGTTCATCAGCAGCCTGTTCGGCCGCTCACCGATCGGGCCGATGCAACAGCATATCGCCAAGGCTCACGAATGCGCCTCCAATCTGGTGCCATTCTTCGAGGCGGTGATGGCCGAAGACTGGGCGCGTGTCGAGCAGGTTCAACAGGCCATGGTGCGTCTGGAGAACGAGGCCGACAAGCTCAAGAAGAACGTGCGTATGCACCTGCCCAAGAGCCTGTTCCTGCCGGTGCCACGTTCCGATCTGCTTGAACTGCTGAGCACCCAGGACAAGGTCGCCAACCGGGCCAAGGATATCGCCGGGTTGATGCTGGGCCGTTCCATGACCATCCCTACCGACCTACAGCCGCTGATGCTGGCTTACGTGCAGCGGTGCGTGGACGCCAGTGCCCAGGCACTCAAGGCGATGAAGGAGCTGGATTCGCTGCTCGAGGCCGGTTTCGCCGGTCGTGAGGCCACCCTGGTCGAGCGTATGGTCGAAGAACTCGAGGAAATCGAGCGCGAAACCGACCGCCAGCAGATCGAGGTGCGCCGCACCTTGTTCAAACTGGAAAAGGATCTTCCCGCAGTCGATGTGATGTTCCTCTATCGGATCATCGACTGGGTCGGAGACATTGCCGATCGCGCCGAGCGCGTGGGCAACCGACTGGAACAACTGCTGGCGCGCTGAGCCGCCAGCATCCTTTCTGGGTTTACAGGTAATTCTCTATGTCTCTTGTCGCGGACTACGGTTTCGTACTCCTCGTGATGGCCTGCTGCTTTGGTTTGTTCATGGCGTGGGGCGTTGGTGCCAACGATGTTTCCAATGCCATGGGCACTTCGGTCGGTGCCAAGGCGCTGACCATCAAGCAGGCGATCCTGATCGCCATGGTCTTCGAATTCTGCGGTGCCTATCTGGCCGGTGGCCAGGTTACCGAAACCATCAAGAACGGCATCGTCGATGCCTCGGTGATTCCCGCCGACATGTTCGTGCTGGGCATGATGGCCTCGTTGCTGTCGGCCGGTACCTGGCTGCTGATCGCCTCGATCCGCGGCTGGCCGGTGTCGACCACGCACTCGATCGTCGGTGCGATCATCGGCTTCGCGTCGGTCAGCGTGTCGGTCGATGCGGTGAACTGGGGCGGCCTGGTGCCGATCGTCTCGAGCTGGGTGGTGACCCCGTTCATTTCCGGTCTGCTGGCCTTCGGTCTGTTCATGAGCGTGCAATGGCTGATCTTCGACACCGAAGACCCATTCCGTAACGCCAAGCGCTGGGTGCCGGTTTACATGTTCCTGACCGGCTTCATGCTGGCGCTGATGACCTTCACCAAGGGCCTCAAGCACGTCGGCCTGAACTTCACCACTGGCCAGAGCATCATGCTGTCGGCCGGTGTCGGCCTGCTGGTCGCTGGCCTGGGCATCCTGCTGCTGCGCCGCATCAAGCTGGACGAGGAAGCCGACAAGGACTTCCACTTCGCCAGTGTCGAGAAAGTCTTCGCCGTACTGATGATCTTCACTGCCTGTTCCATGGCCTTCGCCCACGGCGCCAGTGACGTCTCCAACGCCGTTGGCCCGCTGGCCGCGGTGGTCGGGGTGATCGAAGCCGGTGGCGACATGACCATCGGCGGGCAGTCTTCGGTGCCCGGCTGGGTGCTGCTGATGGGCGCCGTGGGTATCGTCATCGGCCTGGCCACCTACGGCTGGAAAGTGATCGCCACCATTGGCAAGAAAATCACCGAGCTGACCCCGAGTCGCGGTTTCGCCGCCGAGCTGGCCACCGCAGCCACCGTGGTCGCCGCTTCTGGCATCGGCCTGCCGATCTCTACCACCCATACGCTGGTCGGTGCGGTACTGGGCATCGGCATGGCGCGGGGCATCGGCGCGCTCAACCTGGCGGTGGTCGGGCGGATCTTCACCTCCTGGGTGGTGACCCTGCCAATTGGCGCAGCGCTGGCGATCATTTATCTCGAAATCTTCATGCTGATCTTCCTGTGACCGTCTGACGGTCTGCTGCGCGGCCGTCGATGAGCAGAGGCCTCTGGTAGGAGGGGCCGGGGCGGCGATCCGCTTTAGCCCCGAGCTTTTTGTAACCCGATGAAAAGCTCGTGGCTAAAGCCGCTCCTACCCGATTGTCGGCCCTGAAAAACAGCGATTCTCTATTGGCGGTTCTCGCGGGCAACGCTTCACTCTATGATGAGGCGACCGACCCGAGAGAGCCGCCATGTCATTTCTCCCCCTCAAGGATCGCTTCGCGGCGCTGATCGCCGTGCCATCGGTCAGTTGCACCCAGCCCGCCCTGGATCAATCCAACCAGCCGGTCATCGACCTCCTGGCCAACTGGCTGGGCGAGCTGGGTTTCGCCTGTGAAAAACAGCAGGTCGAGCCGGGCAAGTTCAACCTGATCGCCACCTACGGCAGCGGCCCTGGCGGCCTGGTGCTGGCTGGGCACAGCGACACCGTGCCGTTCGACGAGGCCCTGTGGCAGAGCGACCCGCTCAAACTCACCGACACCGGTGATCGCTGGGTCGGCCTGGGCGTGTGCGACATGAAGGGGTTCTTCGCGCTGATCATCGAGGCGGTGCAGACGCTGCTCGACCAGCCGTTCAAGCAACCGCTGATCATCCTCGCCACCTGCGACGAGGAAAGCTCGATGTCCGGAGCCCGGGCGCTGGCCGAGGCCGGGCGGCCGTTGGGGCGCGCCGCGGTGATCGGCGAGCCCACCGGGCTCAAGCCGATTCGCCTGCACAAGGGCGTGATGATGGAGCGTATCGACATCCTCGGGCAAAGCGGCCACTCCTCCAATCCGGCCCTGGGCCGCAGCGCTCTGGATGCCATGCACGAGGTGATGGGCGAGCTGATGCAACTGCGCCGTCAGTGGCAGCAGGAGTACCGCAACCCGCAGTTCAGCGTGCCGCAGCCGACCCTCAACTTCGGTTGCATCCATGGCGGCGACAACCCCAACCGCATCTGTGGCCAATGCTCCCTGGAGTTCGACCTGCGCCCGTTGCCGGGCATGCAGCCCGAAGCGCTGCGTGCAGCGATTCGCCAGAAGCTGCAGCCGCTGGCCGAGCGCCACGAAGTGAGCATCGACTTCGCGCCGCTGTTTCCCGCCGTGCCGCCCTACGAACAGCCCGCCGACGCCGAACTGGTGCGCCTGGCCGAACGGCTGACCGGGCATACCGCCCAGGCGGTGGCCTTCGGCACCGAAGCGCCGTATTTGCAGCAGCTGGGCTGCGAAACCCTGGTGCTCGGCCCTGGTGACATCGACTGCGCTCACCAGCCGGGCGAGTACCTGGACACCGACCGCCTGATCCCCACGGTGCAGCTGCTGCGTCAACTGATTCAGCATTACTGCCTGAGCCCGCGCTGACATGAGGAGCATTTCGCTGATGCCATTGCGACGACGATAACGCACCGCCTCTGCCTGCGAGGCCAGCTGCCTTGCACCCATCGTTGCTTCTTTCGTTCTCCCAAGGGTTTCGCTGCACATGTACGACTACGTTAACTGGCTTCGCCACGCCTCGCCTTACATCAACGCCCACCGGGATTGCACCTTCGTGGTCATGCTGCCGGGCGAGGGCGTGGCCCATCCGAATTTCGGCAATATCGTCCACGACCTGGTGCTCCTGCACAGCCTCGGCGTGCGCCTGGTGCTGGTACACGGCTCGCGCCCGCAGATCGAGGCGCGCCTGGAAAGTCGCGGGCAAACGCCGGTCTACCACCGCGGCCTGCGGGTGACCGACAGCGCCACCCTGGAGTGCGTGATCGACGCCGTCGGCCAGCTGCGCATCGCCATCGAGGCGCGGCTGTCGATGGATATCGCCGCCTCGCCGATGCAGGGCTCGCGGCTGCGGGTCAGTAGCGGTAATTACGTCACCGCACGGCCGATCGGCGTGCTCGATGGCGTCGACTACCACCACACCGGCGAAGTACGGCGCATCGACCGCAAGGGCATCAACCGCCAGCTCGACGAGCGCAATATCGTGCTGCTCTCGCCGCTCGGTTATTCGCCCACCGGCGAGATCTTCAACCTGGCCTGCGAAGACGTGGCCATGCGCGCGGCCACCGACCTTGCCGCCGACAAGCTGATCCTGTTCAGCAGCCAGCAGGGCCTGCTCGACGAGGATGGCAAGCTGATTCGCGAGCTGCGCCCGCAGCAGGTGCCGGCCCACGTGCAGCGCCTGGGCAACGATTACCAGGGCGAGCTGCTGGATGCCGCTGCCCAGGCGTGTCGCGGTGGCGTCAAGCGCAGCCATATCGTCAGCTACACCGGCGACGGTTCGCTGCTCACCGAACTGTTCACCCGCGACGGTGGCGGCACCCTGGTCGACCCCGAACAGTTCGAGTCGCTGCGCGAAGCCGATATCAACGATGTCGGCGGGCTGATCGACTTGATTACGCCGTTGGAGGAGCAAGGCATCCTGGTGCGCCGTTCGCGGGAAGTGCTGGAGCGCGAGATCGGCCAGTTCAGCATCGTCGAGCGCGACGGCATGATCATCGCCTGTGCGGCGCTCTACCCGATCGCCGATTCGACTTCTGGCGAACTGGCGTGCCTGGCGGTCAATCCGGAATATCGCCATGGCGGCCGTGGTGACGAGTTGCTCGAGCGCATCGAAGAACGCGCCCGCGCCAAGGGCATCAATACCCTGTTCGTGCTCACCACGCGCACCGCCCACTGGTTCCGCGAGCGCGGCTTCGAGCCCAGCAGCGTCGACCGTCTGCCGGCGGCGCGTGCCTCGCTGTACAACTTCCAGCGCAATTCGAAGATCTTCGAGAAGAGCATCTGATCCTCAGCCAGCCTCGAGCGCGGCGCCACCCGGGATGGCCCCATCCAGAGTGGCGCCGAGTGCGGCAATCCAGCGGCGCAGTGACGTTGATCGATGCCATCGGGTGGCGCGGCGGCCCATCTTGGTCAAGGCTGCAAGGACACCCTCTCGATAAAGGACTACGCATGCCCATCCGACGCTCACCGATCACCGCCGCACTCGCGCTCTCGTTCCTGTCGTTTTCCGTCCTCGCTGCCGACCTGGCGCCCGAGGCGCTACTCAAGAAAGCCCAGGCCGAACAGAAGCCTTACCTGGCCACCGTCGAACAGCTGGTCAACGTCGATACCGGCACCGGTCAGGAGCCGGGCCTTAAGACCGTCAGCGCCCTGCTGGTCGAACGACTCGAGGCGCTCGGCGCCGAGGTCAAGACCAGCCCGGCCAGCCCGTCTGCGGGCGACAACATCGTCGGTACGTTCAAGGGCACCGGCAGTAAATCCTTCCTGCTGATGGTTCACTACGACACCGTGTTCCTGCCGGGCACCGCCGCCAAACGGCCGTTCAAGGTCGAGGGCGAGCGCGCCTATGGCCCCGGTGTGGCGGATGCCAAGGGTGGTGTGGCGATGATCCTGCACTCGCTGAAGCTCCTGCAGGACGACAAGTTCGATGGCTTCGGTACGCTCACCGTGCTGTTCAACCCGGACGAGGAAACCGGCTCCGCCGGCTCGAAGACCATCATCGCCGAACTGGCCCGTAAGCATGACTACGTGTTCTCGTACGAGCCGCCAGACAAGGACGCCGTGACCGTCGCCACCAACGGCATCAACGGCGTGATGCTCGAGGTCAAGGGCAAGTCCTCCCATGCGGGCTCGGCGCCAGAGGCCGGGCGCAACGCCGCCATGGAACTGGCGCACCAGATGTTGCAGCTCAAGGACCTAGGCGATCCGGCCAAGGGCACCACGGTCAACTGGACGATGGTCAAGGCCGGTGAAAAGCGCAACATCATTCCCTCAAGTGCCTCGGCCGAGGCCGACATGCGCTACTCGGACCTGAGCGAGAGTGACCGCGTGCTGGCCGATGCGCAGCGCCTGGTGCAGAAAAAGCTGATCGACGATACCGAGGTCACGGTGCGTCTCGAGAAGGGGCGCCCGCCGCTGGCCAGGAATGCCGCGTCCGAGCGACTGGCCAAACAGGCCCAGGGGCTTTACGCCAGGATCGATCGCACCATCGAGCCGATCGCCATGCGCTTCGGCACCGATGCCGGCTACGCCTACGTCCCAGGCAGCGACAAGCCGGCGGTGCTGGAGACCATGGGCGTGGTGGGCGCCGGCCTGCATGCCGATGACGAGTACATCGAGCTGTCGAGCATCGCGCCGCGGCTCTACCTCACGGTGGCGTTGATTCGCCAGCTATCGGCGCAGTAGCGTGGCGGCAGCGCGAGCCTGGCTCGCGCTGCATCTTGAGCCGTAGGGTCGGTACGAAAAGTTTCCGAGCGAAGGTCAGGCGAGGCAAAAATCGGTGAGGCACGGACTGGGCTCGCGTTCGAGTTTACGAGCTGTAAATGAGCAGGCCGACGCGATTTTTAACGAAGCAACACCGAGCGCAGGTACTTTTCCTGCAGAGCCTAGCGGCGCACCAGCAGCACGCCCGACTCCATGTGATGGGTATAGGGGAACTGGTCGAACAGCGCACAGCGCTCGATACGGTGGGTGTCGTGCAACTGGGCGATGTTCTGCGCCAGGGTTTCCGGGTTGCAGGAAATGTACAGGATGCGCTCGAAGCGGCGGGTCAGCTCGCAGGTGTCCGGGTCCATGCCGGCGCGCGGCGGGTCGACGAATACGCTGCCAAAGTCGTAACTCTTCAGGTCGACATCGGCCAGGCGACGGAACGGGCGCACATCATTGAGCGCTTCGGTCAGCTCCTCGGCGGACAGACGCACCAGGGTGACGTTGTCGATCTCGTTGTCGGCCAGGTTGGCCAGGGCGGCGTTGACCGAGGTCTTGCTGATCTCGGTGGCCAGCACCTTGCGCACGCGAGTGGCCAGCGGCAGGGTGAAGTTGCCGTTACCGCAATACAGCTCCAGCAGGTCGTCGTCGCGCTGGCCTAGTACGTCGTAGGCCCAACCGAGCATCTTCTGGCACACCTCGCCATTGGGCTGGGTGAAGGCGCCCTCCGGCTGGCGATAGCGGAAGCGGCGACCGGCGACCTGCAGCTCCTCTTCCACGTAAGGGCGGCCGACCACGATGCGCTTGCCCTTCGAGCGGCCGACCAGGCTCACCTGCAACTCCTCGGCGAGCAGCGTGGCGGCGGCTTCCCAGGCGTCATCGAGCGGACGGTGGTAGCACAGGGTAATCAGCGCATCGCCGGTTAGGGTAGTCAGGAACTCGACCTGGAACAGCTTGAAGCCCAGCGCCGGGCTGGCCTGCCAGGCGGCCTTGAGACGCGGCATCAGTTCGTTGATGCGCAGGCTGGCGATAGGGAAGTCTTCGAAAAAGATCGGGCTGTGTTTGTCGCCGGCCTCGAACATCGCGTAGTGACGGTTTTCGCTGCCGGCCTCGCGCCACAGGCGGAATTCGGTACGCAGGCGGTAGTACTCGCGCGGCGACTCGAACACCTCGGGCTCAGGCGCGGCGAACGGCGCGAGCAGTTCGACCAGGCGGGCCTTCTTCTCGGCGAGTTGGGCGTCGTAGGCGGCGGGGTCGAATGCGGGACGGCTCATCGGTCACTCGTGCGGCAGGAAAACGGGGCGCTATTGTAGCGATTCCGCTGCCGGCGTGCCGGTGTCGTCGATCATTGGTGGGGCGGGGAGCGACCAAGAGGGGGCTGGTGCAGATTGATCGTCAACACGACGTAGCCTGTGGTTGAGCGAAGCGATACCCAGGATTACCCATGGGCACACGCTGATCGAGGCCTACCCGGGTATCGCTTCGCTCAACCCGGGCTACCAAGAGCGTTTAGAACAACGCCAGCTTGATCACACAGAAAATGGCCAGCGCGACCAGCATGCCATTGAGTTCGCGGAACCGCCCGGCCAGGGTCTTGGCGGCGACCCAGGTGATGAAGCCGAAGGCGATGCCAGTGGCGATGGAGTAGGTCAGCGGCATGGCCAGGGCGGTGACCACCACTGGCGCGGCGACGGTGATGTCGCTCCACTCGATCTCGGCCATGCCCGAGGCCATCAGCACGGCCACGAACAGCAGCGCCGGGGCGGTGGCGAAGGCTGGAACGCTGCCGGCCAGCGGCGCGAAGAACAGCGCGAACAGGAACAATACGGCGACCACGATGGCGGTCAGGCCAGTGCGCCCGCCGGCGCTGACGCCTGCCGCCGACTCGATGTAGCTGGTGGTGGTGCTGGTGCCCAGCAGCGAGCCGCCCAATGCCGCGGTGCTGTCGGCGATCAGCGCACGGCCCATCTTCGGCAGGTGGCCGTCCTTGCGCATCAGGCCGGCTTTCTTGGCCACGGCGATCAGGGTGCCGGAGTTGTCGAACAGGTCGACGAACAGAAACGCGAAGATCACGCTGATCAGGCCCACATCCAGTGCGCCGGCGATATCCAGCTGCATGAAGGTCGGTGCCAGGGAAGGCGGCATCGACACCACGCCGCCGAACTCGCTAATCCCGAGCAGAATGCTCAGGCCGGTGACCACCAGGATGCTGATCAGCACGGCGCCGGTGATGCGCAGCGCCTCCATGCCGATGATCAGGAAGAAGCCAAGGATCGCCAGCAACGCGGCGGGCGAGCTCAGATCGCCGAGGCCGACCATGGTCGCCGGGTTGGCGGCGACGATGCCGGCGTTCTGCAGGGCGATCAGCGCCAGGAACAGGCCGATGCCGGCGGCGATCGCCGAGCGCAGCTCCAGCGGAATGCTGTTGATGATCCATTCGCGGATCTTGAAGATCGACAGCAGGAAGAACAGGCACGCCGACAGGAACACCGCACCCAGCGCGACCTGCCAGGTGTGGCCCATGCCCATCACCACGGTGTAGGTGAAGAAAGCGTTGAGGCCCATGCCCGGCGCCAGAGCGATCGGGTAATTGGCGATCAGGCCCATCACTGCGGAACCGAAGGCGGCCGCCAGGCAGGTGGCGACGAATACCGCGCCCTTGTCCATGCCGGTTTCGCCGAGGATGCTCGGGTTCACGAACAGGATGTAGGCCATGGTCAGGAAGGTGGTGACCCCCGCGAGTATTTCGGTGCGCACATTGGTGTTGTGTGCGTTGAGTTGGAACAGTCTTTCCAGCATGCGGAGCTCCGATGGCAGCGAACGCGCGTTTGAAGTATGCAGAGCGCAAGCAAAGCACTTCACGTGCCATATCGCGTTGCCGATCCACGAAAGCGCGGCATCATAGCAGCCCGCCCCAGGCCTCGGCAGCCGTCTCTGTCGGCAAGTTGGCAAAGCGCGGGAAACCTCCTTTACCCAGGCTTGTCAGAGCGCTCTAATATCGCCCGCCCGGCGCATCACGCGCCGCTGGCCGGCACGCACAGGGAGGCTGCAACGCACATGATCATCGGCATCGACCTCGGCACTACCAACAGTCTGGTATCGGTATGGGACGGCGAGGCGGCGCGGCTGGTGCCCAATGCCCTGGGCCGCCTGCTGACGCCCAGCGTGGTCGGCCTCGACGACCATGACCAACTGGTGGTCGGCGACATCGCCCGCGAGCGCCTGCAGACCCACCCGCACCTTACCGCCGCCCTGTTCAAACGGCACATGGGCAGCGCCCAGAGCACCCGCCTGGGGTCGCGTTCATTTCGCCCGGAAGAACTGTCCGCGCTGGTGCTGCGCAGCCTCAAGGAGGACGTCGAGCGCGCCTACGGGCAGCCTGTCAGTGAGGCGGTGATCAGCGTGCCGGCGTATTTCAGCGACGCCCAGCGCAAGGCCACGCGCATCGCTGGCGAACTGGCGGGGCTGAAAGTCGAAAAGCTGATCAACGAACCCACCGCTGCAGCCCTGGCCTACGGCCTGCACCACAAGGGCGAGGCGACCTTTCTGGTCTTCGACCTGGGCGGCGGCACCTTCGACGTGTCGGTGCTGGAGCTGTTCGACGGCATCATGGAAGTGCGCGCCAGTGCCGGCGACAACTTCCTCGGTGGCGAGGACTTCGATGATGTTCTGGTCGCCCACTTCCTCGCTGCCATGGGTGGCCAGGGCTTGCCCGATCACCAGCAGCCAGCGATTCATCAGCGCCTGCGCCGCGAGGCTCAGCGCGTGCGTCACGCCCTTGGGCAACAGCCCGAAGCGGTGTTTCAGCTGCGCGAAGAGGGTCGCGAATGGACGCTGCCGCTGAGCCAGGACAAGCTGCTGAGCATCAGCGAACCGCTGCTCGAACGCCTGCGCGCGCCCATCGAACGGGCCCTGCGCGATGCGCGCATCAAGGTCGCCGACCTCGACGAAGTGCTGCTGGTCGGCGGTACCACGCGCATGCCGCTGGTGCGCAAGCTGGTGGCCAGCCTGTTCGGGCGCTTCCCGGCCATGCACCTGAACCCCGACGAAGTGATCGCCCAGGGCGCCGCCATCCAGGCCGCGCTCAAGGCCCGCGATGCCACGCTCGAAGAAGTGGTGCTCACCGACGTCTGCCCCTACAGCCTGGGCGTGGAGATTTCCAAGCAGGTGGGCACCCAGCAGCAGAGCGGCCATTACCTGCCGATCATCGAGCGCAACTGCGTAGTGCCGGTCAGCCGGGTGCAGAGCGTGTATACCCTGCATGACGGGCAGAAGCAGGTCAGCGTGCGCATCTTCCAGGGCGAAAGCCGGCTGGTGGCCAACAACATCTTTCTCGGTGAGCTGGACGTGGCCGTGCCGGCGCGGCCCGCTGGCGAAGTCTCGCTGGACATCCGCTTCACCTACGACATCAACGGCCTGCTCGAAGCCCAGGTGGACACGCCGCTGACCGGCGAAAGCCATCGTCTGGTGATCGAGAACAACCCCGGTGTGCTCAGCCCCGAGGAAATCGCCGAGCGCTTCGCCGCCCTGCAGGCGCTCAAGGTCCACCCGCGCGATCAGCAGGTCAACAGCGCCCTGATGGCGCGCATGGAGCGCTTGTATCAGGAGTGCCTGGGTGACCTGCGTGAGCACGTCGGGCAACTGGCCGCGCACTTCGCCAGCATTCTGGAGCGCCAGGACGAGCGGGAAATCCGCGAGGCCCGTGGTGAAGTGGCCGCGCGCCTGGATGCTATCGAACAAGGGTATTGATCACCATGAATGCCTGGACGCTGCTTGGCCTGGACGCCGACGCCGATACCCGCAGCATCAAGCGCCGCTATGCGCAGTTGCTCAAACAGCACCGCCCTGACGAGGACGCCGACGCCTTCCAGCGCCTGCGCGAAGCCTACGAGCAGGCCTTGGCCCATGCCGCCGCTCAGGATCGGTCGCGGGAGGACGGCACCGACCAATGGCAGGCGCTCGCGTCGGTAGTGCAGGACGAACCTGCTGTGGTGGCCGCCACCGAAGAGCCACCGCATGCGCGCATCGAACATTTACTGCAAGCCAGCGCATCACTGGATGCCGCCCTGCAGCAGGCCCGTGAGCAGGGGCTGGAAACCGATCTGCAGCGTCATCTGCTGGCCCGCTGCGCCACGCTTGACGAAGAGGGGCTGAACATCCTGCGCTGGGGCATGCAGCGCTTGCAGTGGCTCTCGCCCTGGCAAGCCGACTACCTGCCGCGCAGCCACTCGGACGCCCTGGCCGAGCGCCTGTTGGCGCTGGAGCTGGAAACCCTGCAGCAGCGCTTGCAGGCCGGCGAGGAGCGCGCCGTCGTGGACGCCGCCACCGCTCTGCTGGCCAGCGACTGGCTGCAGTCGTTCGACCGCCGCCAGCAGTTGCAGGACGGCATGCTCTGGATGCTCGAGGTCACCGATCACTGGTCGGGTGGGTTGTTCGAACGCCTGTGCCGGCTGTTCGGCTGGAACGAGGACACCGGTGAGCTGCCGTGCTCCGTCGAGCGCTGGAACTGGCTGTGCTGGCGCTGCGAGCGTCACGCCGTGGGCCAGCGCCTGTTGCAGCAGCTGAAACTGGACTGGCCGTTACGCACCGAGGAGCGCGCCGCCTGGCTGCTGCTCAAGTCCATGGGCGAGCGTGAGGCGCGGCAGCTGGTCGACCGCTTCGACGCTGAAGACTGGCAGGCCTGCGACGCGCTGGAGCACCTGCTCACCGAGCGCTACCCCGAGTTGCCGGAGCAGCTCGGCCTGCAGATCGACGAGGACTGGCGGCGCTGGCAACCGCGCCAGTGGACGGTGTCGGCCACCGTCTACGCCTGGCTCCTGCTGTTCATCGCCATGTTCGCTACCTCGCTGCAGGATGCGCAAATGTCGGTGTACCTGGAGCGTTCGGGCGGTTATCTCGGCCTGGGACTCAAGGACCTGCTGATCAGCGTCGGGGTGGTCGCCTGGATGGTGATGCTCGCGCGTGGCTGGAGTCGGCTGGCCCGTTACCTGACGCGCCTCGACGTGCCCTTGAGCCGGCTGCTGTTGCCCGCCGCCTGGCGTGACCGTGGCGCCGGCATGCTGGTGCTGCGCCACGGCCTGCCGGCTGCGTTCTTCGCGATGATCGTCGCTGCGTTCGCGCCGAATCTGGCTTCCGGCTGGGTCGCCTTCGGCATTGCCTGGGCGCTCGAGGTGCTGTTCCTCGGCCTGGTGGGTGGCCGTCGCTCGCCCTGGCCGCGCTGGTCGATGTGGCGCACCGGCGCCTTCAAGGTCGACTACAGCAAGAAGGCCGAGTGGTGAACCCCTGGGAACTGCTCGGCCTGGACACCGAGGCCGATACCCGCACCATCAAGCGTCGCTACGCGCAGTTGCTCAAACAGACCCGCCCCGATGAGGATCCCGAAGCGTTCCAGCGGCTGCGTGAGGCCTATGAGTGGGCGATGGATTGGGCTCAGCGTACCCAGAACGTGGACGAGCCACCTGTGGTTCACGAAAGCGCCACGCCACCGCCATTCGGCGACGGGCAACGTGCCTTCGCGCCGTTGACCGAAACCCAGTCGCGGGACAGCGATGAAAACGCCTGGATATGCAGCCTGCCGGACCGTTGTGCTTCGCTGGACGATGCCTTGTTCCAGGCACGCGAGGCTGGCCTGGAACAGGTTCTTGAGCTGGAGCTGCTGCGCCGCAGTCAGCTGCCTGGCGAGCAGGCCATCGAGATCGTGCGCTGGGCTATGGCGCGTCTGGACTGGCTGACACCCTGGCAGGCCGATTATCTGTCGCCGCAGGTCATGGCCCAGTTGGCCGAGCGCCTGCTGGATTGCGAGTTGGCTACCCTGCAGGCCGACTTCGGGCAGATGAGCGAAACCGAATTCATCACCCGAATCCGTGCGCTGGGCAGGCAGAAATGGCTGCGGCCGCTCGAACTCAGTCGCCGCCTTCAGCTAGCCGTGATGGCGTTGCTGGAGGCACGCGATGACTGGTCGCTATCGGCGCTCGAGTCGGCCACCGAGGTGTTTGGCTGGAGCGAGATGCTCGGCAACATGCCGTTCTCGGCAGATCGCTGGGCAGGGCTCTCCGAGCGTGCCTTCGAGTACAGCGTACTGCAGCGCCTGCGCGAGCAGCTGAATGTCGACGTACCGGAGAGTCCCGAGCAGGCGGCCACCTGGTTCCTCCTCAAACCGCTGGAAGACGATGTGCGGCGGCGCATGGCCGAGCGATTTGGCGAGCCGGAATGGCGGGCCTGTGAGCAACTGGATCAGCAATTGCGGAACAGCTCGACTCTGGCCCGCTCATTCGGTGGCTACCAAGAGGACTGGCGCGACTGGAAGACGCTGTCCTGGGGGCGGTGGGCGACGATCTACGTGTGGTTGCTGACAGCCGTGGTGTTGTTTGCCAGTCAGCTTTACCTCAGTGCCAACAAGCCTGAGCCAACCCTGGCCCGCGACGGCATTGCCGCGCTGGCCGCCAGCGTACTGGTTAGTGCGCTTCTCAGCGTATTCCGGCGTGTCTGGGGCCGATTAGCCAAGTTGCTTGACGCCCAGGATCGCTGGCTGAGCAGGCGCCTGGTTCCTCTGGGGTTGGCCAGTGGGCGCCACGGGCTGTTGCTCATACGGCATCTGGCGCCGCTGGCCTTTCTCAGCCTGCTGGTCAGCGGTTGGGCTCGCCAGTTGCCTGGCTGGTGGGGCCCCGGGCTGGGCCTGGCCACGGCAGTCGGTGGCTGCTGGTTTCTGGCGCGTGTTACCCAAGGCGTGCCAGCCAACGCCTGGGTGCTGAGAATCGGTGGGCTGTTCAATCGGCATACCTGGGTGATGATGCTGGTGTGGCTGGCGCTGATCATTGGCGGCAGCATTCTGGGCGCCACCTTGGGGCCGAAGGGGCAGCGCGCCACGTCACCTGACTACAGCCATGGGTTAGAGAACCCCTGCGCTCACCCCACCGATGCCGAGCAGCAACGGTTTTGCGACGAAGCTGCGCAAATGGTCAGGAAGGCGATGGGCGATTTCGAGCGGCAGCGATCCGGTGAATCAAAGCCTCAGGGCTGAAGCCTAGCGCGGCTCATCCCCCACCAGCGGATCCCGAATCCGGTCGCGGCTCGATAGCGCCGGGAACAGCTTGATCCACAGCAGGCTGATGCCGATGGCGCCGAAACCGCCGATCAGCACGGCCGGTACGGTGCCGAACCAGGCGGCGCTGACGCCGGCGCGGAAGTCGCCGAGCTGGTTGGAGGCGCCGATGAACAGGCTGTTCACTGCACCGACCCGGCCGCGCATGTCATCGGGCGTCTGCAACTGCACGAAGGCGCCGCGGATCACCATGCTGACCATGTCGGCGGCGCCGAGCAGCACCAGGGTCGCCAGGCTGAACCACAGCGAGGTGGACAGGCCGAAGCCGATGGTCGCCACACCGAAGATCGCCACCGAGCCGAGAATCACCGGGCCGACGCGCCGCTCGATGGGGTGGCGCGCCAGGTAGATCGACATCAGCAACGCGCCCACCGCCGGCGCCGAGCGCAGCAGGCCCAGGCCCCAGGGGCCGGTGAGCAGGATGTCCTTGGCGAACACCGGCAGCAGCGCGGTGGCACCGCCGAGCAGTACGGCGAACATGTCCATGGAGATGGCGCCGAACACTTCCGGGCGGCTGCGGATGAAGCGGAAGCCGGCCAGCAGCGATTCCACCGAGATCTTCTGCTTCAGCGGCTTCTGCTGCGACGGCAGGCTGAGCATCATGCCCACGGCGATCAGGTACAGCACCAGCGCCGGGCCATACACCCAGGCCGGCGCCACGGCGTAGAGCACGCCGCCCAGAGCGGGAGAGACGATGGTCGCGGTCTGCATCGCCGAGCTGGAGGCCGCCACGGCGGCGGGGAACAGGCCCGGCGGCACGATGTTGGGGAGCAGGGCCTGGGTGGTGGGCATCTCGAAAGCCCGCGCGGTGCCCATCATGAAGGCGATGACGAAGATCATCTCGCGGGTCAGGCTGCTCGTGCTGCTGCCGATCAACAGGGTGATGGCGACCATGGCCTGGCCGCACTGGCACAGCGCAGCGACCTTGCGGCGGTCGAAGCGGTCGGCGACGTGACCGGTCAGTAGGATGAAAAGGATCTTGGGCAGAAATTCGACGAGGCCGACCAGGCCCAGGTCGAGCACGTTGCCGGTGAGGCTGTACATCTGCCAGCCAATGGCCACGGTGAGCATCTGGAAACCGCTGGCGGTGAACACCCGTGCCAGCCAGAAGCGGATGAAAGGCGTGTGATGACGCAGTAGCAACTGACCATGGACGGACATTGGAGTACTTAGGCGGCTAACGACGGCCGCTCAGCCTAGCACGTCCGCTGTAACATTTGGATGCAAGATGTCTGATGACTTCAGATCAGCAGCGCTGCACGTGCCGTGGTGCTTAGAAGCTGTTCATGCTCCTTCAGCCCAGGTTCGTCGACTTTGGCGGTTAAGTGGCGGGAGCCGTCGTTATCCGATCCATTGTGGGAGCCGCGACCTCGCGGCGAATCGCTCAGCCACCGCCGAAATAGGCAGTCAGGCTGCAATCGTTTCGCCCCGAGGTCGGGGCTCCCACAGGTTGGTTTGAGTGTCTGCTCCTGCCTTGCAGCAGCCTCTTTGATGTCGCCTAAAAAGATCGTGAGCAGGTTCTTAGTGGATCAGCCCGCTAAGCAGCCACAGGCCCAGCAATAGCCAGATCAGGCCACCGATCACCGAGCCGCGCATGAACGAGCGCACCGCGCTGTAGAGCAGAATCAGCCCCAGCAGCAACACAGCGATGCTGAGCAGCGATGGGGTAACCCCCAGAGCGCCGGACAGACCGTCGATAAAGCTGGCGACCGCGCCGCCGAGCATGCCGAAAACGCCGCTAAGGGCGTCGACGATAAAGCGGATGAACGAGCCAAACGCCTCGCCCAGGGATTCGAAAAAGCCTTCTACGCGCATGTAGGGATTCCTGAGAAACGGAAAGGGCGACAAGCGCCAGGGTGCTGACTATTGAGCCGCGGCCTCGATGCGGAGTTCCCGGCTTCTGCGCCGCAGGCGCTTGCGGCCGGTCAATCGTCGAGCATGGCCTTGAGCTTGCCGGCCAGCGCCTCGAAGGAGAACGGTTTGGCGATCATGTCCATATCCTTGCCCAGGTAGCCGTCGCGTATTTCGGCGCCCTCGGCATAGCCAGTGGCGAACAGCACTTTGAGGCCCGGCTGGCGCTGCCGGGCGGCGTCGGCGAGCTGGCGGCCGTTCATGCCGGGCAGGCCGACATCGGTGAGCAGCAGGTCGAGCGGCGCGTACTGTTCCAGCAGGCCCAGGGCGCTTTGCGCGTCGCTGGCCTGGATCAGGCTGTAGCCGAGTTCTTCGAGCACCTCGACCATCAGCATGCGCACCACCTTGTCGTCTTCCACCACCAGGATGCGCTCGCCGGTACCGCGCGGCGCTTCGGGCGTGGTGCTGTGGGGCAGCTCGGCTGGCGCCACGGGCAGGCGCGGCAGGTAGAGGTTCAGGGTGGTGCCGCGGCCGACCTGGCTTTCCAGATGCAGGTAGCCGCCGGTCTGCTTGACGAAGCCGTAGACCATGGAAAGCCCCAGGCCGGTGCCCTGGCCGATGGGTTTGGTGGTGAAGAACGGCTCGAAGGCGTGGCGGATGATTTCCACGGGCATGCCGCAACCGCTATCGCTGACCGACAGCAACAGGTAGTCGCCGGCTGGTACCTGGTGGTTCTGCGCCTCCAGTTCGCCGAGCTGGGTGTTGCGGGTTTCGATGTGCAGCGTGCCGCCGTTAGGCATGGCGTCGCGCGCGTTGATGGCCAGGTTGATCAGCGCGTTTTCCAGCTGGTGACCATCGCTGCGGGTTGGCCACAGGTCGTCGGCCAACCGGGTTTCCAGGCTGATCTGTTCGCCCAGGGTACGTACCAGCAACTCCTCTAGGGCGCACACCAGCTCGTTGACAAGGACCGGGCGCATGTCCAGCGACTGGCGGCGGGCAAACGCCAGCAGGCGGTGAGTCAGCGAGGCGCCGCGCTTGGCCGAGGCGATGGCGGCGTCGACGAAGCGCGCCAACTGCGGGTGTTCGTCGCCCGGCAGCTTGCGCTGGATCAGCTCCAGGCTGCCGAGAATGCCGGCCAGCAGGTTGTTGAAGTCATGGGCGATGCCGCCGGTTAGCTGGCCGATGGCTTCCATTTTCTGCGCCTGGCGCAGCTGCTCCTCGGCCTGCACCCGCTGCAGTACGGCTTCGCTGACCCGCTCTTCGAGGGTCTGGGTCAGCTGGCGCAGTGCCAGTTCGGTGCGTTTGCGCTCGTCGATGTCCATCAACACGCCGGGAAAGCGCAGCGGCGTGCCATCGGGCGCCATCTCGCAGCGGCCGTTGGCCTCGATCCAGCGATAGCTGCCATCGGCCTGCAGCACCCGGTATTCGGCGCGGTAGCTGCCGCCGGTCGCGATGGTGTGCTCGATCATCGCGCGTACCCGTGGCCGATCCTGCGGGTGGATGGCCAGGGTGACGCGATCCAGCGCCATGCCGCTGGCGGCCTGCTGCGGGTCGGCGGCGAAGGCGCGGGCGAAGCGTTCGTCGCCGGTCACTCGATCATTGGGGATGTCCCACACCCAGGTGCCGAGCACGGCACCGGCGTTGAGCGCCAGCTCGATGCGTTCGTTGGCGCTGCGCAGCTCCGCTTCGGCCTTGCTGCGTTGCTCGATAGCGACGATCTGATTGGTGGTCTCGACCACGATGCACATCATGCCGTGGGAATGCCCGGTGTTGTCGAGCAGCGGGTTGTAGTAGAGGTTCATCCAGGCATCTTCCTGCTGGCCGGGGCGGCGCAACGGCAGGTAGAGGTTCTCCTGGCACATCGAGCGGCCATTCAGGCCCATGCTGATCACGTGGCGGTTCCACTCGGCGATCTCCGGCCAGGCGTCCTCGGCCGGCAGGCCGAAGATGCCCGGATGACGCTGGCCGGCGAACGCTGCGTAGGCGTCGTTGTAGATCAGCACGCCACGGGCGCCGCACAGCAGCACGATGGGCGTCGGTGAGGAGAGGATCAGCCGCGTGGTGCTGATCAGTACTTCCGGCCACCCTTCGATGGGGCCAAGGGGCGTGGCTGCCCAGTCAAAGCGGCGGATGAGCTCGACCGTGTCGCCGGATTGGCCGGCGAACAGGCAGGGTTGCGGTGGCGTGTTCTGCGTCACGGACATCGATCGGGTGCCTATCCTGCGGTCTGGCCGCGACTGCAGCCCGCTGGCGGGCTGCAGAGTGAGTGGGGTCAGGTGGGTTTGCCGCTGGCGAAGGCGTGCTGCAGTTTTTCCGCCAGTTCGTCGCTGCGATAGGGCTTCTGCACGATGAAGGCTTCGTCGGCATCCAGCCCGCCCAGCTCCGCGTAACCGGTGACGAACACCACCGGCAGTTCCGGGTAGCGGCGGCGCACTGCCTGGGCCAGTTCGGCGCCATTCATGCCGGGCATGGCGAAATCGGCGAGCAGCAGGTCGATGTCGTCATCGAGCTTGGCCAGGGCATCGGGGCCGCTATGGGCCTCGCGCACCTGATAGCCGAGTGCGTCCAGCGTCAGGGCGGTGACCTCGCGTACCCGCGGGTCATCGTCGACCAGAAGAATGGTGCGCTGGTCGCCGGGCTCGGCGATCGGCAGCGGCTGGCTGGGCATCTGTACCTCGGCCTGCACCACGTTGCGCAGGCCTGGCAGATAGACCTTGACCGTGGTGCCGACGCCCATCTTGGTGAGAATGCGCGCGCCGCCACCGGACTGCTTGGCGAACCCGAATACCTGAGCCAGGCCGAGGCCCGAGCCTTTGCCGATTTCCTTGGTGGTGAAGAACGGCTCGAAGGCCTTGGCCAGCACCGCCTCGCTCATGCCGCTACCGGAGTCCCGTACCGCAAGCACGACATAATCGCCGGGCTCCGGGTCCTCGGGGCGCCGCGGGATTTCGCTGATCACCTCGTTGCTGGTGCTCAGGTGCAAGGTACCACCCACGCCCATGGCGTCGCGGGCATTGATCGCCAGGTTGAGGATGATCAGTTCGATCTGCGTCGGGTCGACCCGGGCATGCCACAGATCCGGCTCGGTGGCGGTCTCGATCAGCACGCTGCCGCCCAGGGTGCTTTTCAGCAGTTCGAGCATGCCCTGCACGGTTTCACCAAGGTTGACCGCCTCCGGCACCAGGCGCTGGCGCCGCGAGAAGGCCAGCAGCTGGCCGGTCAGCTTGGCACCACGCTCGCCGGCATCGGTGATGTTCTGCAGGCGGCCGCGGGCCTTGTCCAGGTTGCCCTTTTCCAGGTCGCGGATCAGGAAGCTGGTACTGGTCAGCACCACGGTCAGCAGGTTGTTGAAGTCGTGGGCGACGCCGGCGGTGAGCTGACCGACTGCTTCCAGGCGCTGCATCTGCTGCAGGGTCGCTTCGACGCGTTCGCGCTCGGCGATCTGCTCGCGCAACTGCTGGTTGGTGGCGGCCAGTTCTTCGACAACTGCGCGCTCGTGGGTGATGTCACGCACCGTGGCGTAGAGCAGGTCGTCGTCGCGCACCACGATCCACGACAGCCAGTGGTAGTCGCCACTGGCGTGGCGCATGCGGTTGACGAAGCGTACCGAGACGTTGTCCGAGGTCACACGCTCGATGTGCGAGCGGGTGTCCTGCTGATCGTCGCTGTGCACCAGTTCCCAGAGCGGGCCCTGGGTGAGCTGCTGGCGCGTCCAGCCAAGGGTCTGCTCCCAGGCCGGGTTGAGGGCGCTGGGGCGCATGTCGAAACGCAGCACGGCGAGCAGGTCGCGGGACAGCTCCCAGTTGCGATCGCGCTCGCGGGTGCGTTTCTCGACGCGCTCGCCGAGCACGTCGTTGAGGCGCAGCAAGGCTTCGTTGGCCTGTTTCTGTTCGGTGATGTCGTGCAGTACACCGAGGAAACGGGTGCACTGCCCATCGTCGAAGAACGCCTGGCCGCGCGCGGAAATCCAGCGTTTGCTGCCATTGCTCAGGGGCAGGCGGAATTCGGCCTGGAACTCGTTGCCACTGTCGGTGGCCAGTGCCTCGTTGACCCGCTGACGCAGCTGCGCGCGATCATCGGGGTGGCAGCGGCCGAGAAACAGGGCCATGTCGACGTCGGCGCCCGTCTCCAGTTCGTACAGCGCGCGGCAGCGTTCGTCCCAGATCAGCGTATCGGTGGCCGGCACGTAATCCCACATGCCCATGCGCGCCGCACCGATGGCCAGCCGCGCACGGGCTTCGACGGCCTGCAGGGTGTCTTCCACGCGGCGCCGTTCTTCTCGCTCGTTGACCTCGGCCATGGCGCGGTCGATGGCCTTGGGCAGGAACGGTAGGTTCTGCTTGAGCACATAGTCGACGGCGCCCAGGCGCATCATCTCCACCGCATGCTCTTCGCCGAACATGCCGGACAAGAAGATGAACGGCGTCTGCGGGGCCAGGCGGCGGGCCACCTCCAGCGCCTGGGCGCCGGAGGAGCCGGGCAACAGGTAATCGGAGAGGATCAGGTCGAAGCGCTCTTTCTCCAGCGCGCGTTCGGCGGCCTCGTGGTCATAGACCAGGGTACTGTCGACCGCCAGACCATTGCGTTCCAGTGCGAGCAGGGCCAGTTCCGCGTCATGCGGGCTGTCTTCGATGAACAGGAGTTTGATAGGCACAAGCGGCATGGAAAGGTCGTCGATTACGGTCTGTGGTTAGGCCAGGGAATCACGCATGGGGTGCGGGCGATCAGTTTTCATCGGCTTGCTCGTCATCCTTGGCACGTCGCTGCAGGCGCAAGGAACCGGGAGGCGGCTCGTTGAGCACTGCCCAGAACACGCCCAGATCGGAAATGGCCGAGACGAAGGCCTTGAATTCGACTGGTTTGACCACGTAGGCGTTCACGTTCAATTCGTAGGCGCGCTGCAGATCCGGGCCTTCGCGCGACGAGGTCAGCATGACGATCGGAATACTGCGCAATTCGGGCGAGTCGCGCACCACCTTGAGTACTTCCAGGCCGTCGACCTTGGGTAACTTGAGGTCGAGCATCATGATCGCCGGGTTACCGGGCAGGCGATCTGCATGGGCGCCACGGCGAAACAGATAATCCAGCGCTTCGGCACCGTCGCGCATGACGATCACGTCGTTGGCCAGCTGACTACGCTCCAGAGCGATCAGGGTCAGCTCCAGATCGTGGGGATTATCTTCGACCAGCAGTATCGGTTTTAGCATTCATGTCCTCGACCCGTTACGCTAGAACGGGGTGGTGGCGTTTAGGTAGCGCGAAATAAAAAGTGGCGCCTTGATCGATCTTGCCCTCGGCCCAGACTCGCCCATCGTGACGCTCGATTATACGTCGTACGCTGGCCAAGCCGATGCCGGTACCTTCGAATTCCTCCATGCGGTGCAGACGCTGGAATACGCCGAACAGTTTGTCGACGTATTCCATATTGAAGCCCACACCATTGTCGCGCACAAAGACGACCACTTCGTCGTCATGTTCCTGGGCGCCGACCACGATGATTGCCGGATCACGCTCGCGGCTGTATTTGATGGCATTGGCCAGCAGATTGCGCAGGGCAAGGTGCAGGAAAGCAGCGTCAGCGACCACCCGCGGCAGCGGCTGGATGTGCCATTCCAGGTTTCGACTCTGGTAATCGGGTTTCATTTCCTCGCGAATCGCTTCGACCAGCGCATGCAGATTCACGTCGGTGAAACGCAGCGCAGAGCGGCCCATCTGCGAAAAGCTCAGCAGGTTGTCCACCAGGGTACCGGCGAAGCGCGCCGACTCGGTGATGTGCTCGAGAAAGCGCACCCCGCGCTCGGACAGCTTGGTGCCTTCGAAGTCCGCCAGCAACTCGGCGTAGCCGGCGATATGCCGCAGCGGTGCACGCAGGTCGTGGGACACGCTATAGGAGAAGGCCTCCAGCTCCTTGTTGCTCTTTTTCAGGTCGCTGGCCAGTTGGGCCATTTCTTCGGCCTTGCGCAGCACGATGCCGAGCACCGCGTTGCGCAGCTCCAGGGCGCTTTCCGGTTCCTGGGGATGCCATGGCGTGGAAAAACCGCTGATCTCCTCCTGCCAGCGCGCGAAGCTGTTGCGCGGGCTGAGGGCGCCGCTGGCGCTGACTGCCTTCTCGGGCTTGCCGGCCCATTGCACGATGCGTTTCTGCTCGGGTTTGAACCAGATCAGGTAATGCGAGTGCAGCTCGGAAATGGCCACGGCCAGCAGGCCACCCACATGGTTGGCCAGCTCGGGCAGCTCAGGGATGTCTCGGCTGACGTTATCGGTCTGGAACAGATCCTCGCCCGGCCGGGCACCCAGCCACTGCACCAGGGCATTGACCCGATCACGCGGTGGCGTCTGCCCGATCAAGTCGCAGTGCGAGGCGGAGATGATCGCCGCGCCGCTGGCCTTGGCGAAGTCGAGAAAGGTATCGGGCAGTGACAACAGGCCTTCGCTGACGCTGTCACGGTCGGCCATCGCCGAGAGCATCTGCACGATATGGCGGCGCAACTGCAGCAAATGCTGGGTGCGCGAGTGGGAGATCTTCGCCTCGATCTGCAGCGACAGCATGCGGCCCAGCAGCTCGCAGGCGGTGCGTGTCTGGAAGCCGACCGAGCGGGCACTGGCGTGGTGGCAGGAAATCAGCCCCCACAGTTGGCCCTCGACCACGATGGAGATCGACATCGAGGCGATGGTCTGCATGTTGCGCATGTACTGCAGGTGCACCGGCGACACGCTGCGAAGCGTCGCGTAGCTGAGATCCAGCGGTTTGCCGGTCAGCGGGTTGCAGGCCGGGCGCAGCGGCGAGGGCTGGTAATTGGCGTCCTCGATCACACGGATACGGTTGGCCACGTACAACTGGCGGGCCTGGGGCGGGATGTCCGAAGCCGGGAAGCTGAGGCCCAGGTAGCTGGGGTAGCCCTCGTCGAGGTTCTCGGCGAGCACCAGGCCATTGCCTTCGGGGTCGAAGCTGTAGATTTTCACGCGGCCGAAACCGGTAACGCGCTTGACCTCGGCCACCGATAACGCGCACAGCTCGTCGATGTCCTCGGCGCCCTGCAGGTGGCCGATGAAGGTGCGCACCATCGGATACAGGGTGTTGTAGGCGGTGACCACGTTGCTGGTGGTCTCGAATTCGGCGATCAGCACCTGATCGAAGCGGTGGGCGACCATCGCCGTCATCTCGCCACGGCGGCTGCCTTTGCGAAAGCGCACGTCACCGATATGAAAGGGCGTGGTGTCGTCGTCTGATAATTGCGCCAGGCGCTCGGCTAGCACGGTGCCATCCTCGAGCAACTCGTCCAGATGACAGCCCAGCAGCTGGTCCGGCTCGAGACCCAGCCAGTCGGCAACGTTCTCGCTCACTTGCAGCACCGTCAGCGCCTGCTCGTCGAACACCATCAGGAATCCCTGAGGCTGAATGCTGCCGGGGATATGGATGGGTTCCTTGGCGCAGTTCGCGATGGCGGTACTCAAAGAGGTGCTGGTTTCACTGGCCGCCAAGATGATCTCCTTCAGTTCCAAGCCGATCGCAAGGATGGTGTCGTAGGCTGCGGGCAGCCGAGGCTGGCCGCCATCGCCTCTGCGATGCGCACTGTCTTGCGGCAGTCTGCACGGTCTTTCGGGCTGGGTAAACCATCATCGGCAGGAGCTGCCGGGCGGCAATGGCGTGCAGGTCGCGACCTGGCCGTGAGGAACTTCCCTGGCAGGTGGCTCTCTCAATGCGGTCGCGCATGCCGCGTAATTGCAACATTGCTCAGGCACGCTGCCCCGCACCTTCCACGTCGAGATTCCCCATGCTATCTGTCGCCAAGCGGGCTTTTTCCCGCCTGCCTGTTCTGCGCCCATGGATGTGGTTGCTGTTCGTCGTTCTGTTCGCCGCTGCCTATCAGGTGCGCGCGCTGCATCTGGATGATCGCCTCTATTACTGGCTGACCACGCCGGCGGTGTCGCAATGGGCGCCGGGCAGCCTGCTGGGTCGCGACTACAAGGTGCAGGTGGACGCCAAGGCAGTCGGCGGCGTGAAGAACAACCTGTCCGGCCTCAGCTACGACGAGCAGCGGGACCAGCTGTGGGCAGTGCTCAACAACCCCGAAGAACTGCTGGCCATGAGCAAGGACGGCGAGGTGTTGGCGCGCTATCCGCTGAGCGGCTTCAGTGATGTCGAGGGCGTCACCTACCTGGGCGATGGTCTGCTTTTGCTGGCCGAGGAGCGCGAGCACGGCCTGGTGGTGGTGCCGGTGCCGGAGCGTGCCGGCGCCTTGTTCCGCGAGGACTATCGGGCCCTGACCCTAGGCATTCAGCGCGACGGCAACCAGGGGTTCGAGGGGGTCGGCTACGATCGGGCGCGTGATCGGCTATTCGTCGCCAAGGAACACTCGCCGATGAAGCTCTACGAAATCCGCGGCCTGAAAAGCAGTGTAAAAGGGGATTTCGGTTTGGAGATCATCGATCACGAGGATTGGATCCGCGATTCTGTGTTCGCCACCGACCTGTCGTCGGTGCATTTCGATGAGCGTACCGGCCACCTGGCGCTGCTCAGTGACGAGTCGAAGCGGATCATGGAGCTCGATGGCGACAGCGGCAAACTGATCGGTTTCCGCACCCTGAACAGCGACTTCGCCGGCCTTGGTAAAGCCGTTCCCCAGGGCGAGGGCATGACCTTCGACGACGACGGCAACCTTTACATCGTCAGCGAGCCGAACCTGTTCTATCGTTTTGGCCGCGGTTAGAGCGGCGGGATAACCAGAGACTGTACGCGTGTAGGCCCCTGCGCCTTGCGATTGTGGCCTTGGCGCGGAATCGGCGCTGCTCTTGCCATTCGCCCCGGGTCGGGGCTCCCACACTGAATCGAGGCAGCGCCAGTGATCATGTGGGAGCGTCGACCTCGGCGCGAAGCGGTTGTGGCCTTGGCGCGGTATTGGCGTTGGCATTGCCACCCGCCCCGGTCGGAGTTCCTACCTTGGATCTAGGTATCGCCAATGCTTACCGCGGCGGATACTGGCTGAGCACCCGGCCAACGGTTTCGCGGATTTCCGCTTCCCGCTCGGTCGGATTGCCGGCGGCATTGCGCACGATTCGCTCGTCGCTGGCGCGCCACACCAGCTTGCCATCCTTGCCATCGAACAGGTCGACCTGCACGGTCGCCACCTTGTAGTCGATGGTGCGGGTTTCGTTGTAGGCCGGCCCCCCCCAATACGGGCCCCAGTAACCGCCGAAACCACCGCCGAAGCCGGTGCTGACCTGCTGCTGGCGATCATCGACGACCAGCCACACCTGAACCTTCAGATCGCCCTTGGCGCCCGCTGCCGCTGGGCGCAGGCCGCGCTGGTCGAGCTGATCGGCGACGGCGCTGCGCAGGCGCTGCTCGGTGAGGTCGCTGCGGATGCGCGGGTCGTCGGGCTTGTACTGCACCGCGGGCTCTTGCCAGCTCCAACTACGATACGCGGCGAAATCGCGACTGGCGTCGAAGTCGCGGTTGATCTGCTGGCTCTGGCAGGCGCCGAGCAACAGCAGCACGGGAATCAGTAGCAGAGACAGACGGCGCATCGGTTTTCTCCTGAATCCATCGATGGGGTGGTTCATGCTGGCGGGTATTCGCCAAGAGCGTCACTGACGGCCTTGCGCAAGGCGTCGGCGCGCTCGGCCTGGCTGCCGCTGCTGCGCATTTCGGCTTGGCCGCTCCACACTTGCTCGCCGCTGCGGCCGTCGAAGAAATCGATGCGCACCACCACGACTTCCTCTTCATAGGTGCGGGTCAGCGGTACGCGGGCCCCCACGCCGACGCCATTGCCGTAGTAGCCACGGTTGCCGAAACTGCTATAACCGCCTCCGTAGTAGGGATCGTAGCTGTCGGCCACCTGGCGTACGCGGCGCTCCAGGCGGGTGTCGGTGCGTATCTTGAGGTCGGCGGCGGCACTGCCTTGGGCAGGGCGCAGGCCGCGTTGATCCAAGGCGTTGTTGAGGGCGTCCTGCACCAGGTCGGCGCTGGCCCAGGCGCTGCCAGCCGGGCGCTGTTGCCAGGCCCAGCTGCGATAGGCTGCGTAGTCGCGCGGGGCGGCGGGGTAGGCACTGCGATCGAAATGATTGGCTGCGCCCGGTGGCGCGGGGGGCAGGGGCACCGATTCGGTGGTGTACGGATTGTGGCTCTGGCAGGCGACCAGGGCAGTGGTGAACAGCAGCAGCGCAAAGCGTTTCATGGCGTCTCTCCTGGCAGAGCAGGGTTCAGCGTGGCCGGCAGATCCAGTGCAGGTAGCGTCCAAGACCGGCGAAGGCCGGGTGGCGACGGTGCGCCAGCTCCATTTCCAGCAGGTCGGCGAGCTGCGCCTTGGCCTGGAAATCCCGCGGCATGTAGTCGTGGAAAACCCGTACGCCGCTCCTGTGTTCGACCTGCCAATGGGTGGCAAGTTGCGATTCGAGTTCCCGCGGGTCTAGGGGGCGCTGGGGGGTCAGGCTTTGCTTTTCACCGGCGAATTCGTCCTTGCGCAGTTTGCGCAGGTGGCCCTTGAGCAGGTTGCGGTAGATCAGCGCGTCCTTGTTGTAGAACGCCAGTGACAACCAGCCATCGGCGGCGGTCAGGCCGTGCAGGGCCGGGAGGATGGCGGCCGGCTCGGCCAGCCATTCGAGCACCGCGTGGCAGATGACCAGGTCGAAGGGCGCCTCGAAACGGCCCGGCAGATCCTGCCAGGGGGCGTGTATGAACGTGGCAGCCACGCCAGCCTGGGCGAAGCGCTCACGGGCGCCAGCGAGCATGGGTTCGGCGGGCTCGGCCAGAGTGACATGATGACCGCGTTCGGCCAGCCACAGCGCCATATGGCCCAGGCCGGCACCGACATCGAGCACCCGCAGTGGGCGCTCGGGCAAGGCTTCGGCGAGGTCGGCCTGCAACACGGCGAGGCGGATCGCGCCCTTGGCGCCGCCGTAGATCTTCTCGGCGAAGCGGGTCGCCAGTTCATCGAAGTGCCGGTCGCTCATCAGGCGAACCGCCGTTCGCTATCGGCCAGCTTGGCGCGCACCACCTGCTCCATGTCCAGGCCCAGCTCGCTGCACAGGAGCAGCAGGTAGAGCACCACGTCACCGATTTCCTGGCCGGCATGCTCGAGCTTGTCTGCCTGCAGGGTGCGCGACTGGTCTTCGCTGAGCCACTGGAAGATTTCCACCAGTTCGGCCATTTCCACGCTGGCGGCCATGGCCAGGTTCTTTGGGGCATGGAACTGGCGCCAGTCGTTGCGATCACGAATGGCGTGCAGGCGGGAGGTGAGTTCGGCGATGTTCATGCGGCGTCTCGGAGGCAGAGGCCGCCTATTCTTTCATGGGCGCCGAGCGCCGTCCAAAGGCTCGCGAGCTAGATGACCTGCCAGTAGCCGGCCAAATGCGGCACATCGTCCTTGCCCTGCAGATCGAACTGGCCTTCCGCCGCCGGCAGGCTGGCACGCATGCGCAGGGTGCTCGGGAGCAAAACCGGCTTCTGGAAGCGCACTTCGACGCTGTAGCCCGAGGCTGGCAGATGGGCGTGCAACGCGGCCAGGGCGCGGGCTTTATTCCATAGGCCGTGAGCGATGGCGTGGGGGAAGCCGAACGGCTTGGCGCTCAGGGTCGATAGATGAATAGGGTTGTAGTCCCCCGAGACTCGCGCATAGCGGCGGCCGATATTCGACGGCGCCTGCCAGCTATCCAGCGCGTCCATCGGCAGGCTGGGCGGTTCGCTGCGGCCAATGGTCGGCCCGTCGAGCTTGATGCCGCGACACAGGATGCGGCTGTCACCTTCCCAGAGCAGGCCCAATTGATCCTCTAGGCGGGTGATCACGCTGAACACCGCGCCCTTGTCGTGGGGCGCCAGGTTGCTGGCTTCCACGCTCAGGGTAAAGGGGCCCAGGCCGGCCAGCTGGCGCACCACGCGGATGCGGTTTTCCAGGTGCACCAGGCCAAGCGCAGGAAAGGGGAAGTCAGGCTCGGTGAGCAGCTTCATCTGCAGGGTGAAGGCCAGTACGTGCGGATAGGTGGCGGGCAGGCGAGCATCGTCGGTGAAGCCACACAGCTGGCGATAGCGGGCCAGGTGCCCGGCGTCCACGCTCACCGGGCAACGCAGCCCGCGGTGGGGCAGGATCTTGCCGGTGACTCCGCGCCGAGTCGCGGCGCGCAGGAGCATGCCGGGCAATGCCGGCGGGGTGTGCAAATCGAGCCATTCGGTTGCCATCGTGCGCTCCGCTGCAAGGTGGTTTGTGCGTACTCTCGTCGAGATTTAGGACATTAGCCAGCGCCTATTGGTGCCAAGTGCGCAAACGATTGCCGGTTACCCGAGCATTAGTGGCGAAAGCTGCCTACGCTGGTGGGTAAATTGGCCCAGCCACTACCCATGCAAGGAATGCAGCATGCCCAACCTGGACAAGCACAGGGCCATCACGCTCCCGCCAGCCCTGATGCCGAGTTTCCTGTGCCTGCGCACCTCGCTTCCCGCGGGCGCCGGTCAAGCGCGCCCCGAGCTGGTCGGCGAGGTCAGCCGGCTGATCGACGAGTTGCTGAGCGAAGGCGCGACCCTCGAGCAGGTCGCCGCCCGTCTGGGTATGCCGGTGCGGCGGTTACGGGAACGGCTGGCCCAGGCCGATGTGCGTTTCAATGAACTGCTCAACGATTCTCGCTGCAACCTGGCCAAACGCTTGCTGATGGACACCGATGAGCGCATCGAGCGGATCGCCGAGCGCACCGGCTTTTCCGAGCCCAGCACCTTCTGTCGCGCGTTCAAGCGCTGGGTCGGCGCGACGCCGGTGGAGTTCCGGCGTCGCGGTCGTGCGGCAATCTCGTGATCAGGCGCCCAGCAAGCTCTGCCCGCACACTCTCAGCACCTGCCCGCTGACCGCGCCCGAGCCGGGTTGCGCGAACCAGGCCACCGCTTCGGCGACATCCTGGGGCAGGCCACCCTGGTTCATCGAGTTCATGCGCCGGCCTGCTTCGCGAATCGTGAAGGGAATGGCGGCGGTCATGCTCGTCTCGATAAAGCCTGGCGCCACGGCATTGATGCTGATGCCGCGCTGCGCCAGGGTCGGCGCCCAGCTCTGGGCCAGGCCGATCAGCCCGGCCTTGCTGGTCGCGTAGTTGGTTTGCCCGACGTTGCCGGCGATGCCGCTGAGCGAGGCGATCAGCACCACGCGGCCGTCGTCGCGCAGGGTGCCGGCTTCCAGCAGCGCTGCGGTGAGCTGATGCGGGGCACGCAGGTTGACGTCGATCACCGACTCCCACAGGCCTTCGCTCATCTTCGCCAGGGTCTTGTCGCGGGTGATGCCGGCGTTGTGCACGACGATATCGACGCCATCGGGCAACGCTTCTACCAGCTTGGCCGGTGCGTCTTCGGCGCAGATGTCCAGCGCCAGGCTGCGGCCACCCAGGCGCGCGGCGAGGGCATCGAGGGCGTCCTTGGCGGGCGGCACGTCCAGCAGCAGCACCGTGGCGCCGTCGCGGGCCAGGGTTTCGGCAATGGCGGCGCCGATGCCGCGGCTGGCGCCGGTGACCAGGGCGGTCTTGCCGGCCAGCGGGCGCGTCCAGTCGGCGACCTGCTGCGCGCAGGGCTGCAGGCGCAGCACCTGGGCCGAGATGTAGGCGCTCTTGGGCGACAGCAGAAAGCGCAGCGCGCCTTCGAGTTGGTCTTCCGCGCCGGGGTCGACATGCAGCAGTTGCACGGTGCCGCCGCGGCGGATCTCCTTGGCCAGTGAGCGAGTGAAGCCTTCCAGTGCGCGTTGCACGCTCGAGGCCTGCGGATCGGTCAGCGTCTCAGGCGCGCGACCGAGCACCACCACGTGAGGGCAGCGATCGAGATTCTTCAGTGCGGGCTGAAAGAACTGGCGCAGGGCGTCGAGATCCTCGAAGCGCTGCAGGCTGCTGGCATCGAACACTAGCCCCTTGAGTTTGGGGCCGTGTTCGGCGGTCCAGCGGGGCAGGGACTGCTCGTCACGGGGCGCGAACAGTTCGTCGGTCAGGCGCTTGGCGAAGCCCGCCACCGCGGCACTCAGGTCGCCCACGCCACCGATCAGCAGCGCACCTTCCAATGGCCGATTGCGACCCGCCACCCAGCGCTCCAGTGGCAGTGGCGCCGGCAGCCCGAACGCACCGACCAGGCGGCGGCCGGCCGGCGTATTGGCGAAGTTGAGGTAGCGATCGGACATGGAACAGACTCCAGGGCTGAAACTCAAAGTGGTTGACCACTGTACGCGATCACTCGTTTCATGCATCGACAGCAGCCCAATGACCGGCGACCGTGTCGGTAAAACGGCACCCTAAAATGCCGCAAAATATTACTGCAAGGAGCCGCACATGAGCCTGCCGCGCCGGGTCGCCATCGTTGGTGGCAACCGTATCCCCTTCGCCCGCTCCAACAGCGCCTACGCCACCGCTAGCAACCAGGCCATGCTCACCAGCGCCCTGGAAGGCCTGGTCGAACGCTACAACCTGCATGGCGAGCGCCTCGGCGAGGTGGTGGCCGGTGCCGTGCTCAAGCACTCGCGGGATTTCAACCTGACCCGTGAGTGCGTACTCGGCTCGCGCCTGGCGCCGGAAACCCCCGCCTACGATCTGCAGCAGGCCTGCGGCACCGGCCTGGAGGCCACCCTGCTGGTGGCCAACAAGATCGCCCTCGGGCAGATCGAGTGCGGTATCGCTGGCGGCGTGGATACCACTTCGGATGCGCCGATTGGCGTCAACGAAGGTTTGCGCAAGATCCTGTTACAAGCCAATCGTGCCAAGAGTACCGGCGACAAGCTCAAGACCCTGCTGCAGATCCGCCCTCGGCATCTGGCGCCGTCGCTGCCGCGCAATGGTGAGCCGCGCACGGGGCTCTCCATGGGCCAGCATTGCGAGCTGATGGCGCAGCACTGGGCCATCCCCCGTGACGAGCAGGACCAGTTGGCCGTGGAAAGCCATCGCAAGCTGGCTGCTGCCTACGCCGAAGGCTGGCAGGACGATCTGATGACGCCGTTCCTGGGCCTGACCCGCGACCAGAACCTGCGTCCCGATATCGACCTGGCCAAGCTGGCGACCCTCAAACCGGTATTCGAGAAAGGCCAGCGCGGCACCCTGACTGCCGCCAATTCCACGCCCCTGACCGATGGGGCTTCCCTGGTGCTGCTCGCCAGCGAGGAGTGGGCCAAGGCCCGCGACCTGCCGATTCTTGCCTACTGGCGCGACGGCGAGGCGGCTGCAGTGGATTTCGTCAAAGGCCACGAAGGGCTGCTGATGGCGCCGGTATACGCCGTACCCCGGTTGCTGGCGCGCAACGGCCTGACCCTGCAGGACTTCGACTATTACGAAATCCACGAGGCCTTCGCCGCCCAGGTGCTGTGCACGCTCAAGGCCTGGGAAGACGCCGACTACTGCCGAGAGCGCCTTTGTCTGGCGCAGCCGTTGGGCAGCATCGACCGCGCCAAACTCAACGTCAAAGGCAGCTCCCTGGCGGCAGGCCACCCGTTCGCCGCCACCGGCGGGCGTATCGTCGGCAACTTGGCCAAGCTGCTGTCGGTTGCGGGTGAGGGGCGTGGCCTGATTTCCATCTGCGCTGCGGGCGGGCAGGGCGTGACGGCGATTCTGGAGCACTGAATCAGTCCGATCGTAGCCTGGGTCGAGCGTAGCGACACCCGAGAGCCGCTGTCCTGGGTATCGCTGCGCTCAACGCCAGGCTACGGATGCTCGGTCATTCTTCGCGGCTGAGCGTTTCGGCTTCGGCCTGCAGTAGCGCCGCCTTGCGTGCCACGCCCCAGCGATAGCCGCCCAGGCTGCCGTCGGCGGCGGTCACCCGGTGGCAGGGCACCAACAGGCCCAGCGGATTACTGGCACAGGCACGGGCGATGGCCCGTGGGTGGCTGGCGAGTTCGGCCGCCAGTTGCCCGTAGGTGCGCGTCTGGCCGACGGGAATGGCGCGCAGAGCCTGCCAGACGCGCTGTTGGAAGGCCGTGCCGCGCAGATCCAGCGGCAGCTTGGCGGCACGTTCAGGCTCGTGCAGTTGCTGCAGTACCTCGTTTAGCCAGCCTTCCAATTGCCCGTCATCGGCCTGCAGGCTGGCCGCCGGGAAGCGCTGGCGCAGCTCGGTTTCCAGCGTATCCGCCGCATCGCCGAACAATAGGGCGCACAGCCCTTTGGCGCTGCCGGCCAGCAGCAGGTAGCCGAGCGGGCAGGGCACCACGGTCACGCGCAGCGCCTCGCCCTTCGAGCCCAGGCGCCGCCTTGCCAGAGCTACGCCGTCGGTTTGCTCATAAAGACTGCGGGTGTTGCTGTAGCCGGTGGCCAGCGCCGCGTCGAGTACCGATCTGGCGCCCGGCAGGTTGGCGGCCAGGCGTTCGCGTTGGCGGGCGCTGGCCCAGGCCTTGGGTGTCAAGCCGGTGCGCGCCTTGAAGGCACGGGCCAGATGCGAGGGTGACAGGCCGATTCGTGCCGCCAGCGCGTCGAGGGTCGGTGCTTTATCGGCTTCGTCGAGCAGGTGGCAGGCTGCGGTCACCAACGCGTCGAGCTGTTCGGCGGTGCTTGCGCCCTGAGGCGTGCAACGCTTGCAGGGCCGGTATCCCGCCGCTTCGGCCTGCGCCGGGCCATCATGGAAACTGACGTTCTCGCGGCGTGGTCGACGCGCCGGGCAGCTGGGCCGGCAATAGATCCCGGTCGAGCGCACGGCGAAGACGAATTGACCATCCTGCGCGGCATCGCGCTCGCACACGGCCTGCCAGCGGCGTTCTTCGCACATGTCGATCTCCTGTAACGGTATCTGGATTGTCGGTATCCGCCGGCGCGGACGCCAGTGCCAATCACGCTTTCAAACCTCAATGGCCGGCGCATTTTCCCCATGGGCTGGGCGCTGCCCAAGGATTGCCGTATAAAAGGGCCGCATAGCCCACCGAGGACCCCGATAAAAGCTGATGAAGACGCCAAAACGCATTGAGCCCCTGGTCGAGGACGGCCTGGTGGACGAGGTGATTCGCCCTTTGATGAGCGGCAAGGAAGCAGCGGTCTACGTGGTGCGTTGCGGTTCCGAGTTGCGCTGCGCCAAGGTCTACAAGGAGGCCAACAAGCGCGGGTTCCGCCAGGCCGCCGAGTATCAGGAGGGCCGCAAGGTACGCAACAGCCGCGATGCCCGGGCCATGGCCAAGGGCTCCAAGTACGGGCGCAAGAACCAGGAAGACAACTGGCAGAACGCCGAAGTAGCCGCGCTGTTTCGCCTGGCCAGTGCCGGCGTGCGGGTGCCCAAACCCTACGACTTCCTCGACGGCGTGCTGTTGATGGAACTGGTCACCGATGGCGAGGGCGACGTGGCGCCACGCCTCAATGACGTCGACCTGCACCCCGAGGACGCCCGCGAATTCCACGCCTTCATGATCGAGGAAATCGTCAAGATGCTGTGTGCCGGCCTGGTGCACGGCGATCTGTCGGAGTTCAACGTGCTGCTCGGCCCGGACGGTCCGGTGATCATCGACCTGCCCCAGGCGGTGGACGCAGCGGGCAACAACCATGCCTTCAAGATGCTCGAACGCGACGTCGGCAACATGGCGGCCTACTTCGGCCAGTTCGCCCCAGAACTCAAGTACAGCAAGTACGCCAAGGAAATGTGGGCGCTCTATGAAGAAGGCAAGCTAACGCCACAAAGCGTGCTCACCGGCGAGTTCAAGGACCCGGAAGACGAAGCCGATGTCGACGCGGTGATGCGCGAGATCAAGGCCGCCTTGGCCGATGAAGCCCGCCGCCAGGCTGCGCTCAATGCCGAGGACGAGCCCAAGGATCGCGAGCCGCCACCGCCGTGGGAGCGTTGACAGGCGACATGCTGGTACCTGGCGCCTAGCCGGCATCCTGCGGCTTTGGCTTTTAGGTGGCGGAAGCGGCCGATCGTTCTCGTGGGATGGACTAGTGATTATCTGTGGGAGCGGGCCATGCCCGCGAAAAATCACGAGCATGGACTGGGCGTGCCCGCCCGCTCCCACAATGAGTCCGCCAGCATTACCGTGTTGTTCGCGCGCTCAGTTCCGCTCTGACGAGCGGGTTACTTTTGGCATTGCCCCAAAAGTAACCAAAAGGTCTAGCCCCGACATCCGGCCCCAGCTGCGCTGGGGTTCCCTCATTACATCGTCGTTCCGGGGGCCGGCCAGGAAGGGCCATCCATGGCCCATCAGGCCTCTCGCCGCATCCATGCGGCTCGTCCCCCTATACAACGATTCCATTCGGCCTCCTGAAGGGGCGATTGATGTCGTCTGCTACGGCCGTGCAGGAGAAACATCAAAAAGCAAAAGCGACGAGTGGCCACTTCTGCCTTGAAGTGACCATAGGCCTGGTGAGACACCTCCAGCGCTGACCCGCCTTGCTCCCGAGGTCATGGAGAATGGCGGAGCGCAGTGAGGGGCGCTCTGCTTGCCCTGAAATGGTGAGCTTGGGCGTCGGTCGCCTCATATTGGTTCGCCTCGCCCTCCAGCCTCTCCCCTCGTCAAAGGGCTGAAAGCCCCGGCCCTATAGTCCTTGCGGACATTCGCGAAATCCTGGCACACAACCTGCTATCAAGCCTGTGCACCCATCACCATGGGGCCGGTGAGCAGGCCGTGGCCTGACGCTCACCCCCACATAATCGAATCCAAGGCAAAGACGCCTGAAGCTGACAACAGCTCCAGGCGTCTTTTTTTTGTGGCCTGCCATCCCTGGCGGCCACCCTTCGGGTCGTCGCAAGCGACGCCAAAAATTTTTCCAGAAAATTTTTTGCGTTGCAGAAAACCGTGTTAGCGCAGCAGACAGAGGGCAGGCTATGAACTCCATCGTCACATCGATCAAGCGCGAGACCCTGATCGTCATCGGCAACGGCATGGTCGGCCACCACTGTATCGAGCAGTTGATCGCCAGCGGCGCGCTGCACCGTTATCAGGTGCACGTCTACGGCGAAGAGCCGCTGCGCGCCTATGACCGTGTGCACCTGTCCGAATACTTTTCCGGCAAGGATGCCGAAGCCCTGGCCCTCGGCGAGGCCGATCTCTAT
Organism: Pseudomonas sp. PA27(2017); assembly: GCF_001945445.1. Classification (GTDB taxonomy): domain Bacteria; phylum Pseudomonadota; class Gammaproteobacteria; order Pseudomonadales; family Pseudomonadaceae; genus Aquipseudomonas. The sequence continues at coordinate 578,950 of NZ_MSXW01000061.1, forward strand.
GCCCGCAACGGCGTGCATCTGCACCTCGGTGAGCCGGTGTTGGAGATCGACCGTGAGGCACGCGAGGTCGTCACCAGCCAGGGGCGTCGTGGCTACGACCGTCTGGTGCTGGCCACTGGGTCCTATCCGTTCGTGCCGCCGATCCCCGGCGCCGAAGGCAACTCGCGTCTGGTCTACCGCACCCTGATTGATCTCGACGGCATCCGCGCCGCCGCTATGGGCGCCCGCCGTGGTGTGGTGGTCGGTGGCGGCTTGCTCGGCCTGGAGGCGGCCAATGCGCTCAAGTCCCTCGGCCTGGAAGCCCACGTGGTGGAGTTCGCGCCGCGGCTGATGCCTGTACAGCTGGATGTTGACGGTGGCGACGCACTGCGGGCGCGTATCGAGGCGCTGGGCGTGGGCGTGCACCTGTCGCGGGCCACCCAGGAAATCGTCATCGGTGAGGAATACGCCTACCGCATGAATTTCAATGACGGTGAGTATCTGGAAACCGACCTGATCGTGTTCTCCGCCGGCATTCGCCCTCAGGACGCCCTGGGCCGTGCCGCCGGCCTGGACATCGCCCCGCGCGGCGGCGTGGTGGTCGACAACGACTGCCGCACCAGCGACCCGGCCATCCATGCCATCGGCGAATGCGCGTCCTGGAACGGCACGGTATTCGGCCTGGTGGCGCCCGGCTACAGCATGGCCCGCGCCGTGGCCGCGCAATTGGCCGATGAGCCCCATGAACCGTTCACCGGCGCTGACATGTCGACCAAGCTCAAGCTGCTCGGCGTCGATGTCGGCTCCATCGGCGATGCCCACGGGGCCACGCCGGGCGCCAAGAGCTACCGCTACATCGACGAAGCCAATGCCAGCTACCGCCGTCTGGTGGTCTCGGCGGATGGTCAGCATGTAATCGGCGCCGTGCTGGTCGGCGACAACAGCTATTACGACACCCTGCTGCAGTACGCCCAGAACGGCATCAAGCTGCCGGCCGATCCGTCCAGCTTGATCCTGCCGTTGTCCGACGGTGCGCCGACCCTGGGCGCCGATGCGCTGCCGGATACCGCGACCATCTGCTCCTGCCACAACGTCAGCAAGGGCGCGGTGTGCTGCCAGGTCGACGCCGGCATCACCGACCTCAGCGAGCTCAAGGCCATCACCAAGGCCGGCAGTGGCTGCGGCGGCTGCAGCGCGCTGCTCAAGCAGGTTTTCGAGCACGAGCTGAGCGCCCGCGGCGTGGCGGTCGACAAGAGCCTGTGCGAGCACTTCGCCCACACCCGCCAGGAGCTGTACGCCATCGTCCGGGTGGAAGGCGTGCTCAGTTTCGATGAGCTGTTGGCCAAGCATGGCCGCGGCCACACCGGCTGCGACATCTGCAAACCGGCGGTGGGTTCGATCCTCGCCTCGTGCTGGAACCAGCCAATCACCGATCCGGCGCTGATTCCGCTGCAGGACACCAACGACACCTTCATGGCCAACATGCAGAAGAACGGCACCTATTCGGTGGTGCCGCGCATTCCCGGCGGCGAGGTCACCCCGGACGGCCTGTTGGCCATCGGCGCCGTGGCGAAGAAATACGACCTCTACACCAAGATCACCGGCGGCCAGCGCATCGACTTGTTCGGCGCGCAGCTGCACGAGCTGCCGGACATCTGGGGCGAATTGATCGCCGCCGGCTTCGAGACCGGCCACGCCTACGGCAAGTCGCTGCGCACCGTGAAGTCCTGCGTGGGCAGCACCTGGTGCCGCTATGGCGTGCAGGACAGCGTCGGCATGGCGCTGCGCCTGGAGGATCGCTACAAGGGCCTGCGCGCGCCGCACAAGATCAAGTTCGCGGTCAGCGGCTGTACCCGCGAGTGCGCCGAAGCGCAGAGCAAGGACATCGGCGTGATCGCCACCGACAAGGGCTGGAACCTCTACGTGTGCGGCAACGGCGGCATGCGGCCGCGGCATGCCGAGCTGTTCGCCACCGACCTGGACGACGAGGCGCTGATCCGCACCATCGACCGCGTGCTGATGTTCTACATCCGCACTGCCGACAAGCTGCAGCGCACCTCGGTATGGCGCGAGTCGCTGGAGGGCGGCCTGGATTACCTCAAGGCGGTGATCCTCGACGACAGCCTGGGCCTTGGCACCGAGCTGGAGGCGCAGATGCAACTGGTGGTCGACCGCTACGAATGCGAGTGGGCGGGCGCCCTCAAGGACCCGGAGAAGCTCAAGCGCTTCCGCACCTTCGTCAACGACCGGCGCGCCGACCCGGACATCCATTTCGTCAAAGAGCGCGGTCAGCGCCGCCCCATTACCGCCAGTGAGTTACATCTGATTCCCGTTACCGAGGAGGTGCTCTGATGAGCCAGCCCAACGCCGTGCGTGCCCAATCGCTTCCCGCCACCGAATGGCAACCGCTGTGCCGCAGCGCCGACCTGGTCGCCAACTCCGGCGTGGTGGCCTGGCTCGACGGTGCGCAGATCGCCCTGTTCCATCTGCCCCACAGCGAAGTCGGCGAGCAGCTGTTCGCAGTGGAGAACCGCGACCCGAAATCCGGCGCCAACGTGATCGGCCGCGGCCTGATCGGCCAGATCAAGGGCGATCTGGTGATCGCCTCGCCGCTCTACAAGCAGCACTTCCGCCTGCGCGACGGCACTTGCCTGGAGTACCCGGAGCAGCGCCTGCGCGTGTGGCCGGTGCGCCTCAATGGCGACACCGTGGAAATCGGCCTGGCGGCCTGAGCGTGTTTGGCGGCGGGCTACCCGTCGTCGTGTCTGGTTCATTTGAGAGAGCGTCAGTATGTCCTACCTGGTTCCTGCCGAATTCGTCACCAAGATGGTGGATGCCGGTGAGTCGAAAATATTCATGTCGACCCGCGATACCCTGATCCGCGCCTTCATGGCCGGTGCCATCCTGTCCCTGGCGGCGGTATTCGCCATCGCCGTGAGCGTCGGCACCGGCTCGCCGTTACTCGGCGCCGTGCTGTTCCCGGTCGGCTTCGTGATGCTTTACCTGATGGGCTTCGACCTGCTCACCGGGGTGTTCATGCTCACCCCGCTGGCGCTGCTCGACCGTCGCCCGGGCGTCACCGTGGGCGGCATCCTGCGCAACTGGGGCCTGGTGTTTCTCGGCAACTTCGCCGGTGCCCTGACCGTGGCCTTCATGATGGCCTTCGTGTTCACCTACGGCTTTTCCAAGGACCCCGGGCTGATCGGCGAAAAGATCTCGCACATCGGCGAAGACCGCACCCTGGGCTATGCCGAATATGGCGCGGCGGGCTGGGCGACCATCTTCCTGCGTGGCGTGCTGTGCAACTGGATGGTGTCGATGGGCGTGGTCGGCGCGATGATCTCCACCACAGTCAGCGGCAAGACCATCGCCATGTGGATGCCCATCATGCTGTTCTTCTTCATGGGCTTCGAGCACTCGGTGGTGAACATGTTCTTGTTCCCCTCCGGCATCATCCTGGGCGGCGATTTCTCGGTGATGGACTACATGATCTGGAACGAGATCCCCACCGCGCTGGGCAACCTGGTCGGCGGCCTGGCCTTTACCGGCCTGACGCTCTACACCACCCACGTGAAGACCGGCGCCAAGCGCACCTACAACTGAGATGGCCGCTGCCGAGCACCTGTGGAAGGGCAGGAACAACCAACTGCAGGTCAGCGTCGGCCAGTATTCGGACAAGGGCCGCAAGCCGCGCAACCAGGATTTCAATGGCCTGTGCGTGCCCCTCGAGCCGCAACTGAGCAGCAAGGGTATCGCCATCGCCCTGGCCGACGGCATCAGCAGCAGCGACGTCAGCCATATCGCCAGTGAAACGGCGGTGGCGGCGTTTCTCTCCGACTACTTCAGCACCAGCGACGCCTGGTCGGTGAAGACCTCGGTGACCCGCGTGCTCAGCGCCACCAATGCCTGGTTGCATGCCCAGACGCGGCGCGGCCAGCACCGTTACGATATGGACCGCGGTTACGTGTGCACCTTCAGCGCCGTGGTGCTCAAGTCCACCACGGCGCACCTGTTCCACGTCGGCGATACGCGCATCTATCGCCTGCGTGGCGTCGAGCTGGAGCCGCTGACCCGCGATCATCGCCTGTGGGTCGGCGAGGGCAAGAGTTACCTGAGCCGCGCCCTGGGCATCGGGCCGCAACTGGAAATCGACTACCAGGCGTTGGCCGTGGAGGCCGGTGACCTGTTTCTGCTGGCCACCGACGGCGTCTATGAATTCGTCGAGGCGCGTGCCATGCAGCGCTGCATCGGCGAGCACGCCGGCGACCTGCAACAGGCCGCCCAGGCCATCGTCGAGCAGGCCCTGGCCAATGGCAGCGACGACAACCTGACCCTGCAACTGGTGCGCGTCGACGGCCTGCCGCGTGCAGGGGCCGACGAGTTGCAGCACAAGCTCGGCGAGCTACCGTGCCCGCCCGTGCTGGAAGCGCGCCAGTCGTTCGATGGCTACCGCATCGTCCGCCCGCTGCACGTCAGTGCCCGCAGCCACGTGTACCTGGCCACCGACGAAGGCAGCGGCGCCACCGTGGTGCTCAAGACCCCGGCGTTGGATCTGCAGCACGCTACCGGTTACCTCGAGCGCTTTCTCATGGAGGAGTGGATCGCCCGGCGCATCGATAGCCCCCATGTGCTCAAGGCTTGTGCACCGACACGCAAGCGCAACTATCTGTACGCGGTCAGCGAGTTCATCGAGGGCCAGACCCTGGCGCAATGGATGATCGACCACCCCACACCTGAGCTGGAAACCGTGCGCGGCATCGTCGAGCAGATCGCCCGCGGCCTGCGCGCCTTCCATCGCCTGGAAATGCTGCATCAGGACCTGCGCCCGGCCAACCTGATGATCGATGGCACCGGTACGGTGAAGATCATCGACTTCGGTGCCACCCGCGTGGCCGGGCTACAGGAAGTCGCCAGCCGCCAAAGCGACGAGCCGATCCTCGGCACCGCCCAATACAGCGCGCCCGAGTACTGGCTGGGCGAACCCGGTACGGTGCGCTCGGACGTATTCTCCCTGGCGGTGATCGCCTATCAGATGCTAAGTGGCCGGCTGCCCTACGGCGCCGGCATGGCGCGGGCGCGCACCCGCAGTGCCCAGGCCCGGTTACGCTACGCGCCCATCGCTCAGGGACGAGCGCTGCCGCTGTGGTTGGACGACGTGCTGCGCAAGGCTTGCCACCCGGACCCGCTGAAGCGCTACGCCGACCCCGACGAATTCGCCCATGCGCTGCGCCACCCCGGCCAGGCGTTGCTCAGCCGTGGCCGTGTGCCGCTGCTGGAGCGCAACCCGCTGCTGTTCTGGCAGCTCGGCTGCCTGGTATTGGGCTTGATGGTGGTGGTATTGCTGGCGCGCCAGTGAGGCCATGCGGAAGGGCACGGGGCGATCGCAGTGGATCGCCTTGTCGAAGCGCCGGTTCATCCGGAATTTCACTCGCCTGATTCGCCGCCAGCTCCCGATTTCAGGGCGCTTCAGGAATGTAACAGGGGTGAAATAATTTGTCGTAAATTGTCATATTCGCCGTCATGGCAAAAGCACAGAATGCGCTTTCTGTTCAGCCATAAAGTGCGTGATCGTGGACTATATCCTGCAATTGACGAGCGACCCCGCTGCCTGGATCGCCCTGGCCACTCTGGTGGTCATGGAAGTGGTACTGGGCATCGACAACCTGATTTTCATCTCCATCCTTACCAACAAGCTGCCCGAGCATCAGCGTGCCAAGGCGCGCCGCCTGGGTATCGGCGCGGCGCTGATCCTGCGCCTGGCGCTGCTAGGCACCGTGGCGTGGATCGTCAAGCTGGTCGACCCGGTGATCGAGCTGTTTGGCCAGGCGTTCTCCTGGAAGGACATCATCCTGATCGCTGGCGGTCTTTTCCTGCTGTGGAAGGCCACCAAGGAAATCCACCACGCCGTCGACCCCGAGCCCGAGGGCGACATGTTCGTCGGTCGCGCCGCCACTGTCGGTTTCGGTGCGGTGATCGTGCAGATCCTGCTGCTCGACCTGGTGTTCTCGGTGGACAGCATCATCACCGCGGTGGGCATGACGCCCCATGTACCGATCATGGTCGTCGCCGTGGTCGCTGCCGTGACCGTGATGCTGCTGGCGGCCGACCCACTGGCGCGCTTCATCAACAACAACCCGACCGTGGTGATGCTGGCGCTGGGCTTTTTGATCATGATCGGCATGACGCTGATCGCCGAAGGCTTCGGTGCCCATGTGCCGAAGGGTTACCTATACGCGGCGATGGCGTTCTCGGCGGTCATCGAGGGCCTGAACATGCTGTCCCGTCGGGCCAAGCGCAAGGCCAACGCTCAGGCCAACAAAGCCTCCTGAGCCGCTTGTGCGCCCACCTGCCGGGCAGGTGGGCGCATCGTTTCCCCGTCTCGATCGGCAAATGCTGACCGCTCGGTCATAAATTGCTGGCACCGTGCCATGTGGCGCGGCACACTCTCCTGTACGACGTTGCGAGTGGCAGGCTCAAGCCCGCCCGCTCGCAGTTGCCCAAGGCATTCAGCGCGCGCTTCGCCAAACAGACCGAATGCCCCGCCAGCGCATGACCCTCCGAGCCGGGACGCTCGCGAGCTGCGCGTGCACAGGACTCAGACTGCCATGCTGCCCACTCAGCCCAATGCCGACACCCTGTACCGCTTGCTGGTACAGAGCGTGGTCGACTACGCCATCTACCTGCTCAGCCCCGAAGGCATCGTCACCAACTGGAACGCCGGTGCCGAGCGTGCCAAGGGTTATCTGGCCGCGGAAATCGTCGGCCAGCATTTCTCGGTGTTCTACACCGCCGAGGATCGTGCCGCCGGCCTGCCTGGCAGAGGCCTGGAGACCGCTCGCAGCGAGGGCCGTTTCGAGGCCGAGGGCATGCGCGTGCGAAAGGACGGCACGCTGTTCTGGACCAGCGTGGTGATCGATGCCATCCACGATGACGACGGGCAACTGATTGGTTTCGCCAAGATCACCCGCGACATCACCGAGCGCCGCAAGAACGAGCTGGAGGTGCTCAAGGCCAAGGAACTGGCAGAGAACTACAGTGAGGAAATGGCCACGCTGTCGCGCTTTCTCGACTCGGTGATCGCCAACATCCCGGCCAGCGTGATCGTGCAGGACACCCAGAGTCGGCAGATCCTGCTGGCCAACCCGCAGGCCGAAAAACTGTTCGGCTGCCTGTCCCACGACATGATCGGCCGCCGTGCCGACCAATGCCTGACGCCGGCCATCGCCCAGTTCATCGCGCAGCAGGCCGACCAGTGCATTCGCAGCGACGCCCTGCATCTGTCCGAGAGCTGCCTGGACACGCCCCTGGGCCCGCGCATGCTGCGCACCCGCGTGATGCAGAGCAGCGGCTCCGAGGCACAGGCCAGCTACCTGTTGCTGATCGCCGAGGACGTGACCGACGAACTCGCCGCCCATGCACAAATCCAGCACATGGCGCACCACGATGCACTGACTGGGTTGCCCAATCGCACGCTGTTCGCCGAGCGCCTCGACGAAGCGCTGCAGGAAGGCGCCGACAATGGCCGGCTGACCGCCGTGCTGTGCCTGGACCTGGACAACTTCAAAAACATCAACGATGCCCTCGGCCACGCCTTTGGCGACCGCCTGCTGCGCGCCCTGGGCCTGCGCCTGAAGGCCGTGCTGCGCGAGCGCGACACCCTGGCCCGGCTCGGCGGCGATGAATTCGCCGTGGTGCTCAATGGCCTGGACAGCGCCGAGGATGCCAGGCGTACCGCCCAGCGGCTGATTTCTGCGGTAGCGCCAGTGTTTCTGATCGAGGGGCACAGTTTCTCGGTTGGCGTCAGCATCGGCATCGCCATCTGCCCGGACGATCACCAGCAGGCCGACCAGCTGATGCGCTATGCCGACATGGCGCTCTACGAAGCCAAGCGCAATGGCCGCAACCGCTACGACTACTTTCACCCCGAGCTGGACGCCGCGGCGCGCCGGCGCCGCACCATGGAAACGGACCTGCGCACGGCACTGCACATGGGCCAGCTGCAGCTCTACTACCAGCCGATCATCGAGCCGAGCAGCACGCGGGTGTCCGGCTACGAGGCACTGATGCGCTGGCAGCACCCCAGCAACGGCCTGATCATGCCGCTGGATTTCATCCCCATCGCCGAGGAAACCGGGCTGATCCACGAAGTCGGCGCCCGTGCCCTGAACCTCGCCTGCCAGGAAGCGGCGACCTGGCCTGGCAAGCAGACGGTGGCCGTCAACCTGTCGCCGGTGCAGTTCAAGAGCGGCGACCTGGTCAAGGTCGTCAGCCTGGCGCTGGCGGATTCGGGGCTCGAGCCCGAGCGCCTGGAGCTGGAGATCACCGAATCGGTACTGCTGGAAGACTGCGAGAGCAACATCCACACCCTCAAGGCGCTCAAGGCCCTTGGCCTGAACATCGCGCTGGACGATTTCGGCACCGGTTATTCATCCCTGGGCTACCTGCGCTCGTTCTCCTTCGATCGCATCAAGATCGACAAGTCCTTCGTCCAGGACATGGGCAAGAGCCGCGAGGCGCTGTCGATCGTGCGGGCCATCACCGGCATGAGCGGCAGCTTGCTGATCAAGACTACTGCCGAGGGTGTGGAAACCGACGAGCAATTCGAGCAGCTCAAGGCCGAAGGCTGTTCGCACTTTCAGGGCTACCTGTTCGGGCGGCCGCAGCCGGCCAGCGAGCGAGTCGAGAGGCTCGACTAGGCCGGTGGCGCAGATGGCAATGTGACACGCTTCACCAATCTTCATATCCGTCGACTGCCGGCGCCGCTAAAGATGGGCGACGGCAGGTCAAGGGCGGGTGTTTGGATTAGACTGGAGCGAATCGCTGGCGTCGGAATCCAGGCAGCACCTTCTGCCCTGGCACGCCGGCTTCACTTGCCCCGCTATCCGCATGGATGAGGACACCGAGTTGATCAAACGTTGCATGCAAACCCTTCTGCTGGGCCTCACGCTCGTCAGCGCTGCCAGCTGGGCGGAAATGGCGCCCCTGGAGGCCATGAACATGGCCGGCCTGCAGCGTAGCCTGGGGCAGATCATGGCCAAGGATTACATGATGATCGGCTCCGACGTGAAGGTCGATGAAGCCACCAAGCAGCTCAACACCAGCGTCGCGCTGTTCGAGGATCATCACGCCAAGCTCAAGGCTCACCCGACCAACAGCGAAGTGCAGGCCGGCCTGGCCCAGGTCGAGGTGATCTGGACGGCCTACCGCGCCATGGTCACCGCCAAGCCGGACAAGGCCCAGGCGCCGGCGGTGCTGGCCAAGGCCGAGGAGCTGGTCAAGCAAACCCAGCACGTCACCGATCTGTTCGAGAAGCACAACGGCGACGCCGCTTCCCATTCGATCAACCGCAGCGGCTGGAACCGCGTGCTCACCCAGCGCACCGCGATGTTCTACATGGCTCGCGCCTGGGGCGTGCAGGCGCCGAATCTGGATGCCAACTTCGAGGCATCGGTGAAGGAATTCGATGCCATCATGAAAGAGCTGCAGGCCGCCGGCGCGCCCAACGAGGAAATCGCCGCCGCCCTGCGCAAGACCGACGCGCGCTGGCAGTTCGCGACCAAGGCCTTCGCCTCCAAGGACTTCGTACCGACCATCGTGGCGGTGAACGCCGAATCGATGTTCCGCCAGCTCAACGAAATGACCCGCCTGTACGCCGGCCTCAAGGGCGACCAGCTCTGATCGCCTGGCTCGCCCCGCCGCTGCGGGGCGAGCCATCTCTCTTCTCTCTAGCGCTCCGCCCCCGGCGGGTGGCCGAAATGCGCCCGATACGCATGGCTGAAGTTCGCCGGACTGGTGTAGCCCAGGCGATAGGCGATCTGCGCCACCTGCCATTTGCGCTGGCGCAGTAGCGTGCGGGCCAGCTCCATGCGCTGCTGGCGTACGTACTGCAGCATCGATTGTCCAAACACCTGGCCGAAGGCGCGGCGCAGGGTGGTCTCGCCGACGCCCAGTTGCTGCGCCAGCGCCTGGCTGCCAGGCGGCTGCTCCAGGCTGGCATCGAGCAGGCGGCGCGCCTCGAAGGCCAAGTCGCGCTGGCCGCGCACCGGTTGTGGTGCCGAGCTCGCCCGGCCCTTGAAGTGCGCCGCCAGCTCCACCAGCACGGCCAGGCTCAGGCTTTCCTGGTGCAGGCGCTCCAGCGTGCCGTGATACGGCGACTGGTAGAGCCGCTGCAGCAGCCCGCCCAGGGCCTTGCAGCGCTGCAGCTCGGTAAAAAGGATGCCGTCGTCGAGCAGGCCGAGCAGCGGTTGCAGATCGGGATCTTCTTCGGCCAGTTCGTGCAGGTAGTCACCGGCGATGCGCAGGCCGGCCATGCGAGCGTGGCTGCCGGCCGGCAGCTGGTCGACGGCTTCCATGCATTCGCTCACCCCCAGCAGATGCGGTGTGCCGGGTGTGTAGCGATGCAGATGGCCATCGACGCGGTGCTCCCACCTGCCGTCGAGTACCTGCACGATGCACAGGCTGCCGGGTAGCACCTTGTGGATGCGCAGGGGTTCGGGAAACTGCAGGTCGCAATCGAAGTATTGCAGATGCGGGCGCACGGTGCGGGCACGGTAATGCCCGATGGCGCTGCCCATCACCCGCGGGGTGCTGGCGTCGAACACGCCCGCCTTGGCAAGGGCGGCCGGCTGCTCGAAGCAGAATTGCGTATCCAGGTAGGGGGTCCAGCGTTGCATCGGGAAGGGTGCATCCTCGGATGGTGGTGAAACACTTTGACATCATACTGGGATCGATCTTCGACCGGCAGTCGTTGTGGTCGAGCGCTTTATTGTTGTGCGCCGCGGCAGCGCGCCTAGGCACACCGCATCACGTTGATTTCAATGACCGATTTCAACGGGAGCAGGTGCATGAAGATTTTCGCGAGAACTACGGCGTTGCTGGCCATGGTATTGGCGCTGGCCAGCGGCCTGGTGCAGGCCGATCAACGCCCGGAAGTGGCGTCCAGGGTGGTGGCGTTTTCCGGCGAGCAGGGCGTGAAGGTATGGACGCTGCGCATCGGCGCACGGGGTGACAACCAGGCGCTGGTGCAGGTCGAGGGCGTGGACCATGACTGGGACATGCGCATCGAGCGCATGGCTGTGGAAAAGAACGCCGGGGACACCCGCTACAGCACCCAGGTCGATGGCAAGAAGTTCGTGGTGTTGCTGGTACGTAATGGCTGGGGTGAGCTGTACCTGCCCGGTGAAGCCAAGCCCCTGATGGTTGGCTACGACAACGGCCTGTCGGAGCAGGGCAATGCCCAGGCCTTTCTCACCGACTACCTGCAGGCGCAATAAGGTGCTGGCGCAGACGGCAGAGTGTTGAGCGGGCGGCTGATTGTTGTGAGTGCCAGCCGCTGTGCTGCCCAGGCTGTCTTACGGACCGGATAATCCGCGCATCATGTCTATGCGAGGATTTTTCCGATGAACCAGCCCCTGTCAACGCGCTTCTCCGACGACGGCGTGATGTACCCGCGTGGTGCCCAGCGTGACGCCGTGATCGCCGAGCTGACCCAGGTCATCGAGCGGGTTCCCGAGCAGATGGAGTTCACCAACACCAGGCGCTACTGGGTGCTCGGCCCGGTGCTGACCCTGGGCGCGCTGGGCATCCTGTGGAGCGGCTTCAGTTTCGGCAAGACCGGCCTGGTGATTTGCGGTGGCTTCATGACGCTGTTTTTCATGTTGCTCACTTGGCAGCACCGCAACGCCGGCCGCGAGGTGTTCATGCGCCTGACCCGCCGCGAGCTGCATCACACCGCGCTCAGTGGCCCCGTGGACCTGACCAAGGTGGTCGACGTATTCGTCAAGGACGAAGGCTTGCTGACCCTGCAGAAACTGACCCTGAGTGACACCGCCTCGCTGCCGACCCACCGCCCGGTGTCGGTGCTGTTCGGCAACCAGGCGATGGCGCTGAAAAAGCCTCAGCCCCATGTGCGCATCAATTCCGCCGGCGTGGCCACTGGCGGCAGCAAGCTCGATATCGATGACCTGCACGCCCTGCTGACCGCCTACGTGCAGGCCGCCCTGGCCCAGCAACAGCTCGATGCCCTGAAACAGCATGGATGATGCCAGCCGCGCGGCGCTGCTCAGCGAGCTGCAGGCCCAGGCCGACGGCCCGCAGCAGCGTCACGAAATCCACGAGCGTGCCTCCGGGCAGGCACTGTGCAGCGCTCTGGGGGCCGCGCTACTGCTGTTCATCGGCGGCTGGCTGGTCAGCCTTCCGAGCATCATCCACATGCGTTCGGCGCAGTGGCTGTGCTGGGTGCCCGGCGCCTTGCTGCTGGCGGCTGGCCTGGCGCTGTTGGCCTGCGCCGAGGCGTTCAGCCGCCGTAATGGCCGCCGAGCCATGCTGCTGACCGCCGACGGCGTGCAATTTGCCAGCGCCCGTGAGGCAACGCCCTGGGACTGCTTCGATGCCTTCGAGATCGAGCAGCGTCACCTGAGCACGGCGTTGGTGTTCTCGGTGATGGCCGGTCAGCGCGTGCAGGGGCTCACGGCGCCAGGCTTCAAATCGCTGGCCGCGCCGGATGCACGCTCGGTCGCCGCGGGCATGCGCCTGCGGCTGTGGCTTTTCAACCCGATGCTCGACGGCCGCCGTCTGGATATCGAGGCGCTGACCGACCTGCTCTATGCGTACCTGCAAGCCGCCCAGGCGCGGCGTACCCTGGGCAAGCTGTTCCCAGAGATTCAGCGCTTCTCGGCGGTGCGCCACAGCACTGGCCAGTAGGTCGAATCCAGGCCGAGGCAGGTGCCCAGCATGCTGGCGTGGAGCGGCACGAAGCCCTGGCCGTCGTAGCGCCAGCGCTGGGTAAAGCCGCAGCCACCCATGCCCATGGCCAGCGTGAAGCTGCTCAGCTCACCGCTGGCCGGGTCGAATTCGACGCTGCCATTGGGTGGTAGATCCTCGAAGACGGGTATCTCGGCGATGCGCGCTTTGCGCGCCTGCTGGGGCTGATCGAGCGGTGCCTGATACAGGCTGTAGGCGCAGTTGTAGGCGCCGCAGCCGGTCTTGAGGATGACCAGCGCCTCGCGGTCACTGAGCGCGAAGGCCTGGCCCTCGGGCAGTTCATCCTCATACATGTCCGGCTGCCAGTCATTGCGCATCGTCTCGCGCACCGCGTCCAGCAGGCGCTTGCTCTGCGCCTCGCTCAGCGCTTCGGGCACTTGCCAGGTTGGTGCAAGGGGCGCGGCCGGGGCGGGCGGTACGCTGTTTGCCGGGTTGCTGCCTTTGCGCAGCAGCGCCGTGGTGGTGGACAGGCGACCCTGCACCGAATCCATCAACAGCAAGGCGGCGCTCATACCGCTGAGCGAGGTCACCGCCTCGCCTTGCTCGGTCGGCAACACCAGGCGCTGGCCATTGCGCAGCTCGGCGATCAGCGCCTGGGCGTCGCTGCCCTCGACGCTGTAAACCTCCGGCACCGAACCCTCGGTCAGCTTGCCCGGCTGCAGCTTCACCTTCAGCGGCTTGCCATCGAGCAGCGGCTGGCCGCTGGCCTTGTTGTAGCTGAACAGGCCGACATGCAGCGCACCTTCGGGGCCGGCTTCACGGTTCACGCTCAGGCTCCAGGTGGGCAGCGTCTGTACGTCTTCTTCGGTGGCGTTGGACAGCGCCGTGCACTGGCGTGTGTTGTCACAGGCTACCAGCCAGTCCTTTAGGTTGCTGTAGAGCGGCACCTGCTCGGCGGCGCCGGCGCTACCGGCAGCCAGGGCGACGAGCAGGGCGAGGGAGCGACGAATCATGGGCGAACCTGCGCAGGGAAAAGTGCCATTAGGGCAGGTTTGGTGGGCGGCGCCTAGCGGCTGGCTGCCGCGCACAACAGACGGGACGTGCCGCACATTTTCGGGCTCAGAACCTGTTCAAAGTCTGCTGCGCGTCGGCACTGCGGCGTTAAAAACAGGCTCGGACTGCTCATTTACAGCTCGTAAACTCCGCGTCCTCGCCTGTTTTCGCCTTGCATTGCTCTAGCTCGCGAGACTTTGAACAGGTTCTCAGAACGAGGCGATGATTCGCCCCAGGGTCTGCATTGCCTGTTCGCTCTGGGCGGTCCACGGGTGGCCGTGATTGAGCCGCGCGCAATGGCCGAAACCGCGAGTGGCCGAGAAGATCGGCCCTGGCGCCAGGCTGATGCCCTGGGCCAGCGCCAGGCGAAACAACTGCAGGGCGTCGACCCGCTCGGCGAACTCGAACCACAGGAAGTAGCCGCCGCTTGGCCTCGTTACTCGCGTGTCTGCCGGGAAGTGCCGGGCGGCCGAGGCGAGCATCGAGCCCTGCTGGCTTTCCAGCTGGTGGCGCAGCTTGCGCAGGTGGCGGTCGTAGCCGCCGTGCTGCAGGTAATCGGCCAGCGCCGCCTGGGCGGGCACCGACGGTGAAATGGTGGTCATCAGCTTGAGCCGGGCGATGCGCTGGGCATGGCGCCCGCCCGCCACCCAGCCGACCCGGTACCCCGGCGCCAGGCATTTGGAAAACGAGCCGCAGTGCATCACCAGGCCCTCGCGGTCGAAGCTCTTCACCGGTTTCGGCGGCTGCGTGCCGTAGTGCAGTTCGGCGTACACGTCGTCTTCGATCAACGGCACTTGATGGCGCTGCAGCAGTTCGTAGAGCGCGGCCTTCTTGGTGTCGCTCATACTCGCGCCGAGCGGGTTCTGCAGGCTGCTCATGAACCAGCAGGCCTTGATCGGCAAGCGCTGCAGGCTGTCGGCCAGGCTGTCCAGGTCGATGCCTTCACGCGGATGCACGGGAATTTCTACCGCCTTGAGCTTGAGCCGCTCCAGCACCTGCAGGGTGGCGTAGAACGCCGGGCTTTCGATGGCCACCAGGTCGCCCGGTTCGGTTACCGACTGCAGGCAAAGGTTGAGCGCTTCCATGGCGCCGTTGGTGATCACCAGCTCTTCGAGCGGCAGGCGTACGCCGCTGAGCATATAGCGCAGGGCGATCTGCCGGCGCAGGTCCGGGTTGCCCTCGGTCATGTCGGCGATCACCGCGCGGCTCGGCATGTCGCGCACGCTCTGCGCCATGGAGCGGGCCAGGCGTGGCAGCGGAAACAGCTCGGGGCTGGGGAACGCCGAGCCGAACGGCACGGTGTGCGGATCCTTCAGCGAGCCGAGTACCGAGAACACCAGTTCACTGACGTCCACCTCGGTGGCCTGGGCGGCGCCCGCGCGCAACTGCGGCTCGTGCAGCGGCCGCTTGGCATGCTCGCGCACGAAGTAACCGGAGCGTGCACGGGCCTGGATCAGCCCGCGGTCTTCGAGCAGGTAATAGGCCTGGAAAACGGTCGAGGCACTGACGCCATAGGTGCGGCTGGCGTGGCGCACCGAAGGCACCTTTTCACCAGGCGCCAACAGACCCGAGCGGATCAGGGTGGCGATTTCGTCGGCGAGTTTCTCGTAGCGTTTCATGGCGTACCCGATGCGCAGGAAAGTAAGCATGCCACGACAGCGCGGCGCCCAAGGATGTTACAGAAGATATCAGATTTAAGAATTAGCGAATTTTGCATATCAGATAGAGCGCCGCTTGCCGCTTGACCTGCCGCTAAGTTGTTGAGCGAGAAACACTGCACAGAATTCTGAAATACCCATCTGATATGGTTTTTTGCGATTTATCTGAGGCTGTTTTGCTTTTGCCTGCTTGCCCATAGTGGCGGCCCTGTCTGCCGCGTTCCATGGCGCAAGGGGCCTGTCATGTATCACTACGACGAGTACGACCACGCGCTGGTGCGCGAGCGGGTCGCGCAGTTTCGCGACCAGGTGCAGCGACGCCTGAGCGGCGAGCTGAGCGAGGAGGAGTTCCTGCCGCTGCGTTTGCAGAACGGCCTGTACCTGCAGAAGCATGCCTACATGCTGCGTGTGGCGATTCCCTACGGCACCCTGTCGGCCCGCCAGCTGCGCACCCTGGCGTCCATCGCCCGTGACTACGACCGCGATTACGGCCACTTCACCACGCGCCAGAACATCCAGTTCAACTGGATCGAGCTGGAGCAGGTGCCGGATATTCTCGAGCGCCTGGCCGAGGTCGAGATGCACGCCATCCAGACTTCGGGCAACTGCGTGCGCAACATCACCACCGAAGCCTTCGCGGGCGTGGCGGCCGATGAGTTGTTCGACCCGCGGCCGCTGGCCGAGATCCTCCGGCAGTGGTCGACGGTAAATCCGGAATTCCTGTTTCTGCCGCGCAAATTCAAGATCGCCCTGTGCGCCGCCAGAGAGGACCGCGCCGCGGTACCGATGCACGACGTCGGCCTGTATCTGTACCGCGATGCCGCCGGTGAGCTGCTGGCGCGGGTGATGGTCGGCGGCGGCCTGGGACGTACACCGATCCTCAGCCAGGTGATTCGCGATGGCCTGCCGTGGCGCCATTTGCTGTCTTACGTCGAAGCGATTCTGCGGGTCTATAACCGCCATGGCCGGCGTGACAACAAGTACAAGGCGCGCATCAAGATTCTGGTCAAGGCACTGGGCATCGAGGCCTTCGCCAGGGAAGTCGAGGCCGAGTGGCAGCACATCAAGGACGGCCCCGCCGAGCTCACCGACGCCGAATACCAGCGTGTCGCCGCCACCTTCGCGCCGCCGGTCTACGCGGCGCTGTCGGACACCGATCTGGATCTCGGCACCGCCCTTGCCGGCGATGCCGCCTTCGCCCGCTGGGTGTCGCGCAACGTGCAGCCTCACAAGGTGCCGGGCTACGCCAGCGTGGTGCTGTCGACCAAACCAGGTGCCAGCCTGCCGCCGGGCGACGTGACCTCGGCACAGATGGACGCCGTCGCCGAGCTGGCCGAGCGTTACGGCTTCGGTGAAATTCGCGTGGCCCATGAACAGAACCTGGTGCTGCCCGACGTACGCAAGGCCGACCTGCACGGGCTCTGGCAGCGGGCGCTGGAGATCGGTCTGGGCAGCGCCAATATCGGCCTGCTCACCGACGTGATCGCCTGCCCCGGCGGCGATTACTGCGCCCTGGCCAACGCCAAGTCGATCCCCATCGCCCAGGCCATCCAGCAACGTTTCGAGGATGCCGAGGCGCTGCACGCCTTGGGCGACATCAGCCTGAATATCTCCGGCTGCATGAATGCCTGCGGCCACCACCACATTGGCAACATCGGCATTCTCGGCGTCGACAAGAACGGCAGCGAGTGGTACCAGGTGACCATCGGCGGCGCCCAGGGCAAGGCCAGCGCACTGGGCAAGGTGATCGGCCCCTCGTTCAGCGCCGCCGAGGTGCCGGACGTCATCGAGCGCCTGGTCGAGACCTTCGACGAGCAGCGCCAGGGTAACGAACGGTTCATCGACACCGTGCAGCGCGTTGGCATCGAGCCCTTCAAGGCGCAGGTGTATCGCCAGGCGGAGGCGCCGGCATGAACAACCTGATCAGCCTGCGCGACGGCGCGCCACGCATCGTCACCGACGACCCTTGGGTGCTATCCCGTGATGGCGAGACCACGGAGCAGCAGCCCTTGATTCTGCCGTTGGCGCGCTGGAGCGAGCGGCAGGAGGCTGGCGCGCAAACCCGCTGCGACGGCCTGCTGCTGAGCCCCGACGACGAGCCCCTGGATTTGCAGCCCTGGCTCGCCGTGTTGCCCCTGATCGCCATCGACTTCCCCAGCTTTCGCGACGGCCGCGGCTACAGCCAGGCCTACCTGCTGCGCACTCGCCTGGGCTGGCGCGGAGAACTGCGCGCGGTCGGCGACGTGCTGCGCGACCAGCTCGCCCACATGCGCCAGTGCGGCTTCGACAGCTTCGCAGTGCGCGAGGACAAGCCCGTGCACGATGCCCTCAAGGGCCTGGCCGGCATGAGCGTGCAGTACGGCCGTTCGGTCATCGAGCCGCGGCCGCTGTTCCGTCGCCGATCCCTCTGATTCTCACTGACCCAAGGAGCCCGCGCGCCGCCAGCCGGCGCCGTATCGACACATGCTCGGAAAACTCACTCTCGACGCCATACCCCTGCACGAGCCCATCCTCGTCGTCACCATGATCCTGGTGGCGCTCGGCGGCCTGGGCCTGTTCGCCGCGCTGACCTACTTCAGGAAGTGGGGCTGGCTGTGGCGCGAATGGCTGACCTCGGTCGACCACAAGAAAATCGGCGTGATGTACGTGATCGTCGCCCTGATCATGCTGCTGCGCGGCTTCGCCGACGCCATCATGATGCGCACCCAGCTGGCCGTGGCCACCGGCGGCGCCGAGGGTTACCTGCCGCCCCATCACTACGACCAGATCTTCACCGCCCACGGCGTGATCATGATCTTCTTCGTCGCCACGCCCTTGGTGGTTGGGCTTATGAACATCGTCACGCCGCTGCAGATCGGCGCCCGCGACGTGGCCTTTCCGCTGCTCAACTCGCTGAGCTTCTGGCTGTTCGTCGGCGGCGTGCTGCTGACCAACATCTCGCTGTTCGTCGGCGAGTTCGCCATGACCGGTTGGGTCGCCTATCCGCCGCTGTCGGGCATCGAGTACAGCCCGGGCGTCGGCGTCGACTACTTCATCTGGAGCCTGCAGCTCTCGGGGCTCGGCACGCTGCTCACCGGGGTCAACTTCCTGGTCACCATCCTCAAGATGCGCGCGCCGGGCATGGGCCTGTTCCAGATGCCGATCTTCACCTGGACCATCCTGTGCACCAGCGTGATCATCTGCGCGGCGTTCCCGATCCTCACCGTGGCCCTGGCGATGCTGACGCTGGACCGCTACCTGGATTTCCACCTGTTCACCAACACCGCCGGCGGCAGCCCGATGATGTACGTGAACCTGGTGTGGGCCTGGGGCCACCCCGAGGTTTACCTGTTGATACTACCGGCCTTCGGGGTGTTCTCCGAAGTCACCGCGACCTTCGCCCGCAAGCGTCTGTTCGGCTATCACTCGATGGTCTGGGCCACCGTGGCGATCACCCTGTTGTCGTTCGTGGTGTGGCTGCACCACTTCTTCACCATGGGCTCGGGGGCGAGCGTCAACGCCTTCTTCGGCATCATGACCATGATCATCGCGGTACCCACCGGGGTGAAGATCTTCACCTGGCTGTTCACCATGTACCGTGGCCGCCTGGAGTTCACCACGCCGGTGCTGTGGACCCTGGGCTTCATCATCACCTTTTCCATCGGCGGCATGACCGGTGTGCTGCTGGCGGTGCCCGGTGCGGATTTCCTGCTGCACAACAGCCTGTTCCTGGTCGCCCACTTCCATAACGTGATCATCGGCGGCGCAGTGTTCGGCTACATGGCGGGCATCACCTACTGGTTCCCGAAAGTGTTCGGTTTCCGGCTGCACGAAGGCTGGGGCAAGGCATCGTTCTGGTTCTGGATCGTCGGTTTCTACCTGGCCTTCATGCCGCTCTACATCCTGGGCTTCATGGGCATGACCCGGCGCCTGAACACCACCACCAATCCCGAGTGGGAACCGTACCTGTACGTGGCCGTGGTTGGCGCCGTGCTGATCGGTTTGGGCATTCTGTGCACGCTGATCCAGATCGCCGTGTCGATCATCAAGCGCAAGGAACTGGCCGACCACACCGGCGATCCGTGGGATGCTCGCACCCTGGAATGGTCGACCTCGTCGCCACCGCCGTTCTACAACTTTGCGATCACGCCGCGTGGCGACCGCGTCGACGAATTCCACGAGCAGAAGCGCGACGGCCGCCCACCCGCACCGAGCAAATTCCGCCCCATCCATATGCCGCGCAACACCGGCATAGGCCTGATCGCCTCGGCGTTCATGACCCTGATGTGCTTCGCGCTGATCTGGCACATCTGGTGGCTGGTGGGCGTGACCTTCATCGCCAGCATCGCCTGCTTCATCGTGCGCAGCTACGACGAGGACACCGACTACTACGTGCAGCCGGAGGAGATTGCGCGGATCGAGGCGGCGGGAAGGCGCTGACGATTGACCGACACCCCTTGCCTTTTTGGTAGGGGGTGTTTTTTGGGGCAAGGATGCAAGTATTGAGAATTGGAATGAAAATTCGTCGCTAATGCGATGAAGTGCTATTTACAATAAATACTCAGTTGCATAATCTCGCGCGGATTTTGCCGATGTCATCCCGATATCGGTTCATAACCAGCGTGAGTCCAGATCGTTCCGGCATGGAATTGCCGGGTGCGTGGTGCATCCCAGGGGAGAGCGTTCGGGGCATCCGCAGGTGTTCAGGGAGAAGAGCGGTGACGCGCGACACGCTGTTGTCGGAGCCTTCATGTCCCATAACAAAACCACTCTTCAGCTGGGTTCCGGTGCGGCGGCGCCGGGGCTGAGTATCTGTTCGCTGGCTCTCGCCGTACGCCTCGTGGCTGCTGGCGCGCTGTTCGCCGTACCTGCCGCTTATGCCCAGCAGGCCACCCAGAGCGGTGCATTGGAACTCGATGCGACCGCGATCACCGACACCGTCACGCCTGCTGACGATGCCGTGACCGAAGGCACTCAGTCCTACACCACACGTTCGGCACGTACCGCAACGCCGTTGAACATGTCGCTGCGTGAAACCCCGCAGTCGGTCAGCGTGGTGACTCAGCAGCGCATCGAAGATCAGGATCTGCGCACCATCAACGATGTGGTCAACAACACCGTTGGTGTATCCATGAACCGATACGAGACGGATCGCGGCCAGATCAACGCCCGTGGTTTCAAGCTCAATTCGTTGATGATTGATGGCGTACCGACCATCTGGGAGCAGCCGTGGAGTTCAGGTGAGATCTTCGGCAGCTTGGCCATGTACGACCGCGTCGAAGTGGTGCGCGGTGCCAATGGTCTGATGACGGGCGCCGGTGATCCTTCGGCCTCTCTGAACATGGTGCGCAAGCGGGCCAGCAGTCGCGAACTGACCGGCTCGATCGAAGGCAGTGCCGGTAGTTGGGATACCTACCGTACTCTGGGCGACGTCTCCATGCCGCTCAACGAAGCGGGAACCGTGCGCGGCCGCCTGGTGGGCGAGGTCGAGGACGGTAACAGCTGGATCGACATGAAGGGCAACAATCGTCAGACCTTCTACGCCACTATGGACATCGACCTGACGCCGGACACCACTCTCTGGTTCGGCCTCAGCCAGCAGGACAACAAGGCCAAGTCGCCAGCCTGGGGCTCGCTGCCAGTTTGGTACGCCGACGGCGGCCGCACTAACTGGAGTCGCTCCAAGTCCATTTCGGCGGACTGGAGCAAGTGGGACACCAGCACCGATACCTATTTCGCCAATCTGGAACATACCTTCGCCAATGACTGGCGCGCCAAGGTCGGCTACAGCTACAGCGAGCGCAATGCCGACTCCTATCTGCTGTATCCCAATGGTTTCCCCAACCGCAATACAGGTGCGCTAGAGGGCTCTTTTGCCGGTTACAACGGTGGTGCCTACAAAGTTAAAACTACTCAGTACGATTACTTCGCTCAAGTCGACGGCCCGTTTCAGGCTTTTGGTCGCAGCCACGACTTGGCATTCGGCTACAGCTACAGCAAGCAGAAGTTCGACGCAGATACCCGTGGCTATATCGGGCTGGGAGCTGATTTCGATTTCAACAGCGATTTCGGCCACTCGATTCCCGAGCCGGCCTGGGGCGGCTTGACCGACAGTGACGAAAGCAAGACCACGCAGGAAGGTCTGTACGCAGCCACCCGTTTGAATGTGGCCGATGACCTGAAAGTGATCCTCGGTGCCCGCAACAGCAACTACGAGAAGGATCGTGTGGGCTCCAAACTGGAAGCCAAGAACGAGGTCACCCCGTATGCGGGCGTGGTCTACGATCTGACCGAAAATCTCTCCGCTTATGCCAGCTACACGGAAATCTTCCTGCCTCAGTCGGAGCGCAGCCTCGGTGCGAAGCAGTTGGAGCCCATCGTGGGTGAAAGCTATGAGACCGGTCTGAAGGCCGAGTTTCTTGGTGGCCGTCTGAATACCTCTGCAGCCATCTTCAAGATCAAACAGGACAATCTAGCGCAGAGTACAGGCGTTTATATTCCAGGCGTAACTCCGCAAGAGTTCGGCTACGAAGGAACTGACGTGACCAGCGAAGGCTTCGAACTGGAAGTGTCCGGTGAACTGGCAGAAGGCTGGAATGCCTCCGCGGGTTACACCCAGTTCAAGGTGCGCGATACCGACGGTCATGCTGCCAATACGCTTTACCCGACCAAGCTGCTGCGCACCTTCACCACTTACAGGCTTCCTGGTGCATTCAACAAGCTGACCGTCGGGGGTGGGGTTAACTGGCAGGATGCTACCTACACCTATGCTACCAACCCGCAGGGCGGTACCGAGAAAATCAGTCAGGATGCCTACGCTCTGGTCAATCTGATGGCGCGCTATGACATCACTGACAACCTTTCAGCTCAGCTCAACGCCAACAACCTGACCGACGAGAAGTACTTCGACATGTTCGATGCGTTTGGTGGCATTACTTACGGTGCGCCACGTAGCTTCACTGCCTCGGCGAAGTACCGCTTCTGACTTACCACCGCTGCGCGACCTGAAGGCCGCGCAGCCTCTTGCAATCCAACAGCCCCTTCACTTCAGAAATTCAAGAAGATGCCCGACCACGAAGTCGGGCGCCTCTTCGGGGATATAGTGCCCGCACGGGGCGATCACGCCTGTCACGTTATCGGCCACCTGCCTCATCATGCTTTCCATCATGCTGCCCAGTGCCGCCTCGCCGCCCATGGCCAGTACCGGCATCTCTAGGCGCTTGCGCGCATGCACATGGTTCTGCGCCATGCTGTCGAACAGCGCCCGGTAATAGTTGGCTGCCGCTCGCCAGGCGCCTGGTGCGGAGTAACAGCGGACGTATTCGGCCAGCGCCTGGGGTTCGAGCCAGCTGCTGTTGGCGCTCTTGGCATGGAAGAGCCAACTGAGAAAAGCGTGTTCGCGGCCGCTGATCAGTGCCTCGGGCAGGTCCGCCTGGGCGAGAAAAAAGAAGTGCCAGTTCTTGCTGATGCGTTCTGGCTCGAAGGCGTACATCTGCGCTGGCGCAAGGCCGGGCACGGTGGCGTCCAGCAGGGCCATCCGGCGAACCTGCTGTGGGAACAGGCTGGTGTAGGCATAGCCGATCCATACCCCCACATCGTGGCCCACGAAATCGAAGCGCTCCCAGCCCAGGGCTTGGGTCAATTCATGCAGGCGCCTAGCCACGCTGTCGGTGTCATAGCCGCCGTAGGGTTTGTCCGAGTCGCCGAGGCCGGGCGGGTCCACGGCAACCACCGTGTAATGCTCGGCGAGCGCCAGCATGGTCTTGCGCCAGGCGTACCAGGTTTGCGGCCAGCCGGGTACCAGCAGCATCGGTGTGCCTTGGCCGCCGATCACGTAATGCAGGCGCTCGCCCGCAGCGCCTTGCATGCGGTGTTCGAAGATCGAAGCGAAGGCGGCTTCGTCATGAGTCGTGTCGTTCATCGCCAATTCCTCGTGGTGTTGTGTACCTATCCTAGGGCGCGGCGATCAACAGAAAATCGGCAGTGGCGTAACATCACTCATAACGGTGAGTGATGAGTGGGCGATAGTGATGGATCTGGATCTCAAGACGCTGGGTATCTTCGTCGAGGTGGCCGAGCGCAAGAGCTTCGTACGGGCGGCCGAGGCGCTGGGTATTACCCAGGCCGGGGTGAGCAATGCCATCAAACGCCTGGAAGCCCAGGTGGACACGGCCTTGCTGGTGCGCACTACGCGCAGCGTCAACCTGACAGTCGATGGCGAGGCGTTCTTCCATCGTTGCCGGCAGGTGCTCGCCGATCTCAACGACGCCAGGTTGGTGCTTTGCCGTGCCGGACGGCAGCCGACGGGTACTCTGCGACTCAGCCTGCCGGTGTCCTTCGGACGTAACCGGGTGGTGCCGCTGCTGGGCGAGTTTCAGGCGCGTTATCCACAAGTCGATCTGGCTGTCTCGATCACCGATCGCTACGTCAATCTGGTGGACGAGGGCATGGATGTGGCCATTCGCTTCGGCCCTCTCGAAGACTCCAGCCTGATCGCACGGCCGCTGCTTCAGGTGCGCCGTCGCGTGGTGGGCGCACCCGCCTATTTCGCCAGGCACGGTGTGCCCGAATCGCCTGACGACCTGACACGGCACAACTGCCTGGCGCTGACCTATCACGAAACCGGGCGCTCACGTGCCTGGGCTTTTAAGGCGGCGGATGAGCCGCGCGCTTCTCAGCCCAGAGGCTCGTTGACCTTCAACGATGGCCTGGCCCTGCATACCGCGGTGTTGGCAGGCTTCGGCCTGGGGCAGATTCACGATTATCACGTGAAGCGGGAAATAGACACCGGCCAGTTGGTGCCGGTTCTCGATGCCTGGGAGCCAGCCGCGGATGTGATTTACATCGTCTATCCGCAGTCTCGGCACCTGTCGCCGAGGGTTCGCGCTTTCGTCGATTTCATGGTCGAGGCGCTGGCCAGTGAAGGTAAGTTGTCGGGCGGCTGACTTGCCAGCCAGCCCGAGTGCAGTCGCGGCAGCTATGCTTGTGGCACTATTCTCTGCCGTCCCGGTGCCGCCGCGAAACCAGACCCCCACGTGAAATCTTTCCGCCCTGTCCTCGCGCTGTTTTGCCTGCTGCTCGGCGCCTTCGCCCGAGCCGAGCCCTATCAGATCGTCACCGAGGAGTGGGCGCCCTACAACTATCAGCAGGGCGACCAACTGACGGGCATGGCCACGGATATCGTGCGGGCGATCATGACCCTGACCGGCGACGGCTTCGAGATCGTGGTGGTGCCGAGCATGCGGGCCACCCATGTGCTGATGAATCGCCCCAAGACCATCATGTATTCGATGTTCCGCACGCCCGAGCGTGAGGCGCTGTACAAGTGGGTGGGGCCCATCGCCGAGGAGTCGATCTATCCCTACCAGCTGGCCGGCACGCCGCCGTTGGGCTCCCTCGAACAGTTGCGCCAGGCGCCGCAGATCACTACCCGGCATGCCGGGATCATCCCGCAGAAGCTCGAAGCCCAAGGCTTCGCTAACCTGGACAAGAATGCGAACAGCAGCGAACAGCTCTACCGCATGCTGCTGGCCGGGCGCACGGGAATCATCGTCGGTGATACCGATGCGGGCGTGGCCTATTACAGCGCCCAGCTGGATATCGCCCCCGGCACGCTGCGCCGGGTGCCCGTCGCGCTGTATCGCTCGGCGTTGTACATCGCCTTCAGCAAGGACAGCGACGATGCCGTGGTCGCTGCCTGGGCCGATGCGCTCGAGCAACTGCGCCTGAGCGGTGAGCTGGCGCGTATTCAGCAGCGTTACTGGCGGCCGATGACGTATGATCCTGCCCACTGAAGCGTGCCTGGCCAGGGGCGCTGTATCGATATAACCGGAACTGCACGCCATCCGGCGCACTCTGTATCCGCGCTGCCCGGTTGCTGGCCAAATGGCAGCGGTTTCCATCCCTGAGCGTCGTCGTTCAACTGCACTGGATATGAATGCGGATCCCATGGAACAACGAGCGTTTCTGATCGGCGGCGGCGAGACCGGTGCCCTGATCCGTGATCACGATTGGACGACATCTGCGCTGGGCTCTCCTGCGACATGGCCGCGTTCCCTGTGCAGCGCGTTGGAGCTGATGCTCGACTCCCCGGAAAGCATGTATCTGGTCTGGGGGCCGGAGCTGATCTTTTTCTACAACGATGCTTATCGGCCGATTTTTGGGCCGCGCTTGCCAGGTGCTCTCGGGCAGCCGTTGGCGGTGCTGTGGGCCGATGCCTGGGAGGCGGTGCGCGCACCCCTTGAGCAAGCCCTGCAGGGGCAAGCCGTACGCTTCGTCGATATGCCCATCGAGATGGCGCGACGTGGCGAACCCGAGCAGACCTGGTGGAGTTATTCGTTCTCGCCCTTGCGTGACGATGCCGGGCAGATCGCCGGCGTGCTGTGCTTTACCCGGGAAACCACCGAGCACGTCAAGGCCTCCCAGGCACTGCGCGACAGCGAGCAGCGCCTGGATGCGCTGATCCGCTCGTCCTCCGAGGTGCGCTTTCATATCAGCGCCGACTGGAGCCAGCTGCACGAGCTCAATGGTGGCAACTTCATCCCCGATACCCAGACCACCAACAGCAGCTGGCTGGACGACTACATTCCGGCCGAAGCTCGGGACATGGTCCGTGCGGAAATCGCCCAGGCCATCGAAACGGGCACCTACCACATCGAGCATCCGGTCAATCGTGTGGATGGCACCATCGGCTGGGCCCACGTGCGTGCGGTGCCGTTGTTCGCTGCCGATGGCACCGTCAGCAGTTGGCTGGGCGCGGCCTCCGACATCAGCGCCCGCAAGGAGGCCGAGGCGGCGCTCAAGGCGCGGGAGGCGCAGCTGCGCGAGCTCAACGCGACTCTGGAGCAACAGGTGGTCGAACGCACCACCAAGCTGCGCCTGTTCCGCGACGTGATCGAGGCCAACGCAGCACCCATTTGCATCTTCGACACCGAGTGCCGGCAGATCGCCTTCAACCAGGCCCACGCCCGCGCCATGCAGGAGCTCTACGGTGTCGCCGTGCAAGGCGGCGAAGTACTGCCCGACCTGGTCACCTCGGAGCAGGGCCAGGATCTGCGCGCCTACATGCAGCGCGCCTTGCGCGGCGAAACCTTTCGCGTGGCGGCCGAATATGGCCAGCCCAACGGCGAGCGGCGCAGCTACGAGCTCGCCTACACGCCGCTGCACGATGCCGATGGGCAGGTGATCGGCGCCTTCCACTTCGCCCACGACATCACCGAGCAGCTCCGCTCGCAGCTGGAGCTGGAGCGCACCCAGTCGGCCCTGCGCCAGGCCCAGAAGCTCGAGGCGGTCGGCCAGCTTACCGGCGGGGTCGCCCATGATTTCAATAACCTGCTTACGGTGATCAAGTCGTCCAGCGACCTGCTCAAGCGCCCTGGCCTGCCAGAGCAGAAGCGGTTGCGCTACATCGAGGCGATTTCCGATACGGTCGACCGCGCCTCAAGGCTGACCGGGCAACTGCTGTCCTTCGCCAGGCGCCAGACCCTGCGCCCGGAAGTGTTCGCGGTGGGCGACAGCCTGCGAGCGCTGACCGACATGCTGGAAACCCTCAACGGCACGCGCATCGAGCTCGCCCTCCAGTTGCCCAGCCAGCCGTGCCACGTTTACGCCGATGCCAACCAGTTCGACACGGCCATCGTCAACATGGCGCTCAACGCCCGCGACTCGCTCAACGGCGTCGGGCGCATCCAGATTCGCGCCAAGCCCTGCACGCAGATTCCGGCAGGCCGCATGGGCGCTGCGGTGAATGGCGATTTCATCGCCGTGTCCATTACCGACAACGGTACGGGCATCGAGCCGGAGCACCTGGAGGCGATCTTCGAGCCGTTCTTCACCACCAAGGAACTGGGCAAGGGCACCGGCCTGGGCCTGTCCCAGGTGTTCGGCTTCGCCAAGCAGTCGGGTGGCGAGATCATGGTCGACAGCGTGGTGGGCGAGGGCACCACGTTCACGCTATATCTACCGCGGGTCGCGGCGCGGCCGTCGTCTCGTGCCAAGCATGCCGAGCCGCAACCGCTGGACGGCGCCCATGGCACCCGCGTGCTGGTCGTCGAGGACAATCCCGACGTCGGCAGCTTCTGCGTCAGCGCGCTGATCGAACTCGGCTACCAGCCCACGTTGACCTGCAGCGCCGAGCAGGCGCTGGCGTGCCTTGGCGATGCGGCGCAGCGCTTCGACGTGGTGTTCTCCGATGTGGTGATGCCCGGCATGAACGGCATCGACCTGGCCAAGGCGATCCACCGCAACCACCCCTTGCTGCCGGTGGTGCTCACCTCCGGCTATAGCGAGGTGCTGGCGCAGCAGGGCAGCCACGGTTTCGAGTTGCTGCACAAACCGTACTCGGTGGAGCAGCTGTCGCGCATCCTGGCCGGGGCGATCCAGCGCGCCGAGGCGTGCGACTGAGAACCTGGCCCGTTTCTGTGGGAGCTGCGACCTCGCGGCGATTCGCTCAGGCGCTGCCGATAGGCAGCCAGGCTGCAATCGTTCGCCCCGAGGTCGAGCCTCCTACAGATCGGTTCGAACGGACGCTTCGCCTTGCAGCAGCCTCTTTGATGTCGCCTAGAAAATCGTGAACAGGCTCTGATCGAATGCATCAGGTCTGGTCAGGCGCTGGCGCAGTCGCGCCTGCGGCCAGGGGCGAAATCATCGTGCCAGGCGCTGGGCCATGGCGCGTGCCCAATCATCGACAGCGAAGCCGTATTGGCCCGTCCAATGCCCACCTCACAGGCTCCGAGCAACCCGAAATTTACCCAGCACTTCGCCAGATGCCGGTCGGTCATAGCTGCAGGGCTACCAAATCAGGAGTGCGCCGCAATGGCCGTGAGATTGAAGAAACTGCAGGGCAGCGACATACCCGAAGAACACAGGCACCTGGGCGATGAAGAGATCTTCCAGGTGGTCACCGCCGATGATCAACAGCACTTCTTCGCCAGCGAAACGGAAGCGGCAGCCAAGGTGGCGCAACTGATCGACAGCGAGCGCGACAGTAAGGCCTAGCGACGAACGTATTTACTGGCGGGTGAGCACCAGCGGTTTGTCCGGGCCGGGAATATGCACCTCGGTGCCGCTGATCACCTCCAGCGGCTCGCCCGGCTGCGGGAACAGCACGGCGTCGCCCTTGATTTCGCTGAAGGTCATCACCGCGCCGTCTAAGGCATAACGGGCGGTGCCGGTGAATTCGTAGGTCTTGATATGCGCTTTCTTGGTGATGACCTGGCCGTCGCCGAAGGCGAAGCTGATGGTCATCGGGTAGCCGTCCTGCTCGACCTGGCCGGTATACAGCCCGTGGGGCAGTTGGGTCGGTGTCGGCCTGGCCTTGTAGGTATCGATCACCGCCATTTTCGCCGGGCTTACCGCAGGCGGGTTGCTGCGAAAGGCGTCCATCGATTTGCGGTGCTCGTAGGGCACGTAAATGGTGACGTAAGCGCCCCAGACAATGAGCCCGAGAACCATCAGGCTGAACAGGTGGCCCGAGCCACGCTGTGAGTACTTCATCGTGTCATTCCTGCGTCGCCGGCCCTTGAAAGACGCCGATTATCGCATCAGTTTCGCCGCGCTGCAGTGGGCGTCGCCGAGGGCCTGAGGCAGCACGCACTCGGCGATCGTCCCGGCGGCCTTATTCGCTCTGCAGGGCCTCGCGCTGCTTGCGTACCTCGTCGGTACTGATCGGCGTGGCGGCGTTGCCCCAGCTGTTGCGGATGTAGGTCAGCACATCGGCGACGTTCTCGTCCGACAGGTTCCAGGCGAAGGCCGGCATCGCCGGGCCGGTGGGCGCTGCTTCGGTGCTCACGGCGCGGTTACCGGCCAGCACCACGCGAATCATCGAGGCGGCATTCTGAGCGTTGACCAGCGGTGCGTTGGCCAGTTTCGGGAACAGCGTGGCGATGCCTTCGCCGTTCGGCGTGTGGCAGCCCGAACAGCGGTCGGCGTAGATCGCGCTGCCGGCTTTCATCACAGCGTCAGTGGCGGCCAGCGGCTCGGGCTTGTCGTGCTCGTGGTCGAGATCCTTGAGGTACACGGCCACGGCCATCAGGTCATCGTCACGCCAGTGCTGGGTGGAGTGCTCGACCGCTTCGGCCATCGGCCCGGAGGCGATGTCGTAGCGGTTGGCACCGGTCTTCAGGTACTGGACGATGTCCGCCTCGCTCCAGTCGCCCAGTCCGATATGCGCGGCACCGGTGATGTTGGGCGCCATCCAGCCCTGCAGGTTGCCGCCTTGCAGGAACTCGGCGTTCTTGTCGCCGCCGATCAGGTTTTTCGGCGTGTGGCAGCTGCCGCAGTGGCCCAGGCCCTGCACCAGGTAGGCGCCGCGGTTCCACTCGGCGCTCTTGTCGGCTTGGGGTTTGAACTCGCCTTGTTCAAAGTTCATCCAGTTCCACACCTTCATGTTCATTCGCACGCTGAAGGGGAAGGGCAACTGGTTGGTTTCCACCTCGTTGTGCACCGGCTCGATGGTGCGCAGGTAGGCCCACAGGGCCTGGTTATCTTCGCGAGTGACCTTGGTGTACGCCGCATAGGGCATGGCCGGGTAGAGCTGCTTGCCGTCGCGGCGGTGTCCGCGGGCCATGCTGGCTTCGAACTCCTCGAAGTTCCAGCGGCCGATACCGGTTTGCTGATCCGGGGTGATGTTGGCGCCCAGCAGCTTGCCGAACGGCGTGTCGATGGCCACGCCACCGGAGAACAGCGGTTTGCCGGGAATGGTGTGGCAGGCGGTGCAATCGCCAAGGGTGGCGATGTAGCGGCCTTTCTGTACCAGCTCGTAGGCGTCCTGGCCGCCGACCGCATGGGCCCCGGCGCTGGCAGTGGCCAGCAGGGCGAAGCTGACGCTGAGGAGAGTCTTCATACGTTGATCATCTCCCCGGGGCGCTTGAGGTACTGAGTGCGGATCGCGTGGGCGGCCTTGAAGGCCAGCGCGCCGACGGTGCCGGTGGGGTTGTAGCCAGGGTTCTGCGGGAAGGCCGAAGCGCCAACCACGAACAGGTTGGGCACGCCCCACACCTGCAGGTGCTTGTTCACCGAACTGGTCGCCGGGTCAGCACCCATCACGAAGCCGCCGACCACATGGGACGACTGATAGGAAGTGTTCGACCACGGCCCTTTGCGCGGGCTGGCGAACATCATCTTGGGGTTCAGCGCCTTGGCGATCTCGGCGGTCTTGTCGGTCACGTACTGGGCCATGCGCAGGTCGTTCTCGGTGAAGTCGAAGGTGATGCGCAGCAGAGGCCGGCCGTGGGGATCCTTGTAGGTCGGGTCGAGCGACAGGTAGTTGGTACGCGCGCTGTAGTTGCTCGCCTCGCAACCGATGGACATGCTCGCGGCGTAATACTGCGCCGTGGCCTTCTTCCATTCCTTGCCCCATTTGGGCGTGCCGGGTGGCACCGGGCGCGAGTTGATCGGCGCAGCGCCGATGGGCGTCACCCGGGTGCTGCCGCCGCCGACGAAGCCCAGGCCGGAATGGTCGAAGTTGTCGTTGTTGAATTCGTCGATGCCCATGCCGATGGCGCCGCCACCGATGAAGGGGTTGAAGTTCTTGTCATCGAAGAACAGCTGCACATTGTTGGCCGTCTGGTAGGCGTAGTTGCGGCCGGTGGTGCCGGTATTGCTGATCGGGTCGTACGGCTCACCGATGCCGGAGAGCAGCATCAGGCGCACGTTCTCGAAGGTGAAGGCGGCCACCACGACGATGTCGGCGGGCTGCTCCCACTTCTCGCCGTTGGCGTCGACGTAGATGATGCCGGTGGCGCGCTTGCCGGTGCTGTCCTTGGTCACTTCCAGCACTTCGCAATGGGTGTTGGCGGTGAAGTTGGGCATGCGCACCAGCGCCGGCAGCACGTTGACGATGGCGCTGGCCTTGGAATAGTTGGCGCAGCCGTAGTTGGTGCAGAAGCCGCAGAAGGTGCACGGCCCCATGGTCACGCCGTATTGGTTTGTATAGCCCTGGGAGGCCAGTGCAGAGGGGACCGGGAACGGTTTGTAGCCCATGTTGCGCGCCGCTTCGGCGAACAGCGTGGGGGCGTAGGTCTGCTTGGTCGGCGGATTGGGGTATTCCCGCGAGCGAGCGCCCTCGAACGGGTTGCCGCCCTCGATGATTTTCCCGCCGATATTGCCGGCCTTGCCGGAGATGCCCGCTACGCGGTCGAATGCGTCGTAGTGCGGCTCCATCTCTTCCCAGGTCGTGCCCCAGTCCTGCAGGGTCAGGCCTTCGATGGCCTGGCTGCCGTAACGCTCGGTGAGGTGGCTCTTGAGGCGGAATTCCTCGGGCTGAAAGCGAAAGGTGATGCCGGCCCAGTGGTTGCCGGCGCCGCCGGTGCCGTTACCGGGGTGGAACGAGCCCCAGGTGCGCATCGGCAACGCGGTTTCGCTGGGCTTGTTGCGCAGCGTGCAGGTGTTCTGCCGGGTGCGCAGCATCAGCTCCTGGCGTGATACGTAGCGCAGCTCGTCGGCCACCGAAGCGATATTGAAGTCGCTCGCCGTGTCGCGCCAGGCGCCACGCTCGAAGCCCACTACGCGCAGGCCTTCGTCGGCCAGTTCCTTGGCGATGATCGAACCGGCCCAGCCGAGCCCCACCACCACGACGTCGGTTGCAGGAAGTTTCTTGGCCATGCCGCTCATCCTTTGCGATTCCACGCGGAGCTGCCGATGATCGACAGCGGTACCAGATCCAGCTTTTCGTTGTGCCGGTCGATGTAGGGGCGGTAGTCGTAACGCGCACCGGGAAAGCCGAGCATCTTCCAGCTCACCATGTCGCGGTTGCCGCCGTAGATCGGGTCGGCGAAGAAGCCCTCCATGGTGTTCTGCAGCACCTGGGTGAAGAACACCTTGGATTCGATGTTCTCGAAGACGATCTCGCCCGACTCCAGGCCTGTGAGCACCTTGTCGCGCTGCTCACCGCCCAGTTCGCTGAAGCGTTTGCCGAACGCCTGCTGGCAGTGTTTGCCGAGCTGCTCCAGGCCCAGGCGATAGCGCTCACGGGGTAGCTGCTCGGAGCCCGGTTCGATGTCGGGCACGAAGGGGCCCTGCTGGTAGAGGCGTTCATAGGTGCCGTAGTGGCCGGCCAGCTGGCGGTCGATGAACGCCGCGCAACCGGCGTCCTTGCCGCTGGGCGACAGCTCGTCCGCCGGGATCAGTTGTTCGACGATGGCCTCGACTTCGCGGGCCTCCTCGACGGTCAGGAACTGCCAGCCCTTGGCGTCGTAATGCAGCGGGCCGTTATGATCGAACGGCAGCCACTGCGGCACGCCGCTGATGGTGGCGGCCTGGGCGCTGGCGGCGACGCCGGCTGCCACGGTGGTGGCCGAGGCCTTGAGCAGCGAGCGGCGGCTCAAACCCCGCGGGGCTTCTTTGGACA
Organism: Pseudomonas sp. PA27(2017); assembly: GCF_001945445.1. Classification (GTDB taxonomy): domain Bacteria; phylum Pseudomonadota; class Gammaproteobacteria; order Pseudomonadales; family Pseudomonadaceae; genus Aquipseudomonas. Next base: position 611,668 of record NZ_MSXW01000061.1, read on the forward strand.
TGGGAACTCCTCGAGCGCCGGGCATCCACTGCCCGGCTCAGGCTGTCTGGTACGGAACCACCCGAGGGCGGCATGCGGATGCACGGGCATCCACGACGGGCGTCGAGGTGTTCTGGCCGGTTACGAATAATGGTTTTGCGGCCCTGCGACGCGGCGTCGGAAGCGGCTCCCAGGTGCTCGAAATGTTTTCTGCAATGCATTGCAACAAACTATTGGACGGCGCCAGGGAACTTCTTCGAAAAGTCCGACAGCGAAGCGGCGCGCGGCGTTCAGAGATTTTTGGCCAGGTGGTCAGAAAGTTTCCTGATCGTCGGCGCCCAGTTCGTACAGGGCAGGGTATTTGGGAATGTTTCTGCCTTCGCATCCAGGGGCGATGCGACTCGCTTCGCGCTATCGTTATCCACTCTCGCGCCTTTCAAGTTTCCTCTGGCCAAGCCGATGAAACGGTACCCATCCTGGAGTTCTTGCCGTGTTCAACTCTCACCTCAAACAGATCAACAAGCAGCTGGAAGCGCGCTTGGCCATGCAGGAGGAGGTAAGGGAGAACCTCGACAAGGAAATGATCATCATCCAGCTCGGCAGCGATGGCCGCATCGAGCGGGTCAACGAGCTGTTTCACACCGAGCTCGGCTATCGGCCCGGCGATGTCGAGGGCCAGGCCCTGACCCAGCTGTCGCCGCCGGAGCTGACCCGCGACCCGCATCAGTCCCGCGCGCTGTCGGCGATCAAGGAACGCCGGCATTTCAGCGGTGCGCTGCGTCTGCTCGGCAAGGATGGGCGCCACGTGTGGCTGCGTTCGGTGGTGGTGCCGATGAGCGACGTGCAGACCGGCAAGCAGCAACTGGTGATTCACTCCAGCAACCTGACGCGCACCATCGAGGCCTCCCTGGAAAACGAAAGCCTGGTCAAGGCGCTGCTGCGCTCGACGGCGGTGATCGAGTTCAACCTCGACGGTACGGTGATTACCGCCAACGACCTGTTCTTGCGCGGCATGGGCTATAACCTGGCGCAGGTGGTCGGCAAGCACCACCGCATGTTCTTCACCAGCGAGGAGAGCGCGTCGGAGGCCTACCGCCAGTTCTGGGAGCGGCTGCGCCGTGGCGAATTCGTGGTCGACCGTTTCCAGCGCATCGACAGCGCCGGTCGCGACGTCTGGCTGGAGGCGTCCTACAACCCTATCGTCGATCTGCACGGCAAGCTCTACAAAGTGGTCAAGTTCGCCACCGTGATCACCGAGCAGGTGCACCTCGAGCAAGCCGTCGCCAAGGCCGCCAACCTCGCCTACAGCACCTCGCTGCAAACCGATGCCAGTGCCAGCAAGGGGCGTGAGGTGATTCGCGATACCGTCGAGGTACTGCATCGCTTGGCCAGCGCGATGGAAAGCGCCACCCAGAGCATTCAGGCGCTGGATGAGCAGGGCAAGGCGGTCGAGACCATCGTCGCGGCGATCAGCGGGATCGCCGACCAGACCAACCTGCTGGCCCTCAACGCCGCCATCGAAGCCGCCCGTGCCGGCGAGCAGGGCCGTGGCTTCGCCGTGGTGGCCGATGAGGTGCGCCAGCTCGCCTCGCGCACTTCCAAGGCTACTCAGGAGATCGTCGCCGTGGTGCAACAGAACCAGGCGCTGGCTTCCGGCGCGGTCGACGTGATCACCCGTAGCCGCGAGCTGGCCGACGAGGCGCTCACCCTGGCCAACGACTCCGATGCGGTGATCCAGAACATCCAGAACGATGCCGAGTGCGTGGTCGCGGCGGTGAGCCAGTTCTCCAACCAGGTGGCCACCTGACCTGACGAGTAGCCATTGGCCGCTCGTCAGGTTGCACTCAATCCTCGGCCGGTACCGTCCAGAACAGCTGCACGCCATCGTCGCGCCAGGCGATGGTGACGTTGTCGTTCTCGGCTATCTCGTCGAGGATGCGCGACCAGTCTTCAGGGCTGTCGCCCTCGGCGCGCAGCAGCACCGCCGAGCGGGAGCGCTGGGCGGCGGGGGCGTTGATGGCGCGGGAAACCCGTGCGCCCAGCTGTTCGTAGGAGGTGGCGGGGCTGGCATCTTGAGTCATGAGCGGATTCTCGGATTGCTGTATGTGTATACAGTAATCCGGCCAGTGGCCAGCTGTCACTCCCCGTTCGAGGTTCCGTCGCTGCCGGTGATCGCCAGCGAATGCTCCGTGCCATAACAAGGAAAATACAGGCTGACGCTGGTGCCTTCGCCCACCCGACTGGTGATCGTCAGCTGGCCGTTCATGTCGGTGACGAAGCCCTTGACCATGGTCAGGCCCAGACCAGTGCTCTTGTCCACTGCCCGGGTGGTATAGAAGGGCGCGAAGATGTGCTCCAGCGCTTCCGGCGCGATGCCGGTGCCGGTATCCGTGATGCAGACCGCCACGTAACGACCGGGCTTGAAGTTGGCGTTGTGGTGGGGGAAGTTGCTGCGATCCAGATGGGTATTGAAGGTGCTGAGGGTCAGTTGGCCACCCTGGGCCATGGCGTCCCGGGCATTGGCCACCAGGTTGATGATGGCGCTTTCCAGATGCTGCTTGTTGGCCCTGAGGAAGCTGCTGTCGGTGGCCAGGTTGAGCTGGCAGTCGATCGTCTGGCCGGCCTCGTTGCTGATCAGCGTGCTCATGCCCAGCAGCAACTGGTTGGGGTCGATGCGCTCCAGTGCCCGCGGGCGAGTGCGCGCGAACAGCAGCAGGCCCTCGGCCAGCTGGGTGACCTGATCGGTCGCCTCGCGGCACAGCGCGTAGCGCGCCTGCAACTGCTCCGAGCCGGCGTCCATGATCTCCTTTTCCATCAGCGACAGGCTCATCGACAGGCTGGTCAACTGGTTGGTGAACTCATGGACGACGCCACCGCCGACCTTGCCGATCTGCTCCATCTTCTGTGCCTGGATCAGGGCATTCTGCAGGCTGTTCTGTGCCTGCTCCTGGGCGGCGTGCTGGCGCAGATCCTGGATGCTGTTCATGAAGCCGATCATGGCGCCATTTTTACCGAACAGCGGCACGATATTGGCGAGAATCGGCACCTGGCTGCCGTCACGCCGCTCGACGATCATGCGCAGGTTGGTGATCGGCTTCTTGCTGAGCAGCACCGCCGCCAGCGGTGACTGCTCCAGCGGCATATGCGCGCCATTCTCGCTACGCAGGCGATAGGCGCCGGTGTACTTGATCGGCTCCTTGCCCAGCTCCGGCGCCTCCCCCCAGATTTCCGCCGCCTTGGGGTTGTAAGTGGTCAAGTGCCCCACAGCGTTGCACAAGTACACACCCACCGGAAGAAACTCGATGAGCTCATGGCCGATCTTGCGCACCAGAGGTGCGTCTTCAGGCAGCCGCAAACCGGCGCTGGGCGGGATGTCTGCCATGGTGGCTCCGTTTGGTGGTAGGCGTAGATTAGTCGCTTCACGGGGCGGGCGCGACAGCAGGCGTGGGGCGTGAGGATAAATGGCAAGACGGCCGTCAGACACGAGTTTCGCTCGCTGCGCGAGCGCTATATTGCCAGGAGCTGCCTGCATCAGCAGCATGCGGCGACGCGAGTGTGCCGAGTGCCGAGGTCAGTCTCCGTCGCGAAGAGGCTCGCTTGTCACGCAGGCCTAGAACGACGAGGCGTGGGCACCATGCTTTCAGATTGGAAGTTGGTTCGTTTGCTTGATGGTTCTCAACGGGATCTCCGTCACCACATTGCCCAGACCCTCGATCTTGGTGAGCGTCTCCATCTGAAAGCGCTGATAATCCTCCAGATCCCTGGCGATCACCCGCAAGAGATAGTCATAGGTTCCGGCCATGAGATGGCATTCGAGAACCTCGGGTGCCTGCTGCATCGCGTTGGCAAATCGCTCCAGTGACGCTTTGTCGTGCCGCGTCAGGGTGATGCGCACGAATGTCGAGAACCTTAGGTCGACGGCGCAGGGCTTTACCTGGGCGATGTAGCCGGTAATCACTCCCTGCTTCTCCAGCAGATTTACCCGTCTGGAGCAGGGTGTGGCAGACAGCCCGACGTGTTCGGCGAGCTGTGCGTTGGTCTGCGTCGAGTCGCGCTGCAGGGCGCGGAGGATTCGTTTATCTATAGAGTCGATCATCTGGAGTCAGAAAAACCCTTATTCATTGGATAGGTAGTTATAACCGCCAATTGGCATCGTGGCTCTACCTTTTTTTGCATCCAATCTCCATCCCGTGGCTGTCACAATTTGTGTGTGGGTCATGGCGTGTCATCCAGCGCCTCCCCGATTTCTACGTATTGGAGACGTTCATGCACGAGCTCTTATGGCTTCCCTTCATCGCCACTTCCCTTTTGGTCATCCTCACACCTGGCCAGGACATGGTGCTAGTTCTATCGCGGGCCCTATCCTCCGGGACGCGATCGGGCGTGACGACGGCAGCAGGAGTCAGCGTTGGTCTGCTGCTGCATACGGTGCTGGCGACGCTTGGCGTGGGAGCATTGCTTCAGGCATCGGGCTGGTTGTTCACTGTGCTCAAGTTGCTCGGTGCGCTTTACCTGCTGTATCTGGGCGCAATGCTGCTTCGTTCATCTGGCGAGCTGCCCATAGCGGCCGGGCAGGATGCGCCGGTTTCCACGATCCGCTTATTCACCCAGGGCGCTCTGTCCAATATTTCCAACCCGAAGGTGCTGCTGTTCTACCTGGCCTTCCTGCCGCAGTTCGTGCCTGCCCATGTCGCGCATCCAATGCTCTCGCTGTTCATTCTGGGCAGCACATTTGCTGGGCTGACCTTTCTGGTCAAAGGCCCGGTCGCGTTATTCGCGGGGCTGCTCACCACCGCTGTGCGCCGTAATCCACGGATCCTGACGCGCATCCACCGGGTAAGCGGCGCCATTCTAGTGATTCTGGGCATCAAGCTGGCTTTGGAGCAGCGATAAGCATTTTTGGAAATGCAGGCAAGAGGCAGGGCGACTGGCCAGTGGCGTCCATCTGCCATATCGCCATGGCAGGTGGCGCTTCGCAAGACACGCGGGTGGTCATGTGGCGAGTCAGGTATCAGGCAGAAAAACCAAAACCTGAACCGCTGCAGGCTTTGTTCGGTGGGATGCAGCAGACATTGGCCGACAGCCGCGTAGTGGTGCGGGCCATCAGGATACGCCTCACTATCGAGTGGTATCCCGCACCTATCCTTTCGAGCGCTGGCTGCCAGCGGAAACCGACGCAACGGCAAAACCAAAAAACCCGCCAGAGGGCGGGTTTTCAAGGGTTTCAGCGATGTTGATGGACTTCGCTGGAACTTCAAATGGTGCCGGCACCAGGAGTCGAACCCGGGACCTACTGATTACAAGTCAGTTGCTCTACCAGCTGAGCTATACCGGCTTTTGAGGGCCGCCATTATATCCATTCGTTTGCATGAGTAAAGCGGCGCAAGGCAGCTTTTTTGCGGCTATTTCAGCCGCTCTGGCTGGGGCTTATGCACAAATGGGCAGCGGCTAGAGGTTTTTTAGAGAATTTCTACGCAGCCTTTCACAGTTTTGGCAAGTGACTGTTCTGTATAGCTTTTTATTGGCGGTTAAAAATGATCAGCTTTTGCCGCGCGTTATGGGTGGTGGGCTGGCGTGGTTTGCCCAGCTTCTATGAACAGAGTTATCCACAGATAGTGTGTGCAACTCAGGCGCGCTCGGCGAGCAGCAGCAGGTTGCGCGGGGTCAGGTGCGGGGCGCAGAACTGGCCGAGGCGTACCTCAAAGCCCTGTTCCTGCAGGTAGAGCGCGCGGTCGAGCACCAGCCAGAGTTCCAGAGGGCGGCGGAACAGGCCGCGCAGCAATTCCAGGTTGCGCACCTCGGCCAGGCGTTGCCAGCCGGTTGCTTCCAGGCGCTGCCAATCCTGCGTACCAGGGGCGGGCAGGTCTTTGAGTCCTGCGAGGTCGTGGCAATAGTCGGAGAAAGGCTTCTTCAGCCAGGCGGGCGGCAGCGAGGGCGTGGGCAGGTAGGCGTCCACGCCGCGCAGCTCGCGCTGCAGCAGGTCGAACGCCAGGCGCCAGGCCATGGATTGGTCGCGCTGCTGGCGCACGCGGTTGCCGGCCGTCACGGTTTCGCTCATGGGCAGGGCCAGGTCGTCCAGCGAGAGGCGCAGCGGCGAGCCCTTTGCGGCGGTGGATAACGGCTGGTAGTCGGCTGCTGCCACGCGGTTGTAGCAACAGGGGGCGATGGCCAACTGGCGGCAGCCTGCGGCGCTGGCCAGGTGCATCAGGCGTACGTGCAGGTCGCCGCAGGCGTGCAGGGCCACGGGGCTGTGTTCGGCGTGCAATTGGGTGGCAGCGCCTTCGGCGAGCACGTCCTGCTCGATATGCTGGGCTTTTATCCCCAGGCGGCTGCTCAGCTCGGCGCCGCTGGCCACCAAAGCTGGGTCGTATTCCAGGCAGGTCAGCTTCTGGCCGCCGTGGGCGAGTACGCGGCCGAGGTGGCCCTTGCCGGCGCACCAGTCCAGCCAGTGCTGCGGAGCTTGAGTGAAGCCCAGGCTGTCGCCGAACGCGCGTATCTGCTGCCATTTGCGACCGGGAACGTCCACCGAGAAGCGCGGCGGCAGGTCAGCCGAAGGCTGCTGGGGCAGGTCGCCGATCTGGCTCAAACGGTCAGCCTGCAAGGCCAGTTCGGGGAAGGGCGCTGGTGCGCTGTCCAGCTCCGTTGGCTGGTTGTGGCTGGCTTCGGCCTGCTCCAGGGTGCGGCTGCGCAGCCAGGCGGCCAGCTCGGCATGCTGGCTTTCCCAGGACAGTGTCTGGTGGGTGAATGGCCGGGGTTTCCACAGCGCTTGGTGGGCGACGAGAAACTTGTCCAGCGCCTGGAAGCGCTGGAGCAGTTCGGCGCCACTGAGGGGCGGGAGAGGTTCGGCTGTCATAAGCGACTGCGACGGGGCTTGCACCCCGTCGTCATCCTAGCGGCCCTGGCAGGCGTCGACGCGCAGCCAGCGCTCCAGGAGCTTGAAGGCGTTGATCAGCACGAAGGTGATCAGCAGGTAGAACACCCCGGCGGCGAAGAAACCCTCGACCGGCAGGTAGGTGCGCGCGTTCATGGTGCGCGCCATGCCGGTCAGCTCCAGCAGGGTCACGGTGCTGGCCAGGGCGCTGGCCTTGAGCATCAGGATCACTTCGTTGCTGTAGGCCGGCAGGCCGATGCGCGCCGCCCGGGGCAGCACGATGTGCAGCATCGCCTGGGGCCGCGACATGCCCAACGCCCGCGCCGCTTCGATTTCACCCGGCGGTACGGCCTGGATGGCGCCCCGCAGGATCTCGGCGATATAGGCGGTGGTGTGCAGGGTCATGGTGATCACCGCGCACCAGTACGGGTCGCGCAGGTACGGCCATAGCGGGCCCTGGCGCACGGCGTCGAACTGCGCCAGGCCGTAGTAGACCAGGAACAGCTGCACCAGGAGCGGTGTGCCGCGGAAGAAGAAGATGTAGCCGTAGGGCACGGCGCGCACGTACCAGTGCCGCGAGGCGCGGGCGATGCCGGTGGGGATGGCCAGAATCAGGCCGGTGACGACCGCCACGGCGACCAGCTCGATGGTCAGCAGGGCGCCTTGGGCCAGGCGCGGCAGCCAGGTGATGATGACGTCCCAGTTCATGCCGCACTCCGCTTGAAGCCTCGGTTGGCGCGCTTCTCGAGGAAGTGCAGGCCAATCATGGCAATGATGGTCAGGCCCAGGTAGATGAACGCGGCGACCATGTAGAACGTGAAGGGCTCCTTGCTGGCGGTCACGGCGATCTGCGAACGGCGCATCAGCTCATTGAGGCCGATCACCGATACCAGCGCGGTGTCCTTCATCAGGATCATGAACAGGTTGCCCAGGCCGGGCAGGGCGATGCGCCACATCTGCGGCATCACCAGGCGCCACAGGATGCGGCCCTTGGACAGGCCCAGGGCCTGGCCGGCTTCACGGTGGCCCTTGGGGATGGCCAGGATCGCGCCGCGAAACACTTCGGTGGCGTAGGCGCCGAAGCACAGGCCCAGGGCGATGACGCCGGCGGCGAAGGGCGAGAGCTCGAGGCTCTCGACGCCGAGCAGCTCGGCGAGGCCGCGCATCAGGCCCACGGTGCCGAAATAGATCAGCAGTACCCAGAGCAGTTCGGGCACGCCGCGAACCAGGGTGGAATAGGTACCGCCAAGCCACTGCAGCGGCTTGTAGGGCGAAGTCTTGGCGAAGGCGCCGAGCAGGCCGAGCACCAGGCCGACGCACAGAGCGCTGAGCGCCAGCTGCACGGTCATCAGGGTGCCGGCGGCCAGGGCCGGGCCGAATCCGGAAAGATCGAAATTCATGGAAACTCGAGCGCCCGCGCCGCCAGGGCGACGCGGGCAGGCTGCTTAGTAGATGCTGAAGGGGAAGTACTTGTCGTTGATCTTCTTGTAGGTGCCGTCGGCAACGATTTCCTCGAGGGCCTTGTTCAGGCGCTCACGCAGGGCGTCGCCCTTGCGCACGGCGATGCCGATCTTGTCGTTGTCGAATACCGGGTCGCCCTTGAATTCGAAGTCCTTGCCGGCGTCGCTCTTGAGCCACTCCCAGTTCACGAAGGTATCGGCCAGCACGCCGTCGACGCGGCCGGAGGCCAGGTCGAGGTAGGCGTTTTCCTGGGTGTCGTAGAGTTTCACGTCAACCACGCCGCCCATGTTGTCTTCCAGCCAGGTACCGGCGATGGTCGCGCGCTGGGCACCGATGACCTTGCCCTTGAGGCTGTCCTTGTCGGTCTTGAAGTCACTGCTTTTCGGGGCAATGAACTGCAGCTTGTTGGTGTAGTACGGGTTGGTGAAGTCCACGGCCTGCTTGCGCTCGTCGGTGATCGACATGGAGGCGATCAGGAAGTCGAACTTCTTGGCGTTCAGGGCCGGGATGATGCCGTCCCAGTCGGAGGTGACCACTTCGCACTCTGCCTTCATCTTGGCGCACAGGGCCTGGCCGATTTCCACGTCGAAGCCGCCGACCTGGCCGCTGGCGTCGATGAGGTTGAAGGGTGGGTAGGCGCCTTCGGTGCCGATCTTCAGTTTGTCAGCAGCGACGGCACTGGTGCCGAAAGCCAGGGTGGCGGCAGCTGCCAGCAGAATCTTCTTATAGCTATGCATGCGTGATTGCTCCGTGTTTAACGATTGCTGGACATGAATTGTTTGCAGCGCGCCGACGTCGGGTTGTCGAACACCTGGTCGGGCGTCCCCTGTTCCTCCACCACACCCTGATGCAGGAACACCACCTGGCTGGAGACCTGGCGAGCGAAGCTCATTTCGTGGGTCACCAGCAGCATGGTGCGGCCTTCGTCAGCGAGCGCGCGGATCACAGTAAGCACTTCTTGTACCATTTCCGGGTCGAGCGCCGAAGTCGGTTCGTCGAACAGGATCACCTTGGGTTGCATCGCCAGGGTGCGGGCGATGGCGGCGCGTTGCTGCTGGCCACCGGAGAGCTGGTTCGGATAGGCGTGACGCTTGTCGGCGATACCGACCTTGGCCAGCAGCGCCTCGGCGATCTCGCGGGCTTCGGCCTTGCTCTTGCCGAGCACGCGGCGCGGGGCTTCGGTGATGTTGTCCAGCACGGTCATGTGCGGCCAGAGGTTGAAGTTCTGAAACACGAAGCCGATTTCGCTGCGCAGGCGGTTGATCTGGCGGTTGTCGGCCGCTATCAGTTCGCCGTTCTTCTGCGCCTTGAGCTTGAGTTCTTCACCGGCCACGATGATCTGGCCCTGATGGGGATTTTCCAGCAGGTTGACGCAGCGCAGGAAGGTCGACTTGCCCGAGCCGGACGAGCCGAGAATGGAGATCACGTCACCGTCGCGTGCCGTGAGGGAAATGCCCTTGAGCACTTCGAGGTCGCCATAGCGTTTGTGCAGATTGCGGATTTCCAGCGCGGGCGTGGCCTCGGCCATCGAGCAGTCCTCTTAATTCTTATGCGGATGAATCCGGGTTCGGCGGGGCTGTGGGCAGCAAACCTAGCATAGGCACCAGGGGGCGCCAAGGTCGCTGCTGGCCCGTTGCCGTCACGGTCGCAGGGGTGTCGCATCATCGCAGTCTCTTGTCGCCACGCCGCAAAAACGCGGGCAACCAGGCTGCAGGGTGAAAAAGACGCGCACCCTACTCATATCCGCTTCGCAATTCCAGTGCCAGTCGGCCATTTGGCCGATCCGGGGCCGCTCGTGTCAGTTGCCGAGCATGCTCTGCACCTTGTCACGCAGTGCATCGAGTGAAAACGGCTTGCCGATGATCGAGGTGCGGCTGGCTGGCTCGCTCTTGTCGATCTCGACGCTCTCGGCGTAGCCGCTGGCGTACAGCACCTTGAGGTCGGGGCGCAGCTGGCGTGCGGCAACGGCCAGTTCCTGGCCGCTCATGCCGGGCAGGCCGATGTCGGTCATCAGCAGGTCGATGTGCTCGTCGCTGCGCAGGACCTGCAGCGCCTGCTGCGCTTCCCCCGCTTCGATCACGCGGTAGTCGAGCTCTTCGAGCACTTCCACGGTAAGCATGCGCACCACGTCGGAGTCTTCCACGAGAAGGATGCGCTGGCCGGCGGTCGATGCGCCTGGAGCTAGTTCTGACAACGGCGTTACCTCGATAAAGGATGGTGAAATGGCTGATCGTCTCGGCAGGCGGTTGGCCAGCCGGCGCGAAGCATTTCAGGGCCGCGTTAACGGCAGGCCGTCTAGCATGGCACGAATCTGGTGCGCGGGCTGCATCGCGAGCGTGCCGCCCGGCTGAAAAATGCCCATTGCAGGGTTGCTGTGGGAATTTGCCTGCAAGCCGAAAAAATAACTCGAACCCTGTGCAGCCTGTCGCGATCCAAGCGCGCGGACGACTGAGTGCTGATCGTTGGATTAACCCCGGGCGGCGCATTACCATCCGCCGTCCGCCACGATAACCATACCTATAACCATCTGCTGCAACACAGCCAGGGATCTGCGATGACCAACAGTTCGATCGACGAGAACAGCTTCAAGCGTATTCTCAGGCGCAACGTCGCCTTACCGCTTGGCGTGGGGGTCATCAGCGCGATCTTCTTCGTGACGCTGATCGCATACCTGCTCAACGTGCTCGGTTGGGTGCAGCACACCGACCGGGTGCTGAACAACGCCAGCGAAGGGCTGAAGCTGTCGATCGACCAGGAAACCGGTTTCCGTGGTTACCTGCTGTCCGGCGATGTGCGTTTCCTGCAGCCCTATGAAGTCGCCAAGCCGCGCATTCGCGCCGAGATGGAGATTCTCGGCGAACTGGTGGGCGACAACCCCACGCAGGTCGATCGCCTGCGCACCATCGCAGCGCTGCAGGACGAGTGGACCGCCTTCGCGCAGAGCGCCATTGCCGCCAAGCGCGACGGTGGCAATTTCCTGGACCCGGTGCGCGACGGCCGCGGCAAGCAACTGACCGATGCCATCCGCGCCGAGTTCGCGGACTTCATCGCCCAGGAGCAGCGCCTGCGCAAGGAGCGCAACGACGCGGCCAGCAACACCGCCACGCTCACCATCGGTCTGTTCCTGCTGTTCACTCTGGTGTTCAGTGCCGGCCTGGCGATTTTCGGGCGGCGTGAACTGATGCGCCTGACGGATACCTACGGCGCCATCCTCAGGAAGCAGGACGAGCACAACGAGCGCTTGCAGGCCCAGGCCTGGCTGCGCAACGGCCAGACCCAGATGGCCGAGCGGCTGATAGGCCAGCAGGCCCTGCCGGTGCTGGGGCGCAACAGCCTGGAGTTTCTTGCCAGCCATCTCGGTGCGGCGGTCGGCGCGCTGTACGTGCGCGAGGAGCACGGCAACCTCCGCCGTGTCGCCACCTACGGCTTCTCCCGTGAGCTGGAAAACACCGAGCAGTCGTTCTACAGCTCCGAAGGCCTGGTCGGCCAGGTAGCCCATGATCGCCGCCTGCTGATCCTCGACGAGCTGCCGGTCGATTACCTCAAGGTCAGCTCCGGCCTGGGCCATGGCGACCCGCTGACGGTGGCCCTACTGCCGATCAGCAACGACGGCGACGTCAATGGCGTGATCGAGCTGGGCTTCCTGCGCCCGTTGAGCGAGCGTGACGGCGAGTTTCTCCAGCAGGTCGCCTCGAACATCGGTGCCTCGGTCGAGGCGGCTCGCTACCGTCATCGCCTGCAGGAAATTCTTGCCGAGACCCAGCAGCTCAACGAAGAGCTGCAGGTTCAGCAGGAGGAACTGAAGACCGCCAACGAGGAGCTCGAGGAGCAGTCGCGGGCGCTCAAGGAATCCCAGGCGCATCTGGAAACCCAGCAGGCCGAGCTGGAGCAGAGCAACGAGCAGCTGTCGATGCAGCGCGATGCCCTGGACGACCGCAACAACGCCCTGCGCGATGCCCAGCAGCAGCTCGAGGAACGCGCCGAGGAGCTGCAGCGTGCCAGCCGCTACAAGTCGGAATTCCTCGCCAACATGTCTCACGAGCTGCGCACGCCGCTCAACAGTTCGCTGATCCTCGCCAAGCTGCTGGCCGACAACCCCAAGGGCAACCTGGACGCCGAACAGGTGAAGTTCGCCGACTCCATCTATTCGGCCGGCAATGACCTGCTCAACCTGATCAACGACATCCTCGACATTTCCAAGGTCGAGGCCGGCAAGCTCGACCTGCGCCCGGAGAACGCCAACGTGGTGCGCCTTGCCCAGAGCCTGGAGAGCACCTTCCAGCCGTTGGCCGGCGAGAAGCAGCTGGGCTTCAGCGTCGAGGTCGCCGACGACGTGCCGCGTTCGCTGTACACCGACCGCCTGCGCGTCGAGCAGATCCTCAAGAACCTGCTGTCCAACGCCATCAAGTTCACCGAGCAGGGCCAGGTCAGCCTGAGCGTCAGCCGGGTCGACGACGGCGTGGCGTTCGCCGTGCGCGACAGCGGCATCGGCATCGCCAAGGAACAGCAGGACTATATCTTCGAGGCGTTCCGCCAGGCCGACGGCACCACCAACCGGCGCTTCGGCGGCACCGGCCTGGGCCTGTCGATTTCCCGCGACCTGGCGGCGCTGCTCGGCGGCTCGATCAGCGTCACCAGCACGCCGGGCGAGGGCAGCGTGTTCACCCTGGTGCTGCCGCTGACCTACTCGCCGAGCGAGGAAGAGAGCCTGCTGTCCGTCGTCGAAACCGCCGGTGTGGTGCGCAGCGTGGCGCCGGCCATCGTCAAGGCACCGGTGCCGCAAGAAGCCGCGCCCGTGGTGCCGACCTTCCCGGACGACCGCGGCATGTCGGTGCTCGGTGGCCGCAGCGTGCTGGTGATCGAGGACGAGCCGCAGTTCGCCCACATTCTCTATGACCTCGCCCACGAGCTGGACTACCGCTGCCTAGTGGCCCATAGCGCTCAGGACGGCCTGGACCTGGCGACCACCCATCACCCCGATGCGATCCTGCTGGACATGCGCCTTCCCGACGTTTCCGGGCTGTCGGTGCTGCAGCGCCTCAAGGAGAACCCCGGCACCCGGCACATTCCGGTGCACGTGATTTCCGTCGAGGACATGGCCGAGGCCGCCCTGCACATGGGCGCCGTGGGTTATGCCCATAAGCCGGCGACCCGTGATCAGCTCAAGGGCGTGTTCAGCAAGCTCGAAGCGCGCCTGACCCAGAAGATGCGCCGCGTGCTGGTGGTCGAGGACGACAAGCTGCAGCGCGACAGCATCGCCCGGCTGATCGGCGACGACGACATCGAGATCGTCGCCGTCGAGTTCGGCGAACAGGCGCTGGAGCAGCTGCGCCACCACATCTTCGACTGCATGATCATCGACCTGAAACTGCCGGACATGCAGGGCGACGAACTGCTGGCGCGCATGGGCAGCGAGGAGATCCGTTCCTTCCCGCCGGTGATCGTCTACACCGGCCGCAACCTGACCCGCGCCGAGGAAGCCGAGCTGCTCAAGTACTCGCGCTCGATCATCATCAAGGGCGCGCGCTCGCCGGAGCGTTTGCTCGATGAGGTGACGCTGTTCCTGCACATGGTCGAGTCGGAGCTGTCCAGCGAGCGGCAGAGCATGCTCAAGACCGCGCGCAGCCGCGACCGCGTGTTCGAAGGAAGGCGCCTGCTGCTGGTCGATGACGACGTGCGCAACATCTTCGCCCTCACCAGCGCCCTTGAGCACAAGGGCGCTCAGGTCGAGGTCGCGCGCAACGGCCGTGAAGCCATCGAGAAGCTCGAGGCGGTGGGCGACATCGACTTGGTGCTGATGGACGTGATGATGCCCGAGATGGACGGCTACGAAGCCACCCGGCGCATCCGCGAGAACCCGCGCTGGCGCAAGCTGCCGATCATCGCGGTGACCGCCAAGGCCATGAAGGACGACCAGGACCTGTGCATGAAGGCCGGCGCCAACGATTACCTGGCCAAGCCCATCGACCTGGATCGGCTGTTCTCGCTGATCCGCGTGTGGCTGCCGAAGCTGGAGCGCATCTGACATGTCCGACCGTACGCAGGATATCGAGCTGCGTCTGCTGATCGAGGCGATCTACCTGCAGTACAGCTACGATTTTCGCGACTACTCCGGTTCTTCTCTGAAGCGCCGGATCGTGCACGCCATGGGCCAGTTCGACTGTGCGAGCATCTCCGAGCTGCAGGCGCGGATCATCCACGACTCCACGGCGTTCATGAAGCTGCTGCAGTTCCTCACCATTCCGGTCAGCGAGATGTTCCGCGACCCCAGCTACTTCCTGGCGCTGCGCCAGGAGGTGGTGCCGTTCCTGCGCACCTACCCGTCGCTCAAGCTCTGGGTGGCCGGCTGCAGCACGGGCGAGGAGGTCTATTCCCTGGCCATCCTGCTGCACGAAGAGGGCTTGCTGGAGCGCTCGATCATCTACGCGACGGACATCAATCCGCACTCGCTGGACAAGGCCAAGCGCGGCATCTTTCCCATCGACAACATGCGCCTGTACAGCGAGAACTATCAGCGCGCCGGCGGCAAGGGCTCGCTTTCCGATTACTACACGGCAGCCTATGACGGGGCGCTGTTCGAGCGCTTCCTGTGCGCCAACGTGACCTTCGCCGACCACAGCCTGGCCACCGACAGCGTATTCTCGGAGACCCAGTTCATTTCCTGCCGCAATGTGCTGATCTACTTCAACAAGACCCTGCAGGATCGCGCCTTCGGGCTGTTCCACGAATCCCTCGGACACCGCGCCTTCCTGGGGCTGGGCAGCAAGGAAAGCCTGGATTTCTCGGCCTACGCCGGGCGTTTCGAGGCGGTGAACCGGCAGGAACGGGTGTTTCGCAAGTTATGAACGCGCCACTTCGCAAGCTCGATGCGGTGGTGGTCGGCGCTTCGGCCGGTGGCGTGGAGGCCCTGCTGAGCCTGTTCGAAGGCTTGCCAGCCGACTATGGTTTACCGCTGGTGGTGGTGTTGCATTTGCCGGAAGGGCGCCCGAGCCTGTTGGCGGACCTGTTCGCCCGCCGCCTGAAACTGCGCGTCAAGGAAGCGCAGGACAAGGAAGCGCTGCAGGCGGGCACGCTGTACTTCGCGGCGCCGGGCTATCACCTGTGCATCGAGGCCGATCGCAGCTTTTCCTATAGCCGCGAAGAGCCTCTGCATTTTTCTCGGCCGTCGATCGATTATCTGTTCGAGTCGGCTGCCGATGCCTACGGCAAGCAGTTGATGGGCATATTGCTGACCGGTGCCAACCAGGATGGCGCCGCCGGGCTGTACACAATAAAACAGCGGGGCGGAGTGACCGTGGTGCAGGATCCGCAAGAGGCGCAGGTTCCGACCATGCCCGAAGCGGCTCTGGCGCTGCACCAACCCGATTACATTCTTCCTTTGCGAGGCGTTCTCGCATTGCTAGCCGAACTGGACTCACGCCCATGTTGAGTAGCACCGGATGCAAACTGTTGATCGTCGATGACCTGCCGGAGAACCTGCTGGCGCTGGAGGCATTGATCCGCCGCGATGATCGCGAGGTGTTCAAGGCGCAATGCGCCGATGATGCACTGGTGCTGTTGCTCGAGCACGAGTTCGCCCTGGCCATTCTCGATGTGCAGATGCCCGGCATGAACGGCTTCGAGCTGGCCGAGCTGATGCGTGGCACGGAAAAGACCAAGCACATCCCCATCGTCTTCGTCAGCGCCGCCGGGCGCGAGATGAACTACGCGTTCAAGGGCTACGAGAGCGGCGCCGTGGACTTTCTCTACAAGCCGCTGGATATCCAGGCGGTGCAGAGCAAGGTGGCGGTGTTCGTCGATCTGTACCGCCAGCGCAAGGTCATGGCCCAGCAGCTCGAAGCACTCGAGCGTTCGCGCCAGGAGCAGGATGCGCTGCTCGCCGAGCTGCGTTCGACCCAGGGCGAGCTGCAGCATGCGGTGCGCATGCGCGACGACTTCATGTCCATCGTCTCCCACGAGCTGCGCACGCCGCTCAACGGGCTGATCCTCGACACCCAGCTGCGCAAGATGCACCTGGCCAAGGGCAACCTCACCGCGTTCAGCGAAGACAAGCTCGGCGCCATGTTCGACCGCGACGAACGACAGATCCACAGCCTGATCCGCCTCATCGAGGACATGCTCGACGTGTCGCGCATCCGCACCGGCAAGCTGTCGATCCGCCCGGTGGAGTTCGACCTGGCGCAGACGGTGCGCAACGTCGCCGAGAACTTCGCCCAGCAGATGGCCGTGGCCGGCTGCGACCTGCAGCTCAACAGCACCGAAGTGCTGCACGGCAGCTGGGACCAGTTCCGCATCGAGCAGGTGATCAGCAACCTGCTCAGCAACGCCCTGCGTTATGGCGCCGGGCGGCCTATCGAAGTGCGTGCCCGCGCTGACGAGGGCGGTGTGCGCGTCGAGGTGCGTGATCACGGCATCGGTATTTCCCTTGAAAACCAGCACCGCATCTTCCAGCAGTTCGAGCGCGCGGTTGGTAGCGAATCGGTGGCTGGGTTGGGCCTGGGGTTGTTCATCTCCGACCAGATCGTCAAGGCTCATGGCGGGCGTATCGAGGTGCAGAGCAGCCTGGGGCAGGGCTCGCTGTTCAGCGTCTGGCTGCCGCGCGGCAAGCGCGTAGAGATAGGTTGAACTCGGGGCATGGCAAGGGTCGAAGCGAAGGTGCAGAAACAGGCAGGAGCAGGGCAATGAGCGATGTGAAACGAACCGTACTGATCGTCGAGGACGATCCGCTGCTGCTCATGCTGCTGGCCGAATACCTGCAGGGCGAGGGCTACCACGTGCTACAGGCCGACTGCGCCGCCGATGCCTTCGCCATCCTCGCCACCAAGCCGCACCTAGATCTGCTGATCACCGACTTCCGTCTGCCCGGCGGCGTTTCCGGCGTGCGCATCGCCGAGCCGGCATTGCTGCTGCGCCCGGATCTCAAGGTGATCTTCATCAGCGGCCACCCAGCCGAAGTGCGCGAGACCGGCAGCGCGCTGCTCGACTCCGCGCCGCTGCTGAGCAAGCCTTTCACGCTGGAAACCCTGAGCACGCAGATCGACCATTTGCTCGATTGAGGCGAAGGAGACAGCCGGTCGCGCTTACCTGATGAGGGGCGAGCCGGGACGTCTGGTTCATGCCCGCGAACTCGCCAATTCAGCGCTTCTCTGGCGCAGGCTTTCCCGGTTCTTCGATTGGCCGCTGAGGGCTGAAAGGGCTATCCGGGTCATCGACGATGGAGCCCGGGTCCTCGTTACCCGGATCGTTGATCGGCGTCTCTTGCGGCTCTGCCGGCGGCTGTTTCGGGTCGTTGGCGGCGTTCAGGGCGATATCGACGTGCATGGCTGGCTCCCGCTGCATGAGGCCCGCTGTAGTCGGTGCGGGCGATATCATGTGGATCGCCGGGCAGGGGCGTGCGTTCAGCGTATCCGCCAGGCGGAGGTGGGCTCGTCTATTTGCGTTTGTAGCTCTTGGTGCCACTGCTGGTCATGCAGTACTGCCCGCCGCGCGGGCCGGTGCAGAGCGTTCCGCTGCCGCAAGGGCAGTCGCTGGCGACGTTGCCGATGGCTCGCAGTGTCGTGCTGCCTGCGCCGCGGTGCTCGGCGCTGCAATTGCGCTTGCTGCCGCTGATCGACCCGTCGTTACAGAGAAACAGCGGGCCATCGCAGCGGGCGATACCGCCCTTGCTGCCCGAGCAGGGCGTGTTGGCGGCGTTGCCGAGCATTGGCAGCGTCAGCAGGAGCACCAACAATCCGATCAGACGAATGCTCATGCGCGCGGCTCCAGCCTTGAAGCGCCAGGGAGGGGGTAAATCTCAGGCATTAAAAAACCGGCGCTAGGCCGGTTCTTTAATTCTCGGATGGTGCATGCACCACCTGAGTAGAAGGTGGTGCCCAGGGACGGAATCGAACCGCCGACACGGGGATTTTCAATCCCCTGCTCTACCGACTGAGCTACCTGGGCAACGGCGCGTATTAAACGGTTTTAGCCTTGGGGTGTCAAACCTTTTTTGGAAAATATTTAAATATTCCGGGCGCTTACGTCTCAGGCCGCTTATTCGCTGGGCGGCACGTAGCCTTCGGCCTGGGCGTAATCCTCGCCGGAGAGAAACTTGTCCATCTCGGCCTGCAGGAATTTGCGGTCTTCGGCGTTCATCATGTTCAGGCGACGCTCGTTGATCAGTAGGGTCTGGTGCTTCTGCCATTCGTCCCAGGCTTGCTTGGAGACGTTCTGGAAGATGTCTTCGCCCTTGGCGCCAGGGTAGGGCGCGCGGTCGAGGCCGGGGAGTTGCTGCTTGTGCTTGCGGCACATCACGGTGCGGGTCATGCCATTTCTCCTGTATGCAGTGCGTCGGCCGCGCGTTTGAGCAGCTTCTTGACCGGGGCGGCGAGGCCCAGGCGCGGCGGGGTGGCGAGGTTATACCAGAGCCAGTCGGCCTCGGCCACGTAGCCGGGTACGCCATCGACTCCGATCAGCCAGGGGTCGATGGCCAGCTGGAAGTGGCTGAAGGTATGGATGATTTCATCGAGCTGGCGGCGCTCGCCCAGACGTAGCTGGTGCTGTGCGGCAAGCACGTGCAGGGCGTCGAGATCATCGAGTTCCGGCAGGCTCCACAAGCCGCCCCAGAGACCGGTGGAAGGCCGCCTGTAAAGCAGCACGGCGCCGTCACGGCTGACCAGCATCGGCATCAGGGTGCGCTTCTGCGGCAGTTCCTTGCGCGGCTTGGCCACCGGGTAGCGGATCTCCAGGCCGAGCAGGTGCGCTTGGCAGCCACTCTGCACCGGGCAGAGTAGGCAGGTGGGTTTGCTGCGCGTGCAGAGCGTGGCGCCCAGGTCCATCATCGCCTGGGTGTAATGGTTGACGCGTTCCTCGGGCAGAAAGCGCTCGGCCACGGCCCACAACTGCTTGGCTACCTTGGGCTCGCCCGGATAGCCTTCCTGGGCAACGAAGCGCGCCAGCACGCGTTTGACGTTGCCGTCGAGAATCGGCGCGCGCAGGCCCATGCTCAGGCTGGCGATGGCGCCTGCCGTCGAGCGGCCGATGCCGGGCAGTTCGGTGAGGGCTTCTACGCTGCGCGGGAATTCGCCGCCGTGCTCGGCCATGATGATCTGCGCGGTCTTCTGCAGGTTGCGGGCGCGGGTGTAATACCCCAGGCCGGTCCACAGGTGCAGCACTTCGTCTTCCGGTGCTTCGGCCAGGTCGCGTACGGTCGGCAACGCCGTCATGAAGCGGTCGAAGTAGCCGAGCACGGTGCTGACCTGAGTCTGCTGCAGCATGATCTCCGAGACCCACACGCGGTAGGGCGTGATGCCCTGCTGCCAGGGCAGATCCTTGCGGCCATGCACGTCGTACCAGCGCAACACGGCGCTGGAGAATTGCTCGGGGGTCATCGGTTGAACAGGCCCTTGAGTGCGTCTTTCAGTTCCGGGCTGACCTTGTCGCCGAGCTTTTCTTCGAGCTTTTCGTTGATGCGATCGCCGGCCAGCTTGGCGGCCACCTTGCCCATGCCTTCCTGATCCAGGCGGCAGGCCTTGGCGCCCAGCTCCAGCGGGCCGCGGCAGTGCAGTGGCCAGGCGATGCCGACGTAGCGACGGTTGACCTCGCAGGCTGGATCCGGCATCTCGCGCTGGTCGCCTTCGATGGTGATGCCGACGCGGTAGTCCAGGCCCAGCACGCGCAGGTCGACGTCACCATTGCCGGCCACGCTCAGGCCGGGAATGCGGGCCTGCAGGTCGGGGTTGCTGGCTACGCCGTTGCGGATGCTCAGGCTGCCTTGCAGGCGCTCGAAGGGCGTGTCCTTGCTGCGCGGCTCGCCGCTCAACTGCTTGCGGTTGAGTGTGGAGATGCCGCGGCACAGTTGCTGCTCCAGATTGGCGTCGACCAGCACGCCGTCCTTGAGCATGAAGCTGGCGGTGCCGTTGAGGGCGTCGACCCAGGCTTTCTGGCTGTTGCCGCTGGTGGTCAGGTCGCTGTTCAGGTCGAGCAGGCCTTTGAGCGGCGAGGGGCGCTGTTCGTCCTTGAGGAACGGCTCCACCGGAATGCCGCTCAGTTGAGTGTGCAGGCTGAGTACCGGCACGGCGGGGCGCACGTCGGCGTCGGCCTTGATGGCGAAGCTTCCGTTGCCGAGTTTGCCGCGCAACTCTTCCAGGTTCAGCGCGCCGCCCTGGCCGCGGGCCTTTAGGCTGACGTTGCTGAGTGCCTGCTTTTGCAGGGTCAGTTGATCGAGAGTGAGGTTGGCCTGCACATCGAGTTTGCGCAGGGTCGGGATCGGCAGCACCTCGCTGGAGCTCCAGGCTTGCTGGGTCGGTGCGTTGGGCACTGGCGTGGTGCCGGCCTGGCCGGCGTTGGCGACGGTTTCACGTACCTCGGCCTTGCGCGCCGAGTCGGCGTCTTTCTTGTCCTTGCCGGCGGGCGGCAGGTAGCGGTCGAGGTCGAGCTTGTCGCCTTTGAGCTGCACGCGCAGTGCCTGCTTGGCGAAGTCGGCCACGGCGAGCTTGCCGGTGAAGGTGCTGTCGTCGAGCTTGAGGGTCAGCTCGTCCAGCGAAAGGCTGTTGGCTGTACCCCCCAGTTGGGTGACCAGCTCGAATTGCGACAGGGTTCTCTCGTCGCTCATCGGCGGCAGCTTCTGGCCAAGGCTGGCGAGGAATTCACGCAGGTTGACCGGCGCCACGGACAGGCCACCGGACAGCTTTGGCTCGCTCTGCAGGTCACGCACTTTCACTTCGCCGAGGGCGCGCAGTTGGTTGGCCGACAATTTCAGGCCGTTCCATTCGGCGACCTGCGCCGCCAGGTCGACCAGCAGCTGGCCCTGAGCCGCATAGGTGAGCGTCTGGCCATTGAACGGCTCGCCGGACGCCTCGCCTGAGAGGCGTGCATCCTCGAGCTGGTAGCGCTTCAGGACGCGGTCGAAGCGCAGCTCGCCCTGCAGCTCGGTGCGCGCGCGCATCACCGGCTTGTTGCTGCCGAAGAAGGCGCTGAGCTTGATCGGCACGCCGGCGCCTTCGCGGATCGCGCCGGTGGTGAGCTGGATGCTCTCGGCGCTGAATTGCTGGCCCTTCTGAGCGTCGCGGTAGTCCACCCGGGCGCCATTGACGATCAGGCTGTCGATATCCAGTTTGATCGGCTGGCCTGGGCTTTCCTGGGCGGGCTCGCCTGGCGACTGCGGTGCATCATTGCCGGCAGTCTGCTCGGCCGGCGTTTCGCCTGGTTTGGCGGCCGGGCGGCCGACGTCTTCCCAGTTGCCGTGGCCGTTTTCGTCGCGCTGCAGGTCGAGGTTCAGGCCGTCGACGCGGATGTCGCTCATCTGCACTTCCTTGCGCAGCAGCGGCAACACGCGCACCGACAGGCCGAGCAGGCGCAGGTTGGCGAACGGTTTGTCCGGCGTGCTGGCGCTGGCCAGGGTGGCGTCGGTCAGCTCCAGGCCCAGCCAGGGGAAAAGGCTCCAGCCGATATCGCCGTTGAGCGTCAGCTCGAGATTGGCCTTGTCCCGCGCTAGTTGGCGGATTTCATCCTTGTAATCGTTGGGGTCGAACAGGTGAGTCAGGGCAAAGCCCAACGCCACGATGATCAGCAGTAGTCCGAGGAAGAACAGACCCAGGATTTTGCCGAGCGCTTTCATGGACGAGTCCTATGCAGTGACGAGAAGTTGGAATCCGCGAGTATAACGCCCACGGCGCACCCACGGTTAAAGGCTTCGGGCAACGCGTTCGACGATGGCCGGGCTGGCTGCCAGCCCTGGTGATTCGACGCCGAACGGATTCACCAGTCCTGGTAGACCATGATCGGCGGCGGTTTGCAGCACAAATTCTTGCGCGCCTTGGCGGTAGGCCCCGTTGCGGCGGCACCGATGATCAGGGTGTCGAGGCTGCCCATGGTGTTTCTGTGTCCTGGCTGTTCAGCCCAGCGCAACGCAATCGTCATGGCCAGTCGCTAGGGTGCGTGCTCGCGGCAGGGTGTTCAGTGTGCATCGGCGCGGTTGCCGATGACCGGTCGTCGCCAAAAGCGGCAGCCAAAGGTGAGAAATGGGCGACATATCCATAAAAGAGCGGCCTGGAAGGTTGCACAGGCACTGTGGCGATGTGACACAATGCCGCGGGGAGCTAGCGGTCAGCTAGAGCGAATGGATTCTCCCCGTACTTACTCGTTGTTTGGCGACGCCTCCACCGAGGTTTCGCCAGTAATTACCTGTTTGCCAACCTAATCAGAGAAGAAAACATGACTGACGCCACCGTGCAAAACGGTGCTTCAGCGACGCCTGCTTTCCTGTCCAAGGAGCGCATCATCGCTAAGCCCGGTTTCAACCGCTGGCTGGTTCCGCCAGCTGCCCTCGCCATCCACCTGTGCATCGGCATGGCCTACGGGTTCTCCGTATTCTGGCTGCCGCTGTCCAAGGCCATTGGTATCACCGCGCCAGTCGCGTGTGCGCCGGACATTGGTTTCTTCGAACAGATCTTCGCCAGTAACTGCGACTGGCAGATCTCCATGCTGGGCTGGATCTACACCCTGTTCTTCGTGTTCCTGGGTTGCGCGGCTGCCGTATGGGGTGGCTGGCTGGAACATGCTGGCCCGCGTAAGGCTGGCCTGGTATCGGCCGTGTGCTGGTGTGGCGGTCTGCTGATCTCCGCGCTGGGTATCTACACCCACCAGATCTGGCTGATGTGGGTCGGTTCCGGCGTGATCGGTGGTATCGGTCTGGGCCTGGGCTACATCTCCCCGGTATCGACGCTGATCAAGTGGTTCCCGGACAAGCGCGGCATGGCCACCGGTATGGCCATCATGGGCTTCGGTGGCGGCGCGATGGTCGGTGCTCCCCTGGCCGCAGCGCTGATGGGTCACTTCGCCAATGAAACCGGCGTCGGCGTATGGCAGAGCTTCGTGGTCATGGCGGTGATCTACTTCATCTTCATGGTCGGTGGCGCACTGGCCTACCGCGTTCCGCCAACCGGCTGGAAGCCTGCTGGCTGGGTCGCTCCGGCTGCCAAGGCCAACAACGCGATGATCACCAAGGGTCACGTCCACGTGAACACCGCGTGGAAAACCCCGCAATTCTGGCTGGTCTGGGCCGTACTGTGCCTGAACGTATCGGCCGGTATCGGCATCATCGGCATGGCCTCGCCCATGCTGCAGGAAGTCTTCGGCGGCAAGCTGATCGGCCTGAACGTGCCATTCAGTGAGCTGAGCGCTGCACAGCTGGGCCAGATCGCCGCCATCGCGGCCGGCTTCACCGGCCTGCTGAGCCTGTTCAACATCGGTGGCCGTTTCTTCTGGGCTTCGTTCTCCGACCTGATCGGCCGCAAGGCGACCTACTTCGTGTTCTTCGCGCTGGGCTTCACCCTGTACGCGCTGGTGCCGTGGACCGGCCACCTGGGTAGCATCGCCCTGTTCGTGTTCGCCTTCTGCCTGATCCTGTCCATGTACGGTGGTGGCTTCGCGACCGTTCCGGCTTACCTGGCCGACCTGTTCGGTACCCAGATGGTCGGTGCGATCCACGGTCGCCTGCTGACCGCCTGGGCCTTCGCTGGCGTGCTGGGCCCGGTGCTGGTCAACTACCTGCGTGAGTATCAGCTGAGCATCGGCGTCGAGCGCGCTGCCGCTTACGACATCACTCTGTACATCCTCGCTGGCCTGTTGGTGCTGGGTTTCATCTGCAACCTGCTGGTCCGCCCTGTGGATCCCAAGTACTTCATGACCGAAGCAGAGCTGGCTGCCGAGCGCGCCCATGGCGAGAAATCCAAGCCGTCCGCTACCGAGCTGGAGTGGGCTGCCGATCCGTCGAGCAAGCCGCTGGTGATCGCTGCCTGGCTGGCCGTGGGTATCCCGCTGGCCTGGGGTGTCTGGATTACCCTGCAGAAGACTGCCGTACTGTTCCAGTAATCACGATCTGCTGCGCGTCGGCCCTGCGGCGTTAAAAACAGGCTCGGAATGCTCATGTACAAAAGTACATTCCGCTTCCTCGCCTGTTTTTGCCTTGCAGGGCTCTAGCTCGCGATATCGTGAGTCACATTAAGGTCCCGCTGACGCCCCGTGCGTCAGCGGGATTTTTTATGCCTGCGATTTGGCGGCGTAGGGGGAAGCGTCTTGTCACGTTTTGGTGCAACGTGCGCCTTCGCGGCATTTTTGCCGGACGGCTTTATAGCTTTGCCGCTTATCAGCCTATAATGTTCGCCCTTTCGCCCAACGATTTTGTGGAGCAGGTGATGGCCGAACGTACGGCATCCGTCGAGCGCAATACCCTGGAGACCCAGATCAAGGTCTCGATCAATCTGGATGGCACCGGCAAGGCCACCTTCGATACCGGCGTGCCGTTCTTCGAGCACATGCTCGACCAGATCGCCCGCCATGGCCTGATCGACCTGGACATCTTCTGCAAGGGCGACCTGCACATCGACGACCACCACACCGTCGAAGACGTCGGCATCACCCTCGGCCAGGCCTTCGCCAAGGCCGTCGGCGACAAGAAGGGCATGACCCGTTACGGTCACTCCTACGTGCCGCTGGACGAAGCGCTGTCGCGCGTGGTGATCGACTTTTCCGGTCGTCCCGGCCTGCAGATGCACGTGCCGTTCACCCGCGCGGTGGTCGGCGGCTTCGATGTCGATCTGTTCCAGGAGTTCTTCCAGGGCTTCGTCAACCATGCTCAGGTCAGCCTGCACATCGACAACCTGCGTGGCGTGAACACCCACCACCAGATCGAGACCGTGTTCAAGGCCTTCGGTCGCGCCCTGCGCATGGCGGTCGAGCTCGACCCGCGCATGGCCGGGCAAATGCCATCGACCAAGGGCGTGCTCTGATGCAGACGGTAGCCGTCATCGATTACGGCATGGGCAACCTGCACTCGGTGTCCAAGGCGCTGGAACATGTGGGCGCCGGCCGTGTGCTAGTGACCAGCGATGCCCAGGTGATTCGTGAGGCCGACCGCGTGGTGTTTCCCGGTGTCGGTGCGATCCGCGACTGCATGGCCGAGATCCGCCGCCTGGGCTTCGACGAACTGGTTCGCGAGGTCAGCCAGGATCGTCCGTTTCTCGGCATCTGCGTGGGCATGCAGGCGCTGCTCGAGCGCAGCGAAGAGAACGACGGCGTCGACTGCATCGGCCTGTTTCCCGGCCAGGTGCGCTTCTTCGGCAAGAGCATGGTCGAGGATGGTGAGCCGCTGAAAGTCCCGCACATGGGCTGGAACGAGGTGAGCCAGGCGGTCAAGCATCCGCTGTGGCACAACATTCCCGAGCAGGCGCGCTTCTACTTCGTGCACAGCTATTACATCGAGGCGGCCAAGGCGCAGCAGGTGGTTGGCCGTGGTCACTACGGCAAGGATTTCGCCGCGGCCCTGGCCGACGGTTCGCGCTTCGCCGTGCAGTTCCACCCGGAGAAGAGCCACACCCATGGCCTGCAGCTGCTGCAGAACTTCGCCGCCTGGGATGGCCGCTGGTAGATGGCGCGGCTCAAGAGCCCGATCCTGACGCTCACGCCCGAGCAGGAAAGCGATGCGGTGCACAAGCTGCAGCGCTTTCTGAGCGACCGTTTCGAGCTGGAACTGGGCTCCTTCGAGGTGTTGGAGCTGCTCGAACTGTTCGGGCGCGACATCGCCCCGCATTACTACAACCGAGCGATCACCGATGCGCACAGTTTGCTGCGCGAGCGCTTCGAGAGCCTCGAAGTCGACCTGTGGGCGCTCGAGAAAGATTGATCCCGGCCCAGGCCGGCTGAACTAGACAAGGTGCTGCAGATGCTGATTATTCCCGCTATCGACCTCAAGGACGGCGCCTGCGTACGCCTTCGCCAGGGCCGCATGGAAGATTCCACGGTGTTCTCCGATGACCCGGTGAGCATGGCCGCCAAGTGGGTCGAGGGCGGCTGCCGTCGTCTGCACCTGGTCGACCTCAACGGCGCCTTCGAGGGTCAGCCGGTCAATGGTGAAGTGGTTACCGCCATCGCCAAGCGCTACCCGAACCTGCCGATCCAGATCGGCGGCGGCATCCGGTCGCTGGAAACCATCGAGCACTACGTCAAGGCCGGCGTCAGCTACGTGATCATCGGCACCAAGGCCGTGAAAGATCCGCAGTTCGTCACCGACGCCTGCAAGGCCTTCCCGGGCAAGGTCATCGTCGGCCTGGACGCCAAGGATGGCTTCGTCGCCACCGACGGCTGGGCAGAAGTCAGCACCGTGCAGGCCACCGATCTGGCCAGGCGTTTCGAGGCCGATGGCGTCTCGGCGATCGTCTACACCGATATCGCCAAGGACGGCATGATGCAGGGCTGCAACGTCGAAGCCACCGCCGCCCTGGCTGCCGCCAGCCGCATCCCGGTGATCGCTTCCGGCGGCATCCACAACCTGGGTGATATCGAGAAGCTGCTGCTGGCCCGGTCGCCGGGCATCGTCGGTGCCATCACTGGCCGCGCGATCTACGAAGGCACCCTGGATGTGGCGCAAGCGCAGGCGTTCTGCGACAACTTCAAGAATTAAGCACGCTCTGAAGTCCTCGCCAAGCGAGCGAGCCGCTTCAGACGCAACGCCGCGGATGTGCGGCGCAGCCGGTTAGAGAGGGTTTCAGCATGGCATTGGCCAAACGCATCATTCCTTGCCTGGACGTGGACAACGGCCGCGTGGTCAAGGGCGTCAAGTTCGAGAACATCCGCGATGCCGGCGATCCGGTGGAAATCGCCCGTCGCTACGACGAGCAGGGCGCCGACGAGATCACCTTCCTGGACATCACCGCCAGCGTCGATGGCCGCGATACCACGCTGCACACCGTCGAGCGCATGGCCAGCCAGGTGTTCATCCCGCTGACCGTGGGCGGCGGCGTGCGCAGCGTGGCGGACATCCGCAACCTGCTCAACGCCGGTGCCGACAAAGTGTCGATCAACACCGCTGCGGTGTTCACCCCCGAATTCGTTGGCGAGGCGGCCTCGCGCTTCGGCTCGCAGTGCATCGTCGTCGCCATCGACGCCAAGAAGGTGTCCGGCCCGGGCGAAGCGCCGCGCTGGGAAATCTTCACCCACGGCGGCCGCAAGCCGACCGGCCTCGATGCCGTGCAGTGGGCGATGAAGATGGAAGGCCTGGGCGCCGGCGAGATCCTGCTCACCAGCATGGATCAGGACGGCGTGAAGAGCGGCTACGATCTGGGCGTGACCCGTGCCATCAGCGAAGCGGTGGGCATTCCGGTAATCGCCTCCGGCGGCGTCGGCAACCTGCAGCACCTGGCCGACGGCATCATCGAAGGCAAGGCTGCCGCGGTGCTGGCGGCGAGCATCTTCCACTTCGGTGAGTACACCGTGCCCGAAGCCAAGGCCTACATGGCCAGCCGCGGTATCGTTGTGCGCTGAGCCGCGCAGGCGCCAGTGGTGCGTCCAAACTGGTGCGATTGGCCTTTTGGATGCCCGCTAATGGCGCTAAGCTAGCACCCGTGTGACAAGGATCGGGTCAAGCCAGAGCGTCTAGCTCGCTACTTCTGCCCAGACGCCCGGTCACTCCGGGCGCTACCTTTCCGGCCGCCCGTCAACGCTTTGAATGACAGGTAGTCCAGTACATGTGCAAACGTCTGTGGTTGGCAGCGGCCAGTGCCCTGCTCTTGATGGCATCGGTGGCGCGCGCCGAAATCGACCCGAACTACAACGTGGTGTTGCTGACGGAAAACTTCCCGCCGTACAACATGGCGATCAACGGCAAGAACTTCGCCCAGGAAGACAATGTTGATGGAATCGCCGTCGACGTGGTGCGCGAAATGTTCAAGCGCGCCGGCATCAAGTACAGCCTCACCCTGCGCTTTCCCTGGGATCGTATCTACAAACTCGCCCTCGAGAAGCCCGGCTACGGCGTGTTCGTGACCGCTCGGCTGCCCGAGCGCGAAGCGCTGTTCAAGTGGGTCGGCCCCATCGGCCCGGACGACTGGGTGCTGCTGGCGCGCGGTGACAGCAAGCTGGTGGTCAACAACCTGCAGCAGGCCAAGCAGTACCGGATCGGCGCCTACAAGGGCGACGCCATCGCCGAGCACCTCGAAAAGGAAGGCCTGCAGCCCGTGACCTCGTTGCGCGACCAGGAAAATGCCAAGAAGCTGATGGCCGGGCAGATCGACCTGTGGGCCACTGGTGACCCGGCAGGGCGTTACCTGGCCCGCCAGGAAGGCGTCAGCGGCCTGAAGACCGTGCTGCGTTTCAACAGCGCGCAACTGTATCTTGCACTGAACAAGGACGTGCCGGACGAGGTGGTACAGAAGCTGCAGTCGGAACTGGACAAGATGCGCGCTGAGGGGATCGTCGACAGCATTCTCAACAGCTATCTTTAGCCCTGAAGGTCGTATGAAGGGCACGCCGAGGCGCTGAGGGGGCGCTGGCGTGGCGATGATTCGGCGTTCATGCTGCCGTGTGCCTTGTGCACGGCAGCCATTGCCAGGACGGTGGTGGTGCGAAGTTCGGCAGGAGGCCGCCAACCATAATCATAACCACGTGGCGGGGACGACAGATGTTGAGCAGTTTGAAGAGCATTGCACTACTTGGGCTTACCTTGATCGCCTGCACGGCCAGGGCCGAGCTGCCAGCCGACTACAAGATGGTATTGCTGACCGAGAACTTCCCGCCGTTCAATATGGCGGTGGACGACAAGAACTTCGCCCGTGACGACGGTATCGATGGCATCAATGCCGAAATCGTTCGCGAGATGTTCAAGCGGGCTGGCATCAAGTACAGCCTGACCCTGCGCTTCCCCTGGGATCGCCTCTACAAGCTGACCCTCGACAAGGCCAACTATGGCCTGTTCTCCACCACCTTCACCCCCGAGCGCCAGCCGCTGTTCAAGTGGGTCGGCCCGCTGGCCAAGACCGGCTGGGTGCTGCTCTCGGCGCCAGGCAACGAGGTCACCGTGAAGAGCCTCAAGGATGCCGGGCAATACACCATCGGCGCCTACAAGAACGATGCGGTGAGCCAGCACCTGGAAAGCCAGGGCCTGGCGCCGGTCAACGCGCTGCGTGACCAGGAGAACGTCAAGAAGCTCACCGGCGGCAAGATCGACCTGTGGGCCACCACCGACCCGGTCGGTCGCTACCTGGCCAAGCAGGAGGGCGTCACGGGGCTCCACACCGTGCTGCGTTTCAACGAGGCTGAGCTCTACCTGGCGCTCAACAAGGACACGCCGGACGAAGTGGTGCAGCGCCTGCAGAAGGCGCTCGACGAGATGCGTAATGACGGCTTCATCGACGAGATGACCAATAATTACTTGTGACGGGCGCCTATTCGCCGTGATCCCGCGCAGTTCACCGACCGTGTAGGAGCGCCGACCCCGGCGCGAACGATTGCGGTCTTAGCGCGCTATCGGCGTTGCAGCCACTATTCGCCGCGGGTCGCGGCTCCTACGTGATCCCGCGCAGTTCACCGACTGTGTAGGAGCGTCGACCCCGGCGCTAACAATTGTGGCCTTGGCGCGGTATCGGCGGCGTACCCACTGTTCGCCCCGAGGCGGGGCTCCCACTAGAACCCGAGTAGTTCACCGACCATGTAGGAGCGTCGACCTCGGCGCGAACGATTGTGGGCTTAGCGCGGTATCGGCGGCGTACCCACTGTTCGCCCCGAGGCGGGGCTCCTACAAGATTCTGTGCAGTTCACGACCGTGTAGGAGCGCCGACCTCGGCGCGAATGCGGCCGGCCTGTCGCGAGGGTGACAGCCATTCAGGCAATAAAAAGCCCCGGTGCAGTTGCCTGCGCCGGGGCTTTTCGGTGACGGCCGACGTTCAGTCGGCGCGCGTGACGTTCAGGCCCTTGAGCAGGTTCAGCGCCTGGCTCAGCTGGTAGTCGTCGTCCTGCGGGCGTGCCGGCTTGCCGGGCGCGCCCTGGCTCGGGCGATCAGCGCCGCCGTTGCCATTGCCCAGGTGGCCTTGCAGATCGGCTTCCTTGAGGGTCGGATCGTCGCTCTCGCGTGTCAGCTTGGCGCGTGCCACTTCCACGTCCGGGACGATGCCCTGGGCCTGGATGGAACGGCCGTTGGGCGTGAAGTACAGCGCCGTGGTGATCTTCAGGGCGCGGTCGTTGTTCAGCGGCAGCACGGTCTGCACCGAGCCCTTGCCGAAGCTGTCGGTGCCCATGACGATGCCGCGCTTGTGGTCCTGCAGGGCGCCGGCGACGATCTCCGAGGCCGAGGCGCTGCCGCCGTTGATCAGCACCACCAGCGGCACACCTTCGCTGGCGTCCAGCGGGTCGGCGGAGAAGCGCAGTTCCGAGTTTGGGATGCGCCCCTTGGTATAGACGATCAGGCCCTTCTTGAGGAAGTGGTCGGCCACTTCCACGGCCGATTGCAGCACGCCGCCGGGGTTGTTGCGCAGGTCGAGCACCAGGCCGCTGAGTTTCTTGCCGTTTTCCTTGCGCAGCTTGTTCAGGGCCTTGCCGACTTCCTCGCCGGTGTTGACCTGGAACTGGGTGACGCGAATGTAGCCGTAGCCCGGATCGATCATCTGGCTGCGTACGCTGGTGACCTTGATCACCGCACGGGTCAGCTCGACGTCGAACGGTTTGCCGCCTTCGCGCACCAGGGTCAGGACGATCTTGCTGCCGGCCTTGCCGCGCATTCTCTCCACGGCTTCCATCATCGACTGGCCCTTGGTGGGTTTGCCGTCGATCTTGACGATCAGGTCGCCGGGGTGGATGCCTGCCTTGGAGGCCGGGGTGTCGTCGATGGGCGAGACGACCTTGATGAAACCGTCCTCGGTGCCGACTTCGATGCCCAGGCCGCCGAACTCACCGCTGGTGCTTTCCTGCAGCTCGGCGAAGGCCTTCGGATCTAGGTAGGCCGAATGCGGGTCGAGGTTGCTGAGCATGCCCTTGATGGCGTTCTCCAGCAGTTCCTTGTCGGTGACCGGCTCGACGTAGGCGGCCTTGATGCGGTCCATCACCTCGGCGAAGGTGCGCAGCTCGTCCAGGGGCAGCGGCGCTGCATTCTGGTCGGCGGCCGGCGGCGGGGTGATCGGAGCCTGGTCGGCATGCAGCACAGGTGCGCCACCGAGCAGGGCAATCGCCAGGGCCAGGGAGGTGAGGCGGGACAGATGCGGCATTCGAACTAACTCCTACGACAATGAGATGGCGCTTATCCTTGCGCCCGACACCATTGGGCCGGATCGCTGGCGCGGCCCTGCTGGCGAATCGCGAAATACAGTGCTGGGGTGTCCTGGCCGCCGCTGGTACCGACGGTGGCGATGGGTTCCCCGGCTTTGACGATGTCTCCGGCGTCCTTGAGCAGGCTCTGGTTGTGCCCGTAAAGGGTCAGATAACCATTGCCATGGTCGAGAATGACCAGAAGCCCGGAACCGCGCAACCAGTCTGCGAAAACCACTCGACCGCCATGCACGGCGCGTACCTGACTGCCGGCGGTGGCGCCGATCAGCACGCCGTCCCACTTAGTCCGAGCGTCTTCGCCCCGTGGGGTTCCATATCTTGCAACAACGCGGCCATTGACTGGCCATGGCAGCTTGCCTTTGGCGTTGGCGAACGGCCCGCCATAGGTGGCGCCGGAGCTGACCAGCGGGCCACTTTCGGCACGCTTGCCGGTGGCTGCCGGTGCGCTGGGTTTCTCGCGCGCAGCGGCGAGCTCGCGCTGGCGCTGCGCCTCGGCTTCACGGGCCTGGCGGGCGAGGGTTTCCTCGATGGTCTTGAGCACGCGGCCGAGTTCGGCCTGCTCCTGCTCACGAGCCTTGAGGCGCTGGTCGCGGGCAGCGTAATCCTTGTTCAGCTTGGCCAGTGCCTGCTGACGCTCTTTGCGTACCTCGGCCAACTGGGCGCTGCGGCTGTCCAGCTCGCCTTTCTGCGCCTGCAGTTGCTGCTGGTGATGGCTGATGTCCTGCTCGACGTTGGCCAGTTGGCGAAGCGTCTCGTTGAAGGCCGTCAGCTGACCCATGCGCGCTTCGGCGAGGTAATCGTAGTAGGTCAGGGTGCGGGAGAATTTTTCCGGGTTCTGCTGATTGAGCAGCAGCTTGATGTACTCCTGGCGCCCGCCCTGATAGGCCGCGCGGGCCTGGATGCCGATCAGCCGTTGCTGTTCAAGGCGCGCGCCCTGGAGTTTTTTTTTCTCCTGATCGAGGCGTTTGAGCTCTTCCTCGCTCTCCTGCAGCTCTTCGCGCAGGCCCTTGACCTGATTCTCCAGCTCGCCCATTTCGGTTTCGGTGGTCTTGAGCTGCTTCTGCACGCCGGATTTTTCCTGCTGCAGTTGCTCCAGCAGTTTCTTCAATTCGCTGACGTCGGCACGTGCCGCATCCAGCTGCTTTTGCGTATCGGCTTTCTGATCGGCGAAAGCTGGTGCCAGCAGGCTGGTCATGAGGATAAAGGTGAGGACACGGAGCATGGTGCAGGCGATACCTGGCGGGGAACCGGCTTAGTATGCCCTTGGTTCCGGGTAAAAAAAACGTCCCTGGTGCAGATGCCGACCCAAGGTGGCAGGCGGTCGACCGGTGGGGCAGCGCTGCTGCGCCGCCCCGAGCCTTCGCCTGTGGGGTCAGCCGAGGGTGACGATGCTGGTGCCGGTCATTTCCTTGGGAATCGGCAGGCCCATCAGGGTCAACAGGGTGGGTGCCACATCCGCCAGCACGCCGCCTTCGCGGATGCTCACCTGGCGCTTGCCGACATAGATGAACGGTACCGGCTCGCAGGTGTGTGCGGTGTGCGCCTGGCCGGTGCATTCGTCCTGCATCTGCTCGACGTTGCCATGGTCGGCGGTAATCAGTGCTTCGCCACCGACCTTGTCGAGGGCGTCGACGATGCGGCCCATGCAGGTATCCAGGCATTCCACCGCGGCGACCGCTGCCTCGAACACGCCGGTATGGCCGACCATGTCGCCGTTGGCGTAGTTGACCACGATCACATCGAAGCGCTGGTTCTCGATGGCGTCGACGATCTTGTCGGTCACTTCGGGGGCGTTCATCTGCGGCTGCAGGTCGTAGGTGGCGACGTTCGGCGACGGGATCAGGATGCGCTCTTCGCCCGGGAACGGCTCTTCACGGCCGCCAGAGAAGAAGAAGGTGACGTGGGCGTACTTCTCGGTCTCGGCGATGCGCAGTTGGGTCTTGCCGTTGTTGGCCAGGTATTCGCCGAACACGTTGACCAGCGGCTCGGGCTTGAAGGCGCTGGGCGTGTCGATGCTCGCCGCGTACTGGGTGAGCATGATGAAGCCGGCGGTCTGCGGCACACGGGCGCGTTCGAAGGCGTCGAAGCCCGGCTCGACGAAGGCGCGGGTAAGCTCGCGGGCGCGGTCGGCACGGAAGTTCATGAACACCACGGCGTCGCCATCCTCGACCCGGACCGGCTCGCCGATGCTGGTGGCTTTGACGAACTCGTCGCTTTCCTCGCGGGCATAGGCGGCTTGCAGGCCAGCCACGGCGGTGTCCGCCTGGAACTGGCTGTTGCCATCGGCGATCAGGTTGTAGGCCTGGGCGACGCGATCCCAGCGGTTGTCACGGTCCATGGCGAAGTAGCGGCCGATCAGCGAGGCGATGCGGCCCTTCCCGAGTTTGGCGAAGGTGGCGTCGAGCAGCTCGATGGAGCTCTGGGCGCTTTTCGGCGCGGTATCGCGACCGTCGAGAAACGCGTGCAGGTAGATCTTTTCGGCGCCGCGGCGCGCGGCCAGCTCGGCCATCGCTACCAGGTGATCCTGATGGCTGTGTACGCCGCCGTCGGACAGCAGGCCAAGGATGTGCACAGCCTTGCCGGCACCCACGGCCTTGTCCACGGCGCCGGTGATGGCCGGGTTCTCGAAGAACTCGCCGTCACGGATCGCCTTGGTCACCCGGGTGAAGTCCTGATACACCACGCGGCCGGCGCCGAGGTTCATGTGGCCGACCTCGGAGTTGCCCATCTGGCCATCCGGTAGGCCGACGTCCATGCCGCTGCCGGAAATCAGCCCGTGGGGCTGGGTGGCACGCAGGCGGTCGTAGACCGGCGTGTTGGCGGCGAAAATGGCGTTGTGCTCGGGGGTTTCGCTGTGGCCGAAGCCGTCGAGAATGACCAGGACCAGGGGTTTGGGCGCTGCGCTCATACGGGGCTCGCTCTGCTTAGGGGACGCAATGAAGGCCGGCGGCGAGCGCGTACTCGCCCGCGGCGATCCGGAGGCGGTCGCCTGGCAAGGCGACCCACTGAAATCGGTCTGACATTCTACGGCCCCGGAAAGATCCCGTCACCGCCGTGCGGCCTTTGGTGGACTCACCGGGCTGTGTATACTGGCCGGCATTTTACCGTCCCGGAACCGCGTGATGCTTGCCAACCTCATTGAATTCGCCACCAACCACTTCATCCTCAGCGGCCTGTTCGTCATCATCCTTTCGCTGCTGATCTTCACCGAACTGAGCAAGGGCGGAAAAAGCCTGAGCAGCCGTGAAGTGACGGCGCTGATCAACCGTGACGAAGGCGTGGTGGTCGACATTCGCAGCAAGAAGGATTTCGACACCGGCCATATCGTCGGCGCCCTGAACATCCCCAACGACAAGCTGGCCTCGCGCCTGGCCGAGCTGGAAAAGCACAAGGCCAAGACCATCATCGTCGTCGATGCCCTGGGCCAGCAGGCCGGCACCGCCGCCCGTGAATTGCAGAAGGCCGGCTTCACCGCCGCGCGCCTGGGCGGCGGCATCGCCACCTGGCGTGGCGACAGCCTGCCCGTGGTGAAGTGACATGGCCAAGGTCGTCATCTACTCCAGCGACTGGTGCCCCTACTGCATCCGCGCCAAGCAGCTGTTGACCAGCAAAAGGGTGTCGTTCGACGAGATCCGTGTCGACGGCAAGCCAGACGTGCGCGCCGAGATGACGCGCAAGGCTGGCCGCACCTCGGTGCCGCAGATATGGATCGGTGAAACCCATGTGGGTGGTTGCGACGACCTGTTTGCCCTGGAACGGGCCGGCAAGCTCGATGCGCTGCTCGATGCCTGATCGATTTAGAACCTTCCTTTACGTCCATACAGCAGAAGGCTTTGCCCCATGACCGAACAAGCTACCGGTGCCGTCCAAGACGAGCAGACTCCTCAGTTCTCTCTGCAGCGCATCTACGTGCGTGACTTGTCCTTCGAAGCGCCGAAGAGCCCCGAGATCTTCCGCCAGGAGTGGACGCCGAGCGTCTCGATGGACCTCAACACCCGTCAGAAAGCCCTGGAAGGCGACTTCCACGAAGTGGTACTGACCCTGTCGGTGACCGTGAAGAACGGCGAAGAAACCGCCTTCATCGCCGAAGTACAGCAGGCCGGCATCTTCCTGATCAAAGGTCTGGACGCCGCTTCCATGAGCCACACCCTGGGTGCGTTCTGCCCGAACATCCTGTTCCCGTATGCTCGCGAAACCCTGGACAGCCTGGTGGTACGCGGCTCGTTCCCGGCGCTGATGCTGGCCCCGGTGAACTTCGACGCTCTGTACGCCCAGGAGCTGCAGCGTCAGCAGGCTAACTGAGCCCGCGGTCGCTGCACGAAAAACGCCCTTCGGGGCGTTTTTTTGTGGGCCTGTCCTGACCTCGTAGCCTGCGGTTGAGCGAAGCGATACCCAGGGATGGCCTGCCCCGGGTATCGCTGCGCTACAAAGTCGCAATACCGCCGTTCAACTAGCGGCGAAGCCGTTCTGGCGCCAGGCTTCATACACCGCGACGGCCACGGTGTTGGACAGGTTCAGGCTGCGGCAGCCTTCGCGCATCGGCAGGCGCACGCGCTGCGATTCGGGCAGGGCATCACGAATCTCGGCCGGCAGGCCGCGGCTCTCCGGGCCGAACAGGAAGGCATCGCCCGGCTGGTAGGCCACTTCATGGAAAGGCTGCGAGCCCTTGGTGGTGAAGGCGAACACCCGCGGCTGGCCGAGGCTTTCCAGGCAGGCCTCCAGGCTGGCGTGGCGCTTGAGCGGCGCGTATTCGTGATAATCGAGCCCGGCGCGGCGCAGGCGCTTGTCGTCCAGTTCGAAACCCAGCGGCTCGACCAGGTGCAGGTGGCAGCCGCTGTTGGCGCAAAGCCTGATAACGTTGCCGGTATTGGGCGGAATTTCCGGTTGAAAAAGGATTACATGAAACATGCACGGCTCCAGGCCAGAAGACGGGCGCCATTCTACGCCGGATAAGCCGCCAAGGCCGCGTCCTTGGATGCGCGTGATCGGCTCGCTGGCGATCTTCGGTTTCCTGGTCGGCCTGATGATCGGCCGGCTGTTCCACCCGGACGCCATGCACCTCAAAGACGTGGAAGTTCAGGACGACCGCTTGCTGCTGTGGTTCAACGTCGAGCCGCACGTGCAGGTCAGCGACGCTCATGGCACCTTCGCGCTGCGCTTCGAGGGGCTGGGTCGGGAGCGCCAGGGCCAGTTGCAGATTGCCGGGCGCGCCGCCAACTGGCGCGTGGTGCGTGATGAGCGTGAGCTGGAGGTGCGCGTGGTGGCAGCTCGCCCGCTGCGCGCTGAAATGGATGCCGAAGAGGTGGAGGGCCGCTGGCGCCTGACGGTTCGTCTGGCGCCGCGCTAGGAAGAAAAGAGGGAGTTCCCGGCCTGCCTGTACCAGGGCTCCCGAAGAAAAGGGGGATTATCTGATCTGCCTGTATCAGAGTCCCCGAAGAAAGAAGGGAGGTCCCGGCCTGCCTGTACCGAGGCTCCCAAAGAAAGAGGGGAATCCCCGGCCTGCCTGTACCAAGGTCCCCGAAACTGGGTTGTCAGTACCATTGCAGTTGGCGTGCCAGTTTTCATGAATTCGTTGCAGGGCCCATGGATACTGGGCTCTGGCGGTTATTGCCACGTTGTCATCCACCAGGTGTCGCTTCGCGAATGTTCCGCTCGGGTGCATGAATGCACCTGTCGTGCGCTGATGGCGTGCATTTGTAATGACCTTGAGGCAGGTCAGGCGCAGTAGCCCGGGTCGAGCGTAGCGACACCCGGGGGCATTTCCTGGGTTTCGCATTGCTCAACCGCAGGCTACGTTCACAGCGGCGGTGGTGCAGTGGAAGACGCGCGTTATCACCCACAAAAAACGCCGCGCCCTGGTAGGGACGCGGCGTCTGGGTGTCGCAGTGACGGCTTAGTTGTCGTCGCTGTCGTCGTCTTCGGAGCCGTCGACGTTCATGCCCAGCTCCTTGATCTTGCGGGTCAGGGTATTGCGCCCCCAGCCTAGCAGCAGGGCGGCATCGCGGCGTCGGCCGGCGGTGTGCTTGAGGGCGGTCTCGATCATGATCCGCTCGAAGGCCGGCACCGCGCTGTCGAGCAGGTTCGACTGGCCGCGGCCCAGCGCCTGGTCGGCCCACTGACGCAGCGCCTGCTCCCAGTTGCTGACCGGCGCATTGTCCTGGGGCTGCACAAGCAGTTCCGGCGGCAGGTCATCGACATGCACTTCGCGCCCCGAGGCCATCACGGTGATCCACCGGCAGGTGTTCTCCAGCTGGCGCACGTTGCCGGGCCACTGCAGCTGCTGCAGGTAATCCTCGGTTTCGCTTTTCAGCAGCTTGGGCTCGACCGCCAGCTCGGTTGCCGCACGGCTGAGGAAGTGGCGGGCCAGCGTCGGGATGTCTTCGCGACGATCCGACAGGCGCGGAATATGGATGCGAATCACGTTGAGGCGGTGGAACAGGTCTTCGCGGAATTTGCCGGCGGTCACCAGGCTTTCCAGATTCTGGTGCGTGGCGGCGATGATGCGCACGTCGACCTTGACCGGCGTATGGCCGCCCACCCGGTAGAACTCGCCGTCGGCTAGCACGCGCAGCAGGCGGGTCTGGGTGTCGGCCGGCATGTCGCCGATCTCGTCGAGGAACAGGGTGCCGCCATCTGCCTGCTCGAAGCGTCCGCGACGCTGGTTGGCCGCGCCTGTAAAGGCGCCTTTCTCGTGGCCGAACAGCTCGGATTCCATCAGGTCCTTGGGGATCGCCGCCATGTTCAGCGCGATGAACGGCGAAGCGGCGCGGGGGCTGTGGCGGTGCAGGGCGTGGGCGACCAGCTCCTTGCCCGTGCCCGACTCACCATTGATCAGCACGGTGATGTTGGAGTGGCTCAGGCGGCCGATGGCGCGGAACACCTCCTGCATCGCCGGTGCTTCACCGATGATTTCCGGGGTGCGCGCCTGGGCGGCTGGCACGTGCAGGCCCTGCTGCTCCTTGGCGTGCTGGTTGGCACGCTTGACCAGCGATACCGCTTCGTCGACGTCGAAGGGTTTGGGCAGGTATTCGAACGCACCGCCCTGGTAGGACGCCACGGCGCTGTCCAGGTCGGAATGGGCGGTCATGATGATCACCGGCAGGCGCGGGTGCATTTCGCGGATGCTCGACAGCAGCTCCAGGCCGCTGGAGCCGGGCATGCGAATGTCGGAGATGATCACGTCTGGCTGCTGACGCGAGAGGCGGCCCAGCACGCCATCGGCGCTGTCGAAACTCTGGGTGCTCATGCCTTCCTGTTGCAGGGCCTTTTCCAGGACCCAACGGATGGAGCGGTCGTCGTCAACGATCCATACGGTTTCACTGCGGCTCATGTCGGAGTTGCTCCTTGTTCCAGCGGCAGAAAGATCGAGAACACGGTTTGCCCGGGATGGCTCTCGCACTCGATCAGGCCTTGATGCTGACTAATGATGTTCTGGGTAATCGCCAGGCCGAGGCCGGTGCCGTCGGCACGCCCGCTGACCATGGGATAGAAGATGGTTTCCTGCAGTTCCGGCGGGATGCCCGGGCCGTTGTCGATGATCTCGATCTTGGTCACCAGACGATGGCGGATGTAGCCGATGGTGAACTGACGCAGCGTGCGCGTGCGCAGGGTGATGCGCCCTGGGCGCAACTCGGGTTTGGAGGCCAGCGCCTGCATGGCGTTGCGCACGATGTTGAGTACCGCCTGGATCATCTGTTCGCGGTCGACGATCAGGTCGGGAATGCTCGGGTCGTAGTCGCGCACCAGTACCACGCTGCCCTGGCTTTCCGCTTCCACCAGGCTGGCGACGCGCTCGAGCACTTCGTGCACGTTGGTGATCGCCAGGGACGGCAGTTTGTTGGAGCCGAGCATGCGGTCGACCAGATTTCGCAGACGGTCGGACTCCTCGATGATCACGTTGGTGTAATCCTTCAGGCTCTCTTCCGGCAGTTCGCGGGCCAGCAGCTGGGCCGCGCCACGAATGCCGCCCAGTGGATTCTTGATCTCGTGGGCCAGGCCGCGTACCAGCAGTTTGGTGGTTTCCTGCTTGGACAGCTGGGCCTCTTCCTTGGTGATGCGTAGCAGCCGGTCACGCGGGTGCACCTCGAGCAGCAGCATGGTTTCGCCGCGGCTGAGTATCGGCGTCACCGCGTAGTCGACGGTCAGGCTCTGGCCGGTCTGCGTGGTCAGCACCGCTTCGCGCTTGTTGAACGGATGGGCCTCGGCCACCGCCTGGCGCAGGGCGCCGAGGGCCTCGCGGGTTTCGGTGAACAGTTCGCTGATGAACTGGCCATGACTACGTTGGCCGCTCACGGCCAGAAGCATTTCCGCGGCAGGGTTCATGTAGTCCAGGCGCAGATCGGCGTTGAGCAGCAGGGTCGCCGTGGTCAGGTTGTCGAGCAGCAGGCGGTGCAGGGCGTCGTTGATGATCATCGCTCTGCGCCCGCCAGCATGCAGCTTGCCTGGAGCGCGGCAGGGCCGTTGTCTGGCAACGTGGCGCAGCATGGCAAGTCTCGTTGCGGGTGTGGGCCAGCCAAAATTCGTTCCTCGTGCGGTATGGGCAGAAGGGCCGGCGAGGGAGCAGATGTTCCGGATCGCGGCGATGCTGGAGAAAATGCAAGAAGCAAACCAAAGCCCTGCAAAGAAGCGCATGCGGCGATAAAACCGCGCAATTGGCTTCTTTTCGGCGCAGTGGCGCTGATGCGCGTGTGCCAATTTGGGACGAGTATAGAAATCGGTGCGCCAGCGCGCACCTTAATGGTGCGAATGAGTGAGCTGGGTTAGCCCAGGACGGGCCGTCTGGGCGTTGCTTGCATCTTTCAGGCGCCATCAAAGAGGCGGCTACAAGGCAGGAGCGGTCACTCAAACCAACCTGTGGGAGCCCCGACCTCGGGGCGAAACGATTGCAGCCTGACAGCCTATCGGCGGTGCCTGACTAATTCACCGCGAGGTCGCGGCTTGTATGTTCTAGGCTAGGAACCTGTCGGGGGTGGAGGGACATGCGCGGCTTCTGCAAGCGACAAGCCAGACAGTGGGAGAATTCCCCCACCCCATACTCACCGCAAACGCCGATAAGGAATCCTTCGGTCGG
>NZ_MSXW01000062.1 GCF_001945445.1 Pseudomonas sp. PA27(2017)
TGGTAATCGTACGCGCAGTATTGGCTGCCACGATCCGAGTGCAGCAGTACCTCGGTTTGCGGCTGTCGGCGAGCCACGGCCATCTCCAGCGCGGCGTGTACCAGAGCCTGCTGCATCCGATGGTGCATCGCCCAACCGACGACAGCACTTGAAAAAAGATCGAGCACGACGGCCAGATACAGCCAGCCTTGGGCCGTCCGCACGTAGGTCATGTCCGAGACCCAGTGCCGATTAGCGCGATCCGAGGCGAACTGGCGATCCAGGTGATTCGGGGCAATCGTCAGAGCATGACGACTGCTGGAAACCAGCCGCCAGCGCTTACGCGAACGAACGCGCAGACCGGCTTCGCGCATCAGTCGAGCCACTCGGTGTCGACCACACACATGCCCCATGGCCGCCAACTCGGCCTTGATTCGGCGATGGCCATAGATTCCATTGACCTTGTGGTGGATGGCGCGGATCTCCTTGCTCAGACGCCGATTCGCCATCTCTCTCGCCGAAGGTGGCCGCTGCTGCCAGGCATAGAAGCCGCTGCGTGATACCCGCAGCAGCCGGCACATCGGTGCTACGGGATAGCGACCGGTCAGCGCCTCGAGGGCGCGGAACTTCACTTCGTGGGCTGCGAGAAGATGGCGAGCGCCTTTTTTAAAACATCGCGCTCCATGGTGACCTGAGCCAGCTGCTGGCGTAGCCGGCGCAACTCAGCACTCTCGCCACGCTGCTTGCCATTGCCCGGAAAGGCATCGTCACCTTGCTGTTCGTGCTGGCGCTTCCATTTGCCCAGCAGGCTTTCAGCGATGCCGAGCGTCTCGGCCACATGACGAAGCGGCGTGCCGGCAACCACTTGGTCTACCGCTTCACGTTTGAAAGATTCTGGAAAACGTCGTCTGGTCTGGGTCATGAACACTCCTTGCGGCGGACATTATCCACCTTAAGTCAGTGTCCACTCAGCCCGGGACAGACCACTTTGCCAATGATGGACGGCGTGCAGTCCCTGCGTGCGTTCACTCAGAACCCAGGCGATGTGGTGGCCAAACTCAGCAGCATGCCGCTGCCGGTACCGCTTACCGCTTACCGCTTACCGCTTACCGAGCAAACCGCCATTACGCCGGACCTGCAAACCATCTTCAAAGCTGCCGAAGCGGCGAAGGCGGTCAAAGCTGCCAAGGAGTCCGGTGATATGAGTGGTTTGTTGGGCCAGGCCATGGACCTGATGGGCAAGGATGATCCCAAGCCTGGGCTCCAGTCTCCGGGGTTTCTGGGTCAAGCCATGAACTTGATGGACAAGGACGGCACCAGAACCGGGCTTCCGCCTTCGACTTTGCTGAATCAAGCTAAGGGCGAAGCCAAAGGGCTTATCGGCTAGCGGTGTAACGCACGTTGTCCAATAAATGAGTGATACGGATAACAGGAGCCGACAGCTCAAGCACGCCGTGGGTCTAGGCCCGATATTAGGAAAGCCTGATCGTAACGGGTTGAGTCCCGTGACGATGCCGGTATGAAAACAACGGCCCGGTTCGCGAAGGCGAGACCGGGCCTTTGGGTGATCAGGCGCTAACGTTACGCCGCGTCCTGATCCTTGGCCAGGGAAGCCATGTCGATCACGAAGCGGTATTTCACGTCACTCTTGAGCATGCGCTCTTAGGCTTCGTTGATGTTCTGGATGTCGATCATTTCGATGTCCGAGACGATGTTGTGCTCGGCGCAGAAGTCGAGCATCTCCTGGGTTTCGGCGATGCCACCGATCAGCCGGCCAGATCATCGACCTTGAAGCCGGTCACGTCGCTACCGACGGCAGGGCGTAGGGTGGATGACGCTCTTTTCATCCACCTTGACACCGCTCGCGTGGATCGGTGAAGCATAGCCCACGCTACCTTGTGCATGCCTATCGGTTTGGGCCACTACGGGCGTCTAGGATCAGCCCGTACGGGCAGCGGAGGGGCTGCGTTGCACCTCGGCAAAGATATCGATGATCGAGCGTTGCGGATCGCGTTCGCGCAGCATTTCTACCTGCTGGCTTTGGCGCTGGAGCTCTTCGCTGGGCTTGGCCCATTGTTCTTTGGGCAATGGCTGTGACCAAGCTTGCATGGTCTCGGGGATGTCTTGACGGTGCATGCGCTTGATGCGGGCGATTTCCCATTCGGTAAGACGGAAGGGCAGCGTCCATAGGGTCATCACGTGGTAGAGGTACCAGCCAAACACGTACCACGCGCCCACCTCGCCCTCACTGTAGCGGCGGCGCATGCGTTCGCGGGCGTTGCGGAAATGTTCACACCAGAATCGGCAGCCAGTGTTGCTTCCTCCACAGCCTCCTAGTGCGCAATGCCCATCGCACCCAAACCCCTGCACATTTTTCTTCCCCGCAACACCCCTGAAAGCTTTACGAAAGGTTTCGGGCGTATTAATGCTGTAACCGGTGTACCACCGGCGGACGGCCTCTGAAAAAGCCGCCTAACAATAATAATCAGTGGAGAGCCATCCCATGCTCGTCACCGCCCGCTGTGCCGCATCCGTTCACGCCTTTCCCCGTTATGCCCTTGCCGTTCGGCCTCCTGCGCCAGGTTTGACCCTGGCCGCTGCCTGACCGGCTGCACGGTATCTCTGCCTTTGCAGCTTCTGCGAGGGCGCCTGTTCGTACTACAAAAATAATCAGAGGTGCGTTCCATGAAT
Organism: Pseudomonas sp. PA27(2017); assembly: GCF_001945445.1. GTDB lineage: Bacteria > Pseudomonadota > Gammaproteobacteria > Pseudomonadales > Pseudomonadaceae > Aquipseudomonas. The sequence goes on from NZ_MSXW01000062.1 coordinate 2,671, forward strand.
CCCATGTTTCGTCGTGTTCTCCTGTCCGCTTGTTGCGCGTTGCTGGCCGGCCAGGCGCTGGCCGATGAGCCGCGTCGCCCCGAGTGCATCGCCCCGGCTTCGCCCGGCGGTGGCTTCGACCTGACCTGCAAGCTGGCGCAGAGCGCGCTGGTGCAGGAGAAGTTGCTCAAGTCGCCCATGCGCGTGACCTACATGCCTGGCGGCATCGGCGCCGTGGCTTACAACGCGGTGGTCGCCCAGCGGCCTGCCGATGCGGGCACCATCACCGCGTTTTCCAGTGGCTCGCTGCTCAACCTCGCCCAGGGCAAGTTCGGTCGTTTCGACGAGAATGCCGTGAAGTGGCTGGCGGCCGTGGGCACCAGTTATGGTGCCATCGCGGTGCGTGCGGATTCGCCCTACAAGAACCTTGGTGACCTGATCACCGCGCTCAAGGCCAACCCCGGCAGTGTGGTCATCGGTGCCGGCGGCACCGTGGGCAGCCAGGACTGGGTGCAGACCGCGCTGATCGCCCAGGCCGGCGGCGTCGATCCCAAGCAGATGCGCTACGTGTCGATGGAGGGCGGTGGCGAGCTGGCGACGGCCCTGCTGGGCGGCCATATCCAGGTGGCGAGTACCGACATTTCCGACTCGGTGCCCCACGTGCAGTCCGGCGACATGCGCATTCTTGCCGTGCTGGCCGACCAGCGCCTGGAAGGGCCGATCGTCTCGGACATCCCGACCGCCAAGGAGCAGGGCTTCGACGTTACCTGGCCGGTGATCCGCGGCTATTACCTGGGGCCGAAGGTCAGCGACGAGGCGTATGCCTGGTGGAAGAACGCCTTCGACACGCTGCTCGCCTCCGAAGACTTCGCCAAGCTGCGCGCCGAACGCCAGCTCTATCCCTTCGCCATGACCGGCGACGAGCTGGATGCGTACGTCAAGAAACAGGTCGCCGACTACAAGAAACTGGCCAGCGAGTTCGGCCTGACCCAGTAAGCGCGAGCGCACGCCCCATGGACGATGGCGCTGTCGGTAACGGCAGCGCGGGGTGGCGTGTGCTCGCTCGACGAGGATTTTCCCGATGATCCTGCAACGCATTTTCGCCGTGTCGCTGTTGGCTGCGTGCGTGGTGCTGGCCGTGATGGCCTGGCCCTACCAGGCGCCGTTCTCCTACGAACCGGTCGGCCCGCGGGCCTTTCCGCTGTTGATCCTGGGCCTGATGGGCCTGGCGCTGGTGTTTCTGGCGATCCGCCCGACGCCCGTGGCCCGCGCCGATGACGAGCCCGAGCTGGACCGCGCGACCCTGACCAAGGTGGTCGCCTGTTTCGCCTTGCTGCTGGTGTTCGCCGCCACCTTCGAACCCCTGGGCTTCATTCTCAGCTCGATCCTCATCGGCGTGCCGATGGCCCGGCTGTATGGCGGTCGCTGGCTGCCCGGCGCCATCGTGGTGGTGGCCATGAGCGTGCTGCTGTACTGGCTGTTCGACCGTGTGATGGATGTTCCACTTCCCCTTGGCCCGCTGGCCGCGCTGGAGAACTGATCCATGGAAACCTTGAGCTATCTGGGGCACGGCTTCGGCATCGCCATGACCCCTTACAACCTGATCACCGCGCTGATCGGCACGCTGATCGGCACCGTGGTCGGCCTGCTGCCGGGCCTGGGCCCGATCAACGGCGTGGCGCTGCTGATTCCCATCGCCTTCGCCCTCGGCCTGCCGCCGGAGTCGGCGCTGATTCTGCTGTCGGCCGTATACCTGGGCTGCGAGTATGGCGGACGGATCAGCTCGATCCTGCTGAACATCCCCGGTGAAGCCTCCACCGTGATGACCGCGCTGGACGGCTACCCCATGGCGCGCCAGGGCAAGGCGGGCATCGCCCTGTCGTTGTCGGCCTGGAGCTCGTTTCTCGGCGCACTGCTGGCGACCTGCTGCATGGTGCTGTTCACCCCGTTGCTGGCGGCCTGGGCAGTGGCCTTCGGGCCGGCCGAATACTTCGTGCTGATGGTCTTCGCCATCGTCTGCCTGGGCGGCATGGCCGGCGACAAACCGCTGAAGACCTTCGTCGCCGCGCTGATCGGCCTGTTCCTGTCGGCGGTCGGTATCGACGCCAACAGCGGCGTGTACCGCTTCACCGGTGACAGCGTGCACCTGGCCGACGGCATCCAGTTCGTGGTGCTGGTGCTGGGCCTGTTCTCGATCAGCGAGATCCTCCTGCTGCTGGAAAAGACCCACCACGGCCACGTGGCGGTCAAGGCCACCGGGCGCATGCTGTTCAACTTCAAGGAAGCGTCGTCGGTATTGATGGTCAACCTGCGTTGCAGCATTTCCGGCTTCATCATCGGCGTGCTGCCGGGCGCCGGTAACACCCTGGCCAGCGCCGTGGCCTACATGACCGAGAAGCGCATGGCCGGCGCCAGCGGCAACTTCGGCAAGGGCGACATCCGCGGCCTGGCTGCGCCGGAAACCGCCATCGGCGCCTCCACCTGCGGCGGCCTGGTGCCGATGCTGACCCTGGGCGTTCCCGGCTCGGGCACCACGGCGGTGATGCTCGGCGCATTGACTCTGTACAACATCACCCCGGGCCCGCTGCTGTTCGAGCAGCAACCGGACATCGTCTGGGGCCTGATCGCCTCGCTGTTCATCGCCAACGTCATGCTGCTGATCCTCAACGTACCGATGGTCGGCCTGTTCACGCGCATCCTCGCGGTGCCGAGTTGGGCACTGGTGCCGGTGATCGCGATCATCACCGGGATCGGCGTGTATGCCGTGCACGCGACCACCTTCGACCTGTTCCTGATGGTCGGCATCGGCGCGATGGGCTATATCATGCGCAAGCTGGACTTTCCGCTGTCACCGGTGCTGCTTGGCTTCATCCTCGGCGGGCTGATGGAGCAGAACCTGCGCCGCGCACTGTCGATCTCCAACGGCGAGCTAGGCATCCTGTTCTCCAGCCCGATCACCATCGGCACCTGGGTGCTGGTGGCCGCGATGATCATGCTGCCGATGTGGCGCGGCTGGCGCCGCCGGGTGCGTCGCGTGCAAGCGGCGGCTTGAGGAGGGGCCCGGGGGATGTGGAAAATGGATAACGCTGGCTGAGCTGTTGATCAACTTGCATGAGTCGACACGCAAATAACCCTGCCAGATAAAACCAAGCCCCGATGCCAAAAAGCATCGGGGCTTGGTTTTTTACATCTGAACAACTCGCGTGCGCTGGCGCTATCAGCGTTTACGACAGGTCCGCCGCTTGATGCCGCTCCGGCACCTGCTCGGACTCATCGCCCCAGGTGCGATTCACCCGGCGGCCGCGTTTGACGGCTTCGCGCTCGGCGATCTCGTTGGCCCAGCGTTGTACGTGGGTGTATTCGTGGGCCGCGAGGAATTCGGCGGCGCCGTAGACGTTGTTGCGCACCAGCTCGCCATACCAGGGCCACACGGCGATGTCGGCGATGGTGTAGGTGTCGCCGGCCAGGTAGCGATTATCGGCGAGGCACTGGTTGAGCACGTCCAGTTGGCGCTTGGCTTCCATGGTGAAGCGGTTGATGGCGTATTCGAACTTCTCCGGGGCGTAGGCGTAGAAGTGGCCGAAGCCGCCACCCAGGTAGGGCGCCGAGCCCATTTGCCAGAACAGCCAATTGAGGGTTTCGGTGCGGCCGGCCGGATCCTTGGGCAGGAACTCGCCGAACTTTTCCGCCAGGTACAGCAGGATCGAGCCGGACTCGAACACGCGGATCGGCGTATCGCCGCTGCGGTCGAGCAGGGCAGGGATCTTCGAGTTCGGGTTGACGCCCACGAAGCCGCTGGAGAACTGGTCGCCCTCGCCAATGCGGATCAGCCAGGCATCGTACTCGGCGCCGCTGTGCCCCAGGGCCAGCAGCTCCTCGAGCAGGATGGTCACCTTTACGCCGTTGGGCGTTGCCAGGGAGTAGAGCTGCAGCGGGTGCTTGCCGACCGGCAGTTCCTTGTCATGGGTCGCGCCGGCAGTGGGGCGGTTGATCTTGGAAAACTGGCCACCGGAAGCTTCAAGGTGCTGCCATACCTTTGGCGGAACATAGGTTGATTGAGTCATCGAATCCTCGCTATCGGCGTGATGGGGCAATGCATGTGAACGCGAGGCTAGCCCGAATACGCCGGCTATTCGAGAGGCCATGGTGCATGTTGGGTATCGATCGGGTTGATAACGAGATCGAAGGGCCGCCACGATTCGCCACGGGTTGCGGCCCTCACAATGATCGCGAGCGGCCTAACGCCCTTGTAGGAGCGCCGCCCCGGCGCGAAGCGATGGCGGCCTTACCGCAAGACTCGCGTCGTACACACGATTCGCCGCGGGTCGCGGCTCCTACAATAATCGCAGGCAATCCACTGCCCGTGTAGGAGCGTCGCCCCGGCGCGAAGCGATGGTGGCCTTACCGCAAGACTCGCGTCGTACACACGATTCGCCGCGGGTCGCGGCTCCTACAATAATTGCAGGCAATCCACTGCCCGTGTAGGAGCGTCGCCCCGGCGCGAAGCGATGGCGGCCTTGCTGCAGGACTGGTGTCGTACAGACGATTCGCCGCGGGTCGCGGCTTGTATGTTCTAGGCTAGGAACCTGTCGGGGGTGGAGGGACATGCGCGGCTTCTGCAAGCGACAAGCCAGACAGTGGGAGAATTCCCCCACCCCATACTCACCGCAAACGCCGATAAGGAATCCTTCGG
>NZ_MSXW01000021.1 GCF_001945445.1 Pseudomonas sp. PA27(2017)
CGTCCAGCGTGATGGTCGGAACGGGAGCAGTGACGTCGACGCTATAGCCTTCGGTGTCTGTCGCAGTGCCGACATTGCCGGCGGCATCGGTGGTGCTGATGCTGGCGGTGATGGTTTTACCGGCATCGGCAACCAGATCTGCGCCTGGAACGTTGATGCTGAAGGTGTTGTTCGCCTGAACCTGACCCGTGAAGGTCTTGCCGTTCACAGTGAGGGTGACAGTATCACCGACCTTCGCATCGCCACCCACGGTGCCAGTAACCGGAATTTGCTGGCTCGACTCGGCGATATTGATCACGTCATCGGCAGTGATGTTGGCATCGAGCGTGATGGTCGGTACCGGCGCCGTAGTATCGATGGCTCCGATGTCGGTAGCCGAGCCGGTGTTGCCCGCCGCATCCGTGACTTTTGCATCAACGGAGTAAGGGCCTTCAGCCAATGGCTGAGGCAGTTCGACGCTATAGGTACCGCCAGTCAGCACCGGTGTGTCCACGGTGAAGGTGTTGGTGCCCTGGGTAATGGTCAGCGTGACAGTGCTGCCTACCGGCGCATCGGTAGTACCGGTAATGGTAGGCGTGATGTCATTGGTAATGGCCGGAGCATCGACAGTGATCAGTGGCGCTGTGGTGTCGATTGCTCCACTGTCAGTGGCCGAACCAGTATTGCCCGCGGCGTCAGTGACCGCGGCATCAACGGAGTAGGGGCCTTCAGCTAGTGGCTGAGGCAGCTCGACACTATAGGTGCCGTCAGCCAGCACCGGTGTATCCACGGTAAAGGTGTTAGTGCCCTGCGTGATGGTCAGCGTGACAGTGCTGCCTACAGGCGCGTCGGTGGCACCTGTGATGGTCGGCGTGGTGTCGTTGGTAATGGTCGGAGCATCAACCGTGATCAATGGGGCCGTGGTGTTGATGGTGCCATTGTCACTGGCCGAACCGGGGTTGCCAGCTGCATCGGTGACTTCCGCATCAACCGCATAAGGGCCGTCTACCAAAGGTTGAGGCAGTTCGATGCTGTAGGTGCCGCCCGCCAGCACCAGTGTGTTTACGGTAAAGGTGTTTGTGCCTTGTGTAATGGTCAGCGTAACGACACTGCCCACCGGTGCGTCGGTGGTACCGGTGATGGTCGGCGTGGTGTCGTTGGTGATGGCCGGAGCATCGACAGTGATCAGCGGTGCTGTGGTGTCGACGCTGTAGCCTTCGGTATCCGTTGCAGTGCCGATATTGCCGGCCGCATCGGTCGTGGTGATGCTGGCGGTGACCGTCTTGCTCGCATCAGCCACCAGATCAGCGCCTGGGACGCTGATGCTGAAACCCAGGGTGCCATTGGGATTGGCGACGACCGAACCAGTAAACTCTTTGCCATTGATGGTAAGGGTAACGGTATCGCCAACTTTTGCGTCGCCGCCGACAGTGCCTGTGACCGGGATCTGCTGACCCGACTCGGCGATATTGATCACGTCATCGGCGGTGATGTTGGCATCGAGTGTGATGGTTGGCACCGGCGCGGTGGTGTCAATGGCGCCACTGTCGTTGGCCGAACCGGTATTGCCCGCCGGATCAGTCACCTGCGCACCAACGGTATACGGACCTTCAGCCAGCGGCTGTGGAAGCTCGACGCTGTAAGTGCCACCAGCCAGAACCGGCGTGGTAACGGTGAAGCTTGAACCGTTCTGAGTGACAGTCAGCGTAACGACGCTGCCCACCGGCGCATCGGTCGTCCCAGTGATGGTCGGCGTGGTGTCATTGGTGATGGCCGGCGCATCGACGGTGATCAGCGGAGCTGTGGTGTCGATGGCGCCACTGTCGGTCGCCGAACCGGTATTGCCGGCGGCATCGGTTATCTGCGCATCGACAGTGTACGGGCCTTCAGCCAACGGCTGAGTCAGCTCGACGCTGTAGGTACCGCCAGCCAGAACCGGCGTGGTAACGGTGAAGCTTGAACCGTTCTGAGTGATAGTCAGCGTAACGACGCTGCCCACCGGTGCATCGGTCGTCCCAGTGATGGTCGGCGTGGTGTCGTTGGTAGCGGCCGGCGCATCAACGGTGATCAGCGGAGCTGTGGTGGCAATGGCGCCGCTGTCGTTGGCCGAACCGGTATTGCCGGCGGCATCGGTTACCTGCGCATCGACAGTGTAAGGGCCTTCAGCCAGACCAGCTGGTACATCGACGGAGTAAGTCCCGCCCGCGACCACGGTAGCCGTGGTGGTCAGCACGGTTGTGCCTTGGGTAATGGTCAGCGTAACGACGCTGCCCACCGGCGCATCGGTCGTGCCAGTGATGGTCGGCGTGGTGTCGTTGGTAACGGCCGGCGCATCGACGGTGATCAGCGGAGCGGTGGTGTCGATGGCACCGCTGTCGTTGGCCGAACCGGTATTGCCCGCCGGGTCAGTCACCTGAGCCTCAACAGAATACGGGCCTTCAGCCAACGGCTGAGTCAGCTCGACGCTGTAGGTACCGCCAGCCAGAACCGGCGTGGTAACGGTGAAGGTTGAACCGTTCTGAGTGACAGTCAGCGTAACGGTGCTGCCCACCGGCGCATCGGTCGTCCCAGTGATGGTCGGCGTGGTGTCGTTGGTGACGGCCGGCGCATCGACGGTGATCAGCGGAGCGGTGGTGTCGATGGCACCGCTGTCGGTTGCCGAACCAGTATTGCCCGCCGGATCAGTCACCTGGGCGTCAACGCTGTACGGGCCTTCAGCCAGCGGCTGAGGAAGCTCGACGCTGTAAGTGCCGCCAGCCAGAACCGGCGTGGTAACGGTGAAGGTTGAACCGTTCTGAGTGACAGTCAGCGTGACGGTGCTGCCCACCGGCGCATCGGTCGTCCCAGTGATGGTCGGCGTGGTGTCATTGGTGACGGCCGGCGCGTCGACGGTGATCAGCGGAGCTGTGGTGTCGATGGCACCGCTGTCGTTGGCCGAACCGGTATTGCCCGCCGGATCAGTCACCTGAGCCTCAACGGAATACGGGCCTTCAACCAGACCAGCCGGTACATCGGCGGAGTAAGTCCCGCCGGCGACCACGGTAGCCGTGGTGGTCAGCACGGTTGTGCCTTGGGTAATGGTCAGCGTAACGACGCTGCCCACCGGCGCATCGGTCGTCCCAGTGATGGTCGGTGTGGTGTCGTTGGTGACGGCCGGCGCATCAACGGTAATCAGCGGAGCGGTGGTGTCGATGGCGCCGCTGTCAGTTGCTGAGCCGGTATTGCCCGCCGGATCAGTCACTTGGGCACCAACGGTATACGGACCTTCAGCCAGCGGCTGTGGAAGCTCGACGCTGTAAGTGCCACCAGCCAGAACCGGCGTGGTAACGGTGAAGCTTGAACCGTTCTGAGTGACAGTCAGCGTAACGGTGCTGCCCACCGGCGCATCGGTAGTACCGGTGATGGTCGGCGTGGTGTCGTTGGTGACGGCCGGCGCATCGACAGTGATGACCGGCGCAGTGGTATCGACGGTGTAGGGCCGGTTCGCCGTGGCGGTGCCGACGTTACCTGCCGCATCGGCGCTGCTAACCGTTGCGCTGATGCTGCTGAAGGTACCGAGGTCAGCGCTGCTGACCGGAATGCTGAAGCCCAGCGCCCCATTGCCGAGCGCGATGACCGTGCCGCTATACACGTTGCCACCCAAGTTCAACGTGATTGCATCGCCAACCCGAGCTTCGCCGCCAACCGTACCGGTGATGTTTACCGTGGCGGAACCGAGCTCTGCGCTGTTGAGCACGTCATCGCCAGTGATCGGGTCGATGCTGATGGTCACGACTGGCGCGGTGGTGTCAGGCGCAGTGGTGGCGGTGGCTGCCGCGGCAGTGAAAATGGCGGGGTCGTTATCCTCGATCAGGTTGAAGCCCGGAGTACCCAGGCCGGTAGTCTGGAAACCGATCGTCGGATCGACGCGCTGCGCCGTCTCGCTGAGCATTACAGCGCTATGGCCACCACCTGCGCTGCCACCGCCGCCACCTGCGCCAGGGCCTGCAGCGGTCGGTTCGAGGTCGACGGTGGGGTCCATGCCCGCCGCCAGGGCCTGCTCGAGTTCACTGGTGGGTGCCTGCGCGGCTTCGGCAGCATCCTGCGTATCTGGATTGCCGGCTTGCCAGGAGCTGTTGGCACCGAGCTTGACTGTTTCGCCGTTCGCCATCTCGAGCGTCACGGAGCCGCCATCGGCCGTGGTGACCTGCTCGCCAGCGAAGATGCGGTCCCCCTCAAATACCTGACGCCGAACTCCGTCGACCGAGGTAACGAAGACTTGGCCAATCAAAGATTTGATGACGGCGGCGAAATTGCTCATAACCAGCTCCATGCGCATGCGCGAGGTAAAATCTGTGAAATGCGTCTATACCGATTTATAGCGGATACTGCTGAAAATATGGCGTCATATAATTGGCGGAAATTTATTGCTCCAGGGTTGCCGCCAGAGTATTGACCCTTCGGGTCTGATCATAAACAATCGGACCCGTTGATGTCACTTTGATATTTTCAGCTGTTTTGTCTTCTGCCAAACACTGAAGTTCAGTGGCAATGATAGTCTTCGGCCGGTTGCTCAGCGACTTGATCTATACCGATAAAACATGCCGGCCTTAACAGGGAATTTACTGACCATGCGTTTCGTTGCCACGCTTCCTCTTGCCCTCGCCATTTCCGTTTCAGCCCAGGCGCAGACGTTGACCGAGGCCATGCAGAACGCACTCACCGTGCATCCTGAAATCCAGTCTGGAATCAATGCGCGGCTGGCGGTCGAGGAGGACATGAAAGCAGCGCGTGCAGGTTACCTGCCGCGTGTCGACGTGCAGGCCGGTTATGGCCGTGAAGGTACCGAGAACAACAGTACCCGCGCCAGTGATGACCGGGGTTACCGGACGCTCAATCGCTCCGAGTCCAGCCTGACCGTCCAGCAGATGCTCTTCGACGGTTTCGCCACCCGCAACGAAGTCGCGCGTCAGCGCGCCACGGTCAATGCCCGCGCCTATTCGTTGCTGGCCAATTCCGAGCGCACCGCGCTGGAAGTCGCCCAGGTTTACCTGGATGTTCTGCAGCGCCAGGAACTGGCGCGCTTGGCGGAAGAGAACCTGCGCAGCCACGAGCGCATCTACGATCAGATTTCCCTGCGTAGCGAACGCGGCGTGGGTCGCATGGCCGATCTCGATCAGGCCGAGGCGCGCCTGGCCCAGGCACGCAACAACCTGCTGACCGAACAGACCAACCTGGCCGATGCCCAAGTCACCTACCTGAGCGTGGTGGGCCGCGAGCCCGCCGATCTGAGCATGCCGGACAGCATGGGTGTGCACCTGCCCGAAAGCCTGACAGCTGCCCGTGACGAGCTGTTGGCCAATAACCCCAACATCAGTTCGGCCGAGGCCGACGTCAAGGCAACCGAGGCGCAGTACGCCGCGGCGAAAAGCACTTACTACCCACGCTTCGACGCAGAAGTGTCCACTGGCCTCAACAACAACATCGATGGCGTGGACGGCGAAAACAAGGAATGGCAGGCGATGGTGCGCATGCGCTACAACCTCTATGCAGGCGGTAGCGACAGCGCCAACGTGCGTTCCAGGGCGTACCTGAGCAACCAGGCCATGGACATTCGCAACAATGCGTTGCGCGTACTCAACGAAGAAGTCGGCTTGGCCTGGAATGCACTGCAGAATGCCCGTGCGCAATTGCCGATCGCCCAGCAGTACGTCGACCACAGCTCGCGGGTGCGCGACTCCTACCAGAAGCAGTTCGGCCTGGGTGAACGCACCCTGCTGGATCTGCTGGACAGCGAAAACGAATACTTCACCGCCGCCCGTCGCCTGCAGGAAGTTCGCTTTACCGAACTGTTCACCCATTACCGCATCAAGGCCACCACCGGTACGCTGCTCAAAAGCCAGGGAATCTCTGCACCGATGGCCTCCGTGCCGCTGGATACCATCAAGACTAATGTGCAACTGCCCAACATGAACTAGAGTTCGGTTTTTTAGGTAAGGGTAAATGTGCAGTGGCAGTAGAACCTGATCCATCCCAGCCACGTAATGATCCTCGTGACCGTTACGACGATCCACTGCTGGATAGTTTGCTGTCGTTGTGCAGTCTCCATCAGAAGTCCGTCAGCCGGGCCATGCTAACTGCCGGGCTGCCGCTGCCCAAGCAGCGCCTGAGCGCCGAATTGCTGCCCCGGGCGGCTGCCCGCGCAGGCCTTCAGGGCCGCTGGTTGCGTCGTAATCTCGACAAGATTCCCGAACTGGCTTTGCCCGCGCTGCTGTTGCTGCGCGACGGCCGCAGTGCGCTGCTGCTTGGCTGGGAGGCCGATGGGCAGGCGCGCATCATGCCCAGCGAGACGGAAGGCGGGGAGGTACGGGTCAGCATCGAAACCCTGGCCGAGGATTACAGCGGCCGGGTGTTCTTCGCTCAGCCTCAGCACAAGTTCGACTTCACCCGTGGCGAGCTCATTCCCCGTGCCAGCTCGTGGTTCAAAGATACCCTCAAGCGTTCGCGCTGGCTTTACATCGATGCCGTCGCGGCCAGTCTGCTGATCAACCTGATCGGCCTGGTCACCCCGCTGTTCGTGATGAACGTCTACGACCGCGTCGTACCCAACCAGGCCGAGGCCACCTTGTGGGTGCTGGCGATCGGTATCTGCGGGGTGTTCATCTTCGATCTGCTGCTCAAGACATTGCGCGGCCTGTGCCTGGATCTGGCCGGCAAGAAGACCGACATGATCATCTCGGCCACCCTGTTCGAGCGCATCGTCGGCATGGCGATGAAGCATCGCCCGGCACGGGTCGGCAGCTTCGCCCAGAACATTCACGAGTTTCAGAGCCTGCGCGACTTCCTGGCGTCGCTGACGCTGGCCAGCGTCATCGACCTGCCGTTCACCATTCTGATTCTCGCGGTCATCGCCTACCTGGGCGGGCATCTGGTGTGGATCCCCATCCTGGCTTTCCCGCTGGTCGCGCTGATCGGCTGGGCGCTGCAAAAGCCGCTGGCCAAGACTATGGAACGCAGCATGGCCCTGGCGGCCGAGCGGCAGTCCGGGCTGATCGAAAGCCTGGCCGGCCTCGATGCGATCAAGGTCAATAACGCGGAAAGCGAGCGCCAGTACATCTGGGAGCAGACCATCGGCACCCTGGGCCGCTTCGAGCTCAAGGCGCGTATGTTGTCGAGCCTGGCGATGAACTCGACGCTGTTGCTGCAGCAACTCGCCGGTGTGGTGATCATCGTGCTGGGGGTTTACCAGATCATCGCTGGCAACCTGAGCATGGGCGGCCTGATCGCCTGCTACATGCTCAGCTCCCGGGCTCTGGGGCCGCTGGCACAGGTGTCGGGTCTGCTGATCCGATACCAGCAGGCACGCGTGACGCTGGATTCGGTCAACCAGATGATGGAACTGCCGCAGGAGCGCCAGGCCGACGAACGCCCGCTCAAGCGCCAGACGCTGCAGGGCGGCATCGAATTCCGCCAGTTGGACTTCCACTACCCGGATCAGCAGCAGGCCGCCTTGCAGAGCATCAACCTGGTGATCCGCCCCGGGGAAAAGGTCGGCATCATCGGGCGTAGCGGTTCCGGCAAGAGCTCCCTGGCCAAGTTGATCGTCGGGCTTTACCAGTCCGATGCCGGCAGCTTGCTGGTCGACGGGATCGATGTGCGCCAGCTGGATGTCAGCGACGTGCGCTACAACATCGGCTACGTGCCCCAGGACATTCAGTTGTTCGCCGGCACCCTGCGCGACAACCTGGTTTCGGGCGCGCGTTACGTCGAGGACGAACTGGTGCTGCAGGCTGCCGAGCTGGCCGGCGTGCACGAGTTCGCCCGTTTGCACCCCAACGGCTACGAGTTGCAGGTCGGTGAACGCGGCCAGAATCTTTCCGGCGGTCAGCGCCAGAACGTGGCTCTGGCGCGGGCATTGTTGCTGGATCCGCCGATTCTGCTGCTCGACGAGCCTACCAGTGCGATGGACAACACCGGCGAAGAGCGCCTCAAGCAGCGCCTGGCTGCCATCAGCAAGAACAAGACGTTGCTGCTGGTCACCCACCGGGCCTCGATGCTGACGCTGGTGGAGCGGCTGGTCATCGTCGACCGTGGGCGCATCATTGCCGACGGCCCGAAAGAGAGCGTCATGGAGGCATTGAAGAAGGGGCAGATCAGTGTCAGTTAAGGACTCCTTCCAGCGCTTCATGCGCGCTGCCGCTTCTTATTTCGGCCCCCGTGACGAGGTCGGCGACGAACCCCTGCCGGAGGTTCGCAAGGCGCTCATCGAAGATGCGCCCAGGGTTTTGCGCCTCACTCTGTGGGGCATCATTGCCTTCGTGATGTTCTGCTTGTTGTGGGCCAACTTCGCTGAAGTCGACGAAGTGACCCGCGGTGACGGCAAGGCCATTCCATCCTCGCGTGTGCAGAAGATCCAGAACCTGGAAGGCGGCATCGTTTCCGAGCTGTTCGTCCATGAAGGGCAGGTGGTCGAGGCCGGTACGCCCTTGCTGCGCCTGGACGACACGCGCTTCGCGTCGAACGTGGGTGAGACCGAGGCCGATCGGTTGTCGCTGGCCATGCGCGTCGAGCGCCTGAGCGCCGAGGTCGAAGGTCGCGAGCTGGCCATTCCCGAGGACATCGCTGCCAAGGCACCAGGCCTTGCGCAGAGCGAAAGGGCGCTGTTTCTCAGCCGCCAGCAGCAGCTGCAGGACGAGGTCGCCGGGCTGCAGGAGCAATTGACGCAGCGTCGCCAGGAAGTACGCGAATACGCGTCCAAGCAGGGCCAATTCCGTAACAGCCTGGAGTTGCTGCGTCAGGAAATCCGCATGTCCGAGCCGCTGGTGGCCGAAGGCGCCGTGTCGCCGGTCGAGGTGCTGCGCCTCAAGCGCGCTGAGGTGGAAGCCCGCGGTCAGTTGGAGGCGACCGGCCTGGCCATCCCGCGTGCCGAGGCAGCAATCAAGGAAGTGGAGCGCAAGATCGACGAAACCCGTGGGCGCTTTCGCAGCGAGGCGCTCACTCAGTTGAACGAGGCGCGCACCGACCTCAGCAAGATCGAATCAACCGGCAAGGCACTGGAGGATCGGGTCAATCGTACTCTGGTCACTTCGCCGGTGCGGGGGATCGTAAAACAGTTGCTAGTCAATACCATCGGTGGCGTCATCCAGCCGGGCAGCGACATGGTGGAAATCGTGCCCATCGACGACACCATTCTGGTCGAGGCGCGCATTCGCCCGCAGGACATCGCCTTCCTGCACCCGGGCCAGGAAGCCGTGGTCAAGTTCACCGCCTATGACTACACCATCTACGGCGGCCTGAAGGCCAAGCTCGAGCAGATCGGCGCGGACACGGTGACCGATGAGGAAGGCAACAGCTTCTACCTGATCAAGTTGCGCACCGAGAAAAGCCACCTCGGCACCGACGATCACCCGTTGCTGATCATCCCAGGCATGGTCACCTCGGTGGACATCATCACCGGCAAGAAGAGCGTACTCAGCTACCTGCTCAAACCGATCATTCGCGCACGCGCCGAGGCGCTGCGCGAGCGTTGATCGATCAGGCCAGGTCGGCCAGGGGGTGATCGTCCAGCGCGGCGAAATGCGCGGCGATCACCTGCTGCGGCACCTGGCTGACGTCCGGCCAGTGCCAGTGCGGGGCGTGATCCTTGTCGATCAGTCTGGCCCGTACGCCTTCGGCGAACTCCGGGTGGCGGCAGCAATTCAGGCTCATGCCATATTCCATGCGAAATACCTGCGCCAATGACAGGTGCCGGGCGCGCCTGATCTGCTCCCACACCAGGTGACCGGTCAACGGGCTGCCGCCAAGCATGGTCTTGGCGGCCTTGGCGAGCAGGGCGTCGTCATCTTTTTCCAGATTGGCCAGGGCCTGCCAGCTCAGTGGCAGGTTGGCCTGGTCGAGCAGGGCATCGATGCGTTCGCGGCGCGGTAGCCACTGCGCGGCTGGCAGCTCGCCGCGGGCCTGCTGCTCGAGTGCCTTGAGCAGGCTGTGCAGTTGCAGGTCGGCCTGGTTTCGCCAGTTCAACTGAATCAGCCCGTCGATCAGAGTGTCCTGCTGGGTGTCGAGCAGGAAGCGGTCGGCCAGGTTCAGGTCGAGGGCGTCGCGGGCATTCAGAGGGCTGGCCGTCAAGCCAAAGAACAGGCCCAGCTTGCCCGGCAGGCGGGAGAGGAAGTGACTGCCGCCCACGTCCGGGAACAGGCCGATGCTGATCTCCGGCATGGCCAGGCGACTGCTTGGTGTGACGATGCGAATCCCCGCACCCTGCAGCAATCCCATGCCGCCGCCCAGCACATGGCCATGGGCCCAGCAGATCAGTGGCTTGGGGTAAGTGTGCAGGTAGTGGTCGAGGCGGTATTCGCGGGCGAAGAAGCGCTCGGCGAGTTCGGGTGCTTCGCCGGGGCTGGCCAGGCACTGTTTGGCCAGCTGCACCACATCGCCGCCGGCGCAGAACGCCTTGCTGCCGTTGCCGCGCAGTAGCACGCAGGCGATATCGGCATCTTCGGCCCAAACCCGCAGGCGATCCTGCAGGGCATCGATCATCGGCAGCGAGAGGGCATTGAGGCTTGCCGGCGCATCCAGGCTGGCAATGGCGACGCGATAGCCATGCAGGCTTGGGCGTTCTTCGAAGGTTACATTCATGAGCATTTCCAAAGGCTGTTGCCGGTGAGCATCATTGATTGCGCCAGTTGGCCGTGCGTTTTTCCAGAAAGGCGTTGACCCCTTCGCGGGTATCGGCCGCGTCGAACAGGTCGACGAAACGCTCGCGTTCGGCAGGTAGCCAGGTGGTCGGCGCGCGTTCACGGGCGCCCTGGATCAAGGGTTTGATGGCGCGCACCGCCACCGGGCTCTGGCTGGCGACCTTGGCGGCCAGCAGCAGGGCGTGGCCGCGGGCTTCGCCGGTATCGACCACCTGTTCCACCAGGCCGATGCGCAGCGCCGTGTCGGCATCGACCCGTTCGCCGCAGAGAATCATCCGTTTGGCCCAGCCTTCGCCGACCAGCCAGGGCAGGTTCTGGGTGCCGCCGGCGCAAGGCAGCAGGCCCACGCTGGCCTCCGGCAAGGCCATCATGGCCTGGCGCTCGGCGATGCGGATGTCGCACGCCAGGGCGCACTCCAGGCCGCCGCCCATGGCATAGCCGTTGATGGCGGCGATGGATACGCCGCGGAAGGCACTGAGCCGTTCGAAGGCTTCGCCGAATCGGCTGGCCATCTCGCGGGCGCGGGCCTTGTCGCCATCAGCGAACAATTTCAGGTCAGCCCCGGCCGAGAAGAACTTGCCGCCCTGGCCGGTGATGACCAGCGCATAGATGTCGTCGTCACGGTCCAGGTGGTCGATGAGCTGTTTGAGGCCGATCAGCGATTCACGGTCCCAGGTGTTGGCAGGCGGGTTGTTGATGGTGAGCAGGGCGGTGTGGCCGTGCTTTTCCACCGTTAGTTTGTGGGTCAGGTCGAAGATGCCGGGTTTGTAGGGTTCAAGTGCCGTACTCATGAGTCGTCCTCTTCAGCGGTGTTGCCTTAACTGTAGCGCCAAAGGTTGCTCAGCGTTGCGCCGTGCGATTCACCTTTGGGTCAGAAATCGCCGCCGCCAACTTGAGTATCGGGCGGCGCCTTGACTTGGTCTGTAGGCTTCTCTAGCGTGCCGGTTTCATTGAATTACCGGGAGCAGGCATGTCCGCCGCAGACAAGGTCAAGCTGGAGGCCGGCTGGAAACAGGCGCTTCATGACGAGTTCGACAAACCCTACATGAGCGCCCTGGGTGATTTCCTGCGTCAGGAAAAGGCCGCTGGCAAGGAGATCTATCCACCGGGCCCGCTGATCTTCAACGCGCTGGACTCCACGCCGCTCGATCAGGTGAAAGTGGTCATCATCGGCCAGGACCCCTACCACGGCCCTGGTCAGGCCCATGGCCTGTGTTTCTCGGTGCAGCCGGGCGTGGCCACGCCACCGTCGCTGGTGAACATCTACAAAGAGCTCAAGCGCGATCTCAATATCGATATTCCCAACCACGGTTATTTGCAGTCCTGGGCGGAACAGGGCGTGCTGCTGCTCAATACCTCGCTCACCGTCGAGCGGGCCAACGCCGGCTCCCACGCCGCCAAGGGCTGGCAGCCGTTCACCGATCGGATCATTTCGGTGGTCAGCGAGCAGCGCCCCCATCTGGTGTTCCTGCTGTGGGGTGCCCATGCGCAGAGCAAGGAGCGGCTGATCGACACCAGCAAACACCTGGTACTGCGCTCGCCCCATCCCTCACCGCTGTCCGCTCATCGGGGCTTCATCGGCAATGGCCACTTCAGCCGCACCAACAAGTTTCTCGAGCAGCGCGGGCTGACGGCAATCGACTGGCGCCTGCCACCGGCTTAACGCTCGTTCACGATCTTTCTGGATGTGCGCACGGGCAGCTACAAGGCAGAAGCAGACACTCAAACCAACCTGTGGGAGCCCCGACCTCGGGGCGAAACGATTGCAGCCTGACTGCCTATTTCGGCGGTGCCTGAGCGATTCGCCGCGAGGTAGCGGCTCCCACAATGGATCGGATAACGGCCGCTCCCGCCGCATTGCAGTCAAAATAGATAAAGCCCGGCATGAAGATCGTGAACAGGCTACTAGGGCTGATCAGCCGGAGCAGATCTGCCCGGCCAGGTCGCTCTGCAACGACGCGAGGCGCTCGTTCACCCGGGTGCGCTGGTGCTCGTCAGCAGCGGCCAGCAGGTCGCTGAGCAGGGCGGCCATCGCCAGGCGTGATTGCTCGTAGGCCTGGGTCGCCCGTGCGTCATGGGCGCCGCGACGGTTCTCCAGCACATAGCTCATGCGCTGGGCGAAATCCTCGGCGTCACGCTGATCGAGCACGCTGCGAAATTCATCCTGCCAACGCGTACGATTCTCCAGCCATTGGCGGTTCTGGTCGCGGCGTTCGCTGGCCCACTGGCCGATGCGTGCCCGCTGCATCTCGTTGAATGTGCCGAACCAGGGTTTCAGGCGCTTTTCCAGGCGCTCGGCGCGCTCGCTGATCTGGGTTTGCAATGGCGGTTCGAGAAACTCCTGGCGGTCTTCGCGATTGTCTTTTTCCATGCGTGCGTAAAGCCGCTCGACCTGTTCGGGGCGTAGATCGGCGAGCAGCGCAACCGCCGTGGGATTGGTTTCCCGAACGATGGCGTGAAACGCCTGCTCGGCTTCGATCATCTGGGCTTCCAGTTGGCTGGCGTCCGGCGCAGGTTCCTGAAGCAGATCCTGTGTGCGCTGTAGCCAGTCCACATAGCGCGGCAGCTCGGTGCTGCAGTGCCAGGCCAGGTGCTCCTGTACCTTTGGCTTGAGCCAGGCTTTCTGTTGTGAGTCGAGGTCCAGATACTGATTCACTCGCCAGGGAATCACCCAGTCCAGGTTGCGATAGACCAGGCTGGCCTTGCCACAGGCACTGACCAGCAGGCCGATCGCAAGCAGCAGGAGCAGGCTTTTCAGATAAGCGGACATGTCGACTCCTCGCAGTAGGCACCTGAACAAGAGTAAGCCAGCCATGTCGACAGCACGCGCGTGGACATATCCGCTAAAAAAAGCCCGACGCTAAGTCGGGCAGGAGAGATCAGGGCTGCGGCGAGTGATGCTGCCACAGGCGGTAGAGGGGCTCGGCCAGGAACATTACCAGGAACAGCCGCAGGGCCTGTAGCGCCGTGACCAGGGCAACCGATAGCTGCAACGCTTCTGCGGTCAGGCACAGTTCGGTGATGCCGCCGGGCATCATGCCGAGCATCAGCGAAACCGACTCGATGCCGCTCACCCAGCCGATGGCCGAACCGAGCAGCGCCGTGACGATCATCGCCAGCAGCGTGAACACCACCACCCGAGCGAGGAAGCTGGGGGCGCTGCGGAAGAACGCCCGGTCGAAATGACAGCCCAGGGCGCAGCCGATCAGCCACTGGCCGAGCTGACCGAGCCAGCCGGGCATGCCGATATGCAGATCGAAGGTCACGCTGGCCGCGGCGCACAGCGTCAACGGGCCGAGCATCCACGGGTTGGGTTGCCCGAGCCGTCGCCAAAGCAAGGCCAGCAGCGCACCCGCAGGCAGCAGGATCGCCAGCCAGAACCAGTCCACTGGCATGGCTGGTACGGGTTCGGTGGGCGGCAAGCCCCAGGTGAACAGCGCCGGAATCAGCAGAATGACCATCAACAGCCGCACACTGTGCGCAGCGGCGATGCGTGCCGGCTGGGCGCCGTGGCGGCGGGACAAGTTGACCATTTCGCTGGCACCGCCGGGCATGCTGGCGAAGAACGCCGTAGCGCGATCCACGCCGGAGCGGCGCAGGCCGGCAATGCCGATGGCGCTGAGCGCGAGGGTGGCGAGGGCGCCGAAGAGGATGATCGTCAGGTTGCCGAGCACCTGCTCGAGCACTTCGCTGGTGAAGTGCAGGCCGATTCCGGCGGCCACCAGCCACTGGCCGACCTGGCGACCACCGGGCATTTCCTGACTGAGTACGCCGCTGCAGCGCAGCAGGATCACTGCCAGCAGGGATCCGATCACCCAAGGCAAAGGCCAGCCGATGAGGCTGGCCAGATAACCACCGACTGCGCCAACCAGCGGCGTGAGCCACCAGTTGCGCAGGTGCTTGGAGTTGCCTTGCGGGTCGACGCTATCAGGCATTGGCCGCTTCGGCCTTGCGCTGGCTGCGCTTGCGCCAGGCGCGGTAGAACGGCAGGGCGATCATCGCCACGATCAGGGTCCACACGCCCCAGGTAATCGGGCTGGCGAACAGGATGCCCAGGTCACCATTGGAGATCGACAGGGCGCGGCGCAGGTTCTGTTCCATCAGGCCGCCAAGGATGAAGCCCAGCAGGATGGCCGACAGCGGGAAGTCCATCTTGCGCAGGATGTAGCCGGCGATGCCGATGCCGATCATCAGATACAGGTCGAACGCGGTGGCGTGCACGGCGTAAACGCCGATCGAGGTGATGATGGCGATGGCTGGCACCAGGGCCCAGTAAGGCACGGCAAGGATCTTGGTGAACACCTTGATCATCGGCACGTTCATCACGATGAGCATGACGTTGGCCACGAACAGCGAGGCGATCAGACCCCAGACGATGTCCGGCTGGTTCTGGAACAGCAGCGGGCCGGGGGTGATGTTGTACAGCGTCAGGGCGCCGAGCATCACCGCGGTGGTGCCTGAGCCAGGAACGCCTAAGGTCAGCATCGGCACCATGGAGCCGCAGGCCGAGGCGCTGTTGGCGGTTTCCGGAGCGGCCAGGCCGCGCAGGTCACCATTGCCGAACTTGTTGTCCTTGTGGGCCAGGCGCTTCTCGCTCATGTAGGCCACGGCGCTGGCCAGGGTCGCACCGGCGCCCGGCAGGATGCCCAGGCCGAAACCGACCGCGCCGCTGCGCAGGTTGGTGGCCAGTACCGACAGGCCTTCCTTGAGGTTGAACAGCATGCGGCCTTTGGCTTCGATGGCCTTCTGGCCATGGTGGGTGCGTTCGAGCAGCACGAGGATCTCGCTGACCGAGAACAGACCGAGCACCAACACCACGAACTGGATGCCGTCGGCCAGGCCGAGGCTGCCGAAGGTGAAGCGGTACACGCCGCTGTTCGAATCGATGCCGACGCACGACAGGAACAAGCCAATACAGGCCGCGATCGCGGTCTTCATTGGTTTGTTGCCGGCCATGCCCGCCAGGCAGACGATGGCGAACACCATCAGCACGAAGTATTCGGCCGGGCCGAAGGCTACCGCCCACTTGGCCAGCAGCGGGGCGAAGATCACCACACCGCAAGTTGCCATCAGGCCACCGACGAACGAGCTCCAGGCGGAGATCGACAGGGCGACACCGGCTTTGCCCTGACGGGCCAGCGGGTAGCCGTCCAGGGTGGTCATCACCGCCGAGGCTTCGCCCGGGATGTTCAGCAGGATCGAGGAAATACGACCGCCGTATTCACAGCCCAGGTACACGGCAGCCAGCAGGATCAGCGCGGTTTCCGGCGGCAGGCCGAGGGCGAAGGCGATCGGAATCAGCAGCGCCACGCCGTTGATCGGGCCCAGGCCCGGCAGCAGGCCGACGATGGTGCCGATCAGGGTGCCACACAGCGCGGTGAACAGGTTGTAGGGGCTCAGGGCAACGCCGAAGCCCTGACCCAGGTAGCTAAAAGTATCCACGGATCAGATCTCCAGGGAGGACAGGATGCCGAGCGGCAGCGGTACGTCGAGGATTTTGTCGAACAGCAGGTACAGACCGATGGCCAGTACGACGCCGGAAATCACGCTCGCGACCCAGGTGCCTTCGTACAGGCGGGCCATGGCGATACCGAAGATCAGGCTGGCCGGCACGAAACCCAGAGGTTCGAACAGGGCGGCATAGATGGTGAGGATCACCACGCAGCCGACCACCTTGCTGATCACGTGACGGTCCAGAGGCGGCTCGTCGCTGTGCGAGGCGCTGCTCGAAGGTTTCTTGACCAGCAGGTAGATGGCGCCCAGACCCATGAGGATCAGCAGCAGCATCGGGTAGGCGCGCGGGCCCACCGGCTCATAGGAGAAGGGCGCGTGATAGCCCCAGGCGACGATGCCCAGCGCGACACAGGCGAGCAGCAGCACGACGCCAAAAATGCGTTGTGACATTGAGGAAGTCCTCGTTCGAGCATGACAAAGGCATCCCCTGAGCAATGCCCAGAGGATGACGGAGTAAGGGATACGGAGCGGGTGTTACTGCTGGATCAGGCCAAATTCCTGGGCCAGTTCTTTGTACTGCGCGACCTGCTTCTTGACGTAGGCGTCCAGCTCGTCACCGGTCATGGCGAACGGATAGAGCTCACGGTCTTCACGCAGCTTGGCGAAGTCTTCGGAGGCCAGCAGCTGATCGAAAGCGTTCTTCCACCACGCGTACGCTTCGTCGCTGACTTTCGGGCCGAGGTAGAAGCCGCGGATTACCGGCCACACCACGTCGAAGCCCTGCTCCTTGGCGGTCGGGATGTTGGCGACCACGTCACCCGGCAGGCGCTCTTCGGAGAACACGGCGAGAATGCGCATGTCACCGCTTTCGATGTGCGGTACGGAGTCGGAGATGTCGGTACTGGCTACCTGGATGTGGCCGCCGAGCAGGGCGGTAGCCAGCTCGCCACCACCTTCCATCGCCACGTAGCGCAGTTCGCGCGGGTCGATACCGGCGGCGCGGGCGATCAGTGCGGTCTGCATCCAGTCCTGGCTGCCGACGGTGCCGCCGGAGCCGATGACCACTTTGCCTGGGTTTTCCTTCAGGGCCTTGACCAGGTCATCGAGGGTCTTGAACGGCGAATCCTTGCGTACCGCCAGGGCGCCATAGCTGGTGCCGACGCCCGCCAGCCACTTCACGGCGTTCTCGTCGAAACGGCCGAACTTGCCCTGGGCGAGGTTGAGCAGCGAGCCGCTGGAGAAGGCGGTGATGGTGCCCGCTTCGGACGGGCGCTGGGCGACTACCGCGTTATAGGCCACCGCACCAACGCCGCCAGGCATGTAGGTCACGCGCATCGGCGACTTGAGCAGCTTGCTTTCCACCAGCGCGCTCTGCGCCAGTTTGCAGGTCAGGTCGAAGCCGCCGCCGGGGGCAGCTGGCGCGATGCACTCGGGACGACGAGGCTCGTCGGCCAATGCTTGACCCGCCAGCATCAGGCAAGAGGCGGTCAGCAGGATGGTACGCAGAGATGTTTTCATCGGTTGTTCTCCGTTGGAGTCTTTATTGTGTAACCAGCAGCACACCGGCCAGTGGCACGGTGCGGGCGAGCCTCGCTACGCGCACTGGCGCGAATGCTCGGCAGATCGGTCGAGGCGGTAGCGCTGTACCTTGGGCGCCAGGCTACTGCCTGCTTCCCGGGCGGCAGCGCTGCGTGCCACATGCTTCAAGTCGACGTTACGTTCCCTTTGCCTGTCGCCACTGCCGGCGCCCGCCACTTCAGCATGATCGCTGGGGCTGCCCAGTGGACGGGAGCGCAGGACGGGAACGCCGAGCGCTTTGAAGTCGTGACTCGTCTGCCGCCCGCCCATGCTGGGTTCGGCAGAAGCGATGAAAGAGAGGAGGTAGGCCGCATGGCCAGCAGCGCTGTTCGCGGCTGCGTGCTGCGACTGGTCAGATAGGGCGCCTGGTTGCGGGCGACGAGCGTTTACGCCTGGTTCGTTGGCTGCGCGCTGGGTCGCGATGCGCTCGCCCGCCTCGGGCGGCTCGGTGGCCACGGCGTTTTCGGCTGAATATTGGTTGGTCTGCTGGGCTGCTTCGAGCTGCGGAGCGTCTTCACATCGATCACGGGGCGCTGGCTCGGCGGCATGATAGATGGCTGGCTGGGCCTGACCTTCCAGGTTGGAAACGGAGTGCTCGGGAAGGTTCGCCTGGGCGAGCGAGGCGAAGAGGGCCGCCGGCAGGGCGAGGCTCAAAAAGCTCGAAGACGAGATAGCCTGGCGCGCGGCGATCGGCATGCGTGGTACTCCGTTGTTATTGTTGTCACGATCGCACGCCACTGTGCGAATCGCTGAATGGGAGGATCGAGCCGCCCGGGGAGTGATCCTAGAAGTGCAACCTTTCACCAACCTTTCAATGCAGCAAGTTGTTGCACATGTGTCGCCCTTGCATGCTGTAACTGCCAACTTCGTGCGCGAGCGGTAAACTCTCGCCACACATGGCGGTCAAGTCCATGGTTTGTGTGGAGGTTGCAGTGCGAATTCTGCTGGTCGAGGATCATCCGCAATTGGCGGCGAGCGTCACCCAAGCGCTCAAGAGTGCGGGTTGGACTGTGGATGTTCTGCATGATGGCGTAGCGGCTGATCTCGCGCTCGGTAGCGAGGAATACGCCCTGGCGATTCTGGATGTCGGCCTGCCGCGCATGGACGGCTTCGAGGTGCTGGCTCGCTTGCGTGCCCGCGGCAAGACCATTCCGGTGTTGATGCTCACGGCGCGCGGAGAGGTCAAGGATCGCGTGCACGGCCTGAACCTGGGGGCCGACGACTATCTGGCCAAGCCCTTCGAATTGAGTGAGCTGGAAGCGCGGGTCAAGGCCTTGCTTCGTCGCAGCATGCTGGGTGGCGAGCAGCATCTGCGCTGCGGTGATCTGGTCTACGACCTGGATACCCGGCGCTTCACGCTGCTGGATGAGAGTCTGAACCTGACTTCCCGCGAGCAGGCCGTGCTCGAGGCGATGATTTCCCGGCCTGGTCGCGTCATGAGCAAGGAGCAGTTGGCCTCCCAGGTGTTCGGCCTGGATGAGGAGGCGAGCGCCGATTCCATCGAGATCTACGTCCACCGCCTGCGCAAGAAACTCGAGGGTGGTGCGGTGCGCATCGTTACCTTCCGCGGCCTGGGTTATCTGCTGGAAGCCACGGGTGGATAGGCCAGGCAGCCTGCGTGGCCGGCTGATTCGCCGGCTGGCCGTGCTGTTCACGGTGATCCTTCTGGTCAGTAGTCTGACCGCCTACTGGAGTGCCCGCCACGCTGCCGATACGGCCTACGACCGCACCTTGCTGGCGTCGGCCCGGGCGATCTCCGATGGGCTCTACGCCGTCGAAGGCATGCTCAGCGCCAATGTGCCGTATATCGCTCTGGACACCTTTGCCTACGACAGCGCCGGGCGTATCTACTATCAGGTGCTCGGCCCCAAGGGCGAGCTGGTCTCGGGATATGAAGACCTGCCCGCAGCGCCGCCGAATACGCCACGAACCAACGACTATCCGGCGCTGGCCAAATTTTACGACGGCGATTACCGCGGGCAGGGCGTGCGAGTTGTCAGTTTTCTGCAGCCGGTCAGCGAGCCCGGTTACAGTGGCGTCGCCGAGATCCGCGTGGCTGAAACCCAGGGCGCTCGGGAACGCATGACCCGCGACCTGCTGTTGGGCACGCTGTGGCGCATGGGCTTGTTGTCGCTCAGTGCGCTGCTGCTGGTCTGGTTGGCGGTGAGCGCCGGATTGCGACCGCTCGAAAGCCTGCGCAGAACGGTCGCCGCGCGCAGCAGTGACGACCTGCGCCCGCTGCCGGACGAGGACATGCCCAGGGAGCTGCGGCCATTGGTCAACGCCCTGAATCAGTTCAACGACCGGCTTCGCGGCCTGTTCGAGCGGCAGTCGCAGTTCATCGCCGATGCGTCCCACGAACTGCGTACGCCCCTGGCGGCGCTCAAGGCGCGCGTCGAACTGGGCCTGCGTGACCAGGATCCGCGTATCTGGCACGCGACGCTCGAGGATGCCGCCCTCAATGCTGATCGCCTGACTCACCTGGCCAACCAGCTGTTGTCATTGGCTCGGATCGAAAGCGGTGCGCGGGCGATTGCCGAAGGCGGCGCTTTGCGCCTGGACCTCAGCCAACTGGCCCGGGAACTGGGCATGGCTCTGGCGCCCCTGGCGCATTCGCGCGGCGTCGCCCTGGCGCTGGAGGCCGAGCAACCGGTGTGGATTCGCGGCGAGCCGACGCTGCTCAATGAGCTGCTGTGCAACCTGGTCGACAATGCCATGGCCTACACCGAGGCCGGCGGCAACGTCATCCTGCGGGTGAGGGAGCCGGGTGTGCTGGAGGTCGAGGACGATGGGCCGGGAATTCCCAAGGAAGATCGGGAGCGGGTGTTCGAGCGCTTCTACCGACGCCAGGCCCAGGGGCTGGGCGCTGGCCTGGGATTGGCTATCGTCGGCGAGATCTGCCGCGCCCACCGCGCCGATATCAGCCTGCATCAGGCCAGCCCCCATGGGCTGCTGGTGCGCGTGGTGTTTCGTGGTGAGGCAGGCTAGCTGAACGGGTGCTAGCCGAGACTCGCCCCCGAGCGGTTACTGCAGCATGGTCATGGCAGCATCCATGGCCGCCGACAGGTCTTCGACGGCATGGATGTCCAGATCCGGTTTGATGCCGAGCTTGGCGAACGCCGGGATCTGGCTCCAGTCCAGTTGGGTGTAAGGGTGCGGAGTGCCGAGGTGGCTCTGCAGGGTGGCCACTTGCACGATGTCGACGTAGTCCACCTTGCCGCCGTCGCGGCTGAAGTTCAGGTACTGGCTCGGAATGCAGGCGATCATTTCCGGGAATTCCCAGGTACGCAGGATCTTGTCGCCAATGATCGGGTGGATCTGCTCGATCACGTGGTTGAGGCTGATCGAGTCGGCCAGCAGCTCGCTGTGCTCTTCGGCATAGGTCAGGATAGGCAGCACACCAATCTGGTGAACCAGGCCGGCGAGGGTGGCCTGGTCCGGCATCAGGCGCGTGTAATGGCGGCACAGCACGTGGCAGATGCCAGCTATTTCGGTGCTCTTGGTCCACACTTCGCGCATCTTGCGGTCGACCACATCGGTGGTCGCCTGGAACATCTGTTCCATGGCCAGGCCCGTGGCCAGGTTGCAGGTGTAGTTGATGCCCAGGCGGCCGATGGCCATCTGCAGGTCGGTGATTTCCCGGTTGGTGCGCAGCAGCGGGCTGTTCACCACCTTGATGATGCGTGCGGTGAGCGCAGCGTCGTTACCGATCACCTTGGTCATCTCGGGGATGCCCACGTTGGGATCCTCCGCCGCCTCGCGAACCTTCAGGGCGACCTCGGGCAGGGTGGGCAGCACCAGTTCATCGTTGTCGATGGCCCTGGTCAGATCCAGCAGGACTTTCTCGGCGAGTTTGCTCATGAAATTCTCGTTGTTGGCGGAGTGATGGCAGACGCTACGCAGTGTACGTCAGCGCTGGATTTCGCGGTTGCTGTCCAGCGTATACGGCAGGTCGAGCAGCTCGAGCGGTAAACCGTCGAGGCTGCCCAGGTGGATATTGCCGTCGAGTGCCGCGTCTTCCTGCACGACTGCCAGCAGTTCCACGCCGCTGGCGCTCGAGGCGGCCAGCACCACTTCGCCCACCGCGCTGCGGTGCACGGGCGAGAACAATTCGGTGCCAGGCGCGGGCGGTTGGTCGCCAGCCAGGCGCAGGCGATAGAGGCGGCGCTTGAGCTTGCCCAGGTACTGCATGCGGGCGACGATTTCCTGGCCGGTGTAGCAGCCCTTCTTGAAGCTCACGCCGCCTACGGCCTGCAGATTGATCATCTGCGGAATGAACAGCTCGCGGGTGGTGCCGGTCACCTGGCCAATACCGGCGCGGATCTGCGCCAGCAGCCAGTCGTTGAGCGAGGCTTCAGTGAGCTGCTCGCTCAGGCGTGCGTGCAGGGTTTGAGCCTGCTCGGCCGGTGCCCACAGCTCGGCGCGGCCGTCGCTGAGACGAATGGCCAGCAGCGCGTCAGCGTTCGCCACGCTGTCAGCTTCGGCTGCGAGGTCCAGCCCCAAGGCTTGCAGGATGGCATCCGCGCCGCTCAGGCCAAATCGAGCCCAGGCGGCGCTCTCGTCGCTCAGCTTGGCCTTGGAGAACACAGCGTATTTCTGCAGCTCGGCAAGTTGCGCCTCCAGCAGCTCCTGGCTCATGGCCAGGAGAAAACCGTCGGCTACGCTGACGATGCGAAAGCTCGACAGCATACGGCCCTTTGGCGTGCAGCGAGCGCCCAGGCTCGAGCCGCTGGCGCCGAGGTAGCTGATGTTGCAGGTGATCTGGCCCTGCAGGAATTTACCTGCATCGAGGCCGCGCACGGCGAGGATGCCTTCGTGAGTGAGCGGGCAGAAGAAAGCGCTATCGGCCATGGTCGAGACAATCGCGGGTAAAGAATGAGGCTGCCATGATAAGAGCAGCGGCAAGCGTCTAGCTACAGGCAAAGATGCCGTCCGGCGTTTCGCCTCGCAACGCTGATGCGAGCGGCGGCTATTGGTATACTGCCGGCCTTTTTTCGAGGAGCACTCCCATGGTCGATGCCACTGAACTCAATCGCCTCTTCTGGCACAGCCGGCGCGGCATGCTGGAACTGGACGTATTGCTGGTGCCTTTCGTGCAGGAGGTTTACCCCACGCTCGACGAGGATGATCGTGCCCGCTACCGCAAGTTGCTCGAGTGCGAGGATCAGGACATGTTCGGCTGGTTCATGCAGCGCGGCGAGCCAGAGGATGCCGATCTGCGCCATATCGTTCGCATGATCCTGGATCGTGTCCAGCCCAAGTAAACGGTTCGAGTGCCACTGGCAGCCGTCACGTCGGCTGCTGGAAATCTACCTGTGCGCCCAGGCCCTGGCGCTGCTGACGTTATCGCTCGTCGATATCCCGCTCTGGGCGCGTCTGCTAGGCGTGCTGGGTTGTGCATGCCATGCCGGCTGGGCACTGCCCAGGCACGTGCTGCTGACCCACTCGGCCGTGTTCAATCACCTTCGTCACGACGACGAAGGTTGGCAGGTGGCGGGCCGTGAAGGGCGCTGGCAGGCCATCACCTTACAGCCGGACAGCATGGCGCTACCGTGGCTGGTCATCGTTCGTTTTCGCATGCCGGGCAGCCGGCTCACTAAAAGCCTGTGCATCGCGGCCGATGCCATGCCGCAGGACATGCACCGGCGGCTGCGGGTGCGCCTGAAATTCAGCCGTCAGCGTTGGCGGGTCGCACAATAGTGTCGCGTGGTTCGGGCAGCAGGTCGGGGTAATCCAGTGTGTAGTGCAGGCCGCGTGACTCCTTTCGCGCCATGGCCGAGAGAATCATCAGTTCCGCCACCTGGGCCAGGTTGCGCAACTCGATCAGATCCCGACTGACCTTGTAGTTGCTGTAGAACTCATCGATTTCATCGAGCAGCAGGCGCACGCGGTGCTGGGCGCGCTGCAGGCGCTTGGTGGTGCGAACGATGCCTACGTAATCCCACATGAAGCGCCGCAGTTCGTCCCAGTTGTGGGCGATGATCACATCCTCGTCCGAGTCGGTGACCTGGCTGGCGTCCCAGGAAGGCAGGTTGGCCGGCATCGTCACGTGCTCCAGATTGGCGACGATGTCGGCGGCGGCCGAGCGGGCGTACACGAAGCATTCGAGCAGTGAATTACTGGCCATGCGGTTCGCGCCGTGCAGGCCGGTGAAGCTGGTTTCACCAATGGCGTAAAGACCTTGCAGATCACTGCGGCCCGCCTGGTCGACCATTACTCCGCCGCAGGTGTAATGGGCGGCGGGTACCACTGGAATGGGCTGGCGGGTGATGTCGATGCCGAACTCCAGGCAGCGTTGGTAAACGGTCGGGAAGTGGTTTCTGACGAAGTCCGCTGGCTTGTGGCTGATATCCAGATAGACGCAGTCGACACCCAGGCGCTTCATCTCGTGGTCGATGGCGCGGGCCACGATGTCCCGTGGCGCCAGTTCCTCGCGCGGGTCGAAGCGCGGCATGAAGCGTTCGCCGTTGGGCAGGCGCAGCAGGGCGCCCTCGCCGCGCAAGGCTTCGGTAATAAGAAAGCTCTTGGCCTGCGGGTGATAAAGGCAGGTGGGGTGAAACTGGTTGAATTCCAGGTTGCCGACCCGGCAGCCAGCGCGCCAGGCCATGGCGATGCCGTCACCGCAAGCGCCATCGGGATTGCTGGTATAGAGGTAGACCTTGGCCGCGCCGCCGGTCGCCAGAACCACGAAGCGCGCATGGTGGGTGTCCACCTCGCCGCTGCGACGGTTCAGCACGTAGGCGCCCAGGCACCGTTGGCCGTCACGACCCAGCTTGCGTTCGGTGATCAGGTCCACCGCCACCCGCTGTTCGAGCAGCACCACGTTGTCTCGCTGGCGCGTGCGTTCGAGCAGCGTGTTGAAGATAGCCGCGCCGGTCGCGTCGGCGGCGTGGATGATGCGGCGGTGGCTGTGGCCGCCCTCGCGGGTCAGGTGAAATTCGAAGCCGCCGTCTTCACGGTCGTGCTCGTCATCGCGGGTGAAGGGCACGCCTTGCTCGATCAGCCATTCGATCGCCTCACGGCTGTGCTCCACGGTAAAACGCACGGCATCTTCACGGCAAAGGCCGGCCCCGGCACTGAGGGTGTCATTCACATGCGAGTCGACGGTATCGCTGTGATCCAGCACGGCAGCGACGCCGCCCTGAGCCCAGTAGGTCGAGCCATTGGTCAATTCGCCCTTGCTCAGTACGGCGATGCTCAGATTGTCGGGAAGCGTTAGCGCCAGGGTAAGGCCGGCGGCACCGCTGCCGATAACCAGAACATCGTGCTGAAAGTGTTGGCTCATTGTTATGGATTCCACTGAGTGGCATGCAGCAAAAAGAGGTGCGATTGGTCGACACCG
Organism: Pseudomonas sp. PA27(2017); assembly: GCF_001945445.1. Classification (GTDB taxonomy): domain Bacteria; phylum Pseudomonadota; class Gammaproteobacteria; order Pseudomonadales; family Pseudomonadaceae; genus Aquipseudomonas. The sequence continues at coordinate 25,027 of NZ_MSXW01000021.1, forward strand.
AATGTGCTTCGCTGAAGCGCTCACGTCCCGTATCGCATAGTCGGTAGGTGAGCTGACCATGCCCGCGGCGGGGCTTTCAGGACCACCGCAGGGGCTCGACGGACTCTAGTATATAGAGGGAGCCGGCGGCACAATAGCGGCCCCGGTAGGTAGTCCGGCGCAGAACGTGTATCGTGTCGGGATGGCGATATGCCTGCTCGGCTGGCCGCTGTGGTGGAGCTGCATTCGCTCCGCTGAAACATGTCTGAACTTTGCCGTGGGGCAGGGTTCTATAGCGGAGTCGCCCCGGAGAGGGCATGTGTCTGGCGAGTCTGTGAGCGAAGCGGTTGTACGATTCGATTCGGCCCGTCAGGTGATCTAAAGACAATTCGCGCAGCAGGCATGGCCCTGGTGCGTGGTTTCGTGCAAAACCAAAAAATGTTTTGTGGGAAGCTTGTTCGTAGGGGAGAGAACTTTTGCATATGACTCGAGTCTATTTCGGCAGATCGATCTTCTGGCAGGTGCAGACCTCCTACGGGCTCAACGAGGAGTATTCATGCTAACCCAGGAAGAAGATCAGCAGCTGGTCGAGCGCGTTCAGCGTGGCGACAAGCGAGCATTCGATCTGTTGGTGCTGAAGTATCAGCACAAGATTCTCGGGTTGATCGTGCGATTCGTGCACGACACCCATGAAGCTCAGGATGTCGCCCAGGAAGCTTTCGTAAAAGCTTATCGGGCACTTGGAAACTTTCGCGGTGACAGTGCGTTCTATACATGGCTGTACCGCATCGCCATTAACACGGCGAAGAACCATCTCGTTTCTCGTGGCCGCCGGCCGCCGGACAACGATGTAAGTGCAGAGGATGCCGAATTCTACGATGGCGATCACGCCCTCAAGGATATCGAATCTCCCGAGCGAGCCCTGTTGAGGGATGAAATCGAAGCCACCGTGCATCGGAGCATCCAGCAACTGCCAGAAGATTTACGAACGGCGCTAACGTTACGTGAATTTGATGGTCTTAGTTATGAAGACATTGCGAGCGTCATGCAGTGTCCAGTTGGTACCGTGCGTTCGCGAATCTTTCGGGCGCGTGAAGCCATCGATAAGTCCCTGCAACCTCTGTTGCAGGAAGCCTGAGACAGCGGCGACAGCCAAGAGAGGAACCGCTATGAGTCGTGAAGCCCTGCAGGAATCGCTGTCCGCGGTGATGGATAACGAAGCGGATGAACTTGAACTTCGGCGTGTGCTCGGTGCGAGCAACGATGTCGAACTGCGTGCCACCTGGTCTCGTTACCAAGTAGCCCGCGCCGCGATGCACAAGGATCTGCTCGTGCCGAAACTGGACATCGCTGCAGCCGTTTCCGCGGCTCTGGAAAACGATGCCACTCCAGTTGCGCAGGAGAAGGTCGTACGTGGTCCGTGGCGTAGCCTGGGACGCGTAGCCGTTGCTGCGACCGTGACGGTTGCCGTGTTGGCCGGCGTGCGTTTCTACAATCAGGATGACGTTGCTGGTGCGCAACTGGCGCAACAGAATCAGCCGTCCATTGCCCTGCCGCAAGCTCAGGGGCCGGCCATTCTGGCGGGCTTCAAGACTTCGGACGAGCAGCCGGCTGTAGAGACCGTCTCTGCCGAAGGTGAAGGCTGGCACGAGCAGCGTCTGCCTGAGTACCTGCGTCAGCATGGTCAGCAGTCCGCCCCAGGCGCTGCTGAAAACGCACTGCCGTTTGCACGGTCTGCGAGTGTAGAAGAGCGTTAAGAACGACGCGTATGCGCTCCATTCTCGTCACGTCCCTGATGCTCGGCGGTCTATCGGCAACATCTGCCATGGCCGCTGATGCACAGGGATGGTTGCAGCGGCTGAGTCAGGCCGAAAGCAAGCAAAGCTTCCAAGGCACCTTCGTTTACGAACGCAGCGGTAATCTTTCCACTCACAGCATCTGGCGTCAGGTCGAGCCGGGTGGAGTTGTGCGCGAACGGTTGCTACAGCTCGACGGCACGCCCCAGGAAATGCTTCGAGTCAACGGCCAGGCGCAGTGCGTCAATGGTCCGATCGCCTCTGCTGTCGTCGACGAGCAGGCCTGGCCTGCTCACGGTCTCGATGCCAAACAGATAGAACAGTGGTACGAGCTGCGTTTGAGCGGCGAGTCTCGTGTAGCTGGGCGTTCGGCTGTAATCCTCGGCTTGGTTCCACGTGATCATCACCGTTATGGTGTGCAATTGTACGTGGACAAGGAAACCGGGCTGCCACTCAAGTCGCTGTTGGTCAATGATCGCGGCGAGATGCTCGAACGGTTTCAGTTCACTCAGCTCGATACGGCGGGCACACGGCCTGCTGCAGTGTTGCAGCCTTCCACGAATTGTGCGCCGGTACGTGTCGTCAAGGCGCGCACGCCTTCCGCAGAATCCTGGCGTTCCGAATGGTTGCCGCCCGGCTTCAATCTCAGCGCGGTGACCCGGCAGCCCAGCCCGGTATCCGCCGATAGCGTCGATTGCCTGGTCTATGATGACGGGCTGGCGCGTTTTTCCGTCTTTCTCGAGCCCTTGCACGATGCCGCCGTCGCGGATGCGCGTAACCAGCTCGGCCCAACCGTAGCCGTATCCCGGCGACTGACAACCGATGACGGGGATGTCATGGTTACAGTGGTGGGCGAAATTCCGTTTGGAACGGCGGAGCGTGTCGCCATGTCGATGCGTGCCGACGATGTGCATGCCACGCCATAACGGGTGAGGCTGCTGAGTAAGGTCGATGTGCTGTCTTGTTGTACCAATGGCCCCTTAGGGGCCTCGTTTGTTCTGGATGGGGAAGAAACTGCAATGTCGATGCCTAGCCTGAAAAATTACGCTGCCGCGTTGTTCGCGGTGTTCCTGATGGGGCAGTCGGTTGCCGCGCACGCGCAGCTGCCGGACTTCACTCCGTTGGTCGAGGCGGCTTCACCTGCCGTGGTCAACATCAGCACTCGGCAGAAGGTGCCGAATGCCGTTGCCAGCAACGGTGGGCTTTCGGTGCCGGATCTGGAAGGCCTGCCGCCAATGTTCCGCGAGTTCTTCGAGCGCAGCATTCCCCAGCAGCCTCGCGCGCCGGGCGGCGGCGGTCGTCAGCGTGAGGCGCAGTCGCTCGGCTCGGGCTTCATCATCTCCAAGGATGGTTACATCCTCACCAACAACCATGTGGTTGCCGACGCCGACGAAATCATCGTGCGCCTGTCCGATCGCAGCGAGTTGGAAGCCAAGCTGATCGGTACCGACCCGCGCAGCGACGTGGCGCTGCTCAAGGTCGAGGCGACCGACCTGCCTACCGTGAAACTGGGCAATTCCGACAACCTCAAGGTCGGTGAGTGGGTGCTGGCCATCGGCTCGCCGTTCGGTTTCGATCACTCGGTAACCGCCGGGATCGTCAGCGCCAAGGGCCGCAGCCTGCCCAACGAGAGCTACGTGCCATTCATCCAGACCGATGTGGCGATCAATCCCGGTAACTCCGGCGGCCCGTTGTTCAACCTCGATGGCGAGGTGGTCGGTATCAACTCGCAGATATTCACCCGTTCCGGTGGCTTCATGGGCCTGTCTTTCGCCATTCCGATGAGCGTGGCGATGGATGTGGCCGACCAGCTCAAGGCCAGCGGCAAGGTCAGCCGTGGCTGGCTGGGTGTGGTGATTCAGGAAGTGAACAAGGATCTCGCCGAGTCGTTCGGGCTCGAGAAACCCGCGGGTGCGCTGGTCGCCCAGGTGCTCGAAGATGGCCCGGCTGCCAAGGGCGGCCTGCAAGTCGGTGACGTCATTCTCAGTCTGGATGGCAAACCGATCATCATGTCCGCCGACCTGCCGCATCTGGTTGGCGCCCTGAAACCGGGCACCAAGGCGAATCTGGAAATCGTCCGTGAAGGTTCGCGCAAGACGCTGAAAATGGCTGTTGGCACCATGCCGGCCGATGATGGCGACGAGGCTTCCGAAGGCGCGACCCCAGGCGCCGAGCGCAGCAGTAACCGCCTTGGCGTCAGCGTTGCCGAACTGACCGATGAGCAGAAGAAAGCGCTGGACCTGCGTGGTGGCGTGGTGATTCGCGAGGTTCAGGATGGTCCGGCGGCGCTGATCGGCCTGCGTCCGGGCGACGTGATCACTCACCTGAACAACCAGGCCATCAGCTCGGCGAAGAACTTCACCGAGGTGGCGCAATCGCTGCCGAAGAACCGTTCGGTGTCGATGCGCGTGCTGCGCCAAGGCCGCGCCAGCTTCATTACTTTCAAGCTGGCTGAGTAGGTCTGGCTGAGTAGGTCTGGCCGAGTAGGTCTGGCCGAGTAGGCTTGGCCGAATAGGTCTGGCCCAATAACAAAGTCAGCAGCTGAAGGGCGACGAAAGTCGCCCTTTTTTGTGCCCATCTCACCGCTTGCTCATGAAGGTGGCCCAGCAAATCCCGGTCAATCGAGGCAGGCAAGGCAAGCGGGCACTCAATTACTGCACGCGTGCGCTTGTCCTGACGTGACGTGGGGGCAACCACTCGGGTAAACTTCGCGGCTATTTTCGGCAGGCATTCGCCTGCGCCCTTTTTCGAGTGTTGTCCTGTGAGTGACCTGAGTCATATCCGCAATTTTTCCATCATTGCCCACATTGACCACGGCAAGTCGACGCTGGCTGACCGTTTCATCCAGATGTGCGGTGGCCTGACCGCGCGCGAGATGGAGGCTCAGGTTCTCGATTCCATGGACTTGGAACGTGAGCGCGGCATCACCATCAAGGCCCACAGCGTCACCCTGTATTACAAGGCGAAGGACGGCATTACCTACCAGCTGAACTTCATCGACACGCCCGGTCACGTCGACTTCACCTATGAGGTGAGCCGCTCGCTGGCGGCCTGCGAAGGTGCGCTGCTGGTCGTCGATGCGGGGCAGGGCGTGGAAGCGCAGTCGGTCGCCAACTGCTACACCGCCATCGAGCAGGGCCTGGAAGTCATGCCCGTGCTGAACAAGATGGACCTGCCGCAGGCCGACCCTGATCGCGTCAAGGAAGAGATCGAGAAGATCATCGGTATCGATGCCAGCGACGCCGTGGCGTGCAGCGCCAAAAGCGGCATGGGCGTCGATGAAGTGCTCGAGCGTCTGGTGCAGGCGATTCCGGCGCCGACCGGCGAGATCGAGGCGCCGCTGCAGGCGCTGATCATCGACTCCTGGTTCGACAACTACCTGGGCGTCGTGTCTCTGGTGCGCGTGCGCCACGGCCGCGTCAAGAAGGGCGACAAGATTCTGGTCAAGTCCACCGGCAAGGTGCACCTGGTCGACAGCGTCGGGGTGTTCAATCCCAAGCACACGGCTACCGCCGACCTCAAAGCCGGCGAAGTGGGCTTCATCATCGCCAGCATCAAGGACATTCACGGTGCGCCGGTGGGCGATACCCTGACCTTGAGTTCGACGCCCGACGTGGAAATGCTGCCTGGCTTCAAGCGCATCCAGCCGCAGGTATACGCCGGCCTGTTCCCGGTCAGCTCCGATGATTTCGAGGATTTCCGCGACGCCCTGCAGAAGCTGACCCTCAACGATTCGTCCCTGCAGTATTTGCCGGAAAGCTCCGACGCTCTGGGCTTCGGCTTCCGTTGCGGCTTCCTGGGCATGCTGCACATGGAAATCATCCAGGAGCGCCTGGAGCGCGAATACGACCTGGACCTGATCACCACCGCGCCGAGCGTTATTTTCGAAGTCGTGCTCAAGACCGGTGAAACCATTTACGTGGACAACCCGTCGAAGCTGCCGGATGTGTCCTCGGTCGAAGATTTCCGTGAGCCGATCGTACAAGCCACGATCCTGGTTCCGCAGGAACATCTGGGTAACGTCATCACCCTGTGCATCGAAAAGCGCGGCGTGCAGCGTGACATGCAGTTCCTCGGCACTCAGGTTCAGGTTCGCTACGACCTGCCGATGAACGAAGTGGTGCTCGACTTCTTCGACCGTCTGAAATCCACCAGCCGTGGCTATGCCTCGCTGGATTATCATTTCGACCGTTACCAGTCGGCCAACCTGGTCAAGCTGGACGTGTTGATCAACGGCGACAAGGTCGATGCGCTGGCATTGATCGTGCACCGTGACAACGCCCACTACAAAGGGCGTCAGTTGACCGAGAAGATGAAAGAGCTGATCCCTCGGCAGATGTTCGATGTGGCGATCCAGGCGGCCATTGGCGGTCAGATCGTGGCACGAACCACTGTCAAGGCATTGAGAAAGAACGTTCTGGCCAAGTGCTACGGCGGCGACGTGAGCCGTAAGCGCAAACTGCTGGAGAAGCAGAAGGCCGGTAAGAAGCGCATGAAGCAGGTGGGGAACGTGGAGATTCCACAGGAAGCCTTCCTTGCTGTACTCAAGTTGGATAGCTAGGGCCTATGTCATTCAATTTTCCGCTGTTGCTGGTCATTGCCGTCGCCGTGTGCGGCGCCCTGGCCTTGTTCGATCTGGTATTTCTGGCGCCGCGGCGTCGTGCAGCGATCGCCAGTTATCAGGGCAAGGTCGAGCAAGTCGACGACGCAGTGGTCGAGAAGCTCAACAAGGAACCCTTGCTGGTCGAGTACGGCAAGTCGTTCTTTCCGGTACTGGCCATCGTGCTGGTGCTGCGCTCCTTTCTGGTCGAGCCATTCCAGATCCCGTCCGGGTCGATGATTCCGACCCTGGAAGTGGGCGACTTCATCCTGGTCAACAAGTTTGCCTACGGCATTCGCCTGCCGGTGCTGGACACCAAGGTGATCGAAGTCGGCGACCCGCAGCGCGGTGACGTCATGGTGTTTCGCTACCCGAGCGATCCCAACGTCAACTACATCAAGCGCGTTATCGGCCTGCCGGGCGACCAGGTGCGCTACAGCAGCGACAAGCGCCTGTTCGTCAATGGCAAGCCGGTTGCCGAGCAGTTGATCGGTGAGGAGCCCGGCAGCCTGGGCAGCGCCACGCTGTACAGCGAGCGCCTGGGCGATGTCGAGCATCGCATCCGCAAGGAAATGACCCGTTACCGCGCCGAACCCGGCAAGGAGTGGACCGTCCCTGAAGGGCACTACTTCATGATGGGCGACAACCGCGACAACTCCAACGACAGCCGTTACTGGAACGACCCGAATATCCCTAAAGACGTGCTGGGCATGGTTCCGGATCGCAACATCGTCGGCAAGGCGTTTGCCATCTGGATGAGCTGGCCGGACCCGAAGTTCAAGACCCTGCCGAACTTCTCCCGTGTCGGACTCATTCACTGATCTGATGAAAATTTGCGGCGCCGTTCAATACGGCGCCGCCAGCTATCTATAGTCTTGTCATGCGCGCGACGCGCATCGGACTATCTGGATACTTTTGGGGATGAACATGAAATTCGCACGCTCGCAGCAGGGCTTGTCGATCGTCAGCTGGCTGGTGGTACTGGCTGTCGTGGCGTTTCTGGCCAGCACGGCGTTCAAGGTGGTGCCGCATTACCTCGACTATATGTCGATGGAAAAGATCATCACCTCCGTGGAAACCGACCGCCTGCAGGAAGTCAGGACCGTGGGCGATTTCTACAGCCACGTCAGCCGTGGCATGACGGTCAACAGCATCCGCGACCTGAACATGCAGGACGCGCTGAAGGTGACCCAGGATGGCAACGAATTTCTTGCCCACCTCAAGTATGAAAAACGTGAGCACCTGATCGAGAACATCGATCTGGTGGTTAATTTCGATAAAGAATTTCGTGTGCGTATGCCGTGAGTGTTTCGTTGACCCGCCTTGAGCGCCAGCTCGGGCATAGCTTCAAGGACCAGGATCTGATGATCCTGGCCCTGACCCATCGCAGTTTTGCCGGACGCAACAATGAGCGCCTGGAGTTCCTCGGTGATGCCATCCTCAATTTCGTCGCCGGCGAGGCGCTCTACGAGCGCTTCCCCCAGGCCCGCGAAGGCCAGCTGTCGAGGCTGCGCGCACGCCTGGTGAAGGGTGAGACCCTTGCCGTGCTGGCGCGCGGTTTCGATCTTGGTGAGTACCTGCGCCTGGGCTCGGGTGAGCTGAAGAGCGGTGGTTTTCGCCGCGACTCGATCCTGGCCGACGCCCTGGAAGCGCTGATCGGTGCCATCTACCTGGATGCCGGCATGGACGTCGCCCGCGAGCGCGTGCTGGCCTGGCTGACCAACGAGCTGGACGGCCTGACCCTGGTCGACACCAACAAGGACCCCAAGACTCGCCTGCAGGAGTTCCTTCAGTCGCGTGCTTGCGAGCTGCCGCGTTACGAGGTGGTCGACATTCAGGGCGAACCCCATTGCCGGACATTCGTGGTCGAATGTCAGGTCAATCTACTCAATGACAAAACCCTGGGCCAAGGCGCCAGCCGCCGGATCGCCGAACAGGTCGCGGCCACTGCCGCGCTGATCGCCCTGGGTGTGGAGAACGGCAATGACTGATTCGCCCGTAACGCGCTGTGGCTATGTCGCCATCGTTGGCCGGCCCAACGTGGGCAAATCGACGCTGCTCAACCACATTCTCGGTCAGAAGCTGGCGATCACCTCGCGCAAGCCACAGACCACTCGCCACAACATGCTCGGCATCAAGACCGAGGGTGAAGTGCAGGCGATCTACGTCGATACGCCCGGCCTGCACAAGAACAACGACAAGGCGATCAACCGTTACATGAACAAGAACGCCTCGTCGGCTCTGAAGGATGTCGACGTGGTGATCTTCGTGGTCGATCGCACCCGCTGGACCGACGAGGACCAGATGGTGCTCGAACGCGTCCAGTACGTCGAAGGGCCGGTGATCCTGGCGGTCAACAAGACCGATCGCCTGGAAGACAAGGCCGACCTGATGCCGCACCTGCAGTGGCTGGCGCAGCAACTGCCCAACGCCGAGATCGTGCCGGTTTCGGCGCAGCATGGGCACAACCTCGATGCTTTGGAAAAGCTGGTAGGCGAGCGCCTGCCCGAGGGTGTGCACTTCTTTCCGGAAGACCAGATCACCGACCGCTCCGGGCGTTTCTTCGCCGCCGAGCTGGTACGCGAGAAGATCATGCGTCAGCTCGGTGCCGAGCTGCCTTACCAGATCACCGTGGAGATCGAGGAGTTCAAGCGCGAAGGGCGGATCATGCATATCCATGCGCTGATCCTGGTCGAACGCGATGGCCAGAAGAAGATCATCATCGGCGAGAAGGGCGAGCGCCTTAAACGCATTGGCCAGGAAGCGCGCAAGGACATGGAGTCGATGTTCGACACCAAGGTCATGCTCAATCTCTGGGTCAAGGTGAAGAGTGGCTGGTCCGATGACGAACGCGCCCTGCGTTCGCTCGGTTACGACGATATCTGACCCGGCATCCGCCGCGCTGCGGCTGGCTAACTCAGCGAGTTTCTTCCCATGCTTGCGCTCAGCCAGCCCGCCTATGTCCTGCACAGCCGCGCCTACCGCGAGAGCAGCGCGCTGGTCGACTTCCTGACCCCGCAAGGCCGTTTGCGCGCCGTGTTGCGTGGCGCGCGGGGCAAGGCTGGCAGCCTGGCGCGGCCGTTCATTCCCCTGGAGCTGGAAACCCGCGGCCGCGGCGAGCTGAAGAACGTCGGTCGCCTGGAAGCCGCTGGCATTCCCAACCTGCTCACCGGCGAGGCGCTGTTCAGCGGCCTGTACCTAAACGAGTTGCTGATTCGCGTGCTGCCCGCCGAAGACCCGCACCCGGTGATCTTCGAGCATTACGCCATCAGCATCCTGGCGCTGGCCCAGGGTCGGCCGCTGGAGCCGATCTTGCGCGCGTTCGAATGGCGTCTGCTCGATGAACTCGGCTATGGTTTCGCCCTCGACAGCGACGTGCAGGGCAATGCCGTGGTCAGCGACGGCTTGTACCGGCTCGAGGCCGACAGCGGCTTTCTGCCCATCGGCCATTGGCAGCCCGGGGCCTTTCTCGGTAGCGAGCTGTTGGCCATGGCCGACGCAGACTGGAGCACGCCCGGTGCCCTGGCCGCGGCCAAGCGCCTGATGCGCCAGGCACTCGCCCCTCATCTCGGCGGCCGACCTCTGGTCAGCCGCGAATTGTTCATGACGCTCAAGGAGCCGAATCGTGACTGAAGCCAACCGTGTTTTGCTGGGCGTGAATATCGATCACGTCGCCACGCTGCGCCAGGCGCGTGGTACTCGCTATCCCGATCCGGTAAAAGCCGCGCTGGACGCCGAAGAGGCGGGTGCCGATGGCATCACCGTGCACTTGCGTGAAGATCGCCGGCATATCCAGGAGCGCGACGTGCGCGTGCTCAAGGAAGTCATGCAGACGCGCATGAACTTCGAGATGGGCGTGACCGACTTCATGCTCGCCTTCGCCGAGGAAATACGCCCCGAGCACGTGTGCCTGGTGCCGGAAACCCGCCAGGAGCTGACCACCGAAGGTGGCCTTGACGTCGCCGGCCAGGAAGCGCGGATTGCCGCGGCGGTAACGCGCCTGGCGGCCGTCGGCAGCGAGGTTTCGCTGTTCATCGATGCCGACCCGCAGCAGATCGAGGCGAGCAAGCGCGTCGGCGCACCGGCCATCGAACTGCATACCGGGCGGTATGCCGATGCGCATACGCCGCAAGAAGCGGCTGCCGAGCTGCAGCGTATCCGAGAAGGCGTCGCCCTGGGCGTGTCGCTGGGGTTGATCGTCAACGCCGGCCACGGCCTGCATTACCACAACGTCGAGCCGGTCGCGGCGATCCCCGGTATCAACGAGCTGAACATCGGCCATGCGCTGGTCAGCCACGCGTTGTTCGTCGGCTTCAAGGAAGCCGTGCGCGAGATGAAGCAACTGATCGAAAGCGTTGTGTCGCGCTAACGCATGGCGCCGTAAGCCACTGCCACCTGCGCCGCCAGTGCTTCGGCGGCCGCGCCACGGTTGCTGCCGCGCAGTAGTTTGATGTGGTAGGCGCCCAGTGGCGGCAGGCCGTGCTCCTGCTGAGAAAGGCGGCGTAGCGGCGGTTTGACCAGGCTGGCGGGCAAGGCCGCAATGGCCAGGTCGGCCAGCAGTGCGGCTTCCTGGCCGGCGCATTGTTCACTGGAATAGGCGATGCGATAGCTGCGCCCCTGGCGGTCCAGACCGTCCAGGGCGGCACGACGCCAGGCGCAGCCGGTATTGGCCAGCGCAAGCGGCAACGGGTCGCGCTTGACGGCCAGGCCGCCTTCTCGACCTGCCCACACTAGTGATTCGCTGCAAATGACTTCGCCACGGGTGTCATCGGCATCGGCATCACCGGTATTGAGCAGTGTCAGGTCGAGTTCGCCGGCATCCAGGCGCTCGATCAGCTCACAACTGCGACCCACCGAGACATCGACTTGCACGGCCGGATGGCTGAGGGCGAACTGTGACAATAGGTCCGGCAGCGAGCCGACACCGATGTCGAACGGCGTGCCGAAACGCACGGTGCCCGCCAGGCTGGGCACCCGGAAATGCGCCACCGCTTCCTCGTTGAGCTTGAGCAGGCGGCGGGCATAGCCGAGCAGAACTTCGCCATCCGGCGTGAGCCGCACGCGGCGGCTCTCGCGTAGAAACAGCGTGCGGCCAAGGGTTTCCTCCAGGCGTTTGATCTGCTGGCTGACCGCAGCCGTGGTGCGGAACACCTGCGCGGCGGTGCGGGTGAAGCTGCCGCTTTCGGCAATGCCGACGAAAGTCTTCAGCACATCGCTTTCCAATAGGGGCAATGCGCCAGGCATGTTGGTTGGCGATGGACTGTTCATCATGTCGTTAATATTTTCTTAACTGATGGTTATGTATTTGTCGATTTTATTAACGATAAGCGCAGCTCAAGCTGTCGGCAAGCAATCACCGATAACCGGTGAGCAATCGCTGTCGAGGAGAGTTGTCATGAAGTCGAATGAACAGCACGCCGCACATATCGAGCGCGCCAACTTGGCCAGGTCTCCGGGTGCCGACCCGCACCAGCTGATGCAGTGGCTGGGCGACTGGTATTTCGCCTGGTGCTGGAGGCGCAAGATGCGCCGCCTGATGATGCTCGATCGCGCAGGGCAGATTCGCCTGGGAAGTGCTCACGGGCGAGTCAGTGCCGGGGCGCAGATGCCCCTTGCACTGATCGCGGCGCGGCAGGCTGAATGGCGCCGCAAGGGTGATGCCGCCGACTAGCCTTTATCAGGGCTTGCGTGCCACCAGCACGGCGCGGCGCGGTGCCGGCAGGCCCTCGACGGTACGGCGGTGGTCGAGCGGGTCAAGAAACTCGGGCAGCGACTGGTAGCGCATCCAGTCGGTGCTGCGCTGCTCTTCGACCGAGGTGACGCTGACGTCCACGCAGCGCACATCCAGGAACCCGGCGCGGCGCAGCCATAGCTCCAGCGCGGGCACCGACGGCAGGAACCATACGTTGCGCATCTGCGCGTAGCGGTCTTCGGGGACCAGCACCTGCTGGGCGTCGCCTTCCACCACCAGGGTTTCCAGCACCAGTTCGCCGCCCTTGCGCAGGCAGTCCTTGAGTTCTAGCAGGTGGTCGATGGGCGAGCGGCGGTGATAGAGCACGCCCATGGAAAACACCGTGTCGAAGCCCAGCAGCTTCGATGGCAGCTCTTCGATACCCAGCGGCAGGTGCCAGGCGGGCAGATCCGGCAGGTAGTTCTTCATTGCCAGGAACTGGCAGAGGAACAGCCAGTTCGGGTCGATGCCGACCACGCTGCGGGCGCCGGCGCCGAGCATGCGCCACATGTAGTAGCCATTGCCGCAGCCGACGTCGAGCACGCGTCTGCCTCTGAGATCCAGGTGCGGGGCGACGCGCTGCCACTTCCAGTCCGAGCGCCATTCGGTGTCCACGTGCACGCCGAAGGTATGGAAGGGGCCTTTGCGCCAGGGGATCAGGCCGCGCAGGGCACTGTCCAGCGCCGCTCGGGTGGCCTCATCGCAATGGCCATCGAGGCGGAAGTCCTGCTGCAGGTCGATCTGCTCGGTCTGCAGCTGTGGCAGCGCTTCGACAGCCGCATGCCAGCGCTGCAGGTCGCCATGACCGATGGCCAGTTTGGCGTCGATCTGCCCGGGCAAATCAGCGCTCCAGTCCTGCAGGGGCGTGCCGGCGAGCTCGGCCTGCAGGGCGTCCAGATCCATACGGCGCATCATGGCAAGGCCACCAGGGACGCGAAGTTCAGGCACTGGAACCACCGCACCACTTTGCTGAAGCCTGCCGCCTGCAGGCGTTCGCGGTGCTGTTCGAGGCTGTCGGGCAGCATGACGTTTTCGATGGCGCTACGCTTCTGGGCGATTTCCAGTTCGCTGTAGCCGTTGGCCCGCTTGAAGGCGATGTGCAGGTCGGTGAGCAGGGCGTGCTGTTGTTCGTCTTCGAAGCGCAGTTTCTCGGAGAGGATCAGCGCACCACCGGGCAGCAGGGTACTGCGGATCCGGCTCAGCAGTTCCAGGCGGTTTTCCGGGGCGATGAACTGCAGGGTGAAGTTCATCGCCACCAGGGAGGCGGGCTGCCAGTCCATGGCGAGAATGTCGGCTTCGATGACCTCGACCGGCAGCAGCTCCTGGAACATGGCGTCCTGGGCGTGCAGGTACTCGCGGCAGCGCTCGACCATGGCGCTGGAGTTGTCCACGGCGATCACCCGGCAACCGTCCACCTGTACGTGGCGGCGCAGCGCCTGGGTGACGGCGCCCAGCGAGCAACCCAGGTCATAGAGCAGGCTGCCGGGCTGGGCGAACTGGCCAGCCAGAACGCCGATGTTCTCGACGATGGTCGGATAGCCCGGCACCGAGCGCTTGATCATGTCGGGAAAGACCCGGGCCACGTCCTCGTTGAAGACGAAATCCGGCACCTGATCCAGTGGCTGGGCGAAGAGTTGGTCGGGCTGTCTGTTCACGGTCGGTCTGCATGGCGCTGGAAAGGCGCGCATTTTAGCCAAGTCCGGCGATTAGCCAAACCTCGTGACGAGCCTGATGCGATGGTCGGCCTGGGTTTGGCCGTGCAGCCGCATCCTTAGCGCACGCGGATCTGACAATCGAAGGTGTCGGCGGGCGCGGCGCTGGCATCCCAGGGCTGGGCGTAGGTCAGCAGCAACTGGGCTTCACCCGCCTCGGTGGCCTGGAAGCGCCAGGTGGAGTGGCCGTCGCCGCCGACCAGGTCGGAATCCTCGGCTGCGCTGTAGACTTCCGGGCCAAGGGCCTTGAGCACCGCGGCCGCGTCTTCCTGCACCGTCCAGCGATAGCCCGTCGTCGGGTTGCTCGGCAGGCTGAGGATCAACTGCTGGCCCGCGTGCAGGACGATCGGGCACTGGCTCTGCTTCTGCACCTGCAGGGTTTTCGAGGGGCTGGCGCAGGCGCCCAGCAGAACCAGACCGGCGATAACGGGCAGACGGTAGGCATTGATCATGACGGGCTCCAGGCGCAGAAATCGACCGCCAGCATAACGGCAGAACGGCGAGGCTGTAACCTGTCGGCGGCCCGATTCAGTCGACGATGAACAGTCGAGCGCCGGTGCTCGTCGAGCTGCGGTGCGCTTCGGCGCCATCGGCGACCTGATAACTCATGCCGGGTGTCATCACGAAGCGGCGGCCGTCATCGAGCTCGGTGTGCAGCTCACCTTCTAGGCAGAGCAAGATGTGGCCCTTCTGGCACCAGTGGTCGGCTAGGTAGCCCGCCGTGTACTCGACCATGCGCACGCGCAGCGCGCCGAACTGGCAGGTGCGCCAATAGGCCATGCCGGTTTCGCCAGCGTGTTCGGTAGGCTGAATCTGGCTCCAGTCGGTGACGCCAAAGGGGATGTCGCTGATTTTCATGGTGAAGCCCTGTGTTGCCGTGGAAAGGGGTTACTGCCGGGCGACGCTGACGCCTTCGAGATTGGCGAACGAAGTGTCCTTGGCGGTGAGCAGGAAATCACGCATGAACGGCGCATCGAGCATGTCGGTGCGCACGCCGGCGTAGAGCGTGGCGAACAAACCCTTGTCGCCAAGGCGCTTGGCGGTCACGTAGCCCCGTGAGCTGTACTCGTGCAGCGCCCAGTTGGGCAGGCCGCAGACACCGCGACCACTGGCCACCAGCTGCATCATCATCACCGTCAGCTCGGACGTGCGTACCTGGGCCGGCTCGATGTCGGCGGGCTCCAGAAAGCGGGTGAATATATCCAGGCGATCACGCTCCACCGGGTAGGTGATCAGGGTTTCCTTCAGCAGGTCTTCAGGGCGGATATAGGGGCGACTGGCCAGGGCGTGCTGGTTGGCCACCGCGAGCATGGCTTCGTAGGTGAACAGCGGCACATAGGTAATGCCGGACAGCTCCACCGGGTCCGACGTTACCACCAGGTCCAGATCGCCACGGGCCAGGGCGGGCAGGGGCGCGAAGGAGAAGCCCGAGGCCAGGTCGAGCTCGACTTCCGGCCAGGCATCGCGGAACTGGTCGATGGTCGGCATCAGCCATTGAAAGCAACTGTGGCACTCGATCGCCATGTGCAGGCGGCCGGCCGTGCCACCGGCAAGACGCGACAGATCGCGTTCGGCGCTGCGCAGCAATGGCAGCACGGCGTCGCTCAACTGGAGCAGACGCAGGCCGGCGCTGGTGAAGCGTACCGGCTTGGTCTTGCGTACGAACAGCTGCATGCCAAGGCGCTCCTCGAGTTCCTTGAACTGGTGCGACAGTGCCGATTGGGTCAGGTGCAGGCGATCAGCGGCATCGACCAGGCTGTCGGTTTCCCGCAGGGCGTGGAGCGTTTTCAGGTGACGAATTTCGAGCATCAGGCTACCTGCAAAGTATTCAACTGCTCAGTCAGGAAGATGAGCAGTATTCATGTGTGAGAGTGTCGCCCATGAGTCGGCCTGCTGTCGAGTCGCACCTCGTGCGTCCGTTTGGCAGGTTTCATCAAACTGTCACCGTTATGTGGCAGCGCGCCGTGCTCCTTCACTGCAACACTTGCCTGCTACTCGCCCTTTCGCTCGTGGAATTCATCATGCGCATCGTTATCTTTCTGGCTGCCCTGCTGGGCAGCCTGTCGTCTCTGGCGGCCGAAACATGCAAGGTCGGCACGGACGTCGAGCGCGTGGCGCTGGGCGATGTGAGCCTTGCGTACCAGAGCATCGGGCGTAGCAGCGATCCGGCCCTGCTGTTGGTCATGGGCCTCGGTGGGCAGTTGATTCACTGGCCGGATGACGTCGTCGAGCAACTCTGCGAGCAGGGCTTTCGGGTGATCCGTTTCGATAATCGCGACGTAGGGCTGAGTCGCTGGAACACTCAGGCACCCGAGGCCAATCTGGCCTTCGAGGTGCTGCGCTACCGGCTCGGGCTGTCGGTTGGCGCGCCTTATCGGCTACGCGATATGGCCGGCGACGCCTTGGGTTTGATGGATGCGCTGGGCATCGAGGATTTTCATCTACTTGGCGCCAGCATGGGCGGGATGATCGCCCAACATGTCGCCGACATGGCACCCCAGCGGGTGCGTAGCCTGACGCTGTTGATGACCAGTTCGGGGGCTCAAGGATTGCCGGCTCCCAGCCCGGCGTTGCTGCGCCTGCTGGCGCGCCGCGAGGCGCCGAGCCGTGAAGTGGCGCTGGAGCAGCAGGCCGACCTGTTGGCGGCGCTCGGCAGCCCTGCCGTGGTGGATGACCGCGCCATGTTGCTGCACCAGGCTGAGCTCGCCTATGACCGCGCCTTCAACCCGGCGGGCGTGGAGCGCCAGCTACTGGCGATTCTCGCCGAACGCAGCCGGGTCGACCTGCTCAATCGTTTGCAGGTGCCGACTCTGGTGGTGCATGGCACCGCCGACCCGCTGTTGCCAGTGATGCACGGCGTGCACGTGGCTGCACATATTCGCGGTAGCGAGCTGCGCCTGATTCCCGGGCTGGCCCACCGCTTTCAGGAGCGTTTCAAGGCGCCGTTGCTTGCCGCGGTGCTGCCGCATCTGCAAGCGCATCGGCTGGATGTGCAACTGGTGCAGATGTAAGCAGCGTAGGTGCGGCGGGGGCCAGGTAGGCTTCCAGTCGGCTGCGCTCGGCAGCGGACAGGAACAGGCCCAGCTTGCTACGGCGCCAGAGGATATCGTCCACCTCGGTGGCCCATTCCTGCTCGCGCAGGTAGTCCACTTCGCGGGCGTACAGGTCGTGGCCGAAGTGTTCGCCCAGGTCGCTCTCGCTCTGCACCTTGTCGAGCAATTGCCAGGTTCGGCTGCCGTAGGTGATGGCCCAGCGGCTCGCCAGCTCGGCGCTCAGCCAGCCGTGGCGGGCGCGCAGGGCTTCGATCAGGCTTTCACGGCTTTGCATGTTCTCGCCGCCAGGCAGCGGGGCATCGGCCGTCCAGCGCGCCTTCATATTCGGGAAGAACGGCGCCAGCTGGGCCAGTGCCGATTCCGCGAGCTTGCGGTAGGTGGTCAGCTTGCCGCCAAACACCGACAACAGCGGAGGCTCGCCGCCCTGGGCCGACAGCGACAGGGTGTAGTCGCGGGTGATGGCTGAGGGCTCGTCGGACTCGTCGTCGCACAGCGGGCGCACACCGGCGTAGCTGTGGAGGATGTCGTCACGGCTGAGCGATTTGCGGAAGTGATCGTTGACCACTTTCAGCAGGTACGTGGTTTCTTCCTCGCTGATGCTTACGGTAGCCGGGTCACCCTGGTACTCGCGATCGGTGGTGCCGATCAGGGTGAAGCGATCCAGATACGGGATGGCGAACACGATGCGGCGGTCTTCGTTCTGCAGGATGTAGGCTTCCTTGCCCTCGAACAGGCGCGGTACGACGATATGGCTGCCCTGAATCAGACGGATGCCGTACGGCGACTTCTGCTGCAGGTCGTCACGGATAAAGCGCGCCACCCAGGGGCCAGCGGCATTGACCAGCGCCTTGGCGCGGATCGAGAAGCGGCTGCCATCGGCGCGTTCCAGATCGACCTCCCAGGCGCCCTTGCTGCGGCGTGCGCTCACGCAGCGCGTGTGGGTATGCACATGGGCGCCGTGCTCGCGGGCGGCCATGGCATTTAGCACCACCAGGCGGGCGTCGTCGACCCAGCAATCGGAGTATTCGAAGCCCTTGCTGATCTCGGCCTTGAGCGGGCTGTTGGCGCCGAAGCTGAGGCCTCGCGAACGTGGCAGCGCCTTGCGCTTGCCCAGATTGTCATACAGGAACAGGCCGGCACGGATCATCCAGGCCGGGCGCAGGTGCGGGCGGTGGGGCAGGATAAAGCGCATCGGGCTGACGATGTGCGGCGCCTTGGCCAGCAGCACTTCACGTTCGGCCAGTGCTTCGCGTACCAGGCGGAATTCGTGGTGCTCCAGGTAGCGCAGGCCACCATGGATCAGCTTGCTGCTCGCCGACGAGGTGTGACGGGCGAGGTCGTCCTTTTCGCATAGGAATACCGACAGGCCGCGACCCGCCGCATCACAGGCGATACCTGCGCCATTGATGCCGCCGCCCACGACGGCAATATCGTAAACCTCGGACAGCGGGCTGTTGGACAGGCTGGATGTGGACATCGTCGGGGCCTCGTATAGCGTTTTCATTTTCAAATCGAACATGAATGTTCATTTTCGAAAATACTAGCGCATGATTAGAGGCGCATCCAGTGGTGTTCGATCAAAAAACGCCCTGGAATGCGCTGGAATGAAAATTCACGAACATAATTAGGATGCTCGGGGGCCTGGAAGGTTCGCCCGATGTTCGAATAGGAATAAAAAATGACACGCACCCGAGCCCTGGGCGTGTTGCCCGGGGCTCGGGTGGAGAGGAGGGGGTCAGACGACTTCGAGGCGAATCTTGTGTTGGTCGAGCAATTGGCAAAGGCCGGCGACTGGCTGCTGGTCGGTTACCAGGCAGTCGATCAGGCTGATCGGGCCCAGGCGGATCATCGCATTGCGGCCGAACTTGCTGGAGTCGGCGGCGAGAATCACCTTGCGGGCGTTGGCGATGATCGCCTGGGAAACCCGCACTTCCTGATAATCGAAATCCAGCAGGCTGCCGTCTTCGTCGATGCCGCTGATACCGACCAGGGCGAAGTCGACCTTGAACTGGCTGATGAAGTCCACGCTCGCCTGGCCCACCAGGCCGCCGTCGCGGCGCACGTTGCCACCGGTGAGCAGCACGTCGAAGTCGTCCTTGGCGGCGAGCATCGAGGCGACGTTGAGGTTGTTGGTGATGATCTTCAGGTGGCTGTGGTTGAGCAGCGCGCGGGCGATTGCTTCGGTGGTGGTGCCGATGTTGATGAACAGCGAGGCATGATCGGGAATCTGTGCGGCAACCGCTTCACCGATGCGCTGTTTTTCCTGGCGCATCTGGTCGGCGCGCATCGCGTAGGCGGTGTTCTCGACGCTGGAGTCGTAGGCTGCGCCGCCATGGTAGCGGCGCAGCAGGTTGGCATCCGCCAGCTGATTGATATCGCGGCGGATGGTTTGCGGAGTAACGACGAACTGGGTGGCCAACTCCTCGATGCTGACGTAGCCGCGTTCGCGGATCAGATCGAGGATTTGCTGCTGGCGAGGGGGCAGATTCATTGAATGTCCTTCGGGCCGCACGGAATTGCACCATGATGCCGCACGAACCTGCTCACTGCCAGCGACAGCCGGGGCTGTGGCTCACTTCTGTTCTTCGTGGGGCTGCCAGTCGCGGGTGCGGCCCACGGCCTTTTTCCAGCCCTCGTAGAACTTCTCCTTGTCCGCATCGGCCAGTTGCGGCTCGAACTCGCGCTCGATCACCGCCTTGCCGCGCAGCTCGTCCAGGCTGCTCCAGAACCCGGTGGCCAGGCCTGCCAGGTAGGCCGCGCCCTGGGCCGTGGTCTCGCGCATTTCCGGGCGCTCCACATGAGTGCCGAGAATGTCGGCCTGGAACTGCATCAGGAAGTTGTTGGCCACCGCGCCGCCGTCCACGCGCAGGGACTTGAGGCGCTCGCCCGAGTCCTGCTGCATGGCGTCGAGCACGTCGCGGGTCTGGTAGGCGATGGATTCCAGGGCGGCGCGGATGATGTGGTCAATCTTCACGCCGCGAGTCAGGCCAAGCAGGCCACCGCGAGCGTAGGGATCCCAGTAGGGCGCGCCGAGGCCGGTGAAGGCTGGCACCAGGTATACGCCGTTGCTGTCCTTGACCTTGCCAGCGAAGTATTCGGTGTCGTAGGCGTCGTTGACCACCTTGAGCTCATCGCGCAGCCACTGGATGGTGGAGCCGGCGTTGAAGATCGCGCCTTCCAGCGCATAGGCCGGCTCGCCGCGCGGGCCGCAGGCAATGGTGGTGAGCATGCCGTGCTGGGAGTGGACCGCCTTGTTGCCGGTGTTCATCAGCAGGAAGCAGCCGGTACCGTAAGTGTTCTTGGCCTGGCCCGGCTCCACGCACATCTGACCGAACAGGGCGGCTTGCTGGTCGCCAGCGATACCGGCGATGGCGATACCGCTCTTGGTGTGGCCATAGACCTCGGATGAGGATTTGACCTCCGGCAGCATCTCGCGGGGAATATCCAGCGCCTCCAGCATCTTCGCATCCCACTCGCGAGTGTGGATGTTGAACAGCAGGGTGCGCGAGGCGTTGGTGTAGTCGGTGACGTGCACCTTGCCACCGGTGAACTTCCAGATCAGCCAGCTATCGATGGTGCCGAACAGCAGTTCACCCTTGCGGGCGCGCTCGCGGCTGCCTTCTACGTGGTCGAGAATCCACTTCAGCTTGGTGCCCGAGAAGTAGGGGTCGGTGACCAGGCCGGTAGTCTCCTTGATGTACGGCTCCAGGCCGTCGCGCTTGAGCTGCTGGCAGATCTCGGTGCTGCGGCGGCACTGCCAGACGACGGCGTTGTGGATCGGTCGACCGGTGTTCTTGTCCCACACCACGGTGGTTTCACGCTGGTTGGTGATGCCGATGGCAGCTACCTGATCATGGTGCAGGCC
Organism: Pseudomonas sp. PA27(2017); assembly: GCF_001945445.1. Taxonomy (GTDB): domain Bacteria; phylum Pseudomonadota; class Gammaproteobacteria; order Pseudomonadales; family Pseudomonadaceae; genus Aquipseudomonas. The sequence continues at coordinate 45,763 of NZ_MSXW01000021.1, forward strand.
GGCCTGGGCCAGGGCCTCGACCATCACCGCGCTCTGGGTGGCGAAGATTTCCATGGGGTCATGTTCGACCCAGCCGCTTTGCGGGTAGTGCTGGGTGAACTCGCGCTGGGCGATGCATACCACGTTGGCGTCGCGGTCGAAAATGATCGCGCGGGAGCTGGTAGTACCCTGGTCGAGGGCAATGATGTAGTTCTTGTCGGTCATGTCGATTGCCTTGAGGTGAGCGAACGAAATGGGCGTGCGTTGCGAGCCGATCGGCACGCCGTTGAAATCAGGAAGCTTTGATGTCGCGGTCGGCGGCGCGTTCTGCCACCGGTGCTTCGACCGCGCTGGGCAGATGCCGCGCGACCAGGGTGCGATACGCCGCGGCGCCGATGCAGGCGCCCAGGATCGGCGCGAAGATCGGTACCAGGAAGTAGGGAATGTCGCGGCCGCCGGTCAGGGAAATCTCGCCCCAGCCCATGATGAAGGTCATCAGCTTTGGCCCGAAGTCGCGCGCCGGGTTCATCGCGAAGCCGGTCAAAGGGCCCATGGCGCTGCCGATCACGGCGATCAGCAGGCCGATCAGCAGCGGTGCCATGGGGCCGCGCGGCAGGCCATTGTTGTCATCGGTCAGGGACATGATCACGCCCATCAGAATCGCGGTGATCACCACTTCGACCATGAATGCCTGCCCGGTAGATAACACCGGATTGGGAAAGGTAGAGAACACCGAGGCCAATTCCAGGCTGGCCTGGGAGCCACGGATCATCTGATTGGCCTGTTCGAATTCGGTGAACAACCCGCTGTACAGCGTGTACACCAGTAGTGCACCACAGAATGCGCCGGCAATCTGGGCGAGGATGTAGAACGGCAGCTTGCGCTTTTCGAAACCGGCGAACAGCCAGAGTGCGATGCTCACCGCCGGATTGAGGTGCGCGCCGGACACGCCCGCGGTCAGGTAGATAGCCATGCTGACGCCTACGCCCCAGATGATGCTGATTTCCCACAGGCCGAAACTGGCGCCTGCGACCTTGAGGGCGGCAACGCAGCCGGTGCCGAAGAAGATCAGCAGGGCCGTGCCCAGAAACTCGGCCATACATTGGCCCGATAGCGAGGGTTGTTGTAGCGCGATAGTCATGGGGAAGCCTCATTTTTGTTGTTGTTGGCGCTGGTGTCAGGTACGGCGGCCCACTGCTGGATAGGGCGACCTTTGCACCACTGCCATCGGATAAGGGTCTCTGGATGTTCGTAATCGAAAAAAGTAGATGCGGTTTTAGCGCATTGTCAAAAATCGAACCGTATAAACGCTCCATATTTTCGATATCAATCGCGCGTACAGTTCAATAGGTCAGTTTGGCGAGTAATAGGTTCCGTTGTGAAACAAGTTTCCTTGGCGGCCGCAGATTGGCGCAGCGTTTCGCTGGCAGCAGCGCTAGAATCGGCACGTCGTCTTCCTGCAGTCGGAGCCTTCATGACACCCGCATTGAATCTCTTGAAGAAGGCTGGCGCTGTGCATCGAATTCACAGCTATGAACATGATCCCAAGGCGGCTTCATACGGGCTGGAAGCCGCCGAGAAGCTAGAGCTTGAGCCGGCTCAGGTGTTCAAGACGTTGCTGGCGGCCAGTGAAAAGGGTGAGCTGCTCGTGGCGGTGGTGCCGGTGGTTGGCAGCCTCGACCTCAAGGCCTTGGCACAGGCTGCCGGCGTGAAGAAAGTGGACATGGCGGCGGTCGATGCCGCGCAGCGCGCGACCGGCTACCTGGTCGGCGGCATCAGCCCTCTGGGCCAGAAGAAGCGCCTGCGTACCTTCATCGATGGCAGTGCGCGCGATTTCTCCACCGTTTACGTGAGCGCCGGGCGGCGTGGGCTGGAGGTCGAACTGAGCGCCGAGGTTCTGGCCGAGCATACCCAGGCACAGTTCGCCGATATCGGCCGCTGATCTGCTCGGGGCCATGGGCCGGAGTTTGACCACCGGCTGCGCAACAGGCTTGAAGCGCCGGCCAGAGACTGGCACTGTCGGCATCGTTGTCGCCTCTGCCTGCCAGGGCCGGCGCGATGTAACAAAGGACGTGGCGACACTGGCGCCGCATTGATAGCAGGAGGCTAGGCAAACGGTGAACGGTGTCGGTTGGGTGGCAAGAAGCCTGTTGGCGGCTGTGATGCTGAGCAGCGCCTGCGCCCGGGCGGAAACCCTGATCATGGAGGCCGACGTCTGGTGCCCGGTCAACTGCGCGCAGGACGCCGAGCGCCCCGGCATCTTCGTCGAGTTGGCCACGCAGATCTTCGCCGAGGCCGACATTGAGGTCGACTACCGCGTCACCAACTGGGCACGTGCCGTGCAGGACGTGCGCAGCGGGCGCGCCAACGCGCTGGTCGGTGCCGGCGTGCGCGACGCGCCGGACTTTCTCTTCGGCAAATCGGCGCCGGGTATTTCCCGCAACTGTTTCTACGCCCGGGCCGACAGCACCTGGCGTTATACCGGGCTGGATTCGCTCGCCAAGGTTCGCCTGGGGGTGATCAACGGCTACAGCTACGGCCAGGAACTGGACGACTACATCCGCCGCTACCAGAAGGAGCACGACCGGCTACAGCTTGCTGCCGGTGAGCAGGCGCTGGCACTCAACGTGCGCAAGGTCGAGCTGGGGCGCCTGGACGCGCTGCTGGAGAACACCTGGATCATGGCCATGTACCAAGACCAGCACGGCAATCACGATGATCTGGTCCAGGTTGGCTGTCGGGTGCCGGACGTGCCGATCTACATCGCCTTTTCCCCCGTGCTGTCCTCCAGTGCCCGCTATCGCGATATCTTCGACGAAGGCGTGCGGCGCTATCGGCAGGACGGTCGCCTCGACGCCCTGCTGCAACGCTACGGCATCCATACTCAGCCCTGATCGCGCTGTTGCGCCGTATTGGCGCCGCGCTGTATCGCAGCCAGGCGGCGCGATAGAGGCATGCTGAGCCATCCGTCATCTTCAAGGAAATTCCGATGTCCCTGCCGTTTCACCAGATCGACGCCTTCAGCGACAAGCCCTTTGCAGGCAACCCGGCGGTGGTTTATCGCCTTGACCGTTGGCTAGACGCTGCGTTGATGCAGCAGATCGCCGCCGAGCACAACCTGGCAGAAACCGCCTTCGTGGTCAAAGAGGGCGCGGCCTGGCGTATCCGCTGGTTCACGCCGACCACCGAAGTCCCACTGTGCGGGCACGCCACCTTGGCCAGCGCCCATGCCCTGTTCGAGTGCCATGGCGAGCCGGGTGAGCGCATCAATTTCAACTACGTGAATGGCAGCCTGTCGGTGCGCCGCGAGGGCGGTCGTCTGGTGCTGGATTTCCCGTGCAATGCGCCGACGCCAATCGCCGAGCCCGACGGCCTGGCGCAAATCCTCGGGCAGACGCCCGCTGCCGTGCTCGACGCCCCACAACTGCTGGTGGTGCTCGAGTCCGAAGCGGCCGTGCGCGCCTGCAACCCCGACTTACGGGCGTTGGCGCAGCTGCCCTGGCCGGCGGTGATCGTGACCGCGAGAGGCGAGGCGGTGGATTTCGTGTCACGCAACTTCGCGCCGGCGGTGGGCATCGACGAGGATCCGGTCACCGGCTCGGCGCACTGCATCCTCACGCCGTACTGGACGCAGCAACTGGGCAAGCCGGAACTGAGCGCCTACCAGGGCGGCGTCCGGGGTGGTTTCCTGTGGTGCCGCCTGAAGGGTGAGCGGGTAGAGATCGCTGGGCAGGCCCGGGTGGTGAGCAGCGGCCAGCTATATCTCTAATCCGCCCGTTCCAGCGTCGAGGGCGCCGCCACGCTGCCTGGCGCGGCGAAGGCCACCAGGTGGTCGGCGGCGATGCGGATGCCTACCTGCTCACCGGGCTGATGATCTGCATGGCTGGGGAACAGGGCCTCGAGCTGGCTGCCGGTGGGCAATTGCAGGCGATACAGGGTGGCTGCGCCGAGAAAGCTCTTGCCGACGATCTTGGCCTTCTGCGCGCTCTCGGGGTCGTGGACGATATCGTCCGGGCGCAGCAGCACATCCACCGCACTGCCGACTGGCCATGAATAGGCGCGGTTGCCACGAATCAGGCCCAGCTCGGTTTGCACCTCATCGGGCGCAAGCAACTGGCCGCGAATGAAGTAGCCCTGGCCGATGAAGCTGGCGACGAAGGGCGTCTGCGGCTCGTGGTAGAGGTTGAACGGTGTGTCCCATTGCTCCAGGTGCCCGGCCTTGAACACGCCCACCTGGTCGCTGACGGCGAAGGCTTCTTCCTGATCGTGGGTGACCAGAATCGCGCTGGTGCCACGGGCCTTGAGAATATCGCGCACCTCATGGCTCAGGCGCCGGCGCAGCTCGCCGTCGAGGTTGGAAAACGGCTCGTCGAGTAGCAGCAATTGCGGGTTGGTAGCCAGCGCGCGGGCCAGGGCGACGCGCTGCTGTTGCCCGCCAGACAGCTCGTTCGGGTGGCGCTTGCTCAGGTGGTCGAGCTTGACCAGCTCCAGCAATTCGCGGGTCACCTGCTCGCAGTCGGGCTGCTTGCGAATGCCGAAGGACACGTTCTGCGCCACGCTCAGGTGCGGGAACAGGGCGTAATCCTGAAACACCATGCCGATACGGCGCTTCTCGGGCGCCAGGGTGAAGCCTGGGCGGGAGATGACCTCGCCGGCCAGGGCGATTTCGCCTTCGAGCACTGGCTCGAAACCAGCGATGGCGCGCAGCGTGGTGGTCTTGCCGCAGCCGGATGGGCCGAGCAGGCAACCGATTTCCCCTGCGTTGAGGTGCAGGTTCAACTGCTGCACGATGCGCTGGTCACCGTAGCCGCAACCCAGATTGCGCAGGCTCAACAGCATCGGCTGGCTCATGCGTGGTGATACGCCGGTTCGACCAGGAATTCGAGCAGCGCTTTCTGCGCATGCAGGCGGTTCTCCGCTTGATCCCAGGCGGCCGAGCGTGGATCGTCGAGCAGGTCGACGCTGATTTCCTCGCCACGGTGCGCCGGCAGGCAATGCAGGAACAGTACGTTCTCATCGGCCGCGTCGAGCAGCGCGCGGTTCACCTGATAGGGCGCGAACAGCTTGTGGCGCTCGGCGATTTCCTCTTCCTGGCCCATGGAGGCCCACACATCGGTAGTTACCAGGTGCGCACCGGCTACGGCCTCGCGTGGGTCGCGGAAAATCTTCACGCGCTCACCGGCCTCGGCCAGCAGGGCGGCGCTCGGCTCGTAGCCTTCCGGGCAGGCGACATGCAGAGTGAAGTCGAACTGCATGGCCGCTTCTATATAGGAGTTGCACATGTTGTTGCCGTCGCCGATCCAGGCTGCGGTCTTGCCGACGATACTGCCGCGGTGCTCGTGGAAGGTCTGCATGTCGGCCAGCAGCTGGCAGGGGTGCAGATCGTCCGACAAACCGTTGATCACCGGCACGCGGGAGTTGGCGGCGAACTCGGTCAGGGTGCTATGGGCGAAGGTGCGGATCATGATCGCATCGAGCATGCGCGACATGACGATGGCCGAATCGGCGACCGGCTCGCCACGGCCTAGCTGGGTGTCGCGCGGCGACAGAAAGATGGCCTGGCCGCCGAGCTGGATCATGCCGGCTTCGAACGATACGCGGGTACGGGTCGAGGCTTTCTCGAAGATCATGCCCAGCACGCGATTGCGCAGGGGTTCGAAGAGCACGCCGCTGTTGCGCAAGCCTTTCAGCTCCATGCCGCGTCGGATCAGGCCCACCAGTTCATCCGGTGTGCAGTCCTTCAGCGAGAGAAAGTGTCTTGCGCTCATCGTTAACTACCTTTTGACATACAGGGCGCAGGTTGTTTTTTCGAGGAAAAACGGGAGAACCTGCGGCTGGGGGCCGCACAGTGCGACGAAACGGGAAGCCGCCGATCTTATAAGTAAATGACGCCTAGGCGCAAATTTGCCCGGATTGCCAGATGTGACGCGCCTTTCCGGCCTTTACGCCGGCCTGATGCATGGCCCTGATGGCCCGCGATTCACGGCATCGAAGCTGCTGGCAGGAGGCCGCGCCGGCGCCCATGATGGGCTCTCAAGAATAAAGTGAGGCTGGCCATGACCACGACCCTCCATCACCGTGCGTGCCACCTGTGCGAAGCCATTTGTGGGCTGACGCTGGAAGTCGAGCAGGTTGCCGATGGGCCGCCCCAGGTGCGCTCGATCAAGGGCGACCGCGACGATCCGTTCAGCCGCGGCCATATCTGCCCGAAGGCCGTGGCCCTGCAGGATATCCAGAATGACCCGGACCGCCTGCGCCAGCCCATGCGCCGTAGCGGCGATCGCTGGGAAGCCATCACTTGGCAGGAGGCCTTCGAGTTCGCGGCCAGCCGCCTGGCTGCCGTGCAGGCAGCCCATGGGCAGAACGCCGTGGCGGTCTACCAGGGCAACCCTAGCGTGCACAACTACGGACTGATGACCCATAGCAACTACTTCCTGGGCCTGCTGAAAACGCGCAATCGCTACTCGGCCACGTCGGTCGATCAGTTGCCCCATCACCTGACCTGCCACCTGATGTACGGCCACGGTTTTCTGATCCCCATCCCCGACATCGACCATACCGATTTCATGCTGATCCTGGGGGGCAACCCGTTGGCATCCAACGGCAGCCTGATGACCGTGCCGGATGTGGAGAAGCGCCTCAAGGCCATCCAGGCTCGTGGCGGCAAGCTGGTCGTGGTCGATCCGCGGCATACCGAAACCGCAGCCATCGCCGACCAGCATCTGTTCATTCGCCCTGGGCAGGATGCCGCCTTGTTGCTGGGCATGCTCAATACGCTGTTCGAGGAAAACCTCGGGCGTGTCAGTCATTTGCCAATCGCCGGGCTGGATGAGGTGCGCGGCGCGGTTGCCCCGTTCGGCGCTGACCGCATGGCCGCGCGCTGCGGTGTGCCGGCAGGAACGATCCGGCAACTGGCCCGTGACTTTGCCGCGGCCGAGCGCGCCGTTTGTTACGGGCGCATGGGGGTTTCGACCCAGGTATTCGGCACCCTGTGCCAATGGCTGGTGCAGGTGATCAATTTGGTGACCGGCAATCTGGATCGCGAGGGCGGGGCGCTTTGCACCGAGCCGGCGGTGGACCTGGTGGGGGCAACGTCCGGCGGGCACTTCGATCGTTGGCAGAGCCGCGTATCTGGCCTGCCGGAGTACGGCGGCGAGCTGCCGGTCAGCGCCCTGGCCGAGGAAATGCTCACCGACGGTGAGGGGCAGGTGCGGGCGCTGATCACCGTGGCGGGCAACCCGGTGCTCTCCACGCCCAACGGCCGCCAGCTGGAGCGCGGGCTCGAAGGGCTGGATTTCATGCTCAGCGTGGACCTGTACGTCAACGAAACCACTCGCTACGCCGACCTGATCCTGCCATCCACCGCGCCGCTGGAGCACGATCACTACGACACCACCTTCAACCTGTTCGCGGTGCGCAACGTCACCCGCTTCAACTCGGCCGTGCTACCCAAACCCGATGGCGCACTGGATGACTGGGAGATCTTCGTCGGCCTGGCGCAGGCCTTTGCCGCACAGACCGGCGCGACCCTCAAACCGACGCAGCCGCCAGCGCAGATGATCGACTTCGGCCTGCGGATGGGGCCGTACGGCGAGTGCTCGCCGCTCAACCTGTCGCTGCAGTCGCTGTTGGATCATCCCCATGGCCTGGATATCGGCCCGCTCAAGCCCAACTTGGCGGCGCGTCTGAAAACGCCTGACGGCCAGGTGCAGATCGCGCCGGCGTTGTTGCTGGAAGACTTGCAGCGTTTCGCGGCGCAGCCGGCATTGGTCGAGGGCCAACTGTTGCTGATCGGCCGCCGTCATGTACGCAGCAACAATTCCTGGATGCACAACTATCACCGGCTGGTGAAAGGCAAGCCGCGCCATCAGTTGCTGATGAACCCCCAGGATTTGGCGCAACGCGGGCTCAGCGATGGCCAGCGGGTCAGCGTGCGTTCGCGGGTCGGCATGCTGGAGGTCGAGGTACTTGGTAGCGCCGAGATGATGCCTGGGGTGGTCAGCCTGCCCCATGGCTGGGGCCATGGTCGCCCGGGCGTGCAGATGAGCATCGCCCAGGCGACGCCAGGGGCGAGCGCCAATGACCTGACGGATGAGCGTTTGCTCGATGCGCTGTCCGGCAATGCCGCGCTCAATGGCGTTCCCGTGGAGGTGGTGGCGGCCTGATCGCAGGGCACGATGCGCGTGCAGCATGGCTGAGCATTGCGCTCGGCTTTTGGTTACAATGCGCGCACCGTATCGACTCACGAGTCGGATAGTCCAGTTCTGAGGTGCCTAATGGATATCATCGAAACCATCAAAGAGCAGATCGCCAACAACACCGTTCTGCTGTACATGAAAGGCTCGCCGAATGCGCCGCAGTGCGGTTTCTCCGCTCGCGCCTCCCAGGCGCTGATGGGCTGCGGCGAGAAGTTCGCCTACGTCGACATCCTGCAGAACCCGGAAATCCGCGCCAACCTGCCCAAGTACGCCAACTGGCCGACTTTCCCGCAACTGTGGGTAGCCGGTGAGCTGGTCGGCGGCAGCGACATTCTGCTGGAAATGTACGAAAAGGGTGAGTTGCAGACCCTGATCAAGGATGCCGTGCAGAAAGCCGGCGCCTGATCGACTGACGAACGAGAGTCCGCAGCCAGCGATGGCTGCGGATTTTTTTCGTCTGCTAAAAAGAAGCGCTGGCCGTTGCCGCGGTTGTCTGCAGGATTTTCCTGGGTATCGCTTCGCTCAACGCCAGGCCACGGGGGTAGCCCGTGGTTGAGCGAAGCGATACCCGGGGCGGTCGTGCGGATATTTCAGGTGCGAGAGGCTCGGTGAGCTACTCCGCCTGCACATCCAGCACGCGAATACAGCCCGGCTGCGGGTAATGCCAGTGCACATCCACGTCCCACAAACGTACCCCGTAGCGGCGTTCCGGCGCAGGCTGCTGATAAGCCGGGCGCGGGTCCTGGGCCAGGCACTGTTCGATCAATTCCACCAGCGGCTCGCCCAGGCGCTGGGCGTGGTGTCGGGCGCTGGCCAGGGCGTCGTCCTGCCAGTGCACGGCAATCTGCGGCGGGGCATCGGTGGCGATCTGGTTATAGGCGCCAGGCACACCGTCGGCGTAAGGCACGTAGGGTTTGATGTCGAGCACCGGGGTGCCATCGAGCAGGTCGATGCCTGACAGCCACAGACGATCCTTGTCGACCTTGTCCACCTTCACCACCGATTGGCCGATGCCGTTGGGGCGGTGGGTCGCCCGGGTGGCGAACACGCCGATGGCGCGATTGCCGCCGAGGCGCGGCGGGCGCACTTTCAGGCGTGGCTTGTCTTCCAGCGCCTGGTGAAACAGGAACAGCAGCCACACATGGCTGACCTGCTCCAGGCCCTGAACGGCGTCGCCGCTGTCGAATGGCGGGCACAGCTCCAGCACGCCACGGGCAGCGGGCGCCAGTTGTGGCTGGCGGGGGATGGCGAACTTCTCCTTGAAACAGGAGCGCACGTAGCCAATGGGCGAAACCTGATGGTTCATGCTGCTCAGCCGCGCAGGCGCTGGGTCAGGCCCTTGAGGAAGTTGCGCAGGAACTGATCGCCGCAGGGGCGGTAGTTGCTGGTGCCGGCCTTGCGGAACAGCGCGCTCATTTCCGGCTTCGACACCACGAAATCGACGCTGCGCATGATGGCGTGGATGTCGTCTTCCTTCAGCTCGAAGGCCACGCGCAGTTTCTTCAGCACCTGATTGTTGCTCACCGGCAACTCCAGGGCGGGCGCCGCGCGGCTATCGTCCTTGCCGCGCTTGAAGTACACCAGGCCATCGAGAGCATGGGCCAGCAGTTCATCGCTGCATGGCTGGAAGCCTTGCTCGTCGTCCTTTTTCAGCACGGCGGCGATCTGCTCCTCGCTCACCGCGTAGCCGCCGAGCTCGACGATCTCGGCCAGTTGTTCGTCGCTGATGTCGAGCATGTAGCGCAGGCTGCGCAATACATCGTTGTTGATCATGGGTATTCCTGATGACGGGCGCGCCAGCCTGGCGCAACCCTGTGAAAGGGAGGGGCGTGGCTCAGAAACGTTCCTTGGCGCCCAGGTAGCGCCATTGACCTGCTGGAACCTTGCCCATGGGCACGCCGCCGATGCGGATGCGCTTGAGGCCCAGCACCTTGAGGCCGACGCTGTTGCACATGAACACCAATTGGCCGGGCAGCGGGTTCTTGAGGGCGAAGCGCAGGCGGGTTTCGTTTTGCCAGCTGACCTTGCAGGGCGCCAGGGGAGTGCCGTTGAACACCAGGCCATGGTTGAGGCGCTTGAGGTCGCGTTCCGACAGCTCGCCGCTGACCTCTACCACGTACTCCTGCTCGAGCTTGGCCAGGTCCTCGCGCAGCTTGCGCTCGGTGCGCCAGTCCTGTGTAAGCACGTGCAGGCCGTCGGCGCCCGCCTGCAGGGGGATGCAGGGCGTCAGGCGGTCAAAGTGTCCTTTGAGGGTACGTTGCTCGGCGCGATCATCCGGCCAGCGGCTGTCCGGGCCGATCTCCTCGGCGGCGCGTTCGGGAAAGCGTCCGCTGGGAATGTGCAGCAGCAGGGTAACCGGCAGCAGTGGCTCGGCAACGGCATCTGGCAGCAGGGCGACGGTTTCGTCGGTGACCTTGCGCTGCGGTTCGTCAACGACCACACCGTCAACCGTGACCCAGCCGCCCTCGATGTACAGTTCAGCCTCGCGGCGCGAGCAGCCGGTGAGTTCGATCAGGCGTTTGGAGAGGCGAAGGGGAGCGGTCATGGCAGAGCATCGTCAGCGAAGTGATGCCCATTGTACCGTTGCGCGCAGGCTCATGCGCGCTGCATGAAAAAAGCCGGGCAGGGCGCCCGGCTTGCAGATGACGGTGATCAGAAGATCAGTGAGAAGATACCGATCACGACCAGCAGGCCGATCAGGAAGATGATGCCGATGGTGCTGCCCAGAAACTTCAGCATGGTGCGACTCCTGTTTAGTCCGTTCAGTATTGGGACTGGAGCGCGCCGGGCAACGTTCAGGATAAATGTCCTCTGCTCGCACAGATGTACGAAAACGTAGGCGAGGCAGTCAGCGCAATACCGATGGCGGCCCCGCGAAAGCAGGCTAAAAAGCGGAGTGTACGAGCTGTACATGAGCATTTTTAGCCTGCTTTCAACGCAGCGATGGCAACGTAGGTAGTTTTCTAGCCGCCCAGGTAGGCGTCACGCACCTTCGGATCATTCAGCAGATCGTGCCCACTGCCCTGCATGACGATCCGCCCGTTCTCCAGCACGTAGCCACGGTCGGCGAGCTTGAGCGCCTGGTTGGCGTTCTGCTCGACCAGAAACACCGTCACTCCGTCCTTGCGCAGTTGCTCGATGATGTCGAAGATCTGCTGGATGATGATCGGCGCCAGGCCCAGCGAGGGCTCGTCGAGCAGCAGCAGCTTGGGTTTGCTCATCAGCGCACGGCCGATGGCGAGCATCTGCTGCTCGCCGCCGGACATGGTGCCGGCGCGCTGCACCAGGCGTTCCTTCAGGCGCGGGAACAAGTGCAGCACCTTGTCCAGTTGCTCCTGATTGTCCGCCTTGTTGCCGAAGAAGCCGCCCATGGCGAGGTTTTCCTCGACGGTCAGGCGGGCGAACACGCGGCGGCCTTCCGGCACCACGGCGATGCTCTTGCGCATGATCTGCGGGGTTTCCATGCCGACCAGCTCTTCACCCTGGTAACGGATGCTGCCGCTGGTGGCCTGTGGCGTGCCGCACAGGGTCATCAGCAGGGTGGATTTGCCGGCGCCGTTGGCACCGATCAGGGTGACGATCTCGCCCTGGCGCACTTCCACGCTGACACCGTGCAGCGCCTGGATCTTGCCGTAGAAGGTGGAAACGTTGTCGAAATACAGCATTACGCTTCCCCCAGGTAGGCTTTGATCACGTCCGGATTGTCGCGGATCTGTTGTGGCGTGCCGTCGGCCAGAGGCGTGCCCTGGTTGATCACGAAGATGTGGTCGGAAATGCTCATGACCAGCTTCATGTCGTGCTCGATCAGCAGCACGGTCACGTCGTGCTCGTCACGCAGCACGCCGATCAGCGCTTTCAGGTCGTCGGTTTCCCGCGGGTTGAGGCCGGCGGCCGGCTCGTCGAGCATCAGAATGCTCGGCCGAGTCATCATGCACCGGGCGATTTCCAGGCGGCGCTGCTGGCCGTAGGCCAGAGTGCCGGCCGGGCGGTTGGCGAATTCGGTCAGGTTGACCTGCTCCAGCCAGTGCGCGGCGTAATCCATGGCCTCGCGTTCGCTGCGGCGAAACGCCGGGGTCTTGAACAGCCCGGAGAGGAAGTTGGTGTTGATGTGGCGGTGCTGGGCAACCAGCAGGTTTTCCACCGCAGTCATTTCCTTGAACAGGCGAACGTTCTGGAACGTGCGCACCACACCTTTGCGGGCGATCTTGTGGCCCGGCAGGCCTTCGATCTGCTCGCCACCCAGGCGGATGCTGCCCGAGGTCGGCTTGTAGAAACCGGTCAGGCAGTTGAACACGGTGGTCTTGCCGGCGCCGTTCGGGCCGATCATCGACACTACCTGTTTTTCATTGACCGAGAGGCTGACCCCGTTGACGGCCAGCAGGCCGCCAAAACGCATGGACAGGCCGCTCACTTCTAGAATCGGGCGGCTCATCGTTGTTTCAACTCCAGGTGTGGGCGCTGCATGGGCATGAGGCCCTGCGGACGCCAGATCATCATCACGATCATGGTCAGACCGAATATCAGCATGCGGTACTCGTTGAAGTCGCGCATCTCCTGCAGCAGGGTCATCACGATGGCGGCGAATATGATGCCGAGCTGCGAGCCCATGCCACCGAGCACGACGATGGCGAGGATCATCGCCGACTCGATGAAGGTGAACGATTCCGGCGTCACCAGGCCCTGGCGGGCGGCGAAGAAGCTGCCGGCGAAACCGGCGAAGCTGGCACCGATGGTGAAGGCCGAGAGCTTGACCGTGGTTGGGTTCAGGCCCAGGGCGCGGCAGGCGATTTCGTCTTCACGCAGCGCTTCCCAGGCGCGGCCGATCGGCATGCGCATCAGGCGGTTGATCACGAAGATGGCGGCCAGCACCAGCAGCAGGGCGATCAGGTAGAGGAAGATCACCTTGTAGGTGGAGTTGTAGGCGATGCCGAGGAAATCGTGCAGCGTCTGGCCGCCATCCGGCGCGCGGCGATCGAGGGACAGGCCGAACAGTTCTGGCTTGGGAATCGAGCTGATGCCGTTCGGGCCGCCGGTGATGTCGGTGAGGTTGCGCAGCATGATGCGGATGATCTCGCCGAACCCCAGGGTGACGATGGCCAGGTAGTCGCCGCGTAGCCTGAGTACCGGGAAACCCAGCAGGCAACCGAAGGTGGCGGCCATCAGGCCCGCTATCGGCAATGCCGTCCAGAAGCCGAACCCGGCGTACTCGGCGAGCAGCGCGTAGGTATAGGCGCCCACGGCGTAGAAGCCGACGTAACCCAGGTCGAGCAGGCCGGCGAGGCCGACCACGATGTTCAGGCCGATGCCCAGCATCACGTAGATGAGGATCAGCGTGGCGATGTCCACCGCGGCGCGGGAGCCGAAGAACGGCCAGGCCAGGGCCACCACGAACAGCGCGAGCATGATCCAGCGCTGCACGCTGGGTAGGGTCAGGGTGTCCTTGAGGTTCGACGGAATGCTCGGCAGCGCGCCCTTGAGCTTTTCACCGCCGAGCAGGCGGTCACGCAGCACCAGGTGCCAGACGAACAGCAGTGCAGCGGCGATGCCGATGGTCCACAGGGTCTGGGCGCTGGCGCCGCTGACCTGCAGGCTGATGCCGACGACGCTGAGCTTGAGGCCGAGGATCGGGTAGGAGATCAGCAGCAGCAGAATGCTGCTGAACAGGGCGGTCTTGAGGTTCTTGCTCATACTTTTTCAACCTCCGGACGGCCAAGGATGCCGGTCGGGCGGAACAGCAGCACCAGGACCAGCAGGCTGAAGGCCACGACGTCCTTGTACTGGTCGCCGAAGATGTCGGCGCCGAAGGCTTCGGCCACGCCGAGTACCAGGCCGCCGAGCACGGCACCCGGAATGCTGCCGATGCCGCCGAGTACCGCGGCGGTGAACGCCTTGATGCCGGCCAGGAAGCCCAGGTGCGGGTTGATCACCCCGTATTGCATGCCCAGCAGCACCGCCGCGACGGCCGCCAGGGCGGCGCCGATGACGAAGGTCAGGGCGATGATGTTGTTGGTGTTGATGCCCAGCAGGTTGGCCATCTTCAGGTCCTCGGCGCAGGCGCGGCAGGCGCGGCCCAGGCGGGAGCGGGAGATGAACAGGGTCAGGCCGATCATGGTCAGGAAGGTGACCACGAAGATCAGCACCTGCATGTAGGAGATCACCACGCCATTCATGGCGCTCTCACCGAACACGAAGTTGCCGGGCAGCGGGTTGGTGATGGCCTTGTCCTTGGAGTCCTGGGACAGCATCACGGCGTTCTGCAGGAAGATCGACATGCCGATCGCCGAAATCAGCGGGATCAGCCGGTTGCCGCCGCGTAGCGGCCGGTAGGCGACCCGTTCGATGCTGTAACCGAAAGCACTGGTGACGATGATGCTCGCTGCGAAGGCGCAGATCATGATCAGTGGCAGGCTGTCGAGGCCCATCATCGCCAGTAGGGTGATGGCGATGAAGGCGACGTAGGATCCGATCATGTAAACCTCGCCGTGGGCGAAGTTGATCATGCCGATGATGCCGTACACCATGGTGTAGCCAATGGCGATGAGGGCATAGGTACTGCCGACGGTCAGGCCGTTGAGTAGCTGTTGCAGGTAGTGATAAAGATCAGGCATTGCCTAACTCCTGGGTTTGCGCGCACGGCAGCGCTTGTGGCGCAGCGCGAAACCGGAATTCTTTCTAATAAACAAAGCCCACTGCACGAGCAGTGGGCTTTAGGCTCAGGCGGGGGAGTTACTTGGCTTCGGACTTGGTGCCGTCCTGGTGCCATTCGTAAACCACGAAGTTGAAGTTCTTCAGGTCGCCTTTCTCATCGAAACCGAGGGTGCCGGTCGGGGTTTCGAAGGTGTTGGCGCGCAGGGCTGCGGCTACTTCGGCGGTGTCGGTGCTACCGGCTTTCTCGATGCCGCCGGCGATGACCTGAACGGCAGCGTAGGCCGGGAACACGAACGGACCGCTCGGGTCTTCGTTCTTGGCCTTGAAGGCCTCGACCAGCGCCTTGTTCTTCGGATCCTGGTCGAAGGATTGCGGCAGGGTGACCAGCAGGCCTTCGGAAGCCGGGCCGGCGATGGCCGAGATTTCCTTGTTGCCTACGCCTTCGGGGCCCATGAAGCGAACGTCGAGGCCTTTTTCCTTGGACTGGCGCAGCAGCAGACCCAGTTCCGGGTGGTAGCCACCATAGTAGACGAAGTCGATGCCCTGCTGCTTGAGCTTGGCGATCAGCGAGGAGAAGTCCTTGTCGCCGGCGTTGATGCCTTCGAACACGCCAACTTTGACGCCTTTGGATTCCAGGGTCTGCTTGACGGCGCTGGCGATGCCTTCACCGTACTGCTGCTTGTCGTGGATGACGGCGACGTTCTTCGGCTTGATGTGGTCAGCGATGAAGTTACCCGCGGTCGGGCCCTGCAGGCTGTCCAGACCGATGGTGCGGAAGATCAGCTCGTAGCCACGGGCGGTGATTTCCGGGCTGGTGGCAGCCGGGGTGATCATCAGGATGCCTTCGTCTTCGTAGATGTCCGAAGCCGGCTGAGTGGAGCTGGAGCACAGGTGACCAACGACGAACTTGGCGCCATCGTTGACGATCTTGTTGGCTACGGCCACGGCTTGCTTGGGATCGCATGCGTCGTCATAGACCACGCCTTCGAGCTGAGCACCGTTCACGCCACCGGCCTTGTTGATCTGCTCGATGGCCATCTTGGCACCGACGAACTGCATTTCACCGTACTGAGCGACGGCACCGGTCACCGGGCCAGCCATGGCGATCTTGATGGTGTCGGCGGCGACCGAGTAGCTGGCGCAGCCAGCCAGGGCCATAGCGGCGAACAGCTTGGAAATCTGCTTAGTAGCGTTGTTCATAGTGCTCCACTCGTTGTGTTTTGTTGTAGTTCTGGTAGCCAAAGCTGCAGAACCGGAGTCGACTTCCGGCCATATCCCCGGCAACTGTACCGATACAGTGTAGAGCGCAGATTTGCGCCTTGGAAAGTCGGCAGTCGAAAGAGAACGGTAAGAATGTCGCGTAATTGCAAGAAATGTATAGAAAAACGGCTAGTTCCTGACCGCCGGGCGGTTGACAGTCCCTTGTCTGTCAGCCGTCCGTCGTTATCATGGCGGCCGTCAAAAAACGGCCATCGAAATACGGAACTGCCATGAACGAACAACCAAGCACCCTCTATGCCAAATTGCTCGGCGAAACCGCCCCCATTACCTGGCAGGAACTGCAGCCGTTCTTCGCCCGCGGCTCGCTGCTCTGGGTCGATAGCGACCAGGACCTTATCGAGGTAGCCGAGGCGGTCGCCGAAAATCGCAAGGATGAGGTCGCTGCATGGCTGGATGCCGGGCGTATCGCGGTACTGAACGATAGCCGTGCGCAAGATCTGCTCGCCCGCGATCCGTCATTGTGGGCCGTGGTCGTCGCGCCTTGGGTACTGGTGCAGGAACGCGCCGAAAAGAAGCACTGAGTTCAAACGAGCGTATCAAGCCCTCTGCCATAGGTATTTGCAGCGCTCGTCTCGTGTCGAATATGCTCACTATTGGTGCTTTATGTGCGCTTTTGTGGTGCGCTTTCGCGATGGCATCATCATGTGCCGCTAGGGTCTATGTTGAGGAGCCCGATGCCTATCGTGGTTTCGGTCGATCCTTCAGCACGGGAGACAGCACATGTTCGAGCCTGGCCATTTTCATCGCAGTAACAGCGTGGCGACTGGTGACGTTCCGGTCTACGCCATCGACCTGCATTACGACATCCGTCAGGATGCGGCCGAGGGGCCGATGCTGCAGATGTCCATGAGGGGCGAGATCGACGGTGCGGCATTCGAGGAGGCCTTCGAGCTGCACCGCGATACCGCCTTCAACTTCGCCAGTGTGGTCAGCCGCCTGGCTCACAAGCATGGCCTGCCCACCAGCGTGGTGCTGATCAGCCATGAATACGAGGCGTTCGACCAGATGTTCGAGGATATCCGGCATCGCCTGGATGCCCACAGTGGCGATCCGGTCGATCTTGATCATCTTGCAAAGGACGGTCTCTAGATCCGTCATCATCTTTAGTGCCGTTTCCAAGAATGGCCAGCCAAGGAGTCGTGCATGAAGCTATCCGCCAATCTGACGATGCTGTTCACCGAGCGGCCTCTGCTCGAGCGCATCGTGGCAGCCGCTGCGGCGGGTTTCGATGGCGTGGAAATCCAGTTTCCCTACGAAGTGCCGGCGTTGCGCCTGAAGGACGAATTGGAGCGGGCAGGGCTGCCGCTGGTGTTGATGAATTTCCCAGGCGGCGACTTTCTTGCCGGCGGGCCTGGGCTGGCGGCGGTACCGGCGCGCCAGTCAGCATTCGATGAGGCGCTCGAGGCTGCATTGACCTACGCGGCCATGGCGCGCCCGCAGTTCGTCAATGTGTTGCCCGGGCGCCTGGCGGAGGGGCTCGATCGCGAGCAGGCGCTGGACACTCTTGTCGGCAATGCGCGCAAGGCCGCGGAGGCTTTTGGGTTACTGGGCATTGGCGTGGTCAGCGAGGCGATCAATCCCCTCGACATGCCGGGCTTTCTGGTCAATACGCCGCAGCACTTGCAGGCGCTGCTGGCTGCCGTCGACCACGACAATTTCCGGGCGCAGCTGGATATCTATCACATGGCGCGGCAGGGGATCGATCCGGTGGTGGCGGTGGAAATGCTGGCCGGGCGGATCGGCCACGTGCAATTCGCCGATTGTCCGGGGCGTGGTGCGCCCGGCACGGGAAGCATCGATTTCACGGCTGTGCGCAATGCACTGGAGAGCGCCGCCTACCGCGGCTGGCTGGGCGCCGAGTACCGCCCCGAAGAGGGCGATACCGGTGCCAGCCTGGGCTGGATGACCGCGTGGCGGTCAGTTGACCAGGGGTGAGGCGCTGGCAACCGGCGCCAGCTTGAGCGCCTGGTTGTCATGTTTTGGCTGGGCCGGCGCACTCTGGTTGTAGGCATGGCGCCACAGCGGGTGCTGCTCGGCCTGTTGCCACAGTTGCGCGTGCAGGCGCGCCAGCAGCACCGGGTCGCTCAACAGCGCCAGCTTGCGCTTACCATCGAGCTTTTTCGGGCCCAGCTCCAGCGCCTCGTTCAGTGCACGTTGACGCGCCCGTTCGAGCAGCGGTGCCTGACCGTGACGCGCGGTGGCCATGGCGCAAGCCAGGGCATTGGGGAAGGGCCGCAGCACCGCTTCGATGAAACCGTTTTCCATGGCGTGCTCGCGGTTGTGCCGCGTGTAGGCGTAGGTGGACAGCAGCTCCTGAGGCGGGTTGGATTCCTCGGGAATCAGGAACAGCTTGGCCTTCTTGCTGCCCAGGCCCAGGCTCAGGCGGCTGGAGAACACCGACACCGGGATCGACAGCATCAGCGATACCACGATAGGCGACAGCCACCACAGGAAGTTCGGGTCGAGCCAGGCCACGCCGGCCATCCAGGCCATGCCCAGCAATGCCTGCCAACCATGACGGCGCGTGGCGTCACCCCAGGTGGTGATGCCGTTGTCGCGCTGCGGCGAGTTCCAGGTGGCGGACCAGCCCAGGAACGCAGCGGTGACGAACATGGTGTGGAACAGCATGCGCACCGGTGCCAGTAGCACCGAGAAGAGCATTTCCAGGAGCATGCTCAACGTTGCCTTGAAGGCGCCGCCATAAGCCTTGGCGCCCTTGATCCAGATGAGGATCACGGCAAGTAGCTTGGGTAGGAACAGCAAGGTCAGGGTGGTGGAAAACAACGTCACCGCCAGCTGTGGATTCCAGCGTGGCCACACCGGGAACAGCTGGCCGGGCACCAGGAAGTACTGTGGCTCCATCAACGTGTGGATCGCCAGCAGGGCGGTGGAGAGCAGCAGGAACATGAACCACAGCGGCGCCGACAGGTAGGACATCACGCCAGTGAGGAACACCGCGCGGTGTACCGGGTGCATGCCCTTGACCAGGAACAGGCGGAAGTTCATCAGGTTGCCGTGGCACCAGCGACGGTCGCGCTGCAACTCGTCGATCAGGTTTGGCGGCAGTTCTTCATAGCTGCCCGGCAGATCGTAGGCGATCCATACACCCCAGCCGGCGCGGCGCATCAGCGATGCCTCGACGAAGTCGTGGGACATGATCGCGCCGGCGAACGAACCCTTGCCAGGCAGCGGCGCGAGGGCGCAATGCTCGATGAACGGCTGCATGCGGATGATCGCGTTGTGTCCCCAGTAATGGGACTCACCCAGCTGCCAGTAGTGCAGGCCGGCGGTGAACAGTGGGCCGTAGGCGCGGGTGGCGAACTGCTGCAGGCGCGCGTACAGGGTATTCATGCCTGCCGCTTTGGGGGAGGTCTGGATGATGCCGGCCTGTGGGTTGGCTTCCATCAGCCGCACCAGTTTGGTCAGGCATTCGCCGCTCATCACGCTGTCGGCGTCAAGCACCACCATGTAGCGGTAATCGCCACCCCAGCGGCGGCAGAAGTCGTCGATGTTGCCGCTCTTGCGCTTCACGCGGCGACGGCGGCGGCGGTAGAAGATATTGCCGAAGCCTTCGGTCTCCTGGCACAGCTCCAGCCAGGCGCGCTGCTCGGCTACGGCGATATCGGCATCGCCGGTGTCGCTGAGCACGAAGAAGTCGAACTGGTCGAGCTCGCCGGAAGCCTTCACCGACTCATAGGTGGCGCGCAGGCCGGCGAACACCCGGGGCACGTCCTCGTTGCAGATCGGCATGATGATCGCGGTGCGGGCTTTCGGGTCGATCGGCTCGTCGCCCGCGCTGCTGCCGGAAATGCCATAGCGGTCGTAGCCACGCAGCAGTTCCCAGAAGCCCATCAGGGCCGTCCAGAAACCGGCCGATACCCAGCAGAACAGCAGTGAGAACAGCGCCAGGATGCTGCCCTGAACGAGGTAGGGTAGCACCTGGAAGAAGCTTTCCTGCCAGCCTTGCTCCATCACTTCCTGCAGGTTGATCAGCGCCCAGCCCTGGTAGGGCAGGATGCTGTTCATGTACCAGGTGGCAACGGCGGTCTGGCCGAGCATCAGCAACAGCAGCACATAGCGACGCAGCGAACCGACGCGGCGCCAGCGCGCCGGTTCCAGTTCACGCTTGGGCGGGCGTGGCGGATTGCTCTTGCCGAACAGTGAGCGAAAGCCGCGGGTCAGCAGGTTGGTGCGCCACGGCTCGGGGGTCATCTTGGTGCGGTTGAGCGGCGGGGCAGCCCTCAGAATCGGCCGCCCGGCAGCGTCGAGCGAGAGCAGGCCATTGGCTTCCAGGGGCTCGCCCGCGCCGAGTTCGATACGCCGGGCGGCAGATTTGTGCACGGCCTCTTCGGCCTCTGCCGCCGGCACACCGCCGAGGCGGGCGTGCAGTTCGGTGAAGTCGCGACAATCAGCCAGCGCTTCGCGCTCGGTGGCACTCAGAGGCAGGCTGTCCAGGTACTCGTCCAGGGCGGACTGCTCGGTGGTTTTCATTGGGGGGCAACCGTATTGGGCGGGAGTTGATAGCTCCAGGTCTCGCTAAGGGTCTTGTCACCCTCGACCAGGGCCGCGCGCATTTCCACCGCTTGCTTGGGATCCTTGACCTTGAAGCGCACCGTCATGCGCCAGCCTTTGGTGGCCTTGTTGTACTGCAACTGGTTGTCCAGCACCTCGGCGTTGTCGTTGATGCTGAAGTTGCTCGTCACGGCGGCGTCGGGCTTGAGCGCTTCGAGGGAAGGGCCTTCGAAATCCACCAGCAAAGCAAGGCTGCCGTCGAGCTTGCGGGTCAGGTTGGGCTGCTTTACTTCACCGGCGCTGCGCATGGTCTGCTTGACCCAGGCGATGTCCTGGCCCAGCTGGGCGCGCTCGTCCTTGGTCCAGTGCATGCGATAGTCGAACGCCATCGGCTCGCCCGGCTTGGGCTGCTCGTCGGGTGTCCAGAAGGCGACGATGTTGTCGTTGGTTTCGTCCGGGGTGGGGATTTCCACCAGCTCGACCTTGCCCTTGCCCCATTCGCCCTTGGGTTCGATCCACACGCTGGGGCGTTGTTCGTAGTGATCGTCCAGGTCTTCGTACTGGGCGAAGTCACGGCCGCGTTGCAGCAGGCCGAAACCTTTCGGGTTCTGCACTTCGAAGGTGCTCACCGCCAGGTTCTGTGGGTTGTTCAGCGGGCGCCAGATGTGCTCGTCGCTGCCGGTGTGGATCGCCAGGCCATTGGCGTCGTGCAGCGCAGGGCGGTAGTTGGCCTTGGCGGAGCGCTGGTTGCTGCCGTACAGGAACATGCTGGTCAGCGGGGCGACGCCCAGCTTGGTGACGTTCTCGCGCAGGAATACCTTGGATTTCACGTCGACCACCGAATCCTTGCCGGGGCGCAGGATGAAGCGGTAGGCGCCGGTAGCGCGCGGCGAGTCGAGCAGGGCGAATATCACCAGATGCTTGTCGCCGGCTTTCGGGCGCTCGATCCAGAACTCGCGAAAATAGGGAAATTCCTCGCCGCTGGGCAGTGCGGTATCGATGGCAAGGCCACGGGACGAAGTGCCATAGACCTGATCCTTGCCGACCACACGGAAGTAGCTGGCGCCGAGCACGCTCATGATTTCGTCGAGCTTGTCCTTCTCATTGATCGGATACATGACACGAAAGCCTGCGTAGCCCAGATCCTTGGTGGCGTCCTTGTCGACCTTGACGTCGCCGAAGTCGAAGCGCTCGGGATCGTACTTGATCTCGTTGACGCTGGTGCTGGTCACTTCGTTGATCTTCACCGGGGTCTCGAAGTGCATGCCCTGGTGGTAGAAGCTCAGCTTGAAGGGCGTCTTGCTGTCGGCCCATTCGTACTTGTCTTCACGCGCCTTGATCTGCTGGTAGTCCTTGAACGGCAGGCTGCGCAGTTCGCTGGGCAGGTTGCTGGCGGGTGCGGCGTAAGGTTTGTCCAGCAGGCCCTTGGCTTGTGAAGCCACATCATCGAGAGAGAAAGCCAGCACCTGAGCACTGAACAGCGAGGTGGTGCAGGCCAGGCACAGCGCAGCTGGAAGCATGCTGTGGCGGACAGATGCCTTGACGGTTTTGAGGATCACGGATCCCTCCAGAAAACAGTAAGAAACAGCGGCACGGTCGGCCGAACATCTCCTTCCGACCGTCGCCGTTGCAGATGATTCCTGGGAATTTCCTTCCGTTTTCCTCAGCTTGTGCTACGCCGCACGGGCAGCCACTTGAGCAGCCGTTTGCGGGTCGGCACCACGGCGTTCTCTTGGGCCCACACACACAGGATCACCGTCAGCAGCAGGAACAAGGGGTAGAAGACGATCGAAAGGTCCTGCTCGCCAGCGCGCACCGCGCATTCGGCCCAGTTGGCGAAGCACTCGCTGGACGCCACGCTCAGCAGCTTTTCCGAGCGTGAGAACAGGGTGAAGGCCGGAACGTGCAGCACGAACAGCGGCAATGAAGCGGCGCCCAGGCGCTGCGACCAGCGCCAAAGCCGCTGGTTATCCGGCGAGGGGGCCAGGGCGCTGAGATAGATCAGCATGATCTGTACCGGCAGCAACAGGCCGTTGTGCAGCAGGTAGTACCAGAACTGCGGGCCTTCGATCAGCCAGGCGGCAGCAAAAAAACTCGCCGGCACCGCGGCAATCATCAGCCCGATGCCGCCAGCGCCCGGTGTGCGGCCGGCATCCTGCATGTCGCGGAACAGGCCGTAGGTGAGAATGCCGGCGAGAAACTCGGGCAGGCGCACCAGCGGATTGCGGTGCAGGATGCCGGTGAACGGCATGCCGTAGTCACCGTTGAGAATCACCAGTGCGGGTGGAATCAGGTAGATCAGCATCAGCACACCGAGCCACAGCACCTTGTGCTTCAGGCGCGCCAGGCGCGGCGCCACGAAGGGAAAGGTGAGGTAGAAGAAGAACAGGGTGGAGATCGACCACAGGGGTGCGTTGAACGTCAGGTAGAAGGGGTTCCAGGCTTGCAGCATGGTCAGTTGCAGCAGGCTGTTGAGGGCCAGCTCGCCGTTGCTCATGAAGTGTTCGAGGGTGGTGCGCGAAATATCGGTCATGTCTTCGTTGGTGTCGTACACCACGAAGCGGATGCTGGCCTTGGTGTCGTCCGGCGGAATGCCCAGGCTGCTGATCACGAAGATCACCGAAATGGTCAGCAGCAGTGAAAAGATGTGCAGCGGGTAGAGGTTGGCGAAGCGCTTGCTCCAGAAACTCACCGCCGGCTCGCGCAGTTGCCCGCGCTGGCAGTAGACGTGAGCGAGCAGAAAACCGGAAAGCACGAAGAAGGTGCTGGTGGCGAAGAAGCCCACGCTGCTGAGCTGCTTGATGATCGGCAGCTTCTGCTCGGGGTAATTGTGCAGGGTGTGGAAGACCACGATGTAAAGGCCGAGTATGAAGCGCAGCCACTCGAGCCCGATGAAATGTTCCTTGTCGGTGCGGGGCATCCCCGTTCTCCTTATGCCTTGTGTCTGGCGCGTCGATCACGAATGGAGCGCCAGGTGTTGAATGCATAGCCTTCGGCGTCCAGACGGGGTTCAGACAGCTCGAATTCCGTTTCGATCTACTTGGTTTCCCCTCTTGCCGGGGCGCCATCGTCATCGCCTCCTATAACCATCACGAATGATCGTGGGTTTGCCGCCTGTTTACGGCCAAGATGCAGATGCCAGCGGCGGCAGCGGCTTGGCGTCCAACAACAATAAAAGAGCACCGTCATGTCGCAGACTAAACAAGCCGCGAATGCGTGGCGCATCCTGTTCCTGTTGTTTCTCGCCAACCTGTTCAACTTCTTCGACCGCACCATTCCCGCGATCATCCTCGAGCCCATCCGCATGGAGTGGCGGTTGAGTGACTTTCAGTTGGGCATGATCGGCACAGCCTTCACGCTGGTGTACGCCATCGCTGGCGTGCCGTTGGGGCGCATGGCCGATACCGGCTCGCGCCGCAAGATCATGGGGTGGGGGCTGGCCGCCTGGAGTGCGCTGACCGCGGTGAACGGCCTGGCCTGGAGCTACTGGAGCTTTCTGCTGATCCGCATGGGCATCGGGATCGGCGAGGCCAGCTATGCACCGGCCGCCAATTCGCTGATCGGAGACCTGTTTCCGGCCCACAAGCGGGCGCGGGCCATGGGTATCTTCATGCTCGGCTTGCCGTTAGGGTTGTTGCTGGCGTTCTTCACCATCGGCGCGATGGTCGCCGCCTTCGACAGCTGGCGCGCGCCGTTCTTCATCGCCGCGGTACCTGGGCTGATCCTCGCGATATTCATCTTTCTGATCAAGGAACCGCGCCGCGGGGCCGCCGAAGACATTCAGGTGGCCGCCACGCCGGTCAGTCAGCCGCTGCGCAAGGTGTTGCGCATTCCCACGTTCTGGTGGCTGGTGCTGGCTGGCCTGGCGTTCAACTTCGCCACCTACGCCTGCAATTCGTTTTTGGTGCCGATGCTGCAACGCTATTTCCTCCTGCCGCTGCAGGAGGCTGCCGTGGCGACTGGGGTGATCGTCGGCCTTACCGGCCTGGTGGGCCTGACGCTGGGTGGCTGGATCGCGGATCGGATTCACCAGAAATATCGCAACGGGCGCTTGCTCTTCGCCGCCGTCAGCATGCTCGTCGCCACCCTGTGCACCGGTTATGCACTGTATGCGGGGCGTATCGAGATCGGCCTGTTCGTGGCACTGTTCGGTCTCGGCTGGCTGTTTGCCTACAACTTCTACACTTGCGTCTATACCGCGATTCAGGACGTGATCGAACCGCGCTTGCGAGCGACCGCCATGGCCCTGTATTTCGCCGGTCTTTACTTGCTGGGCGGCGGTCTGGGGCCCATTGCCGTAGGGCTGCTATCCGACCACTTTGCTTCGGCGGCCATGCTGGCGGCCGGTGCCGATGAGATGAGCGAAACCTTCAAGGCCGTCGGCCTGCACGATGCCCTTTACCTGGTGCCGGTAGCCCTGCTGCTGACCATGCTGGCATTGCTGCAGGCAAGCCGTCATTTCGTGGCGGATGCGCAGCGTATGCGCGATGGGCTTGTCGAAGCGGCTGCGGTGGATGCAGCCGTCAAGTAAGCGGCATTCGGTGAGCGGGCCTGGCACCCAGGGGCGCCGCGCCTGCCCTTGCTGCTGGGCGCAGCAAGGGCAGGGCAGGGGAGCTGTCAGTCGAACAGTACCTTGGCGACGTCGCTGAAGCGCTTGGCGAAGTGCACGGTAAGGCCTTCCTTGAGGTAGTCCGGTAGCTCTTGGTAGGAGCCGCGGTTGGCCTCGGGCAGGATCAGCTCGTGGATCTTCTGGCGGCGCGCCGCAATGACTTTCTCGCGCACCCCGCCGATGGCCAGTACCTGGCCGGTCAGGGTCAACTCACCGGTCATCGCCACACCCTTTTTGGGTGCCCTGTTGCGCGCCAGGGAGAGCAGCGCGCTGGCGATGGTGACGCCGGCGCTGGGCCCGTCCTTGGGTGTGGCGCCCTCGGGCACGTGCATGTGCACGAAGGCCTGGTCGAAGAAGGTCGGGTCGCCCTTGTAGGTTTTCAGGTTCGAGCTGACGTAGCTGTAGGCGATCTCCGCGGACTCCTTCATCACCTCGCCAAGCTGACCGGTGAGCTTGAAGCCGCGGTTGAGGGTGTGGATGCGCGTCGCCTCGATCGGCAGCGTGGCGCCGCCCATGCTGGTCCAGGCCAGGCCGGTGATCACCCCGACGCCGGACAGCACCTGCTCGCTGCGGAACACCGGCATGCCCAGGTAGCTTTCCAGATCCTTGGCGGCGATCTTGACCTTGGTGTGCGGGTCTTCGAGCAGCTTGACCACCGCCTTGCGTACCAGCTTGCCGAGCTGTTTCTCCAGCTGGCGCACGCCGGCCTCGCGAGCATAGCCTTCGATCAGGGCGCGCAGGGCGCTGTCGCTGATCGACAGCTGCTTGCTCGAGACCCCCGCCTTGTCGAGCTGCTTGGGCCACAGGTGGCGCTTGGCGATGGCCAGCTTTTCCTCGGTGATGTAACCGGACAGGCGCACCACTTCCATACGGTCGAGCAGGGGGCCGGGAATCGAATCCAGGGTGTTGGCGGTGCACACGAACAGCACCTTGGAGAGGTCCAGGCGCAGGTCGAGATAGTGGTCGAGGAATTCGACGTTCTGCTCCGGGTCGAGGGTCTCCAGTAGTGCCGAGGCCGGGTCGCCCTGGAAGCTGCTGCCCATCTTGTCGATCTCGTCGAGCATGATCACCGGGTTCATCACCTCGACATCCTTGAGCGCCTGCACCAGCTTGCCGGGCAGGGCGCCGATGTAGGTACGGCGATGGCCCTTGATCTCGGCCTCGTCACGCATGCCGCCCACCGAGAAACGGTAGAACGGCCGGCCCAGGGATTCGGCGATGGATTTGCCGATGCTGGTCTTGCCCACGCCCGGCGGGCCGACCAGCAGCACGATGGAGCCGGCGATCTCGCCCTTGAAGGCGCCAACGGCGAGGAATTCGGTGATGCGCTGCTTGATGTCGTCCATGCCGGCATGGTGATCGTCGAGCACCTTGCGCGCGTGCTTGAGGTCGAGCTTGTCCTTGCCGACCACGCCCCAGGGCACGCTGGTGGCCCAGTCAAGATAATTGCGGGTGACAGCGTACTCCGGCGAGCCGGTTTCCAGCACGGAGAGCTTGTTCATCTCTTCGTCGATGCGCTTGCGCGCCTGCTCGGGCAGGGTCTTGCCTTCCAGGCGCTGACTGAACTGCTCGGCATCGGCGCTGCGGTCATCCTTGGTGATGCCCAGTTCCTGCTGGATGATCTTCAGCTGTTCCTTGAGGAAGAACTCGCGCTGGTGCTCGCCCACCGAGCGGTTCACCTCGTCGGAGAGCTCGTTCTGCAGGCGCGCGACCTCGACTTCCTTGCGCAGCAGCGGCAGCACCTTTTCCATGCGTTTGAGAATCGGCACGGTGTCGAGCACTTCCTGCAGCACCTTGGATTGTGCAGTGGTCAGGGCGGCGGCGAAGTCGGTGAGCGGCGAAGGGTCATTGGGGCTGAAGCGGTTGAGGTAGTTCTTCAGCTCTTCGTTGTACAGCGGATTGAGCGGCAACAACTCGCGGATCACGTTGATCAGTGCCATGGCGTAAGCCTTGACCTCGTCGCGCCCGTCGTTGGGATTGCGCGGGTAGTCGACTTCGGCCAGGTACGGCGGGCGATGGTGCTTGAGCCAGCCGCGGATGCGCACCCGGGTCAGGCCCTGGGCCACGAACTGCAGCTTGCCGTCGTCATTGCTGACGTGGTGCACGCGCACCACGGTGCCGTGCTCGGGCAGGCTGGAGGTATCGAAGTGGCGGGGGTCGGTGACCGGCTTGTCGACGTAGAACAGCGCCAGGGTCTTGTGCTCGGTCTTGCTGACCAGCTCCAGGGTTTCCGCCCAGTGCTCTTCGTTGACGATCACCGGCAGCACCTGCGCCGGGAAGAAGGGGCGGTTATGAATCGGAATCACATAGAGTTTGTCCGGCAGGTTCTGGCCGGGCAGCATCAGGCTGTGGCTGGTTTGCTCCGAAGCGATCTCGATATCGTGCGGGTCGTTCATGCGGCACCTGTCCATTGACGTTGAGGGTTAGATGGGGCGCCGCCGGCTTT
Organism: Pseudomonas sp. PA27(2017); assembly: GCF_001945445.1. Taxonomy (GTDB): domain Bacteria; phylum Pseudomonadota; class Gammaproteobacteria; order Pseudomonadales; family Pseudomonadaceae; genus Aquipseudomonas. Next base: position 73,436 of record NZ_MSXW01000021.1, read on the forward strand.
TTTCAACATTTATTCATGTGTCAGGCGTTTCGCTTGTCAGTGCCGCCGGTGTGGCGGTTTTCCCGCCATCAGGCCTCCTGTCGCTACCCATACAGTTTTGCCCGGCAACGCGGTAGAGTGCGCGCGTTGCCCATCGAGTTGCGAATCATGCTCAACGCCCGCCTCATGCGCCTGGACGACCAGGCCCACGAACACACCCACGACCATCATCAACTGGTGATGTCGGTGTCCGGGCGTGCCGAGTTCGAGGTGGTCGGGCGTGGCGGCGAGGTGTGCCGCATGCGCGCCTGCCTGGTGCCGGGCGACGCCGATCATCAGTTCGCCGGCATTGGCGACAACCGCATGCTGATCGTCGACCTCAACGAGCAGGACATGTCCAGCGAGGACCTGCAACTGCTCGGCCACCTGTTCGACACGCCGCGTTACCCGCAGCTCGATGCCGACTTCCAGCACCTGCTCTGCTATGCCGGCGCCGAACTGGAGCGTTACGGCAGCGACCCGCTGCTGGCGCGGTCGCTGGGCGGCGTGCTGCTGCGCGCCCTGCATCTGCGGCTGTTCGGCGAACAACCCAGCCGCGGCCACGGCTCGCTGAACGTGCAGCGCCTCGATGGCTATATCGCCGACAACCTGGCGCGGCGCATCAGCGTGGCCGAACTGGCCCATGTCGCCTGCTTGAGCCCGAGCCATTTCCACGCCCAGTTCAAGGACAGCGTCGGCCTCACGCCCCATCAGTACCTGCTCAAGGCGCGCCTCGATCGCGCCACACGGCTATTGCGGGGCAGCGGATTGCCGCTGGTGCGTATCGCCGAGGAGTGTGGCTTCTCCAGCCAGAGCGCGCTGACCACCGCCATGCGCCGTTATCTGGGGCTCACGCCAAAGCGTCTGCGCGGCAGCGAATAGCGCTCAAGGCCCGGTTTCGAAGGCTTTTCGTCAGATAGTGGCGTTTTGCCTTTTTTCATCGTTACAAAAGCTCGAACTTATCCCCTGGGGCAGCTAATCTTTCCCGCAGACCTTCCTGATCAGCGAAGAGGCCCGTGCGGCCTTGCGGCAGGGCCGAGCGCCCTTGACGAGCTCTTATGACCAAACGCTTTTTTCTCGCTGCACCTTTGTACCTGATCGGCGCGCTGGGCGTCGCCGAGGCGGCCAGCCTGCAGGGCGACGTGGTGGACGCCAAGGGCGCACCGCTGGCCAATGCCGTGGTGACGCTGCAGGGCCCTGCCACTGGCGCAGCGGCGCCCGGCAAAGCGGTGATGGACCAGCAGGAGATGCGCTTCGTGCCGAGCGTGCTGGCCGTGCGTACCGGTACGGCGGTGACCTTTCCGAACCGCGACGACATCCGCCATCAGGTCTATTCGTTCTCGCCGGCCAAGCGTTTCGAGCTGCGCCTTTACCAGGGCACGCCCAGCGCACCGGTGGTGTTCGACAAGCCGGGCCTGGTAGTGCTGGGCTGCAACATCCATGACTGGATGGTGGGCTACATCTACGTGACCGACGATCCCTGGTTCGCCGTCAGCGACGCCCAGGGCAAGGTCAGTTTCGACAACCTGCCGACCGGCGATTATCGGGTGACCCTCTGGCATCCGGCGCTGCCCGACATGCAGCCGCAGCAGGGCGAAGCGTTCAAGGTCGAGGGCAGCGCGGCGCAGCATCGTTTCGCCTTGCCGGTCGAGGCCTCCGCTGAAGCCGAGCCGCCGGGCGCGCCGCCCAGCGCCTTTGGTGATGCCTTCAGGAAAGCCGTGGAACATGGTTCGCACTAGTTTCCAGGCGCGCATCGCCAGTGTGCTGATCCTGCTGTTGCTGGTGGTGGTCGGCGCGCTGTACTTCGCCGTGCAGGCGGCCACTACCGCCTCGATTCGCACCCAGGCGCGCGAGCAGCTCGACGTCGGTACCGGCGTGTTCGGCCAATTGCTCGATGTGCATGCCCGGCAGCTGCGCGATGCGGTACAGGTACTGACCAGCGATTTCGGTTTCCGTGAGGCGGTGGCCAGTGGCGACGAGGCGACCATCCGCTCGGCGTTGCTCAACCATGGTGCGCGAATCAACGCCGGCGTGGTGATGATGTTCGACATGGACGGCAAGCTCAGCGCCAGTACCCTCACGCCGATGTCGGTGCCGCGTGCCGAGCAGATCAACGCGCAACTGAGCCGGCAGGGGCAGAGCGTGTTGATGCCCTTCGATGGCCGCATCTACCTGCTGGTGCAGGCCACCGTCAGCGCGCCGCTGCCCATTGCCCGGCTGGTGATGGGCTTTGCCATCGACGAAGGTTTCGCCCGCGAGCTGAACCAACTGACCCACCTCGAGCTGACCTTGACCGGCAGCATGGACGGGCAGCCCGATGTGCGCGTGAGCACCCTGGACGACATGCCGATGATCACCTTCGATAGCGACAGCGGCGAGGTCATGCACGGCGGCGAGCCGTTCCTGGTGCAACGTCTGGTGCTGGCCAGCGGTGACGGCTTCCGGGTGCAGGCATTGCTGCAGCGCTCCCTCGAACAGGCCAGGGGCTCGGTGGCCGCACTCAACAAGCAGATCCTGCTGATCGCCGTGGCAGCCCTGGCAGCATCACTCTTGGGCGCGCTGTTGCTGGCGCGCAGCCTGTCGCAGCCGATCCGCCGTCTGGCCGGTGCAGCGGAGCGTGTCGGTCAGGGTGATTACGAAGTGCCGCTGGCGCTCGACCGCTCGGACGAGCTCGGCAGCCTGGCCAAGGCCTTCCAGAGCATGCAGCACGGCATTGCCGAGCGTGAGCGGCAGCTGGCCCATAACGCCCTGCACGATCCCTTGACCGGCCTGCCTAACCGTAACCTGGCGCTCGAGCGCCTGAGCAGCGCGATCATGGCCGAGCGGCACATCGCCTTGCTGTACCTGGGCATCGGTAATTTCCGCACCATCACGGAAAGCTGCGAGGCAGGCGGCGGCGATCGCCTCATGCAGCAATTGGCCAACCGCCTGCAGGTGGCACTGCGGCCGTCCGACAGCCTGGCGCGGCTGCATGGCGACGAGTTCGTGCTGCTGCTCGATGGCGCCGATGTCGACAGCGCGGTGGCCACCGCCGACCGGGTGCAGCAGCTGTCCATGAAGCCCTTTCGTATCGATAACGTGGACGTCGCCCTGGATTGCCGCATCGGCATCGCCGGCTATCCCAGTGATGGCGTGACGCCGGAAGAACTGCTGCGCCGCGCCGGTATCGCCATGCAGGACGCCGGCCACCTGGCCGGGCGCATCCAGGTTTACGAAAGCGGCCGCGACGCCGTTCAGCAGCGTCAGGTGCAACTGATCCGCGACTTGCGCCGCGCTGCGCAGCGCGAGGAACTGCTGTTGCACTACCAACCCAAGCTGGACGTGCGCAACCCCGCGCGCATTCAGGCCGAGGGCCTGCTGCGCTGGCAGCATCCGCAGTTCGGCATGGTGTCGCCAGGCGAGTTCATCCCGCTGGCCGAGCGTACCGGCAGCATCCAGACCCTGACTGCCTGGGTGATCGAGGAGGGCGTGCGCCAACTGCAGGAATGGCGTCAGCGCGGGCGGGTGGTGCAGCTGTCGCTGAACATCTCCACCGAAGACCTGATCGATACCGAACTGCCTACCCGCGTCGGTCGGCTGCTGGCCCATTACCAGGTTCCGGCCGCCCAACTGATCTTCGAAATTACCGAGAGCGGTGTGATGCTCAACCCGGCGGCGGCCTTGCAAGTGCTGCACGGGCTGCGTGAAAAAGGAATCGGCCTGTCGGTGGACGACTTCGGCACCGGCTACTCTTCACTGGCGCAGCTCAAGCGCATGCCGGTGCAGGAGTTGAAGATCGACCAGTCGTTCATTCGCGAGCTGGACGACACCAGCGAAGACGCGGTGATCGTCCGCTCGACCATCGAGATGAGCCACAGCCTTGGGCTCAAGGTAGTGGCCGAGGGCGTCGAGCTGCAGCGCAGCCTGGACCTGCTCGACCGCTGGCAGTGCGACAGCGTGCAGGGCTATCTGATCAGCCGACCGCTGGCGGCGCAGGCGTTCGAAACCTGGATGCAGCGGCCGTTAACTTCTCCCGTTTCTCTGGTGCATTGACCATGTGGCTATCTCAACTGACCGGCGCCCTCCTGTTGGGCATGTTCACCTCGGCGGCTCTGGCCAGCGAAGGCCGTCTGCTCGCCACAGGTGGTGCCAGCAGCCTGGAAGGCGCAGCTGGCGGGGGCATCACGCCCTGGGCGGTGCTGGCCGGCTATGGCGAGAAGGGCGAGTGGGGCGCCGACGTGTTCGCTACCCGGGTGGAGACCGGTGACTACCGCCTGGATGTCGCCGGCATGGCCGTGGCTTACGACAACCGCATCGAGCTGTCCTACGCGCGCCAGCGCTTTGACCTGGGCAACCTGGCCCGCAACCTGAGCCTGCCGGAAAACAGCCTCAGCCAGGACATCTTCGGCATCAAGGTGCGCCTGTTCGGCGACCTGATCTACGACCAGTTGCCCCAGGTTTCCCTGGGTATCCAGCACAAGCGTCAGAAGGATTTTCTCATCCCCAGCCTGGTTGGCGCCCAGCGCGACGAGGACACCGAAGGCTACCTGACTGCCAGCCGGCTGATCCTCGGTGGCGCCTTTGGCTACAACCTGCTGCTCAATGGCGGCGTGCGCTACAGCCGCGCCAACGAGTTGGGCCTGCTGGGTTTCGGGGGTGATCGCCGCGACCGTCGCTCGGTGCTCAAGGAAGGCTCGGTGGCGGTGCTGCTCAACCGCCAGTGGGCGGTGGGCGTGGAGTACCGGGAAAAACCGGACAACCTCAACTTCGCTGGCGAAAGCGACTGGGCCGATCTGTTCGTCGGTTATTTCCCCAACAAGCACCTGGCCATCGTGCTGGCCTACGCGCGCCTCGGCGAGATCGCCACGCTGGATAACCAGAACGGCGCCTACCTGTCCGTGCAGGGGAGTTTCTGAGCATGCTGCGTTCATTGTGCATTGCGCTGCTGGCGCTGGTGTTGATCGGCTGCGCGCAGCAGCCGGCCAAGGATGACAGCCTGTACCGCGACCTGGGCGAGAAGCCTGGCATCACCCGTATCGTCGAGGGCATGCTGATCAACGTGGCAGGCGACCCGCGCATCGTGCAGTTCTTTGCCAAGGTCGATATCGCCGGGCTGCGTGACAAACTGGTCGACAAGTTCTGCGTGATCGCCGGCGGCCCCTGCGTGTACACCGGTGATTCTCTCGAGGAAAGCCACAAGGGTCAGAACCTGTCGCCCAGCCACTTCAATGCCCTTGTCGAGAACCTGCAGGCTTCGATGGACAGCCAGGGCGTGCCGACGCCCGTGCAGAACCGTCTGCTGGCGCGCCTGGCGGCCCTGCGTGGGCAGGTAATCGAAAAGTAGGTCGGCAGCCCCATGACGAAATGGGGGCGAAGCGGGTAGAGTCGCTGGCTATTTCCGAACCTCCAGCCGCGAGCCGATCATGTCTGCAACCTGGCACTGCAAACACCACACCGAACTGACCAAGACCGAGCTATACGCCGCCCTCGCGCTGCGTACCCAGGTATTCGTAGTCGAGCAGAACTGCCCGTATCTTGAAGTCGATGGCCGTGATCTCGAAGGCGACACCTGTCACCTGCTGGGCTGGCGCGGCGATGAGCTGGTGGCTTACCTGCGCCTGCTCGACCCGGCGCTCAACGACGGTGAAGTGGTGATTGGCCGCGTGGTGACGGCGGCCAGCGCGCGGGGCACCGGGCTCGGCCACGGCATGATGGAGCAGGCGCTGCTGGCCTGCGACCTGCGCTGGCCGGGCTTGCCTGTTTACATGTCCGCCCAGGCGCATTTGCAGGGTTATTACGGCCCTTATGGGTTCGTGCCCGCCACTGATGAATACCTGGAAGACGATATTCCCCATATCGGCATGCGCCGCGCGCTGTAAGAACCTGTTCACGATCTTTTCAGGCGACATCAAAGAGGCTGCTGCAAGGCAGGAGCAGACACTCAAGCCAACCTGTGGGAGCCCCGACCTCGGGGCGAAACGATTGCAGCCTGACTGCCTATTTCGGCGGTGCCTGAGCGATTCGCCGCGAGGTCGCGGCTCCCACAATGGATCGGATAACGGCCGCTACCACTTAGCTGCCAAAAGCGACGAAACTATTAGTGAAAAATTATGAATGGGTTCTAAGCGACGGTAATGCGGCAGTGCTAATGGCCGGTGTGAGAGCGCGCGGGGACGCCTAGTTCATGCGCGCGAAAAATCATGGGAATGTACTGGTCGTCTCTGCCCTTTCCCATGAAATCGGGCGCATGGCGCCCTCCCACAAAAGGCCGGATCAACCCCAATGCCGGCGGGGCCGCCCCCCGCAGCGTAACCACAATGCTGCATCCCCGCCCTCAATGAAAATCCCGGCTGCGCACATCCAGCCCCACCAGCCAGTCGGTGAGGTCCACCAGCCGCCCGGCGATCACGTGTTGCACGCCGTTGGCGGCTTCCAGGTGGCCGTCGATGCGCAGCAGGCGGGACTGCAGCAGCGTCTTGCGCTGGCGCTCGGCCAGCTCCAGGCGCACCAGCACGTTGATCATGCCGAACTCGTCCTCGAGGGTCACGAAGGTCACGCCGCTGGCGGTTTGCGGGCGCTGGCGGCCGATCACCAGGCCGGCCACGCTGACCATCCTGCCGGGCTCCACGCGCTCCAGTTCGCGTCGGCTGCGGCAGCGGGCGGCCCTGAGTTTGCCCCGCAGCAGCGCCAGTGGATGCGGGCCGAGGGTGGTGCCCAGGGTCGCGTAGTCGGTCAGCAGGTTCTCGCCGACGCTGGGGCGCGGCAAGCTGATGGCGGCTTCCTGTTGGGCGGGCAGGCTGGCGAACAGCGGCAACTGCGGTTCCACCCCGGCGATGGCCCAGCGTGCCTGGTGGCGATGGCCGACCAGGGCCTGCAGGGCGCCCGCATCGGCCAGGCGCGCGCGGGCGTTGTTATCCAGGCGGGCGCGCTGACACAGATCGGCGATATCGCCGAATGCCGCCTGCTCGCGGGCGGCGGCGATGCGCAGCGCCGCGTCCTCGCGAAACCCCTTGACCAGGCACAGCCCCAGACGGATGGCCGGCTGCGGCTTGCCGATATCTTCCAGGGTGCATTCCCAGGCGCTGTAGCGCACGTCCACCGGGTGGATGCGCAGGCCATGGCGGCGTACGTCCTGCAGCACCTGGTCGGGGTTGTAGAAACCCATCGGCCAGCTGTTGATCAGCGCGCAGGCGAAGGCTGCCGGCTCGTGGCACTTGAGCCAGCAACTGGCGTAGGTGAGCAGGGCGAAGCTGGAAGCGTGGGACTCGGGAAAACCGTAGCTGCCGAAGCCCTTGATCTGCTCGAAGATGCGGTTGATGTATTCGATTGGGTAGTCCTTCTCGAGCATGCGCCTGGTCAGCCGCTCACGGTGCGGCTCCAGGCCGCCATGGCGCTTCCAGGCGGCCATGGCGCGGCGCAGTTCGTCCGCCTCGCCGGGTGAGTAATCGGCGGCGATGATCGCCAACTCCATCACCTGCTCCTGAAACAGCGGCACGCCCAGGGTGCGCTCGAACACTGGCTGCAATTCCTCGGAGGGGTAGGTGACTTCTTCTTCGCCGGTGCGGCGGCGCAGGTAGGGATGCACCATATCGCCCTGGATCGGCCCCGGCCGCACGATGGCGACCTGGATCACCAGGTCATAGAAGGTTTGTGGCCGCAGGCGCGGCAGCATGGCCATCTGTGCGCGGGATTCGATCTGGAACACCCCCAGGGTGTCGGCGCGGCTGATCATCTCGTAGGTGGCGGTGTCCTCGGCCGGCAGGCTGGCCAGCGTCCAGCGCTTGTTGCGGTAGGCGGCCAACAGGTCGAAGCAGCGGCGCAGAGCGCTGAGCATGCCGAGGGCCAGCACGTCGACCTTGAGCAGGCCGACGGCGTCGAGATCGTCCTTGTCCCACTGGATCACGGTGCGTTCGGCCATGCTGGCGTTTTCCACCGGCACCAGGGTGTCGAGCGGTGTCTCGGAAATCACGAAGCCGCCGGGGTGCTGGGAGAGGTGGCGGGGAAAGCCGATCAGCTCGCCAGCCAGCACCAGCACCCGGTGCAGCACTTTGCTCTGCGGGTCGAAACCGGCCTCGCGCAGGCGTTCGGCATCGGGAATGCGGTCGCTCCAACGACCGCAGCAACCGGCCAGGGCGTTGATCTGGTCGGGCGGCAACCCCAGGGCCTTGGCCACGTCGCGAATCGCCCCAGCACCATGGTAGGTGCTGACCACCGCGGTCAGCGCCGCGCGCTCGCGGCCATAACGGCGGAACACGTACTGGATGACTTCCTCGCGGCGGTCGTGCTCGAAATCCACGTCGATGTCCGGCGGCTCGTTGCGCTCGCGGGACAGGAAACGCTCGAACAGCAGGCGGCTGCCCTTGGCCATCGGGTTCAGTTCGGTGATGCCCAGGGCGAAGCACACCGACGAGTTGGCCGCCGAGCCACGCCCCTGGCAGAGAATCGACTGCTCGCGGGCGAAGCGCACGATGTCGTGCACGGTCAAAAAATAGCTCTCGTAGCCCAGCTCGCTGATCAGCGCGAGCTCCCTTTCGATCTGCGCCCGCGCCTTGTCACTGATGTCATCGCCCCAGCGCCAGCGGATGCCGTCCTCGACCAGGTGGCGCAGCCAGGAACTGGCGTCATGGCCAGCCGGCACCAACTCGTGGGGATACTGATACTTGAGCTCGTCGAGATCGAATCGGCAACGCTCGGCGATGCGCAGGGTTTCGGCGAGCAGTTCGGGCGGATACAGCTCGGCCAGTTCCTCGCGGCGGCGCAGGTGGCGCTCACCATTGGCGAACAGGTAGGCGCCGGCCTCGGCCACGGGCAGATGGTGGTGGATGGCGGTCATGCAATCCTGCAGGGCGCGGCGGCCACGGGCATGCATATGCACGTCGCCACAGGCCACGGCAGGGATGCCCAGTTGCCGTGCCAGGCCCAGGCCATGCTGCAACAGCGCTGCATCGCTGGCGCCACGGTGCAGCTCCACGCCCAGCCACAGGCGCTCGGCAAAGCGCTCGTGCAACCAGGCGCCGGCCCTGGCGTCGTCGTTCGCGGTGGGCAGCCAGATGGCCAGCAGGCCATCCGGTGCTTCGGGCAGGTCTTCGTCGAGCAGGATATAGCGGCCTTTTTCCGCACGCCTTCTGGCACGGGTGATCAGCGCGCACAGGCGCTGGTAACCGGCGAGGTTCTCGACCAGCACGATCAGCCGGGCACCGCTCGGTAGGCGCAGCTCGCTGCCGACGATCAGCTTCACCTCGTGCTCCTTGGCGGCCTGCCAGGCACGCACGATGCCGGCCAGGGTGCACTCGTCGGTGATCGCCAGGGCGCGATAGCCGAGCAGCTTGGCGCGCTCGAACAGTTCGGCGGCGCTGGAGGCCCCGCGCTGGAAACTGAAGTTCGACAGGCAGTGCAGCTCGGCGTAGTCGGGCAGGCTCATGCGAACCAGCCGTGCAACTGCAGCGGGCCGTCTTCACCGACGCTGCGAAACGCCCAGCCGCGCTGGCCGCTGCGCGTTTCGATCAGGTAGTAATCGCGGCGCACGTCCTCGCCATCCCACCAGCCGGACTCGATGCGCTCCGGGCCGCTGAGAATATGCAGCGGCTCACGCAGCACCTGGGGCTCTGGCAGTAGCCAACTGGGCCGGGCAGCGCTCGGGCTGGGCAACGCAATGCGGCTGGTATCCGTGCGCCAGGCCTTTTCCGGGCGATGGTCGGCATGGGCGGCCAGGCCTTGCACGGCGTCGTCGCCGAGGCGTGCGCGCAGGCGTTCACGCAGTTGCTCCCAGCCTAAGGTTTGCTGCGGCCGGTCCTCGAACAGGGCCTGGTGCTGCGGTACGAAGGTCGGCAGGTCGCGGGCCACCAGGCGCAGCGCCAGCACCGGTGACGGCAATTGCAGCTGTTCCAGACGGCCGCGGGTGAACTCCAGCAGCATGCCCGCTTCTCGCTCGGCGCTGAGCAGGCCGACGGGTAGCAGGCTGTCGTCACCGTCGCGGTGCTCCAGGTGCAGCACGAAACGCTGTACACCGCAGTCCCGGCCCGCCAGGTAGGCAGCGAGATCCGCGGTCAGGCGGCGCAGCGGAAACAACAGGGCCTGGGTCGATTCCACCTCGAAGTGCAGCTCCAGCCGGCTGTCGAACACATCCGGCGGGCGGTAGTAATCCAGCGCCAGCGGGCGCAGGCCCATCAGGGTATCCAGGCCAGCCAGCAGCTCAGGCGCGAAGCGCCGCGCCAGGCTGTCGCGGGGTAGCGCCTGTAACTGGCGCACCTGGCGCAGGCCCATGCGCGCCAGCGTCGTGGCCAGTTCTTCCGGCAGGCCGATGCGATCCAGCGGCATGGCCGCCAGCCGCTCGCGCAACGCCTGCTCGTCGGTGATCGCCAGGCCATCGTGCAGGTTGGCGAGCATGCGCGCTGCGGCAGGGTGATGTGCCAGGGTAATGCGATGGCGAAAGCCCAGCGCCGTCAGCTCCTCACGCAGGCGCGCCTCGAAACGTGGCCAGGGCCCGAACAGCGACAGGCTCGATTGCACCTCGAGCAACAGGCAGCGCGGATAGTGCAGGCTCACCTGGGAGCTGAAACCGTAGGCCCAGGCCGCCAGGAAGCTGCGCCAGCGCTCGATATCGGCGGGGTCGTACTCGGCGCTGGCGAAGGCGCAGTTCAAGGATTGCGCCGCCGTCAGCGTCAGCCCCGGGCGCAGGCCGAGCGCCCGCGCGGCCGGGTTGACCGCCTGCAACATGCGCCGCTGGGGTGTGCCGCTCAGCAACACCAGCGGCGCTTCGGCCTCTTCACGGCCACGCAACACGCCGTCCATGGCCAGTTGCGGCAGCAGGATGCACGCCCAGCGCATATCAAAAGCCCCAGCCGCTCAAATCAAACGCGCGCGACGGTGGTTGCCCACCTCGGCACTTGAGCACCCGCACCTGGGCGGGCTGCGCCTGGATGGTCAGGCGCAAGGCCGCCGGCGAAGGGTTGCGCGCCTCATGCAGCGGGCGGTAGGCGAAGGCCAGGGTCTGCCCGGTTTCGGCGGCGATCTGCAGGCGGCGCAGGGCACGGTCATCGGCCCGTTGCGGCCACAGCACCACCGCCCCGCAACTGCCCGAACGCAGGCACTGCTCGGCCGCCCACAAGGCATCCCGCGCGCTCGCCTGGATCAGCGCCAACTGCTTCATCTCCACCCCCGCTGCCGACCAGGCGCCGGGGTAGGGCAGGTAGGGCGGCGCGACCAACACCACCCGCTCCCCGGCAGCGCTCAAACGCGCCAATGTCGCCAGCACCACGCGCAGCTCACCGATACCTGGCGCCTCGACGAGCAGCTCGCTCAACGCTGCTTCCGGCCAGCCACCGCCTGGCAACGAAGCATCCAGCGCCGCGTTGCCCGTGGGCTGGTGGCCGCTGGGCGCGACAATGCCCTGGCCACGCCAGATACGGCGTTCGTTGAGCAGATGATCGATAGCGACGACGGAAGACATGGCGAATGGGCAGCAAGAAAAATACTGTCCAAATGTACAGTATTCTACCCGGCCAGCAAGGTACTATCCGCCGAGCGGATGGCGGCAGGCGCGGCCAGCGCTTCCGCTGCCAGCAGGCTCCGGCCCACAACCCCGATGCCAAGGGCTTTGGCGCGCGGCATCGGGCACGCCGATCAGCGGATGGCCACGCAGCCGTCACCGGCAAATGAGCCAAGCATTTGATAGCACGCGAAAAAAATTACGTTATGGGCTTCGCCAAAGCGAATTCTGCTGGTATCATGCGCGCCGCCTGGGAAGATGCCGGAGTGGCCGAACGGGACGGATTCGAAATCCGTTGTATCAGCGATGGTACCTAGGGTTCAAATCCCTATCTTCCCGCCATATCTCAAGCCTAAGCCCCTGAAATTCCTAGAATTTCGGGGGCTTTTGCTATCTGCGGCATGCAAAGTGTCGTGTAAGCGCACGGCGGATTTGGCACTACCTTGTAAGATCTTTGGCACTTACCGTTTTGAGTTCAACTCCGGTTTTTCGCGCCAGATTTGGCACCATGTTGCTAGGTTTTGTACGAAAAGTCGGTACGGGTAAAATTGCCGCCATGATTGGCTGGAGGCCCGCATGGCAAAGCGTTACGAACTCTCCGACGCATCGTGGGAATTGATCAAGGATCTGGTTTCTCCAGAGCAGAAGATGGGTCGCCCACGCAGTGATGATCGTCTGGTACTCCACGCAATCCTGTGGATCCTCTGCTCGGGCGCTGCCTGGCGTGATCTGCCGGAACGCTTTGGGCCTTGGTCGACGGTGTATCAGCGTTTTCGTGACTGGCGCGACGACGGTACGTTCGACCGGATACTGGAGCGCTTGCACATCCGATTAAACCGGGAGGGACTGATTGATCTGGACACCTGGATGATCGATTCCACTGCGATACGTGCAACCCGAGCCTCTTCAGGCGCCGGGAAAAAAGGGGGCCTGAAGAACCGCTAGATCATGCTTTGGGGCGTAGTCGAGGCGGCCTTACTACCAAGATTCACATGATCTGTGACGCCAATGGTGTTCCATTACGCTTCATTCTTTCGCCGGGGCAAACCAGCGATATCGCTCATGCCCAGCCGTTGCTGGATCAGGTGCGAATTCCCGGTAAGCCGGGGCGTCCACGCAAACGCAGTCGCTGGTTACTGGCTGACAAAGGCTATGACGCGCAACACCTGCGCCATTACTGCGACCGCTACCGAATACAGCCGGTGATCCCGCTGCGTGCCATGCCCCGCAAGCCTCGGCCTGGCCTGCCCCGGCTCTTTGATCGTCCAAAGTATCGACAGCGAAACATCATTGAGCGGATGTTTGGCTGGCTGAAAGAGAACCGCAGAATAGGCACTCGCTACGACAAGCTGGCGAGAAGCTTTTCAGCCATGGTCACGCTGGCCTGCAGCCTGCGTTGCATGCGTCAGTACTTTTCGTACAAAACCTAGCTAAGGTTACGCAGCACCAGCCCGACGTTTTTTGAACTGCTCGAAACGATCTCTATACGAAAACATGTAGTCGAGGATCGCGTTTGTGAATTCGATTGTGTCCTTGGCATCAGGCTGCTCGATGGAAACTCCAACCCCATGGGCGGCCTCGTTTCCAACAACTCGTAGAGCATCAGACCACTCGAATAAGCGTTCGTCGATGAGCCCGTCGTCCTTCATCCTCCTCAACGATGCGCTCAGGTTTCTCTCTTTGACGCCATGCTGAGCGCAAACTCCTTCGATTGTCTTGCGACACATTATCGCTGACGCTGTATAGGCTTGAGTGCGATAACACGCACAAGCTTCCTCAAAAGCAGCACGGATCTCTGCAGGTGCATTTGGGTTGACCCGTACATCTGTCTGCGGGAAGACGACGAAAGGTGTGTCCCATTTGTCGCCTTCAGCCAAATTTCCGATATTGGTCTGACGAACCAATATTGGCGACATGCAGCCCGTGCATGAAAGCAAAGTGTATAGGCAAGAAGGTGGTCTGTCCCGGAGCTAGTGGACAGGTAGTTAAGAGCGACTGCTCGTATTTCGCCGCTCAAATTCCATCGGACTGAGATAGCCCAGTGTCGAGTGGCGGCGGCGGTGATTGTAAAAGCGGATGTAGTCGAACAGGTCGGTTTTCGCCTCCTGGTAGCTGGCGTAGCGGGTCAGGTACACCCGTTCGGTCTTCAGCGAACGAAAGAAGCTCTCCATCGCTGCGTTGTCCCAGCAGTTCCCCGGGCGCGAATGACTGGGCACGATGCGATGTCGCCGCAGCAAGGCCTGGTAATCGTACGCGCAGTATTGGCTGCCACGATCCGAGTGCAGCAGTACCTCGGTTTGCGGCTGTCGGCGAGCCACGGCCATCTCCAGCGCGGCGTGTACCAGAGCCTGCTGCA
>NZ_MSXW01000063.1 GCF_001945445.1 Pseudomonas sp. PA27(2017)
GTACCCTGGGCATCCTGATTCCGCCGTCGATCGTCATGGTGGTCTACGCCACCGCCACCGAAACCTCGGTGGGCAAGCTGTTCATGGCCGGTGTAGTGCCGGGGCTGCTGTTGGGCGTGTTCCTGATGATCACCATCTACATCATCGCACGGGTCAAGAACATGCCGTCGCTGCCACGCGCGTCGATGGCCGAGATCCTCACCGCCGGGCGCAAGGCCGGCTGGGGCCTGCTGCTGATCGTGATCATCCTCGGCGGCATCTACTCGGGTATGTTCACGCCGACCGAAGCGGCAGCGGTGGCGGCGGTGTACGCGGCCTTCGTGGCGATCTTCATTTACAAGGACATGACCATCCGCGAGTGCCCGAAGGTGTTCGTCGAGGCCGGCAAGCTCAGCGTGGTGCTGATGTTCATCATCGCCAACGCCATGCTGTTCGCCCACGTGCTGACCACCGAGCAGATCCCGCAGTCGATCACCGCCTGGGTGGTGGAGCAGGGCTTCAGCCCCATCGAGTTCCTGCTGGTGGTGAACATCGTGCTGCTGATTGCCGGGACCTTCATGGAGCCGTCGGCGATCATCCTGATCCTGGCGCCGATCCTCTTTCCGATCGCCATGCAGTTGGGCATCGACCCGATCCACCTGGGCATCATCATGGTGGTGAACATGGAGATCGGTTTGATCACCCCACCGACCGGTCTCAACCTGTTCGTCACCTCGGCGGTCACCGGCATGCCGCTGACCCGGGTGGTGCGCGCGGTATCGCCGTGGCTGCTGGTGATGCTGGCGTTCCTGATCCTGGTCACGTACGTGCCGTTCGTGTCGCTGGCACTGCCGAACTGGCTGGGTATGAACTGATAGCCTGCCCTGCGCTATAAGAATGAAGCCCGGCCTAGCGCCGGGCTTCTTCTTTGGGCCGTAGCACATATGGGTCGTGCCGCCGCCCGCGATAACGGGTAACCTTGTATCCAGTCGTGACTTATGGGTCATGGATCGCGTCAGCATAGGCACCTGAAAAGTCATCATGGCGCTTTCTTCTTTTAATAAGAGAGTGCGCCGCGCTCGACCCGCTGACCCGGTACGCGCCCGTCTGGCGTGCCGATCTGAATAGTTTAAGGAGTGTCCGCGTGAAGTCTCGTTTGCCTGTGATCGTCGGTTTCGGTGGCTACAACGCCGCTGGCCGCAGCTCCTTCCACCACGGTTTCCGCCGTACGGTGATCGAATCGCTGGACGAACAGGCACGTCGCGAAACCCTCGTCGGCCTGGCCGTGATGAGCAAGCTGGTACGCGTGGTCGATGGTGCCTATCAGAGTCAGGCAGGCGAGCCGTTGTCCGACGTGGAGATCGAGCGTCGCTATGGCGAGCAGGTGCTGGCCTCCACCTTGGTGCGCCGCATCGAGAAACAGCACCTGGATCCCGACGCGGCCCACTGGCACAAGAGCATCGCCCTGAATGGCGAAGGCGGCAGCCTGACCTTCGTCAGCAGCCGCAAGCAACTGCCCGAGCCACTGCCGGCCAATTGGTCGGTCGAGGAGCTGAACGGCAACGACGTTCGCGTCACCCTGCATGACAATTGTGAATTCAAGGTCGACAGCTACCGCGCGCTGCCGGTGAAATCCGCCGGCCAGCTGCCCACCGGCTTCGAGCCTGGCGAGCTGTACAACTCGCGCTTCCACCCCCGCGGCCTGCAGATGGCCGTGGTCGGTGTGACCGACGCCCTGCGCGCCACCGGCGTGCCGTGGCAGACCATCGTCGACCACGTGGCGCCTGACGAGATCGCCGTGTTCGCTGGCAGCATCATGAGCCAGCTCGACGAAAACGGTTTCGGCGGCCTCATGCAGTCGCGCCTCAAGGGCCATCGCGTCAGCTCCAAGCAACTGGCCCTGGGCCTGAACACCATGCCGGCCGATTTCATCAACGCCTACGTGCTGGGCAGCGTCGGCACCACCGGCAGCGTCACCGGCGCCTGCGCGACCTTCCTGTACAACCTGCAGAAGGGCATTGAGCAGATCAACGCCGGCAAGGCCCGCGTGGTGATCGTCGGCAACAGCGAGGCACCGATCAATGCCGAGTGCATCGAGGGCTACGGCGCCATGGGCGCCCTGGCCACCGAGGAAGGCCTGCGCCTGATCGAAGGCAAGACCGATATGGTCCAGGGTGAGGTCGATTTCCGCCGCGCCAGCCGGCCGTTCGGCGAGAACTGCGGCTTCACCCTGTCCGAAGCCTGCCAGTTCGTGGTGCTGATGGACGACGAGCTGGCCCTGCAGCTGGGTGCCGACATCCATGGCGCCGCCACCGACGTGTTCATCAACGCCGACGGCTTCAAGAAGTCCATCTCCGCTCCTGGCCCTGGCAACTACCTGACCGTCGCCAAGGCAGTCGCCGCTGC
Source organism: Pseudomonas sp. PA27(2017) (assembly GCF_001945445.1). GTDB lineage: Bacteria > Pseudomonadota > Gammaproteobacteria > Pseudomonadales > Pseudomonadaceae > Aquipseudomonas. The sequence goes on from NZ_MSXW01000063.1 coordinate 2,386, forward strand.
CACTCAGCTGGTGGGGATCGACGCCGTGCGCCAGCGCAGCTTCGTCCATGCCCACGGCTCCAGCACCCCGGCCAACCGGGTCACCGAATCCGAACTGCTGGATCGCGTTGCTGCCGCCTTTGCCATCGACAGTTGGCCGGTCGCGGCGGTGAAAGCCTTCGTCGGCCACTCCCTGGCTACCGCCAGTGGCGACCAGGTGATCTCCGCCCTGGGCACCTTCAAGTACGGCATCATCCCCGGCATCAAGACCATCGATGAAGTGGCTGCGGACGTTCACCAGCAGCACCTGAGCATCAGTAATGTGGATCGCCACGACCAGCGCATGGACGTGTGCTTCATCAACTCCAAGGGCTTCGGCGGCAACAACGCCAGCGCCGTGGTGCTCGCCCCCCACGTGGTCGAGCGCATGTTGCGCAAGCGCCATGGCGAGGCGGCGTTCAGCGCCTACCAGCAACGTCGCGAGCAGACCCGCGCCAACGCCCGGGCCTACGACGAGCAGGCGACCAAGGGTCAGCTGGAGATCATCTACAACTTCGGCAATGACCTGATCGACGACACCGAAATCGCCATCGATGACGCGCAGATCAAGGTGCCGGGCTTCGCCCAGCCGCTGGTGTATAAACAGGATGACCGCTACAGCGACATGCTGGACTGAGGCGTAAACCACGAACCCCGTAGGAGCGTCGCCCTCGGCACGAACGATTGCGGCCCTACCGTGATTTCCGCGCTGGCCGGACGATTCGCCGCGAGGTCGCGGCTCCTACAGAAGCCGCATCGTCACCCTGTAGGAGCGTCGCCCCGGCGCGAACGATTGCGGCCACACCACGACTTACTCGCTGGCCGGACGATTCACCGCTAGGTCGCGGCTTCTAAGATGCTTGGTTACGGGGAAGGGCTAAGTAACTGGCGTCAGCCGCTTGGCTTCCTCGATCAGCAACGCGCGCCACTCGGCATCCGCCGGCAACGCCAGGAAGAACAGGTTTAGCAACGACTCGCGGGCTTCGTAGCGCAACGGCTCGCCCTGCAGCGTCAGTACCACGCCGCCTGCGCCTTCCAGCACGCCCTGCGCCGCCGCGGTGTCCCATTGCGAGGTAGGCGCCAGGCGCGGGTAGAAGTCGGCGCTGCCTTCGGCCAGTTGGCAGAACTTCAGCGAACTGCCAACGCTGACCCGTTCGACCTCGCCGAAACGGGCCACCAGCGCGGCCAGCAACTGCTCCTGTTCGACGCTGCCATGGCGGCGGCTGGCGACTACGGTCAAGCCAGCGGCTGACGCTTCACGCATGGTGATCGCCTGCGGCTGCTTACCCGGCTCGATCCGCCAGGCGCCGAACGCGCGGCCACCGTGATAGATCACGCCTGTGGCAGGAATGCCGACCACGCCAAACACCACTTCGCCGTGCTCGATCAACGCCACGTTGACGGTGAATTCTTCGCTATCGGCGATGAACTCCTTGGTGCCGTCCAGCGGATCGACCAGCCACCAGCGCGACCAGCCGGCCCGCTCGCCCAGGGCGATATCGGCATCTTCCTCCGACAACACGGGAATGCTCGGCTCCAGCGCCAGCAAGCCCTCGGCGAGGATGCCGTGGGCGGCCAGGTCAGCGGCGGTGACCGGCGAGGCATCGGCTTTTTCCACCACCTGCACACCTTGGCGCCAGAACGGCAGAATGGCCTCGCCGGCGCGCTGCACCAGACCCAGCACACCGGGCAATAACGGATGGCTCATCGGCTCAGTTCCCCGCGCTGCTCCAGGAGGTCGCGCACCAGGTACAGGGCCGCCAGGGCGCGCCCCTCGCTGAACTGCGGATGCTGGATCAGCGCGGACAGTTCGCGCAGGCTGACCTTGTCGACTCGCAATGGCTCCGGCTCGTCGCCGGGCAGGCTCTGTAGATAAAGATCGCGGGCCAGCACCACCTGGATCTTCTGGCTCATGTAGCCCGGCGACAGGCTCAGCTCGGTCAGGTGCTCGAGGCGGCGGGCGCCGAAACCGGCCTCTTCCTGCAATTCGCGATTGGCGGCATCGAGCACGTCTTCGTCCGGCTCGATAAGGCCCTTGGGCAGCGACAGCTCGTACTCGCCGGTGCCGCCGCAGTATTCCTCGACCAACAGCACGTGTTCGTCATCGGCCATCGCCACGATCATCACCGCGCCATGGCCGGTGCCGCGCCCGACAAGCCGCTCATAGGTGCGCTCGGCGCCGTTGCTGAAGCGCAACTGAATCTCCTCGACACGGAACAGGCGGCTGCTGGCGACGATCTCGCGAGCGGTGATGGTGGGCTTCTGACGCATGGGTGAGTCCTGCTGCTGGGCTGACCGGAACGGTTATCATACCGTGCCTGCCCTGATTGTCTGCGTCCTCGCCGTAGCATTTGACGACCTGCAGGCAGCGTACCGCCATTTACCGCCTGGAGAGTTGCCTCGCCATGAACCTGCCCTGGTCCGACATCGACACCGTCCTGCTGGACATGGACGGCACCCTGCTGGACCTGCATTTCGACAACCACTTCTGGCTCGAGCACCTGCCGCAGCGCTACGCCGAGCGCCATGGCATCAGCCGTGCCCTGGCCGATGCCGAACTGCAGCCGCTGTTCACCGAACACGCCGGCCAGCTGAACTGGTATTGCACGGACTTCTGGAGCCGCGAGCTAGAGCTGTCGATCAAGGACCTCAAGCGCGAAGTCGCCGACCTGATCGCCCTGCGCCCGGATGCCGACACCTTTCTCGCCGCCATCCGCCAGGCCGGCAAACAGGTGGTGATGATCACCAACGCCCACCGCGATTCGCTGTCCCTGAAGCTGGAGCGCATCGAACTGGCGCCCTATTTCGACCGCATGATCAGCTCTCACGACTACGGTTTTCCCAAGGAAGACCAGCAGTTCTGGGCAGCCCTGCAGCAGGACCTGGCGTTCGAGCCGGCGCGCAGCCTGTTCATCGACGACAACATCCCGATCCTGCGCAGCGCCGCGCGCTTCGGCGTGAAACACCTGCTGGCGGTATACGAACCCGATAGCCGCAAGGGCGTGAAGGACACCGAGGAGTTCGCAGCGGTGGGCGATTACCGAGCGTTGTTGCAGGGTTTGTGAGCGAAATACTTTGTAGGAGCGGCTTTAGCCGCGAGCTCTTAGTTTGTCTCGATTAGAAGCTCGGGGCTAAAGCCCTCCTACGAGATCGCTAGATTTCCGCTTTCCTTGCTTCTGCCCGAGCATCACGCCGCACCAAAAGGCTTCGCCTGCGCCCCGCAGCGGTGCGAAAATCAGCGGAAAAACCACGAACATCAAATAAATCCCATATAAATCAATCAATTAAAAACTGGCACCGCTATTGCTCTAGAGATTTCAACTTGGATACAAGATGGAATCTCAGCGCATGTCCCACGCCTCTTTCGCCTTCACCCTCGCCGACTGGCAACAGGCTTACCGTGACGCCGCCCAACCCGCCGAGTTGCTGCACGGTCTGCTGGAGGCTCTCGATACGTCCGACAACGCCTGGATCAGCCTCGCCACCGTAGCGCAGCTCGATGCCCAGCTGAGCCAGCTGCAGGCGCTGCTCGACCAGGCCGAAGGCCAGCAGAGCAAGCTGCCGCTGTACGGCGTGCCCTTCGCCATCAAGGACAACATCGACGCTGCCGGCTGGGCTACCACTGCCGCCTGCCCGGAGTTCGCCTACCAGGCTGAAGCCGACGCCACAGTGGTTGGCCGCCTGCGCGCTGCCGGCGCCATCCTGATCGGCAAGACCAACCTCGACCAGTTCGCCACCGGCCTGGTCGGCACCCGCTCGCCCCATGGCGCCGTGGTCAACAGCTTCAACGCCGATTACGTCAGCGGAGGCTCCAGTTCCGGTTCGGCCAGCGTGGTCGCACGCGGCCTGGTGCCGTTCTCTCTGGGCACCGATACCGCTGGCTCGGGCCGTGTGCCGGCGGGCTTCAACAATATCGTCGGGCTCAAGCCGACCAAGGGCTGGCTGCCCAACACCGGCCTGGTGCCGGCGTGCCGCACCGTGGACTGCATCTCGATCTTCGCCCTCACGGTGGGCGATGCCGAAACCGTGGCGGGCATCGCTGGTGGCTACGACGCTGCCGACGCCTACTCACGGCAAAACCCCAACAGCGCACCGGTCGGCATGCAGGCCGCACCGACCTTCGCCGTACCGGACAGCCTGGAATTCTTTGGCGATACCCAAACCCAGGCGGTTTTCGAGCAGGCGCTGGAGCAGCTGAAAAGCCTTGGCGTGACGCTCAAGACCCTCGACTTCAGCCCGTTCCGCCAGTTGGCCGAGCAGCTCTATTACGGCCCCTGGGTCGCCGAGCGTACGGTTGCCGTGGAAGGCGTCGACCCGGCGCATATCGACCCGGTGGTGCGTGGCATCGTCGAGAACGGCCACCAGTACAGCGCCTGCGACGCCTACAAGGCCGAGTACCTGCGCGCCGAACTTAGCCGCGCCATCAACGACGCGCTGGCCGGCTTCGATGCGCTGGTGGTGCCGACCTCGCCGACCATTCGCAGCCTCGCCGAAATGCAGCAGGAGCCGGTGCTGTTCAACAGCCAGTTCGGCACCTACACCAACTTCACCAACCTCGCCGACCTGTCCGCTCTGGCGCTGCCGGCCGGCCTGCGCGGCGACGGCCTGCCCGCCGGCATCACCCTGCTCGCCCCGGCCTGGCATGACCGCGCCCTGGCGGCCTTCGGCAAACGCTGGCAGGCCAGCCTGGAACTGCCACTGGGCGCCACCGGCCGTGCCCTGCCGCCGCAAACCGCTGCCACGGCGATACCGGCTGGCAGCGTACGGGTCGCGGTGGTCGGCGCACACCTGACCGGCATGCCGCTGAACTTCCAACTGGCCACCCGCGACGCGGTGCTGGTCGAGCAGACCCTGACCTCGCCGCACTACCGCCTCTATGCCCTGGCCGGCACCGTGCCGCCGAAACCGGGCCTGGCGCGCAGTACCGATGGCAGCTCGATCATCGTCGAGCTGTGGGACATCCCCCTGGCGCGCTTTGGCGAGTTCGTCGCCGAGATTCCCGCGCCCCTGGGCATCGGCAACCTGACCCTGGCCGACGGGCGCAGCGTGAAGGGCTTCATCTGCGAGCCCTGGGCGCTCGGTGATGCCCGCGACATCACCAGCTTCGGCGGTTGGCGCGCCTTTATCGCCAGCCAGCAAGCCAGCAAGAACTGAACCCGCAGAGTGGATGGCCGAAGCCATCCACCAACGAACAGCTGGTGGAAAACGCTTCGCCGTTTTCCACCCTACGTCGAGGACACGAACATGTTCCATACCGTACTGATCGCCAACCGCGGGGAGATAGCCGTCCGCGCCATCCGCACCCTGAAGCGCCTGGGCGTGAAGAGCGTGGCGGTGTATTCCGATGCCGACCGCAATGCCCAGCACGTACGTGATGCCGACGTGGCCGTGGCCCTTGGCGGCGACAAGGCTGCCGACAGCTACCTGCGCATCGACAAGATCCTTGCCGCCGCCAGGGAAACCGGCGCCCAGGCGATCTATCCCGGTTACGGCTTCCTCTCCGAGAGCGCCGAGTTCGCCGAGGCCTGCGAGAACGCCGGCATCGCCTTCGTCGGCCCGACGCCCGCTCAGATTCGCGAGTTCGGCCTCAAGCACCGCGCCCGTGAACTGGCCGCCGACGCAAAGGTGCCGATGGCGCCCGGCACCGCGCTTTTGCAGAGCCTGGACGAAGCCCTGGGCGCGGCGGAAACCATCGGCTACCCGATCATGCTCAAGACCACCGCCGGCGGCGGCGGCATCGGCCTGACCCGCTGCGCCGATGCCGTGGCCCTGGCCAGTGCCTACGACAGCGTCAAGCGCATGGGCGAGCAGTTCTTCAGTGACGCCGGCGTTTTCATCGAGCGTTTCGTCGACCAGGCGCGACACGTCGAAGTGCAGATCTTCGGTGATGGCAAAGGCCGCGTGGCCGCCCTCGGCGAGCGCGACTGTTCGCTGCAGCGGCGCAACCAGAAGGTGGTCGAGGAAACCCCTGCGCCGAATCTGCCCCAAGCGACCCGTGAGCGCTTGCACGCGGCGGCCATCCAGCTCGGCGAGTCGGTGAGCTACCGCAGCGCCGGCACAGTGGAGTTCATCTACGACGCCGCCCGCGACGATTTCTACTTTCTCGAAGTGAACACTCGCCTGCAGGTCGAGCATCCGGTCACCGAGATGGTCACCGGCCTCGATCTGATCGAATGCATGCTGCGCGTGGCCGCCGGCGCCGAGCTGGATTGGGCCGCCCTGAGCCGCGCCCCACAAGGCGCCGCCATCGAAGTGCGCATCTATGCCGAAGACCCGCTGAAGAACTTCCAACCCAGCCCGGGCGTGCTCACCGACGTGCATTTCCCGGACGACGTGCGCGTAGACGGCTGGGTCAGTACCGGCAGCGAGGTGTCGGCGTTCTATGATCCGATGATCGCCAAGCTGATCGTCCACGCGCCAAGCCGCGATGAGGCTATCGCCAAGTTGCAGAAAGCCCTGGGCGAAACCCGCCTGCACGGCATCGCCAGCAACCTCGACTACCTGCGCCAGGTGGTGGCCGAACCGCGCTTCCACAGTGCGCAGATCTGGACGCGTCTGCTCGACACCTTCAGCTACGCGGCCCAGGTGGTGGAAGTGCTGGAACCCGGCACCTACAGCAGCGTGCAGGATTTTCCGGGCCGCCTCGGCTACTGGGACATCGGCGTGCCGCCGTCCGGGCCGATGGACGATTACGCCTTCCGCCTGGCCAACCGCATCGTCGGCAATCACGAGAGTGCTGCCGGCCTGGAATTCACCCTGCAGGGGCCGAGCCTGCGCTTTCACAGCGACGCGCTGATCGCCCTCGCCGGTGCCGACTGCCCGGCCGAACTGGATGGTGAAGCCGTGCCCTACTGGGCGCCGATCGCCGTCAAAGCCGGCCAAGTGCTCAAGCTCGGCCGTGCACAGAGCGGCTGCCGCACCTACCTCGCGGTGCGCGGCGGCTTCGACGTGCCGCTGTACCTGGGCAGCCGCTCGACCTTCGCCCTCGGCCAGTTCGGCGGCCATGCAGGGCGCACGCTGCGCGCCGCCGACATGCTGGCCATCTCCCAACCGGGGTTGCCAGCCTGCACCACGCCGGCGCCGGTCAGCGAACCCCAGGCGCTGGCCGACAGCCTGATTCCCGCCTACGGCACCACTTGGAACATCGGCGTGCTCTACGGGCCCCATGGTGCCCCGGACTTCTTCACACCCGAGGCCATCGAACAGTTCTTCGCCGCAGACTGGCAGGTGCACTACAACTCCAATCGCCTGGGTGTGCGCCTGTCTGGGCCGAAGCCGAGCTGGACCCGCGCCGACGGCGGCGAGGCCGGCCTGCACCCGTCCAACGTGCATGATTGCGAGTACGCCATCGGCGCCATCAACTTCACCGGTGACTTCCCGGTGATCCTCACCAAGGACGGCCCCAGCCTCGGCGGTTTCGTCTGCCCGGTGACCATCGCCAAGGCCGAGCTGTGGAAGGTCGGCCAGGTCAAACCGGGCGATACCCTGCGTTTTCACCCGATCAGCTTCGAGCAGGCCCAGGCGCTGGAGCAGGCGCAACTGGCCAGCCTGCAGAGCCTGAGCGCGGCCAGCGCCGCGCAACTGCCGGCGCCGAGCCTGCAACCGGGCGACACGGTTTCCGCAACCGTACTGGCCGAGCTGCCCGCCGATGGCAACCGCCCGCGCACGGTCTATCGGCAGGCGGGCGATGCCTACATCCTGCTCGAATACGGCGACAACGTGCTCGACCTGGCGCTGCGCCTGCGCGTGCATCTGTTGATGGAAGCGCTCAAGGCCCAGCCGCTCGCCGGCCTGGAAGAACTGGCGCCAGGCGTGCGCTCCCTGCAACTGCGCTATGACAGCCGCGTGCTGCACCAGCAGGCGCTGCTCGATCACCTGCTGCGCCTGGAAGCCAGCCTGGGTGACGTGGCAGGCCTCAAGGTGCCGACCCGTATCGTCCACCTGCCCATGGCCTTCGAGGACAGCGCCACCCTCGCTGCCGTCACCCGCTACAGCGAGACGGTGCGCAGCCAGGCGCCGTGGCTGCCGAACAACGTCGACTTCATCCAGCGCGCCAATGGCCTGGCCAGTCGCGAGGACGTACGCGACATCCTGTTCGACGCCAGCTACCTGATTCTCGGCCTCGGCGACGTCTACCTCGACGCGCCCTGCGCCGTGCCGCTCGACCCGCGTCACCGGCTGCTCAGTTCCAAGTACAACCCGGCGCGTACCTACACCGCCGAAGGCACCGTGGGCATCGGCGGCATGTACATGTGCATCTACGGCATGGACTCGCCCGGCGGTTACCAACTGGTCGGCCGCACCCTGCCGATCTGGAACAAGTTCGTGAAGAACGCCCAGTTCGAGGGCGGCCAGCCTTGGCTGCTGCACTTCTTCGACCAGGTGCGTTTCTACCCGGTCAGCGAGGCCGAGCTGGACGACTTCCGCGAGGCCTTCCGTGAAGGCCGCGCGCAGATAAAAATCGAGCAGAGCACCTTCGACTTCGCCGAGTACCAGGCCTTCCTGGCCGACAACGCGCAGAGCATCAGCGACTTCCAGCACCAGCAAAAACAGGCCTTCGACGCCGAAGTGTTGCTGTGGCGTGACGACGATGCCGACAGCCACGCTGCGCCAGCTGCCAGCCTGGAGGAAAACGAAGCCGTCGACGGCCACCTGGTCAGCGCCGATATGTGCGGCAGCGTCTGGAAGGTGCTGGTCGAGCCCGGCCAGTACGTCGAGGCCGGCGCCACGCTGCTGGTGGTCGAGGCGATGAAGATGGAGTTGGCGGTCACCGCACCACTGGCCGGGACGGTCAAGGCCGTGCGCTGCCAGCCGGGCAAAGCGGTCACCCCGGGTGACGCGTTGCTGGTGCTCGAACCGGTCGAGGCTGCCTGAGATGCAGCTCGTCGACCCGATCAGGCGCGGCAAGGAGCGCCCGGAGAATCTCGCCGAGCGCATCTACGGGCAGCTTAAGGACGACATCTTCGAGTTTCGCCTGCTGCCCGGCGACCGCTTCAGCGAAGGCGAAGTCGCCGAGCGTATGGCGGCAAGCCGTACACCGGTGCGCCAGGCCCTGTACCGGCTGGAGCGCGAGGGTTACCTGGAGGTGTATTTCCGCAGCGGCTGGCAGGTCAAGCCGTTCGACTTCGCCCACTTCGAGGAGCTTTACGACGTGCGCATCGTTCTCGAGCAGGCGGCGGTCAAGCGCCTGTGCGACCGCGAGGCGGAGCAAACCCCCGCCCTGCTGAGCGAGCTGAAACGCATCTGGATGGTGGCACCCGAACAGCGCCTGGAAGACGGCCGCGAAGTGTCACGCCTCGACGAGCGCTTTCACTGCCAACTGGTGGAAGCCACCGGCAACCGCGAGATGGCCCGCCTGCACGGCGAAGTCAGCGAAAAGATCCGCATCATCCGCCGTCTGGATTTCACCCAGACGCCGCGGGTGGAAGCCACCTACGACGAACATGCACGCATTCTCGGCGCGATCCTGTCGCGCCGCTGCGAAGAGGCACAGCTGTTGCTCAAGGCCCACATAGAGGTCAGCAAGGCGGAAGTGCGCAAGATCACCCTGCACATGCTGCACAGCGCTCGCGAGCGTGCCGTGCAGGCGCAGGGTTGACGTGATGTCCCTTGATCCACTGCCAACAACACATAACTCGTTTGTGAATGGAGATCGAACTATGCAACGTCGCAGCCTGATCAAGGCCTTCACCCTTTCCGCGTCCATCGCTGCCATGGGCCTGACCTGGACAGTACAGGCCGCCGAGACCATCAAGGTCGGCATCCTGCACTCGCTGTCCGGCACCATGGCCATTTCGGAAACGTCACTGAAAGACATGGCGCTGATGACCATCGACGAGATCAACGCCAAGGGCGGCGTGCTCGGCAAGAAGCTCGAGCCGGTGGTGGTCGACCCGGCGTCCAACTGGCCGCTGTTCGCCGAACGTGGCCGCCAGCTGCTGACCCAGGACAAGGTCGCGGTTACCTTCGGATGCTGGACCAGCGTGTCGCGTAAATCGGTACTGCCGGTCTACGAGGAACTCAACGGCCTGCTGTTCTACCCCGTGCAGTACGAAGGCGAAGAGATGTCGCCGAACGTGTTCTACACCGGCGCCGCGCCGAACCAGCAGGCGATCCCGGCAGTGGAATACCTGCTCAGCGAAGACGGCGGCGGCGCCAAGCGCTTCTTCCTGCTCGGCACCGACTACGTCTACCCGCGCACCACCAACAAGATCCTGCGCGCCTTCCTGCACAGCAAGGGCGTACAGGACAAGGACATCGAAGAGGTCTACACGCCGTTCGGTCACAGCGACTATCAAACCATCGTCGCCAACATCAAGAAGTTCTCCGCCGGCGGCAAGACCGCGGTGGTGTCCACCGTCAACGGTGACTCCAACGTGCCGTTCTACAAGGAACTGGCCAACCAGGGCATCGAAGCTACCGACGTGCCGGTGGTGGCGTTCTCGGTCGGCGAGGAAGAACTGCGCGGCATCGACACCAAGCCGCTGGTCGGCCACCTGGCGGCCTGGAACTACTTCCAGTCCGTGGAGAACCCGGTCAACGAGAAGTTCGTCGCCGACTGGAAGGCCTACGCCAAGGCCAAGAAGCTGCCGAACGCCGACACCGTGGTGACCAACGACCCGATGGAAGCCACCTACGTGGGCATCCACATGTGGGCCCAGGCCGTCGAGAAGGCTGGTACCACCGACGTCGACAAGGTGCGCGTGGCCATGGCGGGCCAGGAATTCGCGGCGCCGAGCGGCTTCACCCTGAAGATGGACGAGAAGAACCATCACCTGCACAAGCCGGTGATGATCGGCGAGGTCCAGGAAGACGGCCAGTTCTCGGTGGTCTGGGAAACCGAAGGGCCGATCCGCGCCCAGCCGTGGAGCCCGTACATCGAGGGTAACGACAAGAAAGGCGACACCCCGGTGAAGTCGAACTGATCCGCACCGTGGCACAGGCGCCGAGTCGTTCTCCGGCGCCTGTGCCACGGGACACCAAGGACACGCCCATGCCTTATGCCTTTGCCCGAATTCTCTTCAGCCTGCTGCTCCTGCTGCCATTGGCCGCACAAGCCGGCGAAGCCGACGATTTCGTCGCCGCCAGCGCCACGCAGCAAGCCAGACAGCTGGAAAGCTGGGCCGCCATGCCCGACCCGGCACGCCAGCCGCTACTCGATGCGCTGCAACAGGGCCGTGTGGCCGCTGACGGCGACAAACGCGCCTTCATCGAAACCGACGCTGGCTACCGCGCCGCCGAGGGCGATGCCGAGCCGCAAGGCACCCCGCGCAAACTGCGCCTGAACAATCGCCTGCGCGGGCTGATCGCCAACGCCCAGGCCAGCCATCAGTTGCTCGCCAGTGAGGCAACCGTGCGCCTGAGCGCCGCCCAGCAATTGCAGAAGAGCGCCCAGCCGGCGCAACTGCCGCTACTCGCCCAGGCGCAAGCCGAGGAAGACGACGACGCCGTGCGCGATGCCCTCACCCTCGCCCTGGCCAACCTGCAACTGGTCGACGCCAACCCGGCGGTGCGCCTGGCTGCCGTGCGCCTGCTCGGCGAAACCGGCGAGCCACTGGCCCGTACCCGCCTGGAAAACCTGCTGGAGCCCGGCGTGGAAAGCGACGCTGGCGTGCGCACCGCCGCAGAAACCAGCCTCGCCCAGGTAAAGCGCAAGCTGCTGATCGGCGAACTGCTCGGCCAGGCATTCAGCGGCATGAGCCTGGGCTCGATCCTGCTGCTCGCCGCCCTCGGCCTGGCCATCACCTTCGGCCTGCTCGGGGTGATCAACATGGCCCACGGCGAAATGCTGATGCTCGGCGCCTACTCCACCTACATGGTGCAGATTCTCTTCCAGCGCTTCGCCCCCGACGCCCTGGCGCTGTATCCGCTGGTCGCCCTGCCGGTGGCCTTCTGCGTGACCGCGGTGATCGGCATGGCCCTGGAGCGCACGGTGATCCGTCATCTCTACGGCCGCCCGCTGGAAACCCTGCTGGCCACCTGGGGCATCAGCCTGATCCTGATCCAGCTGGTGCGCGTGCTGTTCGGCGCGCAGAACGTCGAAGTGGCCAACCCCTACTGGCTGTCCGGCGGCATTCAGGTGCTGCCCAACCTGGTGCTGCCGTACAACCGCATCGTGATCGTCGGCTTCGCCCTGGCGGTGGTGGTGCTCACCAGGCTGCTGCTCAACAAGACCCGCCTCGGGCTCAACGTGCGCGCCGTCACCCAGAACCGCAACATGGCCGCCTGCTGCGGCGTGCCCACCGGCCGCGTGGACATGCTCGCCTTCGGCCTCGGCTCGGGTATCGCCGGCCTCGGCGGCGTGGCGCTGAGCCAGATCGGCAACGTCGGCCCGGATCTCGGCCAGAGTTACATCATCGACTCGTTCCTGGTGGTGGTACTCGGCGGCGTCGGCCAACTGGCCGGCAGCGTCATGGCAGCCTTCGGCTTAGGGATCGCCAACAAGATCCTGGAGCCGCAGATCGGCGCCGTACTCGGCAAGATCCTCATCCTCGCGCTGATCATTCTGTTCATTCAGAAGCGTCCGCAGGGCCTGTTCGCCTTGAAAGGGAGGGTGATCGATTGAACACCATGACCTTCTGCACCGTGGGAGCTGGCCATGCCAGCGACTGTTTCCCCACCATCGTTCGCGCCCATGGTGCGCTCCCACAGATCGGTTCATGGGAGGTAGAAAAATGAACGCCGCCAATCCCACGCCTGTCAACAAGAGCCTGCTGGCCCGCGCCAGCCACAGGCTCGGCCCGCAGGTGTCGCTGGCCATCGGCCTGCTGGTGCTCGCCGTACTGGCCGCCATGCCCGTGCTGCACCTGCTGCCAGCCGAGCACGCGCTGCACGTTTCCGCCTACAGCCTGACCCTGGTCGGCAAGATCCTCTGCTACTGCATCGTCGCCCTGGCGCTGGATCTGGTCTGGGGCTATGCCGGTCTCTTGTCCCTCGGCCACGGCCTGTTCTTCGCCCTCGGCGGCTACGCCATGGGTATGTACCTGATGCGTGAAGCCGCCGGCGACGGCCTGCCGGCGTTCATGAGCTTTCTCGCCTGGACCGAGCTGCCCTGGTACTGGTACGGCACCGATAACTTCCTCTGGGCCCTGTGCCTGGTGGTGCTGGCGCCCGGCTTGCTGGCGCTGGTGTTCGGCTTCTTCGCCTTCCGCTCGCGGATCAAGGGCGTGTATTTGTCGATCATGACCCAGGCACTGACCTTCGCCGGCATGCTGCTGTTCTTTCGCAACGAGACCGGTTTCGGCGGCAACAACGGCTTCACCAACTTTCGCAGCATCCTCGGCTTCGAAATCACTGCCGCCGGCACCCGTGCCACGCTGTTCGCGCTCACCGTGCTGCTCTTGGTCGGCAGCCTGTACCTGGGCTGGCGCCTGGCGCGCAGCAAGTTCGGCCGGGTGCTCACCGCCCTGCGCGACGCCGAGAACCGCCTGATGTTCTGCGGCTACGACCCACGCGGCTACAAGCTGTTCATCTGGGTACTTTCCGCCGTGCTGTGCGGCCTGGCCGGGGCGCTGTACGTACCTCAGGTGGGCATCATCAACCCCAGCGAAATGGCCCCGACGCAATCCATCGAAGCCGCCGTGTGGGTGGCCCTCGGCGGGCGCGGCACACTGATCGGCCCACTGCTCGGCGCCGGCCTGGTCAATGGCATGAAGAGCTGGTTCACCGTGGCCTTTCCCGAGTACTGGCTGTTCGCCCTCGGCGCGCTGTTCATCGTGGTCACCCTGTTCCTGCCCAAGGGCGTCATCGGCCTGCTCAAACGAGGGGACAAATCATGAGAAGCGCACCGATTCCCGAAATGCTGATCGACCCGGCTGGCAGCAGCCGCGACGCCATCGGCCTGGGCCAGAGCGCCGGGCGCGGCCTCAACGTGCGTCACGGCACCATCCTCACCCTGGAAGACATCAACGTCGCCTTCGACGGCTTCAAGGCGCTGACCGACCTGACGCTGTACATCGGCGTCGGCGAGCTGCGCTGCATCATCGGCCCCAACGGCGCCGGCAAGACCACCCTGATGGACGTGATCACCGGCAAGACCCGGCCGAACAGCGGCACCGCGTTCTTCGGTGAAACCCTCGACCTTACGCAGATGAGCGAGGTCGAGATCGCCCAGGCCGGCATCGGCCGCAAGTTCCAGAAACCGACCGTGTTCGAGGCGCTGAGCGTGTTCGAGAACCTCGAACTGGCGCAGAAGACCGACAAGTCAGTGTGGGCCAGCCTGCGCGCCAGGCTCAGCGGTGAGCAGCGCGACCGCATCGACGAGGTGCTGGCCACCATTCGCCTGGACGGCTCGCGCCAGCGCCCGGCCGGCCTGCTGTCCCACGGCCAGAAGCAGTTCCTGGAAATCGGCATGCTGCTGGTGCAGGACCCGCAACTGTTGTTGCTCGACGAGCCGGTGGCGGGCATGACCGACGCGGAAACCGAATTCACCGCCGAGCTGTTCAAGTCCCTGGCACGCAAACATTCGCTGATGGTGGTCGAGCACGACATGGGCTTCGTCGGCACCATCGCCGACCATGTCACCGTGCTGCACCAGGGCCGCGTGCTGGCCGAAGGCTCGCTCGACGCCGTGCAGGCCAACGAGAAGGTGATCGAGGTTTATCTCGGTCGCTAAGGGATTCGTAGAAACGTAGGGTGGATCGGGGCGCGTAGCCGACGCTGTTTTCATCCACCGATGGCATCACACGGTGGATCGTTCGAGCGCGAGTTGCGCACTCCGGCCCGCCTGACTTAAGGATATCGACATGCTGCAAGTCCAACAGCTTCACCAGTACTACGGCGGCAGCCACATCCTGCGTGGCCTGTCGTTCGACGTGAAGGTCGGCGAAGTCACCTGCCTGCTCGGCCGCAACGGCGTCGGCAAGACCACCCTGCTCAAATGCCTGATGGGCCTGCTGCCCGCCAAGGAGGGCAGCGTGCAGTGGGAGGGCAAGACCATCACCGGCTACAAACCGCACCAGCGGGTGCACGCAGGTATTGCCTACGTGCCCCAGGGCCGCGAGATATTCGGCCGCCTGACGGTGGAGGAAAACCTGCTGATGGGGCTCTCTCGTTTCAGCGCGAAGGAAGCCAAGGAGGTGCCGCCGTTCATCTACGAGCTGTTCCCGGTGCTGCTGGAAATGAAGCACCGCCGCGGCGGCGACCTGTCCGGCGGCCAGCAGCAACAGCTGGCCATCGGCCGCGCGTTGGCCAGCCAGCCACGCTTGCTGATTCTCGACGAGCCCACCGAAGGCATCCAGCCTTCGGTGATCAAGGAAATCGGCGCAGTGATCAAAAAACTCGCCGCCCGCGGCGATATGGCCATCCTGCTGGTCGAGCAGTTCTACGACTTCGCCGCCGAACTGGCCGACCAATACCTGGTGATGAGCCGCGGCGAGATCGTCCAGCAGGGCCGCGGAGAAACCATGGAGGCGGACGGCGTGCGCGGGTTAGTGGCGATCTGAGAGCCTGTTCATAATCTTCAAGCCCAGGTTCGTCGACTTTGGCGGCTAAGTGGTGCGCAAGCGGCCGATCGTAGATACCGTCTTAACCTTCACCTCGCAATAGCGAGTTGCGGGTTAAAGGGCTGGCCGGATTTGAGGACCCCGTAAGCGATGCATAGCAGCTTGCGCATGGCCGCGCAGACGATCTGTTTGCCGGCCTTGCCTTTTGCTCGCAGTCG
>NZ_MSXW01000022.1 GCF_001945445.1 Pseudomonas sp. PA27(2017)
CAATGACAGAAAAGCCCTCCCAAAAGGGCAGGAACGTATTAACATCGTGCACAAGAACGCCGGTTTGTAGATGTGTTTGCTCGCACGAACATCATCCATCAAACCGGCGTTCTTGTTTCTGTCTTTCCCAGGATTCCGTGAAGAACCATAAAAAAGCCCGCCACAAGGGCGGGCCAGGTGACCTTCCCTGCCGGGAAGGTCGACGACATTTCTATCAGGAAACCTTACCAGCGTTATCGGCAGGCACGGCCACCACGTCCGGACGACCACCGGAGGCCAGCTCGCGCTGCAGGGTGTCTTCGTCCAGCTCCTTGCACCACTTGGCGACCACGATGGTGGCGACGCCGTTACCGACCAGATTGGTCAGCGCGCGGGCTTCGGACATGAAACGGTCGATACCCAGGATCAGCGCCAGGCCGGCAACCGGCAGGTGGCCGACGGCAGACAGAGTGGCGGCCAGAACGATGAAGCCACTACCGGTCACGCCAGCAGCGCCCTTGGAGGCAACCAACAGCACCAGCAGCAGGGTGATCTGGTGGGTGATGTCCATCGGGGTATCGGTGGCCTGGGCGATGAACACCGCGGCCATGGTCAGGTAGATCGAGGTACCGTCGAGGTTGAAGGAGTAACCGGTAGGGATCACCAGGCCGACGACCGACTTGTTGGCACCGAGTTTTTCCATCTTGGTCAGCATGCGTGGCAGGGCCGACTCGGACGACGAAGTACCCAGCACGATCATCAGCTCTTCGCGGATGTAGCGGATCAGACGCAGGACGCTGAAGCCGTGGGCACGGCAGATGCCGCCCAGCACGATGAGCACGAAGAAGAAGCAGGTGATGTAGAAGCACAGCATCAGCTGACCCAGCTGCACCAGCGAGCCGACACCGTACTGACCGATGGTGAAGGCCATGGCACCGAAGGCACCGATGGGCGCGAGCTTCATGATCATGTTGATGATGCCGAACATGACATGGGCGATGCGATCGATGAATTCGAGCACTGGGCGACCGAACTCACCCATGCGCTGCAGCGCAAAGGCGAAGATCACCGAGAAGAACAGTACCTGCAGGATGTCGCCGTTGGCGAAGGCACCGACCACGGTGGCCGGGATCACGTTGAGCAGGAAGCCGATGGTGGTCTGCGCTTCACCGGCCTGGGCGTAGGCGGCGATCTTACTGGCATCCAGCGTGCTCGGGTCGACGTGCATGCCAACACCTGGCTGCACCACGTTGACCACGACCAGACCGATGATCAGGGCGATGGTGGACACGATCTCGAAATACAGCAGCGCGTAGCCGCCGGTCTTGCCGACTGCCTTCATGTCCTGCATGCCGGCGATGCCGCTGACGACGGTACAGAAGATGATGGGTGCGATGACCATCTTGATGAGCTTGACGAAGCCATCGCCGAGCGGTTTGAGGGCGACGCCTGTTTCTGGATAGAAATGGCCGAGCAGGATGCCCACGGTGATGGCGAACAGCACCTGGACGTAAAGCATTTTGTAGAACGGTTGACGGACAACTTCGTTCGTTGTGGCAGTCATGGTGAATCCTCATGGGTGCGGCTGACATCCAGCGACGTCCGCACCACCTTTCTTGTTTAGGCGCCAACCCTCCTGACCTGGAGGGATTTGTTAGTAGGACGCTAGCGCGACCTTGACGCAGCAAAAGCAAGCGCCATGCCATACAAGAAAAAACAGGATAAACCTTTGATATAGCTGGATTTTAAAAAGAACCGCAGGCGCATTTACGCCGCCAATGGCGGTTTTCCGCACGGCCCTCGCGCAGGCGTGGCGGATTCCCACCAAAGCAGCTCAACGCAATCAGATGCACACTCGAAAGGCCGCCCCGCCCAGCTCGGACTTTTCGAGAAAAAGCTCACCCTCGTAGCTTTCGATGATGTCCTTGACCACCGCGGTACCGATGCCCTGCCCCGGGTGCTGGGCGTCCAGGCGCTCGCCACGGCGCAGGATGCGCTCACGCTGATCCACCGGCACGCCCGGCCCGTCGTCTTCTACGCAAAGCTGACAGGTGCCACCTTCGATCCGGGCACTGATGCGCACCTGGCCCAGGCACAGGCGGTAGGCGTTTTCCAGCAGGTTGCCGAGCAACTCGAGCAGCGCGGCACGCTCCATGGGAATTTCCAGCCAGGCATCGAACTGGCGCTGCACGCTGACCTGTTTGTCGCGGTAGACCTTGTCGAGTGCTCCGCAGAGGTTGTCCACCACGCTGGCCAACGGCACCCGATGGCGCACCAGGCCGCTCTTGCGCAGGCTGGCGCGTTGCAGCTGATAGCCGATCTGCTGGCTCATGCGCTCGATCTGGCCTTGGAGTATCTGCGACTGCTCACGGTTCTCGGGCTTGGCGGCGATCACCTCCGCGGCGCCCTGCAGCACCGACAGCGGCGTCTTCAGGCTGTGCGCCAGGTCGTCCAGAGAGTGCCGGTAGCGCTCACGTTGCTGGCGTTCGCTGTCGAGCAGGCGGTTCAGCGAGCCGGTCAGGCGCAGCAGCTCGCGGGGGTGGTCATCGCTCAGGCGCTCGCGTGTGCCGCCCTCCACTTCGTCCAGTTCTTCACGCAGCCCGCGCAGGCTGCGAAAGCCCCAGGTCAGCCCGAACCACAACAACCCTAGAAGCAGCAACAGCGCGCCGCCGAGCCACAGGTAGAGCTGCTTGGTGAAATCGTTATAGAGCGCCAGGGTATCGCTGGCTGGCTGCATGGTGACGATGCTGAATGCCGCGCTCTGCCCGCGCAGCAGCTTGATCTCCACGTCATAGAGGTAGAACTCGCGGCCCTGGCGATCCGTGGTGCGCAGCAGTTCGTCGCCGCGCCCGTCATAACGCGGCAGGTAGGACACCGACATGTCACGGGTCGACGGGGACTGCCACACACGCTGCCCGTCGCGGTCGTAGATGAAGCCCAGCAACTGGGCGTCGGGCAGATCGAACTCCTCGTCGGGCAGCTTGCTGGGCATGCGCAACTTGCCATCGTCGGTGCGGGCGGCGGATATCAGGGCTCCGGCGTCGGCAGCCAGGCGTTTCTCCACCGATTTTTCCAAGGCGATCAGGAAGGCACCCTGCAAAGCCGGCAACAGCGCCAGCATGAACAGTACGGCGATTACCGTGCTGCCGAGCATCAGGCGCAGGCGCAGGGAGGACACCCAATGTGTTTTCAACCGCGCCAAGCCTGACGTCACCGGCAGCGCTCGGTGAACAGATAGCCCTGGCCGCGTACCGTCTCGATCGGTTTGAAGCCGTTGCAGTTTTCCAGCTTGCGGCGCAGACGGCCGACCAGCACCTCGATCACGTTGGGGTCGCGTTCCTCGTCATCGGGGTATAGCTGCTCGATCAGCCGCTCCTTGGGCACCACCTGTTGATGGTGGCGCATCAGGTACTCGAGGATGCGGTACTCGTAGGCGGTCAACCCCATGCCCGCACCATCGATCAGCGCCTGCTTGCGGTTCATGTCGAGCAACAACGGGCCGGCCTCGATGGTCGACTGGATGAAGCCCGAGGAACGGCGCAGCAGCGCATTGAGGCGCGCTTCGAGTTCTTCGAACTGAAAGGGTTTGACCACGTAATCGTCGGCGCCGGAGGCCAGGCCCTCGACCTTGTCCTGCCAGTTACCACGGGCGGTGAGAATCAGGATGGGAAAGGTCTTGTCACGACTGCGCAGCTGGCGAATCAGATCCAGCCCGCTGATGCCCGGCAGACCGAGGTCGATCACCGCCAGGTCATGGTGGTATTCATCGACGCGATACAGCGCCTCCTCGGCATTGGCGACCGCGTCCACCACGTGGCCTTGTTCGCCGAGTCGGGTATAGAGATGGTGACGCAGCAGCGCCTCATCCTCCACGACCAGCAATTTCATCGTTGCATGCCCTCTTCATCAGGAGTGAAGCCGGGCCGCCCAAGGGGCGACCCGAGTCCTCGACAACAGATTTAGAACTTGTAGTTGACGCCCATGTACCACTGCCCGCTGCTATGCAGATCCAGGGAGCCGACCTTGCCCTCGCCGTGCGGGGCGAATTCGGTGCTGGCATTGGTGCGCAGGTAACGGTAGCCACCCTCGATGGAAGCGTTATCGTTGACTTCCTGCAGCAAGCCCGCCTGCAAGCCGGCAGCATACCCGACATTGGTGTCACGCGAGACACCGGGGCTGTTCTGCTCCAGCTTGACCAGACCCAGGGTGCCGCCACCGAACAGTTTGGTGCCGTTCTCGTTCAGTGGCAGAAAGGCGTCGTAGCTGCCGAGCAGATTCTGCTGACGCAGCTTGAGGCCGTCGTTGCTACCGGAGATGTACTCGTAGGTGGCGTAGTAACGGCCGGCATCGTTCTGCTGACCGGCGCGCACGCCCCAGGTGCTGGTGTTGTTGATCACGCCGTCGAAGTTCGGATCACCCAGGTTGGCATTCAACGCCGAGGACTTCTGGATGTTGTTGCTGGTTTGGCCCCAGGTGAAGCCGGCGAAGTTGTTGTCGGCATGGGCGGTGGACGCAGCGCCGACGACCAGGGAAGTTGCCAGAGCCAGTTTGGTCAGAGTCGCTTTCATGGAGATGCCTCTCGATTGGCAGTGGGTTGATGAAGAACTCGAGAATCATCCTGCCTTGGGTCGACTGAACCCCTCCTGAACCCTTGCTGAACCTCGCCTGAACGACCGACCAGCAGGCTTTTCGCCGCCTGCCACGGCGTAATGGCCCAGGCATTGACCAGGGTCAATACCCCACTGGCCAGTGCGACTAAGGTCGGGCTTAACGACCAGAGACCGTCAGGTTGCCAGCGCCAGAAGCGTGGCACCAATCCATGACGGCACATGCACACGCCTGACCGATGAAGACCTGCCCATGCCTAGCCCTTCCGAAGACACCGGGGGCAAACGCCGCGAACGCCGGCTGTTTCTATTCCTGGTGATATTCCTCTTCCCGCTGCTTTCCGTGGCCCTCGTCGGCACCTACGGCTTCGCCGTCTGGTTCCTGCAGATGCTCTTCGGCCCGCCCGGCCCACTCAACTGATTCACCTCGGCTTACAGGAGCCCGTCATGGACGCCCCCCTGCACATCGCCAGCTTCATCGTGCATGCCCGCCCCGAGCAGCTCGATGCGGTGCTCGCCAACCTGCGCCTGCTCGACGACCTGGACGTGCATCAGCACAGCCCGGAAGGCAAGGCCGTGGTGGTGATCGAAGCGGTCGACGAAAAACTCATCCTGCAGCGCATCGATCAGGTCAACGCGCTGCCCGGCGTGCTCAACGCCGCACTGATCTACCACGAATGCCTCACTTCGGAAGGAGCCGCTCGATGAGCATGACCCGCCGCGAATTCACCAAGGCCCAGGCTGCAGCCATCGCCGCAGCCGCCGCTGGCCTGCCGATCGTGTCCAGCGCCAGCAATCTGGTCGCCGATGCGGAGAACACCCGCCTGGACTGGAACAAGGCGCCCTGCCGCTTCTGCGGCACCGGCTGCAGCGTGATGGTCGCCACCCGCGACAACCGCGTGGTGGCCACCCACGGCGACATCAAGGCCGAGGTCAACCGCGGCCTGAACTGCGTCAAGGGCTACTTCCTGTCGAAGATCATGTACGGCGTCGATCGTCTGACCACACCACTGCTGCGCATGAAGAACGGCATCTATGACAAGCAGGGCGAATTCCAGCCGATCAGCTGGGAGCAGGCCTTCGACATCATGGAGGAGAAATTCAAGGCAGCCCTGCGCGAGCACGGCCCACAGGCGGTCGGCATGTTCGGTTCCGGGCAGTGGACGATCTGGGAAGGCTATGCCGCCAACAAGCTGATGAAGGCCGGCTTTCGCAGCAACAACATCGACCCCAACGCGCGCCACTGCATGGCCTCGGCGGTGATGGGTTTCATGCGCACCTTCGGCATGGACGAGCCGATGGGCTGCTACGACGACATCGAAGCCACGGACAGCTTCGTGCTGTGGGGCTCGAACATGGCCGAGATGCACCCGGTGCTGTGGAGCCGGGTCACCGACCGGCGCCTGAGCCAGCCCGGCGTCAAGGTGGCGGTGCTGTCGACCTTCGAACACCGCAGCTTCGACCTGGCCGACATCCCCATGGTGTTCAAGCCGCAAACCGACCTGCTGATCCTCAACTACATCGCCAACCACATTATCCAGAGCGGCGCGGTGAACCAGGATTTCGTCAAGCGCCACACCCGCTTCGCCCTCGGCGCCGACGACATCGGCTATGGCTTGCGCCCGGACAACCCGCTGGAGGTGAAGGCCAAGAACGCGAAGAACGCCAACACCTGGAGCGACATGTCGTTCGAGCAGTTCGCCGCCTTCGTCAAACCCTACACCCTGGAGCGCGCCGCCAGAGAGTCGGGCGTGCCGGCCGAACGTCTCAAGGCGCTGGCCGAGCTGTACGCCGATCCGAAGCGCAAGGTGGTGTCGTTCTGGACCATGGGCTTCAACCAGCACACCCGAGGCGTGTGGGCCAACAACCTGATCTACAACATCCATTTGCTGACCGGCAAGATCAGCGAGCCGGGCAACAGCCCCTTCTCGCTGACCGGCCAGCCTTCGGCGTGCGGCACCGCCCGTGAAGTGGGCACCTTCTCGCACCGCCTGCCGGCGGATCTCGTGGTCACCAACCCGAAACACCGCGCCACCGCCGAGAAGATCTGGAAACTGCCCGCCGGCACCATCCAGGAAAAGCCCGGTTTCCACGCCGTGGAGCAGAGCCGCATGCTCAAGGACGGCGTGCTCAAGGTGTACTGGACCCAGGTCAGCAACAACATGCAGGCCGGCCCGAACATCATGCAGGAGGTGCTGCCCGGCTGGCGCAAGCCGGACAACTTCGTGATCGTCTCCGACGTCTACCCGACCACCTCGGCCCAGGCCGCCGACCTGATTCTGCCCAGCGCCATGTGGGTCGAGAAGGAAGGCGCCTACGGCAATGCCGAGCGTCGCACGCAGTTCTGGCACCAGCTGGTCGGCGCACCGGGCGAGGCCAAATCCGACCTGTGGCAACTGGTGGAGTTCTCCAAGCGCTTCACCACCGATGAAGTCTGGCCGGCCGAGCTTTTGGCCCAGACGCCGCAGCTCAAGGGCAAGACGCTCTATGAGGTGCTCTACCGGAACGGCCAGGTCGACGCCTTCCCGGCCGAACAGCTGGAAAAGGGCTTTCGCAACGACGAAGCGCAGGCCTTCGGCTTCTACCTGCAGAAGGGCCTGTTCGAGGAATACGCCCAGTTCGGCCGTGGCCATGGCCACGACCTGGCGCCGTTCGACCGCTACCACAGCGAACGCGGCCTGCGCTGGCCGGTGGTCGAGGGTTCGGAAACACGCTGGCGTTATCGCGAGGGCCACGACCCTTATGTGGCCAAGGGCAGCGACGTGCAGTTCTACGGCTACCCCGACAACCGCGCGATCATCTTCGCCCTGCCCTACGAGCCGCCAGCCGAGGCGCCGGACGACGATTACCCGTTCTGGCTCAGCACCGGCCGGGTGCTCGAGCATTGGCACACCGGCAGCATGACCCAACGCGTCGACGAGCTGCACCGCGCCGTGCCCGATGCACTGGTGTACATGCACCCCGACGATGCCAAGGCCATGAAGGCCCGGCGCGGCAGCGAGGTGAAGGTGATCAGCCGGCGTGGCGAGATCCGCGCGCGCATCGAGACCCGCGGGCGCAACAAGCCGCCACGCGGCCTGGTGTTCGTGCCGTTCTTCGACGCCAACAAGCTGATCAACAAGGTAACCCTCGACGCCACCGACCCGATCTCCAAGCAGACCGACTACAAGAAGTGCGCGGTGAAGATCCAATTGATCAGCGCGGCATGAGGAGCACAGCCATGAAACTGCGTTATCTGCCATTGCTGCTGCTCGCCGTGTTCGGCGTGGCAGTGGCCGCCGACCTCGGCTACCCACTGGACGCCCCGGCACCGGACGGGCGCCGCCCAGGCGGCACCCTGACCCAGGAATTCCCGGCGCCGCGCATCGCGCCCGAGGAAAACAAGGACATCCGCCGCGAGCGCAACTACCCCGAACAGCCGCCGACCATCCCGCACACCATCGTCGGCTACCAGGTGGACCGTTTCGGCAACCGCTGCATGGCCTGCCACAGCCGCGCCAACAGCGCGCGCAGCCAGGCGCCGATGATCAGCATCACCCATTACATGGACCGCGAAGGCCAGGCCCTGGCAGCGATGTCGCCGCGCCGCTATTTCTGCACCCAGTGCCACGTCACCCAGGCCGAGGTGAAGCCGCTGGTGGAGAACGGTTTCAGGAACATCGACCAGATTCTGCAGGATGAACGCAAACCTGCCGGGCACCCCTGAGGAGGCACCATGAAATCGCTGCTCGCCCTGCTCGGCACTTACTGGAAGATCCTGCGCCGTCCCAGCGTGCACTACAGCCTGGGCTTCCTGACCCTGGGCGGCTTCATCGCCGGGATCATCTTCTGGGGAGGTTTCAACACCGCGCTGGAGGCCACCAACACCGAGCAATTCTGCATTTCCTGCCATGAAATGCGCGACAACGTGTTCGTCGAGCTGCAGGACACCATCCACTACAACAACCGCTCCGGAGTGCGTGCCACCTGCCCGGATTGCCACGTGCCGCACCAGTGGACGGACAAGATCGCGCGCAAGATGCAGGCCTCCAAGGAGGTATGGGGCAAGATCTTCGGCACCATCAACACCCGCGAGAAATTCCTCGAGAAACGCCGCGAGCTGGCCGAACACGAGTGGGCACGCCTCAAGGCCAACGACTCGCTGGAGTGCCGCAACTGCCACAACTTCGATTTCATGGATTTCACCCGCCAGAGCAAGCGCGCAGCGCAGATGCACTCCACGGCGCTGGCCAACGGCGAAGCCACCTGCATCGACTGCCACAAGGGTATCGCCCACAAGCTGCCGGACATGCACGGCGTGCCCGGCTGGTAAGCGGCGGGCCGGCGCGGCAGAATGCCGGCCATGAGCAAAGCCCCTCTGCCCCGCTGCTGCAGCCCCCTCGCCGATCACTGGCCGTTCACGCGGCCACTGGCCGGCGCGCAGTTGATCAGCACCCATTTCGACCCAACCCGACTCGACGAAGGCGACTACCTGGCCGCAGGCGTACCGCCGGTGCGCGGCGTCGCCAAACGCCAGGCCGAGCACCTGGCCGGGCGTCTGTGCGCACGCGAAGCGCTGTATCGGGTCACCGGCGTGGCCAGCGTACCGGCGGTCGGTGAGGACCGGGCGCCGCAATGGCCGGCGCAGGTCAGCGGGTCGATCACCCATGGCCAGGGCTGGGCCGCCGCCATCGTCGCGCCCGCCCGGGATTGGCGAGGGCTGGGCCTGGACGTCGAGCGGCTGCTGTCCAGCGAGCGCGCCGAGCGGCTGGTCGGCGAGATTCTCACCGCCGATGAGCTGGCACGCATCGCCGAACTAAGCCCAGAGCAGCGCGCCTGGTGGATCAGCCTGACCTTCTCGCTCAAGGAAAGCCTGTTCAAGGCGCTCTACCCGCTGGTGCTCACGCGCTTCTATTTCCAGGATGCGGAACTGCTCGACCTAGACGCCGAACAAGGCAGCGCGCGCCTGCGCCTGTTGATCGACCTGAGCGAAGAGTGGCAAGCCAAAACCGAACTGGCCGGCATGTATGCCGAGCTAGACAATCAGGTACTCAGCCTGGTGGCCATCAAGGCCTGAACGAGCACTTGCTCTTCTAGCCTGCGGTTGAGCGCAGCGATACCCAGGGCCAACTCGAATACACCGCCGTTTTCAAGACCGCCCCGGGTATCGCTTCGCTCAACACCGGGCTACCTGAACTGATCCCTGCATACGCGAGGAAACGCCAACAGCGCCGCGGGCAAATCCGATAAACTCGGCACATTGCCGTCCGGAGTGCCCCATGCGCGAAGAATTGAATCAAGGCCTGCTCGACTTTCTCAACGCCTCCCCTACACCCTTTCATGCCACCAGCAGCCTGGCCATGCGCCTCGAAGCCGCCGGTTACCGCCAGCTCGACGAGCGCGCGCCCTGGTACACCGAAGCCGGTGGCCGCTATTACGTGACCCGCAACGATTCCTCGATCATCGCCTTCCAGCTCGGCACGCGCTCGCCCGTAGAAGGCGGCGTGCGCCTGGTCGGCGCCCATACCGACAGCCCCTGCCTGCGCGTCAAGCCCAACCCGGAGCTGGAGCGTCAGGGTTACTTCCAGCTCGGCGTCGAAATTTACGGCGGCGCGCTGCTGGCCCCCTGGTTCGACCGCGACCTGTCGCTGGCCGGCCGCGTCACCTACCGCCGCGACGGCAAGGTGGAAAGCGCGCTGATCGACTTCTACCAGCCGATTGCCGTGATCCCCAGCCTGGCCATCCACCTCAACCGCGAGGCCAATCAGGGCTGGGCGATCAACGCGCAGAACGAATTGCCGCCGATCCTCGCCCAACTGGCCGGTGCCGAGGGTGCCGACTTCCGTGCCCTGCTCAGCGAGCAGTTGGCCATGGAGCACGATTTCAACGCCGATGCGGTGCTCGATTACGAGCTGAGCTTCTACGACACCCAGAGCGCTGCGGTGGTGGGCCTGAATCAGGACTTCATCGCCAGTGCGCGCCTGGACAACCTGCTGTCCTGCTACGCCGGCCTGCAGGCGCTGCTCGACGCCGGTGAAGAGGAAACCTGCGTACTGGTGTGTACCGACCATGAAGAAGTCGGTTCCAGCTCGGCGTGCGGCGCCGATGGCCCGATGCTCGAGCAGGTGCTGCGCCGCGTATTGCCCCAGGGCGATGATTTCGTGCGCACCATCCAGCGTTCCCTGCTCGTCTCGGCGGACAACGCCCACGGCGTGCATCCCAACTACGAAGCCAAGCACGACGGCAATCACGGGCCCAAGCTCAACGCCGGCCCGGTGATCAAGATCAACAGCAACCAGCGCTACGCCACCAACAGCGAAACCGCCGGTTTCTTCCGCCACCTGTGCCTGGAAAACGAAGTGCCGGTACAGAGCTTCGTGACCCGCAGCGACATGGGTTGCGGCTCGACCATCGGTCCGATCACCGCCAGCCAGCTGGGCGTGCGTACCGTCGATATCGGCCTGCCGACCTTCGCCATGCACTCGATTCGCGAGCTGGCCGGCAGCCAGGATCTGGCGCACCTGGTGAAAGTGCTGGGCGCCTTTTACAACAGCCATGACCTGCCCTGAGGCGACCATGATCGAACATATCCGCAACAGCCTGATCGAAGCCCAGCGCGCCCTCGACGCCTTCATCGGCAACGAGCAGACGCTGGCCAATATCGAGCACGCCGCCAACCTTCTGGTGAGCAGCTTCGAGGCCAAGGGCAAGGTGTTTTCCTGCGGCAACGGCGGCTCGATGTGCGACGCCATGCATTTCGCCGAAGAACTCACCGGCCGTTACCGCAAGAACCGCCCGGGCATCGCGGCGGTCTCGATCAGCGACGCCAGCCACATCAGCTGCGTAGCCAACGACTTCGGCTACGACCACATCTTCTCGCGCTACGTTGAATCCCACGGCCGCGAAGGCGATGTGCTGCTGGCCATCAGCACCAGCGGCAAGAGCCCCAACGTGGTCAAGGCCGCCGAGGCAGCGAAGGCCCTCGGCATCAAGGTCATCGCCCTGACCGGCAAGCCAGGCTCGCTGCTGGAAAGTCTCGCCGACGTGTGCATCTGTGCGCCGGGCGGCGATTTCGCCGATCGCACCCAGGAGCTGCACATCAAGGTCATCCACATCCTCATCGAACTGGTCGAGCGTCGTCTCAGCCCGGAAAACTACGCCTGAGCCCAGGGCGGCGTCAGCCGACGCCGCCCGACACTCACCCGCGTGTTGGAGAATTCGCGCGTGATCCGCCTCAACGCCCTGCTGCGCCGCCTGCTGTTGCTCACCCTGGTCATGTTCGCCTGCGCGTCTGCCCAGGCGGCGGGCATCCCGACCCTGTTTGGCGGCACTGGCGAAGCCAGCACCCAGCCCCAGGCGGATCAACCGCTGGATCGCTCCCTCGATGAAGTGATCCAGTCGCTGGAGAACGACAAGCAACGCGCGCAGTTGCTCAACGACCTGAAGACCCTGCGCGACACCACCCAGAAAGCCCAGACCGAGAGCCGCGACGGCGTGCTGGGGCTGATCGGCAATACCCTGAGCGGTATCGAAAGTCAGTTCTCCGGCGAGCACAGCCCGCTGGCGCGCTGGCAGCTGGAGCTGTCACGCAGCCGCAGCGAACTGGCGGCGCTGTTGCCCGAGGCCGGCGAGCGGTTTGCGCTGGTCAGCAACTTCGCGCTGATCATCGGTATCTGGAGCCTGCTGGCCTTCGGGCTGCGGGCGCTCAGCCACCAGGTTCGCCTGCGCTTCGGCCTCGCCGAGGACCTGCCACAGAACCCACGCCCCACCGACCTGCTGCGCTTCGCCCTGCGCAAGCTCGGCCCCTGGTTCGCCGCCCTGCTGATCACCGGATACCTGAGCTACGTGCTGCCCGCCTCCCTGGGCCGCGACCTGGCCATGGTGCTGGCCTACGCACTGGTGGTGGGCACCTGCTTCTCCGCCATCTGCGTGATCGCCTTTTCGCTGCTCGACGGCCCGCACCGGCGCACCGCGCTGAACATCCTGCGCCGCCGCGCCTTTCGCCCGCTGTGGCTGATCGGCAGCTTCGCTGCCTTTGGCGAGGCGCTCAACGATCCGCGTCTGGTCGCCAGCCTCGGCGCCAACCTGGCGCACACCACCGCCACCCTGACCAACGTGCTGGCGGCGTTGTGCACCGGCCTGTTCATCCTGCGCTTCCGTCGTCCGATCGCCCACCTGATCCGCAACCAGCCCCTGGCACGGCGTCTGCGCCAGCGCGGCATCAGCGAGACCGTGGAGCTGCTCGGTAGCTTCTGGTACCTGCCGGCCCTGGCCCTGGTGGCGATTTCCCTGTCGGCGACCTTCGTGTCGGCCGGCGACACCAGCACCGCCTTCCGCCAGTCGCTGGTCTGCACCGTGCTGCTGGTCACCTGCATGGTCGTCAACGGGCTGATCAGGCGGCGTCTGTTCAGGAGCCGTTCGCGGCATCGCCGGCATGCCGCGTATTTCGAGCGCTTCCAGAACTTCTTCCACACCATGCTGAGCCTGGCCGTGTGGCTGCTGTTCATCGAGCTGGGCCTGCGTGTGTGGGGGCTGTCGCTGATCCGCTTCGCCGAGGGCGATGGGCACGAGATCAGCCTCAAGCTGGTCGGCCTGGGCGCGACCCTGGCCTGCGGCTGGCTGGTGTGGATTCTTGCCGACACCGCGGTGCATCACGCCCTCACCCGCTCGCGCAAAGGCCAGACCAACGCCCGCGCGCAGACCATGATGCCGCTGATCCGCAACGTGCTGTTCGTCAGCATTTTCATCATCGCGGCCATCGTCGCCCTGGCCAACATGGGCATGAACGTCACCCCGCTGCTGGCTGGCGCCGGGGTAATCGGCCTAGCCATCGGTTTTGGCGCGCAATCGCTGGTGGCGGACCTGATCACCGGCCTGTTCATCATCATCGAGGACTCCCTGGCCATCGACGACTACGTCGACGTCGGCGGCCACCTCGGCACAGTCGAAGGCCTGACCATCCGCACCGTGCGCCTGCGGGATATCGACGGCATCGTGCACACCATCCCGTTCAGCGAGATCAAGAGCATCAAGAACTACTCGCGCGAGTTCGGCTACGCCATCTTTCGCGTCGCCGTGCCCCACGACATGAACATCGACGATGCCATCAAGCTGTTGCGCGAGGTCGCCACCGAGCTGCGCAACGACGTGCTGATGCGTCGCAACATCTGGTCGCCCCTGGAGATCCAGGGCGTGGAAAGCTTCGATTCCGGCAACGCGGTGCTGCGTGCTCGCTTCAAGACCGCGCCGATCCGCCAGTGGGAGGTGTCGCGCGCCTTCAACCTGGCGCTCAAGCGCCACCTGGACGAATCCGGCCTGAGCCTGGCGACGCCGCGCCTGACCATCCAGATGATGGCGCTCAGCCCGAACAAGGCGGACGAGCAGTAACCGGAACCAACGCACATCCGCGCGGACTGCCCAGTCATGGTGCGCCCGGCGACCTGCACTTTCCGCTACCATGCGGCGACGTTCACCAACCGATAGGGACATCTCATGGATATCTCCACCCTTATCATCATCGCCGTACTGGTCGTGGTGGTTTTCTACGTGATCAGCGTCTACAACCGCCTGGTCAGCCTGCGCAACCGCTACCAGAACGGCTTCGCGCAGATCGAGGTGCAACTCAAGCGCCGCTATGACCTGATCCCCAACCTGGTGGAAACCGCCAAGGCCTACCTCGCCCACGAACGCGAAACCCTCGAGGCCGTGGTGGCCGCGCGCAATGGTGCGGTCGAGGGCCTCAAGCAGGCTTCGCAAAACCCGGGCGATGCCCAAAGCATGAACCTCCTGGCCAACGCCGAGGGCGTGCTGAAGAATGCCATGGGCCGCCTCAACGTGACCGTCGAGGCCTACCCGGACCTCAAGGCCTCGCAGAACATGCAGCAGCTCAGCGAAGAACTCTCCAGCACCGAGAACAAGGTGGCCTTCGCCCGCCAGGCCTACAACGATGCGGTCACCGCCTACAACGCCTACCGCCAGAGCTTCCCGCCGGTGGTGCTGGCGGGCGCCTTCGGCCACGGCAGCGATGCGGCCCTGCTGGAGTTCGCCGACAGCGCGGCGATTCAGGACGCGCCCAAAGTCGCCTTCTGAGCACCGGGGCTAGCGGATGGATTTCTTCGAACAGCAGGACCGTGCCCGACGCAACAGCTCGCGCCTGGTGATACTGCTGGTAATGGCGGTGATAACCCTGGTGGTCAGCACTACGCTGGTGATCGCCGTCGCCTGGCAGGTCTACCAATACGGCAACTACAGCCTCGAGGCGCTGAGCAAGGAGTTGCTGCTCAGCGTGGCCGCGGTGGTCGTCGGCGTGGTGATCCTCGGCTGGGCATTCAAGGCCTCGCAACTGCGCGCCGGCGGCAAGGTGGTCGCCGAGCGCCTTGGCGGGCGCCTGCTCAACCTCAAGCCCGAGGGCCTGCACGAGCAGCGGGTGCTCAACGTGGTCGAGGAAATGGCGCTGGCCGCCGGCGTGCCGGTGCCGCCCGTGTACCTGCTCGAAGAACCCGGCATCAATGCCTTCGCCGCCGGGCTGCGGCCGGAGAACGCGGTGATCGGCGTGACCCGCGGCGCCATCGAGCGGCTCAACCGCGATGAGTTGCAGGGCGTGATCGCCCATGAATTCAGCCATATCCTGCATGGCGACATGCGCCTCAACACCCGCCTGGTGGCGGTGCTGCACGGCATCCTGCTGCTCGGCCTGATCGGCGAGCTGCTGATGCGCGGTGTGGGCCACAGCGGCCCGGCGCGCTCGTCCAGCCGTTCGGACGACAAGGGCCGTGGCAACGCCGTCGCGCTGGTCATGGTGGTCGGCCTGGCGCTGCTGGTGATCGGCTACGCCGGCACCTTTTTCGGCAACCTGATCAAGGCTGCCGTCAGCCGCCAGCGCGAGTTTCTCGCCGACGCCTCGGCCGTGCAGTACACCCGCAACCCCAACGGTATCGCCGGCGCGCTGAAGAAGCTCGGCAGCGGTTCACGCCTGGAAGCCAGCCATGCCGCGGAGTACAGCCATATGTACTTCGGCCAGGGCCTGGCGCTGAGCCGGATGATGGCCACCCACCCGCCGCTGGAGGAGCGCATCCGCCGCATCGATCCGAACTGGAAAGGCGTGGTGCTCGGCGACGAGGTGTTCGAAGCGCCGACGCAGCCCGTCGCGCCACAACAGCCGGCGACCGCAGGCTTCAGCGCTGCCGCGGCGGGCGCCGCCATCGCCAGCATCGGCGAGCCACAACCGCTGCATCTCGAAGAGGCCCGCGAGAGCCTGGCGCAGATCGACGAGCGCCTGCGCGACGCCGCCCACGATCCACACGGCGCTCTGACGATTCTCTACGGCCTGCTGCTGGGCCCTGATGACGCCGCCCGCCAGCAGCGCATGACCTGGATGCAGGCCAACCTGCCACCTCTACTGGCCGACCGCCTGCTGGAGTTGGCCGAGCCGCTGCAACGGTTGCCCGCCGGGCGTCGCCTGCCGCTGCTGGAGCTGGCCATCCCCGCACTCAAGCAACTCGAGCCCCAGGATTTCGTCAGCCTCAAGCGCGATATCGGCACCCTGCTGATCAGCACCGGGCAACTGGGCTTGATGGAATGGGCGCTGCTGCGCATCGTCGAACGCAACCTGGGCATGCAACGCCCCGTGCAAGGCCGTCTGCCGCTGGCCGCGCTGGGCAATGAAAGCTGCGTGCTGCTGGCCGCCCTGGCACGGGCCGGCAATGCCGGCGAGCAGGCGGCCAGCGAAGCGTTCCAGGCCGCCTGGAGCACCCTGCCGTTCACCGCCCGGGTATTTGCCGAGCAGCGCCGCGCCGGAATCAGCGAACTGAACGACGCGCTCAACCGCCTCAACCAGATGCGCCCGCTGCAGAAGCCGCAATTACTCAAGGCCATGGCCCGCTGTATCGAGCATGACGGGCGCATCAGCGCGGGCGAGGCGGAATTGATGCGTGCCGTCGCCGACACTCTGGATTGCCCTATGCCGCCGCTGTTGAGTGATCGTCAGGTCTGACGCCCAATAACAACAAGCCGTTGTTGGCGCAGCCTCTGCCTCTGTGGGAGCTGCGAACCAGCAAATCCGCCTAAAGCCCCGAGCGTCCCGCCGTGCCGAATACCTGCGTCCAATAGATGGTTGCCTGGCTCTGCGGGTTGCTGGCGTAGGCCGCGCCCATTTCATGGAAGTCCGGGTTCATCAGGTTGTAGCAGTGCGAGGGGCTGGCCAGCCAGCCTTCGACCACCTGCTGGGCGCGGCCCTGGCCGGCGGCAATGTTCTCGCCGATCACCGTCCAGGTATAGCCGGCCGCCGTGGCCCGGGCGCCGACCAGGCTACGGTCGCTGCCCTGGTGGCTGAACAGGCTGTTCATCGCCATGTCGCGGCTGTGAGCCAGGGCGGCCTGGCCCAGCGCGTCGTTCCAGCTCAGCGGTTCGGCCGCGTCGAATGGCTGGTCGCCACATTGGCGAGCCGTGCCGCGAGCCTGGTTGACCGCCTCGAGAATCGCCTTGCCCTCTTCCTGCCAATCGCCCAGACGCGCTGGCAACAGCGCCCGGCCGAGCACCACCTGCCAGCTGTTGCCCTCGTGCAGCACGCCGATGTCGGCGAATTGCGCATCCTGTAGTTGCTTGCAATACGACTGCTGCAGCATGGCCATGGCCGCTTCCGGGGTGTCCGGGCCGGTGACGCGGATCAGTTGCACGGCCGCAGCCTGATAGCCAGCCTGTTGCAACGCCTGCTGAAGTTGATCGGAAGAATTGACCTTCTGCTCAGCCAGGCGTCGATCAGGCGCCAGTGGGCCGGCCGCAGGGCTGGCTTGCCCGCCACAGCCCTGCCCGGCCTCGCGGTAGCTGTTGATCAGCTTGGCCAGTTGCGCGGCTTCATCGCCCCTCGCAGTACCTGCGGCACTCGCGCAAAGCAGCAGCGCTGCCGTAACGATCTGCCGAACCCGCTTGGGTGAGTCACTCATCCGTGCTTCCTCTCAAATCCGCTCTGCCAATCTGATGATGGACAACCGCTATGGCCAAATGCTTCAGTGAATCGCCCCATCAGGTGAAACCGCGTTAGACTCGGGCCCATGATTGTGACCGAAACCGCGTATTCGCTCGACCCCACTTCTCTGCTCGATAGCCTCGCTGGCACCGATGACCTGCTGATCATCCAGGATCTGGATGGCGTGTGCATGGCTCTGGTGCGCGACCCCTTAACCCGTACGCTGGATGCTGCCTACCTGCAGGCGGCCCGCGAGCTGGATGGTCACTTCCAGGTGCTGACCAACGGCGAGCACATCGGCAGCCGTGGTGTGAACGGCCTGGTCGAACGCGCCATGGGAAGCGCGCGGCACTGCCAGGAGCAGGGCCTGTACCTGCCCGGGCTGGCCGCCGGCGGCGTGCAGTTGCAGGATCGCCACGGACGCATCGCCCATCCAGGCGTCAGCACCGAGGAGCTGGCGTTTCTCGACGCAGCGCCTGCATGGCTGAACGAATCGCTGAAAGAACTGCTGCGGCAGGCGCCCTACCACCTGGCGGATCGCGATATCGAGCGACTACTGGCCAGCAGCGTGCTCGACAACCCGGTGTCGCCCACGCTCAATCTCAACGCCTTCCATCATCACTGGCATGACCACCCGGCGCTGTATGCGCGTATCCAGGTCGACGGCGCCGGGCTCCTTGGGCAATTACTCGACAGGGCCGCTGCGCAGGGCCTGGCGCAATCGTTCTTCGTCCATTACGCCCCCAATCTCGGTCGCGATGCAGAGGGCCACGAGCGCCTGCGCCCGGCGCAAGGCACCGCGGCGGGTACCACCGATCTGCAACTGATGCTACGCGGCGCCGTCAAGGAAGCCGGTGTGCTGGTGATCCTCAACCGTTACTACGGGCAGCGTACCGGCACGTTCCCCTTGGGCGAGGACTTCAACGTGCGCCAGGCACCAGCCAGCCTCGACGCGTTGCTGCAGTTGGCCGTCGAGCGCTTCGATCCGCGCGGCATGCCGCGCTTGGTCGGCGTTGGCGACACCCTGACCAGCTCGCCCGCCACAACCGATGCTGGCGATAGCACCTGGCTGCGCGGCGGCAGCGACCGCGGCTTTCTCACCCTGGTGCAAGAACTGGGTAAGGCGTTCGCACAGGACAACCGCGTGCTCTACGTCGACAGCAGCCAGGGTGAGGTGCAGCGCCCCGGCGTGAATGCCGCGTACCTGCGCGATCACCCTCGGGATCCCTGGTCGGCGCTCGACGGCATCACCGATGCCAGAGATCCGTTGCGCCTGAATATCATCTTCGCCGGCGGGCCGCGCCAGTACCTGGCCTTCTTCCGCGAGCTGGCCAAGGCTCGCCAACGAGGCTGATTCACCGACCCTGCGAACCTTTCCCGCGGCCCCACGTCCGAATCTCTGCGCTTTCGCCTCACTCGCTCGCGGAGAACTCCACGTGATGCATTCCCTCACCCGTGGTTATCGCTATCTACTCAAGACCTTCGGCTATGTCGGCTGGTCGCTGTTCTGGCTGCTGATCTGGGACATCATCGTCACGGTCGACTACATGCTGTTCCTCGACCGCAGCATCAAACTGCCCTCCATGCCGCTGACCCTGCTCGGCTCGGCCCTGGTAGTGCTGATCAGCTTTCGCAACAGCAGCGCCTACAACCGCTGGTGGGAGGCCCGCACCATCTGGGGCGCGCTGATCAACAGCTCGCGCAGTTTCGCCCGCCAGGCGCTGACCCTGATCGACGACCATGAAGGCAGCAATCCTGTGAAAGTGGTGCTACTGCGCCGCCATGTCGCCTACATCCGAAGCCTATCCGCCAGCCTGCGCAACCAGCCCTGCGACGACGAGGTACGCGCCTTCGTGTCCGCCGAGGAGTTCGAGCGGCGCGGCACCACCAACAATTTTCCCAACGACATTCTCAACGGCTCGGCGGCCATGCTGGCCAGCGAATACAAGGCGGGCCGGCTCGACAGCATCCGCCTTACCCGTCTTGAGTCGACGCTGGTCGACGTCTCCAACTGCCAGGGCGGCCTGGAGCGTATCGCCAACACGCCACTGCCCTATCCCTACGTGTACTTTCCGCGGCTGTTCATCACCCTGTTCTGCGTGATCGTGCCAATCGGCCTGGTCGAGACTCTGGAGTGGTACACACCGCTGGCCTCGACGGTGGTCGGCTTCATGCTGCTGGCGATCGAGCGAGTGGGCAGCGACTTGCAGAGCCCCTTCCAGGTAAGCGAACACCAGATCCAGATGGACACCCTGTGCGAGACCATCGAAAAGAACCTCGAGTCGATGCAACGTGATGCTCAGCGCGAGCGCGACGGGCGCCTCTCTGAAGGCTGACCAGAGGGTCATTTTTCGGCGCGCCAGACGCTTTGCAGCGGGCTCGAAGATTTTTTTGTAGCGAGCAAAATAAATCACTACAAAACTATTGACGGCCCCTGTGCGCTTTTGCATGATGGGCTCGCCTCCCCTGACGGGAGCCCTGACAAGGGCACTTGGGCGAGCTCGGTAATACCAGCCGAGCGTTCCACGATATGTACTGCCCACAAGGCAGATTGATGAAGTCGAGCGTCCCGTGCGGACGAGAGCGTTAGCGAGACATTGTCATGATGCCTGTGGCTGATCCTGCCGATCACCTGCATCCGATCCTGTCTTCACGGCCTTCTCCCCCACCTCCTCGACCTCGGTTAGCCGCCGTTGCGTAGCGATATCCACGCATCACTACACAGCTGTCGGCAGCACTCAAACGCCACGGGCAATGACGGCCGCACTGCAGCGGTCGCCCTAGACAGATCAGAGAATGAAGGGGTAAACGCCATGAACCTGAATCAGCAACCGACCATCGACGACCTCGCCCAGCTGTTCTCCCAGCACAAGGACAGCCTGCACAACCATATTCTGTGGGTATGCGAATCGGGTGAAGTCCGCATCGACCGCCTGCCTGCCGACAAGCCGGAGCAGGAGTTCGTGAGCGAGCGGCCGAACATGCGTACCCGCCTGCGCACCTACCGCCGCGGCCAGGGCTATGTAGGCCGCCGCGCCGCCGCCGATCGCGACTTCATCGGTAACGTGCTGCGCACTCTGCAGCACGACTGGGCCCGCCCCCGCGACCAGAAGCAGGAACTGCTCGACACTTACTGTTGAGCACATCATCCGGTGGGCCGCGACGGCCCACCGTCCAGGACTCGTGACACGCCACATTCTGGAAATACCCGGTAAAATCTCTCGCGCTCCTGGAGGAGCCGTTCGCCGCGCTGCAAGGCAGGTGACGAGCGTTGAACCACTACGCCGCCAGCCCCAGGCGGTGCCTGCGAGACTCAAGGTCAATGGATAACCTGTATAAAACGCCCAGCGCTGAACTTCTGATCGAAGAGCGCCCCCGCGATGCGTTCTTCATCACCTCTCTGAACAAACTCTTCACCCTGTACTTCGTGACGCTCGGGCTCTACTCAATTTACTGGGTCTACAAGCAATGGGATACGCAAAGAGCCGCGATGCGCCCCAAGAAGATCAGCCCGGCTGCGCGCTCGATCTTCCAGATATTCTTCATTCACTCGCTGTGCAGGCTGATCGCCAGGCAATTGCAGGCCAAAGGCCTGGGGGATTGGAAGTATGCGGGCGTGGCGTGGGCGTACATTGTTCTGATCTTCGTCAGCAATGGGCTTTCGCGTGCCGACGGCCACCTCGGCGCCACGCTGGAACTCATGCTGTTGCTGGTTGGCACCATCCTGCCGGCCTGGCCGCTTTCGATCATTCAAGCCAAAGCCAATCTGGTCAGCGGCGATTCCGATGGCAGCAGCAACAGCCGTTTCAGTGTCGCGAACTACCTGTGCATGGTACCGGGCGTACTGCTCTGGTTATTGGTGTTCCTCGGCTATTTCCTCTGAACGCGGAGCCGCTCGCTTCGCGAGCACCGTTGAGCGACCCAATAAAAAGCCCCGGTCGATGCCGGGGCCGTTCGTTCTTCGGGACTGCGTTACCTGGGCTTATCGTCCGGCGCATTGTTCAGATCCATCACGCTGGACACCGGCGGCGGCGTTTCGCTCGGGGCAGGCTCGGCCTTGGCTTGCGGCTGCACCGGGGGCTCGACAGGCGCCGACTGCTGCTTCTTGCCGGTCATTCGCCGCCAGACCCAACCGATCAGCAGTACGGGCAGGAACCACAGTTTTTTCAGCAGCACCAGCGCCGCGGCGAACAGGCCGACCTTGGCCGCCGCCTTGCCGGCGATCAGTGCGCCGAGGCCGTAGGCCGCCACTTCGTCGAGGTCCGGGTTGAAATCGGCGTAGCGGTTGCCATCGTTGAAGTCGGTCATGGCCAACACGGCCGGCACGTTCTCCTCGATCTGCGGCAACTGGTGCATGCCGGCGATGAAGTTGAGCACCAGCACGCCTTTACGGCCCAACACGCGGATGTTGTAGTTGAGGATGTGCTCGTCGCTGTCGCCGAACTTCACTTCCTTGGCCCAGTGCAGCTTCTTGCCGGCGGCGTCGTAGTGCGGCGCCGACGCCCAGCCGACGATGGCGATGGGCTCGTAGCCGTTTCCGGCGCGCCACTCGTTGTCGGCCCTGGCGCCGTCCTGCAGATCCTTGAGCATGTCGTTGTAATCGATATCGGCGGCGTCCTCGTCGGACACGTAGCCGCTTTCCTCATACTCGACGGTTACCGCCCAGGACTCGTCGGCCAGCGGCGAAACGCCTTTGGGCAGGATCATGCCCAGGGGCAGCTTGTCGTCCGGCGGGTTGCCCCAGGCTTCGACGAGCACGCGCTCGGCGTCGGCGCCATCGAGAAACACCATGTTGTCCGGCAGGTTGAGGGTCGCCAGGTTGCTGCCGACAACCACCTTGCCGGAGCGGAAGTGGAGGCTGTCGAGGAATTGCTCCTCGCTAAGGTACTGGCCTTCAGCCTCCTGCGTGCCCGTGGCTTGCTGCGCGTCCTCGGCCGGTGCCTGGTCCGCCCAGGCCAGCGGAACGGTGGAAGCCAGCAGGCTGGCCAATAACAACTCCTTGTAGAACATCTGCAACTCCGTGAGATCGGCTGAATTTCGGGCGCCAGCCTATCATTCATTGCAGAATCATTTAGTAACGTTACGTCATTTTTGGATACATCTCACATTCAGGCGCCCCGACGATCAGCTTCTGACCGTCAATTTCACCAGGCGCAGCACCACGGGCCGAACGCCCATCACGCAGATGAAGGCCACCGGCATGGCCAGCCGATAGGCTTCCAGTACGGCTCCCAGGTAACCCTCGGCCAGGCCGCGATTGGTGGCGGTGATGACCAGGCACATCAGGAACGCCATGATACTGGACATGAAAAAAGCGAAGGCGACAGGCGATAACTTCGCCGGCAGTTTCCAGGTCGTGCGGGTTACGTTCAGCGTCGAATCGGGCATCCGTAGAGTCCTTTTGGCGGTTGATTGATGTTGCGGCAAGCGCGGCCATTATCTGCAGCACCCGTTGCCCCGGGTAGCACGCCGCAGGTAAGGTCAGTACCAAGCAAACCTTATCAATCAAGCAACCAGAAGAAAGCTTGGCTATGGATACTCTGCGTGGCATCGAGAGCTTCGTGAAGGCGGTGGAAAGCGGCAGCATTGCCTCGGGTGCACGTTTGCTGGGCATCAGTGCGGCAGCCGCGAGCCAGAACATCGCGCGACTGGAAGCGTCCCTGGGCATTCGCCTTCTCACCCGCACCACGCGCAGCCTGTCTCTGACCGAAAGCGGCGAGCTGTACTTCAGCCAAGTGCGCAACGTGTTGCGTGACCTCGAGCTGGCGCGCAGCAGCGCCACCTTGCAGCACGACCATCCCCAAGGACGCCTGCGCATCGCCGCCAGCGCCGCCTTCGGCCGCTATGTGCTGGCACCGATGCTGCCGGCCTTCAGCGCCCTTTACCCGCGTATCGCCTGCGAGCTCAGCACCACCGATCGCAGCGTCAACCACATCCAGGAATCGGTGGACGTCAGTATCCGCATCCCTCAGCAGTTGGAGGACGGTCTGGTGGCGCGACACATCGCCAGCGTGCCGTCGATCTATTGCGCCTCGCCAGCCTACCTGCAAAGAGCCGGCATGCCGGACACGCCCGAAGCGCTGCGCGAGCATGACTGCCTGGCCTTCAAGGTCGCTGTGGATGGCCGCCTGATGCCCTGGCGCTTCGTGCGCGACGGCGTGCGTTTCGAGGCGCCGATCCGAGTCGCGCTGGTCAGTGACGATATCGACGTGCTGGCCCGCGCGGCGGTCAATGGCGGTGGCATCACCCGCCTGGCTGCTTTCGTCGCCGAGCCGCTGTTGGCGAGCGAACAATTGCAGCAGCTGTTCACCCCCTCGCAGGATGCCGGTGACCAGGCGCTCATCGAACCGCTCGACTACTACCTGTGCGTGCGCGACCGCTTCGAGCTGACGCCCAAGGTGCGCGCCTTCATCGAACATGTCGTGCACAGCCTGCGCGACGACTGGCGCCCTTGACGCGAGCCCGCGGTTCGCGGCGTGAGGCGCTAACGCAAATTTGACTCGCAGGGCGAATCCGGTAGGCTCGGCAGCTCATTTGAACGGAGTGTTTCCCCATGGCCAAAGCCACTGCCCGCCACATCCTGGTTGCCACCGAAGAGAAGTGCAACGAACTGAAAGCTGCCATCGAAGGCGGTGCCGATTTCGCCCAGGTCGCCAAAGACAACTCCAGTTGCCCATCCAGTCGTGACGGCGGCAACCTGGGTTCCTTCGGCCCGGGCCAGATGGTCAAGGAATTCGACACCGTGGTATTCAGCGCCCCGGTCAACGTGGTGCAGGGTCCGGTGAAGACCCAGTTCGGCTACCACCTGCTCGAAGTGACCAGCCGCCAGGACTGATTCGCGCCTCGCCTGGCGCCGCCCTGGTGCCAGGCGTTCCCCTCGCGCCCCCGCCTCCCCCTACCTGGCCTTCGAAAAGCCTGGAACCGCCGCCCCTGCGCACCACTCTACCGCTGCGGTAGTCAGCGTGGGCGAGGCCATCACATGAACCGGTTCTTCCAGGCCCTTGGCCTGCGCATTGGCGACTCGGCCAAGCAAACCCGCACGCCCAGTCAGAAAGCCCTGGGTAAATGCACCTGCGGCCAGCCCATCTTCTTTCGCAACAGCCAGTGCCTGGCCTGCCAGTCACCCTTGGGCTACGAGCCCGAACGTGGCCAGGTGGTGACCCTGATTCCCGGCGAGGATGCCCACAGCTGGCGTATCGACGGCGACTCCCGGCGCTACCGGCGCTGCGCCAACCTGCATGCCGCCGCCGGCTGTAACTGGCTGCTGCCGCACGCCAGCGAAGCGTCGCTGTGCATCGCCTGCCAGCTCAACCGTACCATTCCCGACCTGTCGGTACCCGGCAATGAACAGCGCTGGGCGCGCCTGGAAATGGCCAAACGTCGGCTGGTCGCGCAATTGCTGAACCTTGGTCTGCCACTGCTCAGCAAATACGAGGATGCCGAACGCGGCCTGGCTTTCGATTTCCTCGGCCCGGATCTCAGCGGCCAACCGCCGATGACCGGACATGCCAGCGGCCTGGTCACCCTGAACATCGCCGAAGCCGACGACGACGTGCGCGAGCAGACGCGCATTCAGTTGCACGAGCCCTATCGCACCCTGCTCGGCCACTTCCGCCATGAGGTCGGCCACTATTACTGGGACCGGCTGATCGCCGGCAGCGCGTGGCTGGACGACTACCGCCGGCTGTTCGGTGACGAGCGCGCCGACTACGGTGCCGCGCTGCAACGCCACTACGAACAGGGCGCCCCGGCCGACTGGCAGGCCTCCTTCGTCAGCGCCTACGCCACCATGCACCCCTGGGAAGACTGGGCCGAAACCTGGGCCCACTACCTGCACATGATGGACACCCTGGACACCGCCCTGAGCTTCGGCATGCGTGCCGGCGACGTGGAGCTGGAGTTCCGGCCCTACACCCGGGCCGCGCTGTATGACCCGGGCGATCCCCAGGCCGAGGAATTCCTGCAGTTCATCAATGCCTGGATCGAGCTGGCCGCTATGCTCAACGAGCTGGCACGCAGCATGGGCCACAAGGATCTCTATCCGTTCGTGCTGTCGGCTGCGGTGGTCGGCAAGCTGCAGTTCATCCACCGGGTCGTCGAGGCGGCGTCCCCGAACCATTGAGCCCGGCTGGTCCAGGCACCGGCCAAGCTGAAGGAGTTCTTGCATGACTCAACTCGACCGACACGGAAGCTGCCTGTGTGGCGCCGTCAAGCTGACCTTGCGCATCGCCAGCCCCGACATCAGCGCCTGCCACTGCGCGACCTGCCGCAAATGGGGCGGCGGCCCGCTGCTGGTAGCCGAGGGTGAGTTGGCGCAGCTCAGTGGCGAGCAGCAGGTGCGCATCCACGACTCATCGGAGTGGGCCGAGCGCGGTTTCTGCGGTCAGTGCGGCAGCCACCTGTTCTATCGCCTGAAAAGCAACGGCCACCATGCCGTGCCGGTCGGTCTGCTTGACGACCATGGCGACTGGCAGTTCGACAGCCAGATCTTCGTCGAATCCAGGCCGGCCTATTACTGCTTCGCCAACCAGACCCGCGAGCTGACCGGCGAGCAGGTGTTCGCCGAGTTCGGCCAGGGCTGATTCCGGGCTCGCCCAGGGACGGCACGACCAGCGCTGGCTTGCGAGGCAGCGGCGACAGCCTCTACCCTGCGCATTCGTTGAATGAGCCCTCCTGCAATGACCCTCGCTGACCTGCTGTTGTTCGCCATTCCTGCCGTCTTTCTGACCGGCCTGTCCAAGGGCGGCTTCGGCGGCGCGCTGGGCGGCATTGCCGTGCCGCTGCTGGCATTGGCCACCTCGCCGATGCAGGCGGTCGCGGTGATGTTGCCGATCCTCTGCCTGGCCGATGTGGTAGGGCTCAAGGCCTACTGGGGAAAATGGGATACGGCCAACCTCAAGGTCATGCTTCCTGGCGCGGTGATCGGCATCGTCATCGGCTCGCTGACCTTCGAGCTGCTCAACGAAAACCTGATCGGCCTGCTGATCGGCGTCATTGCCATTTCCTTCGTGCTGCTGGGGCTGCTCAAGAGCGACCCGGCGCCTCGCCCGTTGCAACCCCGCCGGGGCCTGGCGCTCTGTTCGGTGGCGGGTTTCACCAGCTTCGTCGCCCATGCCGGCGGCCCACCGGTGATGATGCACCTACTGCCTCAGCAACTGGAAAAGCTGCGCTACGTGGCCACCATCAACCTGTTCTTTCTGCTCACCAACGCGATGAAGCTGATTCCCTACACCTGGCTCGGCCAATTCAGCCGAGAAAACCTGCTGCTCAGCCTGATGCTCGCGCCCATCGTGCCGCTCGGCGTATGGACGGGTCTGTGGTTGCAGTCACGGATCAACCACACCTGGTTCTACCGCATCGCCCGCCTGGGCATGCTGCTGGCTGGGTTGCAGCTGATCTGGAAGAACATCTAGGAACCTGTTCACGATTTTTATGTGCCTTAAGCGGCAAGTACAAGGCAGGAGCAGACACTCAAACCAACCAGTGGGAGCCCCGACCTCGGGGCGAAACGATTGCAGCCTGACTGCCTATTTCGGCGGTGCCTGAGCGAATCGCCGCGAGGTCGCGGCTCCTACAGTGGATCGGGGAACGGCCGCTACCGCCACCTAGCCGCCAGAATCAACGAACCTGGGCCGAATGGTCATGAACAGGCTCCAAGCCAAATCGCACCTACAGCGCGAACAGCGTCCGATACTCGTCATGGGCATGCTGATCGGTCATGCCGCTGATGAAATCCTGCACCAGTCGGCAACGGTGGTAGAACTCCCAGGCGGCGCGATCCCGCTCGCCGCACTCACGCACGGCTTGGCGATAGGCCTTGATCAACTGGCCCGGCAGGCGCCGCACCAGCATCTGCAGATAAGCCTCGCGACGGCAATTGCCCTCGGTAAGCTCGGCGAAGGTCTGAGCATCTACCCGTAGCAGCGCGCCGTAGCTATCCAACAGGCCCTGGATGATGCGGTGGCCCTGCAGTTGCAGGGTCTCCACCTCGCGGTGGCAGAACACCCGGGCCATGGCCACGTCCTTGAAGGTCTGCACGATGGCATGGGGCAAGCTGTCATCCTCGATCAGGGCGCGGTCCAGGGTACCGGCGTGCACCGCGTCGATGTTGTCGATGAACTGCCGCGCCGCGTGCTGCACCAGCGGGTGGATCATGCTGACGCGCAACTTGACGAAGAATTCCCCGGCCTTGTTGATCTCTTCCTGGTGATAGCGCTCGAGGGCTTGCTCGACCAGGCCTCGGAATGACTGTTTGGAGCCGGGAATCGGAGTGTCCGGGGATTTCAGCTTCTCGAACGTGGACACCAGCAG
Source organism: Pseudomonas sp. PA27(2017) (assembly GCF_001945445.1). Lineage (GTDB taxonomy): Bacteria > Pseudomonadota > Gammaproteobacteria > Pseudomonadales > Pseudomonadaceae > Aquipseudomonas. The sequence continues at coordinate 27,841 of NZ_MSXW01000022.1, forward strand.
CGGCGCCAGCTCGGTCACGGTGAGGATGCCCTTCTCCACCGAATCCTCGATGTCGGCCAGGCAATAGGAGATGTCGTCGGCGGCCTCCATGATGTAGGCCACCGGATGACGAGTCCCCGGCGCCTGGCCCAGCGCCTGCTGCAGTTCGGCGACGAAATGCTCTTCGGACAGATAGAAACCCGGCTTCTTGTTCATGTAGGCGCCGGCCGTGCCCTTGCCGGGCCTGGGCTGGTAGGCCGGGCGCAGGTACTTGAGCAGGCCGGCGGTCTGGGTGTAGGTCAGGCGCAGGCGCTGCAAATTGACCACCAGCCGCACCGCCTGGGCGTTGCCTTCGAAGTTGCGCAGGTCGGCGCGCATGCGTGCTTGCAGATCAGGGTTGGCCTGGTGCTGCGGCACGGCCACGGCGAACAGCCCATCCAGGGCCCGCTCGAACCATTCGCCAATGGCGAATTCACCGAAATGCCCGAATGGCGGGTTGCCGATGTCGTGCATCAGGCAGGTCATTTCCACCAGGCTTTCCAGCGCGCCCTGCAAGTCGTCAAGGCCGTAGTCCGCAGCCCGCTCGCCGAGCTGGGCATACAGGGTACGAACGATGAAGCGTCCGGTCTGCTGCACCTCCATGGAGTGGGTCAGGCGGCTGCGCACCGCCGCATTGCGCTCGAGGGGAAACACCTGGGTGCGTTGCTGCAGGCGGCGAATGGCCGCGGAATTGATGATCCGCCCGCGATCGCTTTCGAAGGCGTAGAGCAGATCGACATCGCCGCCAGCCTGATCACCAGGGCGCAATGCGCAGATTCGCTGTTTGAAGTTCACCGCTGCTGGCATCGTCAGGCTCTCGATCAGGCACACAAGCCGCGAGCCTAACGCGCAGCGCCCGGTTTACCAAGCGCCCGACGCCGGGGACAATGTGCGCTTCGCTCCACCAGACAGGAGACAAGCGTGAACCGCGCCGACTTCCACCAGCAACGTGCCGCCCAGGCCACCGCCGACGCCCAGCGTTTACTGGATCGCCAGGCCAGCCTTGGCGCTGGCTGGCTGACCTGGGTAGCCAGCCAGCTCTATCAACTCTCGCCGCCGGAATACGCGGCGATGGTCAGGCGCGAGTTGCAGCGCCTGAGCACAGGGCGATCCTAGCTCAGGCGCCCTGCGCTCGCAGCCACTGCACGAGCCTGGCCTCCAGGCTTTCGGCTGCAATCGGCTGTGGTGCCAACAGGCAGTAACGCGAACCGTCCTCCACGAACCCCAGTGGCGCGGCGAGAAGCCCCGCGTCGATATCGTCCCGCACCAGGTGCCATGGCCCGATGGCGACGCCCAGCCCGGCAACCGCCGCCTGCAAGCTGAAATAGAAGTGTTCGAAGGTGCGCGCCGGCCCCGCTGGCAGAGGGCGTCCGCTGGCCTGAGCCCAATCCTCGAAGGCGCCGGAGCGCGTGCGGGTCTGCAGCAGCGGCGCCGTTGGCAGTAGCGCCAACGCTGCGGCGGAACCGACGAACCATTCGCTGACCCTTTCAGGCCGGCAGACCAGGCCGACCCGCTCGGGGAAAAGCACTTCGGCGTGATAGCTGGCGGGCCAGACGAAGTCGTCGCGGCGGATGGCCAGATCGACGCCCGACTCGAAGCTGAATGCGCCGCCGCCCGCTACCAGATGTGGCTCCAGGCCTCCGTGCGACGCTTGAAAACCGCTCCAGCGGGGTATCAGCCAGCGCATCAGCAAGGTCGGTTCGCAGGACAGCACCGCGGGGCGCGGCTGTCGAACGCTGTCACGCAGCGCTTGAACGGCCTCGTGCATGAGATCCAGCCCCTGACCGACCGCGCGTGCCAGGGTGCGCCCTGCACCATTGAGAAAAACCCGCTGCCGTCGCCGCTCGAACAGTGGCATGCCCAGGTCGTCTTCCAGCAACCGCACGGCGCGGCTAACGGCGCCGTGGGTCAGATGCAGCTCCTGCGCCGCCTGGCTGAAATTCTCCAGGCGCGCAGCCGCTTCGAAACAACGCAGCGCCATGAGCGACGGTAGCCGCGTCCGCCTCGGTTGTGAGCTTGGCTCACCACTCATGTCAAAAGTCATCGCTATCCACCCACGCTGCCGGAATTGAATAATCGGCCTGTTGTAGAAACTTCGACAGGATAAGCGATGAATGAATGGATAGCTGTAATCAGTATCACCCTGCTGGCGGTGATCAGCCCTGGCGCGGACTTCGCGCTGGTCACGCGCAACAGCCTGATGCTTTCCAAGCGCGCTGGGCTGTTCACGGCGATGGGGATCGGACTGGGCGTGCTGGTTCACCTGAGTTACACCCTGCTGGGCGTCGGCTTGCTACTTCAGCAATCAACCTGGCTGTTCAATTTACTCAAGCTGGCCGGGGCCGCCTACCTGGTCTACCTTGGCATCGGCATGCTGAGCAGCAAGGCCGTCGACACACCGGCCGCCGCCTCACCCACGCCCGTATCGAGCCTGGTGGCCCTGCGCGGTGGCCTGCTGACCAATGCGCTGAACCCGAAAACGTCGGTTTTCATCATCAGCCTGTTCATGCAGGCCGTTCAGCCTGGCACTCCGACGACCACGCAGATCGCCTATGGCGCCTTCATCGCCCTGGCCCACTTGGCCTGGTTCAGCCTGGTGGCCCTGTGTTTCTCGGCGGGCTCGGTCAGAAGGCGCCTGTTGTCGGCCAGGCAGTGGATCGATCAGCTATTCGGCGGCCTGTTGATCGGCCTGGGCGCGCTGCTGGCAGCGTCGCACTGACCCAACCAATGATCGCTGGGCACCGCGTGGGGTGCCCAGCGTCTCTGCGAGCGCGGTGGCGCTCAGGCCAGCTTGTTCTCGTGCAGCCGCACGTTCAGCTCGTCCACCACCGGCGCCCATTCGGCGTCTTCCAGCAACTCGTCCTTGAGAAAGGTCGCCTGGGCCTGGTTCCAGAACGGCGCTTCGGAGACTTTCACGTCATCGGGCAACGGATAGTGCTTGGCGATGAAGGCGTCGATGCTGGCAGGGTCGGAAGGCAGTCCCAGTTGCTTGAACAGGGTACCGAGGTCTTTATTGGGCAGTTCCATGGGCGTCTCCATCAGTTGCTGTGTGGTGTGTAGAGCCGCGCCGACAAACGACAGTTCAACCTCTCGGCTACGACGCAGCGCGCTATCGGGGGTCGTTATCGGCTATGGTTGAGCCATCGACCACGCATCGGGGACGCCTCGTGATCACTTCGCAACGTTGCAGCACCGCCCTTCTCCCAGCCGCCATCGCCCTGCTGCTCGGCGCCTGCGCCCACGTGCCAACGCCGCCCGCCGACAAGCCCGAGCGCATCGGCCGCGCCCAGGATCTCTACGAGCTACCGCCGACCTATCAGGCGGGTACCTACCGCAACATGGACGAGCTGTTCTACACCCGCACCGTGCACCGCGGCCCGCAGGTTCTGCCGCTGCCCAAGGGCAGCGAAGTACCGGTGCAATACACAGCAGGCGGCCAGCGCCTGGGCGTCGACGCGTTCATGCAGCGCAATCAGGTCAGCGGGCTGCTGATTCTCAAGGATGGCAAGGTGGCGCTGGAGCGGTACGCCATGGGTAACGACGCCAGCACCCGCTGGACGTCTTTCAGCGTGGTCAAGTCGATATCCTCGACCCTGGTCGGCGCTGCGGTGCAGCAGGGCAAGATCGCCAACGTAAACGACCCGATCACCCGCTATCTGCCGCAACTCAAGGGCGGCGCCTACGACGGCGTCAGCGTCGAACAGGTGCTGCAGATGAGCTCCGGCGTGGCCTGGGACGAAACCTACCGCGACCCGCAATCGGACAGGCGCCGCATGTTCGAACTGCAATTGGCTAACGACCCTGGCGCGTTGCTCAAGCAGATGTCCGCGCTGAAGAAGGCGCAGGCACCCGGCACCACCTTCAACTACAGCACGGGTGAATCGCACCTGCAGAGCGAGCTGGTCCATGCGGCGACCGGCATGACGGCCAGCGATTATCTGTCCGAACGCATATGGGCGCGCCTGGGCATGGAGCGCGACGCGTTCTGGCAGCTCGACAGCCGTGCGGGCCAGGAAATCGGCAGCAGCGGCCTGTCGGCGACGCTGCGTGACTACGGCCGCTTCGGCCAGTTCATCCTCGATGACGGGGTGATCGATGGCGAACGCATCCTGCCGGCCGGCTGGCTGCAACGCGCCACCCGCGCGCCAGCAGGCTCGCACCTGGAGCCCGGCAAACTGTACGACGGCGAATACGCCCTGGGCTATGGCTACCAGTGGTGGCTGTTCCCCACCGGCAGCACAGCGCTGCCCAACCACGACGGCGGTGCCTTCGAGGCTCAGGGCATCTTCGGCCAGTTCCTGTACATCAACCCCAGGGAGAAGGTCGTTGCGGTGGTGTGGAGCACCTGGCCGAAGCCGGAGATGGATGAGCGGGAAATGGAAACCTACGCCTTCATCGGGGCGGCGGTCGAAGCGCTGCGTTGAACGGGAAAGCACCGGCGCGCCGAACCTGAAGGCGGCGCGCGGGTCGATACATCAGATTTGCCTGGGGAACTCCTATGATTGACTGCCGACATGGCGTGGGCTGCCTGCTGCTGAGCCTGATGCTCGCAGGCTGCGCCTCACCGACCACCTGCGACGAGCCGCTGAGCGGCGACAGCTGCCGCGATCGCCAGCTGCTTTATCAGAACGACATGCTGCAGGCCAAGATGCTGGTGATGTCCGGCGACATGGAAAGCCATGAGCTGGCCAACGCCCTGCTGCGCCGTGCGGCGAGCGAAGACGAACGCGGCGAGGTGGAGTTCTACCAGGCGATTCTGATGATCCGCGAGGGCCCGCAGACCGAGGACGTGCTCGCCAAGCTGGAAACTGCCGCCGAGAAGCAGCAACCCTACGCCGTGGCGCTGCTCTACCGGATCTGGTCGCAACCTTATCTGGTCGATGAGGCCGACCTCATCCGCGCTGAAGAGTACCGCGCCGACTACGCCGAGCTGGATGTCGCCAAGAGCGGCTACCCATCCTTCGAGAAAGCCCTGGAGCTGGTCGATACGCTGATTCAGACGCCCTGAACCGGATGCAGCGGGCCAGGGAGCCTTGGCCCGCTCCTGCCGAGCAGTCGCTGACTGCCTTGCGGAGCGCCGATATCGGATGCTCACACGCAAAATGTGATTTGCCGGGTGCCAGCACGGCGCCGACGCATTAAAATCTGCCACCCTAATTCGTTGCACAGCCCGTCCGGTCACCTCGAGGCTGCGCCACACCACCATTCGCACAGCCGAGAGAACAGACATGGGCGCCCAGTGGAAAGCCAAACCTAAAGAAGCCGCCGCCAACGCCAGGGGCAAGATCTTCGGCCGCCTGGTCAAGGAGATCATGGTCGCCGCGCGCAATGGCGCCGACCCGGACATGAACCCCAAGCTGCGCCTGGCCATCCACCAGGCCAAGAAAGCCTCGATGCCCAAGGACACCCTCGATCGCGCCATCAAGAAAGGCGCGGGCCTGAGCGGCGAGACGGTGAACTTCGAGCGCACCACCTACGAGGGTTTCGCGCCCCATCAGGTGCCACTGATCGTCGAATGCCTGACCGACAACGTCAACCGCACCGTGGCCGAGATCCGCGTGCTGTTCCGCAAGGGCCAGCTGGGCGGCAGTGGCTCGGTGGCCTGGGATTTCGACCACGTCGGCCTGATCGAGGCCTCCAGTGACAGCGACGCCGACCCCGAGCTGGCCGCCATCGAAGCCGGTGCCCAGGATTTCGACGAGGCCGACGAAGGCAACACGCTGTTCATCACCGAGCCGACCGACCTGGACCTGGTCAGCCGTGCCCTGCCCGACCAAGGCTTCACCGTCAACTCGGCCAAACTCGGCTACCGCCCGAAGAACCCGGTCACCAGCCTTACGCCGGAGCAACTCGAAGAAGTCGAAGCCTTCCTGGAAGCCATCGACAACCACGATGACGTGCAGAACGTTTACGTGGGGCTGGCTGGCTAATCCGGCCAGAAGGGTAAATTGCGGCAATCCATCACGGTATTGCCGCAATAACCCGGTATACTGTCCGGCTTCCTTCTGCGCCGCTCAAAGGCGCAGCGGAATACAGCCTTACAGGAGCTTCATCGTGCACAAACCCCTCTTCATCGCCGCCTGCCTTATGCTCGGAGCTTGCAGCAGCGCCCCACACTCGTCCGCCCCGGACGTTCAGGACCGCATCGTACGCAGCAACCTGGAGGCGATCCATAACGCCCAGGTCGTGCCGCTGCCGCTGGACCCGCAGAGCAGCGTGCCTCACGGTATCGCCAGCGATGCCAGCATGCAGTTCGGCAGTTCGCTGTCCAACTACCGCGTCTACTCCCTGAAGCTCAAGCAGGGCGAGCGCTACCGCCTCAACGTCAATTCGCTGTGCGACCACACCTGCATGGGCATCAACAAGTTCGCCCTGAAGCCCCGCGCGGTTCTGATGGACGCCTACGGCACGGTGATCCCCAACAAGCCGGCCCGCCCCTCCGCGGTGATCGGCATGACCAGCATGGGCTGGGATGGCGAAGCGCCGGAAGATGGCACCTACTACCTGCTGGTGGCTGCCGACAAGGAAGACATCGGCCGCACCATCGTCATCGACGACGTGTGGATCAACAACTCGCCGCTGATGGCGGTGAAGGTCGGCCTGCTGGAAACCCCGCCCAGCCACCTGCGCTGAACATGCCGTCGCGTACCCTGAACATCGCAGCCGCCTGCCTGCTCGACGACGCGGGCCGGCTGCTGGTGGTGCGCAAACGCGGCACGCGGATGTTCATGCTACCGGGCGGCAAGCGCGAAAACGGTGAAAGCGCCCTGCAGGCCCTGACCCGCGAACTCGACGAAGAGCTGAACCTGCAGCTCTGCGAAGCGGCGTTCACGCCACTGGGCCATTTCAATGAAATAGCCGCCAACGAAGCCGACACCCGCGTGCAAGCCGATATCTTTCGCGCCGCCATCGACCATCCGGTGGCGCCAGCCGCCGAGCTCGAGGAGCTGCGCTGGCTGCACCCGGACGATCCACGTGGAGACGACCTGGCGCCGCTGCTGCGCCTGCATGTACTGCCGCTGATCTGGACCGCACGCCCGCTCTGAACGTTCGGCCACAGGGGCGCCGATAGCCACTATCGAAGTGAATGATTTCTGCGCCAGCGAGCCAGCCAATAGCCTAAGCACTATCCCATACGGCTTCGCTCACAGGTGCCCACCATGCAACGTTCACTGCTCATTCTGCTGACCCTTCTTACCCTCTCGCTTGCCGGCTGCGCCACCCCGCAGTCGGCTGCCGAACGCCCCTATACCGACGCCGAGATCAAGCAGTTTGCCCTGGAAATGCTCAGCCGCAGCGGCCTGCAATACGAGGACTACGAAAAGATCCGCGGCGCTCTGCAGGCACCCAGCTACCGCGTATCCAACTCGATCCGCGATATCGGCCCGCAACCTCGCGTATTGCCGGAAGGCTGATCGACCGCGCAGCGACGGCATGGGCGGCGACTGCGACAACGCGTACAGCGCGGCGCAGTGGCCCGCTACCGATTCGTTGATCCACGACAACGCACTTCTGCACGCAGCGCTTAGCCTGAGCCGATCCATTGCGCTATCACGAGGGCTCACCATGGCTATCACTTCCGCCGGCATCTGCGCCGCAGCCGACCAGTTGCAAGGGTTCGTCGGCTTCAACCTCAAGACCGGCCAGCATATCGTCCGTTTCAGCGAAGACTCCTTCGGCCTGGACGTTGCCGAAGACAGCATCACCCCGACCAGCGAGTTCGTCTGGCAAGCCGCGGACGATGGGGAGCTGATGACCCTCAAGCGCAACCGACTGCGTCTGCTGATCGAACTGCGCATCGACGAGCGCCTGGCTATCAGCGAACCACTGCGCATCTACCTGCGCCGCGATGACCTTCCGGAAATCAGCGCCGTGCGCCTGCTGCAACGCAGCGCGTGAGCCTAGCAGCCATGGCAACTGAATCGTAGACTGGCGCCCCGCCCTTCACTGCCCTGCATCAATGCCCGAGTTTCGCTGCCTGCCCGACCACCTGCGGCCCCTGGCCGATAAGTTCTACCGAAGCCAACACTCGGCCATGCGCACCCGAGCCGCCCATCAGGTGTGGGTGGCCGAACGTGCGCAGATCATCGCCGCTCTGTGCTTGCAGCCCGTGGCTCATGGCCAATGGCTGACCAGCCTGCTGGTCGATGCCGAGCAGCGCCAGCAGGGCGTGGCCAGCGCCCTCGTCACCCATGCATTACAAGCGATCGACACACCGGTGTGGCTTTTCTGCCATCCCGATCTCGAACCCTTCTACGCTCGCCTGGGCTTTTCGCCTTGCACATCACCGCCTGGCCCCCTGGCTGACCGCCTGCTACGTTACAAACAGAAAAAAATATTGAACGTAATGGCACGTTGATATCTCATAAGGCCTGACGTGACGCTGGCAATCGAGCCGACTCGCTTCGGGTTAGCGCTTTCTGCCCGCCATGGCCGCCGGCCATGGACTCAAGCGCTAGCGACGAGCGAGCACTGCTGCCAGGCGTACGCGGACCAATGAGAACAACAGGCCATGGGCAGACCTTTCAATCGTGCTCTTGCGCGGCTGCGCAAGGACTTTCAGCTTTCCATCATCACCCTGATGGGCTTCTTCGGGGTGCTCGGCATTACCCCCTACGCGGTCTATAGACTTTCGCAAGGCAATTATCCGGTCGGCATCGCCGATACGATCATCGTGCTGTCGACGCTGTTCGCCATGGGCTACGCCTGGCGAACCGGCGATACCCGCAAGCCCGGCCTGTTCCTGGTCGTGGTCGATTCGCTTTGTGCCACGCTGATCGCCGTCAAGCTGGGGATCAACGGCCTGTTCTGGATCTACCCGCTGATCCTCCTCAACTTCTTCATGGCACCGCCCTTGCTGGCCTTGCTGGCGACCGTCGCGGTGCTGGTCGCACTGGTAATCTATGCCAGGCTGATGCCGGGAGCGGTATTCGAAAGCGATTACCAGATGCTGTCGTTCATCGTCACGGTAATGATGGCCAGCACCCTCAGCTTCATCTTCGCCCAGCGCGCACGCTACCAGCGCAAACAGTTGCAGTCCTGGGCCACCCGAGATCCGCTGACCGGCGCCCGCAATCGCCGCGTGATGGATCAGGAGCTGAAGATCGCCGTGGCCAACAAGCGCCGCCACCACACCAGCAGCGCCGTTCTGGTCATCGACATGGACCACTTCAAGCAGGTCAACGACCGCTTCGGCCACGCCGCGGGCGATCAGGTGCTGGTGAGCTTCGTCGAGCTGACCAATCGCTGCTTCCGTCACGAAGACCGGCTGTTCCGCTTTGGCGGTGAAGAGTTCCTGTTGCTGCTGTGCAACACCAACGAGAAGGGCCTGCGGGCGGCGGCTCTGCAGTTGCAGGCGCAGATCGCCCAGCACCTGAAGACCCCGGACGGGCCGGTAACGGTATCGATGGGCGGCGCGGTGCTGTACGCCAACGAGCGCTGGCAGGACTGGCTGCAACGCGCCGACCATCAGCTCTACGAAGCCAAGCGCGCCGGGCGCAACCGGATCCATATCGACACCTATCAGGTGCCGGCAACGGCGTAAGCGGTAGCGGCCACTCGCTGATCCACTGTGGGAGCGGGTCTACAGGATGGATAGAAGCGCGCAGACGAAGCGTCAGCCACGCACCCTGAACCATCCTAAGAACTCGGCCCGTTTTTGTAGGAGCCGCACCCTCGCGGCGAATTACTCAGGCACCGCCGATAGGCAGTCAGGCTGCAATCGTTTCGCCCCGAGGTCGGGGCTCCCACAGCTTGGTTTGAGTGGCTGCTTCTTCTTGTAGTTGCCACTTCATGCACATACAAGATTTTGACCAAGTTCTAAGAGCTTGGCCCGCTTTTGTAGGAGCCGCGACCCCGCGGCGAATTAGTCAGGCACCACCGATAGGCAGTCAGGCTGCAATCGTTTCGCCCCGAGGTCGGGGCTCCCACAGCTTGGTTTGAGTGGCCGCTTCTGCCTTGTAGTTGCCCCTTCATGCGCATACAAGACTTTGACCAGGTTCTAAGAGCTTGGCCCGTTTTTGTGGGAGCCGCGCCCTCGCGGCGAATTACTCAGGCACCGCCGATAGGCAGTCAGGCTGCAATCGTTTCGCCCCCGAGGTCGGGGCTCCCACAGCTTGGTTTGAGTGGCCGCTTCTACCTTGTAGTTGCCCCTTCATGCGCATACAAGACGTGAACAGGCTGTAAGCGCTCGAGCCCGCCCAGCCTGTCGACGCCCTTATGCCAGACCACGAGGCGCCGCGTTGATTGCCCGTCGCTGCCGGCTTGGCCATGGGCGGTACGCAGGCACGCTCGCCCCTCCATCTATCTGTGCGGCACCAGAATGAAAAAGGGCGACCCGAAGATCGCCCTTTGTCTACCCGATATGGATCAGTGGGCCGAAGCGCCGCTGGCCCCCAGGCCGGTGTGCGAACGCACGAATTGTGGCAGGAACAGCGCACGTTCTTCTTCAGCAGCCTTGGACTTGTCGGTGATCGAGAAGAACCAGATGCCGACGAAGGCCGTGATGATCGAGAACAGCGCCGGGTATTCGTACGGGAAGATCGCCTTCGCGTGGCCGAGTACCGAGACCCAGATGGTCGGGCCGAGCACCATCAGCACCACTGCGGTGATCAGGCCCAGCCAGCCGCCGATCATGGCGCCGCGGGTGGTCAGGTTCTTCCAGTACATGGAGAGGAACAACACCGGGAAGTTACAGCTCGCCGCGATGGAGAACGCCAGGCCGACCATGAAAGCGATGTTCTGCTTCTCGAAAAGAATCCCCAGGCCGATGGCCAGGACACCCAGGCACACGGTGGTGATCTTCGAAACGCGCAGCTCGTCCTTCTCGTTGACGTTGCCCTTCTTGAACACGCTGGCATACAGATCGTGGGAAACCGCCGAAGCGCCTGCCAGGGTCAGACCAGCAACCACCGCGAGGATGGTGGCGAAGGCCACGGCCGAGATGAAGCCCAGGAAGATGCTGCCGCCCACGGCGTTGGCCAGGTGCACCGCCGCCATGTTGTTGCCGCCCAGCAGCGCGCCGGTGGCGTCCTTGAAGGCCGGGTTGGTGCTGACCAGCAGGATCGCGCCGAAGCCGATGATGAAGGTCAGGATGTAGAAGTAGCCGATGAAACCGGTGGCGTAGAACACCGACTTGCGGGCTTCCTTGGCATCGCTCACGGTGAAGAAGCGCATCAGGATGTGCGGCAGGCCGGCAGTACCGAACATCAGCGCCAGGCCGAGGGAGATCGCCGAGATCGGATCCTTGACCAGGCCACCCGGGCTCATGATCGCTTCGCCGTTGGCGTGCACCTTGATGGCTTCGGAGAACAGGGTCGCGAAGTTGAAACCGACGTGCTTCATCACCATCAGCGCCATGAACGACGCACCGGAGAGCAGCAGCACCGCCTTGATGATCTGTACCCAGGTGGTGGCCAGCATGCCGCCGAACAGCACGTACATCACCATCAGGATGCCGACCAGCACCACGGCCACGTGGTAGTCGAGACCGAACAGCAGCTGGATCAGCTTGCCGGCACCGACCATCTGCGCGATCAGGTAGAAAGCCACCACCACCAGCGAGCCACTGGCCGAGAGGGTGCGGATTTCCTTCTGCTTGAGGCGGTAGGAAGCTACGTCAGCGAAGGTGTATTTACCCAGGTTGCGCAGGCGCTCGGCGATTAGGAAGAGAATCACCGGCCAGCCGACCAGGAAGCCGATCGAGTAGATCAGGCCGTCGTAGCCAGAGGTGAACACCAGGGCGGAAATACCCAGGAAAGATGCCGCCGACATGTAGTCACCGGCGATTGCCAGGCCGTTCTGGAAGCCAGTGATACCGCCCCCTGCGGTATAGAAGTCGGATGTCGACTTGCTGCGCTTCGAAGCCCAGTAGGTGATGCAAAGGGTGCCACCGACGAAGGCCAGGAACATCACGATGGCAGGTGTGTTGACCGCCTGACGCTGCACGTCACCGGTCAGCGCATCGGCCCACAAGGCCGGTGCCATGGCCATCAGGGCCAGGGCGCTAAGGATACGGCCGATCATTTGCCCACCTCGTCCAGGATGGCCTGGTTCAGGTTGTCGAATTCGCTGTTGGCGCGGCGCACGTAGATACCGGTCAGCACGAAGGCCGACAGAATCACGCCGACACCGATGGGAATGCCCCAGGTGATCGGCGAATCCGCACTGATGCGGGTTCCGAGCAGGCCAGGCACGAAGGCGATGAGCAGAATGAAGCCGACATAGATGCCGAGCATGATGGCGGAGAGTATCCAGGCGAATCGCTCGCGCTTGGCTACTAGCTCCTGGAAGCGCGGATTTTGCTCGATCCGCCGGTAGATGCTGTCGTTCATTTTATTGTTATCCTCCACAGCAGGATGCTGGTACGGATAACTGTATGTCAGCATTCAACTTGCGACAGACGACCTTAGTCGAAGCACTCGGCTTTTTAGACCAAAGTCTAATGCGGCCTATCGCCGCTGCTCGTACCGCTGGGTGCCCTGCCCCGGATAACGCTGCACCTCGTAACCGTTGGGATACTCGATGCTCTGGCGGATACCGCCGCGGGTTTCGAAGGTGGAGCTGCGCTGGCCGCTTTCATAGCGGCTGGAGTCGATGCCCTGAGGAATGCGCTGGCCACCATAGAGGTTGTAGCGTTCCTGGCGCTCGTAGGTGTCGACGCTGCCGCTCGCTCCGGGGCTGACATACGCTTTGGGGATCACGCGAATGGTCTGCGGCGCACGCTCATCGGCAGACGCGGCACAAGCGCCGGCCATGATGGTCAGCGCCAGAGCAAGACTGATCGATGCTTTCATGGCGAACTCCATAAGGGGCGCGAACGCGCCCTCGATGCATGTCTACCTGGGACAACGCCAGACGCGGATCATTTGCGGGTCAGCGCCTCGCCGATGCCATAAAAGTGACCGCCGGCGACATGGTGAAGGCTGCGCCAGGCCGGATCGGCGTCCTCGAAATGCCAGCGCCCATCGCGAAATACCCGGTCGTCGGCCCATGCCGCGGTGACTTCGCCGATGAACAGGTCGTACGCCTGCTGGTTATGAGGCTCGTCGATCAGGCGGCAGGCCATCCACGCCGAGCAACCGGCCACGAACGGCAGATCCAGATCCCCCATGGAAAGCAGCTCGACGCCACTGTCGGCCAGCTTGCCCGGTTCATCATTGAGGCTGCGCGAGCCGACCTGATAGGTCAGTTCCAGTTGCGCGGCGGTGGGTACCTGGATGACGAACTGCCCGCTGCGCTCGATCAGCACACGGGTAGCGGTGATCTTGTCGAGCACCACGGTCAGCTTGGGGGGATCGAAATCCAGGGCACAGGCCCAGGCGGCGGCCATCACCCCGTCGACCCCGTCATGACGAGCCGATACCAGCACCGTCGGGCCATGGCTGAGCAGTCGATAGGCCTTGTCCAGGCTCACGGGCTTCATCGAATCGGGCATTGCGGCACCTCACTGGAATTCAGACGCCACTGTACAACATCAGGCCTGTGCAAAAAATTGAACGCCTGGGGCTGCCCCTTCTGCACGGCTGGCACTAGAATCGACGGTCGACCGGCTCCATGCGAGCCGCCATTGCACCGGGCATCAGGCGCGCAAAGAACGTCGCCGGCCCATGAGCCATCAGGGGTGACAGCATGTTCGAGGTAACCGAAGTCTCCATCGCCGAGCTGCGCGCCGCGCTCGAGGCTGGCCGCGTCACTGCGGTCGAACTGGTCAGGGCCTACCTCGCGCGGATCGATGCCTACGACGGCGCCGATACGGCCACCCGACTCAACGCCGTGGTGGTGCATAACCCCGATGCCCTGACAGAGGCCGAGGCCTCCGATGCCCGTCGCGCGCGTGGCGAAACCCTGAGCCCGTTGGATGGAATTCCTTACACCGCCAAGGACAGCTACCTGGTCAAGGGCCTGACCGCCGCCTCGGGCAGCCCGGCCTTCAAGGATCTGGTCGCCCAGCGCGACGCCTTCACCATCGAGCGCCTGCGTGCGGCCGGCGCCATCTGCCTGGGCAAGACCAATATGCCGCCGATGGCCAATGGCGGCATGCAGCGCGGCGTCTATGGCCGCGCCGAAAGTCCCTACAACGCCAACTACCTCACCGCACCGTTCGCCTCCGGCTCCTCCAACGGAGCCGGCACCGCGACCGCCGCGAGCTTCTCTGCCTTCGGCCTGGCCGAGGAAACCTGGTCGAGCGGCCGCGGCCCGGCGTCGAACAACGGCCTGTGCGCCTACACGCCATCGCGCGGGGTGATCTCGGTGCGCGGCAACTGGCCGCTGACTCCGACCATGGACGTGGTGGTGCCTTTTGCCCGCCGCATGGCCGACCTGTTCGAAGTGCTGGACGTGGTGGTCGCCGACGACGCCGATGCCCGCGGCGATCTGTGGCGCCTGCAGACCTGGGTGCCGATTCCCAAGGCCAGCGAGGTACGCCCGGCGTCCTACCTGGACTTGGCCGCCAGCCCCGAAGCCCTGAAAGGCAAACGCCTGGGCGTGCCGCGTATGTACATCAACAAGGACGAATTGGCCGGCACCAGCGAAAAGCCCGGCATTGGCGGCCCGACCGGCCAGCGCATCCATACTCGGGCCTCGGTGATCGCGCTGTGGGAGCAGGCTCGCGCCGCCCTGGAAAAGGCCGGTGCCACGGTGGTCGAGGTGGATTTCCCGTTGGTCTCCAACTGCGAGGGCGATCGCCCTGGCGCGCCGACGGTGTTCAACCGCGGCCTGGTGTCCCGGGAGTTCCTGCATGACGAGCTGTGGGAACTGTCGGGCTGGGCCTTCGATGACTTCCTGCGCGCCAACGGTGATCCGAAGCTCAATCAGTTGGCCGACGTCGACGGCCCGCAGATCTTCCCTCATGACCCCGGTACCCTGCCCAACCGTGAAGACGACCTGGCCGCCGGCATGGACGAGTACGTGCGCATGGCTCAGCGCGGCCTCAAGGCCTGGGACGAAATCGCCAGCGTGCCGGACGGCCTGCGCGGCCTGGAAAAGACCCGCCAGCTCGACCTCGAACAGTGGATGGACGCGCTCAGGCTGGACGCCGTGCTGTTCCCCACCGTTGCCGACGTGGGCCCGGCCGATGCCGACGTGAACCTGCAGTCCGCCGACATCGCCTGGAGCAACGGCATCTGGGTCGCCAACGGCAACCTCGCCATTCGCCACCTCGGCGTGCCGACCGTGACCGTGCCCATGGGCGTGATGGCCGATATCGGCATGCCGGTCGGCCTGACCTTCGCCGGCCGCGCCTATGACGATAACGCGCTGCTGCACCTGGCCTCGGCCTACGAGTCGACCGGTAGCAAACGGCAGATTCCGCCGCGTACACCGCCGTTGAAGGGCTGATAGCCGCCCTATGGAATCGGCCAGCCAAACGGCCGATTCCGATTTCCTTCGCCGCGCCGAAGCACCCAGCGGCGCCGCTCGATCACGACCATCAGGAACCCCATGTCCGCCCAAGAGCAACGCCCTTTACAAGCACTCGACCTCGCACTGACCTGGGATGGCTTTCGGCAATTTCTGCCGATTTCGGCCTTCGTGGTGCTGTTCGGCCTGGCATTCGGGCTCGCCGCCACGCAAACCGGGCTGAGCAGTGAAACCAGCCTGGTCATGAGCGCCCTGGTATTCGCCGGTGCCTCGCAGTTCGCCGCGCTGGATCTGTGGGGCACGCACATTCCGCTGGTGCCGCTGGCGCTGACGGTCTTCGCCATCAATGCCCGCCATCTGCTGATGGGCGCCACGCTGTATCCCTGGCTCAGCAGCCTGCCGCCGGCCAAGCGCTATGGCGTGATGCTGGTGGCGTCCGACGCCAACTGGGCCATGTCGATGCAGGCATTCGGTGCCGGCAAGCCCGGCCTCGGCCTGCTGCTCGGGGGCGGCCTGGCGCTGTGGCTGGCCTGGTTGGTCGGCACCTGGCTGGGCATCTATTTCGGTAGCGCCATCGACGACCCGGTGAGCTTCGGCCTCGACATGGTGATGGGCTGCTTCCTGCTGGCCATGGTGGTCGGCGGGCAGAAGAATCTGCGCATCCTGATCATCTGGGCGGTCGCCGCCGTCGCATCGCTGCTGGCCTACTGGTACCTGCCCAGCAACAGCCACGTGGTGGTCGGCGCCCTGGCCGGCGGTGCACTGGGCGCACTATGGATGGAGAAACAGCCATGATGCTCGAAACAGCCGGATCCGGCGCCCTGATCGTGGTGGTCGTCATGGCCGTGGTCACCCTGGCCACCCGTTGGGGTGGCGTGCTCGTGATGTCCTTCGTGCCGATCAACCTGAGAACCCAGCAGTTCATCAGCGCCATGTCCGGCTCGGTGCTGGTGGCGATTCTCGCGCCACTGGCGCTCGAAGGCGATGCAGGCGCCAGGCTGGCGCTGCTGAGCACTGCCGTCGTCATGCTGCTGGTCAGAAAGCCGCTTGCCGCCATTGCCGCGGGCATACTGGTAGCCGCCCTGGTTCGCCACCTGATGTGAAGATTGCCGCCTACCCGCTTACCGATCTGCACGGCCTGCGCAACACAGTTGCAACCCGACCTGCCTATTTCCTAGCCCATCGAAGCAGTATGGTGCCGCGATCTTCCTTATCGAGGACAGCTCATGGCATCGTTCAATCTTTTGTACATTTTCGATCCACTGTGCGGCTGGTGCTATGCCAGCTCACAAATCCTCGCGACTTTGGCCGATCGCTGGCCAGGGCAACTGAACATGCTGCCGAGCGGGTTATTCTCCGGCGCTGGCGCCCGCACCCTGTCGACCGCCTGGGCGGCCCACGCCTGGAGCAATGACCAACGCATAGAAGCGGCAACCCGGGAGGTCTTCAGCATCGCCTACCGTGACAAGGTGCTGGCCGATACCGACACCGCATTCGACTCGTCCCCTATCAACCGCGCCCTGACGGCAGCTCAACAGATCGACGCCACCCTCGAGCCACGTCTACTCAGACACCTGCAACTGGCCAGGTACGTGCAAGGTGAAAACACGTCCAGCACCCAGGTGGTGGCGCGCTTGACGGCCCAATTCCTCATCAGGATCGGCCACCAAATCGACAGCGTGGTGCTGGCTCGCCAACTGGCCTCTTGCGAAGCGCTTGCGCGGCAGACCGACGAACGCATCCAGACCACCCAGGCACTGATGAACCGTTTCGGCATTCAGGGCGTGCCGCAACTGCTGGTACGGGTCGATGAACGCACCCATACTCTCTCCTCCAAGGCGCTGTACCAGGGGCCGGCCTTCCTGATGAACGAATTGCGCCTACTGCTCGGCAGCGAAGTAGCCTGATGGTCCCGAAGGTTCGGGCCGATCAGGCATGGCGGCGCCCTACAGCTTGTAGTCGAGCACCAGCCCGAAGCTGCGCGGCGCACCGACGTCGATGATCTCGTCGTTGCGGTTGTTGGTGATGTAGTGCTTGTCGAACAGGTTCTTCACGTAGCCCGATAGCAGCAGTTGCTCGGTCAGCGCGTATTCGGCATTGAGGTTCATCAGTACGTAGTGATCGGCCACATGGGTGCGGGTGACCTTGCCGTCGGCACCGAACTCGTACTGACTCGGCGCACCCTCCTGATACACCAAGTCTGCGCCCACCACCAGGCCATTGGCGAAGCGGTAACGCGCGCCGGTCGAGGCCTTGTAGCGGGGCGCATAAAGGAATGGCTTTCCACCCATGTCTTCGCCGTCGCCGGTCACGAAGTCACCGTATCGTCCATCGGTATAAGCCAGACCGGCGTTGATGCTCAACTGGCTGGTCAGGTCCTGTTCGAGGAAGACTTCAAGACCCTTGATGGTGCTGTTGGCTGCGTTATAGACCTGGAAGAAGTTCCCGTCGTCGTCAAGCACGCTGACCTGCTGATCCTTCCAGTCCGTATAGAAGAGGTTGGCACGCAAGCGTACGCTTTCCTCGCGCCAGGCGCCACGATAGGAGAGCTCGTAGTTGGTGGTGTATTCCGGATCATAGGCGACATGTCCGCCACCTGCCCTGACGTTCACGCCACCGCCGCGGTAGCCCTTCTGCACGGTAACGCCCAGGTACTGGCTATCGGCGAACTGGTAATCCAGGCCAAGCTTGGGCAACAGCGCGCTGAACGTATTGGAGACCTTGCCGGGCGTAGAGAAGTCGTCCTGCTGCACGTCGGTCCGGTTGCGCTCGCGGTCATAGCGCAATCCGGTGATCAGCGTCCATTTTGGCGCGAAGGTCCAGTTCAGCTCGCCGAACAGTGCGCGGTTATCAATCCGAGTATCACCCATTACGGTGCCCAGCAGCGTACCGTTGTTGGTTAACCGATCATGGTAATCATTGGTAGTACGACCGTAATAGGCGCCTACGAAACCGCGCACATCCTCCCCGCGCCTGTGCAAGGGTTACCTTGTCGACTGTGCCAAGGGAAATGTGAGATTGCTTGGCATCCAGACGGAAGCGAAAGCGCCAGGACTTGCCGCCTGCCGCGCGAATCCAGAGGAACAGGCCACCGCCATCCGCAAGGCCATAGTCCCTCTCGCGCGGTGCAGCATTCTTAACCTGCAAAGCCGTCAAAGGCATGCGAGTACCCATAGATTATTGAACTAACCTAAGGTACTCGGATAGGTACTTACAAGATAAGCGCTTGGATGAAACTGGATGGCACTGCATGAATCGAGTGACTGGTGCCGGAGACAGGAATCGAACCTGCGACCTTCGCGTTACGAGTGCGCTGCTCTACCGACTGAGCTACACCGGCGGGGCTCGCATTATTGGCAAGCGCCGCGTGTCGCTCAAGTGCTTTTTGTGGCGCCTGCCCGTCGCGTGGTTACTTCACCAGTTCGATGCGCTCGTCATGGATGCGGATCAGGCCCTGCTTGTAGAGGCCGCCGATGGCTTTCTTGAAGTTGCCCTTGCTGACCCGGAACATCGCGCTGATGCGTTCTGGCGAGCTCTTGTCGCTCAACTCCAGCATGCCGCCGCTGTCACGCAGGCGCTGGAGAATCTGTTCGCCAAGGCTGTCAGCCACTTGCTGGCCGACTGGCTGCAGGCTGAGGCTGATCTTGCCGTCGCTGCGCATTTCCTTGATGAAACCCGGCTGGCGGATGCCACCACGCATGAAACCGATCACCTCGTTCTTGTGGATCAGGCCCCAGTGCTTGCCGTTGATGATCGCCTTGAAACCCATGTCGGTCGGCTCGACCACCAGCAGGTCGACTTCGTCGCCGGCCTGGTAGGTCGCCGGCACCTTGTCCAGGTAGCGGTCAAGGCGCGCGGTGGCGGTGATGCGGCGGCTGCGCTTGTCGACGAATACGTGCACCACGTAGTAATCGCCGATCTGCAATGGGCGCTTTTCTTCCGAATGCGGCAGCAACAGGTCCTTGGGCAGGCCCCAGTCGAGAAACAGGCCGACGCGGTTGATGTCGACGACCTTGAGGCTGGCGAACTCGCCGACCTGCACCTTGGGCTTGTCGGTGGTGGCGATCAGTTTGTCTTCGCTGTCCAGATAGACGAACACGTTGAGCCAGTCGTCCACATCGCTCGGCGTGTCCTTGGGAATATAGCGTTTGGGCAAGAGAATCTCGCCGTCCGCGCCGCCGTCCAGATACAGACCGAAGTCGGTGTGCTTGACGACCTGCAAGGAATTCATACGTCCGATAACAGCCATGGTACCTACCCTCGTTTTCAGGCCGGCAGTGTACCCGAGTCGTCGCCGCGAAACCCGACCGGCAACCAGCCGTTTGCCCACTGGTCATCGAATGAACAGCTGAGCGCTCAGCGGTGATACAATGGGCGGCCATCTTGATGACTCGAGTAGGCAATATGACCGTCATGCGCGTCAAAGCATCCCACAGCAAAGCCAAACCCGCTCCCGCGGTGGAAACCAGTGAATCGATCGACGCTCAGGTAGCGGCGTTCCTCAAGTCCGGCGGCAAGATCCAAGAGATCGCCAAGGGCGTCAGCGGCCAGACCAATGGCCCTGCCAGCCGCCACATCACCATTTCCAAGAAGTAATTTCGTCTGTATCGACCTGCAGCGCCCGATACCGGGCGCCAGGTCGGCAGCCTGGGTACTAGTCCCTCCCCCTCGCCCGTCCGGGCAATGATTTGAACGACTTATTTCGCGTCTTCGGCGCTTGTCGCTAGCGATGAGCACACGCATGTTTCAAAATGATGTCAGTCGCTATATCAGCACTCAGCCCTTCGCCCAAGCCGTGAAGCATGCTGAAAGCCATCGTCTGTCGATCATCGTTTAAGGAAGATACGTGCGTTTTCTCAGCCCCTGGCTGCAGCGGCCGGCCAGCATCCTGCTGGTGCTGGTTGCCCTGTTCATTGCATTGCCGCTGCTCAGCCGTTACGCGCTGGGCTGGTCCCATCCGTTCGGCTACCTCTCCGATCTGGCCATTGGCAGCCTGCTGTTATGGCTGGCGCTGCGTCGCCGCCTGCTGCTGGGCCTTCCACTGGCGTTGATCTGGGTGGTGCTCAACCTGGGCACCATCGAGCTGGTCAGCGCGGTGGGCCGCATGCCCGAGCCGGCCGACCTGCATTACCTGACCGACGCACAGTTTCTCAGCCACTCGACCCAGGGCGGTGGCCTCACTCACCCCTGGCTGGCAGGCGCCTCCATCGCCGCCGCGCTGGCGTTCCTCATCCTGCTCGCCTTCCGTGTGCGCGTGCGCAAGCCGTCGGCGGCCTGGCTGCTGGCGCCACTGGCGCTGCTCACTGCCCATGCCGCCTACCAGTACCGCAGCCCCAGCGAAGCGGACCAGTGGGTGCAGTTCAATCTGCCGCACAAATGGCTAGCCGAAGGCATCAGCGTCGCCCAGCTGGGCGTCGAGGACTGGATGACTCGTGGCCAGCCCAACAGCCCACCGGACATCACCGGTCTCACCCGCCTGGACATGGACGGCGCGCCGCTGCTGGCCGAACCAGGCCGCGCCCGCAACGTGCTGATCATCACCCTGGAAGGCATCCCCGGTGCCTATCTCGATGCCAGCCGACGGGCCATCGGCAGCAGTTACCAAGATGACTTGATGCCGCGCCTGAGCGCCTGGGCCGAGCGCGGCATGCTCACCAGCGACTACGTGCTGCATGCCCACCAGACCATTCGCGGGCTGTACGCCATGCTCTGTGGCGACTACGACAAACTGGCCTCGGGCACTCCCAAGGGCATCGAGCTGCTGGGCAACGCCCAGCGCGCGGCCCAGTGCCTGCCGGCGCAATTGCGCGACAACGGTTTCAGCACGCATTTCCTGCAGGGCGCCGGGCTGCGCTTCATGGCCAAGGACCAGATCATGCCGCGCATGGGCTTCGACAAGACACTGGGCCGCGACTGGTTCCGCAACACGCCCTACCTCGACTTCGCCTGGGGCATGGACGACAAGGCTTATTTCGAAGGCGCGCTGAGCTACGTCGACGGCCTGCGCACGCAGAAGACGCCATGGATGCTGACCCTGCTGACCGTCGGCACCCACCAGCCCTACTCCGCGCCGGACGACTACCTCGCCCGCCACGCCAGCGCCAAGCAGGCGGCCATTGCCTACCTGGACGACGCCATTGGCGATTTCCTCGACGCCCTGCAAAAACGCGGCGTGCTCGACGACACCCTGGTAGTGGTGACCTCGGACGAATCCCACGGCATCGAGAACGTGCGCCTGGCGTCGGCCTGGGGCTTCAACCTGATGCTGGCGCCCGAGCAGGCGCAACTGCCGTCGCTCAAGAGTGGCGTGTACGGGCACATCGACCTGACCGCCTCGGTGCTCGACTACCTGGCCCTGCCGCTGCCGGAGAACATTGCCGGGCGCTCGATGCTGCGCGATTACAGCCACGGCCGCCAGATCATTTCCTATACCAACGGCTTGCTGCGCGAGCACGATGGCCAGGGCACGCTGACCGAGTGCAACTTCCAGCAGGTCTGCCGGCGCTATGCCAGCCCGGGATTCATTGCCGAGCAGGCCGAGTACCTGGGCCGCGTCAGTGGCAAGCCGGCACGCCAGGTGAGCCTGCGTGCCGAGCTGCTGGATCGTTCGCTCAGCGATGGCCAGGGCAACCAACTGCTGCAGTTCGCCAGCAACGAGCGCATTCGCCTGCGTGCCACGCCCGGAGACGACTGGGCCGACAACCTGATCGGCGCCCAGTATCTGGAGCTGCCCAAGGGCACCCAGACCCGCGTGACCCTGAAGATCAACGCGCTGAACATGAGCGAAGCCGGCGCCACGCTGCGCCTGAAGACCAAGGAATTCGACCGTGACGTGCTGATTAACGTCCCGGAGATACCGCGGCTGAAAAAGGGCCAGCCAGTGGAGCTGAGCTTCACCTTCGACAATCTGGACACCCGCAAGGCGTTCTCCTTTCACCTGATGGGCGAAGGCAAGGGCTCCATCGAAATCGCCGATTTCAGCGTCGAGACGCGCCCGATCGAGACCGAGATGCTGGCCGCCACCCTCGAAGAAGAGGCAGAAGAAACGACCCAATGAAGAATCGGTTCAGTACATGGCGTAGCGGCGCTCGATCTGGGCGTACTCGCCACTGGCGATGATGTCGGCCAGCCCCTGATCGAAACGATCGCGCATCGACTGGTCACGCAACCCCAGCTGATAGGGCGTGGGAGGGAACAACGGGTATTCGGTGATCGGCTGGCTGACGTCCACCTGGCGGTAAACCTCACGGTTGAAATAGCGCAGGATCCGCCGATCGGCGATCACCACCTCCACACGGCCGCTGTACAAAAAGCGGTTGCGGGCGATCTGCTGGGCCTCTTCGTGATAACGCGGGTTGGCCTCGGCCATGCGCTGGAACTCCTCGCCCAGCAGCACTCGCGCGCGCTGGAAGGCGCGCACCGAGTGCTTGCCCAGGTCAGCGATGTGCTCGATTCGATAACCGCGCGAAGTTAGGGCGACTGCCACGTTGTCGTAGCGAATATAGGGCTGGGAATAGAAGCTCGTCACACCGCCCTGCAGACGCGTGGTGGCGATGCCGTCGAGCTCGCCACGGCTGAATGCTCGGTGCAGGCGCTCCATCGGCGCATAGGAAGGCACGACGGTGATGCCCGCGGCACGGGCCGCAGCGACCACGATGTCGTACTCGATGCCGCGCTGCTCGCCTTCGAAGATATAGGGTGGCTTGTGCGTACCGAAGCCGATCCTCAGCTCGTCGGCCGTGACGTCGATCGCCAACAGCAGCAGTCCGATTGCCCACCATTTCATTGCACAACCGCCCTCGCCGCACCGACCGTACCCGTGGCCTGGCGAGCCAGGTCATCAGCGCACAGTTTACGCGGCCAGGGCGCAGGTGGGTATCAGACCAGCGTCGCCCGCGGCGCCAGCCCGTCGAACACCTCGGGGTTCAGCGCTGCCAGGCCGTGGCGGTCGAGCACCTCGCGCGGGTGTTCCTCACCGGGGAAGGTGCTGTCGATCATGCTCAACAACTGCGCACCGCGCGGGGTGAGGACGAAGTTCTCGCCATTGCCACCTTCCTCCTCGGGGCGCGGCGCGATGTAGCCGCCCTTGAGCAGCGTGGCCTCGTAGTCGTCGGCCTGCGCTTTCAATGAGTCGACGTTGTCGACCGGTTTGCCGGCCTGCTGCAAGGCGTCGGCCAATTCCTCGGCACAGCGGCGTGGCACGAACGGCTGGCCCGCACCGTTCTGCACCGCGTGGAGCATGCGCTCGACAAGATCCCAGTTGTGAGTGTGCTGATGAGTCGTCATAGCCTCGTCTCCCTTCTCTTCGGCGCCACAAGCGCCTGTGAAGGTATGACGCCAGCGCCGCGAACAAGGTTCGGGCTATCTGCCGAACGCAGCCTGAACCAAGGCCTGCGCCGCCAGTCTGAGGCGCATCCCCCCCTGCACAAAGGATTTCGCCATGCTCAGCCGGCCCCTGCTGCGCCCCGTTCTCAGCGCTCTGCTCGTGGCAAGCATCGCGCCATCGGCACTGGCGGCCGAGCCGTTGCGGCTCAAGCACCTGTATCGCTGCGAAGACGTGCTCGATACCCAGCGCCAGACCTTCTGCCTGACCGCACGCGGACTGGCCGACGGCGAGCTGCAGGTGCTGCTCGATGGCAAGCCGCTGCCGGCCAGCGCCGTGAAACGTGAGGACGGGCTGCGCATCACCCTCGACAGCAAGGGCTACAAGAGCGGCCCGCTATGGCTGAAACAGGGCGACGAGGTGAGCAACCCGGTGTGGCTGTCGATGGCCGGCAGCCACGTGCTGGCAGCCAAGCCAGGTGAGGTGGCAAAGAACATGGACGGCCTCAACACCTATGTCGATCTGGTCAGCGTGGTCATCGAGGAAGATGCCCACGGCCTGGATACCGCCAAGGCGCTGGCCAGCAAATATGGCGCCGAAGTGGTCGGCGCCATCGCGCCGCTCAACACTTACCAGTTGCGCCTGCCGGCCAAGGATCTGATCCAGCGTGACGCCATGGTGCTGCGCCTGGGCAGCGAGCTGAGCGTGGACGCCGTGGTGATCGAGGAATCCTCTGCCGAGGAGCAGGAAGCGTCCGCTGGCGCCAGCAACGAGGAGCAGTTGGGCGAGGAGGAATGGGCGGCCAACCGTTTCGTCGACGCGGTCAACTACTACCAGCGGCGCATTCCGTCCAAACGCTCGCCCATCGCCACCAAGCCGGTGCGCATCGGCCTGATCGAGCGCAACGTCGACTTCGACGCGCCGGATTTCAAGGACTACCTGGGCGCCGCCGAGCGTCAGGGCAACACGCCTCACACTCGCCTGTACAGCCGCGACGCCGACAAGCCGGACGGCCACGGCTCCACTGTGGCGGGCATCCTGGCGGCACGCTGGGACGACGGTGGCAACACCGGCTTTCTGCGTGGCCTGGATGGCGCCGGGCCGGGTTTCGAGGTGATCGTCGACCGCAACTCGGATGCCGGCATCACCGCCAACATCGCAGCCTCGGTCAACCTGGTCGAGGACGGCGTGCGGGTGCTGAACTGGAGCTGGGGCATCCACCGCATCGGCGCGAAGAACATTCACGGCGACGAGATCGACTCGCTGGTTCGCTCGGGCGTGGCCATGAGCGGCTATGAAGAGCTGCTGGAGGAATTCTTCCTGTGGCTGCGCCGCGAGCATCCGGATGTGGTGGTGATCAACTCGGCCGGCAACGGCGCCTCGTTTTCCGGTGCCGATGACTATCGCCTGCCCTCCTCGTTCGTCACCGAGCAACTGTTCGTGGTTGGCGGCCACCAGCGCAGCGACCGCAAGGATGTCGCCGTAGACGACCCGGCGTACGTGAAACGGCGCAGCTCGTCGAACGTCGACACCCGCGTGGACATCACCGCCGCCGCCTGCGTACGCGCCTCCACGGCTGAAGAGAACCAGCAGGGCAGCGTGCATTGCGGCACCTCCTATGCCACGCCGCTGGTGGCCGGCGTGGTGGCTTCGCTGATGTCGATCAACCCCGATCTGCATCCCGATCAGCTGCGCATGCTGCTGCGCCGCAGCGCCATGACCATCGGCGAAGAATTCGACTTCGAGCCCACCGACGCCGATGACCTCACCGCGCCGATCCTGCCATCGGAACGCGGCTTCGATCTCAACGACAAGGACATCGGCCGCTCCGCCCGGCTGGACATGCAGAAGGCCCTGGATTTGACCGTGCGCAGCCTGAACAACAAGCAGTAGACCGAAGCCCTGAACCTTCAGCGCTGGCAGGCACTCAACCGCTCGGACATGACCCTGCAAAGTGTGAGGATTCGAGCATGATCAAGCACATCGCGCCGCTTTGCGGCCTGACCTTTTACAGGCCGTTGAAAAATGTAGGCGAGGAAGCCAGTGCAAGGCAAAAACAGCCGAAAAAGCGCAGTTTACTTGCTGTAAATGAGCATTTTTAGGCTGTTTTTAACGCAGCAATGGCGACGTAGGTAGTTTTTCAACGGCCTGTTACGGCATGGGCCAGGCGCAGGCTTGTACGGCCGACGAAGCGACCGCCAAGGCCCAGGAGCTGGCGGCCAAGATCGAAGAAATTACCCAGCGTGACCCACAGCGGGCTGCGGTGCTACGCGAGGAACTCAAGCAGGCGCAGCCCGAAAGCAGCGGCCAGCATGCCACCGATTGCGATGCTTACGACCAGCGTCTGCAGGAGCTCGAAGAGATCGGCGGTGAGGTCGAGGAACAGGTGCAGTGACGGTCACCGGCAATGGCTGCCGGTGACCGAAGCAATCATCAGGCGTCGGTCGACGGCGCCTTGCGCTTGAGCGGCGCCAGGCCGTCCTGGCTGACCAGCCCTGCATCGCTCTTCGGCTTGTTCACCGTGTTGCGCTTGGCCGGGGTTTTCGCCGCGGGTTTCTTGGCGATCTTCTTGCCGGTTTTCGGGTCGACCTTTTTCTTCTTGGTGCCAGCGGCCTTGCCGGACGCCTTGAGGTTCTTCGGTCCCTGGTAGCTGCCCTTGAGCTCCTTGACGGTACGTTTCTCGAAACGCTGCTTGAGATAGCGCTCGATGCTCGACATCAGGTTCCAGTCGTTGTGGGTGATCAGCGAGATGGCCAGGCCTTCGGCGCCAGCTCGACCGGTACGCCCGACGCGGTGCACGTATTCGTCACCGGAGCGCGGCATGTCGAAGTTGATCACCAGATCCAGGCCCTCGACATCCAGGCCGCGAGCCGCCACGTCGGTGGCGACCAGCACCTTGACGGCGCCCTGACGCAGGCGGTCGATGGCCAGTTTGCGATCCTTCTGATCCTTCTCGCCGTGCAGCACGAAGGTCTTGAATTCCTTGGCCACCAGCTTGCCGTACAGGCGGTCGGCCTGGGCGCGGGTATTGGTGAAGATGATCGCCTTGTCGTAGGTCTCGTTGCTCAGCAACCACTCGACCAGCTGTTCCTTGTGGTAGTTGTGGTCGGCGGTGATGATCTGCTGGCGGGTGCCCTCGGCCAGTTCGCTGACGCGGTTGAGCTGCAGGTGCGTGGGCTCGCGCAGCACTTTGGCGACCACTTCGCGCAGGCCGGCGCCACCGCTGGTAGCGGAGAACAGCAGGGTCTGATGCTCGCGGTCGCACAGTTCGGCCAGGCGCTGCACGTCTTCGGCAAAGCCCATGTCGAGCATGCGGTCGGCCTCATCGAGCACCAGCACCTCGACGTCTTCGAACAGCAGGTTGCCGGCATTGGCGTGCTCGATCAGGCGCCCCGGCGTGCCGATGACGATATCGATCTTGCGCAGCATGGCGGCTTGCACCTTGAAGTCTTCGCCGCCGGTGATCAGCCCGGCCTTGATGAAGGTGTACTGGGCGAAGCGCTCGACTTCCTTGAGCGTCTGCTGGGCCAGCTCGCGGGTCGGCAGCAGGATCAGCGCACGCACGCTGACCCGCGCCTTGGAGCTGCCGTCGCCAAGCAGGCGATTGAGCATGGGCAGTACGAAGGCGGCGGTCTTGCCGCTACCGGTCTGGGCGATCACCCGCAGGTCCTTGCCCTCCAGCGCCGGGGGGATCGCAGCGGCCTGCACCGGGGTCGGCTCGGTGAAGTTGAGCTCGGCGACGGCTTTGAGCAGGCGTTCATGCAGGGCAAATTGGGCAAACACGGGGCAACCTCGATGCAAATGCTAAATCAGCCGCATAGGTTACCGCGTTCGTGCCTCGGGGCCGAACGCTTTCTCTGCGCAACCGCTTGAAAAGCTCGCCGCCCAGTAGCCTTTGCGAAAAACCAGCGATCTCTGCACGACACCACGCCATCGGCCGATACCTGCTTGAACAGCGCAGACGCGGCGGTGTATGGCGTTTTGCTGGGCGATCTGTCACTAACCGCGCGGTCCTCAACGCCCTAACATGCGCCTTACCTTCTGCACCCGCAGGAGCGGGCCGCGCTCGCGGCCGCGAATGAGACTCCAGGAGGCGCTCATGCCCGAACTGTCCAACCTGCTGGCCTACGCGCTGATTTCCCTCGGCATGGTGCTGACGCCAGGCCCCAACATGGTTTATCTGGTCTCACGGTCGATCTGTCAGGGGCCGGTGGCCGGGCTGGTTTCCCTGGGCGGCGTGGCGCTCGGCTTCGTCTTCTACATGTTGTGCGCGGCGCTGGGTATCACCGCTCTGCTGCTGACCGTTCCCTATGCCTACGATGCGGTGAGGATTGGCGGCGCGGCGTACCTGCTCTATCTGGCCTGGCAGACGGTCAGGCCCGGCGGACGCTCGCCATTGCAGCTACGCGACCTGGCAAAAGACAGCCCGCGCAAACTGTTCACGATGGGATTGCTGACCAACCTGCTCAATCCCAAGATCGCGGTCATGTACCTGTCGCTGCTGCCACAATTCATAGCCCCACCTGAACACGGCAGCGTACTGGCACAGTCGCTGGTGCTGGGCTTCACGCAGATTTTCATCAGCGTGAGCGTCAATGCGCTGATCGTCTTTACAGCAGGCTCCATCGCGGCGTTCTTCATCGCCAGGCCAAGGTGGCAAAGCGTGCAACGCTGGCTGATGGGCACCGTGCTGGCGACCCTGGCAGTGCGCATGGCGCTCGAAGGGCGACGCTGACCAACCGTCGCCTCAGGCGGCCGTCTGCATGCGCCGCTGCTTGATCAGCAGGCGCCCGCTGTCCCAGCCTACCAGTACCACCGCCACCCAGATCGGCAGGTACGTCAGGAACTGGTCCGGATCGAATTGCTCGCCCAAGAACAGCAGGCTGACAGTGAACAGCAGCACTGGCTCCACATAGCTGAGAATGCCGAACAGGCCCAGTGGCAGCAGGCGCGACGAGGCCATCATCGCCGCCAGGGCGATGGTGCCCAGCAGCGCCATGCCCGGCACCAGCCACCACAGGCGCGGATGCTCGGCGAACATGCCCGCCGGCGCCCAGTAGAGAATCAGCCAGATGGCCAGGGGCGCCATTACCAGCATCTCCAACACCAGGCCCGGCAAAGCGTCCAGGCGCATCCAGCGACGCAGCATGAAATATGGCGGATAGCCCAGGGCGGTGACCAGCGTGACCCAGGAAAACGCCTGGGATTGCCACAGCTCGTGCAGCACCCCGGCAAAGGCGCAGGCTACGGCGAGCCGCTGCAGCGGACGCAGGCGTTCGCCGTAGAACACCCGGCCGGCCAGCACCATGGCCAGCGGCAGCAGGAAATAGCCCAGGGAAACATCGAGCATGTGCCCGGTCAGCGGTGCCCACACGAACAGGAACCACTGCAGGCCGATCAGCGCCGCGGCGACTGGCAGCGCCGCCAGCAGCAACGGCTCGCGACGCAGGCGCTGCAGCGCGCCGAGCAACAACGGCCACTGACGCAGCAGGGTGAGCAGCAACAGCACCGCCGGGATCGACCAGAGCACGCGCTGGGCGAACACCTGGAAACCATCCAGCGGCGTGAGCATTTGCACGTAGCCGGGAATCAGAGCGAACAGGATCGAGGCGCTGACAGAGAACAGCACGCCGGGTCCGGAAAGCGTCATCGCGCACCTCGAGGAATAGGAAAGTCGCCCTAACGGTTCAGCCTATCAGGCAGCCGCGCAGTTGCGGCGGCGACGGCGCGCGCAGATAGGCGAGCGTCGCTGCGTGAATGGGCGGCGCACCATAACGGTTCGCCGTCCGGCAGACAATCCGCGGGAGCGACCTGCCCTGAAAACCAGGCATGGCGCGATGACGATCAGACGAGTTCGGCAATCCGCTGCTGGGCAGCCTGGATGCCACGCGCCATGAACGCTTCGCCCAGGTTGAGACCTTCGGCGAGGATGACGGTGACGTCATGAATGCCGACGAAGGCCAGCAACTGGCGAAGATAGGGCTCCTGGAAATCCTGATTGCCGCCAGCGTAGATACCGCCGCGCGTGCATAGCACGAAGGCACGCTTGCCGTGCAGCAGGCCCTGGGGGCCATTCTCGCCATAACGAAAGGTCACGCCGGCGCGCAGCACATGGTCGAACCAGGCCTTTAGCGTGCCGGGAATGCTGAAGTTGTACATCGGCACCGCCAGCACCAGCACATCGGCGGCCAGCAGCTCGTCGGTCAGTGCATTGGAACGCTGCAGGGCATCACGCTCGGCCTTGCCGTGCTGCGCGGCGGGGCCTGTCCAGGCGCCAAGCAAGGCGCCGTCCAGATGGGGAGGCGGTTCGGCAGCCAGATCCCGTCGACAGATGCGGTCGGCGGCATGGCGCTCGCGCCAGCAGGCCACGAAGCGCTCGGTGAGCTGCCGCGACACCGAATCCTGCTGCCGTATGCTGCTGTCGATCACCAGTAACTGGGCCATGAGCTCGCTCCATCGAAGGCAGTTAAACGATGGTCGCGAGGGTAGTAAGCTGGTATCCGATGAAAAAGCGTAATTATCCGCTTCTAACTATCGATGAAGTTGATTTGTTCCACGCCTGCTCATAGGCTGGGTAAGTTATTGAGGCTCGCAGTTGAGCTGAACCCGCAGGCGAATGATGCTACGGGCGAATTTCACCGTGAGATTGCCGCTCTGCCCGGCCGCCAGGTTCACGCTGCGGGTACGTGGCGCCTCGGGGCCATTGCGAAATACCGCCTTGCAGGAAGCGGCCTGCTGACCATAGTTCTGCACCCGCACGGCGGCCATGTTGTGATCGATTTCCTGGGTGCTCGCCGATATCTCGGCGCCGTTGAACTGTTTTTCCAGTTCGATGGGATAAGCCTGCACCGCCAGTGGCAAGCAGGCGATCAGCGCGCAACAAAGTTTTTTCATGGCCAGCCTCCAAGGTCAGCCCCCAGTTTAGAACCACAGCCTGTCCATGCACAGCCGCTGGTGAAGGAGATCAAATGAAGGCTCCACGCGTAACCCTCGATCAATGGCGAACCTTGCAGGCCGTGGTCGATCACGGCGGCTTCGCCCAGGCGGCCGAGGTGCTGCATCGCTCGCAATCGTCGGTCAGCTATACGGTGGCGCGCATGCAGGAGCAATTGGGTGTGCCGCTGCTGCGCATCGATGGCCGCAAGGCGGTGCTCACCGAAGCCGGTGACGTGCTGCTGCGCCGCTCCCGGCAACTGGTCAAGCAGGCCAGCCAGCTCGAAGACCTGGCGCACCACATGGAACAGGGTTGGGAGGCCGAGGTGCGCCTGGTGGTCGACGCCGCCTACCCCAGCGCGCGCCTGGTGCGAGCGCTGACCGCTTTCATGCCACAAAGCCGCGGCTGCCGGGTGCGCCTGCGCGAAGAAGTGCTGTCCGGCGTCGAGGAAGTGCTCAAGGAAGGTGTCGCCGATCTCGCGATCAGCGCCTACAACATCCCCGGTTTTCTCGGCTCGGAAATGAGCCCGGTGGAATTCATCGCCGTGGCCCATCCCGATCACTCCCTGCATCGCCTGGAACGCGAAATCAATTTTCAGGATCTGGAAACCCAGATGCAGGTGGTGATTCGCGACTCCGGACGCCACCAGCCCCGCGACGTCGGCTGGCTGGGTGCCGAGCAGCGCTGGACGGTGGGCAGTCTGGCCACTGCGGCGACCTTCGTCGGCAGTGGGCTGGGGTTCGCCTGGCTGCCACGCCACATGATCGAACGCGAACTCAAGGATGGTCTGCTCAAGCCCCTGCCGCTGGACAAGGGCGGCAGCCGCAAGCCAGTGTTCTTTCTCTACGCCAGCAAGGACAAGGCCCTGGGCCCGGCCACACAGATACTTACCGACCTTATCCAGCGTTTCGATGCCGCGCCGCTCAACGCCGCGTTCGGCGCACCTGCTTCGCAAGACTGAATCCAATGGCCTACTTCACGCATCGCGGCTGCCGGCTTTTCTATGAAGAGCATGGCCAGGGCACACCGGTACTGCTGATCCACGGCCTGGGCTCCAGCGCTCTGGATTGGGAGCTGCAAATTCCTGCCCTAGCTGCTCATTACCGGGTGATCGCCCTGGACGTACGCGGCCACGGCCGCTCCGACAAACCGCGCCAGCGCTACCGCATCGCCGACTTCGCAGACGACGCTGCGGCGCTGATCGACCATCTGCAGCTAGCTCCGGTGCACCTGGTCGGCATTTCCATGGGCGGCATGATCGGCTTCCAGCTGGGGGTCGATCATCCACAGTTGCTGCGCAGCCTGACCGTCGTCAACAGTGCTCCTGAGGTTAAAGCGAAAAAACCCAGCGACTACCTGCAGATCGCCAAGCGCTGGACGCTGGCCCGGGTGCTGAGTCTGGACGCTACCGCCAGGGCCCTGGCACGACTGCTGTTTCCAAAACCGGAACAGGCCGAACTTCGCCGCAAGGTCGAAGAGCGTTGGCCGCGCAACGACAAACGCGCGTACCTGGCCAGCCTCGACGCCATCATCGGCTGGGGCGTGCGTGAACGTCTGGCGCTGATCACCTGTCCTACCCTGGTGATCAGCGCCGACCGCGACTACACGCCCATTGCACTCAAGCAGGCTTATGTCGACGAACTGCCCGACGCCCGCCTGCTGGTGATCAAAGACTCACGCCATGCCACACCGCTCGATCAGCCTGAACACTTCAACCGCAGCTTGCTTGCCTTTGTGCGGGAAGTCGAAAACACTGCCGCCACCTCATCCAAGGATTAGACCCAATGCTGAAGAAACTCGCCCTCACCGCCTGCTCGCTGCTGTTCACCGCCCACCTGATGGCCGCAGAAAACCCCACCGTTCTGCTGACCACCAGCCTGGGCGAGATCGAGGTGCAGCTCGACGAGCAGAAAGCGCCGATCAGCACCCAGAACTTCCTCGCCTACGTGGACAGTGGCTTCTACAAAGGCACCGTGTTTCACCGAGTGATTCCAGGCTTCATGGTCCAGGGCGGGGGCTTTGACGAGAGCATGCGTCAGAAGCAGACCAAGGCGCCAATCAAGAACGAAGCCGACAACGGCCTGCACAACGTGCGCGGCACCCTGGCCATGGCCCGTACCCAGGTACGCGATTCGGCCACCAGCCAGTTCTTCATCAACCACGCCGATAATGCCTTTCTCGACCACGGCTCGCGCGACTTCGGCTACGCGGTGTTCGGCAAGGTGACCCGCGGCATGGAGGTGGTCGACCGCATCGCTCAGGTGCGCACCGCCAATCGCGCCGGCCAGCAGAACGTTCCGGTCGATCCGGTGGTGATTCTCGACGCCAAGCGCCTCTGATACTGCTACCCTCCCCCGGTAACCTGCGCGCTTGAGCGCGTGGGTCTACCTCAGCGCCCTGCGCTTCTGCCCCTCGGCAGCCTCCTTGACTCGCCCCCATCACTCGCCAGAGCAGACTGCACCTCATGTTGTTTCGCCGCTTCGAAAGCCTGATCGACGTCTTCAAGCCCAGCCCTGATGTGGCGCCGCCCAGCGGCATGCTGCGTTTCTACGCCCATTACCTGAAACAGGTTTGGCCGCTGATGCTCGCCGTCCTGGTGATCGGCTTTTTCGCCGCTGTGATCGAAGTGGCGTTATTCAGCTTCCTCGGCCAGTTGATCGACATGGCCCAGAGCACCGCCGACGCCCGCACCTTCTTCGCCGAACACCAGGGCGAGCTGCTGTGGATGGCGCTGGTGGCCCTGATCATCAGGCCGCTGGTGTTCGGCCTGCACAACCTGCTCACCCACCAGGCGATCAACCCGGGGCTGACCAACCTGATCCGCTGGCAGAACCACCGCTATGTACTCAAGCAGAGCCTGAATTTCTTCCAGAACGATTTCGCCGGGCGCATCGCCCAGCGCGTGATGCAGACCGGCCCGTCGCTACGCGATTCGGCCATGCAGGTGATCGACGCGCTGTGGCACGTGGTGGTCTACGCCGGCAGCGCGCTTTACCTGTTCGCCGCCGCCGACCTGCGTTTGATCGTGCCATTGACGCTGTGGATCATCGGCTACAGCGCCGCGCTCTGGTACTTCGTGCCGCGCATCAAGGAGCGTTCGGCAGCTGCTTCGGCGGCGCGCTCCAAGGTCATGGGCCGGGTGGTCGACGGCTACAGCAACGTCGCCACGCTCAAGCTGTTCGCCCATTCCCGCGAAGAGGAAAGCTACGCCCGCGAGGCCATGCAGGAACTGCTCGACAAGTTCCGCCTGCAGTCGCGCACCATCACCAGCCTGGACTTCCTGATCACCTGCATGAACGGTCTGCTGATCGTCGGTACCGGCGCCCTGGCCCTGTGGCTGTGGAGCGAGTCGCTGATCAGCACCGGCGCCATCGCCCTGGCGCTGGGTCTGGTGATCCGCATCAACAACATGGCCGAATGGATCATGTGGGTGGTCAACGGCATTTTCGAGAACGTCGGCACCGTGCAGGACGGTATGCAGACCATCGTCCAGCCGCGCCACGTGCTCGACCGCGAGGACGCCAAACCGCTGCAGGTGCAACAAGGCGGCGTGCGCTTCGACGACGTGCACTTTCATTACGGCAAGAAGGGCGGCGTGATCAGCGGCCTGGCCCTGGATATCCGTCCGGGCGAGAAAATCGGCCTGGTCGGCCCGTCCGGCGCGGGCAAGTCGACCCTGATCAACCTGCTGCTGCGCCTCTACGACCTGGAGAGCGGACGCATCCTCGTCGACGGCCAGAACATCGCCGAGGTCAGCCAGGAAACCCTGCGTGCCAATATCGGCGTGGTTACCCAGGATACTTCCCTGCTGCACCGCTCGATCCGTGACAACCTGCGCTATGGTCGCCCCGAGGCCAGCGACGAACAACTTTGGGCCGCGGCCCGCAAGGCCCGCGCCGAGGGTTTCATCGCCACGCTGGACGATGGCCAGGGCGGCACCGGCTTCGATGCCCAGGTCGGCGAGCGCGGCGTCAAGCTCTCCGGCGGCCAGCGCCAGCGCATCGCCATCGCTCGCGTCTTGCTCAAGGACGCGCCGATCCTGGTGCTCGACGAAGCCACCTCGGCGCTGGATTCGGAAGTCGAGGCGGCGATTCAGGAAAGCCTCGACGACCTCATGGACGGCAAGACGGTGATTGCCATTGCCCATCGCCTGTCGACCATCGCGCGTATGGATCGCCTGGTGGTGATCGACAGGGGCCGGATCATCGAGACCGGCACCCACGCCGAGCTGATCGAGCGCGGCGGCCTGTATGCGCGCCTCTGGCAGCATCAGACTGGTGGTTTCGTCGGCGTCGATTGACGCCGACACGGGTAGGCTCAGCGGCCTGCGACCGAGCAACTAGTTAGCTTGCTAACAATATCATTTTCCATGATATCTACTAACGAGACCATCAATTTCCGCCGCTTCGCCTTTGCTGGTCATATGAGTCCACCAGGCAACCAAATCGAATAGGTCGATCCGGTTGCCGGCAATCGAACATCGAGGACTCCACCATGAAAGTTGCAACCGCTGTCACCGCTCTGCTTTCCAGTCTCGCTCCAGCCGTGTTCGCCGCTGACATCCAGGCCAAGCCCGGTGCCGGCCTGCCGACCGAGGAATACCACTACGGCATGAAGGTCGACGTACAGAAAGTGCTGTACCGCACCGACGTTTCCGACAAGCGAGGCGTGGTGCCGGTGATCATGGTCTACACCGACAGCCAGGGCGAAACCCACAAGATGCGCTTTCTCGAGTGGGGCGGCCGTTACGATGGTTGACCCGGTGCGTGCCGCGCTGCGGGCAACTGCAGCGCGCAGCGCTATCGTTCAGTCCTGCCGATAAGGCAATAGCTCCCGCGCCTGCTCGGCATAGGCCAGAACCCCCACCCGCTCCTCCCGCAGAAAGCCCGCCACCGCATCGCGCAGCCCGTCATGCACCAGGTAGTGCCATGAATGGGTGATGGTTGGCTCGAAGCCACGAATCAGCTTGTGCTCACCCTGAGCCCCCGCATCGAAACGCTGCAGCCCGAGCGTGATCGCCTGCTCCATGCCCTGGTAGAAACAGGTTTCGAAGTGCAGCCGGTCGAACTCGGCCAGGCAACCCCAATAGCGTCCATACAGGCTGCCGCCGCCCTGCAGGCTGAAGGCCATGGCCACTGGCTGCGTACCGCGGCAGGCCAACACCACACGAATCGCCTCGGGCATGCGCTCGGCCAGCAGGCTGAAGAAGTCGCGGGTCAGATAGGGCCGCTGTCCGCGAACATGGTAGGTGTTGGCGTAGCAGTGATAAACGAAATCCCACTCCGCCTCGCTCAACTGGTGTCCTTCACGCCAGTCGAAGGCGATGCCCTGCCCGGCCACCTGCTCGCGCTCCTTGCGCATTTGCTTGCGCTTGCGAGAACTCAAGGTATCGAGAAAATCCTGAAAGTCCCGGTAGCCGCGGTTGTGCCAGTGGAACTGGCAGCCCAGGCGCTGCAACCAGCCGTCACGCCCCTGCATCACCGCATCGCCCGCCGCATCGGTGAAATTCACGTGCAGGCTGGAAAGCCCCTGCGCTTCGAGACTCGCGGTGATGCCATCGAGCAGTTGCCCGGCCGCTTCGGGCGCGCCCAGCAGGCGTTGGCCCGTCACCGGAGAAAAGGGAATGGCGCCCAGGAGTTTAGGGTAATAGCCGATTCCAGCACGACGACAGGCATCGGCCCAGCCGTGATCGAATACGTACTCGCCCTGGGAGTGGTACTTCACATAGGCCGGCAACGCCGCCAGTGGCTGGCCATCGGCGTCGAGCAGTACCTGATGGGCAGCCTGCCAGCCGCTACGCCCACCTACGCTGCCGCTGTCTTCGAGCGTAGATAGAAAAGCGTGGCGCAAGAATGGCTGGGGTTCGCTGAGCAGGCCGTCCCAGGTAGTGGCGGCGAGATCCTTGAGGGAGTGCAGGCTGTAAACGGGCATCGGTTATATCCGCGGGCATTCAGCGCACACTATATCGCCAAGCAGGCGGCCAATAAAAAACCCCGCCGAAGCGGGGTTCAAGGGAGCACCACGTTTGAAAGGTGTTGCTTAGAACGCGTATTGGGCGCGGAAGACGAAACCGTCGCCGCTGTCGTCGCCAGTACGGACGCCTGTGGTAGAAGCGTTGTAAACGTTCTCGGTATTGGCCCTGACGTACACGCCGCTGATTTTCACCGCTTCGTTGACGTACCAGTTGACGCCCAGGTTGTGCACTTTGGCTTCCAGGTCACCGACATCACGGGTAGCGGAAGCGGTCACCAGGTTGTCGTCTTCGACATTGATGCTGTCATAGCGATAGAACACTTCCCACGCACCGATCTGCTTGTTCTCAGGCTTGATGGCGTCGAACTTGCCCAGCTTGTAGCCACGGGATTCGCCGGTCAGGGTGTAGGCGGCCTGAACGTAATAACCGTCCGCTTTGATGTCCTGGAAGGCAGAGGAGTCAGATTTCAGCTTGCGCTTCATGTACTCACCCTGGATCGACAGCGGGCCCATTGCCCAGGCAGCCTCCAGACCCAGGGCGGTATCGTCGTCGTAGGAGCCAGCGACGGTGTTGTTGGCGCCCGCGAATACAACGCGGTTGCCGTTGGTGCCGGCGTCGTTACCACCGGTGGTTTCCACGCCACGCATGCCCAGGCGGCTACGGAAGCGTGTATCGATCACCGAGTCGGATACATCGCGGCGAGCGGCGTTGAAGCCCAGGTGCAGCACGTTGCCGGCGTCGTGCAGGGGTGCGAATACACCGCGCAGGTTGACTTGTTTGTTGCTGTCGCCATCGGTGTCGTTGTTGTCCTTGGCGAACAGACCACCGGACAGGTAGACCGAATCACCGATGGTGCTGGAGGCCTGGATACCCATGCCGTTCTGGTGGCCGTTGGCCCAGTCGATCACGTCGTAGAAAGCGTTACGCTCCTGGGCAGTTACCCACTTGGAGCTGGTGGCCTTCTCCAGACCGAACTCGGGATCGAAGCGACCGACCTTGATGGAAACCGGCTTGAAGCCGTTGTAGGCGATGGACGCCTCGTCGAAGTAGCCGTCGTCCGAGCTACCGGAGTTGTGCGAGAAGTCGTAGTTCAGGGTGTAGGCCCAATCGGTGAAGGCGACACCGGACACTTCCAGGAAAGCACGGCGGAAGTAGGCCGCGTCGGCGCTGTCGCCGTTACGGGTGTAGATACCGTCGAACGAGCTGTAGTCAGCCTGCAGACGACCACCGATCTTGAAACCGAATGCCTTGTCGGTGGTAGCGACCTCGAGGCCGCCCTTGGTTTTGACCACGATGTCAGCGCCGTCGGTGGTGACGGTGCCGGCGAAAGCCTGGGCGGAAACGGCCAGAGCCAGGGCGCTGGCTGCGAAACCGGCGAAGTGCTTACGGATCATCGAGAATTCCCCTAATTGAACTTAAGTGCTGAAAAACACCCGAGCCTTGGGCTCGTTCGTGCTGGGGGAATCTTCGCGGCGACTTATTTCAGCGCAGTTGCTGATATATAAATATTTGGTGACAGGGGAACTTTTTAGTCGCTTTGAATATAAAGCTTGACAGCGAAGCGCTCAGCCGAGTAGCTGAACCCGCTGCATAGTGCGTACTAGAGGGGTTGCGGACGTGAAGCAGGCGGCACCTTGCATGCCGCCTTCATGCGCTCAGCGCTTGCGCAGAATCACGCTACCGATCGAATAACCGGCACCGAAGGAGCTCAGCACGCCCAGCGAGCCTGACGGCAGATCATCCTGATTCTTGTGCAGGGCAATCACCGAACCGGCAGAACTGGTGTTGGCGTAGGTATCGAGAATCACCGGTGCCTCGTCGGCCTCCGGGTCGCGCCCCAAGAGCTTGCGGGCAATCAGCTGGTTCATGTTGAGGTTGGCCTGGTGCAGCCAGAAGCGTTTCACGTCCGCCACATTCAGGCCGTTTTCCTGCAGGTGAGCGGCGATCAGCTCAGCGACCATCGGGCAGACTTCCTTGAACACCTTGCGCCCTTCCTGCACGAACAGCTTGTCGCGGGAGGTCTGAACGCCGTCTTCAGCGGCACGATTGAGAAAACCGAAGTTGTTGCGGATGTTATTGGAGAACTGGGTCAGCAGCTTGGTGCCGACCACCTCGAATTGATGGCCCGAGGTGGCCAGGTCGGCGCGCTCGAGCACCACTGCGGTGGCCGCATCGCCAAAGATGAAGTGGCTGTCACGGTCGCGGAAATTCAGGTGCCCGGTGCAGATCTCCGGGTTGACCATCAGGATCGCCCGCGCCTGGCCGAGCTGAATGCTGTTGGCCGCGGCCTGGATGCCGAAGGTCGCCGAGGAACAGGCCACGTTCATGTCGAAGCCGAAGCCCTGGATACCCAGCGCCGCCTGCACTTCGATGGCCACCGCCGGGTAGGCGCGCTGCAGGTTGGAACAGGCGACGATCACCCCGTCGATGTCCGCAGCGCTCTTGCCGGCCCGAGCCAGCGCCTCTTTGGCCGCCGCCACCGACATCTCGCAGAGAATGCCCCACTGCTCGTTATTGCGTTCAGGGATGAAAGGCACCATACGCTGCGGATCGAGAATGCCCTGCTTGTCGATCACGAAACGGCTCTTGATGCCCGAAGCCTTTTCGATGAAGGCGCTGTTCGACTCGCTCAGCGCCTCGACCTCGCCACGCTCGATGGCGTCGGCGTTGTCGCTGTTGAATTGCTGCACGTAGGCATTGAAGGACGCCACCAACTCGTCGTTGGAAATGCTGTTGGCCGGCGTAAACAGGCCGGTACCGCTGATGACGACGTTATGCACGCTGCTTCCCCTTGTTGTTGTGGCCATTGCCGGGCTGACCGCCTGCGGCACCAGGACGCGGCAGGTGGTCGACCGTATCGTTGTCCGCGCTCACAGGCGGCCAAGTGTGCCACAGCCAAAAGGGTCACGCCCATCGGGCAGGTGGGCTGCAGCCCACAAAAAGCAGCGCTTGCCGGGTAAGCGCCGGGGAAATCCGCTACTGACCTGGCCGGGCTCAGGCGCCACCGTTGATGCGCTGGAATGCCTCGTCGGACCGCCCTTCACGCTCGGCCAGCCGCTGGAAGCGGGCACGCTCGACGATGATTTCGTCCGCCACCGGCTGCTTCGCGAACAGCGCCATCACTTCATCTACGAACGCCTCCAGCGGCATGTATCCCTCACGGGTGGCCTGTCCGGGCGTAAGCTCGGTCTGCACTGCCGGCGGCGCCAGTTCGATGACCCGAACCTTGCCCGCCAATTGATGCCGGAGCGACTGACTGTAAATGTGAATCGCCGCCTTGGTGGCGCTGTACACCGCCGCATCGGCCCGAGGCACGAATGCCAGCCCCGAGGAAACATTGACGATGACGCCCGCATCCTGGCGTTTCAGGTGTTCGACCAGCGCGTTGTTCAGGCGGATGGGGCCCAGGAGGTTGGTGATGACCTGAGCCTCGGCGTCGGCCAGGTCCGACTCGGTACCGACATCGTCGATGTGCATGATGCCCGCGTTGTTGATCACGCCATTGAGATTCGCGAAGCGCTTGGTGATCTCCCTGGCAAAATCGCGAATCGCTTCTGCATCTGCCACGTCCAGGGTCATGGCATGCATGCCTTCTCGCCCGGCGATGGTTTCCTGCAGAGTGTCCAGATGACGGCCGGTGACGATCACGGTATTGCCCAGCGCATGAAAACGCAGCGCCAGCTCGCGGCCGATGCCAGAACCACCGCCGGTGATCAACAGA
Source organism: Pseudomonas sp. PA27(2017) (assembly GCF_001945445.1). GTDB lineage: Bacteria > Pseudomonadota > Gammaproteobacteria > Pseudomonadales > Pseudomonadaceae > Aquipseudomonas. Next base: position 68,168 of record NZ_MSXW01000022.1, read on the forward strand.
GTATTACCCGATGCTTTCATGGTCATGCCTCTCGGTTGGTTGCTCGGTACGCACGAGCGCCATGTGACTCGCGACGATCTGGCATCCCAACTGTTGGAGCACGCTGGATGCGAAAAGGTCGAGCCAACATGTCCCTTTTACGAATGGTCGGTTCGATATTCGACGCCAGCTTATGACGACCACTTACCTGCCGAAAGTAGGCACCCGAAAGTGCTATACACACCTGAGGGTAACTATCGAATGGTGAAGCCATGTCCACGGATGAAAAACGTCATCGAGAAACGCGCGAGCAGTTGAGAGCCACTGCCCCGCTGGAGCCTCGCGTGGCCGAACTGGTCAACGGCGTGATCGCCCGGGTAGCTGACAAATGGACGATGATCATTCTCGACGTGCTCGCCGAGCACGGCGAGACACGCTTTGTGCAACTGCAACGACAGGTGGGCGGTATCAGTCAGAAGATGCTCACGCAGACACTGCGCGACATGGAGCGCGAAGGCCTGGTGATAAGGACGGTGCACGCCGAGGTACCACCGCGGGTGGAATATCGCCTGACCGATCTGGGCCTGAACCTAGGCGAGGCGTTTTGCGGGGTGTGGATCTGGGCGCAGGATAATCTCGACACCATCGAGCGCGCCCGAGACGCATTCGACCAGCGCAAAGCGAAGCGCTGAGGCGGCCGTCGCCCCTCAACCGGGAACGGCCGCCGGCACGTCAGCTCAGGCTTTCATCGATGACCAGCACCAGTTTGCCGTTGACCTGATTGCCTTCCAGGGTCGCGTAGGCCTCATGGGCCTCGGCGATCGGAAAGGTTCTGGCCAGCTGCGGCTTTAGGCGACCCTCACTGAACAGCGGCCACACGTGCTGGCGCAGGTCGCGCAGCAGTTCGGCCTTGAACAGATCGTCGCGGTTGCGCAGCGTCGAGCCGATCAGCTGGATGCGCTTGCCAAGCACCTGGGCCATGTCGATCTCGGCCTTGCGCCCGCCCATCAGGCCGATGTTCACCCAGCGGCCGTCGCGGGCCAGCAGCTTGAGATTCAACGCGGCATAACTGGCACCGACCGGGTCGAGAATGACTTCGAACGGGCCGAAATCATCCGTCACGTTCAGGCCCTCCTTGTCACGAATCGCCCCGCCACTGGCCCCCAGGCTTTCGCAGTAGGCCAGGCGATCCTGCGAACCGACGGTCACCCAGCAGGTGCTGCCGAAGGCCTTGCACAGCTGGATGGCCGCCGAGCCAACACCACTGGCACCTGCGTGTAACAGCACCTTCTCACCGGGCTTCAGGCCGGCCAGCTGGAACAGGTTGAGCCAGGCGGTGGCGTACACCTCCGGCAGCGCCGCCGCCTCGTGCAGCGACAGGCCTTCTGGCACCGGCAGCACATGGCGCGCATCGACCACCACTTCTTCGGCCACGCCGCCGCCAGCCAGCAATGCGCAGACGCGATCACCCACCTGCCAGTCATCGCACCCGGCGCCCACTTCACTGACGATGCCCGCACATTCCAGGCCCAGCGTATCGCTGGCACCCGGCGGCGGCGGGTAGTTGCCGGCCAGTTGCAACAGGTCGGCGCGGTTCAGGCCCGCTGCCGCCACGCGAATGCGTACTTCCCCTACATCACAGGCAGGTGCGGGACGATCGACCCATTCCACCTGCCCTTCAACGCCTTGCAATGCTTTCACGGTGCCTCCATAGTGCATTTGAACCTGGCCCGTCGCTGAGCGACGGGCCTTTGCATTGCGCCAATGGAACCTGGCGCCCTCAAAGACGGCCTAATATGCGTTATCAACTGTCCCCACGTCGAATCAGCATGAAGCGATCCTTTATCAGTGCCACCCTGACCCTTGTACTCGGGCTGGGCGCCTTGCCCCTCGCCGCCAAAACCACCAAAGCCGATTCTTGGGAGTACCTGCAGCCCGATCGTGATCAGGTGATCGCCAGCCTCAACGTGGTCGAATTGCTGCAGCGCCATCACTACAGCAAGCCTCCGTTGGACGACGCCCGTTCGGAAAAGATCTATCAGGGTTACCTGAAAATGCTCGACCCGGCGCGCAGCTACTTCACCGCCGGCGACATCGCCGAATTCGACCGCTGGAAGGACAAGTTCGACGACTTCCTGAAAAAGGGTGATCTGGAACCCGGCTTCGCGATCTACAAGCGCCAGCTCGAACGTCAGCAGGACCGCCTGAACTACGTGCAGGGCCTGTTGGCCAAGGGCGTCGACAAGATCGACTTCACCGTTGACGAAAGCCTGCTGGTCGACCGCGAGAAAGCCCCGTGGGCCAAGGACGTCGCCGAACTCGACGACCTGTGGCGCAAGCGCCTGAAAGACGAAGTGCTGCGCCTGAAACTCGCTGGCAAGGAACCCAAGGCGATCCAGGAACTGCTCACCAAACGCTACAAGGCACAGCAGGCGCGCCTGCAGCAGACCCGCAGCGAAGACGTGTTCCAGGCATACATCAACGCCTTCGCCATGACCTACGATCCGCACACCAACTACCTGTCGCCGGACAGCGCGGAAAACTTCGACATCAACATGAGCCTGTCCCTCGAGGGCATCGGCGCCGTGCTGCAGAGCGACAACGAACACGTCAAGGTGGTGCGCCTGGTACCGGCCGGCCCAGCCGAGAAGAGTAAGCAGATCTCGCCTGCCGACAAGATCGTCGGGGTTGGCCAGGGCGACGACGAAATCGTCGACGTGATCGGCTGGCGTCTCGATGAAGTGGTCAAGCTGATCCGCGGCCCGAAAGGCTCGCGCGTGCGCCTGGAAGTGATCCCGGCCAGCAACGCACCGAATGACATGACCAGCCGGGTGGTGAGCATTACCCGTGAAGCGGTCAAGCTCGAAGAGCAGGCCGCCAAGAAATCGGTGCTCAAGGTCGATCAGGACGGCCGCTCCTACAAGCTGGGCGTGATCGAAATCCCGGCCTTCTACCTGGACTTCAAGGCCTTCCGTGCGGGTGATCCCGACTACAAGAGCACCACGCGCGACGTCAAGAAGCTGATCACCGAACTGCAGGCCGAGAAGGTAGACGGCATCGTCATCGACCTGCGTAACAACGGCGGCGGCTCGCTGCAGGAAGCCACCGAACTGACCGGCCTGTTCATCGACAAAGGCCCTACCGTGCTGGTGCGCAACAGCGATGGCCGCGTGGACGTGCTGGCCGATGAGCAGGAGGGTGCCTTCTACAAAGGGCCAATGGCCGTGCTGGTCAACCGTCTGTCCGCCTCGGCTTCGGAGATCTTCGCCGGCGCCATGCAGGACTACCATCGTGCGCTGATCCTTGGTGGCCAGACCTTCGGCAAGGGCACCGTACAGACCATCCAGCCGCTCAACCACGGCGAGCTGAAGCTGACCCTGGCCAAGTTCTACCGCGTATCTGGGCAGAGCACCCAGCACCGCGGCGTGGTGCCGGATATTTCCTACCCCGACGTGATGGACAACAAGGAAATCGGCGAAAGCGCGCTGCCCGAGGCCATGCCATGGGACAGCATCCGCCCGGCGATCAAGCCCGAGCTGGATCCGATCAAGCCGTTCCTCACCGAACTGAAGAACCGTTACGACAGCCGCACTGCGGATAACCCGGACTTCAACTTCGCCCGCGAGCGCCTGGCCCTGTCCCGCGAACTGATGGCCGAGAAGACCGTCAGCCTCAACGAAGCCAAGCGCCGTGCCCAGCAAGCCGATATCGAGAAGCGCCAGTTGGCGATCGAGAATGCTCGTCGCGTTGCCAAGGGCGAGGAGCCGCTCAAGGAGCTGAAGAAGGAAGACGAAGACGACGTGCTGGCGCAGGCCGAGGAAGACAAGAAGACCAAGCCGGAAGACGACGCCTACCTGACAGAAACCGGACACATCCTGATCGACTACCTGAAGCTCAACACCCGCCTGGCCAAGCAGTGATTGCTGGCCCGAAGTAAGCCGAAGGGCGTCTCCACCGAGACGCCCTTTTTTATGGCCTTCCCGGATTGCCGGGACAACGCAGACCGTGTCAGAAAAGCATTGGTTTTTTGTTGACGCCCGACCCACTTCATCAATCGGTCATCATTCTGTAGTCAAATCATGCGCATCTAGCGGGACGCATCTATCATGGCTAATAGCCATCTCCCGTTTTTCGATTTGCATAGAGATTCGCCATGACCGTCACCGAACAGTTGAGCTCGCTGGGCCAGATCCTCGCCCACGGCGACCTGCATAGCCTGTTCCAGCCAATCGTGTCGGTCGCCGAGCGACGCATCCTCGGTTACGAAGCGCTGACCCGTGGCCCCTCCAACAGCCCGCTGCACTCGCCGCTGACTTTGTTCGCCGCGGCGCGGCAGACCGGCATGCTCAGCGAGCTGGAGCTGGCTTGCCGCAAGAGCGCCTGCCGCCGGTTCAGCGAGCAGCAACTCGATGGCCTGCTGTTTCTCAACGTTTCCCCCGATTCGCTGCTCGACGCCAACCACCAGCCTGGCCGCACCCTGCAATTGCTGCAGACCTACGGTATCGCCCCCAGCCGCGTAGTCATCGAGCTGACCGAGCAATCGCCCACCGACGACTTCTACCTGCTCGACACCGCCCTGCACCACTACCGCGACATGGGCTTCTCCATCGCTCTCGACGACCTGGGCGCCGGCTACTCCAGCCTGCGCCTGTGGTCGGAATTGCGCCCGGACTACGTGAAAATCGACCGTCACTTCATCGACGGCATTCATCGCGATGCAGTCAAGCGCGAGTTCGTCGGCTCCATCCTGCAGATGGCCAAGGCCTCGCGAGCCAAGGTGATCGCCGAAGGTATCGAACTGGAAGAAGAGCTCGCCGTGCTCTGCGAGATGGGTGTCGATTTGCTGCAGGGTTACCTGCTCTGCCGCCCCCAGGAAACGCCGCCCACCGACGCCCGCAAGATGCTGCCCGCCTTGGGCCAGGCGCCCACACCGCTGGGCGAGGAAGGCAGCGATCTCACCGCCCTGCTCAACGAGCAGCAGGCGGTGTCGATTTCCACGCCCACCGCCGAGGTACTGGAGGCGTTCCGAGCCCAGGCCAACCTCAACTCCCTGGCGGTGCTGGACGAAGCCCAGCGGCCGGTGGGCATCGTGCACCGTCATTCGTTGTCCGATGTACTGCTCAAACCCTTCGCCACCGAGCTGTATGCGCGCAAGCCGATCAGCCGGCTGATGAGCAACGACTTCCTGGCCGTGGAGATCAGCCAGTCGCTGCAGCAGGTCAGCCGCCTGCTGACCAGCCGCGCCCGCCAGCGCATGGAAGAAGACTTCGTGATTACCGTCGAGGGCTGCTACCAGGGCCTGGGGCGGGTAATCGACGTGCTCAAGCTGATCACCGAGATGAAGATCCAGCAGGCCCGCTACGCCAACCCACTGACCCTGCTGCCGGGCAACGTGCCAATTCAGCAATGCCTGGCGCGCCTGCTGCAGCAGAACCGCGAAGCGGCGATCTGCTACGTCGACATCGATAGCTTCAAACCTTTCAACGATCTCTACGGATACGCCAAGGGCGACGAGGTGCTGCTCTGCCTGGCGCACTGCCTGAACGAGCGCATCGACCCCAGCCGGGATTTCGTCGGCCATATCGGCGGCGACGATTTCCTGCTGGTGTTCGGCTCCAAGGACTGGCGCGCCCGCCTCAACCACCTGCTCGAAGATTTCCAGAGCCAGTGCCGGCGCTTCTACCTGGAAGAACACCTGGATGCCGGCTGCTTCGTCAGCCACAACCGCCAGGGCCAGCGCGAGGAGTTTCCCCTGCTGTCACTGTCGCTCGGCGTGGTGCACCTGCACCCGCAGCACTGCCCGCTGCTGGATGCCAGCGAACTGGCTGGCCTGGCTTCCGAAGCCAAACGCCAGGCCAAGGCGGTGCCTGGTTACAGCCTGCACGTGATCGACACCCATACGCTGCAGGAGCGGCCTGCTCAGGCCTCGGCGGGGTAATCGAACTCGAACACCCGGGCCACTTCCGAAGCATGCCAGGAGGCGGCCGCGACGCCGTCGGGGGCGCCGTCGAAACGGCCCAGGCGGGTAACGCACTCGAAGAACCCGGTGCGCGGTAGGCGGCTGGCGCCCTGGCTGATCACCAGAGCACTGCGCAGTGGGCGGTCACTGCGGGCATCCAGTGCGGCCAGGTGTTCCAGCGCGGCGGTGAGAGTCTGCATGGCAGGCGCGGGCAGCGACAGGCGCTCGATCAGTGCACGGTACGTCAGCAGGTGGCGTTGCCTGCGGGCGTCGTCGAGGGCCGCCAGCAGCGCATCCCAATGTACGCGGCTAATGCGCACGCTCATGCTTGCCAACCCGAGATACCCAGCACCCAGGCCAGCGCACGCAAAATAGCGGCATCTGGCTGACGCTCGCCGCTCTCGATCATGCCCAGGTAATGGGGGCTGATGCCCACCGCCCGCGCCAGTTCATCACGGCTCAGGCCCTTGGCTTCGCGCAATGCGCTCAGTTCGCTCAACGCTTTCGGCGCATCGACATCCTGCGGGGTCGGCGCGGCCTCGGGGCGCTTGCCGGCCGCCTGGAGCAGCGCCTGATAATCGGCCCACGGCAACACCGCGTATTCCGGTTCGCCGTCACGCTCGATCACTTGTACGTTCATGATTGGTTTCTCCGCGAGGCGCAGCGTCCCTCTGCGTAATCCGGCTCAGGGCCACAACATGAGGCGCATACTACCAGCCCGCCGGCATGGCGCACTCATCAGACGTCACCGCGTGTGACGACTACCTTCAGGTCGCCGCCCCGTGCATGAAGAACGTCTGCAGCGATGAGCCCATGCTCGCCCGCGCGACCCGTCCACGGCGCTCGCCGTCGACCAGGCCGAACAGCAGCGAAGCGAACAGCTCGGTCAGTACCGGCGCGCCGATGTCGATGCGGAATGCGCCCTCCTGCTGCCCCTTCAGGAAGAACTGATCCAGCGCGTTGGTGTACGGCAGCCAGCGCGCCTCTTCGCCGCACTCGTGCAGGGAGTCCGGGCGCCACTGGAACATCAGGAAAACCAGCAGATCGCGGTGGACCAGATGCCCATCCACCAGGCGTTGCAAGGCCTCGGGCACCGGCGCATGCTGCAGGTCGGCCTCGGCGATGACCTGGTTCATCACCTCGGAGCCGTAGTCGAAGAGCATTTCGATGAGGTTGTCGCGCGTGCCGCAGAAACGATTCAGGGTTGCCTTGCTCACGCCTGCCGCCTGAGCGATTTCCTTGAAGGTGCCACGCGGGTGCTCGACCATGGCGACGGCCAGGGCTTTGAGCAGTTTTTCTTCAGCGACAGGTCTTTGCATCAATCGGTTCTTCTCGGAGCTCATCGGCACGGCGCGTCATTGTGCAGGAAAACCCCTAATGTTCAAAAGGACTGCCAAATTTAGTCACAAAAAATGCAAATGAGACAATATTGACTCACATGCATCTATAAACGACCATTCGCGCCTTTCGAGGACTAACTGGATTGGGCATCGCCCCAGGTGAAGCATGAGCAGGATTCGCACCCAACACGTCGTATCGGCGATCACCCTTTCAATCATCATCGGCCTGGCCGGCTGTGACAAAGGCGAACAAGGTTGGGGCGAAGCACCGCCTCGCGAAGTGGACGTTCTCACGATCAGGACCGAACCCTTCACCGTGGTAGCCGAATTACCCGGGCGCATCGAACCGGTACGCGTCGCCGAAGTGCGTGCCAGGGTCGCCGGCATCGTGCTCAAGCGCACCTTCGAGGAAGGTGCTGACGTCAAGGCCGGCGACCTGCTCTTTCAGATCGATCCTGCGCCGTTCAAGGCCGCGCTGTCGCGCGCCGAGGGCGAGCTGGCCCGCGCCGACGCGCAGCTGTTCCAGGCCCAGGCCACGGTCAAGCGCTATGAGCCGTTGGTGAAGATCGATGCGGTCAGCCAGCAGGACTTCGACGTGGCCCGCGCCACCTTGCGCAGTGCTCAGGCCGACAAACGCTCGGCCCAGGCCAATGTGGAAACCGCCAAGCTGGACCTGGGTTACGCCCAGGTACGCGCGCCCATCGCCGGGCGCATCGGCCGCGCCCAGGTGACCGAAGGCGCGCTGGTCGGCCAGGGTGAAACCACCCTGCTCGCCCGTATCCAGCAACTCGACCCGGTGTATGCCGACTTCAGCCAGCCGGCTGCAGATGCCCTGCGCCTGCGCGCCGCCATCGCCGATGGCAAGGTTTCCGGCGACGGTGACAAGACGCTGTCGCTACGCGTCGATGGCACCGATATCCAGAGCAAGGGCACCCTGTTGTTCACCGACATTTCGGTGGATCGAAGCACCGGGCAGATCGCCCTGCGCGGGCGCTTCGACAACCCGAAGGGCGTTTTGCTGCCTGGCATGTACGTGCGCGTCGGAACCCCCCAGGGGCTCGACCAGGACGCCATCCTGGTACCGCAGCGCGCCGTGCAGCGCGCTGCCGATGGCAAGGCCAGCGTAATGCTGCTCGGCGCTGACGACACCGTGGAGGCGCGGCCGGTGACCACTGGCGCCATGCAGGGCGCGCGCTGGCAGATTACCGACGGCCTCAAGGCCGGTGACAAGGTGATCACCAGTTCGCTGTCGGCCATCCGCCCCGGCGCCAAGGTGGTACCGCGCCAGCCCGGCGCCGAAGCCCAGAACGACACCCCTTCCCAGGCGCAATAAGCCGGAGCACCCGACATGTCCTTGTTTTTTATCCGGCGCCCGAATTTCGCCTGGGTGGTCGCGCTGTTCATCACCATGGGCGGCTTGCTGGCCATCCCCTTCCTGCCGGTGGCGCAGTACCCCAACGTCGCGCCGCCGCAGATCACCGTCACTGCCACCTACCCGGGCGCTTCGGCCCAGGTGCTGACCGATTCGGTCACCAGCGTGATCGAGGAAGAGCTCAACGGCGCCAAGAATCTGCTGTACTTCGAGTCCACCAGCAACGCCAACGGCATCGCCGAGATCACCGTGACCTTCCAGCCGGGTACCGACCCGGAGCTGGCCCAGGTCGACGTGCAGAACCGCCTGAAGAAGGCCGAGGCGCGTATGCCCCAGGCCGTGCTAACCCTGGGCATTCAGACCGAACAGGCCACTGCGGGCTTTCTGCTGATCTACGCGCTGAGCTACAAGGACGGCAGCGCCAACGATGACACCACGGCCCTGGCCGACTATGCGGCGCGCAACATCAACAACGAGATCCGCCGCGTTACCGGTGTCGGCAAGCTGCAGTTCTTCGCCTCCGAAGCGGCCATGCGCGTGTGGATCGATCCGCAGAAGCTGGTCGGTTACGGGCTGTCCATCGATGACGTCAACAACGCCATCCGCGCCCAGAACGTGCAGGTGCCAGCTGGTGCCTTCGGCAGCACGCCGGGCAGCGCCGAGCAGGAGCTGACCGCGACCCTGGCGGTCAAGGGCACCCTGGACAATCCCGAGGAATTCGCCGCCATCGTGCTGCGCGCCAACCAGGACGGCTCGCGCCTGACCCTGGGCGACGTCGCGCGTATCGAGGTTGGCAGTCAGGACTACAACTTCGGCTCGCGCCAGGACGGCAAACCGGCCGTGGCCGCCGCCGTGCAGCTGGCGCCAGGCGCCAACGCCATCCAGACCGCCGAGGCGGTCAAGCAGCGCCTCACCGAGCTGTCCGCCAACTTCCCGGACAACGTGCAGTTCTCGGTGCCCTACGACACCTCGCGGTTCGTCGACGTGGCCATCGAAAAAGTCATCATGACCCTGATCGAGGCCATGGTGCTGGTGTTCCTGGTGATGTTCCTGTTCCTGCAGAACGTGCGCTACACGCTGATTCCGTCCATCGTGGTGCCGGTGTGCCTGCTCGGCACCCTGACCTTCATGTACCTGCTGGGCTTCTCGGTGAACATGATGACCATGTTCGGCATGGTGCTGGCCATCGGCATCCTGGTCGACGACGCCATCGTGGTGGTGGAGAACGTCGAACGGATCATGGCCGAAGAAGGCCTGGAGCCGGTGCCGGCAACCATCAAGGCGATGGGCCAGGTGTCCGGGGCGATCCTCGGCATCACCCTGGTGCTGTCGGCGGTGTTCCTGCCGCTGGCGTTCATGGCCGGCTCGGTGGGCGTGATCTACCAGCAGTTCTCGCTGTCGCTGGCGGTGTCGATCCTGTTCTCGGGTTTCCTGGCACTGACTTTCACGCCGGCGCTGTGCGCCACCATTCTCAAGCCGATCCCCCAGGGGCATCACGAGAAGACCGGTTTCTTCGGCTGGTTCAACCGCAAGTTCACCGGGCTGACCGGCCGTTACACCAAGCTCAATAGCAAGCTTGTACCGCGTGCCGGACGTTTCATGTTCATCTATCTGGGCATCGTGGTGCTGATGGGTTTCTTCTACCTGCGCCTGCCGGAATCCTTCGTGCCGGTCGAAGACCAGGGCTACATGATCGTCGACATCCAACTGCCGCCCGGCGCTACGCGCGAGCGCACTTCGGCGACCGGCAAACAGTTGGAGGAATTCCTCGCCTCCCGCGAAGCCGTGGCGACCTCGTTCCTGGTGCTGGGCTTCAGCTTCTCGGGCATGGGCGAGAACGCTGCCATCGCGTTCCCGCTGCTCAAGGACTGGTCCGAGCGCGACTCGCAGCAATCGGTCGAGGCTGAGACGACCGCAGTCAACGGCCGCTTCGCCAACCTCGACGACGGCGCGATGATGGCCGTTCCGCCGCCACCGATCGAAGGCCTGGGCAACTCCGGCGGTTTCGCACTGCGTCTGCAGGACCGCGGCGGCCTTGGCCGCGAAGCGCTGCTGGCAGCCCGTGACGAAGTGCTCGGCAAGGTCAACGGCAACCCGCTGTTCCTCTACGGCATGATGGAAGGCCTGGCCGAGGCGCCGCAACTGCGCCTGGTCATCGACCGCGAGCAGGCGCGCGCCCAGGGCGTCAGCTTCGAGTCGATCAGCAATGCGCTGTCCACCGCCTTCGGCTCCTCGGTGATCAACGACTTCGCCAACGCTGGCCGCCAGCAGCGCGTGGTCGTGCAGGCCGAGCAAGGCGCACGGATGACCCCGGACAGCGTGCTCAAGCTGCACGTGCCCAACGACAGCGGCAATCTGGTGCCACTGAGCGCCTTCGTGACCACCCAGTGGGAACAAGGACCGGTGCAGGTCGCCCGCTACAACGGCTATCCGTCGATCCGCATTTCCGGCGACGCCGCGCCGGGGGTCAGCACTGGCGAGGCGATGGCCGAGCTGGAGCGCATCGCCGCCGACCTGCCGGAAGGCATCGGTTATGAGTGGACCGGCCTCTCCTACCAGGAGAAGGTTGCCAGCGGCCAGGCGGTGATGCTCTTCGCCCTGGCCATCGTGGTGGTGTTCCTACTCCTCGTCGCGCTCTACGAGAGCTGGGCGATTCCTTTGGCGGTGATGCTCATCGTGCCGGTGGGTGCCCTCGGTGCGGTACTCGCGGTGACGGCTATCGGCCTGCCCAACGATGTGTATTTCAAGGTCGGTCTGATCACCGTGATCGGTCTGGCGGCGAAGAACGCGATCCTCATCGTCGAGTTCGCCAAGGACCTGTGGGAGGACGGTTACTCACTGCGCGATGCCGCCATCGAAGCTGCCCGCCTGCGTTTCCGGCCGATCATCATGACCTCCATGGCCTTCATGCTCGGCGTGGTGCCACTGGTGATCGCCACCGGCGCCGGCGCCGCCAGCCAGCGTGCCATCGGCACCGGCGTGCTCGGCGGCATGTTCAGCGCGACGTTGCTGGGGGTGATCTTCGTGCCGATCTTCTTCGTCTGGGTGCTGTCGCTGCTGCGCACCAAGCCCAAGCAGACCGACCATCATCCCTTGCACAAGGCGGAGTAAGGCCATGACCTCCACGACCCTGCTGCGCCCTGCCCTGTTGGCCCTGGCCGTCGCCCTCGCCGGCTGTTCCCTGGCGCCCAGCTACGAACGCCCCGAGGCGCCAGTGACAGCGCAATGGAGCGCCCCCCAGGCGACCGGTACCAGCGCGCAAGCGCTGGACTGGCAGACCTTCATCGTCGATGCCGACCTGCGCAATGCCGTGCAAACCGCGCTCGGCAATAACCGCAGCCTGCGCCAGGCGCTGCTGGATATCGAAGCGGCCCGTGCCCAGTACCGTATCCAACGTGCCGATCGTCTGCCGTCGATCAACGCCAATGCCAGCGGCAACCGCCAACGCTTGCCGGCCGACCAGTCGCAGACCGGGCGTTCGGAGGTGACCAGCGTGTACCAGGTTGGCCTGGGCCTGGCCGAGTACGAAGTCGACCTGTTCGGCCGCGTGCGCAACCTCTCCGAGTCGGCACTGCAAAGCTACCTGGCCACCGAGCAGGCGACCCGCGCCACGCAGATCAGCCTGATCGCCGAGGTGATCCAGGCCTACCTGACCCGCGACGGCGCGCTGCGCCGCCAAGCCCTGGTCGAGCAGACCCTGGACAGCCGCCTGGCTTCCCTGGAACTGGTCAGCAAACGCCGTGAAGCGGGGGCCGCCACGGCGCTGGATTACCAGGAAGCGGTGGGCCTCGCCGAGCAGGCCAAGGCGGAGCGAGAAAGCATCCAGCGTCAGCTGCGCCAGGCCGACAACGCCCTGGTGCTGCTGCTCGGTACACCGGATGCCCTGCAAGGATTGCCCAGTGTGCCCCGCGACGAGCGCCTGGTACTGCAGGACGTCGCTCCCGGCACCACCTCGGCGCTGATCGAACGGCGCCCGGACATCCTGGCCAGCGAGCATCGCCTCAAGGCGCGTAACGCGGACATCGGCGCGGCCCGTGCGGCGTTCTTTCCGCGCATCACCCTGACCGGCTCGCTAGGCAGCTCCAGCACCGAGCTGTCCGGACTGTTCGACGGCGGCTCACGGGCCTGGAGTTTCGCACCGACGCTGTCGCTGCCGATCTTCGCGGGCGGGCGCAACCGCGCCAACCTGGATCTTGCCGAAGTGCGCCAGGATGCAGCGGTGGCCGACTACGAAGGTACCATCCAGACCGCCTTCCGGGAGGTCGCCGATGCCCTGGCCGCCACCGACACGCTGCGCCGCGAGGAAGCCGCACGAAGCGCTCTGGCCGACTCCAGCCGAGCCGCGGAAACCCTGGCCGAAGCGCGTTACCGGGGCGGCGTGGACGACCACCTGCGCTACCTCGATGCACAGCGCAGCAGCTTCAACGACCAGACCGGCCTGATCCAGGTCAGCACCGATCGCCAACTGGCCCTGGCCGACCTGTTCAGGGCCCTGGGCGGTGGCTGGCCGGACGCTGGCATGGCGCGGGCGGATGCCTCACCTGCAACGCAGCGCTGATGAACAGGGGCGTGCTGGCACAAGCTGCACGCCCCTGCTCGTTCAGTTCAACAGGGCGATCAACGCAGGCACGCTGAGTACCGCCGTGTAGTAGCCCATGAACTGCACGCCGATATTGAAGCCCAGGAAGCGCCCCAGAAAGCCGCCGAGCAGGCCGATGGTGACGATCACCAGCAGCCCGAGCAGGCCGCCCTCCCAGATCCCGACCACCAGCACCAAGCCGATGAAGGTGGCGATCACCGCCTCGTGGCTGATCCTGCGCGAGACGAAGGAAGCCGCCTGGTGGGCGAAGTTCATGGTGAAGGGATAGGCGATCAGAATGGCGACCAACACGGCCATCATGCCGTAGCCGAAGAACTCCCAGTTGTTGAGCAGGTTATGCAGGTTATTGACCTCACCGGTGGCGTTGTCGACGGTGAAGCGTGGCGGTGCGTTGAATAGCGGCGCCGCCGGCCCTGCGGCCACCGGGCTGAGCGGCAGGCCAAAGGCGATCAGCGGGATCAGCGCCTCGGCGATGTAGGTCGACTCGGTGACCCCATTACGGGCGGTGATCACCGTGGTCAGACGCTCGTAGGCCTGTTTGATACGCGCTCCGATCAGCTCGCCCATGATCACCGTCATGGCCACCGGGCTGAACACGAAGGTGGCACTGGTCACGCTCGCCGCCATGGCAGTCATACGTGTCTGGCGTTTATTGATCACCCGCAACGGGTTGGGAAAGTAACCGCGCCAGCCCTTCATGTCCGGTGCCAGGGAGAACACCCGATACTCATCGCGGCGCATGCGTTCACGCTCGGCTGGCGCCAGCATCGAGAACAGCGAGGTGATCAGGGGGGCCACGGCGATACCGAGGAAATAACTGACCGCCAGCTTGACGCCGTACTGGGCCGTCAGCGTCTGCAGGGCGACGATCACCAGCACGAACGGCAGCAAGGCCAGCACCGAGGCCCAGCGCCCGGCCGAGAAGTAGGCGATGGTGAAGGCGGCGCAGAGGAACACCCAGGGGGCGAACTGCTTGATCACGTCACCGAACGGCGCCAGCAGTACGGCGAACAGCACCGCCAGCGGCACCGCGATGACGGCCGCCACCGCGCCACCGGAAATCATCTTGCGCAACGCCACGTGAGGTACACCGAGGCGGCGCAGGTGGTTGGCGTCGCCGATCAGCGCGGTCGCCGAGGTATCACCGGGAATGCCCAGCAAGGCGGTGGGTACCGCGTGAGTCATATGCTTGGCCACTGCCCCGGCCAGGAAGAAGGTGAGAATGCCGGCCGGCGGCGCGCCGAGCAGCACCACGAGCATGGTCAGCGGTGCCAGGGTGGTGGTTTCGTCGGTACCCGATACCAGGCCGATGGCGGAGAACAGCACGGCGCCGAACAGGCCGAGCGCCAGGGCCATGAGAATCTCATAGAGCAGGCCTTCCATCATGGGCGCCCTCCACTCAGGGCCAGGGAATCGCGCGTATCCACGTCGACCTCTGCACTCTGCTCGCGGGCCTGTTCTTCGCGGGCCTGGGCGTCGCGGAACAACTCGTAGAGGCCGAGTTCGTGGAGTTCGGCGACCACTTCCGGCGAGGTGTCCTCGAGGCGGCCAAGGCTGCCGTACTCCTTGAGCAGGTCATCCACCACCTGCTCGCGAAAAGCCGGGTCCGCCACGTGCTCGACCACATCGCGCTTGGGCTTGAACAGCATGGCGCTGATCGCGCCACCGCCCAGGCAACCGAGAATGCCGAAGAGCATGGCGTAGGCTTTGGCCATCTGCGCGGATTCGACGAGGCCACCGAGTATCAACAGCGCCAGCCCATAAGCCCCCAGGCTGACGATGGCGC
This sequence comes from Pseudomonas sp. PA27(2017), assembly GCF_001945445.1. Taxonomy (GTDB): domain Bacteria; phylum Pseudomonadota; class Gammaproteobacteria; order Pseudomonadales; family Pseudomonadaceae; genus Aquipseudomonas. Next base: position 83,204 of record NZ_MSXW01000022.1, read on the forward strand.
TGACGATGATGGCCAACACCAGATGCCTGGCATCGACGGTGTCGCCCCACACCTCGTAGAGGTTGTCGGTGTTGCGCGCCGCGTCCGCGCTAGGCGGTGTCGCGGCCGGTCTGGCAAGCTCTTGGCTCATGGTGTCCCCCGCCCTTTCGGGCTCTTGTTGTTATTGAGGAAGCAGCTGGTTGGCGACCGCAAGGTCAGCTTCGTGTGCATGTCAGGCGCCTGCCATGGCGCCCGTCGTATCTCCTGTTCATTGCGCGTGGGCAAGGCGTACGCTGGCGCTTGCCTGGGTGATCACTTGGCCCGCCTGGTTGGCTAGGCGCAACGCCAGGGTCACCTGCCCGCCCTCCACCGTGATGACTTCACCGACGGCGGTCAGCACATCGCCGAGATAACCGGCGCGGCGATTGCTGTACTGGAAACTCAGCAGTTCATCGCCCTCCTCCATCCAGTCGTACACCAACTGAGTCAGCCAATCACCCTGCAACGGGCCGTCCACCAACAGTGCCGGATGCCCTTCGCACTGCTGGGCATAAGGCAGGTCATAGTGAATGCGGTGGGCATTCCAGATGGCCGCGTTGTACAAGAACAACTGCACGGTACCAGGCCGGTACTCGCGCTCAGGCAGCCGTTGGCCTGCTCTGATCATCTGCCTGGCCATGCTCACCTCGCGATCCGGGTCAGGCGCTCGGTCACTACCGGCTCACCTGATTCGGTTTCAAAACGGTTCTCGAACACCAGAAAGATCAGCGGCCCGTCGGCGCCCTGTTTCTGGTAGATGTCCAGCAGGGTCTGCCGACAAAGCAGCACGTCGCCGGCGAATATCCTGCGGTGCATCTGGTATTCGCTGCCGCCGGCCATGATGCGTTTGAGCGGCAACTCGGGAATCAGCGGGTCGTCGGGTTTGTGTCCGTCTTCCAGCAGTTGCTCCAACGGCAGCACCGGCATCATCGCGCTGAACAGGAACAACAGCGGCGCTTCGTCGCCGTCGAGATAGCGGCGCTGGCGCTGCCCGGTGGCTACCGCATATTTTCTGATGTCGTTGCGGTTCACCTCGAAGCGCGACGGCGGCAGCGAGGTGCCGATGCTGCGCCGCGCCGCATCGCTGATCAGACTCTCCATCAGATCACCCCCAGCCGGACCAGCTCGGCGTATTCGGCTTCATCCAGGCCCAGCCACTGGCGATAGATGGAGGCGTTGTGCTGGCCGACCGCCGGCGCGCTGGCATCGCGTTCCAGAGTGCCACCAGAGAGTTTGATGGGGTTGCCGAACACCTCGAAGCGAGCACCCTGGCAGTCAACGGGCACCACCATGTCGCGTTCGCGCAGGTGGGGATCGGCCACCACTTCATCGATGCTCTTGATTGGCGACAAGGGGAAGCGATCACCGGTCATGGCTTCCAGTTCGGCCTTGGTGTGGGCGCCGAGCCAGCGCTCCACGGCAGGCTTGACCTTGCGCAGGTAGATGTCGGCCTCGAAGCGCTTGGCCATGCTGTCGACCTCGGGGTCGCTGGCCATCGCCTCGTCACCGAAGGTCAGACAGGCCTCGCGCCAGAACTTGTCGGTGTAGGCACCGAAGAACACGTAGCCATCCTTGCAGGCGTAGCGTCCGTAGGGGCGCACGAACGGATGGCCATTGCCCTCCGGCACCGTGACCTTGCCGGTTTCGGTGTAGGTCACCAGCGCGTTCTCGGTGAGCGAGACGATCGAGTCCTGCTGCGATACGTCGACCAGTTGGCCCTGGCCGGTACGCTCAGCTTCACGCAGCGCACCGAGGGTGCCGATGGCCGCATACAGCGCAGCGGACAGGTCACCGAGCACCGTGCCCACGCGCATCGGTTCTTCCACCGTGCCATTCATGGACCACAAGCCGCCGCTGGCCTGGGCACTGCTGTCGAAGGCAGGCCGCAGCGAATTCGGGCCGTACTGGCCGAAACCACTGATGGCCGTGAACACGATGGCGGGGTTGACCTCCCTGAGCACCTCGTAGCCCAACCCCAGCTTGGCCATGGTGCCGGGCCGAAAGTTCTCGATGACGATATCGGCCTTGCGCACCATGTCCAGAAAGGTGGCCTTGCCCTCGGCCTTCTTGAGGTCGAGACCAACCGCCATCTTGTTACGGTTGAACTGGGCGAAGAAGCCACTCACCGGCTCGGCGCTGCTTCGGTTGAGCGGCGGAAATTCACGGGTCAGGTCGGGGTCGGCGGGGTTTTCGATCTTGATCACCGTGGCGCCCATGTCGGCCAGCAGCATGGCGCAGTATGGGCCGGCGACGACGCGGGTGAGGTCGAGGATGGTCACGCCCTGCAGAGGGCCGGCGGTTCTGGCGAAGCTCGTCAGTGCATCGGTCAGTGAATTCATGGGTTCTCCTGTTTCGGCACGTCGCCGCCGGCGCGCCGAGGCGCCTGCATGAAACACCAACGTGCGCTCGGCCAGTGAGTGGGCGGAGTGATGCGGGCAACGCGACCTGATGCTTGTCGCGGCTGGCCGTATCTGTTCCGGGTTGATGTTCTATTCGATCAAAGGGCCCTGTTGCGCATGGCGTTGGCCACTCTGGAAGCCGACGGTTTGCCCAGCGCCGCGTCGATGAAGGCGCCGGCTTCGAGCAGCGCCGACAGGTCCACGCCAGTTGCCAGGCCCTGGCCCTCGAGCAGGTAAACCAGCTCTTCGGTTGCCACATTACCGGTGGCGCCGGGTGAATACGGGCAGCCACCCAGCCCGGATACCGAGCTGTCGAACACCCTTACCCCGGCCTCCAGAGCAGCCTGGACATTGGCCACTGCCATGCCGTAAGTATCGTGAAAATGCCCGGCCAGTGCCGTGATGGGCACCTCGCTGGCACAGGCCTGGAGCAGCGCCCTGGTCTTGCCCGGCGTGCCTCTGCCAATGGTGTCACCAAGGCTGATCTCGTAGCAGCCCATGGCATGCAGCGCGCGTACGACCTGCACCACATCCGCCACCGGCACCTCGCCAGTGAACGGGCAACCGAGCACGCAGGAAACGTAGCCGCGTACTGCCACGCCCTGCTCCAGCGCCTTGCCCAGCACTGGCTGGAAACGCTGCAGGCTGTCGGCGATGGAGCAGTTGATGTTCTTCTGCGAAAACGCCTCGGAAGCCGCGGCGAATACCGCCACCTCCCGGCAACCCGCCTGCAGCGCCGCATCCAGCCCCTGAAGATTGGGCACCAGCGCCGTATAGGTCACCCCTGGGCGTTGCCCGAGGCGGCGCAGCACCTGGTCGGAGTCGGCCATCTGCGGCACCCAGCGCGGCGACACGAACGCGCCGGCCTCGAGCGTTCGCAGCCCGGCCGCAACCAGCCGTTCGATCAGCGCCACGCGCACCTCGACCGGCAGGGTCAGGGCTTCGTTCTGCAGGCCGTCGCGCGCGCCGACCTCCACCAGTCTTACCGCATCCATGCTCATTGCCCGCGCTTTTCGCGCAGCAACGCCTCGGCGCGGTCGGCGCGTACGTCGCGGGTCTCGACCATGCGCTTGACCAGCCAATCCAGCTCATCGCCACGGGCACCGGCCGACAGCGCGATATTGCGTGCATGCAGGGCCATATGGCCACGCTGGATACCTTCGGTTGCCAAGGCACGCAAGGCACCAAGGTTCTGCGCCAGGCCGACGGCGACGGCGATCTCGCCCAACTCCTGAGCGCTTTTCACGCCTAGAATGCGCAACGACAGCTGCGCCAGCGGATGGGTCTTGGTGGCGCCACCGACCAGGCCGAGCGGCATCGGCATCTCGATGGTGCCAACCAGATGACCTTCGCGATCCTTCTCCCAAGTGGTCAGGGAGCCGTAATGGCCATTGCGGCAGGCATAGGCATGGGCACCCGCCTCCACGGCCCGCCAGTCGTTGCCGGTGGCCACCACCAGCGGGTCGATGCCGTTCATGATGCCCTTGTTGTGGGTCGCAGCGCGGTACGGATCGATGGCCGCGAAGGTATAGGCATCGATCACCCCTTCGATGACCTCGGTGCCCTTGTACTCGGCGGTATCCAGATGCTCCGGGGCGATCCGCAACTGTGCACGCGCCAGGCGCAGATCGGCGAGGTTAGAGAGAATGCGCAGGCGCACCTTGCCGCCCGTGAGCTGCTCCATCAGCGGCGCCACGGCCTCGGCCATGGTGTTCACGGTGTTAGCGCCCATGGCGTCGCGCACGTCGACGATCAGGTGCGCGACCAGCATCGGCCCGCGCGGGCTGTCGATGAAGGTATGCACCTCGATATCACGGCACCCGCCGCCCAGGCTGTTCAGCAACTGGTCCTTGCTGTTGGCCAGGGTGATGATCTCGTCCTTGTTGCGCAGCAGGCTGAGCCGCGCGTTGTAGGGATCGCTGACACCGATGATCTGCACCTGGGCACGCATCAGCGGCGCACTGCTGGAAGTCTGGAAGCCACCTGCCGGGCGGGTCAGCTTGGCCATGAAAGAGGCCGCCGCAACCACCGAGGGCTCCTCCACCACCAGTGGAATGAGCATCTCCCGGCCGTTGATACGGAAGTTGCTGGCCAGGGCATAGGGCAGCTCGAACTTGCCGATAACGTTCTCGATCATGCCGTCGGCAATCTCCAGTGGCAGCGCTCCGGCATCGCGCAAAAGCGCGACTTCCTCGGCGGACAGGCCAAGCAGATGCTGCACGTGTTCGAGACGTTTTGCGGGGGACAGGTTACGGAAATCGGGCAGGCGGGAATCGATCGACATGGGCGCTCCTCGGGGAGTCGTTTGTTCTTGGTTGAAACGAACGTTAGCCGCACTGTATCCCTGAAAGAAGGTACAGTTTGCCCGGACACTTCATTCCTGTACCCAGGGTTTGCGCCATGCCAAGAGAGACTCTCGCCCAGAAAGTCGCCGCTGCCATCGCCAGGCAGATTGCCGATGGCGCCCTGCTGGCGGGCAGCAAACTGCCCTCGCTGCGCGAGTACATGCGTCTGCACGGGCACTCCAAGAACACGGTGATCACCGCCTACGAGCACCTGGCCTCCCAGGGCCTGGTCGAGGCCCGCCACGGCAAGGGGTTCTTCGTCTGCAGTACCGTCAGAGCCAGTGTCGAGGATGACGAAGCGCAGCCCTACACCCGCGCGCTGGACACCATCTGGATGATGCGCCAGCAGTTCGTCCGCGACCCCGGCCACTCGCACCTCGGCGAGGGCTTTCCACCGGTCGAATGGCTGATGGACATGCGCCTGGACAAATTTCACCGCCAGGTGGTGCGCGGTGGCGTGACCACTCTGTTTCGCTACGGCACGCGGCTGGGTAACCCAGGTCTGCGCCAGCGCCTGGCGCAGAAGCTGGCGGATTACCGTATCGCCGTCTCGCCCAGGCAACTGGTCACCACCCTGGGCGCCAACCACGGCATGGATTTGATCATCCGCCGCTACGTCGTTCCCGGCGATGCCGTGCTTGTCGAAGACCCCGGCTATTACCCGCTGTTCGGCAAATTGCAGCTGCAGGGCGCACGCATGCTCGGCGTGCCACGTGAGGCCGACGGGCCGGACCTGGATGCACTGGAGCGGGTGCTGAAAAGGGAAAGGCCCAAGCTGTTCTTCCTGCAGTCCGTGGGCCACAACCCCACCGGCTCGGACATCTCCCCCGCCAAGGCCCACCGCCTGCTACAGATTGCCCAAGCGCATGACCTGTTACTGGTGGAGAACGACGCCATGGCCGATTTCAAGCCCAGCTCGGCAACCAAACTGACGGCGCTGGATCAGTGCGAACGTACCCTTTACCTGGGCAGTTTTTCCAAATCGATTTCCGCGGCCCTGCGTGTCGGCTTCATCGCCGGCAGCAAACAACGCATCGAGGAGTTGGCCGACCTGAAGATGCTGCTGCACAACAGCGGAGCCGAATACAGCGAGCGCACCATCGAGGTGATCCTCGGCGAAGGACATTTCCTGCGGCACCTGTCACGCCTGCAGGATCGCCTGCACGCCGCCACCCAACGCGGTCTCGCGGTGCTCGATGAACTGGGTGCCGAGGTGTTTTGCCGGCCGGAACAAAGCCTCTACCTATGGGCGCGCTTCCCCGGTATCGATGACGCCAATGTCCTGACCCGCCATTGCCTGACCCAGGGCGTGATGCTCGCGCCGGGATCGATCTTCGCCGTCAATCGCCACACCCCGGTGCCCTGGACGCGGCTCAATGTGGCCTACCTGGATGACCCGGCGTTCCGCCGCAGCCTGATGCACCAGGCGCAACCGGTTATCGGCACACGGTGACGTCGGTCAGCCCCCGCGCAAGCGACGGTAACCGGACCTGGCGGTCAGCAGCATCTGGCTGATCAGTAAACCCGCGACAACGCCGCCTTGGCGACCCTGATGCCCTCGCTGCGCTCCAGTTCGCCCTTGAGCGCGCCTTCGGCCCGCACGAAACGAATATCGGTGATGCCCAGGAATTTGAAGAAGCCGCGCAGGTACGGCTCCTGGAAGTCCATCTGCATCATCGAGCCGTGGGAATAGAAACCGCCGCAGGCCGACACCAAGATCACGCACTTGCCGCTCGCCAGACCGACTGTACCGTTCTCCGTGTAATTGAACGTGCGGCCCTGCTGGGCGATGCGATCGAGCCAGGCCTTGAGCTGGGTCGAGATGGAGAAGTTGTACATCGGTGCGCCGATCACCAGGATAGTGCTGGCCAGAAACTCGCCCACCAGTTGCTCGGACAACTGATGTTCCTGTTGCGTGGCGGCGTCGAATTCTCCGCCCCAATGGCCACCAAAACCCGCGAAGATCGGGCCGGTCATGTGATTGATGGGGGCCTCTACCAGGTCCCGATAAAGCACCTCGGCGTGCGGATAGATGGAGCGCAAATGGGTGACTGCGATGGCAGACAAGTCCTTGCTCAATGAGCTTTCGCCCGAGATGCTCGAGTCCACCTGCAGGATTTTCATGCCTGGATCATTTCCATACCGGAGCATTCTGGAGACGGTGACTGAACGGGCTCAAACGGCTTTCAGCACGCAGGGCGCATCGAGGCCATCGATCAGCTTCTGCGCCCGGGCGAACAGGAAGCCCTGCACCCACTGGGCTTCACATTCACGGCTGATCGCCAGGTCGTCGGCGGTCTCGATACCTTCGACCACCACATGGGCGGCCAGGGTGTTGCACAGCCCCACCAGGTGCCTGAGCGTCCTGACATGCTGCGAGGAGCGCCGGGCGCGCTGCACATAGCCCTGATCGATCTTGATGATGTCGGGTTGGGCCTGCTGGATGAAGGCCAGGGTGCCGAAGCCCGATCCGAAGTCGTCGATGGCCACGTGGCAGCCGGTGCTGCGCAGTTGGTGGACGAACTCGACGGCCTGATCGTGGCTGATTGGCGCCGAACTTTCGGTAATCTCGATGACCAGGCGCGAGGCGATATCACCGTCGGCCAGGCGCTGCAGCACCTGCTCCCAGTGGTAATCGAGCCTGGCGCTCTGTGCGGAAACGTTGCATCCCAGGGTCAGAGACGGGTGACGCTGCAGAAGGTCGATGATGGCGTCAACGACGCTGCGATCGAGACGGCGCATCGACTGATTGCGCTCCAGTATCGCGAACGGGTTGAAGCCCAGGGGCTCGCCGTCACTGCGCAGGAGGCCTTCCTGATAAAGCGCGTGCTCGGTATCGGCCGCCGCCTTGACCGGCTGAAAGGCCAGGTGGAACCGGCCGCCTTGCAACTGCGCATAGAAGTAGCGCACGCGCGCTTCATCGGATGACGCAGTGACTTCGGAAATGGCGTCCAGGCTGATCATCGGGCGCGCTGCAAACATCGAAGGCATTCCAGGATTTTCCATGACTGATCAACGTGGCGGGCAACCGCAAACGTTTGCTTGTGGCGGTTTGTCGCCACTATTCGATAAGATCGCATCCCCTACTGGAATAAGGTGCAAGGCTGCTCGACAGCGCCTCGGCGGTTCTTAAGGCGGCTATTCGGCCTCATGGCTCGAGAGAAGCGCGAGGGCTGGCGCCGCGGCGGCACTGCGGAGCCTGCCTAGGTAAGCGGGAGTACCATGAACAGGATGCCTATGCTCCCAGCGCAGCGGCTTCGCGACCAGTGTTCCCATAAGCCCGTTTGTTGTCCGCACGTGCATTTCCTGTTCACTTCACTGCCAGCGGCATTCCAGGACACGCGATGTACACAGTGACAAGCAACTGTTTCCAGGTGATGGCCAAGACCTTTCTCGAACAAGGTGTCGACCCGAGAAAGCTCGACCAACAACTGCTCCAGGCCCTGAGCAGTGGCGCGCCGATCACCCTGGCCCAGGTATACAGCCTGTTCGGCCAGGCCAGCGAGCAGACCGCCAACCCTGACATCGGCCTCGGCACCTATGCCCACGCCCACCCGAGCGCCCTGGGCCCTCAGTGCTACCCGATGATGTCCAGCCCGACTTTGGGCACCGCATTGAAGCTGATGGTGGATTACCACCCGCTGATCACCAACGGTTCGCACTATCTGCTCGAGCAGCGCCAGGACACCCTGAAACTGATCGGCCTGGAAGTCGGCACCTCGCCCATACCAGCACCGCGGGCCTTCATCGATGCCGGCGCCGCGCTGACGCTCGGCGTCGTCCACTGGCTGACGCCTCATCAACGCCCACGGCCACTGGGCGCCGAGTTCACCTACGCGCAACCCGCCGATACCAGCCGCTTACGCCAGCTATTCGGCGACAACCTGCGCTTTTCGGCGCCGCACAACAGCTTGATCTTCAGGGCACGGGATGCCGCCATCGCCCTGCCGACGGCCGATGCAGCATTGCACGTCATGCATCAGGAATACGCGCAATCGCGCCTCGACGACTTGGTCAACGGTTCTGTGGCCGCGCGGGTGGAGCGCCTGCTTTCGAAACAGCTCACCCTGGGCATCAACATGGATTTGAGCGAGGTCGCCAACACCCTGCTGCTCAGCAAACGCGGCCTGCAGAAAGCACTGGAACGCGAGGCGGTCAGCTTCATCCAGCTGCAGGAAGAATCACGACTGAAGCTGGCGCACAACCTGCTGCGCAACTCCACACGCAGCCTCAAGTACATTTCGGCGACGCTGGGTTTTCGCGACCAGAGCAGCTTTCACAAGGCGAGCATGCGCTGGTTCGGCATGCCGCCGAGCCAGTACCGCCATCATGAGAATGTGTGCTGAGAGGGCCCGCGTATCGCTTTGCGGGTAATCGGTGAATGCGCGAATCGGCTTGCAGAAGAGATGGCTACCGGGCATTGCGCCTCGACATGGGCCAGAGAAAAGAAGGAAACAGGAACGGGACGAGCGCGCAGCAGGTGCCACGCGCTCGGCCATGCGATCAGGACGCGCGTACTTCGCTAGGCGCCTGCTTGTGCCACAGGGTCGGGATCAGGAACACGATGGCCAACAGGCAAGCACCGATCAGCAGCACGAAACCACCATCCCAGCCGAAGTGGTCGACCGTATAGCCCATCGCCGCGCTCGCCGCGACCGAACCGCCCAGGTAGCCGAACAGGCCAGTGAACCCAGCCGCCGTACCGGCAGCCTTCTTCGGCGCCAGCTCCAGCGCATGCAGGCCGATCAGCATCACCGGGCCATAGATCAGGAAGCCGATGGCGACCAGCGCGGCCATGTCGACGACCGGGTTACCCGGCGGATTCAGCCAGTAAACCACGGTTGCCACGGTCACCAGGCCCATGAACACCACACCGGTCAGGCCGCGGTTGCCACGGAACACCTTGTCCGACATCCAGCCGCACAGCAGCGTACCGGGAATGCCCGCCCACTCGTAGAAGAAGTAGGCCCAGGAGGTCTTGTCAACGGTGAAGTGCTTGACCTCTTTCAGGTAGGTCGGCGCCCAATCCAGCACGCCGTAGCGCAGCAGGTAGACGAACACGTTGGCCAGGGCGATGAACCACAGCATCTTGTTGCGCAGCACGTACTTGACGAAGATTTCCTTGGTACTGAACTCCTTCTCGTGGCTATCGTCGTAGCCTTCCGGGTAGTCGTTCTTGTACTTCTCGATCGGCGGCAGGCCGACCGATTGCGGCGTATCACGCATGGTCGCGAAGGCAAAGACGGCGACCAGCATCGCTACCGCGGCCGGTACGTAGAACGCTGCATGCCACTCATTGAACAGGCCCATGCCGAGCAGGAACAATGGGCCGATCAGGCCACCGCCCACGTTGTGAGCGACGTTCCATACCGAGACTACCCCGCCACGCTCCTTCTGCGACCACCAGTGCACCATGGTCCGGCCGCTGGGCGGCCAGCCCATGCCCTGAGCCCAGCCGTTGATGAACAGCAGGATGAACATGATGGTCACGCTGGAAGTAGCCCAGGGCGCGAAACCGAAAACGAACATCACCCCTGCCGACACCATCAAGCCGAACGGTAGGAAATAGCGTGGGTTGGAGCGGTCGGAGATCAGCCCCATGAGGAATTTCGACAAACCGTAGGAAATGGCGATTGCCGACATCGCCAAGCCAAGCTGGCCGCGGGTATAGCCCTCTTCCTCGATCAGGTAGGGCATCGCCAGTGAGAAGTTCTTGCGCAGCAGGTAGTAGCCGGCGTATCCGATGAAGATACCGGCGAAGATCTGCCAACGAAGGCGGCGGTAGGTGCTGTCTATCTGGTCATCGGGCAATTGTTCCCGATGGGGGGCAGGACGGAAGAAGGCGAACATCCAAAGGCTCCGGTTATTGTTTTAGCTGCACAAGCGAATGTGACAATTATGTGACATTTTCATTTGCGAAAATAGCACTCGCTAGTGAAGCGGTAAAGCCAGCAACCTGTTGGAATTCGAACTAATAGAATGATTCTGACCGAAGGCTGTGTCACCCCGGAATGCAGCATCGAAGCACTGCTCATAAAAAAGCGCGATCCGCCCTGGACGAATCGCGCTCTTGCGTGATTACCGACGCTGCACTCAGCGGGCAGTGATCACAGCTAGCTTGGTGATGCCAGCGCGCTCGATGGCGGCCATGGCCTTGGCCACCGAGCCGTATTCGACCTGATCGTCAGCCTGCAGCTGCACTTTCAGCTCGGCGTCGTCGGCCTTGGCCTGGATCAGACTGCTTTCCAGCAGCGCCGGCTGGATCTCGTCCTTGTTGATGAACAGCTTGCCGTCACCGTCAATGCTGATCACCAGCGGGTCTTTCTGATCGGCTGGGGCCACGGCTTCGGTCTTCGGCAGGTTGATCGGGATCGAGTTGGTCAGCAGCGGCGCAGTGACGATGAACACCACCAACAGCACCAGCATCACGTCGACCAGCGGCGTGACGTTGATTTCGCTGAGTACTTCGTCGTTGTCCTGGGTCGAAAACGCCATGTCACACCGCCTCTTTCACAGGTTGACCGCTGACGATGCCGCCGCGCTTGGCGCCTGGGTGGACGATGACCTTGAAAGCACTCTTCTGCGCCAGGCTGTAGAAGTCGTGGGCAAAGTCGTCGAGATCGGCGGCGGTGAGCTTGAGGCGACGCAGGAAGTAGTTGTAGACCAGCACCGCCGGCACTGCGACGGCGATGCCGACCCCGGTGGCGACCAGCGCGGCACCGATCGGCCCGGCGACGGTCTCCAGGCTGGCGTTACCCGCCGCGCTGATCCCCTTGAGCGCCTCCATGATGCCCCACACGGTGCCGAACAAGCCGATGAAGGGTGAGGTAGAACCGATGGAGGCGACCACCGCCAGGCCCGATTCAAGAGAGCGTCGCTCGCGCTGGATCTGCTGACGAAGGGCGCGCTCGAGGCGATCCTGATGGTTGATCGCCTGGCTCAGGTCACCCGGCTGCTGGCCGTCCGGCACCTGGATGGCGGCGAAGCCGGCCTGGGCGACGTGCGCCACGGCGCCGGACTGGTTGTGGCCCAGTTCGGCGGCCGAGTCGAGACTGGTGGCGGACCAGAACAGCTTCTGGAATTTGCGATCCTGATGGCGCTGACGGGTGAACTGGATGGCCTTGATCAGGGCCAGGCCCCAGGTAACGACAGAAAAGCCAATCAACAACCAGATGACGGAGTGTTCGACTGAGGCGAAAGGAGAGTCGGCTAGCAGGTTCATGGTGCGGTCCTCGCAAAGCGATGTGTCGATGACGGGATTCGGCCGCGGATTTTCCGGGCCCAGGGAAAAGGTATTTGCCGCGCGCGTCAGTTCAGGCGGAAATCCAGTGGCACCGTGACCCAGCCTTCCTGAGCGACATCGCCGCGCTTGGCCGGTACGAAGCTCCAGCGCTGTACCGCTTTCACAGCGGCCTGGTCGAGCACGTCACGGCCACTGCTGGTCTGGATCTGGATATCACCGGGCTTGCCGTTGGCCAGCACGCGGATGCGCAGCAACACAGTGCCTTCCCAGCCACGACGCTGCGCCAGGGACGGGTATTCCGGCGCCGGGTTGCGCAGGTAGGCAGCGTTGGCCGACGGCGGCGTCTCGGTCACAGGCTTGGGTGCTGGTGGCGCGGGCGGCGCTGGAGGCGCCTCGGCCTTTGGCGGTGCAGGCGCAGGCTCGACCGGTTTCGGCAAGGGCTTGGGCGCAGGCTTCGGTTTCGGCGGCTGCGGCTTGGGCTTCGGCGGTTCCGTCTTGGGCGGCGGCTTGACCGCCAGCTCATCGACCACCGGTGGCGGTGGTGGTGGCGGCTCGACGACAGGCTCGGGAGGCCGCACCGGCTCCGGTGGCGGCGACGGGGCGGCAAATTCGATGGTCATCGGTGGGATTTCCACCGGCACTTGCGGCAGTACCGGCTCGGGCCGCTGACTCAGCCAATGCAACACGGCACCGTGGAGTACCAGCGCGAAAATGCCGAGCAGGACAGCCTCACGACGACTGAGCACGGACCTGGATGCCACCGGCCTGTGGCGTAGCGTGCCCAGCGCATGACGCAGTGGAACGCCAAGATCCAAAACCTCTGCTGGAACACGCACCTGAGGCCAGGGTGCAACGGATAGCGCAGAGGATTGAGCATTACTCATTACTGACAGACTCCTGGAAGTACCGACTTAGAGGCGGCCTAAGCGAAAGCGGAATTCCAGTGGTCTGGTGCAGCGAAGAATGAAGGTTAGTGAATATTTCGTAAAATCACATTTACGAAGATATTTATTCAATTAGGAAATAAGCAGTCGTATAGCCGCCTTGAATTGCACACACGCCTCATCGGGTATTCGCCGATGAAAACCGAGCACTGGGCGGCAGACATCCAGGGAGGGTAGAAACAAGAAAAGCGACCCAGGGGTCGCTTTTCAGGAAACCTGCTCGAGGCAGGTGGATATGGCGCAGCGGACGGGACTCGAACCCGCGACCCCCGGCGTGACAGGCCGGTATTCTAACCGACTGAACTACCGCTGCGTGTCGGTGGACTTGCGTCCGTAGAACTCGTGCTTCGTCAGATGCGCAGGCTTGACCTTCGCATCACATCTCAGACCTTGATCCGGGATGGAAAATATGGCGCAGCGGACGGGACTCGAACCCGCGACCCCCGGCGTGACAGGCCGGTATTCTAACCGACTGAACTACCGCTGCGCGTCGGTGGACTTACGTCCGATTCTCTCAAGGCAAGTGGTGGGTGATGACGGGATCGAACCGCCGACCCTCTGCTTGTAAGGCAGATGCTCTCCCGGCTGAGCTAATCACCCTTGGCCTTGCGAGGACGCGAAATTTACGCGGGCACCCAACCTAAGTCAAGGCCGGCGTTGAATTTTTTTCAAAAAAGACGCGATGCACCCGATCACGCCTCAGCGGTAGATCATCTTGCGCGTCATGCCGCCGTCGGTGACGAACTCCTGGCCCGTCACGAAGCCCGCTTCGGGCGACAACAACCAGGCCACCAGCGCCGCCACATCCTCGACCTGCCCTACCCGCCCGACAGGATGCTGCGCGTGATCCTCGGCGCTCAGCGGCTCACTGGCGCGCTGCGCCGCATCACGGGAATCGATCCAGCCTGGGCTCACCGCATTCACCCGAATGCTCGGGCCTAGGCTGACCGCCAAGGCGTGCGTGAGGGCTATCAGCCCACCCTTGCTCGCCGCATAGGCTTCGCTCTCGGGCTCGGATTGGCTGGCGCGGGTCGACGCCATATTGACGATGGCACCGCCCGTTGCACCCAGGTGCGCCGCGCAGTACTTGGCCAACAGCATCGGCCCGCTCAGATTGATCGCCAATACCTGGTTCCATTGCTCCAGCGACAGCTCTTGCAGCGGCCCGCTATGGGGGCTGGCGACCCCGGCGTTGCACACCAGCGCATCCAGCCTGCCGAAGCGCTCGATGACCGCTGCCAAACCGTGAGCGACCTGACGCTCGTCCGCCACGTCCATGGCTACGAACATCGCGTTGCTGCCAAGGCCCGCAGCGAGCGCCGCGCCCCGACCGTCCGCCAAATCGCAGAGCGCCACCCGCCAGCCATGCTCCAGCAACCAGCGCGCGACACCTTCACCGATGCCACGCGCAGCACCGGTGACCAGCGCAACGCGGCCGTGAGCACCCTCGCCGACAGCACTCACAGCGCCTGCAAACCTCGGCTCAGGTCGGCCTTGAGATCGGCGATGTCTTCCAGGCCGACGGCTACTCGAATCAGGCTGTCACGAATCCCGGCATTCTCGCGCTCCTGCGGCGACAGGCGCCCATGGGAGGTGGTCGCCGGATGGGCAATGGTGGTCTTGGTATCGCCCAGGTTGGTGGTGATGGAAATCACCCGCGTGGCATCGATGAAGCGCCAGGCGCCCTCCTTGCCACCCTTGACCTCGAAGCTGACCACCGCTCCGAAGGCGCTTTGCTGGCGCGCAGCCAGCTCGTGCTGCGGATGGCTGGTGAGCCCGGCGTAGTGCACCTTCTCAATACCGTCTTGCTGCTCCAGCCAGCGCGCCAGCTCCAGCGCCGTGCTGCAGTGCGCCTGCATGCGGATGCGCAGGGTCTCCAGGCCTTTGAGGAAAATCCAGGCGTTGAACGGGCTGAGGGTCGGCCCAGCGGTACGCAGGAAGCCCACTACTTCGGTCATCAGCTTGGCGCTGCCGGCTACCACGCCGCCCATCGCACGGCCCTGGCCATCGATGTACTTGGTGGCCGAGTGCATGACGATGTCCGCGCCGAGCTTCAGCGGCTGCTGCAGCGCTGGCGTGCAGAAGCAGTTGTCCACCGCCAGCAGTGCGCCCTTCTCATGAGCGATGGCCGCCAGGGCCGCGATGTCGACCAGCTCGGCCAGGGGGTTGGAGGGCGACTCGACGAACAGCAGCTTGGTGTTCGGCTTGAAGGCGGCGGCCCAGCCCTCGAGGTCGGCCAGCGGCACATAGTCGACCTGTACACCAAAGCGCTTGAGGTACTTCTCGAACAGGCTGATGGTCGAGCCGAACACGCTGCGCGAGACCAGCACGTGATCACCGGCGCTGCACAGACTCATGACGATGGACAGGATCGCCGACATGCCCGACGCCGTGGCGACCGCCTGCTCGGCGCCCTCCATGGCCGCGATGCGCTCTTCGAAGGCACGCACCGTCGGGTTGGTGTAACGCGAATAGACGTTGCCCGGCACCTCACCGGCGAAACGCGCCGCGGCATCGCCAGCGGTACGAAACACGTAGCTGGAAGTCGGGAACAGCGCTTCGCTGTGCTCGCCTTCCGGCGTACGGTGTTGGCCTGCACGGACCGCCAGAGTGTCGAAGCCTACGCCGTCGAGATCGCTGTCGAGCCGACCGGCTTCCCAATCCTGTGTCATATCCTTTTCCTCATCCAGAAAACAGGCCGGGCCCAAAGGGCCCGGTTGTTGAATCATTTAACATCGATCAGTTGTTGTACAGATCGATGATCTCGCTGACCGCTTGCGACTTGGCCTTGTTGCCATCGTTGCGCGCCAGGTCGATGCGATTCAGATAAGCCTCGTCGACATCGCCGGTGACATACTCGCCGTCGAATACCGCGCTGTCGAACTGCTCGATCTTGATCTTGCCGCCACCGACCGCCTCCTTCAGGTCATCGAGATCCTGGTAGACAAGCCAGTCGGCGCCGATCAGCTCGGCCACCTGCTCGGTGGTGCGGCCATGGGCGATCAGCTCATGGGGGCTCGGCATGTCGATGCCGTATACGTTCGGGTAGCGAACGGCCGGTGCCGCGGAGCAGAAATACACGTTCTTGGCGCCGGCTTCGCGGGCCATCTGGATGATCTGCTTGCAGGTGGTGCCGCGCACGATGGAGTCATCGACCAGCATCACGTTCTTGCCGCGGAATTCCAGCTCGATGGCGTTGAGCTTCTGGCGCACCGACTTCTTACGCGCCGCCTGGCCCGGCATGATGAAGGTCCGGCCGATGTAGCGGTTCTTGACGAAGCCCTCGCGGAATTTCACGCCCAGGTGATTGGCCAGCTCCAGCGCCGAGGTGCGGCTGGTATCGGGAATCGGGATGACCACGTCGATATCGTGATCCGGACGCTCACGGCGAATCTTGTCGGCGAGCTTCTCACCCATGCGCAGGCGCGCCTTGTAGACCGACACGCCGTCCATGATGGAGTCGGGGCGCGCCAGGTAAACGTGTTCGAAGATGCACGGCTTGAGCTGCGGGTTCGGCGCGCACTGGCGGGTGAACATCTGGCCTTCTTCGGTGATGTACACCGCTTCGCCCGGCGCCAGGTCGCGGATCAGGGTGAAGCCGAGCACGTCCAGGGCGACGCTTTCGGAGGCGATCATGTACTCGACGCCTTCGTCGGTATGGCGCTGGCCGAACACGATCGGGCGGATGCCGTTCGGGTCACGGAAACCGACGATGCCGTAACCGGTGATCATCGCCACCACGGCGTAGCCACCGCGGCAACGCTTGTGCACGTCCTTCACCGCCGCGAACACGTCTTCTTCGCTGGGGTTCAGCTTGCCGCGCACGGCCAGCTCATGGGCGAACACGTTGAGCAGCACTTCGGAGTCGGAGTTGGTGTTGACGTGACGCAGATCCGATTCGTAGATCTCCTTGGCCAGCTGCTCGACGTTGGTCAGGTTGCCGTTGTGCGCCAGGGTGATGCCGTACGGCGAGTTGACGTAGAACGGCTGGGCCTCGGCCGAGCTGGAGCTGCCCGCGGTCGGGTAGCGCACGTGGCCAATACCCATGTGGCCGACCAGGCGCTGCATGTGGCGCTGCTGGAACACATCGCGCACCAGGCCGTTATCCTTGCGCAGGAACAGGCGCCCTTCATGGCTGGTAACGATACCGGCAGCATCCTGGCCGCGGTGCTGGAGGACGGTGAGGCCGTCATACAGCGCCTGATTGACGTTCGATTTACCGACGATACCGACAATGCCACACATGTGACGCAACCCCTACTCAGTGAAACGACTATTTACCGGTGCCGACAGGAGAAGCCCCCTGCAGCACCTCTTTGAACGGCAGCTCGACCGGCTCGCGTATACCGCTGGCCAGCCATTCGCTGGACACACCCAATATGAGGTTCTTCGACCAATCTGCAACCAGCAGAAAATGCGGCAGCAAGGCCGACTGCTGCCACCAGGCATCCTGTTGCACCGGCCCCAGGCTGAGCAGCCCGACCGCCACCACGACCAGCAAGGCCCCGCGGGCGGCGCCGAACACCATGCCCAGGAAGCGATCGGTACCCGACAGACCAGTGACCCGGATCAGTTCGCCGATCAGGTAGTTGATCAGCGCACCAACCAGCAGCGTCAATACGAACAAAATCACGCAGGCAGCGATGACACGGGCGGACGGGGTTTCGATGTAGGCCTCGAGATGCTGAGAGAGCGCGCCGCCGAACATCCAGGCGACCACGCCAGCAATGATCCAGGTGACGAGCGACAGGGCTTCCTTGACGAAGCCTCTGCTCAGACTGATCAGACTCGAAACGGCGATGATGGCGATGATCGCCCAATCGACCCAGGTGAATGCCACGATGCAGGCTACCGATGGAAGAGGCGCTGCATTTTAGCAGAGCCCTGCCCATCGGTTAAGCGCGGATAACATGCGAAGCGTCAGTTGCTTTCCGGCTGGAAACGCACCACGAAGCCATTGAGCTTGTGCTGGCGGTTGAGCTGGTCACGCAGGCGGTCGGCCTCGACTCGCTCCACCAGCGGCCCGACGAACACCCGGTTCATGCCATCGGCAGTGCGGATATAGGCGTTGTAGCCCTGGGCGCGCAGGGTCTTCTGCAGCGTTTCGGCGCCCGGGCGACTGGACAGACTGGCCAGTTGCACCGACCAGCTGACCGGCAGGCTGTTGACATCCAGACGCTCGGCCGGCGCCTTCTGCGGCGGTGGCGCCACTTCGGCAGGCTTGCTCGGAGTAGGCTGCGCAGCCGGAGGCGGCGTCGGCGCAGGCGGCTCGCTGGCCGGCAGCTCGACGATGGGTTGCTCGACCGGCGCCTGAGCCTGCTCGGCTGGAGCGCTGTCGCCCGGTACCGGTTCCTGGGGCAGTTCCTGGGGATCGGGCACGATCACCGGCTGCATTTCGATTTCAGGGGTGACCGGCTTGGCTGGAATGCTCGGCGCATCGACCACCACGTGCCGCAATTCGTCGGGACGGGAAAGCAGCATCGGCAGGAAGATCACCGCCAGGGCGACCAGCACCAGCGCGCCGACGATACGTTGCTTGGTTCCACTATCCAGCATTGCCATCCTGCACATCCTCCTGGGCGTAGCGCTCCAGCCACATCAGGGCTTCGGCCACGCAGAAAAAAGACCCAAAGAGCAGAATTTCATCACCTGCCGCCGCACGTTCGCACTGCGCTTCGAGGGCACTGGCGACATTGCCATGTGCCTCGACCTGAGCACCACAGGCTGCCAGGTGCGCATGCAGCTCGGCAGCAGGACGCGAGCGTTCGCTGGGCAGGGTCGCCACCGCCCAATGGGCGATATCGGCCAGCAGCGGCGCGACCACGCCAGGCAGCTCCTTGTCGGCCAGCAGGCCGAATACCGCAAGACGCTGACCGGCGAAGGCGCGCGCCTGCAAACGACCGGCAAGAAACTGCGCGGCATGGGGATTGTGCCCCACGTCGAGCAACAGAGTGAGGGACTTGCCGCGCCAGTTCAAGTGACGACGATCCAGGCGGCCGGTCACCCGCGTGGCCTGCAGGGCATCGGCGATGCCCTCGGCGCCCCAGGGCAGATCCAGCAAGGCGTAGGCCTGCAACGCCAGTGCGGCGTTTTCCATGGGCAGGTCGAGCAGCGGCAGATCGTCCAGGCGCAGCACCTCGCCAGTGGCCGTCAGCCCATACCAGCTCCAGCCTGATTCGCTGACGCTGAGATCGAAGTCCCGGCAGCGCAGGAACAACGGGCAATCCAGCTCGGCAACCCGTTCGAGCAGCGGCAGCGGCGGATCGAAATCGCCACACAGCGCCGGTTTGCCCGCGCGCATGATGCCGGCTTTCTCGAAGGCCACCGACTCGCGGGTATCACCCAGCCAGTCGGCATGATCGACACCGATGCTGGTGATCAACGCGAGGTCGGCATCGACCAGGTTCACCGCATCCAGACGCCCGCCCAGGCCGACTTCGAGCACGGCGACATCCAGCCCGGCACGCTCGAACAGCCAGAACGCCGCCAGGGTGCCCATCTCGAAATAGGTCAGCGAGGTTTCGCCGCGGGCCGCTTCGACGGCCGCGAAGGCCTCGCACAGGCCTGCATCGCTGACCTGCTCACCATCGATCTGTACCCGCTCGTTGTAACGCAGCAGGTGCGGCGAGCTGTACACCCCGACCTTCAGGCCCTGGGTGCGCAGCAAGGCAGCTAGAAAGGCGCAGGTCGAGCCCTTGCCATTGGTGCCGGTGACCGTGATGACACGCGGCGCCGGCCTGGAAAGGCCGAGGCGCGCCGCGACCTCCCGGGAGCGCTCCAGGCCCATGTCGATGGCGCTCGGATGCAGACGCTCCAGGTACGCCAGCCACTCGGCCAGGGAGCGCTCGGTCATGCGCTGACCGGCAGTGCAGCAGGAGACGGCTGGTGCGTGAACTGCGCCAGCAGACGAGCGAGACGCGGACGCAGTTCGGCACGATGGATGATCATGTCGATGGCACCGTGCTCGATGAGGAATTCGCTGCGCTGGAAGCCTTCCGGCAGCTTCTCGCGAACCGTCTGCTCGATGACCCGCGGGCCAGCGAAGCCGATCAGTGCCTTCGGCTCGGCGACGATTACGTCACCCAGCATCGCCAGGCTGGCGGAAACGCCGCCATACACCGGGTCGGTCAGCACCGATACGAAAGGAATACCCTCTTCACGCAGACGCGCCAGTACCGCCGAGGTCTTGGCCATCTGCATCAGCGAGATCAGCGCTTCCTGCATGCGCGCACCACCGGAGGCGGCGAAGCAGATGAACGGGCAACGCTTTTCCAGTGCCACGTTGGCGGCCTGCACGAAACGCTCACCGACGATGGAGCCCATGGAGCCACCCATGAAGGCGAACTCGAAAGCACAGGCCACCACCGGCATGCCTTCCAGGCTGCCGCTCATGGAAATCAGCGCGTCCTTTTCACCGGTCTGCTTCTGGGCAGCGACCAGGCGATCCTTGTACTTCTTGCTGTCGCGGAATTTCAGGCGGTCGGACGGCTCCAGATCAGCCCCGATCTCCTCACGACCCTCGGCATCCAGGAAGATGTTCAGGCGGGCGCGGGCATCGATGCGCATGTGGTGGTTGCACTTGGGGCAAACGTCCAGGGTCTTTTCCAGCTCAGGCTTGTACAGCACGGCCTCGCAGGATGGGCACTTGTGCCACAGGCCTTCAGGTACCGAACTCTTCTTGACCTCGGAACGCATGATCGAGGGGATCAGTTTGTCTACCAGCCAGTTGCTCATGCTCTCAATTCTCCAACGCTGTAGGCTTCAACATGCTTGCTGCACATGACAAGCGAATTCACAAAGCGGTCGCCGCTGGGGCCGGCCCGATGCCCGCCACCTGCTTCGACCACGAAAAAAGCGCGCACTGTTCGCGGCGATAGGAGTATGGACGGCTCGCTGAGCGGCGCCGTCACATCGACTCTCCAACCGCCCGCACGGCACGCACGAAGTCTTTGACCTTGGCGGCATCCTTGATGCCCTTGCTCGCCTCCACGCCGCCGCTGACATCCACCGCGTAAGGACGCACCTGAGCGATGGCCGCCGCGACGTTGCCGGGCGTCAGGCCGCCGGCGAGAATCACCGGCTTGCTCAGTTTGGCAGGTACCAGCGCCCAGTCGAAGGCTTGCCCAGTGCCACCGGGAACACCGTCCACGAAAGTGTCGAGCAGCACGGCGCGGGCACTCGGGTAGGCATCTACCAGCGCAGCGACGTCATCCTGCGCGCGCACACGCAATGCCTTGATGTAAGGCCGCCCCAGCGCCTCGCAATCGGCCGCGCTTTCGTCACCGTGAAACTGCAGGAGATCCAGGGGCACGGCGGCCAGCACCGCTTCGATGTCACGTTGCGGCATGTTCACGAACAAACCCACGGTGGTCACGAAAGGCGGCAGACCGGCGACGATGGCCCGCGCCTGCTCGACCGACACCGCCCGCGGGCTGCGCGCGTAGAACACCAGCCCGATGGCATCGGCGCCTGCCACCACGGCAGCGAGCCCATCCTCGAGGCGAGTAATCCCACAGATCTTGCTGCGAACGACTGACAAAAGACGAATACCTCCGCGAAAGGCCGGATGGTAACAAATGACCGGCCAGGGCGCGCCACTAATTGCTGCGCCCTGCCCCGCTCAGCGCGCCGCCACGTCCTCGAGGCCGGACAGAAAGTGCGGCCCCAGGTAACGGGTCGGCAATTCGAACTCTTCCGGGTAGTCCACCTGCACGAGATACAGCCCGTATGGGTGAGCAGTCACCCCGCCGGTGCGCCGCACGCCGGTACGAAGTACCTCCCCTGCCCACTCCACTGGCCGCTCACCGGCGCCGATGGTCATCAGCACACCGGCGATGTTGCGCACCATATGATGCAGAAACGCATTGGCGCGGATATCGAGCACGATGAAACGGCCGTACTGCAGCAACTCGAGATGATGGACCGTCTTGATCGGCGACTTGGCCTGGCACTGCCGGGCGCGGAAGGCGCTGAAATCATGGGTACCCAGGAATACCTTGGCCGCTTCGCGCATGCGCTCGACATCCAGCGGCCGATGATTCCAGGTCACTTCCTCGGCCATATGCGCCGGGCGGATCTGGTCGTTGTAGATCACGTAGCGGTAGCGCCGCGCCATGGCGCAGAAGCGCGCATCGAAGTGGCTAGGCATCGCCTTGGCCCAGGTGATGCTGATATCGCCCGGCAGGTTCATGTTGGCGCCCATCACCCAGGCGTGCATGGAGCGCTCGACGCGGGTGTCGAAATGCACCACTTGGCCGCTGGCATGCACCAGCGCATCGGTACGCCCCGCACAACTGAGCGTAACCGGAGCGCCACCGGCGACCTTGGACAGGGCTTTTTCGAGGGACGCCTGGATCGATGGCACACCGTCACGCTGACGCTGGAAACCGCGATAGCGAGCACCGCGGTACTCGACACCCAGGGCGATCTTGTAAATGCCGACGGCAGCCATTTCGGCTGCCGTCATTGGTTCGTTAATCAATTGGTCATGACCGGATCAAAGCTGCAATGTCGCGATTATACCGCCACCCAAGTGGGCTGCCACGCCAGCAGCCAAATTAGTTGCATGCCGCAGATGCAAAAACGGCAGCCCCCTGGGCTGCCGTCAGTGCCAATCAACTGCTCGTCAAACCAGTTTGCCGATCAGCTCTCGTGCTTCCTGCTGCTGGCCGTCGTTACCTTCGGCGATCACTTCATCGAGGATGTCACGAGCACCTTCGGTATCGCCCATATCGATGTAGGCCCGCGCCAGATCCAGTTTGGTAGCGGTTTCGTCGGTGCCGGAGAGGAAGTCGAAATCATCGTCTTCATCGAGTGGCACGTTGTCGGCCTGCACATCCTGTGGCGTCTGCTGCTCGAGGCTCTCGGCCAATTGATCGAGTTCGGCGGTCACGTCATCGAGCTGTGCGGCAAAACTGGCGCCACTGCTCGGCTGGGCCGGCTCGTCATTGAGGGACAGGTCGAAGTCGGCGGGCAGACCGAAATCGTCCCCCTTGTCGCTGTCCAGAGCGGACGACAGATCCGCGAGATCGGCAGCCGGCTTCTCGGCGTCGTCGTCCAGGCTCAGCAGGAAGTCGTCGTCCTGCGCGGAAGCTGGCGCGGCCGGCGTATCGAGGTCCAGATTGAAGTCGGCCAACTCGCCGCCCGGCTCCTGGCGACCGGCAGGCTCGTCGCCCAGATCCAGGTCGAAATCCACGGAATCGTTGCGACTCGCCACAGGTGGCTGCGCTGGCAAATCCAGGTCGGAATCCAGGCTCAGGGTGTCGATTTCGTCGAAGCGAGCGGCATCATCCTGCGCCTTGGGCTGCTGTTCTGCAGCGAATTCGGCTTCGAGGGCGTCCAGATCCAGATCGAAGGCATCGTCGGCGGCCGGCTGCAGCGGAGCTGCTGGCTGCTCGGGCTCGTCCAGGGTCAGGTCGTCGAGGCTGAAGGTGTCCAGGTCGTCGGCAGCGGCGGTGCCGGCCAGGGCAGCGGTGCCGCCAAGCACGACCATCGCCGGGTAGCGGCTCTTCAGCTGCTCGACCTGGACGTTGGCGCCGCCGATTTCACGCAGTTCGTTTTCCTGGCGGGCAAAGCCTTCGCGATCACCCAGTTCGGCGTAGACCTCCATCAGCTTCAGGCGCAGGTCGGTGCGATGCGGTTCGTCGTTGATCGCGTTGTGCAGCAGCTCGGCTGCCTGGTTGAAGCGACCGTAGGCGATGTAGATGTCCGCCTCGCCGAGCGCGTCGCCAGTCTGCGCCGTCACGCGCTCTTCACCAACCGGCTGAGACAGGGCCACTTGGTCATCCGGCAGATCGTTCAGGCTCTCGGCTGGCAGCTCCAGATCGCTGTCGAAACGGTGAGTGTCTTCTTCGTAGGTGGCCAGGCTGGCCTCTTCTTCCTCGGCCTTGCGAGCATTGCGGCGCGACAGGATCAGCAGGACCAGGAGCAGCGCCAATAGCAGGCTGCCACCGATCAGGCCAAGCATCATCGGGTTGGCCAGCAGGTTGTCGAGGGCGCTGTCTTCTTCGACCGGCTCGGGCGTTGCGGCAACCGGTGCCTGGGCAGGCACTTCGGCGGCAGGCGCAGCCGGCTCGGCGGGTGCGGCAGCCTCCGGCGTCGGCGCAGGAGCATTCTCCGCAGCGGGTGCCTCGGCAGCCGGCTTGCCAGCGGGCTGGGCAACCGATGGATCCACCGGCGCCGGCTCCGGCGCGGTTTCATTGGCGGCAGGCGCCTCACCGGTCGGCGCAGCAGCTGGCGTTTGCGCAGGCGCGGTGAGCGGCGCGGAAGCAGCATCGGCACCGGCACCGGCGGTAGCGTTGCCGGCAGGCTGACCCGCAGGCGCCGACACATCGGCCTGCAGCTTGGCGAGCTGGTTGTCCTTGAGCTGAATCAGGCGCTGCAACTTGTCGAGCTGGCTCTGCAGGTCGCTCATGCGATCCTTCAGCTCATCGTTCTCACGGCGCGTCGAGTCCAGGCTTTCCTGGGTCACGGCAAGCTGATTGGCCAGTGCGGCGTTGTTGGCGGTACCGCTCTCGCTGCCCGAAGTGGCCTTGCCGGCTTCGGCGGCGACCAGCTTGAGCTTGTCTTCGCGGGTCACTTCGGACGGTGCTGGGCCGGCTGCGTTGCGACGCGTGGCATCGATCTGCCGGGCGCCGGCGGCAGCCGGCGCACTGCGGCCCTGACGCCAGGAACCGTTCTGCTCGGCCACCTGGGCCAGCGCTTCGGACTGGCTGCGGCGCGCGATCTGCTGGTCATCGGGCAGACGCAGCACCTGACCGCTCTTCATGCGGTTGATGTTGCCGCCGATGAACGCATCCGGATTGAGATCCTGAATGGCGAGCATCTTCTGGTGAACGCTACCGCTGCCACCGGCCCGCTGGGCAACTTCCCACAGGGTGTCGTTGGCGTTGGTGCGGTAGTCGCCACCAGCGGTGCCGGCGCGCGGTGCTGCCGGGGTGCTGGCGACCGGAGCGGCTGGACGCGGCGCGGCATTCGGGGCCGGACGAGGTACGGGCGCCGGCGCGGCGACCGGCAGCTGCGGGGCAGCAGCGGCTTGTGGGGAGTACAACGGCGGATCGAGCAGCAGGGTGTACTCGCGCAGCAGACGGCCATTGGGCCACAGCACTTCGACGAGGAAATTCAGGTAGGGCTCGCGAACCGGTTTGGTCGAGGTGACGCGAATCACGCTCTTGCCGTTGGGTTTGACGATGGGCGTGAACTTCAGGTCGGTCAGGAAATACTGGCGGTCGACGCCAGCCTTGTTGAACTCTTCGGGCGAGGCCAGCGACGGGCGCATTTCCGCGGCGGACAGGTCACGCACGTCGAGCAGCTCGATTTCCGCCACCAGCGGCTGGTTCAGCGACGATTGCAGTGTCAGTTCACCGACACCCAGCGCATGCGCCATACCGGAAGACAGCGCCGTCGCCGCAGCGATAGCCAGCACCAGTTTACGAACCCGAACCATAGCCTTTTCCTTTGTGTTGACTGCTCTCGCACAACGAGAGGATAGATGATCGGTGGCTGCCCCTTTGCAGGCCCCCCAGCCAACGATCAGCGCGCTCAGTATTTGCCAAGCTCGAATAGATATGCAGATTTCTCGATAAGTATCTTTTACAGGTGGTGTTTTATCAACAACTCGCCCAGCTGTACGGCGTTCAAAGCGGCACCTTTTCGCACATTATCAGACGCAATCCACAAAGTGAGTGCACAGGGGTCATCCATGCCGCGGCGCACGCGGCCTACGTACACTTCGTCCTGACCGACCGCATCACCGATGACCGTGGGATAGTCGCCCGCCTCGACCAGTTCGATACCTGGCCCCGCCTCCAGCGCAGCCATGACCTTGTCCAGCTCTACAGGTGTAGACGCCTGCACGGTCAGGCTCAAACTTTCGCCGAAAAATACCGGTACCTGATGGCAGTTGACGGCCACGCTCAGGTCGCTGCCAAGCAGCGCCTTGACGTCGGCATGAACGCGACGCTCAAGCTGCCCATGCCCTTCGGCATCGGGCTCATCCACCTGAGCGAGCACGTTGAACGCCATCTGCCGGTCGAACAGTCGCGGTTCGAGCGCCCGACCATTGAGCAGCTCGGCCGTTTGCCGCGCCAACTCGGCTACGCCTTCACGACCGCGGCTGGATACCGCCAGACCCGCATCGATCACCACACGTTTTACCTGCAGTTGATCGCGCAGGGCGCCGAGCACCAGGCCGACTGCCACCGCCACCGAGGACGGGCTGGTGAGCGCGAACGGCGCCTGGCCGCCGATCGCCGCAGCATTCACTTCAGGCACCACCCGTGGCGCCACCTCAGCAGGCAGCGCACCGGAGACATCGATCAGCGAACAGCCGGCCTTGCGCACCGCCTCGGCGTGAGCCCGGGTCACCGATGGGTCGGCGGCGAAGAACGCCAGTTGCACGGTGCGGAAATCGAAACCCTCCACGCTGCGCACGCGCAGGTTGCGCCCCTTGAACGCCAGGGTACGCCCGGCCGACTCGGCACTGGCCAGCAGGTGCAGATCGGAGACGGGAAAGTCGCGTTCTTCGAGGAGTTGCAGCAGCGATTCGCCGACGCTGCCGGTGGCGCCGACAAGGGCGATAGCAAAGGTAGAGGTCATGAAGGGAGCCTGACGCTGGGTAGCTGAAACAGACCCGGCACTCTACCGAAAAGCAGAGGGGCGGGCGACGGCAATCGCAAGCGATCACCCCTACCCGCCCCTTTGCGCGTCAACGAACCCTTTTGGCGCGCCTGGCAGCGCGCCGGTGGCGAATCAGCGCTCCAGCAGGATCCGCAGCATGCGGCGCAGCGGCTCGGCGGCGCCCCACAGCAGCTGGTCGCCCACGGTGAAGGCGCCCAGGTACTGCGAACCCATGTTGAGTTTGCGCAGGCGGCCGACCGGCACGCTCAGGGTACCGGTCACGGCCGTCGGGCCAAGCTCGCGGATGCTGGCTTCGCGGTGGTTCGGCACCAGCTTGACCCAGGGGTTGTGCTGGCTGATCAGGCCTTCGATATCCGACAGCGGCACGTCCTTGTTGAGCTTGATGGTCAGCGCCTGGCTGTGGCAACGCATGGCGCCGATGCGCACGCAAATACCATCCACCGGGATCGGGCTCTTGAAGCGCCCGAGGATCTTGTTGGTCTCGGCCTGGGCCTTCCACTCTTCGCGGCTCTGCCCGTTCGGCAGTTCCTTGTCGATGTAGGGGATCAGGCTGCCGGCCAGCGGCACGCCGAAGTTGTCGACCGGGAAGGCATCGCCGCGCATGGCTTCGGCCACCTTGCGGTCGATGTCGAGGATGGCGCTGGCCGGGTCGGCCAGCTCATCGGCCACGGTGGCGTTGATGGTGCCCATCTGCTTGATCAGCTCGCGCATGTTCTGGGCGCCGGCGCCGGAGGCCGCCTGGTAGGTCATGGCACTCATCCACTCGACCAGGCCGGCTTCGTACAGGCCGCCGAGGGCCATCAGCATCAGGCTGACGGTGCAGTTGCCGCCGATGTAATTCTTGGTGCCGGCGTCCAGCGCATGGTCGATGACCTTGCGGTTGACCGGGTCGAGCACGATCACTGCGTCGTCGGCCATGCGCAGCGAGGAGGCCGCATCGATCCAGTAGCCCTTCCAGCCGGCTTCGCGCAGCTTGGGGAAGACTTCACTGGTGTAGTCGCCACCCTGGCAGGTGAGGATCACGTCCAGGCCTTTGAGCTCGTCGATGCTGTAGGCATCCTTGAGCGCTTCGGTTTCCTTGCCAATGGCCGGCCCCTGGCCGCCCACATTGGAGGTGGTGAAGAATACCGGCTCGATCAGATCGAAATCCTGTTCTTCCAGCATGCGCTGCATGAGCACGGAACCAACCATGCCCCGCCAACCGATAAGACCTACACGTTTCATAACCACTACACCTATATGAACAGACCACCGCCAATTCCCGGCGGCCTGGAAGATTACAGACTACGCAGCGCTTCGACTACCGCATCACCCATTGCCGCCGTGCCGACCTTGGTCGTACCCGCCGAGTGGATGTCGCCGGTACGCAGGCCCTGGTCGAGCACGCGGCTGACCGCCAGCTCGATGGCGTCCGCCGCCTGGGTCTGATTGAAGCTGTAACGCAGCATCATGGACACCGACAGGATGGTCGCCAGCGGGTTGGCGATGCCCTGCCCGGCAATGTCCGGCGCCGAACCGTGGCACGGCTCGTACATGCCCTTGTTGTTGGCATCCAGCGACGCCGAGGGCAGCATGCCGATCGAGCCGGTGAGCATCGAGGCCTCGTCGGAGAGGATATCGCCGAACATGTTGTCGGTGACCATCACGTCGAACTGCTTGGGCGCACGCACCAGCTGCATGGCGGCATTGTCGACGTACATGTGGCTCAGCTCGACGTCCGGGTAGTCCTTGGCGACCTCCTCGACCACCGCGCGCCACAGTTGGCTGGAGGCCAGCACGTTGGCCTTGTCCACCGAGCACAGTTTGCTGCCACGCACGCGGGCCATGTCGAAGCCGACCTTGGCGATGCGACGGATCTCGCTCTCGCTGTAGGGCAGCGTGTCATAAGCCATGCGCTCGCCATTATCGAGCACTTTGCTCTCGCGCGGCTGGCCGAAATAGATGCCGCCGGTCAGCTCACGGACGATGAGGATATCCAGGCCCGCCACCACTTCCGGCTTCAGCGAGGACGCGTCGGCCAACTGCGGGTAGAGAATGGCCGGACGCAGGTTGGCGAACAGACCGAGCTGCGAGCGGATCTTCAGCAGGCCGCGCTCTGGGCGGATGGCCGGGTCGATCTTGTCCCACTTCGGGCCGCCCACGGCGCCAAGCAGCACGGCATCGGCCGCGCGAGCGCGCTCCAGGGTTTCGTCGGCCAGCGGTACGCCATACTTGTCCACGGCGGCGCCACCCAGCTCGTCGAACGACAGCTCGACATCGAGGGCGAACTTGTCGTTGGCCAGGCGCAGCACCTTGACCGCTTCGGCCATGATTTCAGGGCCGATGCCGTCACCGGGAAGAACCAGAATCTGCTTGCTCATACGTTTTCCTTCATTACGTTCGGATCGCCGGCCTTGCCGTGTGCGACCTATGAAAACCCGAACAGGCCCGCGGCCATCACCCTGCCGCGAGGGGCGCCATGTTCGGCGTCCATGTCGACGGGGTCAAGGCGCTACGGGCCCATTCGCTGATAACACGTAACCTTTTCTTTCTACGCCACCAGTTGGCGCTTCTGACTTACTTGATGGCGCCGAACAACCAGGGCTGACGCTGCTGGTAGCCGGTTTCGAAGTTGCGAATCGCCTCGGCGTCCTGCAGGGTCAGGCCGATGTCGTCCAAGCCGTTGAGCAGGCAGTGCTTGCGGAAAGCGTCGACTTCGAAGCAGTACTGCACGCCGTCGGGGCGGGTCACGGTCTGCGCCTCGAGGTCGACGGTCAGCTTATAACCCTCGGTGGCTTCGGCCTGCTCGAACAGCGCATCGACTTCTTCGGCCTTGAGGATGATCGGCAGCAGGCCGTTCTTGAAGCTGTTGTTGAAGAAGATATCGGCGAAGCTCGGCGCGATCACGGTGCGGAAACCGTACTCGTCCAGCGCCCAGGGTGCGTGCTCACGGCTCGAGCCGCAGCCGAAGTTCTCGCGGGCCAGCAGCACGCTGGCACCCTGATAGCGTGGGAAGTTGAGCACGAAATCCTTGTTGATCGGGCGGTTGGAGTTGTCCTGGTTCGGCTGGCCGACATCCAGGTAACGCCACTCGTCGAACAGGTTGGGACCGAAGCCGGTGCGCTTGATCGACTTCAAGAACTGCTTGGGAATGATCTGGTCGGTGTCGACGTTGGCACGGTCGAGCGGACAAACCAGGCCGGTGTGTTGGGTGAAGGCTTTCATCATCTCTCTCCTCAGGCCTGGATCAATTCGCGCACATCGATGAAGCGGCCGGTCACCGCGGCAGCGGCGGCCATGGCCGGACTGACCAGGTGGGTACGACCACCGGCGCCCTGGCGGCCTTCGAAGTTGCGGTTGGAGGTCGAGGCGCAATGCTCGCCACTGCCCAGTTTGTCCGGGTTCATCGCCAGGCACATGGAGCAGCCCGGCTCACGCCATTCGAAACCGGCTTCGATGAAGATCTTGTCCAGCCCTTCGCTTTCCGCCTGGGCCTTGACCAGGCCGGAGCCCGGCACCACCAGCGCCTGCTTGACGGTGGCGGCGACCTTGCGGCCCTTGGCCACTTCTGCGGCCGCACGCAGGTCTTCGATGCGCGAGTTGGTGCACGAGCCGATGAACACACGGTCGAGCTGAATAGCGGTGATCGGCTGGTTGGCAGCCAGGCCCATGTACTTGAGGGCGCGCGTGATCGAATCTTTCTTGACCGGGTCGCTTTCGCGAGCCGGGTCCGGCACGTTCTGGTCGACGGCCAAGACCATCTCGGGCGAGGTACCCCAGCTGACCTGCGGCTTGATGTCTTCGGCACGCAGTTCGATCACGGTATCGAAGTGCGCATCGGCGTCGGACACCAGGTCACGCCATACCGCCACGGCCTGCTCCCAGTGCTCGCCCTTGGGTGCGAACGGGCGGTCTTTGACGTAGGCAATGGTCTTTTCGTCGACCGCCACCAGGCCGACGCGGGCACCGGCCTCGATGGACATGTTGCAGATGGTCATGCGCCCTTCCAGGGACAGCTCGCGGATCGCGCTGCCGGCGAATTCCAGGGCGTGGCCGTTGCCACCGGCAGTGCCGATCTTGCCGATCACGGCCAGAACGATGTCCTTGGCGGTCACGCCGAACGGCAATTTGCCTTCGACACGCACCTGCATGTTCTTCATCTTCTTGGCGACCAGGCACTGGGTGGCGAGCACGTGCTCAACCTCGGAGGTACCGATGCCATGGGCCAGCGCACCAAAGGCGCCGTGAGTCGAGGTGTGCGAGTCGCCGCAGACCACGGTCATGCCCGGCAAGGTGGCGCCCTGCTCCGGGCCGACCACGTGGACGATGCCCTGGCGCACGTCGTTCATCTTGAATTCGAGGATGCCGAAGTCGTCGCAGTTCTCGTCCAGGGTCTGCACCTGAATACGCGAGACTTCATCGGCGATGGCGTCGAGGCCACCGAGGCGCTCGGCACGGGTGGTCGGCACGTTGTGGTCCGGCGTGGCGATGTTGGCGTCGATACGCCACGGCTTGCGGCTCGCCAGGCGCAGGCCTTCGAAAGCCTGGGGCGACGTCACTTCGTGAAGAATGTGGCGGTCGATGTAGATCAGCGACGAGCCGTCATCGCGTCGCTTCACTTCGTGCATTTCCCACAACTTGTCGTAGAGCGTTCTGCCGGTCATCAGCCTGTTCCTCATCGGTCTTTCGAGCACCTCTAAAAACTGCCTGCGCTTCAATCGCTGGGTTTCTAGAGGTGGCCTTTCTATGCCTGGGCAATAGCCCTTTGGCTTATGGGGAGAATGCTATGCGCGGCTGGCGAATAACTCAAATTCATATTTTTCATCCAGAAGATTCCCGATCGGAATTGCTATAGCATCGACGTCTACCGCCCGCACTACCATCGGAAATGCCCATGGATCTCGCCACGCTCAACGCCTTCATCGCCATCGCCGAACTCGGCAGCTTCTCCGAGGCTGCCATACGCCTGCACCTGACTCAGCCGGCAGTGAGCAAACGCATCGCCAGCCTGGAGCAGCAACTGCGCGTGCGCCTGTTCGACCGCCTGGGCCGCGAGGTGAGCCTCACCGAAGCCGGGCGCGCCCTGCTGCCACGCGCCTACCAGATTCTCAACGTGCTGGAGGACACCCGCCGGGCGCTGACCAACCTCAATGGCGAGATCACCGGGCGGCTGACCCTTGCCACCAGTCACCACATCGGCCTGCACCGCCTGCCGCCGCTGCTGCGCGCCTTCACCCGAGCCCACCCGCAGGTGGCGCTGGATATTCAGTTCCTCGACTCGGAAGTGGCCTACGACGAAGTGTTCCACGGCCGCGCCGAGCTGGCGGTGATCACCCTGGCGCCGGACACCCGCGAACCGGTACGCGCCGTGCCGGTGTGGGACGACCCGCTGGATTTCGTAACTGCCCCCGAGCATCCATTGGCCCAGAGCACGGGTGTGACCCTCGCCGATGTAGCTCTACACCCGGCGGTTTTTCCCGGCGGCAACACCTTCACCCACCACATCGTCCAGCGCCTGTTCGAAGCCGAGGATCTGACGCCCAACATCGCCATGAGCACCAACTACCTGGAGACCATCAAGATGATGGTTTCCATTGGTCTGGCCTGGAGCGTGCTGCCGCGCACCATGCTTGATGAACAGGTGGCGCGCCTGCCGCTTCCAGGCATCCAGCTGTCGCGTCAGCTCGGTTACATCGTGCACACCGAGCGCACCCTGTCGAACGCCGCCAGAGCGTTCATGCAACTGCTCGACAGTCATCGCGACAGTCTTGCTTTAGCGCCGGGGCAGCAGCTAACGTGACAACCATGCCGGCCATCTGCCGGCATTCATGCTGCACATGCGCCAATAGCCCGGCTTTCCGCCTCGCCGGGCTTTTGTAGAGGAAGGGTCAATGGGCAACTCCAACGACAAACGCCCACCGTTGCCCCACGTGCCGGTACTCGACCCCGCCGAGTTCGAAAAGACCTGGCGCGACAGCCAGCATCTATTGGCCGCCCTCAATGGTGCCGGCCTCGGCGCCTGGTTCTGGAACGTCGATACCGGTGAGGTCAGCTGGTCGCGTGGCGCCCAGAAGGTATTCGGTCTCGACCCGACCCGCCCGCTCAGCGCCCCGGTCGACTATATCGGGCTGATTCCCGAGGAGGAGCGCGGCGAAGTGCTGCGCCTGTTCCAGGCGGTGATCGATGGCTCGCCCACGGCCGAACCGATCCGCCATCGCATTCAATGGCCGGACGGCAGCCTGCGCTGGATCGAAATCACCGGCAGCCTGCAGGCTGGCGAAGGCGGCCAGAACAGAATGTTCGGCGTGGTACGCGACATCAACCGCCAGCGCGTTCAGGAACAGGCCCTGGCCGATAGTCAGGAACGCCTGCGCATGGCACTCGAATCGGCCGACCTGGGTACCTGGGACTGGCACATCCCCAGCGACACCATGTATGCCTCGCCACGCGCCGCTCTGCTGCATGGGCTGGCGAACGAACCCTTTCAGGGCCGCTTTCCGGATTTTTTCACCCATGTGCCCATGCAGGATCGCCAGGCCCTGCGCCAGGCCTACCGCGACCTGCTGCCCGATAACGGCCAGGACTCCCAGGTGACCTACCGTACGGTACACGCCGACGGCCAGACCCATTATCTGGAAAGCACCGCCAAGCTGCACCGCGACGCCCAGGGCCAGCCCGTGCGCATGACCGGCATCATGATCGACACCAGCGAGCGCACCTTACGCGAGCAGCGCCTGCAGGCCTCGGAGCGCAAGTTCGCCATGGTCTTCCAGGCCAGCCCCGACCCGATCTGCGTGACCACCCTGCCGGAAGGCCGCATTCTGGAGGTCAACCCGGCGTTCACCCAGGCGTTCGGCTGGCGGCCGGCGGAAGTCACCGGGCGCAATATCTTCAAGCTCGCGCCCTGGAAAGCCCTGCCGGAGGATTCACCACTGCGCCTGAAGATTCTCAGCGGCACCGACCTCACCGACGAACGCATCGACCTGACCGACCCTCAGGGCCGGCTGATAAGCTGCATCGTGTCATGCCGTCGCCTGGAGCTGGCCGGCCAGCCCTGCGTGCTCAGCAAGTTTCGCGACATCACCGAGCAGCAGCGCGCCGAGTCGGCGCTCAAGGCCAGCCAGGAGAAATTCTACAAGGCCTTTCACTCCAGCCCGGACGCGATCACCATCACCACCCGTGACACGGGCCGCTACATCGAGATCAACGACGGTTTCACGCGCCTGACAGGCTACAAAGCCGAGGAAGTCATCGGTCGCACCTCCACCGAGGTCGGCATCTGGCCCGACGAGGAACAGCGCCAGCGCCTGCTCAACACCCTGCGCGAGGAAGGCCACATTCAGCGCCTCGAGATGAGCGGCCGCGACCGCTACGGCAAGCACCTGGAAGTGGAAATCTCCTTCGAGCCGATCGAGCTGGATAGCACCCAGTGCCTGTTGGTCACCGCCCGCGACATCAGCGAACTCAAGGCAGCCCAGCAGCAGATCCAGCACTTGGCCTACCACGACCCGCTGACCAGCTTGCCCAATCGCGCCCTGCTGATGGATCGCCTGACCCAGCAGATCTCCTTGCTGCAACGCCACGCGCTACGTGGCGCCCTGCTGTTTCTCGACCTCGACCACTTCAAGCACATCAACGACTCGCTCGGCCATCCATTCGGCGATGCGGTGCTCAAGCTGATCACCGCCCGCCTGGAAGTCAGCGTGCGCGAGGAGGACACCGTGGCGCGCCTGGGCGGCGACGAATTCGTGGTGCTGCTGACCGGTATCGAGGGCACGCTCGACGAAGTCATCTCCCACGCCGGCCAGGCCGCCGAGAAACTGCGCACCCTGCTCAGCGAACCCATGCTGCTCGAGGGCCATCGCCTGCAGGTCACCCCGAGCATCGGCATCGCGCTGATCCCCGACCACGGTCAGACGCCGGCCGACCTGCTCAAGCGCGCCGACATCGCCCTATACCGTGCCAAGGATTCGGGCCGCAATGCCATTCAGCTGTTCCACAGCTCCATGCAGCACGCGGCCAGCGAACGCCTGCGCCTGGAGAACGAGTTGCGCACCGCCCTGAGCCGCGGTGAATTCGAGCTGTATTTCCAGGCCCAGGTGGACGCCCGCACCGACCAGATCATCGGTGCCGAGGCGCTGCTGCGCTGGGCCCATCCGACGCTTGGCGAGCAGTCACCGGCGCTGTTCATCCACGTGCTGGAGGAAAGCGGGCTGATTCTGGAGGTCGGCGCCTGGGTGATGGTCGAAGCCTGCCACGCTTGCGCGCAGTTGCTGGAGGACGGTCTCATCGACGAGCGTTTCAGCCTGTGCGTGAACATCAGTACCCGGCAGTTCCGCCAGGGCGATTTCGTCGAGCGGGTCGAGCATTGTCTTCGCCAGAACAAGCTGCCCCAGGGCATGCTCAAGCTGGAGATCACCGAAGGCATCGTCATCGAGGACATCGACGACACCATCGCCAAGATGAACCGCCTGCGCAAGCTGGGCGTCAGCTTCGCCATGGACGACTTCGGCACCGGTTACTCGTCGCTCACCTACCTCAAGCGCCTGCCGGTGAACGTACTGAAGATCGACCAGTCGTTCGTGCGCGATGCCACCAGTAACCCGAGCGACGCGGAAATCATCCGCGCCGTGGTCGCCCTCGGCCTCAGCCTGGGCCTGGAGGTCATCGCCGAAGGCGTGGAACAGCAGAGCCAGCTGGACTTTCTGCAAAGCCAGGGCTGCAACTGCTACCAGGGCTACCTGTTCAGCCGCCCGCAGCCGCTGACGGCCTTCCGCGCCCTGCTCAGCCACGGCGCCCAACGACTGCCCCACTGAAACGGAAAAGGCGCCACGACAGGCCGTGTGAAAACGTAGCGAGCGAAGGTCAGGCAAGGCAAAAACCGGCGAAAAGGCGCAGTTTACGAGCTGTAAATGAGCATTTTTAGCCGGTTTTTAACGCCGCATGACCGAGCGCAGTAGTTTTCACATGGCCTGGCGAGGGCGCCTTTCCGGTATGCCGGCAAAGGCGATCAGTTCTCCAGCGCCGGACGTGCGGCCCCGATCGGGATGCGCTTGGCCTTGGCCTCTTCCGGCACGTGGCGCTCGAGCTCGATGTTGAGCAGGCCGTTCACCAGGCTGGCGCTCTTGACCTCGATGTGATCGGCCAGGCGGAACGACAGCTTGAACGAACGCTGAGCGATGCCCTGATACAGATAGGTAACATTTTCACCGTTGCCATTGCCCGCGCGCTTGCCGCCGGTCACGGTCAACACGCCGCGCTCGACCTGCAGATCCAGATCTTCATCCTGGAAACCGGCTGCAGCGATGACGATCCGGTACTGATCATCGGCATGCTTTTCGACGTTGTAGGGCGGGTAGCTGCTGCTGGTCTCGTTGCGCATCGCCGATTCGAACAGGTCGTTGAAACGGTCGAAGCCGATGGACTGACGGAACAGCGGGGTCATGGAAAATGCAGTGCTCATGGTTAGTCTCCTGAATTGGTCAGCGAGTGATAAGGTGCGGGACCCGACTTCGGCATCCCACGGTGATAAAAATGTGGATGGCCGAAAAAATTTCAAGGGACCGAAAAAGGAGATTTTTCGATGGGCAGGGTGATGCTGATCTCCGGTGCCAGCCGCGGCATCGGTGCGGCCACGGCAAGGCTGGCGGCCGGGCAAGGCTACCGCGTTGTCATCAACTACCAGCGCAACCGTGAGGCCGCCGACGCACTCGTCGAGGCGATCACGACCACGGGCGGCGAGGCGCTGGCGGTACAGGCCGATGTGGCGGACGAAGCCCAGGTTCGCCGGCTGTTCACCGAGGTCGACGCACGCCTGGGGCGCCTGGACGTGCTGGTCAACAACGCCGGGATGCTCGAGCAGCAGATGCGCCTGGAGCGCATGAGCCTGGAGCGCTGGCAACGGGTGTTCGCCACCAACGTGTACGGCAGCTTCCTGTGCAGCCGTGAGGCGATTGCGCGGATGTCCACCCGCCAGGGCGGGCGTGGCGGCGTGATCGTCAACGTGTCATCGATTGCCGCCCGCCTCGGCGCGCCCGAAGAGTGCATCGACTATGCCGCAGCCAAGGGCGCGGTCGACAGCATGACGATAGGGCTGGCCAAGGAACTCGCTGGCGATGGCATTCGCGTCAATGCGGTGCGGCCCGGCGTGATCGACACAGAGATCCACGCCAGTGGCGGCGAGCCGCAGCGGGTGGCGCGCGTCGCCGCCAGCATTCCGCTGGGCCGCGGTGGGCAGGCTGAGGAAGTGGCAGAAGCGATTCTGTGGTTGGCCAGCGAACAGGCCAGCTATACCACCGGCTCGCTGCTCGACGTCAGCGGAGGGCGCTGAGCGTCTCCTCGTCAGCTTCGAGCGTTTGCAGGGTGCTCACCTCTGCCGGCGCGATGCTCACGCCCAGCAGTGCGTCGATGACCTCGCAATTGGTTTCCCGCCGCACCAGGGCGAACAGCTCGACCGCCTCAGGGTAGCTGCGCGTGAGCATCGCCAGCCACTGTTTGAGCCGCCCGGGGGCGTAGCGCGGCGAGATCTTGCGGCGGGCCTGCAGCCAGAACTCGGCCAACAGCGGCTGTAACTCAGCCCAGCTCATCACGCCGGCATCCTGGCCGGCCTTCGCCGCGGCGATCTGCCGGGCCAGATCGGGCCGCGCCACCACGCCACGGCCCAGCATGAAGTGCTCGGCGCCGCTCACCTCGCGGCAGCGCTGCCAGTCATCGACGGACCAGATATCACCGTTGGCATACACCGGTACGCTGACCACCTCCTGCACCCGCGCCACCCATTCCCAGTGGGCTGGGGGCTTGTAGCCCTCGACCTTGGTGCGCGCGTGCACGACGATCTGCGAGGCGCCCCCTTCGACCAGCGCCCGGGCGCAATCGAGAGCCAGATCCTTGTGATCGAAGCCCAGGCGCATCTTGGCGGTGACGGGAATGGCCGCCGGCACGCTGCGGCGCACCTCGCGCACGATGGCGTGCAGCAGCTCCGGCTCCTTGAGCAGCACCGCCCCGCCACGGGACTTGTTCACCGTCTTGGCCGGGCAGCCGAAATTGAGGTCGATCACCGGCGCGCCGAGCACACAGGCGTAGGCGGCGTTGTCACCCAGGCACTTGGGATCGGAGCCGAGCAATTGCACGCGCAGCGGCGTACCGGCAGCCGTGCGGGCGCCATTGAACAGCTCCGGCGCCAGTTTGCGGTAGGTCGACCTGGGCAGCACGCGATCGGTGACGCGGATGAACTCGGTCACGCACCAGTCGATGCCGCCAACCTGGGTCAGCACGTCGCGGAGGATTTCATCGACCAGCCCCTCCATGGGCGCCAGGGCGATCTGCATGGCGATACTCTCGAATAACGGGAAAGGCCATCGGCATGCCGAGGCAAAAACGGCGCGTAGTGTAGCGGCGAGCGACGCGCCGGGACAGCGC
The DNA here is from genome assembly GCF_001945445.1 of Pseudomonas sp. PA27(2017). GTDB lineage: Bacteria > Pseudomonadota > Gammaproteobacteria > Pseudomonadales > Pseudomonadaceae > Aquipseudomonas. Next base: position 121,188 of record NZ_MSXW01000022.1, read on the forward strand.
CTGAACACCCAACGCCTGGCGCAGTCCACTGCAGTGACAGACACCACCGGAAATCGCCATGAATCGACTCGTGCTGCGCAGCGCCCCGTTCGCCCTGCTGCTGGCCACCACCACTGCAATCGCCGCCACGCCGATCTCCGAGGGCGTGCCGCTGGATCCCGCAGCGGCCGCCAAGCTGATCGTCAGCCGCGACCGCAATGCGCCCAACGCCTGCGACCTGCAACTGCGCGTCGACGAGCAACTGATTGTCGCCTTGCCAGCCGGCGAAAGCGTCACGCTCGACGTTCCCAGCGGCGAACGCAGCGTGGTGCTCACCCCGTCACGCGAAGGGTTCTGCGCCGAGATCGATCTGGTGAGCAGCCAATCGCTCTTGCTGCAACCGGGTGAAACCCGGCGCTACCAGGCAGTCTACGAGGAGCGGAAGCTGTTTCTGGCCCCGCAGCCATGAACACTCAAGCCGGCAGCAATGCCCGGCCATAACCCTCGATGAATTCGGCCGGCATGCGCTTGGGCCGACCGCTGGACAACTCGATGCAGACGAAGGTGGTGCGCGCACGCAGCAGCGTGGCGCCATCCTGCGGGCGTATCAGCTGAAAACAGCGATCCATCTTCAGACGCTGGTCGGATTCGACGATCCAGGTACCTATTTGCAGCGCCTGGCCTTCATAGGCACTGCTCAGGTAATCGATCTCGTGGCGCACCACCGCCATGGCCCGATCCAGGCGCCGGTACTCGACCAGATCCAGCCCCAGCGATTGTGAATGGCGCCAGGCGCAACGCTCCAGCCAGGTCACGTAGACGGCGTTGTTGGCGTGCCCGAGGCCATCGATATCCTCGCTGCCGACCAGCAGATCGATGGTGAACGGATCGGGGCGATCCCAGTTCACGACGCATACCTCAGCGCAGCGGCGCGCAGCGATGCAGCAATGTGAGTCAGCTTCATGCAATGGCCTCCCTTGGCGACGCAACAGGCTCGACCTTAGGGGCTTAGCCTGCTGCAACGCAAGCGCCGCATCGCCAGCCGTACCGATCGACTGAAACTTTTCGAGGGTGCAAAAACAAAAGGGTCACTTCGTGAGAAGTGACCCTTAAAAATCCCGCAGAGCGGGCAAAAATGGCGTCCCCTAGGGGACTCGAACCCCTGTTACCGCCGTGAAAGGGCGGTGTCCTAGGCCACTAGACGAAGGGGACGAAACCTTCGAAGAACAAGGCCAGCACTTGGCTGGCCTTGTCGTGGATTGGTGGAGCTAGACGGGATCGAACCGTCGACCTCTTGCATGCCATGCAAGCGCTCTCCCAGCTGAGCTATAGCCCCAGAACCTTGCGGTCTGGCTGCAATGCCTAAGCACTGCAGCTGGAAATAGTGGCGTCCCCTAGGGGACTCGAACCCCTGTTACCGCCGTGAAAGGGCGGTGTCCTAGGCCACTAGACGAAGGGGACGCAAATGCCCTTCTTTACAACTCAACCCATTCCGTAGAACCGGTTGTGGCATCCGAGATTGGTGGAGCTAGACGGGATCGAACCGTCGACCTCTTGCATGCCATGCAAGCGCTCTCCCAGCTGAGCTATAGCCCCATCTCGAGGACGGGGCGCATGTTAAGTGCGCCCCTGCACCCTGTCAACAAAAAATTAGCGGCTACCTTATTTTTTTTCGCTGACATAACAAACACTTACCGCAAACCGCTGGCTGCCGGCCGCCCATGGCGACAGGCGGCCGAGAATCAGCCGATGCTGCCCAGCAGTTTTTCCCACTCCTTGTTCTCTTTCTTCGACACACCACCGAGCAGTTCGATGGCCTGGCGCAGACGGAAACGGGTGAGGTCCGGGCCGAGGATTTCCATGGCATCGAGCACCGATACCGAACTGGCCTGACCGGTGACGGCGGCGAACATCAGCGGCATGGCATCGCGCAGTTTCAGCTCCAGATGTTCGACCACCGCCTGGATGCAGCCGGTGATCCGCTCCTTCTCCCACTGGCGCAGCGCCTCGAGCTTCCAGAGGATCAGTTGCATGAGCTGGCGCACCTGATCGTCCGACAGCTTCTTGTGGGCGAACAGCGCCTTGTCCGGCTGCACACCGCCTGCGAAGAAGAAGCTGGCCAGTGGCGCGATCTGGCTGAAGGTTTCCACCCTGCCCTGCACGTGGGGGGCGATCTTCATCAGGTAGTCGCTGTTGAAGGCCCACTTCTGCACGCCAGCGGCGAACTCTTCGACGCTCAGGTCACGCATCCACTGGCCGTTGAGCCAGGACAGCTTCTCCAGATCGAAGATCGGCCCGCCGAGGGAAACGCGCTGTACGTCGAAATTGGCGATCATCTCCTCGAGGGTGAATTTTTCGCGCTCGTCCGGCATCGACCAGCCCATGCGGCCCAGGTAGTTGAGCATCGCCTGGGGCAGGAAGCCCATGCGCTCGTAGAAGGTGATCGAAGTCGGGTTCTTGCGCTTGGACAGCTTGCTCTTGTCCGGGTTACGCAGCAGCGGCATGTAGCACAGCTGTGGCTTGTCCCAGCCGAAGTACTCGTAGAGCAGGATCAGCTTGGGCGCCGAGGGCAGCCATTCTTCACCACGCAGCACGTGGGTGATCTTCATCAGGTGGTCGTCGACCACGTTGGCCAGGAAGTAGGTCGGCAGGCCATCGGTCTTCATCAGCACCTGCATGTCCATGCGATCCCACGGAATCTCGACATCGCCGCGCAACATGTCCGGCACCACGCAGACGCCCTCGCTCGGCACCTTCATGCGGATCACGTGGGGCTCGCCCGCTGCCAGGCGGCGCTGCACGTCCTCGTCGGAGAGCAGCAGGCCGCGGCCGTCGTAGCGCGGCGTCTCGCCACGGGCCATCTGTTCGGCACGCATCTGATCGAGTTCTTCCGGGGTGCAGAAGCAGTAGAAGGCATGGCCCTTCTCCACCAGCTCCAGCGCGTACTTGCGGTAGATCTCGCCACGTTCGCTCTGCCGGTACGGGCCATAAGGGCCGCCGACGTCCGGGCCTTCATTCCACTCGATGCCCAGCCAGCGCAGGGCATCGTAGATCTGCTGCTCGGACTCACGGGTCGAACGAACCTGGTCGGTATCCTCGATGCGCAGGATGAACTCGCCGCCGTGCTGCCTGGCGAAGCACAGGTTGAACAGGGCGATGTAGGCGGTGCCGACGTGAGGGTCGCCAGTAGGCGACGGAGCGATACGAGTGCGAACGGTGGTCATGGAAAGTCCCGAGCAAGTAAGACTGAAAATGGCATGGGCTGGCCTCGCGCCCAGGCCGCATGGGCGACCGGCGCAGGCGCCATGGATGACGCGAGAAAGCGAAGGGAATGAATATTAACAGGCCAGCCCCGGCTGGCTCCAGCGAACCGCGGCGCAGGGCTGCGAAGAACGGGTCAGGCGCCCGACGCGCCGCTCAGGTAGCGACGCAGCGCCGCCACCCCCTCCTCCACACTGGCGCTGCAACCGGCCCAGGAACAGGCGAGCATCAGATTGCGCGGCAGGCCGAAATCCTCGATGAAGTAGCCGTCGGCGTCACGGCCCTCAGTGTCACCGGGCAACCACTGGCGCATGCTGCCCTGGGGCTCGAAATACGCCCACACAGGCTTGCCCAGCGCCACAGCCGCACCGACTTCGAATGCCGTGCCGGAATCCGGCTCGAGCCCGCGAAACGGGTTGAGGTTGGCCAGCACGGCATCGACATCACGGATCATCGCCAGATTGAGCCGGCAGATCTGCGCCGCCATCTCGGTCGGCGCCAGCCCGTCAGCCACCTCGTTATCGAACGGATAGAGCCCTTCGAGACCCTGCTCACGGCACAAGCGCTTGAGATACTCACCACGCTCGATGGCGTCCACCCGGAACACGTCGAAGCCGGCCAGATAGACCTTTGCATGACCCGCCACACTCATACCGCAAGCAGCCGGTCACGCAGCTTCTGGATCTCGTCGCGCATCTGCGCCGCCGCCTCGAACTCCAGGTCGCGGGCCAGCTCGAACATCTTGTCCTCCAACTGACGGATGCGCTTGGTGATCTCCGCCGGCGAGCGCAGCTCCGCCTCGTAGCGCGCATTGTCTTCGGCGGCCTTGGCCATGCCCTTGCGCTTCTTGCTGCGCGCACCCGGCACCACGGCGCCTTCGAGAATGTCCTTGATATCCTTGACCACACCCTTGGGCACGATGCCGTTGGCCTCGTTGAAAGCCAACTGCTTCTGCCGGCGCCGCTCGGTCTCGCCGATGGCACGCTCCATGGAGCCGGTCATGTTGTCGGCATAGAGAATCGCCCGGCCATTCAGGTTACGGGCTGCGCGACCGATGGTCTGGATCAGCGAGCGTTCGCTGCGCAAGAAGCCCTCCTTGTCGGCATCGAGAATCGCCACCAGGGCGACTTCGGGCATATCCAGCCCCTCGCGCAGCAAGTTGATGCCGATCAGCACGTCGAAGGTGCCGATGCGCAGGTCACGGATGATTTCTACCCGCTCGACCGTGTCGATATCCGAGTGCAGGTAACGCACCTTGACGCCGTGGTCGGCCAGATAATCGGTGAGGTCCTCGGCCATGCGCTTGGTCAGCGTGGTGACCAGCACGCGCTGCTCGAGGGCGACGCGCTTGTTGATCTCCGACAGCAGATCATCGACCTGAGTACGCGCCGGGCGCACCTCCACTTCCGGGTCGACCAGGCCGGTGGGTCGCACCACCTGCTCGATCACCCGCCCGGCATGGTCGGCCTCGTAAGGCCCCGGTGTGGCGGAAACGAAGATGGTCTGCGGGCACGCGGCTTCCCATTCCTCGAAGCGCATCGGGCGGTTGTCCAGCGCCGAGGGCAGGCGGAAGCCGTACTCGACCAGGGTTTCCTTACGCGAACGGTCGCCTTTGTACATGGCGCCGACCTGCGGCACGCTGACGTGGGATTCGTCGATCACCAGCAGCGCCTCCGCCGGCAGGTAATCGTACAGCGTGGGTGGCGGCGCACCGGGGTCGCGCCCGGACAGGTAGCGCGAGTAGTTTTCGATGCCGTTGCAGTAACCCAGTTCGAGGATCATCTCCAGGTCGAAACGGGTGCGCTGCTCCAGACGCTGCGCTTCGACCAGTTTGTTGGCGCCGCGCAGGTAGTCCAGGCGGTCCTTGAGCTCGACCTTGATCTTTTCCATCGCCTCGAGCAGCGTGTCGCGGGGCGTCACGTAGTGGCTCTTGGGGTAGAAGGTGAAACGCGGCAGGCGCTGCAGCACCTCGCCGGTCAGCGGATCGAAGGCGCTGATGTTCTCGACTTCATCGTCGAACAGCTCGATGCGGATCGCTTCCAGATCCGATTCGGCCGGGAAGATATCGATCACATCGCCGCGCACCCGGAAGGTCGCCCGGGCGAAATCCATGTCGTTGCGGGTGTACTGCAGCTCGGCCAGGCGGCGCAGCAGCGCGCGCTGGTCCATCTTGTCGCCACGGTCGAGGTGCAGCACCATTTTCAGGTACTCCTCGGGGCTGCCCAGGCCGTAGATCGACGACACCGTGCAGACCACGATGACGTCCTTGCGCTCGATCAGCGCCTTGGTCGCCGACAGGCGCATCTGCTCGATGTGATCGTTGATCGAGGCATCCTTCTCGATGAAGGTGTCCGACGACGGCACGTAGGCCTCGGGCTGGTAGTAGTCGTAATAGGAAACGAAATACTCCACCGCGTTGTTCGGGAAGAACGACTTGAATTCGCCATACAACTGCGCCGCCAAAGTCTTGTTCGGCGCCAGCACCAGCGTCGGGCGCTGCACCTGGGCGATGACGTTGGCCACGCTGAAGGTCTTGCCAGAGCCCGTCACCCCGAGCAGCGTCTGGTGCGAAAGCCCGGCCTCGAGGCCTTCGATCATCTGCCGAATCGCCTCGGGCTGGTCGCCGGCGGGCTCGAAACGGGTGACCAGTTGAAACTCGGACATAATTACCTCTGCAAAGGCTGTGACGCCACGACCACACGTGCGTCATACCTGATGTACGCTGTCGCGACACCGAATATGGGCCGCTATACTAACGGCCCGCTTGCGCAACCCCTAATCCAGTTGCCGGGTTGCTCGATACTCACCCCACCACAGAGCTGCCGCCCCCATGAGTCTGTTCTCCGCCGTCGAAATGGCTCCGCGCGATCCCATCCTGGGCCTCAACGAAGCATTCAACGCCGATAAACGCCCTGACAAGGTCAACCTTGGCGTGGGTGTCTACACCAACGAAGAAGGTCGCATCCCGCTGCTGCGCGCCGTGGTCGAAGCCGAAGCGGCCCTGACCGCCGCTCGCGCCCCGCGCGGCTACCTGCCGATCGAAGGCATCGCTGCTTACGATCAGGCCGTGCAGAAGCTGCTGCTGGGCAACGACTCGCCGCTGATCCAGCAAGGCCGCGTGATCACCACCCAGGCCATCGGCGGCACCGGCGCTCTGAAGACCGGCGCGGACTTCCTCAAGCGCCTGCTGCCCGACGCCACCGTGGCGATCAGCGACCCGAGCTGGGAGAACCATCGCGCGCTGTTCGAAACTGCCGGTTTCCCGGTGCGCAACTACCGTTACTACGACGCCTTCAGCAACGGCGTGAACCGTGGTGGCCTGCTCGAAGACCTGAAGAACCTGCCGGCGCGCTCCATCGTCGTGCTGCACGCCTGCTGCCACAACCCGACCGGCGTCGACCTGACGCCCGAAGACTGGCAAGCAGTGCTGGAAATCGTGCGCGAACGCGAGCATGTGCCCTTCCTCGACATCGCCTACCAGGGTTTTGGCGACGGTATTGAAGAAGACGCCGCGGCGGTACGTTTGTTCGCCCAATCTGGCCTGACTTTCTTCGTCTCCAGCTCGTTCTCCAAGTCGTTCTCGCTTTACGGCGAGCGCGTCGGCGCCCTGACCATCGTGGTCGGCGACCAGGAAGAAGGCAGCCGCGTGCTGTCCCAGGTCAAGCGCGTGATCCGCACCAACTACTCCAACCCGCCGACCCATGGCGCCAGCGTGGTCGCGGCCGTGCTCAACAATCCTGAACTGCGGGTGATGTGGGAAACCGAACTGGGCGAGATGCGTGATCGTATCCGCACCATGCGTCTGGCCATGGTCGAGCAGTTGGCAGCACTGAACGCCAAGCGCGACTTCGGCTTCGTTGCCGAACAGCGCGGCATGTTCTCCTACTCGGGCCTGACCACCGAACAGGTCGAGCGTCTGCGCAGCGAATTCGGCATCTACGCCGTGGGCACCGGCCGCATCTGCGTGGCCGCCCTGAACACGCGCAACCTGCCGGTCGTAACCAAGGCCATCGCCGCCGTTCTGTAAGTTGCCTGGGGAAGCTGGCAGATGCTTGACTTCCCCTTCGTAATCAGTAGGATACGCGTCGTTGTTCCGCGATAGCTCAGTCGGTAGAGCAAATGACTGTTAATCATTGGGTCCCTGGTTCGAGTCCAGGTCGCGGAGCCAAATTCGAAAGCCTCGGTTGATCCGGGGCTTTTTTGTGTCCGCCGGACTCTCACCAGGGACTGCGTCCCAGGTTATTCGCTGCGCTCACCCCTGCGGGGCCGCGCTGAAGCGATCAGCTGTGGCCGCGACAACGCCGCGATGATCGGCTATCGCTCGGCAGTACTCAGCGCGGCCGGCAGAGTCAGGATGCAAACAGCTTGCTCAGGCAACTGAGTTTCGTCTTGTACGAGTGCCGTGCCTGCAGCGCCTGTTCGAGGGTCACCGCTACGAAACGGGCCTTTTGGTTGGGTTGCATCTGGCCGACCAGATCGAGATCGGCACTGATCACCGTTCCGATCATCGCGTAACCACCACCGGATACTGCGTCACGATGCAACACGATAGGCTCGAGCCCTGCAGGAACCTGAATGGAGCCGATCGGGTAGCAGCTGTCGACGATGTTCGAGGGGTCGGAGCCTGCGCCGAATGGCTGCTCACGCGCCAGGAAACTCAGAGCACTACCACCCTTGAGACGATAACCGATACGGTCGGCTTCCGAGCCGACCGTCCACGGCTCGGCGAAAAAGCTCTGTGCGGCGGATTCGGTCAAGCGGTGAAAATACAAACCAGGTACGACGCGCAACGTGACCTCACCACCCAAGGACTGTCGCAAAGCCATAGGCAAGCTGGCACCAGCGCGGCTTTGGGCGCTGCAGATACCAACCGGCAACTCGTCACCCGCTTTCAGAAGACGCCCCTGAAAACCGCCCAAAGCGCCTAGCGCATAGGTCGAGCGACTACCGAGCACGATTGGCACGTCAATGCCGCCCGCCACGGCCAGATAGGCTCGCGCGCCGGCCTTTGGAAAATCAAAGCGCAGCGTTTGCCCTGCCTTCACCCAGAACGAAGTGTCGGCGTGCATCTGCGCGCCATCGACTCGCGGCGTCATGTGCGCGCCGCAGACCGCCACCAGTGCGTCCGCCTGGAACTCCAACTCAGGCCCCAGCAGCGTGCATTCCAGCGCCGCTGAGCCTGCCGGGTTACCGACCAGGTGATTGGCCGCGCTTAGGGCGTATTGATCGAGCGCCCCGGACGGAGGAATGCCCAGGTGGTAATACCCTTCGCGGCCGAGATCCTGTACCGAGGTGGCGAGACCGGGCTTGAGTACCTTGATCATGCCAACACCTCCTGCAACGACTTGGGATAGCCGACAGGGTCGGCCAGAAACGCGTCCAAGGAAAACTCCACCGGCCGAATCCGCAGATCGAAGCGACCGGCCTCCACCTCGGCCAACGCGTGGTCATAGGCCTCACGTTCGATCGGTTTGAACTGCACGATGTCACCAGGACGGAAGAACACCATGTGCTCTTTCAAGTACGCGAGTTTCTGCTGCGGATCGTAGATCGGCGCCGGCGTGACTCCGAACATCTGGTAGCCACCGGCACCGCGTACCGAGTAGATGCAGCCAAAGCAACCGCCATGCCCCAAGGTCAACCTGGGCGTGTCCGTACGGGGTCGCAGATACTTGGGCACCTGCAACTGGCGAGTACGCTCGACCATCTGGAACATGAATGGCAACCCGGCGACGAAACCGACCATCGAGACAAACCAGGGTGCACCGCTGTGGGCGGCGATGAACGCGTCGACGTCCGCCAGGCCGTTGATCCGCGCGGCGTATTGCAGATCCGTGACGCTCGGATCCTGGTGACGATCACGAAAGCGCATCAGGGTCTCGTGAGTCCAGGGGTCGTTGTAAAGCACCGGAATCTCGATAATCCGCGTGTGTAATCTGCGCTCGGCGACTGCCCCGGCCTCTGCGCCTTTCACGGCTTCGATCAAGGCGTCCGGAGCAATGCGATCAGGGTCGAAACGAATCTGAAACGATGCGTTGGCCAGACACACATCGAGCACGCCCTCCAGCGCCATGCGCTCTACCGCGCGGGTAACCGCCAGCCCCTTGAAGAACGCTTCGAGGGACATGCTGTCACTGACCTCGGCAAACAAATGCTCGTCGGCACCAAAGCTATAGCGGATGGGAGTACTCATGTTTCACCTCCTACACAGCGTTCGGCCTGCCGGGTTTCGAGCCGAATCGACATCGAACGATTGACTGGTTGAGCCTGGCCACCGAGCGGTGCACCGGCTACCTGTGCGTTACAGCAAGCATCTGCGGCGCGGGTGGTGCGCACGACAGGGCCATCCTGGCTGACGAGCGGTGACTCACGAATGGCTCGAGCCATCTCGCCCATTGTCGAGCGTTGCGACAACCCGACTCGACGCCCGAGGATCGCCATCATCTATCAACGAGGTGCACGAACCTTGATTCCGGCATCATCAAGGGCATTACGCGTAGTTTCGACCAGCGCCAGGGCGCCTGGCGTGTCGCTGTGCAAACAGATGGAATCGAATTCCATCGCCAGGTCTTCGCCCTCGACCGTGCGCACCACGCCCTGCAGACAGGCGCGTAGCACTCGCAGGGCAACTTTGGCAGGGTCGTAGGCACCGACGTTGCGGGTGAATACGATGGACCCGCTGAGGTCATACTCGCGGTCGGCGTAGAACTCGCGGATCACCGGTTGGCCGAGCGCCTTGGCGACACGCCAGATCGCTGAGTTGGGCATGCAATACAACAGCAACTCAGGTTCCAGTCGCTGGAGATTCTCCACCAGCAAGCGGGCGGCGTCTTCATCTCGGGCCAAGTGCATGTAGAGCGCGCCATGGGGCTTGATGTGTTGCAGCGCCACCCCTTGAGCCCGAGCGAGTTCGCGCAGGGCTCCTAGCTGATACAGCACGTCGTCGACCAATTCCTGAGCCGAGGCGTTGATATGCCTGCGACCAAATCCGACCAGGTCGCGATATCCCGGATGCGCGCCAATGGCCACGCCACGACGCCTGGCCTGTTCGATCGTGCGACGCATGGTGCCAGGGTCACCGGCATGGAAACCGGTCGCGATGTTGGCCGAGCTGATGAAGCCCATCAGCTCATTATCCACGCCGTCACCGATTGTCCATGGGCCAAAGCCTTCGCCCATGTCCGAGTTGAAATCGACTGTCTGCATGACGCTTGCCCTCGACACTTGTGGCCTCATGCAAAGCAACTTAGATTCTCGCTCACCCCTTGGGAAGATCTATTAATAGATAGGGTATCTTCTGAAAAACAGATACTTCGCCGTACGGAATGCCCATGTCACTGACCCTCCGCCAGATCCGCTACTTCGTTGCCACTGCCGAGATAGGGCAAATCTCCCAGGCGGCGATTCATTTGAATATTTCTCAGTCGGCGGTGACCACGGCGATCAAAGAGCTGGAAGGTATGCTCGGCACGCAGCTCTTCCAACGATCGGCTCAAGGCATGAGCCTGACCGATGCCGGGCGACACTTCCTGAATAGAGCCTATGTGATTTTGCGCAGCGTAGATGATGCGCTGAACAGCCCGATGCCGGACATGCGCGCCAATGGGCTACTGCGCCTAGCTGCAAGTTATACGGTGATCGGCTACTTCCTGCCGCACCACCTGCAACGGCTGGAACAGGGATATCCGGACGTGACCATCGACGTCCACGAACAGGAACGTACGGCCATCGAACAGGGTCTGCTCGATGGTCGATTCGATATGGCGGTGGTGCTGACCGCGAACCTCACTCACCCGGACATCGTTTCGGAAACGCTCCTCAACTCCGAACGCCGGCTATGGATTCCCAGCCACCATCCCCTGTGCGAACGCTCGGCAATCAGCCTGGCCGATGTAGCGAAGGAGCCCTATATTCTGCTGACCGTGGATGAAGCCGAACAAAGCGCCATGCGTTACTGGGACCGCGCACGCCAGCGACCGAGTGTGAGAGTACGCACCAGCTCGGTGGAGGCAGTGCGTAGCATGGTCGCCAATGGCCGCGGCGTAGCGATCCTCTCGGACCTGGTGCACCGTCCCTGGTCGCTGGAAGGCAAACGCATCGAGACCCTGACCATCACCGACAAAGTACCCCCCATGAGCGTTGGTCTGGCGTGGCATCGTGAGCGTGAATTCAACCCGGCGATGCAGGCTTTTCGAAAGTACTTCCACGATGCGTTCCTGGCACCCCAGCAGCATTTCGCGCGGCGCCAAGCCACCTAATCACGCTTAGGGTCTGTACGAGAAGTCTCCGAGCGAAGGTCAGGCGAGGCAAAGATCGGTGAGGAACGGACGGGGCTCGCATCCGAGGATACGTGCTGTAAATGAGCATTACTCGCTTCACTCGCCCTTCGGGTCGCGCTAAAGCGCGTTAGCCGCAAGCGGCTTGCAGACTGGGCTGGCACTCCAGCCGATTGTTAACGAAGCATCACCGAGCGCAGGTATTTTTCGTGCAGAGCCTAGTGCTTACCGGTTGAATCCTCGGGGTCTCTAGCCGTTCATTGACCCGCAGCCCTGGCCGAAGCCATCAGCTGGCATAGAGATATGCCTCAACATCCATCCCCGCATCACGCATCTGCGCTAGTTTGTAGCGCAAGGTGCGCGGGCTGATGCCCAGGCGCTCGGCGGCCTCTTTGCGACGCCCACGCTCGGCACGCAGGATATCGATGATCACCTGATATTCCCTGCGTCGCAGATCCTCACCCAACACGCCATCCGCCAAGCCGGCCTCCGGCACGACCGGCATCGGCGCACTCGCCACCACCGCCAACTGAGGTTGAGGTGCCGGCTGTGCGAAACCGATGGGCGCGTTCAGGCACAGGTCGTGGGGTTCGATGACGCCGTTCTGCTGAAGGATGACCGCACGCTGGATGGCATTGTCCAGCTCACGCACGTTGCCCGGCCAGGCATGCCCCGTCAGGCAGGCGACCGCCTGGGCGGAGAGCCGCAACGGCGCCAGGTTCATCTTCTTCACGTACTTGGCCAGCAGCCGCTCGGCCAGGGGCAGGATATCCGCCGGGCGCTCACGCAACGGTCGCCAGGCCAGCGGGAACACCGACAGGCGATAGAACAGATCCTCCCGGAAGCGGCCTGCCGCTACTTCTGCAGCCAGGTCACGGTTGCTGGTCGCCAGCACGCGGATATCCAGGCTGATCGGCTTGCGAGCGCCAACCCGTTCGACCTCACGCTCCTGCAGCACACGCAACAGCTTGGCCTGCAAAGCCAGCGGCATCTCGGAGATTTCATCGAGCAGGATGGTTCCGCCCTCGGCCAGCTCGAACTTGCCCGGCGCGCTGGCAACGGCGCCCGTGAATGCGCCCTTTTCGTGACCGAACAGAGTGGCTTCCAGCATGTTATCCGGAATCGCCGCGCAGTTGATGGCGATGAATGGCCGCTTGGCACGCGGAGACTGCTGATGAAGATAACGTGCCAGAACCTCCTTGCCGGTCCCCGACTCGCCGGTGATCAGCACGGTGGAATCGCTACGAGCGACCCGCGCCGCCAACTCGAGCAGCTGGAAGCTGGCCGGCTCGCAGGCTACCGGCCCGTCCTGCTCCAGCTCGCTGGCCCGCCCGAGCGCATGGCGCGCCACCAGCGACAGCAGGGTCTTGGGCTCGAACGGCTTGACCAGATAATCGGCTGCGCCACGACGTATGGCATCGACGGCACGCTCGACGGCGCCGAAAGCCGTCATCAGCAGCACCGGCAACTGCGGCTGGCGTTCGCGAATGGCGCATAGCAGTTGATGACCATCCATGCCCGGCATGTTCACGTCACTGATCACCAGCCCGAACGGTTCCTGGGCGATGGCGATCAGCGCCGCTTCGGCGCAGTCGACGGCCCGGTAATCATGGCCACCAAGCTCGAGGGTGTCGGCCAGGGCTTCGCGCAATGCGCGATCGTCTTCAACCAGCAGGACTTTGGCAGCCATGGGTCACTCCTGAATCGTGGGGTGCGCTGGGATAATCAGCGGCAGAATCAACAAGGCACAGGTACCGCGACCCGGCCGTGAACGCAGGTGCAACTCGCCCTGGTGGGCGCGAGCGACCGCCTTGACCACGGCCAGCCCGAGGCCAGTGCCGGTGGTCTTGGTGGTGAAGAACGGCTCGCCCAGGCGCGCCAGCGTGAGTGCATCGATACCGGGCCCGTCATCACTGATGCACAGACGCAAGGTGGATTCGCGCCTATAGGCATGTACCTTGAGGCGCACACCCTGCCCTGCAGCCTGGATGGAATTCTCGACCAGGTTCAGCAGCGCGCCCACCAGCGTGTCGCGATTGCAGAGCAGTTCGCCGCCCCGAACATCGCATTGCCAGCGAACGTCGACGCCTTGCAACACGGATTCACCGGCCTGCCTGAGCGCCTCGAACAGTTGAGCAGGATCGACTCGGTCCGGCAGTGGCAGCTCGCCGCGGGCGAACACCAACATGTCGCGCACTTGATGCTCGAGCTCGTGCAATCGTTCTTTAAGGCGCCCGGCGAAGCGCTGTTGCTGCTCGGCTGGCAATACCTGTTCAGTCAGGTGACTGGCATACAGCAGCGCCGCCGATAGAGGCGTACGCACCTGATGAGCCAATGACGCGACCATGCGCCCCATGGCACTCAGGCGCTCGTGCCGCGACAGCTGATCCTGCAAGCGACGGGTTTCCGTCAGATCGGTCAGCAACACCAGTTGGCCCGGCTCGCCCTGCAGCGAGCGGGTGGAAATCGACAGTCGCCGGCCATCGGCCAGAGAAATTTCATGACCGTCGTCGCGCCGGGGTGCGAAGCGCTGCGCGATCACGTCACGCCACAGGCACCCCAGAAGCGCTTCACCGAGCATGTCTCGCGCCACGGGGTTGGCTTCACGCACCACTCCATGGCCGTCGATGACGACCACGCCACCGGGCAGCAGATCCAGCAGGCTTTGCAGGCGATGGGCCAACCGCTCCTTTTCGTTCAGCTCCTGCACGCGTTGTTCGCTGACCTGGGCCAGTTGCCCAGTCAGTTCATTGACGCGATTTTCCAAGAGACTGTAGGAGCTACCCAGCCGGCTCGACATCTGCTCGAACAAGGCCAGCGACTGCTCCAGATCCCCACGCTCCGCCTGTACCGGCGTCGAGGTCTCCAGAGGAGCATGGCGTTGTAGGCTTGGTTTCATTGCACTCTCTCGCTGGGCGAGCCGTCAGAAGGCGGTCATTTGCCAGAGAGGTAGCAATACTCATGCCTGAAAATAAATTGCTTAATTTTCAGTGTGATAGCGATTTAGCGGATAGCAACTCGTCAATCAACTGACTGTCCGAGGGGTAAAGCCTGAAGGGAAACAGGTGGGCTGTCGCCCACCTCATGCGGCTCAGGCCAAGCGACTCAGTCGTCGCCAGACTCGTCCTCGCGGCGGCTCATGCCGTACTTGCGCATCTTCTCGACCAAGGTAGTACGGCGAATGCGCAGGCGCTCAGCGGCGCGCGCCACGATGCCGCCGGCATCATCCAGCGCCTGCTGGATAAGGCCCTGCTCCAGATTGCCGAGGTAGTCCTTGAGGTCCAGGCCCTCGGCCGGCAGCATCGCTGGCGACATCACCGATGGCGATGAGGAGGTCAACACCGCCCGCTCGTCCAACTCATCGCGCAGGCTCGCAGCGAGCTGCTCGTCCTCGTCGTCGACATGGCGGAATTTCTTCGGCAGCTCGCCCACACCGATCACGCCATAGGGGTGCATGATCGCCATGCGCTCGACCAGGTTGGCCAGCTCACGAACGTTACCCGCCCAATCATGGCGACAGAGCGACATGATGGCGGCGGAGTTGAAGCGGATCGAACCGCGCTTCTCATGCTCCATCCGCGAGATCAGCTCGTTCATCAGCAATGGAATATCTTCGATGCGCTCACGCAGCGGCGCCATCTCGATGGGGAACACGTTGAGGCGGTAGTACAGATCCTCACGGAAGCTGCCGCCCTCGATCATGCTCTCGAGGTTCTTGTGGGTCGCCGCAATGATGCGCACGTCGGCGTTCTGGGTCTTGTTGCTGCCCACGCGCTCGAAGGTACGCTCCTGCAGTACTCGCAGCAGCTTGACCTGCATCGGCAGCGGCATATCGCCGATCTCGTCGAGAAACAGCGTGCCGCCATTGGCCAGCTCGAAACGCCCCGCACGACTGGTAATGGCCCCCGTGAAGGCGCCCTTCTCATGGCCGAACAATTCGCTCTCCAGCAGCTCGGCGGGAATAGCACCACAGTTGACCGGCACGAACGGCGCCTCGCGGCGCTTGGAGTGGTAATGCAGATTGCGCGCGACGACTTCCTTGCCGGTGCCCGACTCCCCGAGAATCAGCACGCTGGCCTCGGTATCGGCCACCTGCTGCATCATCTGCCGGACCTGTTGAATGGCGCGACTGGTGCCTACCAGGCTGCGAAACAGATTGGGTTCTCGCTGCCGGCCACGCTCACGGGCTTGGTCATACATCTCGCGATAGACCTGGGCGCGGTGCAGGGAGTCGAGGAGCTTGTTGTAGCTGGGCGGCATTTCCAGGGTGGCCAGCACGCGGCGGCGAAACTCTTCCGGCCAATCCGTGGTGGCATGCTCATGAAGCATCAGAACCGGCAGGTACTCATCCCAGGCGGCGAACTCCTTGAGCAGATCCAGCGCCCCACCCCTGAGCTGCACCTCGCCGAGCAGGACACCGAGGATGCTTCTGCTGGAGTCGATCTGCTCGACCACCTTGTTCCAGTCGCTGCTGCCACACGCAAGATGATCTTCGCCGAGAAAATCCAGAATCACCGACAGGTCACGGCGACTTTCAAGGTTGTCATCGATTAGCAGAAGCTTGGTTTCACGCCACATAATTGTTCGGCCCAGAAAGAGAAAGCCACCAGCCGCCAACGCGCCGGCATATGGCCAGCAGTAAAGTAAATTATTGGCGCTTAGTCAATTTTATGGCGTGATTATTTAGCGGAAGTTGCGATGAGGCCCAAAAGAGCGCTCGGCAATCAGAAGGCGTAGAGAAAAAGGGTGACGCTGCAGACAACAATAGCGCCTATAGGCTGACTCAGCCAAAAAGCTGATAAACCTTCGCACCCTGCTGCGACTGGTTGAACTGGACGAGTTCGTTAGCCAAGCGCTGACGCTCGGCTTGGCACGCAGTTACCAAATCCTTATAGAGATCCAGCAACTCTTCCATTCGCGCCCGCAGCGCACCATCGTCCTCGGCAGCATCGACCATGGCATCTTCCACAGCCTGGCGGCACTGCAGATCCAGCTCACCGATAGCCGCCCAATCCTGGGTGGACAATGCCTGGCGCATTGCCGTACCCGTATTCTGCAGACGCTGAACAGATGTATTCATAGAAAACTCCTTTCCAGCCCGCCAATCACTGGGCGATTGCATCCCAACCGGATTTGACGTTGCGAAGCAAATCGGCGACTTCATCGAGCGGCTCGACGCTGTTCTTCAGGTTAGCCTCCAGCAAGCGGCGGCTCATGTAGTCGTAAAGGTTATCCAGATTCACAGCCAGCTCGCCACCTTCTTCAAGGTTCAGGCCAGCTCGCAGGCCGCCAATGATGCCAATGGCCTTGCCGATCAGCTCGCCCTTCATCGCGAACTGCCCGCGCTCCATGGCGCCACGTGCTTGGGCCAAGCGAGTCAAGCCACCCTCCATCAGCATCTGAATCAGACGATGCGGGCTGGCATCTACAGCCTGAGCCTGAGTGTTGACGTTTTGATACTGACGCATAGCGGCCATGGCGTTCATGCTGATGTACTCCAGTGTAAAGCGGGAATACTCAATGTATCGGCATGGTCTGCGTGAGCTTTAGTCGTGATTAATCCTTTTTAAGGATCATCGCAAGGCTATTGCGGCAGTAGCGGCATGTCACCTGACTGCCTGGCGGATGAGCACATAACCGTGAACCACCGTGCCGATCAGTTGGCCGCGGACTCTACTTCCGGACCAATTGCCTTCCAGGCGTCTCGAATCTGGGTCAGCAGCTCCTGCACTTCCTCCAGACGGCGCGGAGTGTCGTCCAGCGCTACGCCAACCAGACGACGGTTTATATAGTCGTAGAGGTTGTCCAGGTTCTGAGCCAACTCGCCGCCCAGCTCCTTGTCGAGGCTGGACTGCAGGACGGCAATAATGGAAATGGTGGCGCTTACCGCCTCGCCACGCAGCCCCGGGTTTGCCTCCTGCTGCGCGAATTGCGCCAGCGATACTCGCTCGATAGCACCGTCCAGCAGCAGTTGCACAGCCTGATAAGGAGTGACCTGCTGGCTTGTCTTGACGCTCTTGTAAGTGTCGATGGGCGTATTCATTTATTTGCTCTTCTTCACGACGCCAGGAAGGTTGGAAAGCGTATTTTGCAGTTGACTGCTGGTGCCATTGAGCTGACCAACCAACGAGTCCATCGCGTAAAATTGCTTCAGCAAACGCTGCTGCATCTTGTCGACACGCAGTGTGAGGTCTTCGGTCTGCTTCTTGATATCACTGCGCGTAGACTCGAGCGCCTGCATACGTTGAGACAGAATTCCACCAGTCTGGCTGTAGGCTGCAACCTGGCCATCCAAGCGCTTGGCCAAACCAGTATCACCCAGGAAGAAGGCGCCCACGGCATCGAAATCCTGCTTCATGGCTTCGTCTAGCTTGGTGTCATCGATTTTCAGGGTGCCATTCTTCTGGGTAGTGATTCCCAGATCCGCCAACACCTTGAAGTCGCCAGTACCAGTAGGATTGACCAGCTCATTACGAACACCGCTCAGCAGGTTACGAATCGTCGAATCGCCAACGAGCCCCCCAGTCAGGGGCGTTCCGTCTTCACCAACCTTGGTCACTCGGGTCAGATCATTGGTGGTGGTGATGAGCTTGTTGTAAGCGTCCACGAACTTCTTGATGCCCGCTTTGACACCGGCGTTGTCTTCGCCAATTTTGAGCGTCAGCGGTTTTTTATCTTCGGTCGTACCGACCAATTCGAGCGTGACATCAGAAATGGCACCCTTGACCGAGTTGGTAGGGCTGCTCAGCTTCAAGCCGTCGATGGAAAACTCGGCATTGGCTGCCTGCACGATGTAACCGGCACCCTGTGCATTCGTGGCATCGAGCTGGGTGCGGCCATCGACGCTGAGCGCGGCGAGATCGCCGCTGCCCGACACGATGACATCCTTGCCGCTACCGGTTTCATTGCCGCTGAAGACCAACCGGGATTTCCCGGTAGCCGGATCGTTGATGGTACTGACGGTTACGCCTTTTCCCTTCAGGGCGGTGTTGAGCTGATCACGAATACTACTCAGATCCGAGCCAGCAGCGATGCTTACATCTACCTCGGTTCCACCCTCGCCGATCTTCACACTCAGTGTTTGCGCATCGTCGCCGCTCTTGAAGTCAGCAGCCTGAGCCTGAGTGGCGACCTTGCTGGCAGTGGCCAGCTTTGAAACCTCGACTTGGTAAGTGCCTGCGGTGGCAGTTTTACCAGCAGTAGCCGTCAATGCAGCTGTATTCGAAGAAGTAGCGGTTCGTTTCTCGAACAGCGCAGCGCTGTTGAGATCCTTGAGCGCGGTTTGGAAATCGCCCAATGCGCTGTTGAGCTGGCCAAGACCGGACAGCTTGGTGGTGGTCGAGCTCGAGAGGCGGGCGAGCTGAGCTTCCTTGGGTGCTTTTTCGGCATTGACCATGGCGGTCACGAGCTCGCCAATGGGTAGCCCCGAGTTGATACCAGTCGTGATTCCGCTAACAGCCATAATCCCCCCTCGTCACCATATTGGCGCTCGTCCATTCACTCCATCTGGGCATTCAAGAAACGAGCCACAATTAGGCTTCGGCCTTGAACAACAAACTACGAACTTCTTCAAGATTTTCGGCAAGGCGCAGCGCCTCTTCCGAAGGCAGCTGACGAATCACTTCGCCGGACGCGCCATCCGTAACCTTGACTACTACCCTACCACTCGAATCATCGACGCTGAAATTCAGGTCGCGACGGATGTTCTGTACAAAGCTCTGGATGGAAGTGACCGCTTCATCAACCTGTCCGTAGACCTGGGCGGTTTCCTCGCTAGCTACAGCCGTGCGCGATTGCTCGTCGGCCTTATCGACAGATGCCGAAGACGCGGTCGGAGCCGAAGCAGTGGTCGATTTGCCCAAAACTGGCGGCAAACTCCCTATCGATATGTCCATTTTCTTTCACCTCGCAAGGCAAAACGGGGAGAAGCGCTAGGCACTTCCCCCCGGAGTTTAAAGCAGCCTAGCCTATTTGGCTTACTGCAGGAGGCTGAGCACCGCCTGCGGCAGCTGGTTGGCCTGGGACAGGATCGCAGTACCGGCCTGCTGCAGGATCTGATTCTTGGTCAGGTTCGCAGTTTCTGCCGCGAAATCCGTATCCTGAATCCGGCCACGTGCAGCCGAAACGTTTTCTGCGATGTTCTGCAGGTTACCAATGGTGTTCTCGAAGCGGTTCTGCACCGCACCGAGTTCGGCACGCTGCGAGTCGATCGCCTGGATTGCCTGGTCGATCACGATGACCGCCTTCTGCGAACCCTGCACATCGGTGATGTCGATGTCGTCAACCAGGTTGCCGGTGGTCACTTCAGCGATGCTGATATCAGTGGTTGCAGCAGTTTTCGCAGCGGTGACGGTTGCACCCGAACCGAAGCTGAACGACTGGATGTTGCCAGCAGCGGAGCCTGAGCCAGCAGCAGATACCAGCTCGATGTTGCCATCATCGTTTACGAAAGCACCTACACCAATGTTTGCATCGTTGATCACGGTAGCCAGGGCTTGTACCTGCTGTGCAGCCGTAGCACCACTAGCGAAGGTAGTGCTGAAGGAACGCTCGGTACCACCGACCATGGTTACCTTGATTGCCATCGCGCCGGAAGCTGCAGCGGTGCCGGTTGCAACAGAACCAGCAGTGATCGAACCGGAGCTGAAAGTACCTTTCAGGGACTCGGTGCTCATCTCGTCGATCTTGACGCTGATGGTTTCGTTCGCGGCACTACCAACCTGGAAGGTAGTAGTTTCGAACGAACCGTCCAGCAACTTCTTGCCACCGAACGTGGTGGTGTTGGAGATACGGTTGAGCTCTTTCTTCAGCTCGTTGACTTCCGAGTTCAGAGCCTTGCGCTCTTCGGTGCTGTTCGAGCCGTTAGCCGATTGCAGCGACAGGTCACGCATACGCTGCAGGATGCTGGTGGACTGTTGCAGAGCACCTTCAGCGGTTTGCGCCATGGAGATGCCGTCGTTGGAGTTCTTCACCGCGACGTTCAGGCCGTTGACCTGGCTGCTCAGACGGTTGGAGATCTGCAGGCCGGCAGCATCGTCCTTGGCGCTGTTGATTTTCGAGCCAGTAGACAGGCGCTGCAGAGAAGTATTCAGCGCGTTGGACGAGGTGTTCAGATTGCGCTGGGTGTTGAGGGACGCAATGTTGGTGTTGACTGTCAAAGCCATGATGAATGTCCTCCGTAGGACCTAGCATGTTTGCCTGAGCTTGCGAATCCGGCCCTGCAAGTTCTCAGGCAGCCATTGAGTTCGCGTTCGTAATACTTATCGGCCTGTTCTGCGAAAGCTTTAGGAGGTGAGAGAATTTTTTTCGCCTGGTATTGACAGCCACTCTCTACTTCTTTGCCCGCACCTGTTCTATCGGCGGCTACGAGCAAAACTTGAGTTCCTCAAATTCCTCAGTCAGGCAGCCAGGCACGGCGCCATTGGAGTAACTTGTCACCTTCAAGCATCCAGTCGCGCATCACCACAGTACGCAGTTCGTCGCCAGCTCGCGCACAGGCATCCCGATCATTGACATGCATGCGAATCGCATCGACCCAGTCGCGGTAGCGGTTCTTGGCCCGGGTGACGGGCAAACCATCCTGATAACAAAGCACGTCGCTGCACACCACGGGGAAGCCGCAAGCGCCATATTCCAACAAGCGCAGGTTGCTCTTGCACTCATTGAAGAGGTTTTGCTCGACAGGCGCGATCGCAAGATCGAGATTGAGACTGGCCAGTGCTTGCGGGTACATGCTGATCTCCACTCCCCCATGCACTTCCTTTACATAGGGGCGCAGCGCCTCAGGACACATACCGAAGAAAACCCAATCCACTTCGGCAGCGAGCTCCTTGACCACATCGAGGATCATTTCCAGGTCCCCCGTATGGCTGACGCCACCGGCCCAACCGACTCGCGGGCGATTCGATATCTGTCGCTTACTATGCAGCCCTGACCACCACGGTGCAGGCAAGCGGTTTTCGATAATCCGGATATCAGCATGCAGGCCTGCGAAAGCCTCTGCCAACGGGGCCGTCGAAACGACGAAACGGTCCACCTGATCCAACCCGCGTCGCAGCGACTTCAGGATGTCCTTGGGCATATGTTGGCGATGAGCGTTCTTGAGCGGCAGGTTGGGCAAGTAGTCATCGAGCTCGTAGACCTTGAATGCCCGAGAGAAGGCCTTCATTCGCCGCATGGCCTCCAGGCGAGCCTCGCCTATCTGGCGCTGCAGCAGAATAACGTCAGGCTCGTAGCGCTCCAGATCGGTAACGTGCAGCAGCCCTACAGACAGCGCGCCATCTATGAGGCCCGCCTCCTTCATGGCAGAGAACGGTTGAATCACCCGATAGTGACCACAGCCGTACAAATCAGCGGGATGCGCCAGCACGGTCGGAATCGGGCGCCAGGCTTGCAACGGTCGCCAAGCCAATTGCGGATCGGCCAACTTGAAACCCTGCTCGGCCTGTAGCGAAAGTCCAGGATTGTAGGCCGGGTCACGGGCCAGTGTCGGCAGCCAACGGCTGTACATCGCATCTTCCTGGGCGTTGCTGGCGGGAAGCGAGGCTTGGCCATCCATCATTAATTGCGCACGCGGCGTCCACACATTGAGATAGCCAGCCTGTCGCGCCTTCAGACAAAGGTCGACATCGAACCAGCGCTCCAACAAGGGCTCCGGATCAAACCCGCCAAGCTCGACAAACAACTCTCGACGGATCATCAGACATTCGCCGCTCAGCGCAGAGTAGTTCTGCTCCACCTGCAACCGCTGCATATAACCGGCATCGTCGAGTTCGAGCCCCTCGAAAGCCTTACCCGCCGGGCCGCGCAACCCCAGCAACAGGCCTGCATGATGGATGCGGCCATCTGCGGACAGCAACTTGGCCCCTACCGCCCCCACTTCGGGACGCAGAGCGTGATTCAGCAGTTGTGCCAGCCAGTCGCCCACTACAATGCCGGCACCGACATCCAGCCAAAGCAGCATCTCGCCCTGCACGTAATCCATCGCCGCATTACCGGCCAATGGTCGCGATGTTCCCGCAGCAAAATGCAGCACCCGGATACGCTCCTGGCCGATTTGCTCAATAGCCTGCAACCAGTCGAGCGTCGCCTGCTGCTCGCTTCCCAGATCCAGCAAAAGCAGCTCGTAGTGCGGATACGTGGTGTTTTCCAGCAGGGTTTCCACGCAGCGCTGCAGGCGATCCAGTTGATCGGTGAACGCAATAAGAATGCTCACCAACGGCTGCTGGCCATGGGCGTATTCCAGTTGATAACGTCCCGGCTGCCGTGAGGCGACGTTGGGGTTCTGGTAACCACGAGCACGAAGGTGACGTTCGATCACCTCTCTCTCTTGCGGGTTGTCCTTGAGTGCGAAGGCGTCAGCGCAGAGCAATGGTTCGCTGACATGACCCAAGCCACTCAAGCCACCGTTTTCAATCAGGCGCAGAATGCATTCCAGCTCGAATGCCTGATCGAACTCGACATCGAAGCCGCCAAGTTCCAGCAAAGACTCGCGGCGGAACAGCCAATGCCGAGCAGCACTGGCGGGGAAGCTCAGCAGTAGATCGAGGCTGAAGTCGGGACGCAGCGCGACTCCCGTACCGCCCGAATCGTCACGCACCAATTCGTCGCCATACAAAGCATTGCATTCACCGGCCGCGGTGAGTTCCAACGCGGTCATCAACAGGCCGCTAGGTGTGAACTGGGTGCCGGCTTCAACCAGCATCACCCAGTCCACTGGCAGCTCGGCGACAACACGATTGACCGTTTCCACCCATGCCGCTGAAGTGACAGCCGTGATCTGCTCAGTACGGCCGGGCAACAACGCCGACTCGGACGAAGACAATATCCGCACCTCAACGTTACGGTAGAGGTTGTCGCTCTCAAGGCTGAGCAGACTTTTCTCCACTGCAGACGCATTGGCATCTCGATCAAGCAGCAACACACCGATACGCGGGCCGCCCGCATGCGCCTGCAAACGCTGCTCGATGAGCGTCATTTGCGCAAAGCTGGGCCGGCGAGCCTGCAACCAGGCGTTCAGGCTGGTACCGCCCTGACCGGCCGCTTTGTAGAGGGCGGCGAGTATATCCACAGGCTTGAATACCCGGGCCTTGAGGCGGGTGATAGGCGCAACCTGCACCATACGAGTGTTGCTGCCCCCTCGGTACCAGCCAAGGTCACGGATGCCCTGGCGAAAGTTATGATGCCCCTGATCACCGATACCGGGTTTGTCACGCCCGATCTGGCTGAACTGTTCACGCGACACTCGAAAGTCGGTCAGAGGCTTGGCGAGCATCGCCAGATGTCCGCGCTTGAACAGTTTGACGTACAAGGCCAAATCCGCGACCCAGGTCACGCGCACGCCGTTGAGCACCGACAGCTCATCACCGAATTCGAGCAGGTCACTGCGACGGCAGAGTACGGTGCTGGGCTCTCCGATGAAATTGATGGTGTGATCGGCCAGAAACGAGATCAGATCCTCACCGTCGATCAGCACATCGTCACGAAACGGATACACGGTAGCGAGAACATCAGGTAATGGATTGCCATCCTCGTCGACACGGCGCCGGCGAGAACTAGCAAGCGCAATCCCCGAATCGGCCTCCATTACGGCAACAAGTGAGGTGATGCAGTCGGGATGCAGCACATCGTCGTCGTGCAGGATCTTCACGTATTCACCGGCGGCCAACGCGACGGCACGCGCAGTACTGCGCGTCTCCCACAGCCTGGTGTCGTTGCGACGATACTGGATCGAAAAGTCAGCGAACGGACGAAAGGCATCGACCACGCGCTCCACTTCGTCGTCCCGGGCGTCGTCGCATATGACTAGTTCCAGGGGGCGATAGGTCTGATTTTGCAGGCTGCGCAGCGCTTCTTCGAGGTAAGTGCCCTTGTACGCAGGCATGACTACGCTGACCAGCGGCTTGCTGTTCATGACATCCGTCGCGACCACTTAGCGCCCCTTTTCCATTAGTGAATGCAGCCGATCGACCACACGTGCGGCATTACGATCGTCCCGATGATTGAAGAAGAATTTCTTGGCGGTCTCGTACCGCTCACTCTGTGTCTGCTGCGGCGAGGACAACTCGCGATCCACAGCCTGAAGAAGCTGGTCGAAGTCGCTTAACACTGGCCCAGGAAACGCCAACTGCATGTCATAGAGCAGACCATTTTGCTGAGTTCGGTAGTGTTCCAGATCGTAGGCGAAGCTGAATACCGGCTTTTCGATATAAAGCGCATCGATGTAAACCGACGAGTAATCAGTGATCACTACATCGGATTCGCGTAGCACAGGAGCGATTTCGTGAATGACCTGATGACCTAGATCGATCAAGAGACGGCCGTCGATATAACGCTCCATATTGAACAGCTGATCACCCTTGCGGAAGTAATGCATGCGGAAACCAAATACCGCATGGTGCTTGTTCATCAGTTGCCGAAGTTGCTCAATCTGTTGCTCGCTGAACTGATAGCACTGAGAAGCCTGCACCTGCGAGTCCCGAAAAGTGGGCGCGTAGGTGACAAGACGCCGCGAGCCTCTGAGGCGCCGTATCAACTCGACTTCATCACGCAGAAAAGCCGGTAATCGCTCGTGGCTCATGCGCAGAAAATCATTACGCGGCAAGCCGGTGATCCACATGCGCTCATGGGGCAAGGGATGGAAGATTGCCGCCATCGCGTAGCTGTCTACGTCGGATGAACAAACCAGCCCGCTATAGTGGGCTCGCTCCACGAGTCGGTAACGAGATCGGTCTGCACGGGCACGTACCTCCTGGCTGGCCGACAAAGCGAACAGGCGCTTGAGCGGAATACCATGCCAGAGGTTGACCACCACGCGGCGGGTCAGGCTCGCCTTCGGTACAGAGAAGCCACCCTCCGTCCAACGCCAGGACACGTCCATGGCGATGGAGTTGGTCAGCAGATAAGTGCCACAACGCGCCAAGTGCCATAGCCCACTCAGGCTTTGAAGCTCCACCAAGCGGGTATTGATGCCTGGCTCAAGGCGTAACCGCGACGCATTGCTGTCACGGCAGAACACCACCTTGTGAAGATTCGGATCGTTCTTGACGTGTTCGTAGACCGCTCGCGAATTTTCCACAAACTGATCGGTCTTGAGCGGGTGTACGAAAAACGCCCATCGCTCACGTCGCTTGGATAGCAACCGGTCGAGAACGGCCCAGAGCGGCAAAATCAACCAATCGGCCAAGCTTCTGGAAACAATGGCTCGTTGCCAAAACCTGCTCAACGATCGAGATCCTGCTTGCCGTTCACGCATGGCCCACCGAAGCGATGACTTGGCAGATCGCAAGGACATCTTCTAGTGCCAGGTCCGGGTAGATAGGCAAGCACAAAACGCGTTGAGCCACGTCAGAGGCCACCGGCAAATTGGCGGGCGCCGCCGAGGGCAAGCCGCGATACATCGGAAACTCGCTTATCAGAGGATAAAAATAACGCCGCACCATGATCCCGTGATCGCGCAGGCGCTGGAATAACTCGTTGCGCGACTCAGGAAACGACTCGTCGACCAGGACAGGGAAATAGGCGTGGTTCGCTACGCCCTCTACATAAGGCTCCGGACACCTGATTCCGGCGACGTTGGCGAGCGTTGCACGATACAGCTCGGCGATGGCGCGGCGACGCTCCAGCGCAGCATCTATGTGTTTGAGCTGTAACAACCCGAATGCAGCATTGATTTCGCTCATCTTGCCGTTGATGCCAGGCGCCACTACCGTCGTTTCGTTGACGAAACCGAAGTTCTTGAGGTTGTTGATACGTTCTCGCGTCTTGGCATCCGGACAAACGATAGCTCCCCCCTCAAAGGTGTTGAATACCTTCGTGGCATGGAAACTCAATACACTGAGATCGCCATGGCGCAGGATGCTGCCGCCCTGGTCACGTACAGCGAAGGCGTGGGCGGCGTCGTAAATAATCCGCAGGTTGTAAATATCGGCGATACGCGCAATCTCCTCGACGTTACAAGGCTTGCCGTAGCAATGCACCGGCATGATCGCTGTCGTCTGAGGGGTTATGGCCGCCTCGATCTTGGCCGGGTCGAGATTCATGGTCACCGGGTCGATATCGACGAAAACCGGCTTGATCCCATTCCATAGCAGCGAATGGGCAGTAGCTACGAACGAATACGGCGTAGTGATGACCTCGCCCGTGATACGCAGCGCTTGCAGAGCAGTGACCAGCCCCAGCGTACCGTTGGCGAATAAAGCAATGTGCTCCACGCCCAGATATCGGCACAACTCACGCTCCAGCGCCTGATGCATGCTGCCACCATTGGTCAGGATGCGGCTTTTCCAAATGTCCTCCAGATAAGGAAGAAATTCTTCCAGTGGAGGAAGCAGCGGACTGGTAACCGGAATATTCTTCATAGGCTGGCCGTACGACCTGAATCGATGGTTGCGAAAACGGATGTCCAGAGAGCGTCAGAAAGACGACGCATGCTCTAGGCTCACGGCAGTTACGGAACTGCCCTGCAAACAACGTACCGACATCTTTCAGTATGTACGCAAGGCAACGCCGCCCGCCTCAGGAGCATAGAGCAACTGGTGCCCACTGTCGGTCGTCAATGGCAGATCAGTTGCGGCCTGCTGACACAGGAGCGGCCCTCCAAGGCGGTACTGGCCGTCGCCAACGGCGCTGCGATAACTCATCACCAAGCCATACAAAGTGCCTGATCTCAGTGGCGCGAGTTGCGCACGATAAACATACCGACCTGCAGTGCCGCGACCTGTAGGTACAAGCAGGATCTCGTCTACACCGTCGTCTGCCTGGAGAACGAAATCCACTTGGCAATGGGCCATGATTGCAGCATGCAGCTGTAGCTCAAGCTCAAGGTGGGCGTCATCCAGATACCACCCACCCACCCGAAAGAATCCGATGGTGGGAAAGTCGATCCGCGAAACCTCAGGGCCGAGCATGACCTCAGGGTTGTCGTAAAACGGCTGCTGCCAATAGACATGGCCATCGTGCTCCACGATATTGCCATGAAAAGGCAAGGCCACCAGATGGCACAGCCCGGCAATCTCGCCACGGCGGATAAGCTCCAGGTAGAGTACGCGGCGCACGCCCAGAGCGCGGTAATCAAGGTCTCCAAACAGCCTCAGCAGACCTTGAATGGCCTCGACATAGACAGCACGAAAACTCGGCGACGGCACTATCGCCTGGACCATCTGCAAAGCGCGCTGTAGATTGCTCACCGCAATGAGCCGACGATAAGCATCAGCAGCGGGTATATCGTCGAAGTCATGCCACTCGATCTCCACGGAGCGAATACGATCCTGGAAATTGGCTATCTGAGAAGTATTTTGGGTAATGGAGGTGGTAGCACCAGCTTTGCGCGTGCGCCACAGGTATACGAGATCGGTGATGATCGCGGTGCAACGGCTTTGGTAGTAAGCCTTATGCACGAACTGACGATCAGCGTATAGCAGGCCTGGAACCATCCCCAGCCGATTAGCACGCAGGAACGACAAGCGAAACACCTTGTTCCAGTAGAAACCGTCGTGCATCAGACCGGCGAATTCGTGTACCGAGCCCAGGCGGCGGCGCTTGCTCCATACCGAAGGCTCATAAAGAAAGCCAACTGCAGACATCTGCCCATCGACCAGTTTCGCAGCACGACCGACAACGATGTCCGCGTCGCTGGCAATGGCTTCGGCCATCAGCAGTCCATAGCCATCCTTGGTGACAAGATCATCAGAGTCGACCAGCGCTACATACTCCCCGCAAGCCAGGGAAATGCCCAGATTGCCTGCAATTGCGCCACCACCATTGGGTTTGTTCACGCAACGAAAGTTGGCGTATTGCTGCTCATAACGGCGACAGATGGCCAGACTGTCGTCGGTACTACTGTCATCTATGGCGATGATTTCGACATTGCGATAGCTCTGGCCAAGCAGGGAATCGAAGCAAGCCGGCAGATACTCAGCAGTGTTGTAGACGAGCACTACGATAGAAAGCAGCGGTTGCATTGCCTATCTCCCAGAGTCAGGCTCGCCAATCCAGCAATTGCTCGACAGCGTCCACATCGAATACTGCAATGCCGACCTTCTGGCTCACGTCCAGACGTTCCCGGTAGGAGTCATCAATGAACAATGCCGCCCTTGCGGTTTCAATCACACGGCTCTTTGGCGAGCCATCGACGATGTGGATAATCTCGCTGAAGAGTTGCTCGCTGATCCTGTAATACGCCAAGGTGGCACGCGGGCAGCTGGCGTGACGAGTGATCAGGATCACGTCCACACCACGGCCAGCCCATTGATAGAGCAACGCCATCAGTAGCGAATTGACCTGGCCGTCGATTATCAGGGTGTCATCCAGATCCAGGTAGACGGCATCGTATTCCAGGCCCACCTTGAAGCGACTCTGCAGAGCGCGGTCCATCTCGATGGGGTAAACCTGAGGAAGCACTGCAAAGGGTAGCCCTGCATGGGCGTAGAGGCTCAGCAGCGGATAATTGATCCCCAGATTGCGCGAGAGCCCCATGGAGCCAGCAATACGCGGGGCAACTTCGAGCAGCTTGAAACGCCCCTCGGCATCGGCTTTGATCTGAAAGAACCAAGCGCCCTTGAAGCGGAAGATACGGGTAATTTCCTCAGCCATTTGCTGTACTGCAGCCCCGAGCAGCGCCGGACGCGTACGCACGCTGATGCCTGACTTGACGCGTGTGCGCTCGCGAGGCGCCCAGTGCAGCAGGCTCCCCTTTGCGTCGCCGATGCAGTCCACCGTGTACTCTGCCCCAGGCAGGTACTCGGAAAATACGTACTCGGTGCCCGAGTCGAGCAACTGTTGATGGCGCTGGCGATCATCAACCCGCTCCGCGCCCTGAGAACCCTGCCCCACCGCGGGCTTGGCAAATATTGGATAGGCACTTGCCAACCCTTGGATAGAGTTGGGCACGAAATCGCAGCCTGCCCCGCTCAAGCGAGCGTAGGTGAGATTCTTGTTACGACAAATACCGGCGACTTCGGCATTGGGCACCACCGGTGTAGCCGCCAACTGCTCTCTACACTCGGCCAGCTTGAGAATCACGCTGTCGTGAGCCGGCAGGATCATGTCGATGCCCCACTCGCGGCATAGCGCATTGAGCTGCTGAATAAAGTGAGTCGAGCGCACATCGACATTCATCTGTCGGTAGCGGCGATAGACGAACTCCCCATGATCGGCTACCGACGAGGCACCATACAGTTGAACGGCCTTGCTGTATTTCAAGGCGGCATGAATTTCCAGACCGATCTCTGAGCCGCAGGGGAAAACCAAAACCTTCATCGTCACGTTGTTGGTCCTTACTCAGGGTACTCGGAGGCGACATGCAGCACATCGCAGCACGATAGCCCAAGCCTCATCGTGCAAATCTGCGGTGTGATTGCCACAAGCGCTCCAGATACTGCTCTGGAGACATGCACAGAATATCCGTCAACACGGCATCGCTCTCCACGCCCCAGGCGGCCATGCACTTCTGCGCGAAGATGAGGTTGCTGAGCGGATCATGGATAGACAACGCCGGGAATATATTGAAACTCTGGCTGCCATAGCCGCCGGAATACCCGATATCGAGGTAGAAATTCATATTGAAAACCTTAACCCGACTTGGTCCGAACCGCAGGATGTCCATCAGCGTACGCTGAATGGCGCTAGGCGCGCCGAACAGGAACGGGCAGTCGAAACTCCACGCTCGCAAGTGCTCACGCAAAGGAACACGCACTTGGCTCAGCCATGAGAAACGTTGCAGGTCGAGCTCCTCGACAACCAGGTACTGAAGGTGGTTTTCGGATAGCAGATAGGACTGATGCAAGCTCAGGCTGGAGCTACCGTAGTAGCTGATGTCGGTACGGTTCCCGAAGCGCCGAGGATCGAGCTGCAGACCGCTACGATGATTGAAGCGGATTACTAGGTCGAAGCTGTCTATTTCCTGGCCGCTGTCCAGGCCGACATCGGCGGGCCCGACGATAGCCACACTCTTGTCCGCCAGCAGTTCGGAAAAGGCACTGTTCTCGTGAAGCAGAGAGTATCGCCCCTGAACCTGCGCAGGTTGGTAAAGCTCTGACACCGCGAGCGCTTTGCCTAGCACACTGCAAGCCGCGGCATCCAGTTGGCCAAAATGGAGCTGGTCGAACACCTCTGCCTGCTCAAGCGCCCTTTCGTTATCACATGAGATACGAAACAGTGACTCGACCAAACCGGTGCTGCCCTCTCCTCCCATGGCAATGCGCGCGGCAAAGGCATTACGGTAGGTCAGGTAAAGATCGGTGTAGCCATGCATAAGCAACAGGCGGGCATAAAAATGCAAATATCCGGTAGGGATGTCCTCATAAATTGCGGGATGCGTACGTAGGAAAACTGCGAGCTCGCCAACGGCGGCTATCACGGGCTCGGTTCGCAGTACTGCAAGTTGCCGATCATGGTTCTTGAAGACGTGGACAAGCTGCCGGTGAAGACGTAGATACTCTTTCTTCAGGTCACCGTTCCAACTGGCCAACTCGATAACCCACTCGAAGGCAGCCAATTGACGGGAGAAGACACAGGCGTTCTTGAACAGGCTGGCCTCTGCAAGCAGTGCCTTTCTCTCAAGCGCATCGTCCAGCCCAGCCAGCTGCCCCATCAGCAAGGCATGCCAGCGATAATAGCTGAGAGCGAATGGCCAGCATGTGGGGTTGCAGTTGCGCAAGTTCTCGAGCTGCTGGAGCGCTTCAGCCCAACTGCACGCGTGCCAGCTGACCAGCGCCTGCCGATAATTGTCCCGAGCCCGCAGACCGGCATCCAGCGGATATCGCTGTAGTGCCTCAATCAGCACGCCTTGGTGCAGTTCCCAGCGGTCGAGCATTTCGCAACACTTGGCATACGCATGGAATTGCTCGGGCGAACCGAGTCGGTCATGTTCGTGGAGGGTCTGCCAGCATGCGAGCGCCTCAGGCCAGCACTGTTCATGCATGAGCCGCTCGGCCTGATCGCCGTCGGGAATCAGGGTCGTCATCCATCCATTCCATTGCGCAGTGACTTGAGCAAATCGAACATTTTTGCCAGATCCTCTTCCTTTTCCAGGACGCGCTTGAGCGAGTGGCGCAGTTCGGTGGATGAAACGCCCTGAGTACGTTGCAGGTAGAGAACCCGACACTGGCTCTCGAGGGCATCGAAATGCCCCGTCCAATCGCTCCCCATGACAAACAGATCAACGCCGTACTGGCTGATGTCACCGGACTTTTGTGCCCAGTCGTGCTCGGGGATAACCAAATCCACGCACCTCAGCGCGGCCACTATGTCCCGGCGCTCTTCATAAGGAATCAGCGCTTTCTTGCCTTTGAGCGCGTTGAACTCATCAGTGGAAACCCCGACGATGACCCGATCACTGATCTCACGCATGCGCTCAAGTAAGCGCAGGTGACCGATATGGAACATGTCGAAAGTGCCGTAGGTCAGCGCGGTAACGCTCATGACTCGCTCCTGAACGAAGGCCGTGCGACGCCGCTAAGGCAACTCGCCGCTAAGCACCGATACGCATCTTCTCGACTCATCGTTTCTCCCAAAGGGCTACGGAGCCGGCCGACTGAACAGCCATTCGGCAGTGCGCCCCAGGCCCTGCATGGCCAACGCCTGATAGAACGCATCAAGGCTTGCAGGCGCCAACTCGCGCAAAGTGGCCTCGAACACCTTGCGCCGACCATGAACCTCACGGCCCAAAGCGGCGTCCCGCATGTAGCGCTGCCCCGCCAAGGCAAACAGCTCCATAGGGAAGCTGGTATAGGCCTCCAGCGCAACAAAGCCCTGACGCTGAGCCAGCTCTTTTAGTGACGCATGGGTGAAGTAGTTCAGATGATGAGGAACCGCTACCCACCAAGGTTGCTCGCCGGCTTTGGCCAGCGCCCGCTGCCAGGGATTGAAGTCATTGGGCACACCGACGTAAAGCACACCGCCAGGCTTGAGCAACTGCCAGCAACGCTGCAGAAATTCCTCGGGGGCCGGTACATGCTCGAGTACCTCGTATAAGTGAATGGCGTCGAATTTCTCGTCGACTTCCAGTGCCATGCCCTCAAGCCCACCAACCGATACTTCGGCGCCGCAAGCTGCGGCACGGGCTGCCATCTGCGCATCGGGCTCGCAGCCCAGCGCCTGCCAACCACCGGCAACCGCCCGCTCAAGAAGCAACCCGGCACCACATCCGACGTCCAGCAGGCGGCGGCCTGACACGGCCTGGCCTATACGCTGCAAGCGATCGTCCAACACGGCCTGATGCCAGGTGAGATCTTCGCTCACTTCGTCCAGATAGCGCGGATAATTTCGCCAGTACCCCTCACTGTAGTGCTCTGCAATCTCGCGTGCTGTGGGCAACGGGTCGACATGGGCATACCCACAAGCACGGCAATCGACCACCGCCCACGTATCGGTCTGATGAAGCACCGGTCCCGGATGCGAAGTCACTCCTCCAGACACTTGGCCACCCTTTCGGCAAATGGACGCGGCAGCAGCCGATCTTCACCGTCAGGATGCTGCAAGATGAAGTTGCTGTAACACATCATCAGGTGCCAGAACCCCACTTCGGCCTTGTTGAAGTCGCCTGGGCGCTGGATCAACAACCAGCCGGCGCGGATATCGTCAAAGGCGAAAACGCCACGCCGGAACATCTCGAAATAACGATGACGCCCGCTCAGCCGCATGTCGAAATCCGTACCCGGTGCAGAAAGCTGGCTCACCTGAAAACGGCCCGCCCGATAGTCCACATCAATGCGCAGATCCAGATCCGCCAATCCGGTGTCGGCAAGATGTAGCTCGACCACATAACGAGGCTGCTCAACCTCAGCGAAACGCTCTGCGAACAATGCCGCCCAGTTAGCGGTGGCCCACTGGGCATAATCCTGCAGGCGCCTCACGAAGGCGCGAGAATCGAACACGAATTCAGACTCCCACCGCTCAAGCTTGTCAATCATCGCTTGTACGTGGGGCCGCGCGCGTAGCTCTGCCAACTGCTCGAGCAGTTGCTCGTGGCTGGCATAGGCCGGTTGATAATCCGTGTGCGGATTGGCCACGTCGAAAACATCGCCGGGGCTCATGGTTACAACTTGGCTGAACAGTCCGTGCTCGCGAAAGTAGGCGGCCATGTCAGTGGCATGGGGCCCTAGCATGGAGTCGGTTTCCGGGAACCTTACATAGACCATATCGCTGGCATTCGGAATCACATAGCGGGCATTCAGACGTCGGGCGAAGTCCGCAGTACGGGCCAGCACCTTGATACGACGACGGTCGGTCTCGACAGCCTTGCGCGCCGGATCCATGTCGAAGAAAGTCGGATAGATGCTGGAGTTGACCAAACCCAGCAAGGCAACATCCAGATTATGTCGCTCGCCGATCATGCTGGCGTCTTCCGGATCGAGCATGCAATCGTTCTGATGAAATACCGTTGCGCCGTCGGCCTCGATCACCAGAGAACTGTCGTAGGTGTCCAGGTCGGCATAAAGCGTCACTACCAGCCCAGGCGCCAGCTCGCACGTCTGTAGATGCTCCAGCTCAATCAACTGGGTGAATCCCATTTGCCGGAGAATAGGCCGTAGTGGGTTGTCGTGATCGCCGTATTGCCGAATAACGATGGGGATATCACGACGGAAGTGGCGCAACGTATCAGGGCAAAAATGATCCGAGTGAGAGTGGGAGATATACAACGCGTCCTGATCCGTATACTCGGGCTTGCGAATCCGGCACTCCGGAAACTGCCACAGCGTATTACTCACCGGGTTGTACACCCACGGATCGCTGAGCAGACGAAAACCTGCGTCGGTAATGATCTGGAAGCTGGCGTGCGAGTAGTAGTGCAACTTCATGGTTTCGATCCTTCGCTTGATGAGCCATTGGCATTTAGCGCAAGTCTGATAATCAAAGCGGCGCAGCGCTCGGCACCGCCGCCATCCAATATGTTGAATGCCCGCCCGGCGCGCTGCGCCATGCGCGCGGGACGACGCAACAACCGAGCCAGGCGCCTGCCCGCCACCTGAACCGAACCAAGATCGTTTAGCAGCCCCGCGTCAGCCATACCGCGCACGTATGGGGACATATGTCGCCAGGCTACGGCGGCTACCGGTCGGCCAAGGCACATAGCCTCGTAGCTGGTGATACCACCCAGGGTCACCACTAGATCGTGACGCAGTAAATGGCCAGGTAAATCTGCAGGAGACCTCAGCAAGCGATCGCCATGCCGCAGCTGAGCGTGCCAATGACGTTGGCGCCGAACGGACACTGCTGGGCCGGCCACCAGCGTCAGACGCACATCACGCTGCCATGACGCCAACAGGCTCTCGGTGCAATATCCCGGATCAGCTCCGCCAAGACACACCAGCACCCGACGTATCTTGCGCAGCCGCCAAGCCCTGGATGGTCGTTTTGGCAGCAACGACGTACGCAAAATGTTGTATTCGGCACCACCAGTCCGCTGAGCGATCCCAGGCTTGTCCAAAGCGTCGCCATCTAGAAACACGTCCGCCTGATATCGCAGCCCATCGGCATCGGTAAGGTGCACCAGTGGACCGCAACCGGCTTGGCGAAGACGCTGACTATGCTCCTTACGCAGGCCCGGCAGGTCACTGACGAGCACTCCGGGTTCAGCAGCGCAGATCAGCAGAGCTTGGTCGAAATCATCTACCCGCTGAATTGGCTGGTGCTCGCAAGCCAGTAGCCGCGCTAGTCGAGCATCACCCTGAAACAGCAGCCGCGGTGTCACCCCATTGGCCCGCAGAGCCTGCGCCAGCGCCTCGGTGCGCCGCAAATGGCCAATGCCGATGCGCGCATCGGCCGCGGTCCACAGGGTAATGTTCATGCGCCGATATCATCCCAACCAAGTACGCTCATCGCGGGTAACCCGCGGGCCAACTGGCGACCCAGCACGCGCTCACGCTCGAAAGGATGAATACCGTAGCCGGGGCGCAACACGGCGAGGTCCGCCAATGTCAGTCGATGCCCCGCGGGGAGGGCATGGCGCAGCACCAATGAACGCGTACTGACCCGACGCTCTTGCACCTCGCTTGGGCGTACTCCGACATAGCTACGCCCCAACATTACCTCAAGACGGCGTGTTTCGCGCACCAACGCAGTCAGCTCGGTTTCTTCTGCACTGAACCAATGATCGGGACCATCGGTATCGCGATCCAGAGTAATGTGCTTCTCGATCAAACGTGCGCCGAGCGCTACGCTGCCCAGCGCTGCGGTATAGCCTAGCGAGTGGTCGGAAAGACCAATACTCGCTTGCGGAAACAGGTGCCTCAAGGTGGTAATCGTACGCAGATTCATTTCATCGTCTGGCGCCGGATAGGCACTCAGACAGTGCAGCAATACGAGGTCACGGCACCCCGCCTCATTCAGGACGGCTACCGCCCGCTCGGCTTCGGCCAGCGTCGACTTACCCAATGACAAGATAACCGGCTTGCCACTGCGTGCCACACGCTCGAGCAGATCCAAGTAGGCCACATCCGAAGCCGCAACCTTGAAGCAGGGCACCTGCAGACAATCCAAAAAGTCTGCACCTTCCGGGCTGAACGGGGTAGAAAACGCCAATACCCCAAGAGATTTAGCCAGGGCGAACAACTCGCCATGGGCGGCACGCGGCAATGCAAGGCGGTCGAACAAACCACCAATGGTTTCCTGCCGCTCTTGACCGGGGCGCCCCCAACTCACGACCCGATCAGCATCAGCCACCAGTTCTGCGGCGGTATAGGTCTGGAACTTGACGGCGTCCACACCGGCACGGGCAGCCATACGTACCAGCTCGGCTGCCTTCACCGGATCGCCATCGTGATTGGCGCCGATTTCTGCCACGATGAATACAGGTTTGTCTTCGCCCAGTTGCCGAGTACCTATTTGCATGACTCAGGCTCGAACCGGCTTGAGGGCGACCACCCACCAGGTGTGATGCTCACTCAGCTCGCGTTTCCACAGGTCAACGCGCTCGCGCTCGACCACTTGCAAACCTGCTTCGGCAGCAATGGCTTCGATGTCCGGCAAGTCGAGGAAGTTGTACAGCAGGCCGTTGTATTCCTTGGCACGCTCGTCCAATTGGAAGACACCTGATTCCACTTCGATACCCTGCCCGTAGAGCCAGTTTTCCTTGCCGCGGAAATTGGCGAAGACCACGCCGTCATCAGCGAGGCTTTGACGGATATGGCGCAGATCGGCGATGACCTCCGCACGGCGCTTGAGGAACAACACGCCCCAGGCAACCACGGCGGC
Organism: Pseudomonas sp. PA27(2017); assembly: GCF_001945445.1. Taxonomy (GTDB): domain Bacteria; phylum Pseudomonadota; class Gammaproteobacteria; order Pseudomonadales; family Pseudomonadaceae; genus Aquipseudomonas. The sequence goes on from NZ_MSXW01000022.1 coordinate 157,898, forward strand.
GAAGCTGCCAGCAGGCCACTGAGCGCTGGACAGTTCGGCGACCTTCAGATCCCAGTTGGCAGAGCTAGGCTGCAGGGCCGCGCGAGTGGTCTCGATGGCTTGCGGGGTGTAATCGATGCCGCAAACATCGAAACCGAAATCCTCCAACAAGGCCAGATGACGGCCTCCGCCACAACCGATGTCCAGGCCTTTTCTATTACGATTGGCCTCCAGGCTGCCGCAATGCCGAGCAAACAACGCGACGAGGCGATCATCCGGGTAGACGAGGCGATGGGCCTTCAGATGGCTGGCGAAAATGCTCTGAGGGGTTTGCGTAGAATCAGTTGTCATCGATGCAAATTTCCTGGGTAAGTTGATCAAGACCGGCATGCAAAGTGGCAAGAGCCTGTGACGTCGAGTCAGCCGCCACCATCGCCCAACCGCGAGCAAGTGCATCAGCCCCACTACGGAGCGGGCCTAAGTTGGTATACAAGGTAGGTAATCGACACGTCATGGACGGCGACACGCTACTCGGCAGTTGAGCAACCCGCCCTGCACGCAATGGTAGAAAACCGAAGGCAACGGCGCGCTCTCGCGCTGTAGGTAATGCAAAACGGCCGCTAAGGACGAAGTCGATGAGGGCATCGTAGAAGTCCATGCTCAATGCTTCGGGCATGATCAGATCTGCGATCAGCAAGCCCGGAGGGCGCCCTGCGAGTTCGATGATGCTGGCCTTGTCCTCAGCGTCGAGCATCACGTCAGCGTTCAGGGCACAGTGGTTCAACCCCAGCGCACGTGCAGCCGCGTCTACCGCAGCGACGATACGCTCGCGGCACAGTAAAGGGACGGGCGCCGGACTGAGATAGACCATTTCCTGGCGATACGGTGCTGCGGTCATGGTCTTGGCTCGCAGCAACAGGGGATGAAACTGGCCATCGACGATGACACCATCAACGCCAAATTCGCGCCCCTGCAGAACCCCTTCGACGACCGCCGGCTCCTCTTCGCCCACCCAGGCGCCGTACTCGGCCAAGGCGGCGCAAACCTCCTCATCGGTACGCAGCATCAACACGCCGCGACTGCCAGAGCCGAACCTTGGCTTGAATACGCAAGGCAGCCCCACCTCGCCAATAGCCCTCTGCAACGCCTCGGTGCCTTTGACTGAATGCTGTACTGGCCGAGTCTGCCCAGCGTCGAGGAGGGTCTGGTGAAACAAGACTTTGTCGGTGCAACGCTCGGCAGCTTGCTCACTGATACCGCGTAGCCCGAAATGGTCATTCACGGCGCCGACGGTGCGCAAATGACGACCAATGGGCGCTGGCAAAACACCAGCCAGTGCTCTGCCCTCAAGGGCAGTCAGCACCGCCGCAATATCGGCGATGTCCACCACCAGGCCTTCATCCGCCTGGGCCAACCCTGGTGCAGCCGGATTGCCATCCAGCGCAAGTACCGGCAGCCCTCTTGCCTTGGCGCGCTCGATGGCGCCACTCTGCTCCGCGCCCGCGCCAATCGCTACCAGCCATGACTTACCGGGCATAGACAAACTCCTTGTGCTGAATCTGGGCGTTGAGGGCCACCCAGTCTGGATGCTGCTCCAGCAACCGCACAATATCGTCTAGCCCGAAAGCCTGCGCCCCCAGCGCATCGAGTACATGCCGAATCAGCTGTAGGTCCTCGGGCGTGTCCACTGTCAGCCGATAGTCATCGTACGGACGCTGCGCCTCCAGCCGACCGATACGAAATCGCTCTGGGCGACGATAGATGAATGGCGTGACGTGCTCACGGTCGTCCGCCTCCCGGCCTTCGTGCCAGGCACGCTGCAATGCCTCGAAAGTGAACAGCTCGCAATCCATGCCACGCGGGAAGCAATGAGGGGTGGCCGTGGACACGTAGTCATAGCCAGTTGGCGAGCGACGCCAGTAGTCCAGCAGTTGCTCCACCAGCGAGGGGTCAAGCAGTGGGCAGTCGGATGTGGTGCGCAGAACCAGATCTGCACGCGCCTCCCGAGCCGCGTGATAATAGCGATCCAGCACATCGCTCTCGCTGCCGCGAAATACATCGACACCGAGCTGGGCGGCACTGTCAGCAACCACGTCATCGGCCGGCAGTACGGTCGTGGCAACAACCAGACGATCAATACCGGCTACTCGAGTTAGGCGTTGTACATGCCAGGCCAGTAAAGACTGGCCTGCCGCATCCTGCATGATCTTGCCTGGAAGACGCGTAGAGCCCATGCGCGCCTGGACGATGGCTACCGTTTTCATGCCAGCGCTTCTTTCAAGACATGAACCACACGCTCTTGGGCGTCATCATCAAGATCGGCGTACATGGGCAAGCTGATCAGCCCAGCGTAAAAAGCCTCTGCCTGTGGACAATGGCCGGGGCGGAAACCCAGACGACGATAGTAGGGATGCAAATAGATCGGCAGGTAATGTACGTTGACGTTGATACCAGCTGAGCGAAGCGTATCGAACACCGCTTTGCGTCGACAGGGCTCCACGCGTATTGGGTACAGATGCCAGGCCGCATCAGGCACCAACGGCAAGCGTCGCACGGGCAGCGATTGCAGCAACTGCTCGTACCGTTCGGCAAGCCGGCGACGCTGGGCGATGAAACCGTCAAGACGTGCCAGTTGGCTGCGCCCCAGCGCCGCCTGCAAATCGGTAATTCTATAGTTCAGGCCGAGTGCGGTCTGCTGGTAGTACCAACCACCTTCGCTCTCCCCCTCCATCAGCGCCTCGTCACGGGTAATCCCATGACTGCGCAGTAATGCCACCTGCCTCGCGAGAGCGCTGTCACGCATGCATACCGCCCCCCCTTCCCCTGTGGTGATGTGCTTTACCGGATGGAAACTGAAGATGGTCATGTCACTGTAACGGCAATCACCTACGCGGACGCCCGGCGAGCCTGCGCCGAGCGCATGCGCTGCATCCTCGATGATACGAAAACCATACAAGTCGGCGAGACGCGAGATAGCCGACATGTCAGCGACAAGACCAGCGTAATGAACCACTATCAGGGCCTTCGGCAAGCGACCCTCGATAGCTGCCACTTTTAAAGCATGAGAAAGGGCGTCAAGGCAGATAAGTCCGGTACGGGGATCGATGTCGATGAAGTCAACCTTCGCGCCAGAATAAAGCGCGCAATTGGCTGATGCAGCGAAACTCAGCGGGGATGTCCAGACATGATCGTTTACCCCAATGCCCAATGCCATGCATGCCAGGTGCAGCCCAGCAGTGCCGCTACTGACTGCAACCACATGGGGAGCCCCAACGGCCGCGCCCAGCGCCGCCTCGAATGCTGGAATGCATGGTCCCTGTGTCAACCAATCTGAGCGCAATACCTCGACCACGGCCTCGACATCCGAGGCGTCGATGCTCTGACGAGCGTAAGGAATCAAACCTGATCTCCATCGAGAGCCTGAATTTCTTCGATGCTGAGAAAATGCGGATTGGTTTCCGAGCTGTACTCGAAATCTTCAGCCACGCGTAAACCCTTCTCGCCCAACGCGTTGATCGAAAAATCACATACGGCAGAGAATCGAATGGACGGTTCGATGACGAAGTGATCGTGAAACTCAAGTGTCTGAGGAGCAGCGTCTCGGGGAACCATCAATTCATGCAGCTTTTCGCCAGGTCGGATACCGACTACCTGATGTTCAAAACCAGGCCCCATGGCGTTGGCAAGGTCGACGACGCGAATCGACGGAATCTTGGGAATGAAGATCTCTCCGCCCTGCATGCGAGCAAAACTCTTCATGACCATCTCGACGCCTTCCTCGAGCGTGATCCAGAAACGCGTCATACGAGAGTCGGTGATCGGTAATTGACGCGCCCCATCCGCTATCAACTTGCGGAAAAAAGGTACGACCGACCCCCTCGACCCCACTACATTGCCATAGCGCACTACGGCGAAGCGGCTATCGGTACCCCCAGAGAAATTGTTGGCTGCCACAAACAACTTGTCCGAAAGCAATTTGGTTGCGCCATACAGATTGATAGGACTTGCAGCCTTGTCGGTAGACAGCGCAACGACTCTGGAAACGCCATTATCAATCGCGGCGGAAATGATGTGTTCGGCGCCGTTGACATTGGTGCGAATACATTCGGTGGGGTTGTATTCAGCCGCCGGTACCTGTTTTAGAGCGGCGGCGTGAACGACGAAATCGATACCCCGCATTGCCTGCCGCAGCCGATCAGGATCGCGTACGTCACCCAGGAAATAACGCATGCAGGGTGCGTTGAACTCCTGACTCATTTCAAATTGCTTTAATTCATCACGGGAAAAAACCACTACACGCTTTGGTTGATAGCGCTTGAGCAAGGTACGAATGAACGAGCGCCCGAAAGATCCGGTTCCGCCAGAAATGAAAATGGACTTGTTGTCGAACATGTAGCGATCTCCGGCGGCATTCAGCCCAAATGCGAAGCGATCACGCCCTGCGCTGCACGCAAACAGGGAATGCCCTGCAGCACAGGATAGGCCAGACCCGACTGGGGCGAATAAAGGGTATTTTCTATGGGGCGCAGGACGCCTCGAGAAACGGGGCATCCCCAACGCGCAGGATTATCAGCGTAATCCGCGCTTTTTTCGATGATGGTCAGCGCCGTCGGATTAAGGGGATTAGCGCTGTGATCGAACAACCGGTGCTCCAGCACCTTGTAACCCAGCGCCTTGGCGGTCTGCGGCAAGGCCCGGCAATAACGGTGGTGATCCATGCGCTGGCGGGCTTCGGCGCTGGCCAGCTCATAGCCCGGTTCCAGCAATATCAGATAACGCCCTGTTACGCGGTACAACTCACGCAACAGCACATCCTCTCGACCTCTGTTCGGCTCAAGGGTGTGGGAGGTTAGAACCACATCGAATGCATGGTCGTCAGCAGGCACCTGAGAGAGGCTGGCGCAGCAGAGGTCGGCGACTTGGCCGAGACTCGACAACCAGCGGCGGGCTACATTCAGACGGGACCATGACAGATCAAACCCGAAAACCGGCAGCCCTTGAGGTAGCTCGCTTTGAATACAGGATAGCGTGGTAGCCTCGCCGACACCGGCTTCAAGCAGACTTCGCACGGAACCCAGTTGACGAATTTCAGCCGCAATGGCTGCACCGTAGGCATGCTTGCGCGCTGCGAACTCCGGATCGTCCATCGCAGCAACGTAAGTACCCGCTTGCAGATCGTAGGCCAGCTCGATGATGCGTTCATCACTGTCGGCTTGCCCCCAGTACTCGCGTAACCACTGACTCAAATTGATGCCATTGGCGTACAACTCACGCAAGTGCGAAAGCGACAGCTCGCCTGATCTGCTCATCTATATCCTCAACCGCACCCTGATCGTTAATACCGGCTTCCAGCCGCGGCAACAGTCAAAAAATCGCCGATAGCGTAGCAGAACGAGCAATTGCAATAATCTGGCCAATGGGAAGACTGCAAGCGCTCAACTTAAGTAGCAAGGTTAAAGTTTATTGAACAGACTCAACCCAGCTATCTTGACGTAGCTTTGCTGAGAGGCCTCCAGAACAATCGACTGGAATGACAGTCTCGATAAAGCTTCAGGATAATCCAGCTCACGCAAATCCGCCTGTACCGACTTGTTGACCAGGGCAACATCTTCGTTGTCCGTCAGCGTACTTTCGACGATATTCAAGCGCGCACCGATTTCACCGCGGGTACTGTCAATGGTGATGCTGGCGTGCGAAAGATTGGTGATCGCCTGAGCCACGGCGTCACGTACTACACGGCCGCCCTCTGTGGTGGCGGGCGCCTCCTCGAGAGATCTGCGCAGATTGGCGATGGTATCGAGCACGCCCTGCTTCTGGCGATTGGGATCGGATGTCACGGTGACCGTATCACCCGCAGCCGGAGCCCCATCGAAATTGATCACCACGCCGCGAAAGACCAGCTTGTCGGTAGAGTCGGGATTCTCATCCATGGATCCGGTAGCGAGCGCGGGCGTGGTGGTTCCGGCGGCAAAAATCTCATAGCTGTTGGCATCCGGGTTACCGAACACGATGTCGACGCCATCTTCCGGAAAGGCGGGCGAACCCGTGAAGGCGACCTCGTCCTGAACCAGCGGAGTCGAGGCACGCAACGTCGACCCGGGCTGTGCAGCGATGGACGCGTCCAGACGCCCAGCGTTGGTGACACTCTGGAAAACCTTCTTGCCGTTATCACTGATCGCCACGTTGAGCGAGCTGGCGATTTCGAGTTTGCGCTGCCCCTCATCCCCTTGGTAGGAGTAAGTGCCGTCAGCATTGCGTACGAAGGGTTCAGCCTTGCCCTGAAAACCCGAGAACAGATATTCGCCGCGAGCGTTCTTGGTATTCATCAAGCCAAGCAGTTCGTCCTCGCGCTCGCGCAGTTCGGCTGCAATGGACTTTCGATCATCCACGCTCAGCGAGCCATTACCGGCACGCACGGCCAGCTCCTGAACGCGCTGCAGAACGGTATTTACCGAGTTGAGCGTGACCTCCTCCTGATTCAGGCTGTTCTTTGCAGCGGTAAGGTTGTCGTTGTACTGCGTCAACACATTCTGCTGCTGCTCGAGCTGCAGCAAACGCACCGACGCCACCGGATCATCGGCAGGCGTGAGGATACGATTGCCGGTGCTGATCTGTTCCTGGGTGCGAATGGCATTGGCGTAGTTGCGCTGCAGGCCTTGAACGCCGTTGTTGAACGCCTGGAGAGTGGAAATACGCATAACTGCCTCGTCTTCTCTAGCGGTAACTGGCGCTTACCAGAGCCGCACCCGTCTTGGGATTTGCTCCCTGCCTGGCCTTAGCCAGGCGGGGAGCCGGAAATCGTTTATTTGCAACCGGTAGCGGCAGCCCTAATGAGCCAAGCCAAAGGCTACTACCTGAACGCTCCGATCAGGGTATCGAACAAAGAGCGCGCAACTTGAATCACTTGGGCCGACGCGTTGTAGTACTGCTCGAACTTGATCAGGTTGGCAGCCTCTTCATCGAGGTTGACCGCTGAAAGTGAGTCACGGTTGTCCTGCGCCTGTTTGAGAATAGCACCGGTCGCCTCGTTATCCTGACGGGCCTGGGCGGTCAGGGTGCCGACCCGCTCGATCAGGTCGCCGTAGCTGTCGGTAAAGCTCGAGCCCGTGCTGATACCGGTGACGCTGGGATCGACGCCAACCACCTGCTTGCTCTGCAGCCCTACCAGGGCGAGAGCATTACGGTTGTCGGACACCCCGTTGAGGTTGAAGGCGATATCGAAGCGATCGCCATTTTCCGGGCGGCCGCTAACGCTCATGTTGACGCTGGTGCCATCCGCCAGGGTCAGTTGATAGTTATTCTGCTGGCCGGGCTGGAACAGCGGGGTCGGCGGCGGCGTGATCGGCTGCCCCTTGTTGTCCACGCGGGTCAGCGTCGCCCCGGCTGGTAGACCGGTGAAGTTGCCGCCTGCCGAATCGTAGGTCAGGGTGATCGGCGGAAAAGCTGCTTGCAGCGCTGCCGGATCGATATTGCTGCCGGTAGATTGCAGGGTCGGCTGGCTGATCACCCCATTGCCGCGGTTCTGCAGGTTGGCCTCGGCGCGAATCGGCGCAGCGAAGGCCAATTGATCAGCCTGATCCAGCACGGTGGTCATCGTCGAGGCGCCGATACGGGTTGGCTGCAGCACGAAGGAGTCGCCGGCAGCAGGCGTTGGCGTGCCGATCACCACCTGAAAACCCTGATTGCGGCCAGCGCTATCCTGAAAGCTCAGGGTGCCAGCCGGGTTCTGGGTCACGGTCATCGGCTGGTTGTCGCTCAGGCGACGTGCCGAGTAGTTGGTGCCGTCGAACTCCAGTCGGTAATCGCTGGTGGTCAGTACGGAGCTGTTGGTGATGTTCAGTACTGGCGATGCGTTACTGCTGTTGGTCGACGACGGCAGCACCCGTAAGCGCGCCACCGCGGCCTCGTTGTAGTCCCCGAAAAGCGCAGCGCCTACCTGCCCCTTCAGGTCCAGACCCTGCCCCAGCTGACTGTTGACCTGGTCATTGATCGATAGCGCCAGGCGCCCCAGCGAGTTGAAGGTCTTGTCCAGCACCTCTTCGCGGTAACGCAGGATGCCGCCCAACTCGCCGCCCGTCACCTGGGTGGTGACGGTTTGCCGGGAGGCGCCGACGATGAACTGGATCTCGGAGCGATTAGGGTCATTGACGCCGGGCACTACCTCCAGGCGAGCGGCACTGCTGCCAACCACCAGCGGCTGACCGGAACCGATGAAGACGTTCTGCGTGCCGTCGTTCTGCGCCACGACGTTGACGCCCACGAACGTCGACAGCTGGCGCAGAGCTTCCTCACGCGCATCCAGCAGGTCGTTGGGCTGGCTGCCATTGGCCTGGGCAATCGCGATGGACTCGTTGAGGCTGGCGATGGAACTGGAAAGCCGGTTGATCTGCTCGGTAACAGCGCCCATCTGCTTATTGGCGAAGCTGTTCTGCTCGTTCAGCCGGTCGTAGACCGTATTGAAGCGGCGGCTCAGGCCTTCGGCCTCGGAAAGCACCAACTGCCGGGCAGGCAGGTTGGACGGATCCTCGGCGGCCGTCTGCAGCGCGGAGAAGAATTTCTGCAGCGACGGGGTAACGCCCGTGGTCGTGCCGGCCAGCAGCGAATCGAGCTGGTCGATCTGGCTCTTGTAGGCCTTCACGTCGCTACTCAGTGCAGTGCTGCTACGCAGTTGGGTGGTGAGAAACTCACTGTAGCTGCGGCGAATGTCCACCAGCGAGGTGCCGCTGCCGATATAGCCGGCACCGCTGAACTGCGGCGTCTGCGTGGCCTGGATGGTGTCCTGGCGCGAGTACCCCGGTGTGTTGATATTGGTGATGTTATGGCCGGTAACCGACAGCGAAGTCTTGTTCGCCGACAGGCCCGACAGGCCAATGCTCAGTAGGTCAGCCATGCTTCATCATCCCTTGTTCGAGGGCGCGCCGTTGGCGGCGATCATCTGGTAGGTCGACAGCTTGCGGGCGATCTGCGAGACCTTGCGGGCATACTGCGGATCGGTAGCATAGCCGGCCTTCTGCAGCTCACGGGCGAACTGCTCGGGGTTGGCGGTGGAGCTCAACGCCTTTTCGTAGCGCCCGTTGCTTTGCAGGAAGCTCACGTAATCCTCGAAGCTGTGGGCGAAGGATTCATACGAGCGAAACGAGGCGGCTTCTTTCACCGGCTTGCCGTTCTGGTATTCGGTTGTCATTACCCGGGCAGAATCACCGCCCCAGGTGTTGTGGGTCTTGATGCCGAACAGGTTGTAGCTGCTGCTGCCATCACCCTGCTTGATGATCGACTTGCCCCAGCCGGTTTCCAGCGCCGCCTGAGCGACCAGGTAGGTCGGATCGACGCCCAACTTGGCCGCGGCCTTTTCGGCCATCGGCAGCATGGTTTCCATGAATTCCTTGGCCGATTTGAACGTCGTGCGGCCAGCGATTTCTTCGCTACCGTTGATGTTCAGGCGGCGTTCGGCCGGCGCGGCGTAGGCCTTGGCGGGCAACCAGTCGCCCTTTGCCAGGGGTTTGCCGACGGCATCGCCGGCTGGCGTATTGGCTACGGTAGTCGCTGTGGCCGACTCGGCGCCCGGCACGATGCCGGCCTCGATGCGCTGGGCCAGCTTGCCCGGCAACGACAGGCGACGCTGGTTGATCAGCGTCATGTCGTTGCGCTCGGGATCGACCGCGGCGGTGATCTTCTCGACACGCGCAGGCGCCCCATCGGCAGCCGCTTCGTTACGCGCCAGCGGCTTGCTCGGTGCAGCCGGCACGGGGGCGTCGACCTGGGCGAACGGATTGGGGCGTTCGCTGACGTTCTTCATCTTCGACATTTGCCGAGCCATCACGTCGGCCAGGCCGATACCGTTCTTGTTGCCAGCCATGGTCACCGACAGTTGCTGGTCGTACATGTCCTGGTAGGTTTTGGCCTCGTTGCTGTTCATGAAGTTGCCTTCACCGAACACTTCGTTGGCCGAACGCATGGTCTTGAGCATTTCATTGAGAAACAGCGACTCGAACTCCTTCGCGACCTTGCGAATGTTCTCTTCGTTATCGCCGCCGACCTTGAACTGGTTGAGGCGATTGAGATCGGTGTAGGCGCCGCTGTCGACGGTGCTGGTGCCGGCGGCCGAGAGTCGAGTATCCATGTCGCGTGTCCTTTAAATCACGATCAGGTCAGCCTGCAGAGCGCCGGCTTGCTTGAGCGCCTCCAGGATAGCCATCAGGTCGGAAGGCGCAGCGCCCACCTGGTTCACCGCCCGCACGATCTCGTCGAGAGTGGTGCCCGGACCGAACTTGAACATTGGTTTCTTTTCTTCGTCGGCGCCGACGCGCGAACGCGGCACCACGGCGGTTTCGCCACCGGACAGCGCACCCGGCTGGCTGACGATCGGGTCTTCGGTGATGGTCACCGTCAGGCTGCCGTGGGTCACGGCCGCAGGCTGCACGCGCACGTTCTGGCCGATGACGATGGTGCCGGTACGCGAGTTGATGATGACCTTGGCCACCGCCTGGCCGACATCCACTTCCAGGTTTTCCAGGATCGACAGGTAGTCGACGCGCTGGCTCGGGTCGAGCGGCGCGCTGACGCGAATCGAGCCACCATCCAGCGCCTGGGCGACGCCTGGGCCGAGCAGTTCGTTGATGTGATCGACGATGTTCTTGGCGGTGGTGAAATCCGGGCGATTGAGGTTCAGCGTCAGCGTGTTGCCCTGATCGAAGCCGCTCGGCACCGGGCGCTCGACGGTGGCGCCGCCGGGAATACGACCGGCCGACGGAACATTGACGGTGATGCGCGACCCATCGGCACCGCTGGCGTCGAAGCCGCCAACCACCAGGTTGCCCTGGGCGATGGCATAGGTGTTGCCGTCGATCCCCTTTAGCGGGGTCATCAGCAGGCTGCCACCGCGCAGGCTCTTGGCGTTACCGATCGAGGAAATGGTGATGTCGATGGTCTGCCCCGGCTTGGCGAACGGCGGCAGGTCGGCATGGATGGACACCGCCGCGACGTTCTTGAGCTGTACGTTGCCGCCTTCCGGCACCTTGATGCCGAACTGCGCCATCATGTTGTTGAAGGTCTGCACGGTGAACGGCGTCTGGGTAGTCTGGTCGCCGCTGCCATTGAGCCCCACGACCAGGCCGTAGCCGATCAACTGGTTACTGCGCACGCCCTGAATGCTGGCCAGGTCCTTGAGCCGATCGGCCTGAGCGGTCGAGGCCAGCAGCAGCGCAGCAACGGTGATGAGCCATTTACGCATGATCATTGACCTCAGAACGGAAACAGCGGGCTGGCGAAAAACCGGTCCAGCCAGCCAGGCTGGCTGGCATCGGCAAAGGCACCGGTGCCGGAGTAGGTAATGCGCGCGTCGGCGATACGGGTCGAAGCCACGGAGTTGTCACGGGCCACGTCGTCGGAACGAACCAGGCCGGCGATACGCACCAGCTCGTCGCCGGTGTTGAGAGTCATCCACTTCTCGCCGCGCACCACCAGCAGGCCGTTGGGCAGCACTTCGGCGACGGTCACGGTGATCGAGCCGGTCAGGCTATTGCTCTGCCCAGCCTGGCCGGAACCATCGGTACTGCGCTGCGCGCCGTACTGAGCGCTGAGGCCGAGATCATCGGCCTGCAGCGGGTTCAGGCTGGAGTTGGGATTGTTGATCGACACCCCGCCGCCGAACAGCGAGGTCAGGCCGATATTGGCGTTGCTGTTCTTGGCGATCTTCGACGTGGCATTCTTGCTCGCCTGGGTGCGCTCGTTGAGGGTGATGGTGATCACATCGCCCACGCGAAAGGCCTTGCGATCGCCATACAGATTGCTTTCGAACCCGGATTGAAAGATCGAGCCGTTGTTCTGCGCGGCCGGCAGTGGCGTGCGTGGCAGCACGGGTGCGTAGTAGGGATCGTTCGGCCGGGCGGCAGGCGCCACGCAGCCACTCAGCACTACGCTGCCGAGAATCGAGAACACACACACCAAGCGGTTCATAACCACTACCTCACAGCGTTCGGGCGTATCAGGGGGTGAGCGAATGCCTACCCCGGGGTCTTAAAGGTTCTGGGTGACGAAGGACAGCATCTGGTCAGCGGTGGAGATGACCTTGGAGTTCATCTCGTAGGCGCGCTGGGTGGTGATCATGTTGACCATCTCCTCGACCACGCTGACGTTGGAGTTTTCCAGCGTATTCTGCAGGGTCGTACCCAGGCCGTTGAGGCCAGGCGTACCGACCTGCGGCGCACCGCTGGAAGCGGTTTCCAGGAACAGGTTGTTGCCGATCGCTTCCAGGCCCGCCGGGTTGATGAAGTCGGCGATCTGCAGGTTACCGACGATCTGCGGCTGCGGGTTACCGGTGGTGGTGACCGACGCGGTGCCGTCTTCGCCGACGGTGAAGGTGCGCACTTCCGGCGGCAGCACGATGGCCGGCTCCAGAGCGAAACCCTGGGAGGTAACCACCTGGCCGTTGGCGTTCAGGTGGAAGCTGCCATCACGGGTATAGGACACCGTGCCATCGGGCATCAGCACCTGGAAGAAGCCGCGGCCGTTGACGGCCATGTCCATCGGCTGCTCGGTAGTCTGCAGGCTGCCGGCGGTGAAGATTTTCTGGGTGCCATTGATGCGCACACCGGTACCGAGCTGCAGGCCGGAGGGCAACTGGCTGTCCTGGCTGGACTGACCGCCGGGCTGGCGACGGATCTGGTACAGCAGGTCCTCGAACTCGGCGCGGTCACGCTTGAAGCCGGTGGTGGACACGTTGGCCAGGTTGTTGGAAATGGTCGTCAGGTTCATGTCCTGAGCGGACAAGCCGGTCTTGGCGACCCACAGTGACGGAAGCATAGCGTTCTCCTCGGGCGCCGGATTCGTGGCGCCGCGTGTTGGTTATCAGCTCATCTGCAAGACGCGCGCCATGGCAGTGTCATTATCTTCTGCAGTGCGCATCATCTTGACGGACAGCTCGAACTGCCGGGACAACGCCAGGATCGAGGTCATCTCCTCGACTGCATTGACGTTGCTGGACTCGAGAAAGCCCGAGGTGATCTGCACCGTGGCGTCGGCCTCCGGCGGCTGAGGGCCGTTGAAGCGGATCATGCCGTCCGTGCCCTTCTGCATCTGTTTTTGATCAGGGTTGACCAGGCGCAGCCGGTCGACTTCAGCGAGCACCCGGGGCGCCTCGCCGAGAGCGCGAATGCTGATGGTGCCGTCCTGGCCAATCTCGATTTTCTGCTCCGGCGGCACGGCAATGGGACCGGCATTGCCCATCACCGGCATACCGTTGCCGGTACGCAACATGCCTTGGGCATCCACGTTGAGGCTTGCGGTGCGAACGTAAGCCTCGGTGCCGTCGGGGGCCTGCACGGCCAGCCAGCCCTTACCGCCGATGGCGACGTCCAGATCGCGCCCGGTTTCCTGCAGCGTGCCGGGGGTGAAGTCGGTACCCGGCCGTTCGCTCATGGCGAATACACGAGAAGGCTGGCTCTCGCCGAAAATCGGCATCGAACGCGCCTGCTCGAAATCACGACGAAAACCGGTGGTGGAGATGTTCGCCAGATTGTTGGCGTGGGCACGCTGGGCCAACGTGTTGTTGTGGGCACCAGTCATGGAGACGTACAGCATTTTGTCCATGTTTTCCTCCGAGGTGGGCAACGCGCCCGCGACTCTGACAAAACCTCAATAGCAATACACGTGCCACATTTCAAAAACAATATTAAGCCTATGAATATAAAGGAATTTAATAAAACAAAAAGGCTCCCGAGGGAGCCTGTAATTTGTCGCTCGGCGAGCCGTTGCCGGTTTCGGCAACGGCTCCCTGACGCTTAACGCAGGTTGATGATGGTCTGCGTGATCGCACTCTCGGTTTCGATGGTCTTGGCGTTGGCCTGGTAGTTACGCTGCGCCACGATCAGGTTGACCAGTTGATCGGACAGTTCGACGTTGGAGTCTTCCAAAGCACCGGCCTGAAGCGTGCCCAGCGTGCCGCTTTTCGGCGTGCCGATCACCGGTTCCCCCGATTCGGAAGACTGCACCCATGCGGTTTTGCCAACCGGCGTCAGCCCCTGCATATTGGCGAAGTTAGCCAGAACCAGCTGACCTTGAACCTTGGTTTGACCGTTTGTATAGCGCGCAAACAACACACCAGTCTCGTCAATTTCCAGCCCGGCCAGCTCGCCCGTGCTGTAACCGTCCTGCACGACCTTGGCGACCGAGAAAGTGCTGTTGAACTGCGTAGAGCCGCGAAAATCGAACTTGATCGCAGCACTGGCCGCAGACCCATTGGGCGCCCAGGTCGTACCTTCGGCATTGGTCGGCGCAGCAGGCACCCAGCCATTCATGTTGATGGAACCATCGGGTGCGACCGTCAGCCCGGCGCTCAAATTAGCCGGATCAATGGCCTGCATTTTACCGGACGCATCGAACGTCACGCCGGCCGACAGCGCCTGAGTGCTGGTCGGATCAAGCGGATTACGGCCGTCGACCAGAATCTTCACATCCCAGCTGTTCGCACCCGTCTTCACGAAATACTGGGTAAAGGAGTGCGCGTTACCCTGGGCGTCGAAGATATTGACCGAGGTAGAGCGGTTGTAACTGGTCGGGTCTGCCGGATTGAACGAGGCATTGGCCGCAGTCGTACCTGCCGTCGCACCCGCCGCATTCGCCGCCGCGAGTTCCGCTGGAGTGGCCGCCGCAGTAGCGGCCGCGATTTCAGCAGGAGTCGGATTGGGATTACCCGGCAAAAGCACGCCATTGAAGGCTGTCTGATAGGCCGTGTCGTAAGCGCTCTGACGCAAAACGGGTACGGACTCAGTGGAGTTCAGGTTGAACGGCTGGGTGATGGTGCTCGTCGAGCGCGGCGCCTGGCTGGCCGTTTCCACTCTCAGATTGCCGATGATGCCATTCTGCAGGTTGCCATTGGCGTCCACACCATAGCCCTGCAGGTTATGCCCGAAGTTGTTTACGATGAAACCTTCACGGTCGGTGCCGAAGTAGCCGGCACGGGTATAGCTGATATCGCCATTGTTGCTGGTACGGAAAAAACCGCTGCCATTGATGGCCAGATCCAGCGAGTTCTTCGTGTAGTTGATGTTGCCCTGGCTGAACAACTGAGACACGTCACTGAGCAGCACGCCGCTGCCGATCGGATTGGAGCCGCTGCTGAGCATGGACGAGGCATACAGGTCGGCAAACTCGGCGCGTGACTGCTTGAAGCCAGCGGTGCCGGCGTTGGCGATGTTGTTACCCGTTACGTTGAGGTCACTGGTCGCAGCACGCAGGCCACTAAGACCGATATTGAACGACATGAAAATTCTCCTTGCCGAAAACCCGGCATTTACAGCCTGTTAATTACTGACCAATGACCTGCACCTGGGACAACGGCACGTTGCCGATTCCTGCCAGGTTAAGCATCAATTCGTTGCCACCCAGGGTTACGCTGTCGACGTTGGCCGGCAACAGCGTGTAAAGCCCTTTGGTTTCGTTGCCGTACGTGGCCTGCGCCTCGAACCTGTAGGTACCTGGTTTCATGACGTTGCCGCTCGAGTCCTTGCCGTCCCAGATGAAGCTGACGTTGCCGGCCTGCTGCTCACCCAGGTTGATACGACTGACCACCGCGCCGGCGCTGTCGTAGACGTTGACGTACACGTTACTGCTGCTGGTCGGCAGCACGGCGCTGGCCTTGAAGCTCTCGCTGGTATCGACGACCGCCTTGTCGACCGGCACGATCACCTTACGCCCGACCAACGAGGAAGCCTGGAGCGCCTGCGAAGACTGATAGCCGGACAGGATGGTCTCCATGCTCGAATTGAGCTTCTCGACCCCCTCAACGGTACTGAACTGCGCCAGTTGCGCGATGAACTCGCCATTGCCCTGGGGCTCCAGCGGGTTCTGGTTGTTCAGCTGGGCCACTAGCAGGTTGAGAAACTGATCCTTGCCCAGTTCCTTGTTCTGCGTGCTGTCCTGCTTGACCTGATACTTGTCCAGTACCGAACTGGAGCTGACGCCATCAACAGTGCTCATCTCTCACTCCCCGCTCACTGACCCAGAGTCAGCACGCGCTGCATCATCTGCTTGGCGGTGTTCATCATTTCCACGTTGGTCTGGAAGGCGCGGCTGGCAGAAATCATGTCCGCCATCTCCTCGACCACGTTGACGTTTGGGTAATACACGTAACCCGCCTCATCCGCCGCCGGATGATTGGGCTCGTAGCGCGGCATCAGGCTGCTCTGGTCCTCCACGATACCGAGCACCTGAACGCCGGCACCGGATTGATCCTGATCGGCGAACAGCGAGCCGTTGGTGCCGCCCTGGGCATTCTGGAAAACGGTGGCGAACACCGGATGGCGTGCGCGATAGGTCTGGTCGATGCTCGACGAAACCGTTTCGGCGTTGGCAATGTTGCTGGAGATGGTATTGAGCCGAGTGCTCTGGGCGCTCATACCGGTTCCGGCGATATTGAAAACACTGGTGAGGGACATATCAGGCTCCTTTATTCACCACGCAGGGCGCTGACGAGCCCTTTGAATTTACTGTTGAGCAGCGTGAAGCTGGTCTGGAAAGCGACCGCGTTCTCGGCGTAATTGGCCTGTTCCACCTGGGCATCGACGGTGTTCTGGTCGATGGAGGGCGCAGTAGGGGTGCGGTAAGCCAGCGCCGCATCACCCATTGGCACGCCTTCTGCTGCTATATGGCGGCTATTGGTGGTTTTAAGCCCCGAGTTGCCGCTACCGCTGCTCTTGGCGGCCTGCTGCGCCAGCACGGAGGCGAAATCCAGATCACGTGCCTTGTAGCCTGGGGTGTCGGCGTTGGCCATGTTGTTGGCCAACACCTCGGCACGCTGGGCACGGAAGCCCAGGGCCTTTTCATGAATGCCAAGTGCGCTGTCGAAACTGATGCTCATTTCAGGAACCTTTGCCGTAGCGGCTCGCCTGTTTACGTGCAGAGACCATAGCAAGGCATGTGCCAACTAAATTTTTTACTTATAAATCAGCAGGATCACCGAAAAGCAGCGGACTTTCGCAGCAATAGCGGCAAAGCTTTTCCGCCGTTTGGCAAGGCAGGGGCGGCAATATCAACGGCGACTTGCCGCTTTTCTGACGCGACGGCGACAAAGCACCGTCGGATGAGCTGGAGCTGAAAAGAAAGCGGGAGGCCCAGGCCTCCCGCTTTTCTCGATGGCGCAAGAATCACTTGGCCTTGTAGATGATGCCTGGGCTGCATTGCACCATCTGATACTTCTCGGGCAAGCCGTTGAGTGCTTCGGAGGCGCCGAGAAACAGATAGCCACCCGGCTTGAGCATGGCGTGAATGCGCGTGAGGATGTCCTTCTTCACTTCCGCCGAAAAATAGATCAGCACGTTGCGGCAAAACACGATATCGAACTTGCCGAGGCTGGCGTAGCTGTCGAGCAGATTGAGCGGGCGGAACTCCACGCGGCTCTTGATGGCCGGCTTCACCACCCAGCGCCCCGGCCCCTTGGGGTCGAAATAGCGCTGCAGACGCTCCTGGGCTAGGCCGCGGCCCATGGCTAGGCTGTCGTACTCGCCGGACTTGCAGTTGTTCAGCATGGTGGGCGACAGGTCGGTAGCCACGATCTGGATACCAGCCTTGAGCTGGCCGATGTTGCTACGCTCGAACTCATCGATGCTCATCGACAGCGAGTAAGGTTCCTGGCCCGAGGAGCAGGCGGCCGACCAGATACGCAGGCGCTGCCCTGGGTAGGCCTTGATCAGCTCGGGCAAGACGCGATTTTTGAGCACTTCGAACGGATAGGTGTCGCGAAACCAGAGGGTTTCGTTGGTGGTCATCGCATCGACCACCTGCTCGCGCAAACCACTGCGCGGCTGGTTCTGCATGCGCTGCACCAGCTCACCCAGGGTCTTGATGCCGTTGGTTTCCATCAGCTTGTTCAACCGGCTGGAAACCAGGTATTGCTTGTTGCTGCCCAGCACGATGCCACAGGCTTTTTCCAGAAAGATCCGGAATTGCTCGAAATCCAAATTACCTGAAGACACTCGTGAGGCCTCGTCCATCTATTGAATCGGAAGCGGCGAACGCGGGTGAAGCGTTCGCCGGTTTGGCTGCCATTACCGAGCAACCCTGGTAACGCTGACGATCAGCCGGCCTTGATGCGATCCACCACCCGGGAAGCCAGATCATCCGGGCGGAACTTCGCCAGGAAGTCGTTGGCGCCCACCTTCTTCACCATGGCCTGGTTGAACACGCCGGACAGCGAAGTATGCAGCAGAATGTGCAGCTTCTGCATGCGCGGATCGGAACGGATCGCGGCGGTCAGGGTATAGCCGTCCATCTCCGGCATCTCGATGTCGGAGATGATCATCAACAACTCCTGCTCCGGCGACTTGCCCTCGGCAACCATGGCCTGCAGGTAATCAAGGGCCTGACGGCCATCGTTCAATGCCGTCACTTCCACGCCGACGGTCTGCAGGCAACGCATCACCTGCTTACGAGCCACAGAAGAATCGTCGACGATCAGTACATGCTGGCTGACGGCCTTGGTCTGCACCTCGACATCGATCACCCCAGCCGAGATCACCTCGGAAGTAGGCGCCACTTCGGCGAGAATCTTCTCTACATCGATGATCTCGACCAGTTTGTCATCCAGCCGCGTGACGGCCGTCAGGTAGTGATCGCGCCCGGTGCCCTTGGGTGGTGGGTGGATTTCTTCCCAGTTCATGTTGACGATGCGCTCGACCGAGCGCACCAGAAAACCCTGAACCTTGGTGTTGTACTCGGTGATGATGACGAAGCTGCCGTTGATGTCACCCAGCGGGCGCTTGCCGGTGGCAATCGACAGATCCAGAATCGGAATAGTGCCGCCACGGATGTTGGCCACGCCGCGAACCACCGGGCTCGACTTGGGCATGATGGTGAGTTTCGGGCACTGCAACACCTCCTTCACCTTGAAGACGTTGATCCCGTACAGCTGAGAGCCGTCGAGACGAAACAGCAGCAGTTCCAGGCGATTTTGCCCAACCAGCTGAGTTCGCTGGTTGACCGAATCCATCACACCGGCCATGTACGGGCTCCCAAGATTCCAGTAACACATCAGATTTGGTTAGCGTAGCAGGCGGCACGCGCCTTGCTTCGAACCAGACATGAATGCACGAATGACAATTATCCGACGCTCGATGGCCAAGAGCCTTCGTTGCCTGGCAGTTTTACCTGCTTTGATGGCGCTCGGCTATAGCACGCTGACAACTGCCTCCGTCACTCTGCCCGATCAGCTTATCGGCGAGACCCAGCGCTTTCTTGAGCAGGCAGTTGCAGACTATTTGCAGCGCAGCAATATTCAGGGGCGCCACGAGGTGCAGATCAACCGGCTCGACCCGCGCCTGCGCCTGCCCTTGTGCGACCAGCCGTTGACGGTCACCCTGGAAACGCCAGCCGAACCGGTCGGCCGGGTGACTATGCGAGTACGCTGTGACGGCACATCACCCTGGACGGTATTCGTCCCTGGGCAGGTTCGCCTCTACCGCGAAGTGGTGACCGTGGTACGCCCGATCAAACGTGAAGGCGTGCTCGGTGAAGGTGACCTGATGCTTGCCGAGCGCGACGTCGGCTTACTCAACCAGGGCTACATGATCGACCTGGAACAGGCGATCGGTCGCAAGAGCACCCGCCCGCTGCTACCCGATCAGGTGCTGTCGCCTACTTTCATCCGCCAGGCGGAAGTTATCCGCCGCGGCGATCAGGTGGTGATCAGCGCCCGCAGCGGCGGCATCAATGTGCGCATGCCCGGTGAAGCGCTTTCCGATGGCGCCGTGGGCAAGCAGATCAGCGTACGTAATCAGAGTTCGCAACGCGTGGTGCGCGCGCGAGTGACCGGCCCTGGGCAGGTTGAAGTATCGATGTGAGAATGCGTCCGGCCAACGCACTGGCTGACGGGCGAGCGAGGCTGTTTTAGACTGTGCGAGCGACGCGACTTTTTTTGCCTAAAGTTTTTCCGGGCACAGCCGACACACTAGGCAAGCGTCCACACACCGTTAGAGGTTTTGCATCATGGTCATCGACTTCAACCGACTCAACAGCTCCACGCCAGCCAGCACCAATCGTGCGGGCAGCACCCAGGGCGGCAAGAACGAAGCCATCGACAACAAGGCTGCCGGCAGCACCGCTACGGCCCAGCCAGCGGCAACAGATAGCAAGAGCGGCGAGTCCGTTCAGCTGAGCAGCGAAGCGCAACAGCTGCAAAAAACCGTCGACAAGCTGCGCGATCAGCCTGCCGTCGATAGCGATCGAGTGGCCAAGCTGAAACAGGCTGTTGCCGACGGCAGTTATCAGGTCGACAGCCAGCGCGTTGCCAGCAAGCTGCTCAATTTCGAATCCCAGCGCTAGTCTTCCGGCTCGCACTGGGGTGTTGGACGCCCGGAAACCGACTTGATGCCAGTCCGCTGCTACAGCAGACGTGCGCCTAGCGGTTCCACTCCAGAGAGTCTGAACCATGAACATCACGCCCCTGCTCGACCTGTTCAACGAGGATATCGGCCACGCAGCGCAACTGCTTGAGCTGATCGAAGCCGAATATGAAGCCCTCGGCAAACATGACCTCAGTAAACTGCAGGAAATCCTGGCGAGCAAACAGCCGCTTCTGGCCACGCTCGACCAACACGGTAAGAACCGCACGCAAGCGTTGGTAAACCTGCAACTGAGTCCTGACCGCTCGGGCTTGAAAGCGCTTGCCGAACGCTCGGACAAGGGCGACGAACTCATTCAGGCCAGCGAACGGCTGAGCGAGTTGCTCGAACACTGCCAGGAAGCCAACCTGCGCAATGGCCGAATCATCCGCACGAGCCAGCAATCCACCGCCAGCATGCTCGGCATCCTGCGCGGCAGCGAAACACCTTCGCTCTATGACAGCAGCGGCGGTACCGCTAAAATCGGCAACAAGCGCCCGCTCAGCCAGGCCTGACATAACGACAAGATGCGCGGTGAAGCCTCTTCGCCTCACCCGACGCAGCAGTACCTTGCCCCGGAGATCACTGGACCGTGTCCAACCCCTTCGCTCAGGACTGTGGCCCGCAACCTCCCAAGGTGCTCAAGGCGCCCGTGGAGATCATTGCCAACCTACGTCTGCTGCAACAACACCATGATCCGCTGACCCTGACTTTTCTGGAGCGCAACCAGCGCTTCCAGAGCTATGTGATCGAGATCGACCGAGAGCGCAACCTGCTGATTCTCGACGAAATGATCCCCAGCGACGGCGAACGCTACCTGCAAAATGGTGAAGCCTTCAGTGTCGAATCGTTGCATGACGGCGTACGCATCGCCTGGGAGTGCCCAACGGGCATGCGCACTGGGGAATACCAGGGCGAACGCTGCTATGTC
This sequence comes from Pseudomonas sp. PA27(2017), assembly GCF_001945445.1. Lineage (GTDB taxonomy): Bacteria > Pseudomonadota > Gammaproteobacteria > Pseudomonadales > Pseudomonadaceae > Aquipseudomonas. The sequence goes on from NZ_MSXW01000022.1 coordinate 179,180, forward strand.
GGCGTCATCCCCGCCGAGGTGCTCTACCACCAGCGGCGCAATGCCTTTCGCGCTGCACTGAAGCAGTCGGAACAGGTCAAGGTACAGCTAGGCGGAACGCGACTGCGCAATCCTCTCGACGGCTTGATGCTGGACATCTCGGCATCAGGCTGCAAGATCCGCCTCGCCGGCGACGTCGGCAAGCAGCTGCAACCCGGGCAAGTCTATGAAGGATTCTGCGCCCAACTGCCGGTCGGCAAGCTGGAAGCGGCCGTCGAACTGCGGCATACCCGCTACGACGACAAGCTGGACGTTACTTTCGCTGGCCTGCATTTCGACAACCTCAGCGGCCTCCAGCAGCGCCTGATTGAGCGCTTCGTCTACCAGTTGCAGCGCGAGGCGCGCCGCTTCGATAGCGACACTTTTCTATAGCATTAGCGCGTCACGCCGGTGGCGTGGAGGCCGACGGTTGCGAGCTCTCAGTCTGGCTTTCAGTGTTGTCCGACTCGCTCACTACAGGCTCCTGCATCTGTTCCTGCACCACCTGCTCATCGACACGCGGGTCAAGCGCCGCCACCAGTGGTGAAGCGGTCATGTTCACCGGCATGGCCACGTGATGCAGCGGTGCGTCGTCGACCTGGTGCAGGTGGGTGACGATGTTCGAACGAACGCGCCAGACCAGGAACAGCCCGCACAGGCAGAAGAACGCGTACAGCATGTTGGCCCCGAAGAAACGCATCAGTACGCCGACCAGCAGTGGACCGATACAGGCACCCACCCCGAACGTGACCAACAGCATGGCGGTAAGCGACACGCGCCGATCAGTCTCCACGTGGTCGTTGGCGAATGCCACGGCCAATGGATACAGGCTGAATTGCAACATGCTGACGATGAAGCCGACCGAGATCAGCAGCAACAGGGGCGCTTCGGAGAGAACGGCCAGGGGTGAAGCCACCAGCAGCAGTGCAGCCGACATGCCGCGGATCAACTTGACCCGGTCGAAGCGGTCCGAGAGCCAGCCCAGCGGCGCTTGCACGACCAGGCCGGCGAGAATGCAACAGCCCATGAAGATACCGATCTGCTCGGTGGCCAGCCCCATTTCTGCCGCATACAGCGGCGCCAGACCGTAAAAGGAACCGATCATCAGGCCTGCGACGCCGATGGTGGTCAGTGACAACGGCACGCGGCGAAAGAAGAAGCGCATTTCCAATGGTGCAGGTCGCAGGGGCGCCGGGTGCAGACGACGGGTCAGCGCCACTGGCACAAGGCACAAGGCGAATGACAGGGCCACCAGCATCAACAGCTCCAGCCCCAGTGTCGGATGCACCACCAGCACCAGTTGGCCGAGTACCAGGCCTAGGTAGGAAGCCGCCATATAGCCGGCGAACACCAGGCCACGCTGCTTGGTCTCAGCCTGCTCGTTGAGCCAGCTCTCGATCACCATGTACTGACACATCATCCCCAGGCCGACCAACACGCGCAGCACCAGCCATGCCGGCAACCAGTCGAGCAGGCCGTGGCCCAATACTGCCGCGGTCACGACACCGGCACAGGCCACGTAAGCTCGAATATGCCCCACGCGGGCGATCAGCCGATGGCCGATCTTGCCGCCCAGCACCAGGCCGAAATAATTGGCCGCCATCAACGCACCGGCCCATACGCCCTCTCCGGACTCGGCCAGGCGCAACGCCAAGTAGGTGCTCAGCAAGCCGGAACCCAGCAGCATCAGGACGGTGGCGATATAAAGGGAACTGAAGGACTTCCAGATCAAGCGCATTGGACTGCAACGACTCCTTGTACCGGCTCCGAGAGCAGGCCTATGTTCGACGGGCGACCAGGCAAGTCACCTTTCATCCAAGGCTACTGGGCTGCCGCTGTGCCATATGGATGGTGCGCGTCGGGCACAGTTCACTGATTCCAGCGGCTCTGCAAACAAATGCAAAAATGCTCATTCGCCAGCGTTGCTTTCCAGCATCGCCAGCCGCGCTTCCAACGCACTTATACGGGCTTCGAGGGCTTCCAGGCGCTGCGTGGAATCACCCGTCGACGGTTCAGTGCGCTGCGCCCGCTCTTGGAGCTGGGCCTGAGTTTGCTCGGGGTCACCGAGTAGCTGCGCGTAACGATCCTCGCGCTGCCCCGCTTGGCGGCCGACCTGAGCCACGAGCTGCCGGCCGATCATTCGCTCGAGATGGTGCTGCACCTGCTGAGCGTCGTCGAACTCGTACTGGCGACCGCTTCGCGCCAGCAGTTCGCCGGTCGTCTGCGGCCCACGCAGCAACAGCAGGCCAAGCAAAGTCACCTGCGGGGCCACCAACTCGAGCGCCTTGTCGATTCGATGCTCCCAGCGATCGGCTCGGCTGCCCATTACCAGCTTCACGAAGCCCCGCTCTTCCAGGCTTCGCAGCCCCTGCCCTACTGCACCCTGGGTCAGGTTCATCAATGGGTCACGGCTGGTTTTCTGGTTGCAGGCGAGCACCAGCGCATTGAGCGTCAGCGGATAGGCCTCGGGCGTCGTGGCCTGCTTTTCGATCAGGCAACCCAGAATGCGCGTTTCAGCAGCGCTCAGCGGAGAAGTGTCGGGGGAATCTTCGGTCATGTCGCTCACCAAACCTGGAGGTTGCCCCTAGCGTAGCCCGAGTGCAGTGAAGATGACATGCGTGAAAGAGATTTTGTCACCATGCAAGTCGCTGATTTTCAAGACACAAAAAATCAATACCAGCAGGAGGTGAGAAATGAGAATTATTTTTATTGACTAATAATCGAGAATGACTACTATCTACATCACCAGCCGCGAGGCTGGTTGGATAACCTGAATGCTTCCTGGTCGGATGCTTCCAGTTTATCTCCTCATCAGGCTAATCACGGTTATTGACCCGGCTTTTTGCCGGGTCTTTTTTTGCCTGCCATTCCTGACGACACTCCCTTACGGGTGGTCGCAAGCGACGTCGGAATTGGCTCTCGGCGTTTTCTCTTTTTCAGGCTAACGCAAACCGTTGCCACGACCGATGCTAGGATCGAGGCGTGCGGATCATGGCGTCCCCTGCTGGAATCGAACCAGCATCTAGCCCTTAGGAGGGGCTTATTCTATCCGTTGAACTAAGGAGACCCAATTGATCCGGCGCCCTTGGCAGGCTGTTGAAAAACTAGCTGCGTTGCCATCGCGGCGTTAAAAACAGGCTCAAAATGCTCATGTACTACTTGTACACTCCGCTTTTTCGCATGTTTTTGCCTTGCGCTGTCTGCCTCGCCTACGTTTTTCAACGGCCTGTTTGGGCGCCGGGCGGCATGTTAACCAGCGCAAACGGATTTGTCATGTCGCCACGCTCGATCAGGCAGCCGGCTCGAATAGTTTCACGACCACTGCCTGGCCGGCCTTGAGCCTTTCCTGCAGTTGTCGCTCATGCATGCGCGCACGCTCTACCGCTTTTTCCTTGACATGCCCGTAGCCACGAATCTGCTCGGGAAGCTCGGCAATGGCCAGTGCTGTCTCGTAGTGACCCGTACCGAGCGACTCCAGCAACTGACCAACACTGCGCTCGTAGTCTTCGATCAAGGCCTGTTCCAGTTTGCGCTCCTCACTGCGCGCGAACGGGTCCAGCCAGGTACCACGCAGTACGCGCAGTTTGGCCAGCAACTTGAAGGCATTGAGCATCCACGGACCGAAGCTGCGCTTGCGGGGCTCTCCGGTTACCGGATCGGTACGGCTGAGCCAGGACGGCGCCAAGTGGAACTGCAGACGGAAATCGCCCTGGAACTGAGCGTGCAGCGCTTCGCCGAACGCCGCGTCGCTGTATAGCCGTGCCACCTCGTACTCGTCCTTGTAGGCCAGCAGCTTGAAGTAATAGCGCGCCACGGCTTCGGTCAGGCGCTGTCCCGGCTCACTGTCGCGTGCGCGAACGCGGCCGACCAATTGGCGGTAGCGGTCGGCATAGCGGGCATTCTGATAGGCAGTCAGCCGTGCGACGCGGTCTTCGATGACTTCATCGAGCGTGCTGCAGCGCTTGCTGTCATCTCCCTGCGGGCGAACCAGACGCTCGATGGCGGCAGAATCGTAGGCGGCACGCCGCCCCCACAGGAAGGCCTGCTGGTTGAACTCGACCGCCACGTTATTCAACTCGATGGCCTTGTCGATGGCCTGTGCGCTGATCGGCACCAGCCCCTTTTGATAGGCATAACCGAGCATGAACAGGTTGGTGGCGATGCTGTCGCCGAGCAGGCGGGTCGCCAGATGCGTTGCATCGACGAACCAGGTTTTCTCGGCCCCTACCGCGTCGACCAGCGCCTGGCGCATCGCAGGCCCCGGCACCTGGGCGTCGGGATTACGGGTGAATTCCGCCGTAGCGGCTTCGTGGTCGTTGATGACCGCGTGAGAGACCTTCTCATTGAGCTTGGCCAGCGCGTCTTCGCCGGCCGCCACCACCAGGTCGCAACCGATCAGCAGGTCGGCTTCCCCCGCGGCGATCCGCACGGCGTAGATGTCGTCCTGCCGGGCGGCGATGCGCACATGGGTGTTCACCGGCCCGAACTTCTGCGCCAGGCCGGCCTGATCGAGCACCGTGCACCCCTTGCTCTCCAGATGCGCCGCCATACCCAATAGAGCGCCCACGGTGGTCACCCCACTGCCGCCGACGCCGGGCAGAAGGATGTTCCAGGGCCTGTCAAGGGCGGGCTGGCGCGGCTCCGGCAAGGCCACGAACAGCGCCCCGGCACCGAGCGCCTGGGGCTGACGCAGCTGACCGCCGTGCACGGTGACGAAACTGGGGCAGAAGCCATCGAGGCAGCTGAAATCCTTGTTGCAGGCGTTCTGGTCGATTTCCCGCTTGCGCCCCAGTTCGGTTTCCAGCGGCAGCACCGACAGGCAGTTGGATTTCACGCTACAGTCGCCACAGCCTTCGCACACCGCGGAGTTGATGAACGCCCGCCGCGCCGGATCGACCAGCTTGCCGCGCTTGCGGCGTCGACGTTTTTCGGTCGCACAGGTCTGATCGTAGATGATCACCGACACGCCCTTGAAGTCACGTAACTCGCGCTGCACCGCGTCGAGTTCGCGGCGATGATGGAAACTGGTGATCGGCGCGAAGCTGGAGCGACTCGGGTACTTGTCCGGCTCGTCACTGACTACCGCGATGCGCTTGACCCCTTCGGCGAAGACCTGCTGGCTCAACTGGTCGACCCGCAACTCGCCATCCACGGGCTGGCCGCCGGTCATGGCCACCGCATCGTTGTAGAGAATCTTGTAGGTGATGTTCACGCCAGCGGCTACGGCAGCCCGCAGTGCCAGGTGCCCGGAATGGAAGTAGGTCCCGTCGCCCAGATTCTGGAACACATGGGGCGTATCGGTGAACGGCGCCTGACCGATCCAGGTCACCCCTTCGCCGCCCATCTGGGTAAAGGTATCGGTGCTGCGGTTCATCCACTGGGTCATGTAGTGACAACCGATACCGCCCATTGCGCGGCTACCCTCAGGCACCTTGGTCGAGCTGTTATGCGGGCAGCCCGAGCAGAAATGCGGTGTGCGCACGGTGTTGTAACTGCGCGCCGCCAGGGCTTTTTCCTTGGCATCGAGAAAGCCGAGTCGCGCTTCGATGACTGCACTGTTGTAGATCGGCGCCAGGCGCCGGGCAATCACGCGGGCGATCATCGCCGGGGTCAGCTCGCCCAGGTTGGGCAACAGCGACTGGCCATGCTCGTCGAATTCACCGACCACCCTGGGCCGTTTACCGACAGGCCAGTTGTAGAGCTGCCCGGTCAGTTGATCCTCGATGATGCTGCGTTTTTCCTCGACGACCAGAATCTCGTCCAGGCCTTCGGCAAAGCCATGCACGGAAACCGGCTCCAGCGGCCAGCTCATGCCGATTTTCAATACCCGCAGCCCGATCTGTGCGCATAGCGCTTCGTCCAGGCCCAGGTCATCCAGTGCCTGGCGTACGTCGAGATAGGATTTACCGGTCGTAATGATCCCCAAGCGCGGATTGGGCGAATCGAGCATCACCTTGTTCAAGCCGTTGGCATGGGCGAACGCGCGGGCCGCGTAAATCTTGTAGACGTTGAGGCGCTTCTCCTGGGCCAGGGGTGGATCCGGCCAGCGAATGTGCACGCCGTCCTCGGGCAAGGCGAAATCATCGGGGATCACGACCTTGATGCGCTGCGGATCGACATCCACCACCGCGGAAGAATCGACATTCTCGGCGATGGTCTTCAGCGCCACCCAGCAGCCGCTGTAACGCGACAGCTCCCAGCCGATGATGCCGTAGTCGAGGATTTCCTGAACGTTGGCCGGGTTGAGCACCGGCATGGAAGCGGCGATGAAGGCGTGCTCGCTCTGATGGGCGATGGTCGAGGACTTGCAGCCGTGGTCATCACCTGCCAGCACCAGCACACCGCCGTGTGGCGATACGCCGGCCGAGTTGCCGTGCTTGAACACGTCGCCGCTGCGATCGACACCGGGGCCCTTGCCGTACCACATGGCGAACACGCCATCGTAGCGCGCGCCTGGAAACAGGTTGGTCTGCTGGCTGCCCCACACCGCCGTAGCGCCGAGTTCCTCATTGACGCCGGGCTGGAAATGAATGGCGTTCTGCTGCAGAAATTCGCGAGCCTCCCAAAGGCTTTTGTCGAGGCCGCCCAGAGGCGATCCGCGGTAGCCTGAAATGAAGCATGCGGTGTTCAGCCCGGCAGCGGCGTCGCGCTGCTTTTGCAGCATGGGCAGGCGGGTCAGCGCCTGGGTGCCGGTGAGGTACAAATGGCCCGTCGCGAGACGGTATTTGTCGTCCAGACGAATTTCGGCCAGAGACATAAGTCGGCGCTCCTGTTGTTTTTATAGCGACCTGTCAGGTGACACGGTTAATCACCTGCCTGTTGCATCCACCAGGATCACTGTGAGGATGACTGCCTTAAGCATAGACCGGAGCGTGGCAATTTTTTCTTTCCCATTTATGCCGTCAACGCCAATACTGCGCATGAACGTTTCGAAAATAATCACAAATCGGAAACGAACATGCATGACTCCCTAAGCGCCATCGACCGCCGAATCCTTCGTCTCATGCAGCGCAATGCTGACCTCAGCGCCGCGGAAATCGCCAAGAAGGTCGAACTGTCCCAGTCGCCTTGCTGGCGCCGTATCAATCGCCTGCAGGAAGAAGGCTTCATCGAGCGCAAGGTAGCGTTACTCAGCCACAAGCGGCTCGGTTTCACCATCACGGTGTTCGTCAGCATCAAATTGTCCGCCCATGGGCGTAGCAATCTGGATGAGTTCGAGCGTGCGATTGCCGGTTATCCCGAGGTCATCGAGTGCTACACCATGGCAGGTAGCTCGGACTATCTGCTCAAGGTCGTGGCGCGGGATATCGCCAGTTACGAGCGTTTTCTGCGTGATCAATTGCTGCAGCGGCCCCATGTGCAGGAGGCCCATTCCGGCATCGCGATGAGCGAAGTCAAGCGCACTACTGAATTGCCTCTGGATTGACTCGCGAGAGTCGCCGTGCATTTTGCAATACAACAACTCAGGCACCTTGCAACATGCACGGAAAAGCGCAAGATATCTGAAACTAAGTAATTGATTTTAAAAGATTTTTTTTGAATAAATTCCTGGCACGGGAACTGCTATCTCACTCGCATAGAATTCGAATGCGAGAACCCACCCCATGAACAGCCTCATCGCCCTGGCCACTGCCATTGCCCTGACCCTGCTTGCAGGCGCCGCATTCGCCAATTTCCAGAACAACCAGCAACAGGCGACCGCCATGCAGCTGGTTCAGCAGATGCGCGCCACTCCGGTGCAATTTCAACACGCCACCAAAGTCGAGCCTGGTCAATTTGCTGCCAAGCCGCTGACCACCGGTGAGTGGGAGCCACGTCCACAACAGCGCTTCACATTCTGAGTGCCTGATCATGTGGAGCGTATTTTTCCCAGGTTTCGTGCTGCTACTGGCAACCATCACCTGTACAGCCATCTGGCTGATCGATGGACTCTCGGATAGAGCTCCACCCCAACACTCCAATGATGATCACAATGGTCCCCACGACCCTTTTTTCTAGAGGCAACCCTGCCGCGCGAGGAGAGCATGATGTCTAAACCAGCTGTATTGTTTCTGCTGATCGCGGTTCTATCAGGCGCTCTGCTTGCCTTGCCCGATCAGGCGACGTGGCTCACATCCACCGCCAAGGTCACCCTGACGATGAGCAGTGTCGCCCTGGCCGTTGCCCTGCTGATCGGCAAGCGGGTCAAGTTCGACCCTATCCTGCGCTAGGGCACGATCACTCTTCGCTCGAGCCAGCTATCGGCTGTCGATGAGCTGGAGTAACCGCTGCACGGCGTTATCGAGACTGCCGGAGTTATCGAGCCGGACGATGCGCTCGTCACCTTGCAGGAGGGCACTGCCAGCCAGCTCGGCGCCACGTATCAATCGCGCTTCGATCTGAACGGCATCTTCCCGGGCTCGCGCAAGTAATCTTTGCCTGAGAATGGCGGGTTCGACTTCCAACAGAACGGCAAGCAGATCGGGATACCTTCGGCGAGCCTCTTCCAGATAGCTCCGCGAGCCATTGACGATCACTTGGCAATCGTCCGCGAGCCACCCGTCTATTTCTCTGGGAATACCGTAAGCCAAACCATTGGCACGCCAGACCATGGCGAAATCGCCAGCGCGCTCGCGTTCGTCGAACTCGTCTGGCAACACCGCAATGGCTTGTTCACCCACCGCTTCGGCTGAACGGGTGATGACCCGCCGGGCTATGCGGCAGCGACGCCCCTCAAGATAGGGGTGCAGGCCTTGTAGCACGCTGTCCTTGCCGGCCCCCGAAGGTCCCATCAGGTAGATCAGCCTGCCAGCATTCATCAAACACCTCGCCGAGAAGAGAAAACACAGGGCATTAACCAGCTACACAGGGCTGCAGCGGATGCCGATCATATGCAATTCACGCTGCACGGGCGCTACCTAATGCGCAAGTGCATAGAAAACGCATTTTTTATCTCGATTCTTGGTGAATATCGCAAAAGGCGGCCCACTGCCATCCACCAGAAATGCGACGCTGCGCGCAATCAGAATCAATTTCGACAAGTTGTGCTGGCAAAAAGCCGGTACCCAGTCCAGAATACGACACGTAATTGGCGTCAAATATCTGCTGGCAAGAAGTACGATCACCAGACAAAATGCCGACGTCGTTGAACGGCATGGGCGAAAGATGGTCAGAACTCTGACATTCCGTAGCTATATGCCATTACAGCTTCGTTTCCCTGAACTAATTTGGTTGATGTATGCGCCCTATGAAACAGGCTATCTACTCCAGCCGTACGGCTGACAAGTTCGTCGTTCGGTTGCCCGACGGCATGCGCGAGCGCATTGCTGATGTGGCTCGCCAACACCATCGCAGCATGAACTCCGAGATCATCGCTCGCCTGGAGCAGAGCATGCTTCAGGAAGGCGCGCTGGACGATGAGCTCGGCATAAGCCTCGACAGCCCTGAACTGTCATTGCACGAGCGCGAGCTGCTGCAACGTTTTCGACAACTGTCGCGTCGCCAGCAGAACGCCCTGGTAGCGCTGATTGCGCACGATGCAGAGATGGCCGCCGGCAACGACGACTGACACAGCGCGCCATCGCAGAAAGCTCCCTACGCCACTTGCGGCGCCCCGCGAGCGACGGCATAGAAACGAAAAAACCGGCTAAAGGCCGGTTTTTTTGTTGGCTGCCAACGGGCGCCTAAAGCAGGAACAGCGAGGCCAACCCCAGGAAGATGAAGAAACCGCCGCTGTCGGTAACCGCGGTGATCATCACACTGGCGCCCATCGCAGGGTCACGCCCCATGCGCATCAGCGTCATGGGAATCAGGACCCCCATGAGCGCTGCGAGCAGCAGGTTGAGCGTCATCGCCGCGGTCATCACCACACCCAGCGACCAACTGTCGTACAACCCATAGGCCACGACCCCGATCACTCCACCCCACACCAGGCCGTTGATCAGCGCGACGCCCAATTCCTTGCGAATCAGTCGCGAGGTATTGCCGGTGCTGACCTGGTCGAGCGCCATGGCCCGCACGATCATGGTGATGGTCTGATTACCCGAGTTTCCGCCGATACCCGCTACGATCGGCATCAATGCCGCCAAGGCCACCAGCTTTTCGATGGAGCCTTCGAACAGGCCGATGACGCGCGACGCCATGAATGCGGTGATCAGGTTGACGGCCAACCAGGCCCAGCGGTTGCGTACCGACTTCCACACCGAGGCGAAGATATCTTCTTCCTCACGCAGACCCGCCATATTGAGGACTTCGCTTTCGCTCTCCTCACGAATCAGGTCGACCATCTCATCGATGGTCAAACGGCCGATCAGCTTGCCGTTCTTGTCGACCACGGGCGCGGAAATCAAGTCATAACGCTCGAACGCCTGGGCGGCGTCATAGGCGTCTTCATCAGGATGAAAGCTGACCGGATCATTGGCCATGACCTCGGCGACCTGCTTTTCCGGGTCGTTCACCAACAGACGCTTGATCGACAGCACGCCCTTCAGCACGCCATCGTAATCGACCACGAACAGCTTGTCGGTATGGCCCGGCAACTCCTTGAGACGGCGCAGGTAGCGCAACACCACTTCGAGGCTGACGTCTTCGCGAATGGTGACCATCTCGAAGTCCATCAGCGCACCGACCTGCTCCTCCTCGTAGGAGAGCGCGGAACGCACCCGCTCACGCTGCTGGGCATCGAGGGTTTCCATGAGCTCGTGCACGACGTCGCGCGGCAGCTCGGAGGCCAGGTCGGCCAGTTCGTCGGCGTCCATTTCCTTGGCGGCCGCGAGGATCTCGTGATCCTCCATATCGGCCAGCAGGGTTTCACGGACGGCATCGGACACTTCAAGAAGAATGTCACCGTCGCGATCGGCCTTGACCAGCTGCCAGATGGTCAGGCGGTCTTCCAACGGCAAGGCTTCGAGGATGTAAGCGACGTCGGCCGAGTGCAGGTCGTCGAGCTTGCGCTGCAGCTCGGTGAGGTTCTGCCGATGCACCAGACCTTCGACGCGGTCGTGGTGCGGGCCTTCCTGGCGATGAGTCAGGTCTTCGACCAGCCTGTGCCGCTGCAACAGTTCGACGACCTGAGCGAGTCGATCCTGCAGGCTTTCTTGCGGCTTCTTGGCTTCTACTTCGGTCATGGCACACTCCGCCCCCAGCGGCGGCGCGCGCCAGCGAGGGTCAATCAGTCAATACGTGATTGCACACTTGGAATTCTGAGTTACTACTGGGTAAGTCCATGGAAGGAATCCACAAGCCCCGGCGGGGCTGACGGCGCGAATAATAACATGCCAATCGGCCACGTACGTGACAAAGGCATGGCAGGACAAGCGCTTGCAGCATTTTCTTGAGAGCATCGGCACGAGTCCGGTGATGCGACGTTACCAAATCGGCACAAGACACCTGGCAACCGCAAGGGCATGACCTACGCTTGCGAGCACCCGACCAGGAGGAAGCCCTATGCGCTGGATGCATGGCGCAGCCGTATGCGCCATTCTGCTCTGCCCCACCCTTTCACAGGCCTCGAGCGTCTTTCGCTGCGAAGACGCCGATGGCCACGTCACCTTTTCCCAGCACGGCTGCAGCGACCATCAGCAGCAGCACATACAAAGCACCCATAATCCAAGACCCGGAAGCGGCGCCCCCGTTCCGCTCGCAATTCCGAACAGCGATGACAGAGCCGGCAACGCCGCCAGGATCGATGCCAGTGAAAGCACCCTGACCGTGGTCGGCGGTCAGCAGGACGGCTGCGACAATGCCGTCACCGGCAGCGCCAGACGCGAAGCGATCATCAGAAAGCAGGTACGCGCCGGCATGACCCGCAGCGACGTGGAAAGCGCCCTGGGCAAGCCTGATCGCATCAGCACACGCAACGGCCAGACCACCTACCACTACGCGAGCAAGCACAACAGCGAACGCCGCACCGTCACCTTCGACCAAGAAGGCTGCGTGACCGGCAGACGATGAGGCCTGTTACCGCTTCACGCACGGCCGCTGAAACGGCAACAGCGCCCAGGCAAAAACACCAGGCAAAGAAAAAGGGCCTGCATCGCTGCAGGCCCTTTTGATGTGGCGGACTCAGGAGGATTCGAACCTCCGACCGCTCGGTTCGTAGCCGAGTACTCTATCCAGCTGAGCTATGAGTCCGTGTGGCGCTTTTAGACCAGATCACCGCTGGTTGACGCTAAATGCCCTGCACTGCTGCAAGCCATTCAATATGGCGGACTCAGGAGGATTCGAACCTCCGACCGCTCGGTTCGTAGCCGAGTACTCTATCCAGCTGAGCTATGAGTCCGTAGGCGCTTTTAGACCAGATCACCGCTGGTTGAAACAAAATGGCCTGCATTGCTGCAAGCCATTCAATATGGCGGACTCAGGAGGATTCGAACCTCCGACCGCTCGGTTCGTAGCCGAGTACTCTATCCAGCTGAGCTATGAGTCCGTTGGTGTTTTTATACCAGATCACCTCTGGTTGTTTGCCAGCCCGGTAAAACCCGGCTTGCCAAATAATGGCGGAGAAGGGGGGATTCGAACCCCCGACACCCTTTTGAGGTGTACTCCCTTAGCAGGGGAGCGCCTTCGGCCACTCGGCCACCTCTCCGCAACACGGGGCGCATGATAAACATGTTTTCCCCGTTTGCAAACCAAAATTTTGAGAAAAATTAATGGTTTGGTTCTTCGCCCTTCTCTTTCTGGATGCGCTGGTAAATCTCTTCGCGGTGAACGGCGACTTCCTTCGGCGCGTTGACGCCAATCCGCACCTGATTACCTTTAACACCCAATACGGTGACGGTGACTTCGTCACCCACCATCAGGGTCTCTCCGACCCGGCGAGTCAGAATCAGCATTCCTTTCTCCTTACGGATTCAATTTCGGACAACAAGTCTGCAAACGTGAAAAGCGCCGGCCTGACGCGAAAGCAACAGGCCAGCACTCAAGTATTGACCAGTACGGACGGAAGGAAAGTTCCACCAACACCAACCAAAACAACAAAAGGCGCGGGTAGCCGCGCCTTTTGCAGGATGCCTCAGTCGCCCTGACGGGCCGGGGCATCGAGTTCGAACGCAGTGTGCAGGGCGCGCACCGCCAATTCCAGATATTTCTCTTCGATGACCACCGAGACCTTGATCTCGGAAGTGGAGATCATCTGGATGTTGATGTTCTCCTTGGCCAGCGCTTCGAACATACGGCTGGCCACACCGGCATGGGAACGCATACCCACACCAACGATGGACACCTTGGCGATGTTAACGTCTCCGACCACTTCGCGAGCACCGAGTTCGCGCGCAGTGGCTTCGAGCACCTGCTGAGCGTTCTGGTAATCGTTGCGGTGCACGGTGAAGGTGAAGTCGGTGGTGTTATCGTGCGCGACATTCTGCACGATCATGTCCACTTCGATGTTGGCGGAGCTGATCGGGCCGAGAATCTTGAACGCAACGCCCGGCAGGTCAGGCACGCCACGGATGGTCAGCTTGGCTTCGTCGCGATTGAAGGCGATGCCGGAGATGATCGGCTGTTCCATGGATTCCTCTTCATCAAGGGTAATGAGGGTGCCCGGACCCTCCTGGAAGCTGTGCAGAACGCGCAGCGGGACGTTGTACTTGCCGGCGAACTCCACCGAGCGAATTTGCAGCACCTTCGAACCGAGACTGGCCATTTCCAGCATCTCTTCGAAGGTGATCTTCTCCAGGCGCTGGGCCTTGGGCACCACACGCGGATCGGTGGTGTAAACGCCATCGACATCGGTGTAGATCTGGCACTCATCGGCCTTCAGCGCCGCCGCCAGGGCAACGCCGGTGGTGTCGGAACCGCCGCGGCCGAGGGTGGTGATGTTGCCCTGCTCATCCACGCCCTGGAAGCCGGCGACGACCACCACGCGACCGGCCTTGAGGTCGGCGCGGATATTGGTGTCGTCGATGCTCAGAATACGTGCCTTGGTGTGCGCGCTGTCGGTCAGGATGCGCACCTGGCTGCCGGTGTAGGACACCGCCGGCACGCCACGCTTGATCAGCGCCATGGCCAGCAGCGCGATGGTCACCTGCTCACCGGTGGAGACCATCACGTCGAGTTCGCGAGCGATCGGCTGGTCATCGCTGATCTGCTTGGCCAGGTCGATGAGGCGATTGGTCTCGCCGCTCATCGCGGATACCACGACGACGATATCGTCGCCCTTCTCGCGGAATTTCTTCACCTTCTCGGCGACCTGCGCGATTCGCTCGACGGTGCCGACGGAGGTACCGCCGAATTTCTGTACGATCAAAGCCATTTCAAAGCTGCCTCAGCCCGTGAAGGGCGCCCATTAAACAGACAACACCACCGCACACCACCGCGTCGTTCGCCGGGCATGGCGGGCGACGCGGTCACGCTTGAGTTACAGGCCTCAGAGGCCCTGTTCGACGAACGGGCCGACCAGCGCCAGGGCGCCATCGAGCGCGGCCACATCGACCCCGCCACCCTGCGCCATGTCCGGACGACCACCGCCCTTGCCGCCTACGGCTGCAGCGGCCTGTTTCATCAGGTCGCCGGCCTTCAGCTTGGCGGTCAGGTCCTGGGTCACGCCAGCCACCAGCACGACCTTGTCGTCCTGCACGCCGCCGAGCAGGATCACCGCACTGCCGAGCTTGTTCTTCAGTTGATCGACCAGCGCCAGCAGGCCTTTGCCATCAAGGCCATCGATGCGCGCGCTGAGCGTTTTCACGCCCTTGACGTCCACGGCCGAACCGGCCAGGTCGCTGCCTGCCGCACTGGCGGCCTTGGCCTTGAGCTGCTCCAGCTCCTTTTCCAGCTGACGATTGCGATCGATCACCGCCGCGAGCTTGTCGAGCAGGTTGTCGCGGCTGCCCTTGACCAGGCTCGCCGCCTCTTTCAATTGCTCCTCGGCACCGTTCAGGTAGGCGAATGCCGCTGCGCCGGTGACTGCCTCGATACGACGTACGCCGGCGGCCACACCGCCTTCGCTGACGATCTTGAACACGCCGATGTCGCCGGTACGGTTGGCATGAATGCCACCGCACAGCTCGACCGAGAAGCCGTCGCCCATGGTCAGCACACGCACGCTGTCGCCGTACTTCTCGCCGAACAGCGCCATGGCGCCCTTGGCCTTGGCGCTCTCGATATCCATCTCCTCGGTTTGTACCGGGGTGTTGCGACGCACTTCGCGGTTGACGATCTCTTCCAGCTCTTTGAGCTGCTCAGGCTTGATCGCCTCGAAGTGGCTGAAGTCGAAACGCAGGCGCTGGCTGTCGACCAGCGAGCCTTTCTGCTGCACGTGCTCGCCAAGTACCTGGCGCAGCGCGGCATGCAGCAGGTGCGTAGCCGAGTGGTTGAGGCCGGTGGCGGTACGCACCGAAGCGTCCACTTCGGCGTTGATGGTGGCGCCGACGCTCAGGCTGCCCTTGCTGACCACGCCGTGGTGCAGCCACGCGCCACCGACCTTGGTGGTGTCGCGCACGTCGAAGCGCACACCCGGGCCTTCAAGGAAACCGCAGTCACCGATCTGGCCACCGGACTCGGCATAGAACGGCGTCTGGTCGAGCACTACGACGCCCTCCTCGCCCTCGTTGAGGGTGTCGACGGGCTGGCCGTCGCGCAGCAGCACCAGCAGTTCGCCACTGGCAACCGTGGCGCCGTAGCCGAGGAAACGGGTGTCCTTGTCGACCTTGACCAGGCTGTTGTAGTCCACACCGAAGGAGCTGGCGGAGCGCGCACGCACGCGCTGAGCTTCCATCTCACGCTCGAAGCCGGCCTCGTCGAGGGTCAGCTCGCGCTCGCGGGCGATATCGCCGGTCAGGTCCATCGGGAAGCCGTAGGTGTCATACAGCTTGAAGATCACTTCGCCCGGGATGACCGAGCCCTGCAATTCGGCCAGATCCTGCTCGAGGATCTTCAGGCCCTGCTCCAGGGTCTTGGCGAACTGCTCTTCTTCGGTTTTCAGCACGCGCTCGATGTGCGCCTGCTGCTGTTTCAGCTCAGGGAAGGCTTCGCCCATCTCGCTGGCCAGGGCCGCGACGATCTTGTGGAAGAAGCTGCCCTTGGCGCCCAGCTTGTTACCGTGGCGGCAGGCGCGACGAATGATGCGGCGCAGCACGTAGCCGCGGCCTTCGTTGGACGGCGTGACGCCGTCGGCGATCAGGAAGCTGCAGGAGCGAATGTGATCCGCCACCACTTTCAGCGACGCGTCACCATTGTTGGCGCAGCCGATAGCCTGGGCACTGGCAGCCAGCAGGCTCTGGAACAGGTCGATCTCGTAGTTGGAGTTGACGTGCTGCAGCACGGCGCTGATGCGCTCCAGGCCCATGCCGGTGTCCACGCTCGGCGCCGGCAGCGGGTGCAGCACGCCGTCCGCGGTCCGGTTGAACTGCATGAACACGTTGTTCCAGATCTCGATGTAACGGTCGCCATCTTCTTCCGGGCTGCCGGGCGGGCCGCCCCAGATGTGCTCGCCATGGTCGAAGAAAATTTCGGTGCAGGGGCCGCACGGACCGGTATCGCCCATGGTCCAGAAGTTGTCGGAAGCGTACGGCGCGCCCTTGTTGTCGCCGATGCGGATCATCCGCTCGGCCGGCACACCGACTTCCTTGTTCCAGATGTCGTAGGCCTCGTCATCGGTGGCGTACACCGTGATCCAGAGCTTGTCCTTGGGCAGTTTCAGCCACTTGTCGCCGGTCAGGAATTCCCAGGCGAAGTGGATGGCATCACGCTTGAAATAGTCGCCAAAGCTGAAGTTGCCGAGCATTTCGAAGAAGGTGTGGTGACGCGCGGTATAACCGACGTTTTCAAGGTCGTTATGCTTGCCACCGGCGCGCACGCACTTCTGGCTGGTGGCGGCGCGGGTATAGGCGCGCTTTTCCAGGCCCAGGAAGCAGTCCTTGAACTGGTTCATGCCGGCGTTGGTGAACAGCAACGTGGGGTCGTTGTTCGGAATCAGGGAGCTGGAAGCGACACGGGTGTGCCCCTTCTCTTCGAAGAAGCTCAGGAAAGCTTCACGGATTTCTGCGCTTTTCATTGGCAATTTCCAGGAAAACAGGCGGCCACGGCAGAGCCGGCAAAAGCCCGCATTATATCGGGCTTGTCCGCGGCGGCTAGGGCATGGGCTGAATTATTTGCAGGCGGCGCGATGGCCGGAAAACACAGGGCCGCAGCTGCCAGGCCACTGCTTGGCACTGCACGCAGGCCTTCTCAGGCGCGGAAGGTGGCGAAGGCTTCGATCACCTGAGCCATGGCGCCGGCATCGACATCCAGATGCGTGACCATGCGCAGGCGTGGCGCGGCGCTCAGGCGGATGCCCCGCTCGGCGCAGAAGTCCTTCAGCGCAGAGGCGCGCTCGCCGATCTGTACGTAGACCATGTTGGTCTGCACCGGCTCGACCGAATAGCCCAGCTCGCGCAGGCCGGCCGCCAGGGAATCGGCATTGGCGTGATCCTCCACCAGGCGCTCGACTTGATGATCCAGCGCGTACAGCCCGGCTGCCGCCAGCACGCCGGCCTGACGCATACCGCCGCCGACCATCTTGCGCAGGCGGCGCGCCTTGGCGATCAGCGCCTCGTTGCCGCACAGCACCGAGCCGACCGGCGCCCCCAGCCCTTTGGACAGACACACGGACACCGAGTCGAAATGGCGGGTGATTTCCCGCGCGTCGACACCCTGCCTGACCGCCGCATTGAACAGCCGCGCGCCATCCAGATGCAGCGCCAGGTCCTTGTTGTGCGTCAAGGCGCGAGCCTCGGCCAGATACTCCAGCGGCAGCACCTTGCCCTGCATGGTGTTTTCCAGGGCCAGCAGACGGGTACGGGCGAAATGGAAGTCGTCCTGCTTGATCGCCGCTTCGACCCGGTCAAGATCCAGGGAGCCATCGAGTTCCATGTCCAGCGGCTGGGGCTGTATCGAGCCGAGCACCGCCGCGCCGCCACCTTCGTATTTATAGGTGTGCGCCTGCTGACCGACGATGTATTCGTCGCCCCGCTCGCAGTGGGCCATCAGGCCAAGCAGGTTGCTCATGGTGCCGGTGGGCACGAACAGCGCCGCGGCAAAGCCGAGATCCCGCGCCAGGCGCTGCTCCAGCTGATTGACGGTCGGATCTTCGCCGTACACGTCATCGCCCAGTTCGGCGGCCAGCATCGCCTCGCGCATGCCGGCTGAGGGCTGGGTCACGGTGTCGCTACGCAGATCGATGATTCGCATGGGCACTCCTGTGCAAGTAAACAACGTGGATTGGCAGCGCTGCCGAGAGCCTGATCATGATCTTGATGTGCATGAAGCGGCAGTCATGAGGCAGGAGCGGACATCGCTGTTTTTACCTGCGGGAGCGGGCCATACCCGCAAAATCACGGGCATGGCCCGTTCCCACAAGTGGCTGCCAACCGCTACCGCCACTTAGCTGCCAAAATCGACGAGCCTGGGCTGCAAGATCATGAACAGATTCTAAGCGGTCACTCCAGTGAAGAGTCGGCAGCGGGCACCAGCAGGATGCCGGCACGCTGACCGTTATGGACTTTAGGGTTGGGGAAAATGATTCGTGCGCCCTGCTCTTCCACCACCCAGCGGCTGTTGGCCAGGTCTTCGGCGAGCAGATAGCCGGGCTCCAGCTCGGTGAAATTCTCCACGTCGGCAGGCAAGTGCAGAACGAAGGCATCGCTGTGCTTGATCAGCTCGCGGGCGAAGGCGAACAGCTTGAGGTGCTCGACGGCGCGCTCTTCGATCGGCGGCTCGTTGCCTTCGATCAGCGCCTGCAGACGCAATTCAAGGCGATCCAGATTGACCAGCTCATTGTGGCCGAACGGCCTGGCCTTGCCCAGTTCGAGGGTGAAGGCTTCGGCGCCCAGCTCGGCATAAGTATAGGCACTGAAGGTGGTCGAGGGTTTGCTTTGCAGCAGCACCGCATCGATACCGGCGGCCTGCAGGCGCGCGCATTCGCGGCGCGACTGGCGACGCCCCTCGGCCCAGGGGTAAAGGGCGAATTGCTCGATACGCGAGGCGCGGATCGCCGTGTGCAGGTCGTAATGCAGGCGCTCGCGGCCGGAGTCGATGAAGAACGACGACGCCAGGTGTTCCAGTTCGCAGGCGCGCATCGCCTCGCCGCCACTGCTCAGCTCATGACGGCCGCTGAACAGGCGGTTGATGTCCTGCTCGACGAAACGCTCGCCATGGCGCATTGCTGCCGGGTTGCCGAACAGCAGCAGCACGCGTGCGCGCGGCTGCAACT
Organism: Pseudomonas sp. PA27(2017); assembly: GCF_001945445.1. GTDB lineage: Bacteria > Pseudomonadota > Gammaproteobacteria > Pseudomonadales > Pseudomonadaceae > Aquipseudomonas. The sequence goes on from NZ_MSXW01000022.1 coordinate 198,363, forward strand.
CGCTGCGAGCGATGCGCCGCAGCAAGCGGTCGAGTAATTCGATCGGCGCGGTCTCGTTGCCGTGGATGCCCGCGGACAGCAATAGGTCCATGCCGTTGTCGCGCCCGCAGGCCGGGGTAATTTCGAGGGCGCCCTCGGCCAGCCAGCGCAAGCGCGTGCCCTGCGGCGTCAACTGGATCTTCGAGGCCGGTTCATGGCCGGTCAGGGTCAGTTCGAGCAGTTTGCCGAGGGCGAGCATGGGCGTTCCTCAGTGATTGCAGTCCGGACCATGGACATGGTCGTCATCGGCGCCGTCATCGGCCGGCTCCATTTCCAGCTCCAGGCTGACCAGGTTGGTGGCCAGCGGGCGCAGCAGCAGATTGGCGTATTCGCTATCACCTTCGGCTACATCAACGCCGATCATCAGCTGGCCGTTGCCGACCTGCTGAATCCACACTTCCTTACCTTGCCACATTACGGCAAAACGGGTGCACGAGGTTTCCAGCTGGGTGCCGTCGGCGTCTTCGAGAATCAGTTGCAGGGCGTCGCTCATGGTAACTCCAGTAGGGTTGGCGGCTCGCCATCGAGCCGCTCAAATGAATTGAAAGGGGTACACGGCGCCAAGATCGAGGATTTGCGTCAACTCATCCAGCGCCGTGCGGCATTCGTCGAGTAGCTGCGGGTCGGCCAGGTCATGCTCGCTCAGGCGATCACGATAGTGGCAGTCGACCCATCGCAGCAGCCGCTCGTACAGTTCCGGCGTCAGCATCACGCCCGGGTTCATCGCCGCCAGCTCCTCTGCCTGCAAGGCTACACGCAGACGCAGGCAGGCGGGGCCGCCACCGTTCTGCATGCTCTGCTTGAGGTCGAAGGCACGAACCTCGGCAATCGGCCCGTCGCTGCCCAGCAGCGTCTGCAGGTAGGCCCAGACCCGAGGGTTGCCGCGGCATTCCTCCGGCACCACCAACAGCATACGCCCGTCGGCACGGCTCAACAGCTGACTGTTGAACAGATAGGAGCGCACCGCATCCTCGACACCCAGCACGTGGCGCGGCACGCACACCGATTGCAACTGCCCACCGAGGCGCGCCAGCTTGTCGCCAAGCTCGCCCACCACCCGCTCGCTGTCGAGAAAGGCATCTTCGTGATGGAACAGCACCTGGCCGTTACCCACGGCTATCACGTCATTATGGAACACACCCTGATCGACCACCGCCGGGTTCTGCTGGGCAAATACCACGGCGTCATCGGCGAGGCCGTGCAGCCGGGCCACGGCCTGAGAAGCCTCCAGGGTCTGGCGCGCCGGGTAGCGCTGCGGCGCCGGCAAGCGCAGGTCGAAGGCACTGCGGCCGAACACGAAGAACTCCACGCCCCGCTCGCCGTAGTCGCGGCAGAAGCGGCTATGGTTGGCCGCGCCCTCGTCGCCGAACTGGCTGACGGCGGGCAAGGCGCCGTGGTGAGCGAAATGGCGCTCGTCAGCGAACATCGCTGCCAGCACTCGGCTGGTGGTGGGATGTTCGATGGAGCGGTGAAACTTGCAGTTGAGGTTGGCCGCGGTGAAATGCACGCGCCCGTCGGCGGTATCGGCGCTGGGGCTGACGGTCGCCGCATTGGCCGTCCACATGCTCGAGGCCGAGCAACTGGCGACCAGCAGCGGCATGGCCTCGCGCGCTGCCTTCTCGATCACCTGGGCATCGCTGCCAGTGAAACCACAGGCACGCAGCGCCTGCACATCGGGGCGCTCCTGGGGCGCGAGCACCGCCTGGGCGTAGCCCATGTCCATCAGTGCCTTCATCTTCGCCAGGCCCTGACGCGCCGCTTCCCGCGGGTTGGACGCCACCTGGCAGTTGTTCTGCGAGGCCACGTTGCCGTACGACAACCCGCCGTAGTTGTGTGTCGGGCCGACCAGCCCGTCGATGTTCAGCTCGCAGGAGGTGAGTCGACTCATAGGCTGACTCCCGGTGCCAGGCTGTCGGGCAACGCCAGTTGCTCGCTTTCCAGCGAAGCGACCGGATAGGCGCAGTAATCCGCCGCGTAATAGGCGCTGGGACGATGGTTGCCCGACGCGCCGATGCCGCCGAACGGCGCGCTGCTGGCGGCGCCGGTCAGTGGCTTGTTCCAGTTGACGATGCCGGCTCGGCTGCGCAGCCAGAACTGCTCGTAACGCTCACGCGAATCGGACAGCAGCCCGGCCGCAAGCCCGAAACGGGTGGCATTGGCTTCGACGATGGCGTCGTCGAAATCGGCATAACGAATCACTTGCAGCAAGGGCCCGAACACTTCTTCGTCGGCGCGCGGCTGCACGGCGGTGACATCGATGATGCCGGGCGTCAGCAGCGCCGCGCCTTCGAGCGGCTGGCTCATGTCCAGCAGGGGCCGCGCGCCCTTGTCGATGAGCCGCTCCTGCACCTTGAGCAGGTGCTGGGCGGCGTCCAGGGAAATCACCGCGCCCATGAACGGCGCCGGCTCGGCATCGAAGGCGCCGACCTTGAGGCTGGCAGCCACACTGACCAGCCGCGCCAGCAGTGTGTCGCCCCAATCGCCTTCGGGCACCAGCAAACGGCGGGCACAGGTGCAGCGCTGGCCGGCGGAAATGAATGCGGACTGGACGATGCAGTACACCGCCGCATCGACATCGGCAGGCTGATCGACGATCAGTGCATTGTTGCCGCCCATTTCCAGAGCCAGGATGGTTTGCGGGTGGCCGCCGAACTGTGCGTGCAATTGATTGCCGGTGCGGCTGGAGCCGGTGAAGAACAGGCCTTCGATACCCGGGTGAGCCGCCAGTGCCGCGCCAGTTTCCCGCGCGCCCTGCACCAGGTTCAGCACGCCAGCCGGCAGGCCGGCCTCGATCCAGCAGTTGAGCGTCAGCTCGGCGACCTTCGGGGCCTGCTCACTGGGTTTGAACACCACGGTATTGCCGGCCAGCAGGGCCGGCACGATATGCCCGTTGGGCAGATGACCGGGAAAGTTGTACGGGCCGAACACGGCGACCACGCCATGGGGCTTGTGGCGCAGCACGCTGCCCTGGGCGCCGCTGCGCTGGCCGGTGCGCTCGGCATGGCTGTGGATGGAGATGGCCACCTTGCCGATCATGCTGGCGACTTCGGTGATCGCTTCCCACAGCGGCTTACCGGTTTCTTCACCGATGGTGCGGGCGAGTTCGTCCTGCCGGGCTTTCAATACGGCGGCGAAGCGCTCGAGCAGTGCGATTCGTTCGCTCAATGGCGCCGCCGCCCATTCGGCGAAGGCTTCGCGGGCCGCCTGCACGGCCGCCTCGACCTGGGCCCCATTGGCTTCGCGGCCCACCCAGAGCACCTGCTGGCTGACCGGGTCGAGGGACTCCAGGGTGCTGCCCTGTCCTATCTGCCAGAGACCTGCAATGTAATGCGTGCTCATGGTCTATCACTCCAGGCTTCACGGTTGCACAAGCCAGCGCTGGGCGCTGACCTGCTACCTGTCACGGCTGTCGCTCTATGGCAACATTGCCGGTCGGGGCGGCGCGCCGCCCCGGGTCACATCAGAAACGGTGGCTCAGGCCTTTACCGCCAAGGGCACTGCGCGCACTTGATCGCCGACATTCAGGCGCAGGCGCCGGGCGGTCAGCGGGTCGACCACCAGCGTCCCGGCAGCCATACGCGCACGGGCTGCGGTAATGCGGCAATCGGCATGCTTGCGGTTGTGCACCAAGTACACTGGCGCATCGTCGCCCGGCGTGCCGATGGCCAGCACCAGTAGCTGGCTGTCGCGAATCGCGCGGATCTTCGTGGTCTCCGCCTCGATGGCCGGGCCGGCATCGAAGATATCGACATAGCCCTGGTAGCTGAAGCCTTCGGACTTGAGCATCGCCAGCGCCGGTTCGGTATCCGGGTGCACCCGGCCGATCACCTCGCGGGCGGCTTCGGACAGGAAGCAGGTGTAAAGCGGAAAGCGCGGCATCAGCTCGGCGATAAACGCCTTGTTACCGACGCCGGTGAGGTAGTCCGCCTGGGAGAACTCCATGCGGAAGAAGTGCCGACCCAGGCACTCCCAGAACGGCGAACGGCCCTGCTCGTCGGACACGCCGCGCATCTCGGCGATGATCTTCTCGCCGAAACGCTCACGAAACTCGGCGATGAACAGCAGCCGCGCCTTGGACAGCAAGCGCCCGTTCAGGCCGGTGCGATGGTCGGCATGCAGGAACAGCGAGCACAGCTCGGAATGGCCGGTCAGGTCGTTGGCCAGGAATAGCGTCGGCACCTGACGGTGGATACCCAGCTCCTGAGACGCACAAACGGTCAGGCCGACCCGGTAGTTGTACCAGGACTCACGCAAGCCGACGCCGCCGGCGATGGCGGAAATTCCCAGCACGCGGCCGTCATCGTCCTCGAGCACGAACATGTAGTCGCAATCGCCGCGCTCGGCTTCGCCGCTGAAGGTCTTTTCGGCGCGCCCGACCCGGTAGGCCAGGCGCGCTTCGTTGGCCGGCAGAGTGGTCAGGCCGGTGCCGGTGCTGCGTGCCAGGTCGATCAGTGCCGGCAGGTCACCGGCGCGTACGGAGCGAACGATCATGCTGCCTCCGGAAAATCGCGAGCCAGACGGGTGGCGCTCATGGTTGGAAAACTCATACCGCCACCAGCCTTACTTGGCCGCCTTCGGCGACACCGAGGACCTGCGCGGTCTGCGGATCGAGCACCGCGGGCTGACCAGGCGCCCAATCCAATTGGGCGACGACCGCACGAAACCCCTGCAATTGCTCGTTGCTGACCAGGTAAGCCTGGCCGCCCTCACCCGCCTCGCCGAGCACCACCGGCACCAGCGCGCTCTGGGCGATGGAGCGAATGCCGGAGGTGCGCGCATGCAGGGTCGGGCCGCCGTCGAAGATGTCGATGTAGTGGTCGGTTTCGAAGCCGTCGCGCATCAGGATGTCGAACGACACCTGGGCACGCGGGTGCACCAGGCCCATGGACTCCTGAGCGGCATCGGGCAGCAGCGGCACATAGATCGGGTAATGGGGCATCAGCTCTGCCAGGTAGGCGCGGCTGCGCAGCCCGCACAAGCGCTCGGCCTCGCCGTAGCTCATGCCGAAGAAATGCCGGCCGACCGCATCCCAGAACGGCGACTCGCCGGCGTCGTCGCTCTCGCCGACGATCTCCACCACCATGGCGTCGGCGAAGCGCTCCGGGTGGCAGGCGGCGAACAGCAGGCGCGCACGGGAATTGAGCTCGGCCCAGACACTGTCGACCAGCCCGCGCTCCACGTAGAAGCTGGTGAGCAGGCTGTTGCCGGTCAGGTCGTGGCACAGCGACAGGACGTGGATCTTGTTGTGGATCTTCAGCTCGCGGGAGTTGTGAACGAAGGTCTCGTTGCGAAAGCTGTAGAACGGCTCGGAGTAGCCCGCCGAGGCGACGATGCCCGAGCAGCCGGACAGGCGACCCGTTTCGCTGTCTTCGAGCACGAAGAAATAGCGCTCCTCGCCGTTGAAGCTGACTTCGGCGGCGAACGACGCCTCCGACGCGGCGATCTTGTCGCGCAGGCGCTCGGCGTTGTCGGGCAGCGAGGTGACGCCCACCGGGCTGTCCGCGGCCAGGCGCTGCACTTCGGCGAGATCGGTCATTCGCGCAGGGCGCATAACCAGCATGGTTCACTCCTTCAGCAAGGCTGGGGCGTTGCAGCCCTGGCAGCGAGAATCATCGTCCGTGAGGCTGGCCGGCACGGGCCGACACAGCGAATTGAGCGGGCGGCGCCCAGCCGCCCGTAAGGGTCAGGCGCCGGCCAGCTTGGCCACGGCACGCTCGAAGCGATCCAGACCCTCGTCGATGTCGGCATCCTCGATCACCAGGCTGGGCGCAAAGCGCACCACGTCCGGGCCGGCCTGCAGGATCATCAGATTCTCGCCGGCTGCCGCATCGAAAAATTCACGCGCTTTGCCTTTCCAGGCATCGGAGAGCACCGCGCCGATCAACAGGCCCATGCCGCGCACCCCGGAGAACACCCCGTAGCGCTCGCCGATCTGCAGCAGGCGGGTCTTGAAGCGCTCATGCTTGGCCTTGACGCCCGCCAGTACCTCGGGTGTGTTGACCACGTCGAGCAGCGCCTCGGCGACCGCGCAGCCCAACGGGTTACCGCCATAGGTGGTGCCATGGGTGCCGACCGCCAGATGGCTGGCCAGGGCGTCGGTGGTCAGCATCGCCGCGATCGGGAAACCGCCGCCCAGGCTCTTGGCGCTGGACAGCACGTCAGGCGTCACGCCGTAGTGCTGGTAGGCATACAGATGACCGGAACGGCCGACGCCGCTCTGCACCTCGTCGAACACCAGCAGCGCGTTGTGCTCGTCGCACAGCGCACGAGCGCCTTGCAGATAGGCCAGATCCGCCGGCAGCACGCCGCCCTCGCCCTGGATAGGCTCGATGACGACGGCGCAGGTCTTGTCGCTGATCGCCGCCTTGAGTGCTTCCAAGTCGTTGTACGGCACATGGGTGATGCCCTGGATCTTCGGCCCGAAGCCATCGGAATACTTCGGCTGGCCACCGACGCTGACGGTGAACAGGGTACGGCCATGGAAGCTGTTGGTCGCCGCGATGATCTCGTACTTGTCCGCCCCGAAGCGGTCGTGGGCTACACGGCGGGCCAGTTTGAACGCCGCTTCGTTGGCTTCGGCGCCGGAGTTGCAGAGGAACACTCGGTCGGCAAAGGTGGCGTCCACCAGCTTCTTGGCTAGGCGCAGCGCCGGCTCGTTGGTGAACACGTTGGAGACGTGCCACAGCTTGCCGGCCTGCTCGTTCAGCGCCTTGACCAGCGCCGGATGGGCATGGCCCAGGGCGTTGACGGCGATGCCGCCGGAGAAGTCGATCAGCTCGCGACCGCTCTGGTCCCAGACGCGCGAACCGGCGCCGCGAACCGGCACGAACGTAGCCGGCGCGTAACTGGGCACCATCACCTGGTCGAAATCGGCGCGTTGCACCGGGTCGTGCTGAACGGACATCGGGACTCTCCTGACGAGATACACAGGCCTGGCGGGCCTGCGATGCGAAAGATTGTAGGGGGTGCTAATGGGCGGGCATTGCCGGCATGCGACAACTTCTTACAGCGCCGTAGCTGGCCGCAGCTGGGGGAACCCCGTCCGTCGGCCCGCGAGGCGCAGTTTAAACGTTGCGGCTGCTCCGGCGCACGGGTCGACTAACATTTATCGACAGTACCCATCGAGGTGGGGCGGATCAGCAAGGGATTTGCCGACCCGAAGCGGCCTGGGGCATGAAAAATATTTTCATTCGTCCTGCTGCGGCATATTGCCAGCCCCTGGAGTGACGGTGATATCATTTTGCTCGCAGTGCGACGCTCTATTGTGAACGGCGTCTCACTGCCGGCCATCAAGGATCTGATGGTCTGACGCAGGTTCCTATCAATGCTGTGCATCGACTCGTCCAGTCAAGGAAGCACGAGATGACCGCCAAAGAACAACAACTGACCGAACTGCTCACCCTCACCTCTCGCAGCATCACCCATATGACTGCCGCCATGACGGCGCTGTCATTCGACCTGCTGCGCAGCGATGACAGCGGCGTTCGCTCTGCCGCTTCGAAGATGATCACCCGCCTCGGCGCGGTGAGCCGTGAGCTGGATCAGCAGTGGGTGCTGATCAGCGAACTGACCGGTGTCGAAGCCCCGACCCGCGTCGATGCCATCGAGGAAGTCCAGCTGCACTCGGCCTGAGTCGCATCGCTTCCCGTACGGGCCGACGTCGTCGGCCCGCCTAAATGCTCTCCCCCGTCAGCAGTCCCCGTTTAGCCGCGTGCCGCCAAGTACTCGCGCTGCAGCACAGCCACCAGTTCGGCTGCCGGCATCGCCCGAGCCAGGGCCGCTCCCTGCCCGGCCCAATGGGCGGCGAACTCGGCGTTGCCGGCCTTGGCGGCGGCGGCGATCAGTTGCTTGCCAGCATCGTAGGCAATCCCGAACCCAGGCACTGCAGGGTGGCCGGGCGCCCCGACTTCGGCCATGAAACGATTGACGATGCCGCGCGCCGGGCGCCCGGAAATCGCCGTAGTGACCTGGGTGACCTGCGCCCGCTCGCTGCCCAGCATGCGGCGATAGGCCTCGTTGGCGGCCGACTCGGGGCAAAGAATGAATGCGGTGCCCAGCTGCGCAGCGCTGGCCCCCAAGCTCAAGGCCGCGGCGATCCCGGCGCCATCCATGATGCCGCCAGCGGCGATCACCGGGCGCTTCAGGTGCTTGACCAGCACCCGCACCAGGGCCAGCGTGCCGATGCCCTGATCGTAGGCTGGGTCGAAAACGCCGCGGTGGCCGCCGGCCTCGATGCCCTGGGCAACGATGATGTCGATGCCCGCATCCTGGGCCAGCAACCCCTCCTCCAGCGTGGTGGCCGACGCCAGCAAGGTGATGCCGGCGCTTTTCAGGGCATCGATGCGCGACTGAGGCGGCAGCCCAAGATGAAAGCTGACGATGGGCGGTCGCTCTTCCAGCAGAACCTGCAGTTGCCCTTCGTCCTCCTGGAAACTGCAGTAGATATCCCGGATGGCCTCTGGCGCAGCCGCGCCGAACTCGGCGAAATAAGGCTGCAAGTGCGCCAGCCACGCCTGTTCCCTGGCCGCATCAGCGACGCTCAGGCGATGGCAGAACACGTTGATGTTGAACGGTTTGCTCGTGGCGGCTCGGGTTTCCCGGATCATCTGCCGGCCGGCCTCGGCCTGCACCGCGGCGATGGAGATCGAACCCAGCCCACCGGCGTTGCTGACCGCCGCGGCAAGAGCCGGCGTGGCAGTGCCCGCCATGGGCGCTTGGATGATCGGGTAATCGATGCCCAGGGCTGCGCAACTCATAAGATCCTCGCTTGATGAAGATGACACGGCTCCCGACTATAACGCCGCGGGCCGCGTAACGCTCACCTGACCAGCCAGCCGCACAATCCGTTTTACCTGCCGCCCCTGACTTGGCACTCTGTAACTTCACCGATCAGGCAGGTTTCCAATGAGCCTTCGCACCGCCCACGTTCAGCTGCATACGGCCGCCCTGCTGGTCGGCGTTTCGGCGCTGTTCGGCGAATCATTGAAGGTCAGCGCCAGCATGATCGTGCTGGGCCGCTCGGCCTTCGCGCTCTTGGCCCTGAGCCTTTTCTGCCTGTGCCTGGGCAAGCGGCCCTGGCGCGGCGTCACTTCGGCCACCGCTGCCAAGCTACTAGCCACGGGCCTGGTGCTGGGGGCGCACTGGCTGCTGTTCTTCATGGCGGTGCAAACCGGCGGCGTGGCCGTGGCGACCCTGGGCTTCGCCTCGTTTCCCGCGTTCACCGCGCTGACCGAACGGCTGCTGTTCGGCCAGCGCCTGGGGCGTAGTGATCGCTGGATACTGGTGCTGGTATCGATCGGGCTGGTCCTGATCACCCCGTCGTTCGACCTGCGCGATGGCGCCACCGTCGGCCTGCTCTACGGCGTGCTGTCCGGTGCGATATATGCAGCGATTGCCGTGGCCAACAAGCATGCGGCCAGCAACGTCGATGGCCTGGCTTCGTGCTGGTGGCAATGCCTGGCAATCAGCTTCGCGCTGCTGTTCTGGTGCCTCCCGGAGATGCCGACCATCAGCACTCACGACTGGTGGCAACTGGCGGCCCTGGGCGTGCTGTGCACGGCCCTGGCCTACAGCCTGTTCATCGCCTCGCTGCGCCACGTGCGCACCCACACCGCTGCAGTGGTGATTACCATGGAGCCGATCTATGCCATCGCCGGCGCCTGGTTGCTGTTCGGCGCCGTACCGACCGCCGGCATGTTGCTCGGTGGCGCGCTGATTCTTGGCGCCGTGGCCTGGGCCGGCCTGCAGGGCGGCCACTGACCACTCTTACTCAAGGTTGCCAGGTGGTGCGCTCGCCGCTGAGCCGGTGGTCGAGAAAGCTCGCCGCGCTGATCAGTGCCAGGTGGCTCAGCGCCTGGGGCGTGTTGCCCAGATGGTGGCCGCGCCTGTCCAGTTCCTCGGCGTACAAACCCAGCGGGTTGGCATAGCGCAACAGTTGCTCGAACTCCAGGTGGGCCTTTTCAATCCTGCCGGCACGCGCCAGGCACTCGACGTACCAGAACGAGCACGCCATGAACGAGCCCTCCTCGCCTTCCAGCCCGTCGTCGGTGCGATAGCGATACACCATGCCGTCGCGCACCAGTTGCTGCTCGATGGCCTCCAGGGTCGCCAGCCAGCGCGGGTCGGTAGCGGCGACGAAACGCATCAACGGCATCAGCAGCATGGAGCCGTCGACGTCCTGGCAGCCGATGCGCTGCACGAAATGGCCGCAGCTCTCGTCCCAGAAATTGTTCCATATGTCGTCATGGATGGCCTGGCGCTCGTCGTTCCAGCGCGCGAACGGCGCCGGCAGCGAACGTTTCTGGGCCAGGCGGATGGCACGATCCAGCGCGACCCAGCACATCAGCCGCGAATGCAGGAAATGTTGCTCCTCGCCGCGAATCTCCCAGATGCCGACATCCTTCTGCTGCCAGCTGTCGCATACCTGATCGACGATGCCCACCACGTGTTTCCAACCCTCGTGGGAGATCGCCTCGCCGTACTTGTTGGCCAGGTAAACGGCGTCCAGCAGTTCGCCGAAGATATCCAGCTGGGTTTGCTCGTGGGCTTCGTTGCCGATACGCACCGGCTTAGCGCCGCCATGGCCGGCCAGGTGATCAAGGGAGCTTTCAGGCAAGTGATGCTGCCCGCGCAGGCTGTAGAGAATGCGCAGGTGCGCCGGCGTTTCCGAGCAGTCTTCGACGCGGTCGCGCACCCAACGCATGAAGGCATTGGCCTCGTCGGAGAAACCCAGACGCATGAAGGCGTATACGGTGAACGAGGCGTCGCGAATCCAGGTGTAGCGATAATCCCAGTTGCGCTCACCGCCCGGCGCTTCCGGCAGGCCGTAGGTGGCGGCGGCGATGATGCCGCCGTGCTTGCGCGAGGTCAGCAGCTTGAGCGCCAACGCCGATCGATGGACCATCTCGCGCCAGCGTCCGCGGTAGTTGGACTGCTTCATCCAGCGCCGCCAGTACCTCACGGTCTCGTCGCGGCAATGCTCGCAGGCACCAGCGGACACCAGAGGATCATCCGGCGCACCGAGCACGAACTCCGCGTGCTCGCCTTCGCGCAGCTCGAATTCGGCAACTGCGCACTGATCGTCGACCTCCAGCGCCTCGCTCGCCGATAGCCGCAGGCTGGGTTGGCCCGGCGCAGTGAACAGCACGTCGCCGCCTTCCAGCTCGGCGACCGTGTCAGCACGGCTGTAGTCGTGGCGCACCCGGCAGCGCAGGCGGATGGTGGCGTGGCCGGAGACCACGCGAATGGTGCGAATCAGCCTTGGCGCAGCGTCGGCATCCGCGTTGATCGGCATCAGGTCGGTGCATTCCACTATCGCCTGCTCGTCCAGCCAGCGCGTTTGCAGCACGTTGGTATCAGGCAGATACAGCTGTTGACGGCGCGCCTCGGGCAGATCCGGCGCCAGCTGGAAAACCCCGGCTTCGGGCGTGTCGAGCAAGGCACTGAAGATCGACGGGCTGTCGAAATCCGGCCAGCAGAAGAAGTCCACGCAACCACTGTCGGCGACCAGCGCGGCACTGCGCATGTCGCCGATGATGCCGTGGGCCTCGATGGGCATCTGACGATTCTGGATATCAGCCATTGTCACGAAACTCCGGGTAAAGGCTCATGCCGCCGTCGATGAACAGCGTGGTGCCGTGAACGTAATCAGCCATGTCGGAGGCCAGCCAAACCACCGCATTGGCGACGTCCTGAGCGTCGCCGATACGGCCGTAGGGAATCAGCTCGAGCAATTTGTCGGCAGCCGCACCTTCGGTGGCTTCACGGTTGATCGCGGTGCGGATGGCCCCCGGCGCAATTGCGTTGACGCGAATGCGCTGCTCGCCCACTTCCTGGGCCACGCTGCGCATCAGCAGGTCGAGCCCGCCCTTGGAGGCCGCGTAGTTGGCGCGCCCTGCCCAGGGAATCAGCTGGTGCACGGAACTCATCTGGATGATCTTGCCGGCCGCGCGGGAAATCTCCTCGCGAATGCCCTGCTCGGCGAACTGCCGCAGCGCCGCGCGCACGCAGAGAAACTGACCGGTGAGGTTGACCTGCAGCACCTGGTTCCACTCGTCCAGGCTCATGTCCACGGTCGGCGCGTCGCGCTGCATGCCGGAATTGGCCAGCAGAATGTCCAGCCGCCCGAACGCGGAAAGGGTTTCAGCGAACAGCGCCTCGACGCCCTGCTCGCTGGACACATCCGCCTGTACGGCGATGGCCTGGCCACCACCATCGCGAATTTGCGCGGCGAGCTTTTCGGCAGCCTCACGCCCGGACCGATAGTTGAGCACCACCGCGGCGCCCGCCTCGGCCAGCGCCTTGGCCGAAGCCGCGCCGATACCTGAACTCGCCCCGGTGACCAGCGCGACCTGTGACTGCAGAGAGATGAGCATGGCCGTTTCCCTTTCCTCGACTTGCTACACCTGACTGAAAGCAAAGCGGCAGAGTTCAGGGAAAAGCCCGCTGCCGTCGATCAGGCTGCCAGCACCTCCAGGGCGACGCACCGATCCAAGAATAACCGGCCATGGGAGGAGAGTTGCCATGCAAGACATCGAAGCGCTGCTCGATTATCTGAAGCGTCACAAGTTGTATCTGACCACCGCCGAGTCCTGCACCGCCGGCATGGTCGTGGCGCTGCTCGCCAAGCATCCCGGCAGCGGCGAATGCCTGGACAGCGGTCATGTGGTGTATTCGCCAGCCGCCAAGAAACGCTTGCTGGGCGTGAGCCAGCACACCCTCGACAACTTCAACCTGACCAGCGAGGAAGTGGCGCGGGCCATGGCCAAGGGCGCGCTAGACGGCAGCCCGGCCAATGTCGCCGTCGCCACCACAGGCGTCGCGGGTCCCGAACCACAGGGCGAGATTGCTGCCGGCACCCTGTGCTTCGCCTGGGCCTTTCGCCTGGCAGACGGCAACATCCAGCTGTATTCGAGCACCGAACATTTCGCCGGCGACCGCTCGCGCATCCTCGATGAAGCCGCCCGCTTCGCCCTGCTGCGCCTGCCCGAGCGGCACGCGCAGCTGCTTGGCGAGGGTTAGCGCCGGCCTTTCCCGGGCAGGATCGAACCCAATACCTGCTTGGTGGCCTGGCGCAGGATGCCGCCCTGGTTCGGGTCGCCCTGCCACAGAGTGGACGCAAAGGCCTTGGCCTGGGCCAAGGTGATATGCGGCGGCAAAGGCGGCACATCGGGGTCGGTCTTGAATTCGATGACCACCGGGCGGTCAGCGGCCAGCGCCTGCTCCCAGGCCGCAGCGACGTCCTCCTCGCGGTCGACATATATCCCCAGCAACCCGATGGACTCGGCGAACTGGTGATAGGCGACGCTGGGAATGTCCTGGGAGGCCGAGAACTTCGGGTCGCCTTCCATCACCCGCTGCTCCCAGGTCACCTGGTTGAGGTCTTCGTTGTTGAACACCGCGCAGATCCAGCGCTTGTCCTGCCATTCGCGCCAGTATTTGGCGACCGTGATCAGCTCGGCCATGTTGTTCATCTGCATGGCGCCGTCGCCGACCAGCGCCACCACTGGGCGATCCGGGTGGGCGAACTTGGCGGCAATCGCATAGGGAACCGCCGCGCCCATGGAGGCCAGACCACCGGACAGCGAACAGAGCATGTCCTCGCGCATCTTTACGTCACGGGCGAACCAGTTGGCGCAGGAGCCGGAATCACTGGTCACCACCGCGCGATCCGGCAGGCGCGGCGACAGTTCGAAGGCCACCCGCTGCGGGTTGATCGGCGAAGCCGAAGCCATGGCGCGGCGCTTCAGGGTGGTCTGCCACTGCGCAGTCCAGCGTTCGATGCGCTTGCGCCAGGTGCGCAGCGTCTTGCGTTCGAGCAACGGCAGCAGCGCCTGCAGGGTGTCCGCGGCATCGCCCTGCAAATTGACCTCCATGGGATAGCGCAAGCCGAGCATGTCGGCCTGGATATCGATCTGCACGGCGCGCGCCTGGCCTTCCTTGGGCAGGAATTCGGCATAGGGAAAGCCCGAGCCGATCATCAGCAAGGTGTCGCATTCGTTCATCATCTGATAACTGGGCTTGGTGCCCAGCAGGCCGATGGAGCCGGTCACCCAGGGCAGATCGTCCGGCAGCGCGGCTTTGCCGAGTAACGCCTTGGCCACGCCGGCACCCAGCACTTCGGCCACCTCGGTCACCTGTTTGCCAGCACCGAGCGCGCCGGCACCGATCAGGATCGCTACCTTCTTGCCGGCATTGAGCACATCCGCGGCGCGCTGCAGGTCAGCCTCGTACGGCACAACCCGCGGCCGGCTGTAACCCACGCCCGAATGCAGGGTGCCGTGCTCGCGGGGCGGCTCCTCGTAGGGCAGCGTCTGTAGATCATTGGGCAGAATGATCGCCGTCACCCGACGATCACCCAGCGCCGTGCGAATGCTGCGGTCGACCAGGTGACGCACCTGGGACGGCGCGCTGGCCTGCTGGACGAAGGCGCCGGCGACGTCCTTGAACATCGACAGTAGATCCACCTCCTGCTGGTAATGGCCGCCCAGGGCGTTGCGCGCCTGCTGGCCGACGATCGCCAGCACCGGCATGTGGTCCATGCGCGCATCGTACAAACCCGTGAGCAGATGGGCCGCACCGGGACCGGAGGTGGCGATGCATACGCCCAGGTCGCCAGAGAACTTGGCGTCGGCCGCCGCCATGAACGCGGCCATTTCCTCATGGCGCGCCTGGATGAAGCGGATCTTGCCCTCGGCCTTGGCCAGGGCGCCGAATACGCCGTTGATGCCATCCCCTGGATAGCCATAGATGCGCCGAACGCCCCATTCGTGAAGGCGTTCGACGATGAAATCTGCGACGGTCATGCTCATGGAAAACTCGCTCGAAGTTCGGGCCCGCTGGGCCGACATGGATGGAGTTGCCACGCGAGGTCTCTGTGCGCGACGGCTCGGCCCGGCAGTTCGCTGCCGGACAGGAAATCTTGACCGGGGCCCGCTCACGGAGGTTTAAGGTTTCTGCCAGACCGCTGCGCCTGGGTTGAAGGCAAGCCGCCGCGGGGCAAAAAGATCGAACATGCAGCGCCCGTCACCCTCAAACCCTCTAGAGCAACGCACCGAGGGACGAGGCATGACCCAGCGAGTACCCGATCCGACCCAGGCACCCGACTTGCCGGGCGAGCCCCCTCCACTCGGCCAGCCCCACGAACCCGACAACGATGCGCTACCGGACAAGCCACAGCCCGACCCCGTTTGAGCAGGCTTGAACCGTTGGCCCGTCACATCAGGCAGGAGTGAACACATGGTCGCCTTCGAACCGCAATCGCAACCCGAACGACAGGGCCCGGCGCCTCAGAACGTCAGAGGCTGGGAGCGCCTGTTGTCCATCGGCGGGGGATTGCTGCTGGCTACGCTCGGCGCGAGCAAGCACGGCGAGCGTGGCCGGCGCCAGTTTAGCGTGGGCGGCCTGTTGCTGCTGCGCGGGCTGAGCGGTCATTGCAGCGTGAAAAGCGCGGTGGACGACCCGCTGGCTGAAATCCGCTACCTGCGCGCCCGTGTACAGCGCCTCCAGGAGCTGGTGCTAATGGCCGAGGAAGTCGCCGATCGCACCCGCGCCACGCCAGCTCCGCCCGTGCCGCCGGTACCAGTCACGCCGGCACCAGCGGACCTGGGCACGCCGATTGCCGATGAATTCGCCAGCCGCGAGCAGAGCCGATAACAGGCATTGCCATACCGCATTTTTAGCATCAACAGGTGTAGTCATATGGATAACGACAGCAAAGACCGCCCGCACAAGCGCCCTGCCAAGATCATTTCCGGGCACTGGCAGCACGATGCCCAGGAACGACTACGCGCACGCATCCAGGCCGAGCAGTCGCATACCGATGAGTTGGAAGCCTTGGCCAACATCGCCCGCTCCACCATCGCCGACCTGGAAAACCCCGACGCGGTGGCCTCGCCGGATCGCTTGCGCGAGGCCGGGCGCCAACTCGCCGCTCTACGCGACGCCTTGAACAACTACAGCGGCCACGCCGTGCACAGCGTCGACCGCTTCGCCCGCAAGCATCCGCTGTGGCTGGCGGCCGGCGGCGTGGCGGTAGGCATTTTGGTGAGTCGCGTGTTGCGCAAGCGACGCAGCCACGCTGATGGCTATTCCCATGGAGGGACGCTGCGATGAACGACGATCTCCGGCAACCGCCACTTGAGCCCTCGCTGCTCGGCCTGCTGCGCCAGTTGACGCGAGAAGTGCAGACGCTATTCACCAAGGAGCTGGCGCTGGCCAAGGTCGAGCTCAATGCTTCGTTGCAAGCCACAAAGACCGGCATCGCCGCCGTCGCGGGCGGTGCCATCGTGCTGCTGTGCGGCGTGCTGATGCTGCTGCTCGCCGCTGTCTATGGCCTCAGCGAAGTGATGCCGCCTTGGGCGGCCGCATTGATCGTAGGCGTCGTGGTGATCGTGATCGGCCTGATCATGCTCAAGGTCGGGCAACAGAAATTCGCCCCTTCCCAACTCACTCCCGAACGCACCCTGGACTCCTTGCAGAAAGACAAGGAAGCGGTACAGAGGCAAATGTCATGAGTACCCATAGCAGCATCGCCGCCGAATCGCTCAAGTCCCCGGAAGTGCTCGAGCAGGAAATCGACCAGCAGCGCAGCCGTATCGATGCACTTATCGATGACGTGGAGGCACGCCTGACCCCGCAACGGCTGATCGACCAAGCGCTAGCCTATGGTCGCGACAGCGGCGGCCTGGAAATGGCCGAACGCCTGGGGCAAACCCTCAAGGCCAACCCGGTACCGGTCGCCATGACCGCCATCGGCCTGGCCTGGCTGGCCGTCGAGCAGGCGCGCCGACACACGCCGAAGGCGCCCGAGCCTGATGCGCCGGAGGATCACGAATCCCTGGCCGATGCCCTGCACAGTGCCAAACAGTCGCTGGAACAGAGCACCCAAGCCGCGCGCCGCAAACTGCACGACCTTGCCGATGGTGCCAGCGCCGCGACACAACAGGTCAAGCAGAGCGCCAGCGCCGTGAGCCAGGCCGTGCATCGCCACCCGTGGGCCTTCGCGGCTGCCGGTTTGGCAGCAGGCGCCTTGGTGGGGCTGCTGGGCACAGGGCGCCGGCACTCGCCAGAAGACGAACTAGTAAAGGAAAGCTACGTGGTGCCGGATATCGAAGCCGGCTTCGATGAACTCGCCGATGTGCCGGATGACGAGCCACCCTTTCGCCCCGGCGCGATCTGACGTCGGGTAAAAGGCGAAACGCAGAAACGAAAAAAGCGCCCTAAGGCGCTTTTTTACGTTGCTTCCGGGTGTTCAGTGGGCCCTGGAAGCGATATATGGCGCAGCGGACGGGACTCGAACCCGCGACCCCCGGCGTGACAGGCCGGTATTCTAACCGACTGAACTACCGCTGCGCATACCTCGATTGGTGGGTGATGACGGGATCGAACCGCCGACCCTCTGCTTGTAAGGCAGATGCTCTCCCGGCTGAGCTAATCACCCTTCACTCTCGAAGTGGGGCGCATTCTAGAGAGCACCCTGCCCCTTGGCAACCCCCTTTGTGAAAAAAATTTATTGGCGATCCAAAGGCTTAGCAATCACCGCCATTTGGCAGGGCAAATCACGCGACGACTCGATATGGGGTTGGCCTAATCCAACAGCGGAAGGAATAATGCGCCCTCGCGCGGGTCTGATCGTCGCGCGGCGTGATTGCCTATCCGCCGCCAGACTGCCCATGCGCTGCCTGAGGCAGCTGCCATGCGCCCGAATTGAAGATTTCCTGCGCGCCGCGGCGCGCACCCATTAACTGGAGACAACCCGCTCATGTGGTTTCGCAACCTGCTGGTCTACCGCCTCACCCAGGACGTCGACTTCGATACCGAAAAACTGCAAACCGCACTGGCCGCCAAGCCGGCGCGCCCCTGCGCCAGCCAGGAACTGGCGACCTATGGGTTCGTCGCCCCTTTCGGCAAGGGCGAGGATGCACCGCTGGTGCATGAAAGCCAGGGCTTTCTGCTGATCTCCGCTCGCAAGGAAGAGCGCATTCTGCCCGGCAGCGTGGTCAAGGACGCCGTGAAGGAGAAGGTCGACGAGATCGAAAGCGAGCAGATGCGCAAGGTCTACAAGAAGGAGCGCGAGCAGATCAAGGACGAGATCGTCCAGGCCTTCCTGCCCCGCGCCTTCATTCGCAAGTCCGCGACCTTCGCCGCCATCGCCCCGGCCCAGGGCCTGATCATCGTCAACGCCTCGAGCCCCAAGCGCGCCGAAGATCTGCTGTCGACCCTGCGCGAAGCCATCGGCTCGCTACCGGTGCGCCCGCTGACCGTGAAGATCGCTCCGAGCGCGACCATGACCGACTGGGTCAAGGCCCAGCAGGCCGCGGCCGACTTCCACGTGCTGGACGAGTGTGAGTTGCGCGACACTCACGAAGACGGCGGCATCGTGCGCTGCAAGCGCCAGGACCTGACCGGCGAAGAAGTGCAACTGCACATGAGCTCCGGCAAGCAGGTGACCCAACTGTCCCTGGCCTGGCAGGACAAGCTGTCCTTCGTGCTCGATGACAAGCTGGTGGTCAAGCGCCTGAAGTTCGAGGACCTGCTGCAGGAGCAGGCCGAGCAGGATGGCGGCGACGACGACCTGAGCCAGCAGGACGCCAGCTTCACGCTGATGATGCTGACCCTGATCGAGTTCCTGCCGGCACTGTTCGAAGCCCTGGGTGGCGAAGACACTCCGCAAGGACTCTAAAGGCTGCTGCGCGTCCGCCCTGCGGCGTTGAAAATAGGCTCGAAACGCTCATGTACAAAAGTACAGTCGGTCGCGACCCGGCCGCTTGATTCGCTGCGCTCACCCTACGGGCCAGCCTTCGGCTGTTACTTCGCTACGCTGCGTTTCTCGCCTATTTTGTGGGGCCGCCTAGGCTTGCAGGGCTTTAGCTCGCGAGCCTTTCAATTGCAGCTGCTCTCTTGCAACAGCCCAATACCCCGCTCCATCCGACCGCCACCGCTGTCTATCCAACAATAACTGGCTGCACAGTGCTCCGCCTTTGGAGCCTGCTACGGCTTTATAGGGAATTTCTGCCATGTCTGCCTTGGTCGCCCTCAGCCGCTTCGTCGGCAACACCTTCGCCATCTGGGTTCTGCTATTCGCCGTGCTGGCGTTTCTGCTTCCGAGTGCCTTCCTGCCGCTGACGGCATTCATCGTGCCGCTGCTCGGGTTGATCATGTTCGGCATGGGCCTGACCCTGAAAGCAGAGGACTTTCGTGAAGTGGGGCGGCGCCCCGGTCGCGTGCTGGTCGGCGTGCTGGCGCAGTTCATCATCATGCCGGGCCTAGCCTGGCTGCTCTGCAAACTGTTCGCCCTGCCACCGGAGATCGCCGTTGGGGTAATTCTGGTCGGCTGCTGCCCAGGCGGCACCGCCTCCAACGTGATCACCTGGTTCGCCCGGGGCGACCTGGCCCTGTCGGTATCGATCACCTCGGTCACCACACTCATGGCGCCCGTGGTGACACCGGCGTTGATCTGGCTGCTGGCCTCCGAATGGTTGCCGGTGTCCTTCTCGGCCATGTTCCTGTCGATTCTTCAGGTAGTGCTGCTGCCCATCGTTCTCGGCCTGATCGTGCAGCGCGTGCTGGGCGACAAGGTTCGCGTGGTGGTGGATATCCTGCCACTGACCTCGGTGCTGGCCATCGTCGCCATTGTCGCCGCGGTAGTGGCGGCCAGCCAGGCGAAGATCGCCGAGTCGGGCCTGCTGATCATGGCGGTGGTGATGCTGCACAACGGCCTCGGGCTTGGCCTGGGTTACCTGGCCGGGGTACTGACCGGCATGCCCCTGGCGCAACGCAAGACGCTGTCCATCGAGGTCGGCATGCAGAACTCCGGGCTCGGCGCGGCCCTGGCCAGCGCCCACTTCTCGCCGTTGGCGGCAGTGCCCAGCGCGTTGTTCAGCGTGTGGCACAACCTCTCCGGCGCGTTGCTGGCCACCTTCCTGCGGCGGATGAAGGACGACAAGCCGGCCGATTGAACGGCTTGCCCCAACCGGGCAATGGTGCACACTATTGGAGCACGCCGGGGACGACCCCGGCTCAAGTGCATGATTACCGGGGACGACCCCATTCGACTGGAGTCGCCTGTGTCCTGGATCATCCTGTTCTTCGCCGGCCTGTTCGAGGTCGGCTGGGCCGTCGGCCTGAAGTACACCGACGGTTTCACCCGTCCCCTGCCGACCGTGCTCACCATCGCCGCCATGCTGGTCAGTTTGGGCCTGCTCGGCCTGGCCATGAAGGAGCTGCCCCTGGGCACCGCCTACGCGATCTGGACGGGCGTGGGCGCCGTCGGCACGGTGATCGCCGGGATCATTCTGTTCGGTGAGTCCATGGCGCTGATCCGCCTGGTCAGCGTGGCGCTGATCATCTGCGGGCTGATCGGCCTGAAGATGAGCCACGGCTTCTTCATTCAGCGATTATCCCCACGCAACGCCTTAACCTCGGCCTGCAGCACCTGCCGCGTCGCCGCCGTTGCCTCGATGGGCGCCCCCGCCACCAGGTCGATCCGCGACCAGAAGCGACGGAACAGGCCCTTGCGCGGATCACGGCTGAAGAAGCTGCCCCACAGCCCGCCCAGCGCCATGGGAATCACCGGCACCGGGTTGTCCTGCAGGATGCGCTCCACGCCCGCCTTGAACTCGTCGATCTCGCCGTCGGCGGTCAGCTTGCCCTCGGGGAAGATACACACCAGCTCGCCGTCGCGCAGGTATTCGCCGATGCGCTTGAACGCCGCATCGAACACCAGCAGGTCTTCGCTGCGCCCGGCGATCGGCACCGTGCCGGCGGTGCGGAAGATGAAGTTGAGCACCGGCAGGTTGTAGATCTTGTAGTACATGACGAAGCGCACCGGGCGACGCACCGCACCACCGATCAGCAGCGCATCGACGAACGACACGTGGTTGCACACCAGCACCGCCGGCCCCTCTTCCGGAATCGAGTCGAGGCCCTTGTGCGACACCCGGTACATGGAGTGGCCGAGCATCCAGATCAGGAAGCGCATGGTGAATTCGGGGACGATCTTGAAGATGTAGCTGTTGACCGCCACGTTCATCAGCGAAATGACCAGGAACAGCTGGGGGATCGACAGCCCGGCGACGCTCAGGAACAGGATCGACACCACTGCCGAGACGACCATGAACGCCGCATTGAGGATGTTGTTGGCGGCGATCACCCGGGCCCGCTCGTTCTCGGCGGTGCGCGACTGGATCAACGCATACAGCGGCACGATGTAGAAGCCGCCGAACACGCCAATGCCGAGGATCGAGGCCATTACCCACCAGGCGTGGCCGAAGCCCAGCAGCGCCAGCCAGTCGTAGGGCTGCGCCGCCTCGGGAATGCCGCCCGAGGCCGCCCAGAGCAGGATGCCGAACACCGTCAGGCCGATGGAACCGAACGGCACCAGGCCGATTTCCACCTTGCGCCCGCTCATGCGCTCGCAAAGCATCGAGCCCAGCGCGATACCCACCGAGAACACGGTGAGAATCAGGGTGACCACGCTCTCGTCACCGTGCAGCCACTCCTTGGAATAGGCCGGGATCTGCGTCAGGTACACCGCGCCGAGAAACCAGAACCACGAGTTGCCGACCAGCGAGCGCGACACCGCCTTGGGCTGCGTCAGGCCCATGCGCAGGGTCAGCCAGGTTTGCCGGAAGATGTTCCAGTCCAGCGCCAGATCCGGCAGCGCGGCACCGGCCCGCGGAATGCCGCGGGCCGACAGGTAGCCGAGCATCGCCACCAGCACCACTGAGACGGCGACGATCACGCTGTAGTGAGCACTGGTGAGCATGATGCCGGCGCCGATGGTGCCCGCCAGGATCGCCAGAAAGGTGCCCATTTCCACCAGCGCGTTGCCGCCTACCAACTCCTCAGGCTTGAGCGCCTGGGGCAGGATCGAGTACTTCACCGGGCCGAACAGCGCCGATTGAATGCCCATGGTGAACAGCACCGCGAGCATCAGCGTCAGGTTGCCGAGCAGCACACCGAGGGCGCCGACCAGCATGATGAAGATCTCGAAGAACTTCAGCCGGCGGATCAGCAGGTCCTTGGCGAACTTCTCGCCGAACTGGCCGCCGAGGGCGGAAAACAGGAAGAACGGCAGGATGAACAGCATGGCCGCGACGTTGACCAGCAGGTCGCGATCCGCGTCAAGGCTGAGCTTGAAGAGAATCGCCAGGATCAACGACTGCTTGAAGATATTGTCGTTGAACGCGCTGAGCAGCTGCGTGACGAAGAACGGCAGGAAGCGCCGGCTCTTCAGCAGAGCGAATTGCGAGTGCTGACTCATCGATACCTTTCCCTTTGCGGATTCGATGAGCATTGGACTGCAACTGCCCGGGCAAAGCCACAGCCATGGGCATTTTTGTCGACGCGTCGCGCCTTTTCAGTTGAACAGCGGGTTACCACGCAGGCGCGCAACGGCCAGGTCGACGAAGGCACGCACCTTGGCCGGCGCCTGACGGCCCTCGGGGTACAGCACGTGAATCGGCAGCGGTGGCTCCTCGAAGCCTTCGAGCACGATCTGCAACGCGCCCTCCTGCAGCGCCTGGCCGACTTGATAGTGCAGCACCCGGGTCAGCCCCCAGCCGGCCCTGGCGGTGGCGATCGCCGACTCGTTGGTGTTGCATTGCAGCACCGGGTCTACCAGCACTCGCTGGCCCTCGGCGAAGCGCCATTCCGGTGAGGCCCAGGCGCTCTGCGACACGGCGATGCGATGGTGTTTCAAGTCGGCGGGCGTGGTCGGCACGCCGTATTTCTCCAGGTAACACCGCGCCGCGCAGATCACCCGGCGTACCGCGCCGACCTGGATGGCGGTAAAGCCCGAATCCGCCAGGTGACCGATGCGAACCGCCACATCGATGCCCTCGTCGAGGATATTCACCGGCCGGTCGACGAAAAAGGTGCGCGCGTGCATGCCCGGGTAGGCATCCAGATAATCGAGCACCAGGGGCAGCACGTGCAGGTGGCCGAACATCGACGCCGCGGTCACAGCCAGGGTGCCGGACGGCTCGGCATAATGCCCGGCTGCGGCCAGTTCCGCCTCGGCGATGTCGGCGAGAATGCGCCGGCAATCCTGCAGGTAGCGGCTACCGGCATCGGTGGTCTTCACCGAACGGGTGGTGCGCACCAGCAGCCGCGCGCCGATCAGATCCTCGAGGCCGGCGACGATGCGCGTCACCGCCGGCGCGCTCATGTGCATCTGCCGCGCGGTACTGGCGAAGCTGCCCGTCTCCGCGACCTTCACGAATACCCGCATCGCCTGCCAACGATCCATCCACCCGCTCCTCTGCTTTAAGCGTTGGCTGCGCTGGTGGCGCAGCCAAGCGAGTATGCCGTATCCGCGCGTCCTGAGCGGCGATGCTATTCAGGCTGCACGGTCGAGCGCCCACGCAGGAACGCGGGCGCCATCGCCCTACCGGCCCGTAGGAGAGGCTTCAGCCTCGAGCTTTTGTGCGTCCTGCCAGCCAAAATAGAGCTTGAAGGCACCTCCTACAAAAACTGCGCGCGGGGCTGCCCGAGGTTCGCTCTCTGCGCCGCTCAGAGCGCCAGCTCGAGGCGCTCGTCACTGGCGCCTTGCGGCTGCGCCGGCACTGCGCAGCAGATCAGCACTTCATCGTCGCCGTGGGGCGCGCTGGGTTCTTTCAGGTAGCTCACCGCGCCTTTCACCAGGCGCGTCTTGCAGGTGCCGCAAGAGCCCTCGCGGCAACTGAACTCCGGTTCCAGGCCTCTGGCCTCGGCCAGTTCCAGCAAGGTGCCGGAGCCCGGAGTCCAGCGCCCCTCCTTCAGCGACTCGGTAAACAGCACCGGCACCGCCTCGGTGGCCGGCGGAGCCGTCACGGCGGCCGCCGCCAGCTGATCGGGGCGACGCACCAGGGACGCCGGCCCGAAGCCTTCGGCGTGGATGCGCCCATCGGCGATGTTGTAGCCGCGCAGGCCATCGTACAGCCCCTGGGTGAAGGCCGGTGGCCCGCACAGGTAGAAGGCGTAATCGTCGAAGGCCAGATAATGGGTCAGCAGCGCCATGTCGATGCGCCCGGCAGTGTCGTAATCGACACCCGGCTCGGCGCCGCTGCTGTCGCTCAGCACCCGCACCAGGCTGACCGCGCCCTGGGCGGCGGCCACCAGGTCGCCGAGTTCGCGGTCGAAGGCGCGCTCGGCTTTCGAGCGCGCAGCGTAGAACAATGTGACCGGCCTGATCCGCTGCCGGCGCCAGCCTTCGTAGACCACATGGCGCAGCATCGCCAGCATCGGCGTGATGCCGATGCCACCGGCCAGCAGCACCAGCGGGCGCTCCTCCTGCGCATCGAGGGTGAATGCCCCGGCCGGCGCGCGGGCGTCGATCAGGTCGCCTTCGCGCAACCCGTCATGGATGAATTGCGATACCCGCCCCTCGCGCTTGACGCTGATCCGGTAGATGCCGTCGGACGGCGCAACCGACAGGGTGTAAGTACGAATCAGCGGCTTCTCGCCCGCGGTCACTCGCAGCCGAATCGGCAAATGCTGGCCGGCCAGGTGCGGCAACACCCCGGCACCGTCGACCGGCTCCAGATGCAGGGAACGGATCGACCGGCTTTCCTCAACGATGCGCGCAACCCTCATTGGCCGCCACTGCGTGGCGTACTGGGCCGCACGCAGCTGATCGGCGGCTTGTTGCCAGTTGCCGGTGAGCAGCGAGCTGTCCGCCCAGCCGTCCTCGCGCATGGCCCAGCGCAGGGCCATGGCAGCCGGGCGCCGCACGATACGCCGGGGACGGAAGGTCCACAGCCGCTCGGCGCCCTGAAAGGCGCCGATTTCCGGGGATTCGAAGATGACCTCGGCGTCGCCGCTCAGTTGCAGCATGTCGCCCGTGGCGAAATCCACGAACAGCAGACCGGCCTTGCCGTTGAGCACGATGTTGCCGAGGGTGGAAAAGAACAGGTTGCCGTTGAAGTCCGGGATGGTCAGGGTGCCGTCGGCATCGATGCGCACGAAGCCGGTGTTGCCGCCACGGTGCGAGACGTCCACCTGCCGCTGCCCGTCGACATCGGCATAGGTCGCCACGAAAAAGGTGTCGGCGCCTTCGATCACTGCCCGCGCCGCGGCATCCAGCGCCGGTAACTGCTCGACGGTAGCGGCGAACGGCGCCGCCGGATCACGGGCGAAGGTGAAGTCGCGCTGCTGGATATAGCGTGGGCAGTTGCCGAAACTCTGCTCGACCGCCACCCGCAGGCCCTCGCCGCCCGCCACCACCACGCCGTTCATGCGGTTACGCCGTCGGCTGTGCAGTTCGATGCCCAGGAGGCCCAGCGCAGCGCCCTCGCCCATGCCTTGGGCGATAGGGTCGTCGGCCTGGGGCCGGGCGGCAATGTCCAGCGTGGTGGGGGTTGGCGAGGCGATAAAACCGGCCTGGCCCTCGAGCACGCCGGCCCAGGCATCGCCCTGCCCATCCACGCTGCCCAGCACGATGAACGGCAGCTGGGCATAGAAATCCCGGTGCTGGTCGGGCATGAAGTCGCGCACCACGCGCTTGCCGACCGCATCCATTCGTTCGGCGACGCCGAGCTTTTCCTGAATGAATGTTTCACCCGAATGCCAGGGTGCGGGCGTTTTCGCGAGATCGGTCATGGCGGCTCTCCTGGAGGCGGTGGTGCGCAGGCTCAGGCGTTGGCGGTCAGCCCGGCAGGCGTCTGGGGAATGGCCACGAAGCCGGGCAGCGCCTCGATGCGCGCCAGAAAGGCCCGAACCTGCTCGTAGGCCGACAGGTCGACATTGCCTTCCGGCGCCCGCGCCAGGTAGCTGTACAGCGCCACGTCGGCGATGGTCGGGTGATCGGCGGCCAGCCACTGGCGACCGCTCAAGTGGCGCTCCAGGCGGGCGAGCAGCACGTGGGCACGGGCGATCACTTCCTCGGCATTGAAGTCGGCACCGAATACCGTGATCAGCCGCGCCGCGCACGGGCCGTAAGCCAGTTCGCCGGCGGCCACGGACAGCCAGCGCTGCACCGCCGCCGCACCAGCGGGATCTTCCGGCAGCCAGTCGGTGCGCCCGGTCTTCTTGGCCAGGTAAACGAGGATGGCGTTGGAGTCGGCGACCACCACGCCGTCGTCTTCCAGCACCGGCACCTGGCCGAAGGGGTTGAGCGCGAGGAATTCAGGCTGTTTGTTGGCACCGCCGGCCAGGTCGACCTCGACCAGTTCGGGCTTCAGGCCCAGCAGCGAAGCGAACAGAACGGCGCGATGGGCATGGCCTGACAGCGTAACGTGATGGATTTTCATGGGTCGGCTCCTGGTTGACGGTGGGCCGGGAGAAGCCCCGTGCCGTGCAACCAGCTTGCGACCGCAGCGCGTTTTGAGGAATAGGCGTTGTCGGCATTACTTTATTGCGATAAGTGGAACAATCCGATTCCCGCTTCAGATGGGCAATTGCCCCAGCGCCCAGCGCAGCGCAAAGAAGATCACCAACCCGCCACCTATGGTCGCCAGCAGATGGCGCGTCACCACGGCGATGACGATGGTCGCCAGACCCGCCAGCAGATAGGCGTTGTCCCAGTTCACGGCCCAGTTGCGACCGTCCGGCAGGAGCATGGCTGGCACCACGATGGCGGTCAGCACCGCGGTCGGCACGTAATGCAGGGCCTGACGCACCGCCTGGGGAAAGCGCAGGTTGGGAAAGGCGAACAGGCTGTAGCGCGTGGCGAAGGTGATCGCCAGCATGCCGAGGATCAAAATCCAGTTTTCCATCAGCAAAGCTCCTCCTGCAGGGGCGCCTGGACGCGTTCGAGCAACACGCCGATCACGATGCCGGCGAAGGCGGCGGCCATCAGCCCGAGTTTGTAGGGCAGGTCGTGAAAGATCAGCGCGACCACCGCCGCCACCAGAGCGGCAGCCACCTGCGGGCGATTGCGCAACATCGGCACGACGATGCCGACGAAGGTGGCGATCATCGCGAAATCCAGCCCCCAGGCGGCGAGGTTCGGCACCGCCTGGCCGAACAGCAGGCCGATCAGCGTACAGCCGATCCAGTTGCCGTACATGGCGAGGTCCGCACCAAGAAAGTACCAGTGCTTGTTTGGCGAATCGTCGCGCTGGGCGTAGCGCTGCTGCACCACGGCAAAGGCCTCGTCGGTCAGCCAGAACGCCAGCGGGATGCGCCAGCGCTTGGGCAGGTGGCGCACGAACGGCTGCAGGGTGGCGCTGTACAGCGCATGGCGCAGATTGACCACCAGGGTGGTCAGCCACAGCACCGCCAGGGTGGCGCCGCCCGTGAGCAGGCTGACGGCGATGAACTGCGCGGAGCCAGCGAACACCAGCACCGACATGCCGATGGTCTGCCAGGCGTCGAGCCCGGCGGCGCCGGCCAGACTGCCATAGATGATGCCAAACGGCATGGCGCCGAGCAGCATCGGCAGCATGTCGCGCAGACCCTGGAAGAATTCTTGGTATCGGGACATCGGCTCGTCGCTTGACTGGAAAGATCGCCCGCTGGCAACCGGAAGCGCATCAGGCTAGCCCAGCCGGTCTCTGCTGTCTTGAACGATCTTGCGCAGTTCTCGTGATAATCGGGATTCTCTGCTGTAACTGTGGGAGCGGGCGGGGACGCATAGCAGGTAGCCCGGGTTGAGCGCAGCGATACCCGGGAAAACAAACCTGGGTATCGCTGCGCTCAACCGCAGGCTACGGGCGGCGATGGCAGGCATTGCGATACTCGCCCGGCCCCACGCCATACACCTGCTTGAACTGTCTCGTCAGGTGGCTTTGGTCGGCGAAGCCCAGTTGCAGCGCCACGCTCAGCGGCGCACAGCCATCACGCAGCAGCGCCCGCGCCTGCTCCAACCGTCGTTGCTGCAGCCAGGCATGGGGCGGCAGGCCGGTGGCGCGGCGAAACACCCGGGCGAAATGAAACGGCGAGAGATTCACCGCGGCGGCCAGCTCTTCCAGCGATGGCGGCTCACCCAGGCGCGCGGCCAGCAGCTCCTTGGCCAGGCTCACTGCCCGCGGTTCCAGACCGGCGACGGCTGCTTGCCTGACCCCGGCATGACGCTGGAACAGCATCAGCAGCGTCTCGCGCCATGCCGTCTGCTGCTGCAACACGCTGGCATCGCTGTCGAGCAGGCGGTGCAACTGGCCGAAGGCCCGGTGCAGTTCGACGTCCTGCAGCACGCTGGCGGCGAACGACGGCAGGCCGCGGTGCGCCAGGCCCAGCTCGTCGAGCACGCCATTGACCTGGGCTGGCGCCGGGTAGAAGGCGCGGTACAACCAACCCTGCTCGTGGGCCGACGAGCCGGTGTGCACTTCATCCGGATTGATCAGCACCATGCTGCCGACCGGCGCCAGGTGCTCGGCACCGCGATGACGAAAGCGCTGGGCGCCGTGCTCGATCACGGTGAACACGAAACCTTCATGCACGTGCGGGGTGAAGCGCTGCTTGATGTAGCGCGCCTGCAGCAGCTCCACGCCGGCCAGCGCGGGGCTTTCCCAGAAGCGGATGCGCTCGCCGGTGGGCATGGCTCACACGCCGAAGCGTGCCTCCAGCCCGGCTTTGACCACCGGCCATTCCTGGTCGGTGATGCTGTACAGCACGGTGTCGTCGAGGCGCCCGTCGGCCAGGCGGCGATGATTGCGCAGCAGGCCCTCGCGAACCGCGCCGAGCTTCTCGATGGCGCGCTGGGAGCGCTGGTTGCTGGCGGCGGTTTTCAGCTGCACGCGAACCATCTGCCAGCTTTCGAAGGCGTGGCGCAGCATCAGGTACTTGATCATGCTGTTCAGGCCTGTGCCGTGCTGGGCGGCGTCCAGCCAGGTCCAGCCGATCTCCACGGCTGGCAGGGTCGGCATGAAGTCGGCGAAACGGGTGGTGCCGACCACCTGATCACCCAGGCGGATCACGAAAGGCAAGGCGCGCTCCTCGCGCTGATCGTGCAGGGCCTGGCGGTACCAGTCCAGACGCTGGGTGCCGCTCATGTAGAGCAGCTCATCGCGATTGGCTTCGGCCAGGCTGACCAGCGCCGGAATATCGCCATCGAGCAACGGTTCGATGCGCAGGGCACCGCGCTGCAGGGTGATCAATTGCGGCTTGAACATCGGTTTTCTCCAGGTACAACGCTTGCCAGGCGTGTCAGTTTCTCACCGAATAAACGGTCTGTCTGCCAAAAAACGGCAGCGCCCAGAGTGCCGCAAGCGCACGGTGGTGCCCCTGCGACCTTGGTCGCGCCTGACGCTGCGAAGCTTTGCTGCGACACTACGCAGGCGTGCCAAGGTACGCTCGCACCATCGCCCTTCTGTTTCGTGGAGTCTGCATGTCGCTGTCCAGTTGGCTTATCGCTGCAGTCGCCCTGCTCTACATGGCCGTGCTGTTCGCCATCGCCTTCTACGGTGACCGCCGCCGCAAGCCACTGCCGCCGAAAGTTCGCGCCTGGGTCTACTCGCTGTCGCTGGCGGTGTACTGCACCAGCTGGACCTTCTTCGGCGCCGTCGGCCAGGCGGCCGAACAACTGTGGTCGTTCCTGCCTATCTACCTGGGGCCGATGCTGCTTCTGCTGTTCGCCCCCTGGGTGATCGAGAAGATGGTGCTGATCAGCAAGCAGGAAAACATCACCTCGATCGCCGACTTCATCGCCGCGCGCTACGGCAAGTCGCAGTCCCTGGCCATCGTCGTCGCGCTGATCTGCCTGGTCGGCGTGCTGCCCTACATCGCCTTGCAGCTCAAGGGCATCGTGCTCGGCGTGAACCTGCTGATCGGCTCGGAAACCGACGCCGACGGCACCCGTGCCCAGGACACCGCGCTGATCGTCTCGGTGATTCTGGCGCTGTTCACCATCCTGTTCGGCACTCGCAACCTGGACGTCACCGAGCACCACCGCGGCATGGTACTGGCCATCGCCTTCGAGTCGCTGGTCAAGCTGCTGGCCTTCATCGCCGTTGGCGCCTTCGTCACCTACGGGCTGTTCAATGGTTTCGGCGACCTGTTCAGCCAGGCGCAGCGCAGCCGCGAGCTCGAGGCGTACTGGGCCGAGGCGGTGAACTGGCCGGCGATGCTGGTGCAGACCGGTATGGCGATGATCGCCATCGTCTGCCTGCCGCGGCAGTTCCATGTCACCGTGGTGGAGAACACCGACCCCCGTGATCTGCGCCTGGCGCGCTGGGTATTCCCGCTGTACCTGCTGCTGGCCGCGCTGTTCGTGATTCCCATCGCCCTGGCCGGGCAGATGCTGCTTCCGGGCGGAGTGAGCCCGGACTCCTTCGTGATCAGCCTGCCGCTCGCCGAAGCCCACCCGGCGCTGGCCCTGCTGGCCTTCATCGGCGGCGCTTCGGCGGCCACCGGTATGGTGATCGTCGCGTCGGTGGCGCTGTCGACGATGATCTCCAACGACATGCTGCTGCCCTGGCTGCTGCACCGCAAAAGCACCGAGCGGCCGTTCGAGGCCTTCCGCCACTGGATGCTCACCGCGCGACGGGTCAGCATCGTCCTGATCCTTCTGCTGGCCTATGTGTGCTATCGGCTGCTTGGCACCAACGCCAGCCTGGCGACCATCGGGCAAATCTCCTTCGCCGCCATCGGCCAACTGGCGCCGGCGATGTTCGGCGCCCTGGTGTGGAAGCAGGCCAACCGCCGCGGCGTGTTCGCCGGGTTGATCACCGGCGCGGCGCTGTGGATCTACACCCTGGTGCTGCCGGTACTGGCCCGCGGCCTGGGTTGGCCACTGGATATCTTCCCCGGCCTGCGCACCCTGCTCTACGCGCCGATCGGCTTCGAGGTCGACGCCCTGACCCGCGGCGTGGTGCTGTCGCTGGCCGGCAACCTGACGCTGTTCGCCTGGGTATCCTTCTTCTCGCGCACCCGGGTGTCCGAGCACTGGCAGGCCGGGCGCTTCGTCAACCACGACTTCGGCAACAAACAGAGCGGCCGCGGCGCCCTGGCGGTGCAGGTCAACGACCTGCTGCTGCTCGCCGGCCGTTTCGTCGGCGAAGAGCGCGCGCAGGAGAGCTTCAGTCACTTCGCCCGCCGCCAGGGCAAGGCCTTCAACTCGGCGCAGCCGGCCAACAGCGAATGGATCGCCCACACCGAGCGCCTGCTCGCCGGCGTGCTCGGCGCCTCCTCGACCCGCGCAGTGGTCAAGGCGGCTATCGAAGGCCGCGACATGCAGGTCGAGGATGTGGTGCGCATCGTCGACGAAGCCAGCGAGGTGCTGCAGTTCAACCGCGCCCTGCTGCAGGGCGCCATCGAGAACATCAGCCAGGGCATCAGCGTGGTCGACCAGTCCCTGCGTCTGGTGGCCTGGAACCAGCGCTACCTGGAAATCTTCGAGTACCCGGACGGGCTGATCTGCGTCGGCCGGCCGATCGCCGAGATCATCCGCTTCAACGCCGAGCGCGGCATGCTCGGCAGCGCCGACGTCGAGGAGAGCGTCGCCAAGCGCCTGTACTGGATGCGCCAGGGCACCGCCCACAGCTACGAGCGGGTGTTTCCCAATGGACGGGTCATCGAGTTGATCGGCAACCCCATGCCCGGCGGCGGTTTCGTCATGAGTTTCACCGACATCACCGAATTCCGCGAAGCCGAGCGCGCCCTCAAGGCCGCCAACGAAGGCCTCGAACAGCGCGTCGCCGAACGCACCCATGAACTGTCGCAACTGAACAAGGCGCTGACCGCCGCCACTGGCGTGGCCGAAGCGGCCAACGCCTCGAAGACCCGCTTTCTCGCCGCGGTCAGCCATGACCTGATGCAACCGCTGAACGCCGCCCGGCTGTTCTCCGCCGCCCTCTCCCACCAGGAAGAAGCGCTGCCCCACGAGGCTCAGGAGCTGGTGCGCCACCTGGACAGCTCGCTGCGCTCGGCCGAGGACCTGATCAGCGACCTGCTGGACATCTCGCGCCTGGAGAACGGCCGCATCACCCCGGACCGCAATGCCTTCGCCCTCAACAGCCTGTTCGACACCCTGGGCGCCGAATTCCGCGTGCTGGCCGCCGAGCATGGCGTGGATTTCCATATGCAGGGCAGCAAACTGCGGGTAGACAGCGACAGCAAGCTGCTGCGCCGCGTGCTGCAGAACTTCCTCACCAACGCCTTCCGCTATGCCAAGGGCCGTGTGCTGCTCGGCGTGCGCCGCCAGGGTGCGAATCTGCGGCTGGAGGTATGGGATCGCGGCCCGGGAATTCCCGAGGACAAACGGCAGACCATCTTCGAAGAATTCAAACGCCTGGACAGCCACCAGACCCGCGCCGAAAAAGGTCTGGGCCTGGGCCTCGCGATCGCCGACGGGCTGTGCCGCGTGCTCGGCCACAGCCTGGAAGTGCGTTCCTGGCCCGGCAAGGGCAGCGTGTTCAGCGTCACCGTGCCGATCGCTCGCCACCAGGCGCCAGCGGCCCAGCGGGCGCGGCCGGAAAGCAGCGGCCAACTGCTCACCGGCACCCAGGTGCTGTGCATCGACAACGAGGAAAGCATTCTTACCGGCATGCACAGCCTGCTTTCGCGCTGGGGCTGCCAGGTCTGGTCGGCGCGCACTCGCGCCGAATGCGAGCAACTGCTCGACGAGGACGTACGCCCGCACCTGGCCCTGGTCGACTATCACCTGGACGAAGGCGACACCGGCACCGAGCTGATGGCCTGGCTGCGCACTCGCCTGGGCGAACCGGTGCCCGGCGTGGTGATCAGCGCCGACGGCCGCCCCGAACTGATCGCCCAGGTGCACGCTGCGGGCCTGGATTTCCTACCCAAGCCGGTGAAGCCAGCGGCGCTGCGGGCGTTGATCAGCCGGCATTTGCCGTTACAGTAGAGCAGCCGGATAGCGATGCACTAACGGTGGGAACAGACGGGGCGCCCGCGTCCATCGAGCTCGTAGCCGGATCTTGCAAAGCCGCGCATTTCCTGCGAAAAACGCGGCTTTCTGCACTCTCGGAACCCCAGCAATGAGCGACGAACTCCGTATCGAAGATATCCACCCGGGCGATGGCAAGGCGGTGGTCAAGGGCGCGCTGATCACCACCCAGTACCGCGGCTGGCTGGAGGACGGCACCGAGTTCGACTCGTCCTATTCGCGCGGCAAGCCGTTCCAGTGCGTGATCGGCACCGGGCGCGTGATCAAGGGCTGGGACCTGGGCCTGATGGGCATGCAGGTCGGCGGCAAGCGCCGGCTGTTCGTGCCGGCGCACCTGGCCTATGGTGAACGCTCGATGGGCGCGATCACGCCGAATTCCAACCTGAGTTTCGAAATCGAGCTGCTGGAAGTGCTGACGCGGGACGACTGAAGCGCCCCGCGCCCGCGTTTTATCGCCTGGGTTGCGGCTCGACCCGGTCGAAGCGCAGGCCCTCGCTGCCCTTGATGTTCCAGGCTTCGCCCTGGGTGCCGACGAAGCTGACGTCGGTGAAGCTCGAGTCGCGCAGACCGTCGATCTGCGCGCCCGCCCCGCCCTTGAAGCGCACCTGCTCGAAGGCGACGTTCTCATGGAAGGCGTCGTGGGCGCTGTCGCCCTTGACCTGAATCGCCGCGCCGGCGGCACCCTCCACCGTCACGTTGCTCACGCGGATATCACGAAACTGCCCCGGCACGGCCGAGCGCTCGTAGTCGAGGATGGCGTTGGGGTCGTGGTAATCCAGGGTCATGATCACCCCCTGCTTGACCGGGTTGCGGATCGCCGAGTCGCGGAAGGTGACGTTGCGCGCGCCGCCGCCCATGAAGTTGGTGCTCTTCATGCGCAGGCCGGTGTCGGTACCGTCGGACACGTTGTCTTCGGCGAGAATGTTCTGGATCCAGCCACCGGTATGGCTGCCGGCGACCACCATGCCGTGGCCGCGGCGGAAGAAGTTGTTGAAGATCCAGGCATCTTCCTGGGGCGGCTGCTTGGTGGCGCCAGCGCCGGTGCCAGACGCGAAGTTGACGCAATCGTCGCCCGTGTCGAAAAAGTTGTTGAAGACCATCGCGCCCTTGCTGTTGGCGAACTCGATGCCATCGCCGTTGTTGGCGTCGTAGGTCTTGTGCACGGTACCCGCCATCACCACGTTCTCGGTCTCCAGGTTCATGATTCCGTGGTAGGCCGGATTGAGCACGGTGAAGCCGCCGTAGAACACGTTCTTTACGTTGCGCAGGGTCATCAGTGAAGAGCGCATCTGCCCGTAGGCGTCCTTGACGATGATGCCACGCGCCACCGCCTTTTCGACCTGATCCCTGGCCAGGATGCCGTCCTCCCTGTAGCGGGTATTGTCACTGGCCCGGTAGAACGGCAGCGGCTTGCCGAGCTCGTCCTGGCTGTCGTCGTTGCGCTTCCAGCCGTTGCCGTCGATGGTGCCCTTGCCGACGATGCGGATGTTCTCGAACGACTGGTGCTGGCGCGGATCGCGCGGCAGCGCGTTGATCAGCGACGCCGGGCGCACCATGGTCGAATACGGGTACTGGATGTAACCCTGCAGCGGGTAATCCTCGCTGCGCTCGGAGCCCAGCAGCGTGGCGCCCTCGGCGATTTCCAGGGTCATGTTGCTTTTCAGGTACAGCGCACCGGTCTTGAACACCCCGGCAGGAATCAGCACCTTGCAGTTCGATGAACAGAGATCGATGGTCTTCTGGATGGCCGCGGTATTGAGCGTCTTGCCATCGCCCTTGGCGCCCTGGGCCTCGATGTTGAACACCTCGGGAACCGCCGTGGTGCGCTGCATCAGCACCGGGCTGTCGGCCGACTCGCGGCCCTTGGCATCCACCGAGCGCACAGTGAAGCGATATTGCGTCTCCGGCTTCAGGCCGTCGACGGTGTAGTTATGGAAGGCGATGCGATGGTGGAAATTGGCCGTGTCGGCCGCGTAGAACTGGTCGATAAAGGGCTTGGCCGGTGAATGCTGGTCGTTATTGGCATTGGCGCCGCCCAGCTTTTCACCATCCATGTACACGTGATAGTCGACGATGTCAGCGGCATCTTGCGGTTTCTCCCAGACCAGAATGATCTGGCGGTCGTCATAGGCCAGAGTCGGCACCTGGATGTTCGGCGGCGCCTCCAGCGCCAGGGCGGCACTACTGGCCAACAAAATCAGAGGTATGACAACGCACTTTGATCGATGAGATTTAGTTAGAGAAACAGGCGTAAAAAGGCGCTTGATGAGCGGCATGATTATTGTCCTTGTTATGGCCAATCCATTGAATAACCTGAAGATACCGAGGCAATTTGCCAGGCGGTCGACAGCGCAATCGTCACACTCCCAAGAAGTATGACAACCGACAAGATAGACGAGATCTGGGCTGCGTCCAGCCCTGGCGTCACGCCACCGCTCGAATGCGGGAGGGAAAAGGATCAGTCGTCCAGCGGCTCATCCAGCGGCAGCCCGGCTGCACGTTCGAGCAGCTCGGGAGGCAGGCTCTTGCTGGCCCGGGCGCCGAGCAGCTTGAGGTTTTCAGCGCGACTGATGAGGTTGCCGCGGCCGTCGACCAGCTTGTTGCGCGCGCCGGAATAGGCCTTGTCGAGCTGCTGCAGGCGCATGCCGACTTCGTCCAGATCCTGAATGAAGGCCACGAACTTGTCGTACAGCGCCCCTGCCCGCTCGGCAATTTCCCGAGCGTTCTGGCTCTGCCGTTCCTGGCGCCACAGGCTGTCGATCACCCGCAGGGTCGCCAGCAGCGTGGTCGGGCTGACGATCACGATGTGCTGGTCGAAGGCTTCCTGGAACAGCCCAGGATCAGCCTGCAGAGCCGCTGCGAATGCGGCCTCGATCGGCACGAAAAGCAGAACGAAATCCAGGCTGTGCAGCCCGTCGAGGTGCTGGTAATCCTTGAGCGACAGGCCCTTGAGGTGGCTGCGCAGCGATAGTACGTGCTGTTTCAGCGCCACCTGCCGCACCGTTTCCTCGCTGGCCGACACATACTGCTGATAAGCGGTGAGGCTGACCTTGGCATCGACCACCACCTGCTTGTCGCCTGGCAGCTGGATCAGCACGTCCGGCTGGAAACGCTCGCCCTCGGCACTCTTCAGGCTGACCTGGGTGTGGTACTCACGGCCCTTCTGCAGGCCGGCATGTTCGAGCACGCGTTCGAGCACTAGCTCACCCCAGTTGCCCTGGGTCTTCTGGCCCTTGAGTGCCTGGGTGAGGTTCATCGCCTCCTCGCTCAGACGCTGATTGAGCCCCTGCAGGCGCTCCAGTTCCTTGCCCAGAGAAAAGCGCTCGCGCGCCTCCTGCTGGTAGCTCTCCTCGACGCGCTTCTCGAAGGCCTGGATGCGTTCCTTGAGCGGGTCGAGCAATTGCCCCAGGCGCTGCTGGCTGGTTTCCGAGAAACGTTGCTCGCGCTCGTCGAAGATCTTGCCGGCCAACTCGGCGAACTGCGCACGCAAGGCATCACGGGCGCCTTGCAGATCCTCCAGGCGCTGCTGGTGGTTTTCCTGCTGTTCGTGCAGTTCGGCCGCCAGCCCGGCCCGCTCGCTGTCCAGACGACGCAGCTCGGTTTCCTGGCGCTCGCGCAGGGTCTGCGCGCCCTTGAGCTGCTCACGGGCCAGTTGCAGATCGTTCTGCAGCAAGTGGGTTTCGCGGCGCAGGGCGGCCAGTTCGGCCTGCTGATCAGCCTTGATTTCGAGAATCTCGGCAAGCTCGTCGCGGCAATTGTCCAACTGCGCACTGAGGCCGGCCTGGGTCAGCTGCGCCGCATTCATGCGCTCTTGGGCCAGCCCCGACTGCAGGCGCATGTCCTCGGCCTGTCGCAAGGCGGCGGCCATGCGCAACCACAACGCAGCGGCGGCCAGCAGCGCGCCGGCCAGAAAAGCCGGCAACAGGGTCAGGAGATCGAAAGGCATAAAGGCATCCAGGCAAGACTGCCGGGCAGTATAACCGCGCGGGCCGCTCGGCAGCGGCTACAACAGGGCTCCTCTAAAGAAGCCGCAACAGATCCCGGGCCTCGTGGTGCCCCTGCAGCGCCGCCAGCTCCAGCCAATGCCTGGCCTGCTCCGGCTCGAGGGTGCGCGGCTGGCAATACAGGCGGCCCAGTTCCAGCTGGGCATGGCCATCGCCGGCACGCGCCGCCTGACGTAGCAGCTCCAGGCCGATGCGCCGGTCACGGGTATTGCCGCATTCGCGGCAGAGCATCTGGCCCAGCCGACTTTGCGCCTGCACCACGCCGCGGCGCGCAGGCTGCTTGAGCAGGCGGCCGGCGATGCGTTTCACACTGGGCGCATGGCCAAGGCGCGGGCTGTCCAGCAGCCAGGCGGCTACACGAACGGGAACCTGGGTACGGACGGGAAGCGTATGAAGTTCACTGCGGGGTAACGCGCGGGGCATAAGGATAAAGCGGGGCTCTTGAACAGGCGCGCCACTCTACTCTTTTTTATTCACAGGTAAAGCCCCGGCCCGCCCCAGAGCGGCTGGAGATGACAATCCACAGAAGCTGTGGATAACTTTGTGGGTATGGTGGGCGAAATATCCCCTAACACTGATGGAATGGGCCTCCCGCTTAAACTGCTCATTTTTTCACCACATCAAAAAAGTCTATATTTTTCATAAACTTATATTTATGCCTACGCTATTGCTCGGCTTTTGACAAGTGGCAATATGCGGCTTGACAAGCTGCCTCGCGATTGTGCACAAGTTCGCCGGCGAGGCCTCTGAAATGCCCTTTTGCAGGGCGAAATCAGCCTTGACATCTCGGCACGCCACGACGGACGGGGCATGCAGCCCATGCACCAATGATGCTCCTGTCACGCGCACGCCATAAAAGTATGAAGCACCAATCAGGCGCGTCCGGTTTGGCAGGCCACACCCGTTCGGGTTACCGTCGCCGATTCATCGGTTCTTGGATCCTCGCCCATGCTCAGCCGCCGCATCTGGCTGCGACTGTCCGTCACACTCGTCCTGCTGCTGATGCTGGTGGCCGCCGTTTATCTGGGCAGTCGCCATTTACTTCAGCGCAGCGGCATCGAAACCCTCGACTGGCACGGTGTTTCGCTTTCGGACCGGGGCCTGCGCATCGACAGTCTCGCGCTGCTCCAGCGCGGCAGCGCCGGCACGCTCGAATTGCACGGCAATGATCTGCACCTGGCCTGGCGTGACTTCGGCTTCAGCCTGCCGGTGTGGCGGCACATTACGATTGACCGCCTGTCGCTAAGCTGGCGACCGGTCGAAGAAAATGCCCCAGACGCCGCGCCGCCGCCCGACCTCGACCTGCATCGCCTGGCCGCACCGCTGGCCCTGCTGCCACGCAGTCTGTCGATCACTCACCTCCAGGCCGCCCTGCCCTGCGCTCGCGGGCAATGCATCGCCAGTGGCGGCCTGGACCTGCAGCGCGGTGACGATGAACGTATCGCCCTGCAGGTAAACTTTGCCCAACAAGAGCAGATCGTGAGCGCCGCGCTCGTTCTAGAACCCAGTACTGACGCGCTCGATCTGCAGATAACCCTGGCGGTGGATCGACAGCCCCAGGCGACTCTGACCAGCCACCTGCAGGAGCGCGGTGACGGCCTGAGCTGGACCGGCCAGCTCGACGCCACCGCGCTTACCCAGGCCGTCACGCTGCAGAACCTGCTGAGCACCTGGGCACTGCCCGCCAACAAGCAATGGCCGGCGGCACCGGGCGAGGCCAGCCTCGCCGCTACCTGGCAGCTCGACCTGCCTCGCCGCCAGCCGGATGTGAACAACCTGCTGGCGGCGAGCGGCCAATTCGATGTGCACGGCAACCTGCCGCAGCCGTGGCCGCTGCCCGGCGTCGGCCTGCTACAGGGACAGCTGGCCCTGGCGGCTCATAATCAAGGCTCACAGTGGATTGCCAGGCGCGTCGAGGCCGATCTGCAGCTCAGCGAACCGAATCCCGGCTGGCTGGCGGCGCTGCCGCCGGAGCTGCGCAGCGAATCCCTGCACCTGCAGGTGCAGGCGGATACACCACTGGCCGACTTGCGCCCGGAATTGGCCGAGCGCAGCCTGCCCTTGAAATTGACCGCTGCGCTACACGGCACCACTCGCCTGGATTTGCAGGGCCGCCTGGCCGTCGCCAGCTCGGCGCCCTGGGCGGTGCAGTTTGCCGATACGCGCCTGACCACCCGCACCGCCAGAGCGAACCAGGCCGGCTGGCAAGCCACCGAGTTGAGCAGCGCGCTGAACCTGGCAGGCTACGCCGACGACGGCGCAATCGAACTGACCCTTGGGCGGGGTTCGCAGCTGCAGGCTGCCAGCCTGAAAGGCGCCGTGCTGAGCGCGCAGAAACTGCAGGCCGGGGTAGGTGGCAGCACCTTGAAGCTGGCGCTGCAGGAGGGCGCCCTGCAAGGCTGGCAATTCAAGGGCCCGCTGAACCTGAGCACCACGCGCCTGCTGCAAACCAACCTCAAACCCCAGGGCTGGCGCTTGCAAGGCCAGTTGGCCGCCGTCGATGGAGCCGGCACCCTGCAGGGCAAACTGAACAACGACAGCGAACTGCAACTCGACCTCACTGCCGGTCTCGACGCGAAACAGAACCTGCAACTCAAGGCCACCCTTGGCGAGTTGTTCCTGCGCTCCGGCAACCCGCTGGCTAAGACCCTGGTGCAATGGCCCGAACTGCTCGACCTTAACAACGGTCGCCTGAATGCCGATGCGAATCTGGACCTGGCCGCCGGCAGCAGCGCGCCGAGCCTCGACTTGAGCCTGACCGGCAAGGGCCTGGGCGGCATCTACGACCGCTCCGAACTCAGTGGCCTGGATACGCGCCTGCAATTCAAGCTGGCGCGCCAGCGCTTCGAGCTCTACATCCCACAAGTGAAACTGCAACAGGCCAACCCCGGCCTGCCCATCGGCCCCGGCGAAGCCCGAGTGCGTTACAGCGCGCCGCTGGCCGCTGCCGCCAAAGGCCGGCTGGAAGTGAACCTGGCACGCACCACGCTGATGGGTGGCCAGGTCACCCTGACGCCGGGGCAGTGGAATCTGGATGCTGGCAATCTGTTGTTTCGCATTCAGCTTCGCGGCCTGGAACTCCAGCAGCTGTTCGCCCTCTACCCCGCTGAAGGCCTGGCAGGCTGCGGCACCCTGGACGGCGACCTGCCAATGCGCCTGGGCCCGAAGGGTATAGAGATAGACGACGGCCACGTCGCCGCCCGCCAGCCCGGTGGCTACCTGCAGTTCAGCTCGGAAAGGATCAAGGCCCTGGGCCGCAGCAACCCGGCAATGCAACTGGTGACGCAATCGCTGGAGGACTTCCGGTTCACCACCATGAACAGCGCGGTCGACTATGATCAGCACGGCACGCTGAACCTGGGGATGCGCCTGGAAGGCCAGAACCCGGCCATCGAGAACGGCCGGCCGATTCACTTCAACATCAACCTGGAGGAAGACATCCCCACCCTGCTCGCCAGCCTGCAGCTGACCGACCGGGTCAACGACATCATCACACGGCGCGTGCAGCAGCGAATGCTGCAGCGCAATACCGCCCCCAAGGAGCCTTGACGAGGAGAAGCGCCATGCGCTTGCGTAGTTGCATCACCGCCCTGCTGCTGGGGCTGCTGACCACAGCCTGTACCCCGACGGTACAACTGGCGATGCCCAACGAGCCGATCAACATCAACCTGAATGTGAAGATCGAGCACGAGATCTATATCAAGGTGGATAAGGCGCTGGACAGCATGTTCAGTGAATCCAGCGGACTGTTCTGAGGAGCCACGCATGAACCTGATCAAACCCTTCGCCGGCCTGTTGCTGCTGCTCAGCCTGAGCCTGCCGGCCCACGCCCTCAGCCTCAACGAGGCGATGTCCGCCCTGGGTGATGCCAAGGCCAGCGGACAGCTCGGTGAAATGCCCAACGGCTACCTCGGCGTGGTCAAGGCCGGTGGCCAGGCCGACGAGATCGCCAGGCAGATCAACGCCGCACGCCGCGCCGAGTACCAGAAGCTCGCTCAGCAGAACGGCATCCAGCTCAGCGACGTGGAGACCATCGCAGGCCAGAAGGCCATCGACAGAACCCCCGCTGGCCAATACATCCAGCAACAGGGCCAGTGGCGCCGCAAGTGACGCCGCAGAGCGCTCGCCGCACGGTGCGAGCGCTTTCTCAATTTCGATAAAAAAATCCCGCAGCCCTCGTCAGCTCTGGCCTGGCGCGGAACTCGGTTACCGGCGCCCAGTCTCACCTCCAGCTATCGCCACCGATCAGAGGACGACCGAGATGAGCCTTGTCGACTGCCCCGAATGCCAACACCGCATCTCCGATAGGGCTTATGCCTGCCCGCAGTGCGGCAACCCGATGAAAGCGCAGCCCGGTACTCGCTGGCTCACCGAGAAGAACGTCGGTCAGGTGGCCGGCGCGACCACCGCCTGGCTCACGGCCCCCTGGATCGCCCGCCTAGTGTTTGGCGTAGTGGCGATGATCTGCATCACCGTGATCATCGTCGCCAGTTGAGCAGCGTTCAGGGGCGGCGAAGCAGCCGCGCCACATCCCTGGCGGCCACATCGATGGCCGCTTCGTCGTAGGCCGCGAAGCCCATCACCAGCCCTGGCGCCTGGGGCTGCACGCAATAGCGCTGCAGGGGCATCACGTCGATGCCCGCCTCGGCCAGGCGCGCCTGGGCATCACCCTCCTCCATGCCGTGAAGCCGGCAGACCACATCCAGGCCGGCGCGAATCGGCGGTACTTCGAGCAACCCTTGCCAATGCTGCTCGGCGGCCGCCGAGAGCGCCTCGGCCCGGGCGGCGTAAAGCTTGCGCATGCGTCGCAGGTGGCGATCGAAGTGGCCCTGATCGATGAAGTCCGCCAGTACCGCCTGGGCCATGCTGTTGGCATGCCGCGCGGTCAACGACACCATTCGCGTGAAGCCTTCCACCAGCTGCGGCGGCAGCACCACGTAGGCCATGCGCAGGGACGGAAACAGCAGCTTGCTGAAGGTGCCGGCGAGAATCACCGACGCATCGGCCCCGGCCATGCTGCGCAGCGCCGGGATGGGCTTGGCGACGAAACGGTACTCGCTGTCGTAGTCGTCCTCGAAGATGTAGCTGCCCTGCTCGCTGGCCCAGCGTAGCAGCGCCAGGCGCCTCGCTGGCGACAGCTCGCCGCCCAGCGGTGCCTGGTGCGAGGGCGTTACGTAGGCCAACCGCGCATCCGGCGCCAGCCCCAGGGCCGTGTCGACCTGCAGGCCTTCTCGGTCGACCGGCACATCGACCACCGCCACGCCGCTGGCCTTCATCAGTTGCCGGGCGCCGGGGTAGCCGGGGTCTTCCATCCATACACGTTCACCTGGTGCCACCAGCAGGCGCAAAGTCAGGTCCATTGCCTGCTGCACGCTGCCGAGGATCACGATGCGTTCGGCACCGACCTGCACGCCCCGGGCAATCGCCAGGTACTGGGCGATGGCAGTGCGCAAAGCAGGCAGGCCGGCGGGGTCGGCATCGAGCATGTCCAGCAGGCGCGAGGAGCGCAGATGAGCAGCGTGCAGTTTGCGCCACAGGTCGATAGGGAATGCCAGCACGTCCCCCCGGTGCGGGAAGAACGGCCGCAAGCCGCGCTGGGTAGCGCCACTCATGAACACCGGCGTTTCCGCCTGCAAGCGCTGCGACCACGCCGTATCCGGCGCGGCCCGCGGCTGTTCGACGGGCGCCTGGGCCGGGCGCCCGGCAGCGCCGGCGTTGAGCGTGGCATCCGGCAGCACCGTGCATACCCGCGTGCCATAGCCGCTCCCGGTATCCAGATAACCTTCGGACTGCAGTTGCTG
The DNA here is from genome assembly GCF_001945445.1 of Pseudomonas sp. PA27(2017). Taxonomy (GTDB): domain Bacteria; phylum Pseudomonadota; class Gammaproteobacteria; order Pseudomonadales; family Pseudomonadaceae; genus Aquipseudomonas. Next base: position 240,974 of record NZ_MSXW01000022.1, read on the forward strand.
ATAGGCCGCCTGCACGGTACCGCGGGCCATGCCGTAGTGCTCGGCCAGGGCGCGGGTGCTGGGCACTTGACTACCCGACGGCAGGCGACTGCTGAGAATCGCCTCGCGCAACGCGCCATACAGCCAGCCCTGCAGGCTCTCACCAGGCTGCGGTGCACCAAGTGGCAGCGAAACAACCAGGGGGCCCGCTTTTCTGTTCGCCATCATCGTCTCGCTTGGACCAATCAGTTGACGTTTTATGGATCATTACGCTGATCCGATTCAAGCAGTAATCGCTCCATCAGCCCGCCTGGCCTAACGACCGGCCCGAGATCGGTTGGGCCGGAGCGAGCCGCTCGGCACCAGCCCAGGGAATCGAGCACCACTCTCTTGCAGCAATCGACGCATCTTGCTCTAATTTGCGACTAATTCTTATCTGCATTGAGGCGCGCAAACGCCTTCGGGTCCGTGCTCTCGATGACGCCTTCCGATAACTCCGCCCTGCACCAGCTGTACGCCAGCCATCGCGGTTGGCTGCAGCAGTTCCTGCGCCGTCGCCTGGGTGACAGCGCTGATGCCGCTGACCTGGTGCAAGACACCTTCGTGCGCCTGCTGCTGCGCCCGCGTCGCTTCGACAGCCACAGCGGCGAACGCTCGTACCTGGCGACCATCGCCCGTGGCCTGAGCATCGATCATTGGCGCCGCAAACAGCTGGAACAGGCCTGGTTGAGCACGCTGGCCAGCCGCCCAGAAGCGCGACAGCCGTCGCCGGAGCAGGCCGCGCTGATCATCGAAACCTTGCACGAAGTGGACGCCATGCTGCTGCGCCTGCCCGCGCGGGTGCGCCAGGCGTTTCTGCTCGCCCAGCTCGACGGCCTGCCCTATCGCGAGATCGCCGCGCAGCTCGGCGTGTCCGAGCGCATGGTCAAGAAATACCTGGCCCAGGCGCTGCTGCACTGCGCCCTGCTCGAAGCCGAACTCGACGGGTTGCTGGTCGAATGATCAGCCCGCGCGCCCACACCCTCAGCCACGCCAGCCTGCAGCAGGCCGCCGACTGGTACGTGCGCCTGCACGACGAACAGGCCGATGGCCAGGTGCGCCAGCAATGGCAGCGGTGGCTGGAGCAACACGGCGAACACCGCGACGCCTGGCACTATGTCGAGCGCGTCAGCCAGCGTTTCGGCCAGTTGCAGCAACAGGACGACGGGCAGGCGCTGCGCCGTGCCCTGGCCCAGCCGGGTCGCTCCGGCCTGACCCGGCGCGAGGGTTTGAAGAGCCTGTTGATCGTCGGCGCCGGCAGCCTGGTGGCGTGGAGCGCCTGGCGCCACACGGCCCTGCCGCGCCTGGTGGCCGGCTGGAGCGCCGACTTCGCCACCGGTATCGGCGAGGTGCGCGAAGCACGCTTGGCCGACGGCACCCGCCTGTGGCTCAACGCTGGCAGCGCGCTGGATGCCGACTTCGACGGCGCCGTTCGCCTGCTGCACTTGCGCGTTGGCGAAGTGTTGATCGACACCGCCCGCGACTCCCGCCCCTTCTTCATTGCCAGCCGGCACGGCCGCATGCAGGCGTTGGGCACGCGCTTCAGCGTGCGCGAGAGCGATACGCAAACCTGGCTGACGGTGTTCGACGGCACGGTGGAAATCCGCACCGCAGGCAACCAGCAAACCCTGCGCATCCCCGCCGGTCAGCAAGTCACCTTCGACGCCTCGCAGATTGGCGCCGTGCAAGCCGCAACCGGCGCCCGCGAATCATGGACACGCCATGTACTGGCCGCCGAAGGCATGCCGCTGGGCCAGTTGCTCGACGAGCTGGGGCAATTTCGCCGCGGCCACCTGGGCTGCAACCCGGCGGTCGCCAACCTGCCGGTGATGGGCTATTTCCCGCTCGACGACAGCGAGCAAAGCCTGCGCCTGCTGCAGGCCGCCCTGCCGATTCGGGTGCAGCGGCTGACCGACTGGTGGGTAAGCGTCGAGCCGAGCGGGGCCTGATCGAAATTAATTCATCGGCGCGGTTCCCTTTTGCAGATCTGGCTCGGTAATCCCTGAGAACCTGTTCAAAGTCTCGCGAGCTAGAGCAATGCAAGGCCTAAGCGGCCCCGCTAAAACAGGCGAGGACGCGGAGTTTACGAGCTGTAAATGAGCAGCCCGACTGGGCTGGCAATCCAGCCTGTTTTTAACGCCGCAGTGCCGACGCGCAGCAGACTTTGGACCAGTTCTGAGAAGCCAACCGATCAGACCACCCCTGGGGCCACCATGCACTTGCCAGCCGCGCACGCTTTCCACTTATCCCTGCGACCACTCGCCCTGGCGTTGCCCATGGCGCTGTCCCTCGCCCCGACGCTGCTGATCGCCCGGCCGGCCACCGCGCAGGAAAGCCAGGCGGTGCGCACCTACAGCATCGCGCCAGGGCCGCTGAACAGCGTACTCAACCAGTTTTCCGCCCAGGCCGGCATCTACCTCGCCGGCCATAACGACCTGGCCAGCGGCAAGACCAGCCCCGGCCTGAACGGCAGTTACTCGGTCACCACCGGGCTCGCCCTGGTGCTGCAAAACTCCGGGCTGGAGGCAGTCGATCAGGGCGGCGGCGGTTATGTGCTGCGCCCGCTGCCGGCCAGCGGCGCGCTGGAGCTGGACAGCACCAGCGTATCCGGCATCGCCCTGGGCAATGCCGAGCTACCGGGCGAGCCGCTGGCCGGCTACGTGGCCCTGCGCAATAGCAGCGCTACCAAGACCGATACCGCCCTGGTCGATACGCCGCAATCGATCTCGGTGGTCACTCGCGACGAGTTGCGCAATCGCCAGTCGGAGACCCTTTCCCAGGCACTCAGCTACACACCGGGCGTCACCAGCCAGCCGACCAGTTTCAACCGCACGGCGGATCGTTTTCGGATCCGTGGTCTCGATGTCGAGTCCGCCACCGGCGGCTCGCTGCGCGATGGCCTGCGCCTGCAGAACAACTCCTATGACGGCATCCAGGAGCCCTATGGCCTGGAGCGTGTCGAGGTGATTCGCGGCGCGGCCTCGGTGCTCTACGGGCAGCTGTCGCCAGGCGGCATGATCAACGGGGTGAGCAAGCGGCCGACTCGGGAGCCACAGCACGAACTCAACCTGCAGGTCGGCCAGAACGACCGCAAGCAGCTATCCGCCGACTTCAGCGGCCCGCTCGGTGACAGCGATACCCTGAGCTACCGCCTGACCCTGCTCACGCGCGATAGCGGCACACCCCAGGATCACATCGACGACGACAGGCTCTATATCGCCCCGGCACTGACCTGGCGCCCGAACGAAGACACCTCCCTGACCCTGCTGTCGTTCTACCAGAAGACCGAAACGGGCTTCTCCGCGCCGCTGCCTTACCAGCTGGTCAAGGGCGTGGGCGACGCGGCGTACCAGATCGGTCGCCACGACTTCATCGGCGAGCCCGACTACAACGAGATGAACGGCGAGATGTCGACACTCGGTTACGAGTTCAAGCACCACTTCAACGAGCAGCTGCGCATCAACCACAAGCTGCGTTACTACCAGACCGAAGTGGACTGGAAGTACCTGCAGGTGCGTACCGGCGGTAACGGTCTGAATGCCGCCGTGATCAATCAGGCGGCCACTACAGGCATCCTGCAGCGCCAGTACAGCGACCGCCACGAACGCGCCCGAGGCCTGGCCAGCGACACCAGCATCGAGTCGAAATGGCAGCTTGGTGGTGCGCAGCACAGCGTGCTGCTGGGCTTCGATGCCTACGACATGAGCTACGACTCGCACAATTTTCGCGGCGTCGCGCCAGCGCTGGATCTGAGCCGCTACAACTACGGGCAGCCGGTGGTGGTGAACAAGGACCGCAGCCTGGAACGCGGCTCACAGATCGACACCCTGCAAAAAGGCATTTATCTGCAGGATCAGATCAACATCGACGACCGCTGGGTCGCCGTACTCGGCGTGCGCCACGACTGGGCCGACCAGGACCAGCAACAGCATCGCAACGGCGTGCGCACCAGCCAGGACAACGAGGCCACCACCTACCGCGCCGGCCTGGTGTACAAGTTCGATAACGGCCTGGCGCCGTACCTGAGCTACAGCGAATCGTTCTTCCCGGTGTCAGTGGCCGTTGCCGGCGGGCAGAGCTTCGTGCCTACCGAAGGCAAGCAATACGAAGCAGGGATTCGCTACCAGCCCGAGGGCCGCAACCTGCTGCTCAGTGCCGCGGTTTTCGAGCTGACCCAGCAGAACGTGTTCAAGCAGGATCCTGCCACCAACATCGCCTCGCAGACGGGCGAAGTGCGCTCGCGCGGCTTCGAGGCGGAAGCCAAGGCGGACGTGACAGAGGACCTCAGCCTGATCGCCTCCTACGCCTATATCGATGCACGCATTACCGAGAGCAGCATCGCCGGCGAAGTCGGCCAACGCAGCGAGGACACGCCCTATCATCAGGCGGCGCTGTGGTTCGACTACAATTTCATGCGCCTCAACCTGCCGCAGCTCACCGTCGGTGCAGGCGCCCGCTACAAGGGCACCACCCAGGCCTCCGGCATGGACTCGGCGATGCCCGCCTACACCCTTTTCGATGCCATGGTCAGCTACCAGCTCGACGCGAACTGGGACATCAGCCTCAACGCCAACAACCTCACCAACAAGCGATATACCTATTGCGAGTTCGCCACCTGCACCTATGGCGACGAGCGCCAACTGGTGACCGCGGTGAACTTCCGCTGGTAGCGAACGCCCAGGTCGGCCGCCCGATGCGCGGCTGGCCCGGTAACCGGCAGTGGAGGACCTACCGGTCGATATCATGGCGAAATCCGACCTGAGCGACACGCTTGGTAAAACCGCTGCCTGACGATTTCCTTCAATACGGCATAGGTACGGAGCGACAGACTGGCGGGCCTTTCTTCCCAGACGAGCGATGCCCGCCATGCAGCAGTTCCTGATCATTGCCGCCGCCCATTTCCTGGCGCTGATTTCCCCCGGCCCGGACTTCTTTCTGGTCGCCCGCACCTCTCTGGCAGCGGGCTGGCGAGTCGCCAGTGGCGCCTGCCTGGGCATCGCCGTGGCCAACGGCGTGTTCATCGTCGCCGCCTTTACCGGCGTGTCGGTGCTACAGCCTGGCAGCGCACCGTTCATCACCCTGCAGCTGGTCGGCTGCCTCTACCTGCTGTATCTGGGCGTGCTGTTCATTCGCCATGCCGGCAGCAGCGTGCTGCAGGCACCGGGCGAGGTGGCGCCGGCCAGCCGGGCCTCCTGGCGGCAGGCGGCCGGCATGGGTTTTCTGTCCGGCATCCTCAACCCCAAGAACGCGCTGTTCTACGTCAGCCTGGCGAGCATGCTAGGCGCCCAGAGCAGTGCCGGCTGGAAGGCGTTCTATGGCCTGTGGATGTTCGCCGTGGTGCTTGGCTGGGATCTGCTGGTGGCCCTGGCCATCGGCAATGGCCGGCTGCTGGGCAACTTCCAGCGCGCCCTGCCGCTGCTCGAACGACTCTCGGGCCTGGTGCTGATAACCCTGGCCGCGGGCATGCTGGTGATGCTGCTGAAGGATTGAATGCCCGCAGCGCCAGGAAGCGCTGCAGGCTTTGCCGCCTGATTACACCCGAAAGCGCTGCACCTGGCTCTGCAGTGCGCCGCCGAGCTTGGCCAGTTCCTGGCTCGCCTCGCTGGTCTGCTCGCTGGCCGTGTAGGCCTGTTCGGTGATGCTGCGCACGTTCAACACGCTGCGGTTGATCTCCTCGGCCACGGCGCCCTGCTGCTCGGCCGCGGCGGCGATCTGCTGGGTCATGCTCTGCACCGCCGAGATATTCGCGGTGATGCTCGACAGCGCCTGCCCGGCATTGCGGGCCAGTTCGACGCTGTCGGTGGTCAGGCTGAGGCTGGCGTCCATGCGCTGCACGGCGTTGCGAGTGCCCTGCTGCAACGCGCCGATCAACCCTTCGATTTCCTGGGTGGACTGCTGGGTGCGCTGTGCCAAGCCACGCACCTCGTCGGCCACCACGGCGAAGCCACGGCCAGCCTCGCCGGCCCGTGCCGCCTCGATGGCGGCGTTGAGGGCCAGCAAATTGGTCTGCTCGGCGACCGATTTGATCACGTCCAGCATGCTGCCGATACGGTCACCCTCGGCAGCCAGGCTGCCGATGGCATCGCTGGTCAGCTGCACCTCGCCGGTGAGGTTCTCGATCTGTTCGATGGCCTTGAGCACGATGCGCGCGCCATCGTTGGCGTCGCGTGCGGCATGATCCACCGCGTTGGCAGTGTCCACGGCGTTACGGGCCACATCGTGCACCGTGGTGGTCATTTCATGCATGGCGGTGGCGACCTGCTCGGTCTCCAGTTTCTGTTCACTGGCCCCGGCGCGGGTCTGCTGGGTGATCGCCGAGAGCTCTTCGGTGGCGCTGGCGATCTGCGTTGCGCCATCGCCGATATGGCCGATCAGCTGGCGCAGGTTGCCGGCCATTTCAGCCAGACCCTGTTCGAGCTGGCCAATCTCGTCGCGGCGCTGCGCGCTGGCCTGGAAGGTGAGATCGCCGCTGGCGATGCGCTGCACGTTCTGCAGGGCCGCACGCAGCGGCGGCGCGATCTGCCGGGTGATCAGCACGGCGCCGAGCACGCCCAGGCTCAATGCCAGAACCAGGCACAGGCCCATGGTCCAGGCGGCGCGATGGGTATCTTCGGCGCGCAGCTGCATCTGGTTGGCATAGAGCGCCTGGCTGATGCTCAGCATGGAATCGCCCTGTTTCTGCACCTCGAAGCTGTCGGCGTCGATCCGCTGCAACGCGCTCTGATGGGTCTGCAGGCTGTCGCGGTAAGCCTGAACGTTGTTGCCCAGCTCGTCGAGCGTGGCCTGCTCGGCACCGCCAAGCGTCTCGCGCAGCACCGCCAGGCTGCCCAGCGTCTGGTCGACGGCCTTGGCCGCCGCCGCGAAGCTCTTGGGGTTGTTGCCGTAGGTGTAGGCACGGGTTTCAAAGCGGGCATAGAGGAACTGCATCTGCAAATCCTTGACCGCCCGGTAGATCCTGTACTGATCCTCGACGCTCATATCGGCGGCGATCAACGTGTCCAGGCCGTCGAGCAACTGCAGTGCCTTGTCGCCGGTGGTTCGCCGCACCAGGCGCGAGGCCTCGATCTGCTGGTAGCTGGTCTTGAGGCCGGCCACCGCGCCCCGATAACCCATCAGGCTCTGCGCCATCTCATCGACGTGCTGGACATTGGCACTGGTGGTGAAGAACGACTGCAGCGCCTGCAACGTTTTCCCGGTGGCCTCGATTCGGCCATCCAGGGCTTCGGCTTTGTCCACACTGCCCTGGCTCTGCAGGTAACCGGCACGGGCCAGGCGCATGCTGCCCAGCTCGTCCATCAGGCTGTTCACCGCGCTCATGCGATCCATGCGATAGGAAAGCCCGGCGATAGAGCTCCAGCCAGACCAGAAGATCAACAGGCTCATCAGCAATAACAAGCCGAAGCCGATCATCAGTTTCTTCCCAACACTCACGTTCGCGAGCCAGTGATACATGGCAGAAGCTCCTTTCCCCAGACATTGAAAATCACCGCGGCAAGGCGAGCTGCACCCTTATGGTCGATGCTTGCGCCAAACGCGTCGCCCCAGGCGAGCCTGCCCGGTATCGACAGATGCCTGCCAACTGCCGCGCCTGGACAGATCACGGGCAGGCACGAGCGTGCCGCAGATCTGGCCAAGGACAGTTGGAAGCGATGAGCGAATGCAGGCGTACGGCGGGGTCGGAGGCGAGAATGGCAGAGGGCGATAATTCGTTCAAATGCAAATATCCGAACCTTTATTCCTAATGGCGCATCAATAAATCTAGTGTCGCGACGCGCTTCGGCAGGCCTGAGGCTCTCTTTAGAAGATCCGCCTCAGTTCCCGTTGCCTGCCAGAGCGCGATAAAGCTCGGCACGTCGTGGCTTACGCAATTGATGACGGATGGCCCGGTAACAGGCTAGGCTGCCCAAGCCAGCGAAGCCGATCACCAGACACATGGGCCGTGCCGTGCCGTCGGCCAGCGCGCTGACCACCCAGCTGAATAGCGCGCCACAGGCGAATTGCAGCGAAATGCCGAGGCCCACGGCGGCACCGGCATTACCCGGAAACAGGCTCATCAGGCTGGCGATGCAGTTGGCACCGATCAGGCCGCTGATGCCCATGAACAACAGTACGCCAACGGTGATGGAAAACGGCTGCCCCCAGCCGGCCAGGCCAATGACGATCAGCAGTGCGCCAGCGCAGGCGGCTACGGCGCTGCCAACGCCGAGCATCTGCAACGGGCCGAGACGACGCACCAGGCGCGCATTGATGACGGTGGCCAGGATGATGCCGAGGATGTTCAAGCCGAACAGCAGGCTGAAGGCCCGCGGCGAAAAGCCGAAGTGGTGGATGAACAAGAACGGCGACGCGGTGATGAAGGCGAACATGCCGCCCACCGACAGCCCCATGGCGAGGATGTAGCACAGCGCCAACGGGTCGCGCAGCACTGCACCGTAATGAATGAAGGAGGCCAATACCGAACGGGTGCGTGCATCAGCGGGCAAGCTCTCCTGCAGGGACGTCGTCACCGCCAGCAGGCAGGCGCCGCCGAGCAGCGACAGCATGACGAAGATGGTGCGCCAGCCGCCGAGCAGCACCAGATAGGTGCCCAGAATCGGCGCCAGCAACGTGGCGACCATTGCGATCACGTGCATCAGCGACAGCACACGCGCCGCCTCGCTCAGCGGGAACAGGTCACGCACCACGGTTCTGGCCAGCACCAGTGCGCCGGCACCGCCGACCGCCTGCACGAAGCGCAGCACGATCAGTTGCTCGACGCTTGCCACCCAGATGCAGCCCAGCGAAGCGAGGATGTACAACACCAGGCTGCCCAGCAACAGGCGACGGCGCCCGTAGCGATCCGACAGTGGCCCGTACAGCAGCATCCCCGAGCAGAGACCGGCCAGGAACACGCCGATGGTCAGTTGCACGCGCGCATCCTGAGTACCCAGGTCGCGCGCGATGTCCGGCAGGCTCGGCAGGTAGGTGTCGATGGACAGCGGCGAAAAAGCGGCGAGCGTGGCCAGCAACCACACGAGCCCGCGTGGCCGGGTAAGCGAAGACATTAGGGCGGTCTCGGGTTGGCGAAAAGAGAATCAACCGGAAGCACGGCGGGTTTGCGATGGGTACTCGCCAAACAGGCCGCGGTAGTTTCGCGAGAAGTGGCTCAGGTGATAGAAGCCCATCTGCGCGGCCGCCTCACCGACGCCACACGCGGTTGTCGAGGTGCTGGCCAGGCGCCGACGCACGGCATTGAGGCGCAGGTTGCGTAAATATTCCACCGGTGGAATGCCGGCAACCACCTGGAAGCTGTTCTGCAGTGTGCGGCGGCTGACACGCAGGCGCTCGCACAGATCCAGCACGCTCAGCGGCTCGTCGACGCAGTCTAGGGCCAGCTCCTGGCTCTTCTTCACTAGGTAGGAGCTTACCGCCAGGTTGCCATGGCGCCCGCGATGCTCACGCTGCGCACTGCCGAACAGGTCCAGCAACGCATCGATGAGCCCGTCCTCGAGCAGCCGCTCGGCAGCCACGCTGACGCCCCCAGAGGCCTGCAACAAGTGCTGGAACACCGGATAGACCTGTTGCTGGAAGCGCTTGAGCGCCGCATCCGGCACATCGATCTGCGAAGCACTCTTGAGCAGGTCGAGCTGTTGCTGGGGCAACTCCAGGGCGGCGAGCTTGGCGAAGCGCACGGTGTCCACGGTCACGGCGAAAAAGTGGGTGCCTTCCGGGGCATGCAGCAGAAACTCCTCGCCGTCACGCAGCAGCACCACGCTGTGGGCACCCACCTCGTGCTTCTGCACCACTGGCGCACAGGCCGAGCTGAGCACCAGGGCCAGGCACAGGCGCCCTTTCGGGGCATACCCATGTTGCACGACACGCTTGTCGAGCACTTCCTGGAAGATCTGGAAGCGCTCGGAAGATACCTGCTGCAATTGCGTGCTCAGGCTGCCGCGACCGAGCTGGTCGTACACCTGACGCCAGCCGAGAATCGACCCGGCGTGTTGTTGCGGGTCATTGAAGGATCGAACTTCTGCGAACATGATCGGTGCACTCCACGGCTTGTGTGTAACGCTTCGCCACACGCGGCTCTGGCGGTGAAAGACGCTGTAGCGAAACGCGCACTTCCCCTTCCCGGCCACATTTATCGTTATTCGCGACACCACCTAAACAGGCGATATGCCACTACAGGCTCTCCGGCCCTTGCCCCGCTTGGAACTGCAGAGCCAAATCCATGCCAAGCATGCTCAGCCGGTAGCCACCAGGCTCGATGGCAACGGGTGGTAACAGCGCACCGGAGAGGATGATCTGTCCGGCACTGAGGCGATGCCCATCGGCCAGCAGCCGGCGGATCAACCAGCAGGCATTGCTCAGCGGCGACTCTTCACCGAGGCTGCTGACTCCGTCGCCCAATGCACGGCCTTCATGCACCAGCCGATACTCCACCTGGGCATGACGCCGCGCGTCGAAGGGCTGGCGAGCGGACAGGCAATAGGCAGCAGCAGCCGAGTTGTCGGCAACGAAAGCGCCGGCCTCGAAACTCCAGTGTTGCCAGCGGCAATCAGCGATTTCGAAGGCCGCAGCCACTTCGCCGATGGCTCTGAGCAACTCCTCATCGCTGTAGAAACCTGGGTTGAGGTCCTGGCCAAGGATCACCGCCAGCTCGATTTCCAACTTGGGCTGGATCAATTGCGCGAGATCGACCGGCTGCCCCTCGGCAATCGCCATGGCGTCGGTCAACGCGCCATACACCGGCTCGCTCAGGCCGAAACGGCGCTGGGCTGCAGCACCGGCAAAGGCCACCTTCCAGCCGCTCAGCCGTTCATGGCGCGCTTCACGGACCAGCACGCCCAGGCGCTGCAGCTCGTAACCGGCGGCCAGGTTCAGGCCGTCGCCCTGCTCGCGGGGCAGCGCCACCCGCTCACGGGCCGCCTGCAGCAGGCGCTGGGCCAGATTGGCCTGGCTCATGACAGTTGCCCCTGCAGCTTGGCCAGCACGCTTTCGAGGCGCTCGGGCGTGGTGATCGCAGCGACGAAACGGTCCGGGCGTACCACCACCACGCAGTCGCGCACCTTGGAAAACCAGTTGCCGAGCTTGTTATCGACGTCTTCCACGCTGATCACTCCGTCAGCGCTCAGCGGCTGGTTACGGCTGCCGCTGCGCGAGCGATTGACCTGGATGAATCGGGTATTCCAGCGTGCCCAATAGGCCCTGGTTTCGTCGCTGAGCTCGACCGTTGGGTTGACCCGGTAACCGAGCACCGCGTAGGAGTCGCCAAGCACTTCATCGAGCCGGCGCTTGTTGCGCTCGGCATCTTCGACGAAGGGCTGCACGAACAGCTGGCCAACCAGGTCGCCTTCGCGCAGCTCCTCGCGCTCGTGGTGCACCAGGCCCTTGATGAGTGTCGCCTTGGGTTTGAACTTGAACTCCAGGAGGTGCGAACGCAGGTTGTCGACGGTGTTCACTGCCTGGAACAGCCAATCGCGTACGCCGGCCATCAGCGGGTTGGTCAGGCCAAGCACGGCACCCATATTGTCGGCCAGGCTGATCAGGTCAGTGGCGTGACCGCGGCGCTCGACGTCGTAACTGGCGATGATCTTCGGCGACGCGCGGCCCTTGAGCACGGCGACCAGTTTCCAGGCCAGGTTGGCGACGTCACGCAGGCCGGAGTTCAGGCCCTGGCCGGCCCATGGCGGGGAAATGTGCGCGGCGTCACCGACCAGTGCCACGCGGCCTTCGACGAAGCGCGCGGCGACCCGTGAATTGTGGGTGTAGGCGCGGATGCGCACGATTTCCAGCTCGTCCACCGCATCGCCGATGTGGTTGCGAATCAGTTGGCGGATGGTGCCCTCTTCGCACATCCTCGCCTCGTCCTCGCCTTCCTTGAGCATGAACTCCCAACGGCGCTGGCGGTACGGCAGGTAGATGCACACGAACGGCCGCTCGGGGTCGGCGTGCAGTGCTGTGTACGGGGCGTCGAGGGAATCGTTGGTGACATCGACCACCACCCATTTGCGCGGGTGGGTCATACCCAGCAGTTCGATGCCGAGTTTCTTGCGCACGCAGGAACGCCCGCCGTCGGCGCCGACCACGTATTGTGCATGCAGCTCGTAGGGCTCGCCATCGGCGCCCTTGACCTGCAGGGTCACACCCTCCTCGTTCTGGCTGAGGTCGAGCATCTCGTGGCCCAGGCGCAAGTCGACGCTGGTGTGGCGCGGCAACGCGTCACGCAGGGTGCCTTCGAGCAGCTGCTGCATGAAGATGTTGCGCATTGGCCAGCCATACTCGGCGGCCGTTGGTTTGACCTCGGCAAAGCACACGCCACGGGCGTTGTAATAACGCAGCGGCACATCGCAGATCATGTCGCGAATGGCGATGTCGGCGATGCCGATGCCCTGCAGTACGCGCAGCGCCTCATCGTCCATACCGACCGCACGCGGGTACGGGAGGATGCCCTCGGCCAGCTCCAACACCACGCACTCTATTGCGTGATGGCCCATGTAGTGGGCCATGGCGATGCCGTTTGGCCCTCCGCCGACGATGACTACCTGAGTCGTCTCGCGTTTCATGCTTTCACCTGTTTCTTGTAGGTTTTGGTGTAGTGCAGCTAGCCACGCCGTGCGCGCAGGTAGTCGCCGACCACCTGATTGAACAGCGCGCTCTGGTCGTCGTGAACGTAGTGGCTGGCGTCGTCGATCACGGTGGTCTGAATGTTCGGGTTGGCGCTCTGCAGCGCCTCCAGGGTTGGCAGCGGCAGGAAATCCGAACGACCACCGCGGATGAACAGCGTCGGGCAATCCAATGCATGCACCGCCGGCCACAGGTCGGTCGGGGTGATGCTCAGACGCGCCTCGGCAATGCCTTGCTGGTCATGGCGCCAGGTGATGCCCTGCTCGGTTTCCTTCATCGAATGCGCCAGCCGCGAGGCCAAGCCCTCAGCCGACAGGCCCGGACGCGAGCGCTGCCAGAAAGCCCGCGCCTGCTCCCAGTCGGCGAAGTACAGGGGGGTTTCGCGCATCTCGCGGCGGATCCGCTCGGCGCCGTCCCCCACGCTCGACGAGCCCGGGCCGATGTCCTCGATCACCAGGGCCGACAGGCGGCCCGGATGCTGGCGGGCGTACTCCAGGGCATTGGCGCCGCCCAGGGAATGGCCGACCAGCATGAAACGGTCCAGGTGCAGGTACTCGACCAGGTCTTCGAGGTCGCGCACGTAATACTCGGTGCAGTAGGTGCGGCTGTAGGCCCAGTCACTCAGTCCGCGTCCGCGTTGGTCGAGCGCATAGCAGCAGAACGCATCCCCCAGGGACTCGGCCAGCGATTGCCAGGTCTGCGCATAGGCGCGCAGGCCGTGCAGCAGGATCACCGGCGCGGCGTCCAGCTTGCCCCACTGCAAAAAGTGCAGCGGCAGCATCGAGCGGTTGTGGAAAAAGTGACTGTTGGACATGGCGGTTCTCCGGCCGGCGAGGTTCGATCAGGTCAGCCCGTTGTCGCCCTTGATGGCGTCGGCGGTCAGGCCGCCCAGGCGTGCATGCAGGCGCCCGCGGGTGGCGAAGGCCCAGATGATGATCACTTCGTCAGGCGCCGGGCCGTCACCAAAGGAGGCCGATACGGTGTCGTAGTGCGAACGCACATAGAGGGCATCCTTGTGGGCCAGCGGAATGTCGATGGTCACACCCGGTGCGCCGCGCTTGCCGGTCGACGGCACCCATGACTTGCCGCCACCCAGGGCGACGCGAATCGGATCGGCGGCCGGGTTGGTCAGAAAGGCGTTGCCGTGCTCGTACTCACTGGCGCTGCCCACCAGGCAGGCCTTGCCATAGCTGATCACGCTGCGACCGGCGGCCAGCTCATTGATACGACGGCCGAACTCCTTGCCGAGCAGCGGCGAATCATTGATCAGCTCATCGAGGTTTTCGCTGAAGCGCCCGGCGTAGGGGTTATGGATAGCCGCGGCGATCACGTACTTGAACACCGGCTCGCCATCGGCCAGTTGGCCGGTTTCGTTGGCGTGGGTTTCTTCGGTGAAGCTGTACCACTTGCGGATGTGGTAGCTGGCGAAATTCTTGGCTTTCATCGGTATGTTCCTTGCTCAGAGGGGGTCGACGGTGAAGTTGCGGCTCGGTGCCCCGGCCGCCTTGAAACGCGCCTTGGCCAGCGCGTCGTCGTGTTCGGTTTCGAAGAAGAATTCCAGGCGGTTGCCGTCCGGGTCGTGGAAGTACAGGCCGTTGCCGATCTCGTGATCGGTGATCTTGACGATCTCCACACCCTTGCTCAGCAACATGCCGTACAGCTCGCGCAGCGTGGTCATGTCGCCGGCCACTTCCAGCCCGTAGTGCTGCAGGCCCAGCCCGCCCTGATGGGCGCCGGGCTCGGCCTTGATCAGTGCGATGTCGTGGTGCTTGCTGCCAAACGCCATCATCACCCAGGCCTCGCCGCGGGCACTTTCATGCATGCCCAGCACATCGGCGTACCACAGTGCCGAAGCGTCAGGGTCGGTGACGAATAGCGAGATATGGGTGCGCAAGATGTCGATTTTCATCGCATGGCCCTCACTTCTTGATGACGGACGTGTGCCCGGCCTTGATCTGCGCGACCGCAGGCGTCCACAGCACGTCGGCGATCTCGCTGAATTCGCGCCACTGTTTCTGCCAGCCGTTGCCGCCGTTCACCGAGGTGAATAGATGCCCGTACTTGGTGCCAGCGACGATCTGCTGCGGGTTGGCCGGGTTGAAAGCGATGGCCCAGACGCAGGAGTTGGGCTGCTGCGAAAGCGGCAGCACTTCCCAGGTGGCAGCGGCGTCACGCGAGACCAGCACTTTGCTGGTGGTGCCTGGGGTGCCGTCGGAGATGCTCAGGTAGAGGGTGTCTTCGCTGCCCACCGGCGCATTGAGCACACGCACGTAGTACAGGCCGAAGGCTTCGGCGCCGATGACTCCGGTCCAGGTCGCGCCTTCGTCGAAACTGCGGTACACGGCGTTGACGCACACCACCACGATGATCTTCTTGCCATGGTTGGGCAGCACCACGATGTTGTGAACATCGGAGTTGTAGTCCCACAGCAGGCGGTCATCGACACGGGTGAAGGTGTCGCCGCCGTCGCGGCTGTGGAACAGGCCGCCCTCTTCCAGGCCGAACCAAACCTGGTTGCGGTCGGTCGGGTCGTAGGCAAACGCCAGCAGGCGCGGCTTGCTGACGCCCTCGCAGAACTCGGGAATCTCCACCGGTACGCGGTACCAGCTGGCGCCCGCATCGAGGGTGCGCCACAGCACGGCACGCGACGGTGCGCCGGTGCCGACGAAGATGCGCTTGGCATCCTTGGGGTCGACCGCCACTTTCCACACCGTCTCGCCATTGAACGGCGAGTCGACGCGGGTCCACTTGCCGCCGGTATCGTGGCTCACGCACAGGCCGACGTCGGTGCCGGCGTAGATCACTTCCGGCGCTTGCGGGCTGACGCTCAGCGAGCGGGTGATGGCGTCGAACTCGATGTCCTGGCCGAGGCCCAGACGATGCCAGGTCTTGCCGTCGTCGGCGCTGCGGATCACCGCTTGGCCGACGGTGGCCACCAACAGGGTTCCGTTGCTCATGGTTGCCTCCTCAGATGAAGATGCCGCGGGTCAGGCCGCCATCGATACCGATGGATTCGCCGGTAACAGCGGCCGCTTTTGGGGATGCCAGGAAACCGATCAGCCAGCCCATTTCGATTGGCTGCAGGGTGCGGCGGATAGGCGTGGAGTCGATATAGGCCTGCTCGACCTGTTGCGGGGTCTTGCCCTGCTTGACGCCTTCACGCTCGTACAGCTCGTGGATGTGCGGGGTGTCGACCACGCCGGGGTGGATCAGGTTGACGGTGATGCCCGACGGGCCGAGCTGGTCGGACAGGGTCTTGGTCATGTGGGTGATGGCCAGGTTGCGCATGCCCGACAGCACCTTGCTGCCACGACCAGTGAGGCCACCGATGTTGATGATGCGACCGAAGCCGGCGGCCTTCATGTGCGGGGTCACCGCCTTGGCGCAGCGGAAGTAGCCGATCACCTTGGTGTTGAGGTCCGACAGCAGCTCGTCGTCGCCGGCGTGCTCGATGTCGTTGCGCACCACGCCGGACGGCGCAGCGGCACCGTTAACGAGGATGTCGATACGGCCGAAGTGATCCTTGGCCTGCTGCACCATGGTCGACACGGCCTGCATGTCGTTGGTGTCACAGAACAGCGGCAGCACTTCATTGCCGGTTTGCGCAGTGATTTCCTCGGCGGCAGCGCGCAGGAATTCCATGCGGCGTGCGCAGATCACCACCTTGCAGCCTTCCTCGGAGAGAAAGCGCGCGACTTCTTTGCCGATGCCCATGCCGCCGCCGGTGACGATGGCGACGCGGTCTTTGAGTTGCAGATCCATGATGATTCCTCTTGTTATCGTGTGTTCAGGCGAGATCGACGTAGACGCTCTTGGTCTCGGTGTAGGCGTCGATCACGTTCTTGCTCATTTCCCGGCCCCAGCCGGATTGCTTGTAGCCACCGAAGGGCGAGGCCGGGTCGACCACGTTCCAACAGTTGATCCATACCGAGCCGGCCTTGAGCTGCGCCGCCAGGCGATGCGCCGAGCGCAGGTCGCGGGTCCACAGGCCGGCAGCCAGGCCGTACGGCGAGTCGTTGGCGCGCTGAGCGAGTTCGTCGACGTCGCTCCAGCTCATGACCGTGAGCACCGGGCCGAAGATTTCCTCGCGGGCCACACAGGCCTGCTCGGCGCGGTCGAAGAAAACCGTGGGTTCGATGAAGTGGCCTTGCTCCAGATGCGCCGGGCGCTTGCCGCCGCAGATCAGCTCAGCGCCGTCTTGCACGCCGCGCTCCAGGTAGCCGGTCACGGTGCCCAGCTGGCGCTCGGAAACCAGTGGCCCGAGGGTGCTGCGACTGTCCAGGCCGGAGCCGATGACGTGGGCGGCAGCGTGCTTGCGCAGTTCCTCGAGCACCTGGTCGAGCACCGACTCATGCACGTACAGGCGCGAGGCAGCGGTACACACCTGCCCCTGGTTGTAGAAAATGCCGTCGGCAGCACCCTTGGCAGCGCGCACGATGTCGGCGTCGGGCAGGATGATGTTCGGCGACTTGCCGCCCAGCTCCAGGGACACCTTCTTCATGTTGCTGGTAGCGGCCTGGGCAATCAGCCGGCCGACGTGGGTCGAGCCGGTGAAAGCGATCTTGTCGACATCGGCATGCTGGGACAGCGGCGCGCCGGTACGCGCACCGAAGCCGGTGAGCAGGTTGACCACACCGGCCGGGAAGCCCGCTTCCTCGATCAGCTGGACCAGGCGCACGGCCACCAGCGGGGTCTGCTCGGCGGGCTTGAGCACCGCGGTGCAGCCGGTAGCCAGGGCCGGGCCGAGCTTCCACACGCACATGTTCAGCGGGAAGTTCCACGGCACGATCAAGGCGCACACACCCACCGGCTCGCGCAGGGTGTAGTTGAGCATCGGCGCGCCGCTGGCCGGCGAAACCGGCAGCGTGCTGCCTTCGATCTTGGTCGGCCAGCCGGCGAAATAGCGAACGATGTTGGCAGCGGCGGTGGCCTCACCACGGGCAGAAGCGATGGTCTTGCCGTTCTCCAGGGTGATCAGTTGCGCCAGCTCTTCGCGGTGCGCGTCGATCAACTCGGCCAGGCGGAACAGCAGGTAGCCGCGACGGGCCGGGGTTTCCCAGCGCCACGGGCCTTCGAAGGCGGCACGGGCGGCGGCAACGGCAGCATCGACATCGGCTTCCTCGCCCTCGGCGACTTCACACAGCACGGTGGCGGTAGCCGGGTTCTCGACGGCGAACCGCTTGCCGCTGGCCGCCTCCACCCACTGGCCGCCGATCAGCAGGCGCTTGGGCGTGGCCAGGAACTCACGGACGGCAGGTAGCAGTTGAATCTCGCTCATGGCTCACAGCTCCATTTCGATCAGGCAGGGCGCGGCGCTGGCGATGGCGCTCGCCAGGGCCTGACGCAGTTCGATATTGGTACGCACGGTGCTTGCCGGTACGCCGTAGCCTTTGGCCAGGGCCTTCCAGTCCACCCGCGGGCGATCCAGCTCGGTGAGGGCCAGGGCCTGCGGGCCGAAGTCGTTCACGCCGTAGCGGCGCAGCTCGTTCTGCAGAATCGCGTAGCGGTGGTTGGCGGCGATCAGGATGATCACCGGCAGCTGCTCACGGGCGATGCTCCACAGCGTCTGGATGGTGTACTGGGCGCTGCCGTCCGATTGCAGGCAGAACACCGTGTTGCCGCGCTCGGCCAGGGCCGCACCAAAGCCGGCCGGAATGCCCTGGCCGATGGCGCCGCCGGTATTGGTCAGCACGCGGTGGCGGGTCGCGCCGGCCGACGCGGTGAAGAACGGGTAACCGCAGGTGCCGCCTTCGATGGACACGATGCAGTCGTGAGTCAGGGCCGCCGACAGCACCTTGCCGATGGACTGCGGCGACAACGCGTCTTCGGCCGGCGGCATCTCGATGCCTTGCGGCGCAGGCACATGAGCCGGCGCCTGCAGGGCGTCGGCTACCGCGCTGATCGCGCCGACCACGTCGTCACCGACCTCGGCCAGAGACAGCAGGCGGTCACGCTCAGCCAGGCGCGAGGCGATGCCTTCGTAGCCGAAGTAGCTGATCGGCTCCGGCACACCGGCGCACACCACCAGGTCGTACTGGTCGAGAATCTCGATGGCCACTTCGGGGAAGTACGGCAGGCGGTCGAGATCCGGCAGGCCCCCACCGCGATGGCTGACCCGCGGAAAGGTTTCGGCGAACAGGCGCACACCCGGCAGGTGAGCCAGGCGGCCAGCGGCTTCCAGCCCCTCAGCTGTGAGGCCGCTATCACCGACGATGAACACCAGACGCTTACCAGCCTTGAGGGCGGCTACTACCTGCTCGACCTTGTCACCGGCCAGGCGACGAACCGGCGCCTGCAGCGGCGCGAAGCGCGAGGCGCCAGCCGACACTTCATTGGCCTGCAGATCCATCGGCAGAATCAGGCTGGCAATCTGCCCGCGTGGTTGCCAGGCGGCCTGCACGGCACTCTGAAAATCCTCGCCGACGCGCTCGGCGCTACGCGAGGTTCGCACCCAACCGGATACCGCGCCGGCCAGGGCCTCGATATCGCTGGCCAGAGGTGGATCGTAGTTGACGTGCCAGGAAGCGTGATCGCCGATCACGTTGACGATCGGCGTGTTGGCGCGGCGGGCGTTGTGCAGGTTGGCAATGCCGTTGGCAAAGCCAGGGCCCAGGTGGGTCAGGGTCATGGCCGGCTTGCCGGCGATGCGTCCGTAGCCATCAGCGGCACCGGTACACACGCCTTCGAACAGCGATAGCACGGGCTTGAGTGTCAGCGCGGGATGCTTCGCGATGGCAGCGACCAGGGGGATCTCGGTGGTTCCCGGGTTGGCAAAGCAGTATTCGACTCCGCTGGCGGCAGCGGCCTCGATCAGTAATTCGGCACCATTCATTCGTCTGCCCTCGCAGGCTTGCTTTGTTTTTTGAGATTTATTCCATCAAATAAAAAAACTTCCAAGCAATTTTTGTAGATTTACTCAAAATACGAGACAAATGAGATTTTTAAGCGTAATTTGACAATCAGTTATCATCCTGCGAGATTCTCTGCCCCCGCCTGCGCCAACGGCGTATGCGTGCAGGCCTCGTCAGGGCCCGCAGGTTTTGCAAACGCGAAGCGGCAAGCAGATGCCGCGCAAGGAGTGAGATGAGCAGCTTGAGCAAGACTCTGGGCGTGCTGGATCTGTTCGGCCCTGAGCAGTTGCAGGTCGACCCGGAGACCATCGCCGCGCGCATGGGGCTTTCACGTGCCACGGTGTACCGTTACGTGAAGGATCTCTGCGAGGCGGGCCTGCTGACCCGCGTTGGCGCCGGCAGCTATGGACTGGGGCCGCGGATCATCGAGCTGGACTGGATGATGCGCCAGTACGACCCGATCCTCAGCGCCGGGCGCGAGCTGATGCACGAGCTGGCCGACAAGACCGGCCTGGCGGTGTTCGCCAGCGTTTTCTACGACGGGCATATCATCAACACCTACATCACCGAATCCCACGACGCTTCGCACTTCGCCTTCGGCCGCGGCCACCCGCTGCCGCTGTTTCGCGGCGCCCAATCCAAGGTGCTGGTCGCTTCGCAGAAGGGCAAACGCCTGCAGAAGCTGCATGAAGAAATCGCCCGCGACCCCAGCAATCCGTACAGCGCCTGCAGTTGGTCGGAGTTCGCCAGGATGGCCAAGAAGATCCGCAAGGACGGCTACAGCATCACCCACGACGAGCTCAATACCGGGCACACCGGCATTGCCGCACCGATCGTCAGCGTCGATGAGAAGGAGGTAATGGGCAGTATTTCGGCGGTGGGTACCACGGCCAACTTCCGCCTGCTACGCCAGGAAACGGTGCTCGACATGCTCATCGACACCACCAGGCGCATCGCCCAGAACATTCACGCGCAGCGCTCGATACCAGCGGCGTGAAGCGGATAAGGGAAAAGGAAAACCGACTGCCCGCGAACGGGCAGTCGTGCGACCAAATGCGTGGAGCGAGTCGCCAAGAGGGTTAGGTGAACGCCGCTCGGGTGGCGCGTAGTTCACGATCTTCATGCTGGGTTTGATCTATTTGACTGCAACGTGGCGCAAGCGGCCGTTCCCCGATCCACTGTGGGAGCGCGCCATGCGCGCGAAAAATCGCGGGCATGGACTAGGCGTCCCCGCCCGTTCCCACAGCTACTGCGCTGATGTCCGCTTCTGCCTATAGCTGCCCATAGCCATGCCTAGAAGGATCGTGAACAGTTTCTTAGAACGGCACGATGACCATCAACTGGCTGTAGACGTTGGTGCCATTGCCGCCAACCTGGCTGCCGATGCCACCGTCGTCGGAACTCTTCTTGGGCTGATAGAACCCCACCAGCGGTGCGATGGTCAGGTGCTCGCTGACCGCCCACTCGGCGTACAGATCGAGCTCACGCGCGTCGCGATTGATGGTGTCGCGGTCGTGCAGCGTACTGAAGTCGAAGAACAGCGCGCCCAGGGTCAACCCTTGCATCGGCGTGGCCTTGAGGCCAACGTGATGAATACCGGTATTGGTGTTGAACGGGCCGGCGTAGTTGGCCGCCACCTCGCCCTGAAACCAGGTGCCGTAGCCGGTACTGAGGCCAGTGAACAGCGAATCCCAGCCGCCCGAGAAGCGCGTATAGCGGTAGGTCAGGCTGGGCGCCCAGGGCGCATCGGCGAAGGTGTAGCCAGCCTCGGCGTACCAGGCCTTTTCCACGCCGGTATCGACATCCTGCCAGGCATATTCGAAAGCGAAGTTGGCGTTCTCGATACCGGCACTGCCTTCACCGCGAACGCTGTACACGTCCATGTTGTCGCGCTGCGCCTGGATCGGATTGGCCCAGCGCTCATTGACGTCCAGGCCGTGGATCCAGGTCAGCCCCAGGGTACCGGCATCGGTGGTGTAGTCCAGGGTACTGGCGGCCAGTTCGGTTTGCGCCTGCACGCGGTTGTCGGACTTGAGCCACAGAACCGAGCCATGTACGCCCTCCTGACCACCCAGACGCAATACCGCGGTGCGATCGAAGGCATGCCGCGCGGCGGCGTAATAAGCACCGCCGCGGTTGAGGCTCCCGCCGTTCGGCCCTTGAGGGCCGTTACCCAGGTTGGTGCCGTCGTCGTTGATCAGAAAGCCGCGCCCCAGCTTGACCACCTGACGGCCAGCGGAGAAATCCACGCCATCCTGACCGAGCGCGGGGAACAGGTCGCCAGAGCGCCAGCCCAGGTAGGCATCCTCGATCTTGGTGGTGCGTTCGGAGCCGTCCGAATTGCCGCCGGCATCGCCATCGCCCCAGGTCGCCGAACTGACCAGGCTGAAGGCGCCGTAGGCGGTACCCGCCCCGGCCAACCCCTGGTCGCCGCTCAGGCCGTACTTGATGAAGCCTTCGCGCCAGGTCGAGCCGCCGCTGGTGCCGTCGTAGTTCTTGCGGCTGTTCATCATGCCGAATACCGCGAGCACATCGGCGTTGAGATGGGCGTCATCGTCGCTGTACAGCTCGACAGCACCTGCCGGCGCAGCCAGGCCGATGGCTAGGCTCAAGGCTAGGCCGCCACTGGAGAGGCGAATTGCCCGTTTGCGATGTTCCATGGTGATGCTCCTTTCACGTCCGTTTTATCGTGGTTGGCGTTGGGTCCGGGTGCATGCTTCGCTGGCTTGCCCCGGATACGGTGCCGCCTCGAAACAGCCGCCCTCACCCGCTGGCGGCCGTTTTCGATGAGTGTGCGGTCTGCTCATGACCACCCACCGGCAGCGTTACCGCGCAGTGGGATTGGCATAGAAGGGAGTGGCTTACAGCTTGTGGCTGCCGAGCCTGGCGAAGCACTCCGGCGATTTGCGACGAAGGCGCATGGCCAGCAGCACCCCACCGATCAGCGCCGCCGGGATAACCGCGCAGAGCGCATAGGAAATTGCCTTGCTGGAGCCGGTCAGCACGTCGAAGTGGATGACCGCGATGACCAGCACCACGCAAAGGGCCATGCACGAGAAGGCCGGCATAACGAGGCGACGCAGCAGGCCCAGCTTCAGTTGCGGGTTGCGCTTGAAGTACATCAGCACCGCGGCCGAGGTCAGTGCCATCAGCAACAGCAGGCACAGCGTGGCCAGGCTGGAGAACCAGGCGAACAGCTGCAGGATCGGATCGGCCTCCATCACCGCGAAGATCAGCACGACCACTGCCGCGATCAGGCTCTGCAAGGCCGATCCCATGTGCGGGCTCTGGTGGATGCGGTGGGTAAGCCCCAGCGACTTGGGCAGCAGGCCGTCACGGCCAATGGCGTAGAAGTAGCGCGCCGCAGAGTTGTGGAAAGCCAGGAGCCCTGCGTAGATGCTCACCACGAACAGCACGCGGATCACCTGAGTCAGCTCGGCGCCGACGTAGTGATCGGACAGGCCGTAGATGAAGGTGGTCGGATCGGTCAGGCTCTGCAGGGTCGGTACGATCTTGTCGGTGCCCACGCCGATGACCATCGACCAGATCGAGAGGGCGTAGAAACAGCCGATCAGTAGCACCGACACATAGGTGGCGATGGGAATGGCCCGTTGCGGGTTCTTCGCCTCTTCGCCATAGATGGTGGTCGCCTCGAAACCGATGAACGCGGCGAAACAGAACAGCAGGCCAATCGACGGATTGCCGCTGAATACCTGTTCGGCCTTGAAGGAATCGAAATTCACTCCGCTATCGCCACCGCTGTGCAGGATCGCGATGTCCAGCACCAGAATGGCCAGGTACTCGGCGACCACGATCAGCGACAGCACCCGCGCCGACAGGTCGATGTTGCGGTAACCGAGGATGGCCACGCTGACCATGGCCATCAGCGAGTAAGACCACCACGGCAGGTCGATGGCGAACACGCTGGACATGGTGCCGGCCATCACACCGCCGAACATGCCATACAGGCCGACCTGCAGGATGTTATAGGCGAACATCGCCAACATCCCTGCCGCGCCACCGGCCAGGCCGCCCAGCCCACGCGATGAGAAGGCGTAGAAACCGCCGGCATTGGTGACGTGCCGCGCCATGGTGGTGTAGCCCACCGCGAACGACAGCAGCACCAGCAGCGCTATCACCAGCAGGGCTGGCGTGCCCGCGCCACTGCCCAGCATGATGCCGATCGGGAACCCGCCGGCCAGCACGCTCAACGGGCTTGCCGCGGAAATCACGAAGAAGATGATGAAACCGACGCTCAAGGCACCGCGCCGCAGCTCGTTCGAGCCTGCAGGCGAACTCATGGATACGCTCATTCTCTTGACCTTATTTTATGAGGCAGTTTTCAAGGGCCGGAAGAAGGCAACGCGCCCGCTTGGCCGACCGAAACGCAATTGTTATTGGCTGTCGAAAATGATCCTAGGCCCTTCCCCTGCGGTGCGTTATCCCAAATTGGCAGCCAAAAAATGCCCCATTGCCAAGATGGTTCACGGCCGTTCAGCACCGCTCCATGACATTGCCAATTCGGGATAACGCCCGCGCAAACACCGCTTCTACCATCGACCCCACACGGGACAGCAGTGATGACGCGCTCCCCCGCTGCCGGCTGAGCGACGTCCACCAGGCCAGCGTACTCGGTTCGCCGGACAACCGATTCACCAGCCACGCCCGTTGAGCCTCTCGGCTCGCTCGATCAGCACACCGGTGGCATTGGTCATTCAAGGAGCGACGCCATGAAACCTCTGATCTGCTTGTTCGTGATGCTGGTCTGCACCAGCGCCCACGCCGAACAGGTGCTGCGTTTCTTCAGTTGGCAGGACTACTTCGACCCCGCGGTCATCGAGGACTTCCAACGCAACACCGGCATCCGCGTTGAGTACGAGAGTTTCACCACCGCCGAGCAGTTGATGCAGGCCATGCAGTCAGGCACCGCCTATGACGTGATCGTGCCCTCGCATTTCATGCTCAACGACCTGACCGGCAACGGCAAGCTGGCGAAACTCGACACCGGCCGCCTGGCCCACTACAAGCAACTCGATCCCTGGTTGTTGTCGATGCTAGCCGGCCAACCCGCGGCGAAGCAGCATGTGGTGCCTTACCTGTGGGGCTCGGTGGGCATCGCGTTGGATAAAGCCAAGGCCCAGGCCGCCTATCAAGAGCCGCTGCGCACCAGCTGGAGTCTGCTGTTCGAGCCCCAGCAGGTGGCGCGCCTGCTCACCTGCGGCGTGGGCTTACCCGACGCGCCCCAGGAAGTGACCTCGCTGCTGCTCAATTACAAGGGCCGCAACCCGGCAGTCAGCAGCCCACGGCAGATCAGCAAGGCCCTGCAGCCGTTGGCGTCGCTGATGCCCAAGCTCGCCGAACTGAACAACTGGGCATACATCGACGCCCTGGCCGCAGGCCGGCTGTGCATTGCCATGAGCTGGAGCGGCCACGCCCTGATGGCCATCGAGAAAAACCCGGCGCTCAGCTACCTGATTCCCGACGAAGGCGCTGCGATGTACATCGATACCCTGGCCATTCCCGCCAACGCGCCCAACCCGGAACTGGCCTACCGCTTCATCGACTTCATGATCACGCCGGAAAATGCCGTGCGTAATGCTCGGGCCACGCGTTTCTACGCACCGTTGCCGAGCGATTCGGCGCTCATGCAGCGCTTCGCCAACGAGCACCCGATGCAGGTGATGAACGCTACCCAGCGGCGCGGCAGCTACCTGCTGGAGTCCCTGAGCGATGCCCAAAAGGCGGCGCTCGATGGTGCCTGGCAGAAACTCAAGGCGGCTCGGCAATGACGCCAGGGCGCTACCTCGCAAGTCGACTAGTGTCTATATGACACCCCAAGCGACAGGCGGCTGCTAGGCAGCGTCATTTCGTCTACCTGTCCCTCACGAAAGAAATCTTTGCGCCGATAGAGATCAAGTACTCAACCATGCAGTACAGCACGCAGGCCTCGCTGCAATGCTGCTCAAGACAAGAGAGAGCGCCATGTTCAATTCCATGTCCATTCGACTGAAAATCGTCCTGCTCTCCGGCCTGTGCCTGCTTGGCGTGACCGCCCTGATCGTGGGCATGAACCTCTACCAGAGCGGCCAGAACAACGAGCTGACCAGCACCTCCAGCCGTCAGATGCTGACCGACAGCGTCGAGCACCTGCTCGAAGCTCGCGCCGCCGAGCAGGCCATCAAGCTGCAACGCACCTTCGGCGAAAGCCTACTGGTCATCACCGGCCTCGCCGACCAGGTGAACGATGTGCGCGCCCTGGCGGCCAGAACGGGCATGCCGGCTGGCGACCTGAGGGCGGCGATCAACCAGAGCATAAAGACCGCCTTCGAGCGCAATACCAAAGTACTGGGCATCTGGCTGGCTTTCGAGCCCAACGCCCTGGACGGTCGGGATACCGAATTCGTCGATGACAGCGCCCGCGGCTCCAACGAGACCGGTCGATTTTCCAGTGCCTGGACGCGCAGTACCCCGCAACCGATGAATATCATGATCACCGAGGGTGACATCGAAAAAACCGAGCTGAGCATCAGCGGCACGCCCTACAACAGCTGGTACACCTGCCCCCGCGAGCGTAAAGGCGCCTGCCTGCTGGAACCCTACGCCGATACGACCGAAGGCAGGCGCCTGCTGATGACTTCGCTGTCCATCCCGCTGATGGACGGCGACAAGGTGATCGCCACCCTGGGCGTCGACCTGGAACTTGCCGCACTGCAGGCGGCCGCCAGTGAAGCCCAGCGCGGCCTGTTCGACAACGCCGGCCGCGTGCTGATCGTGTCGCCAAGCGGCACTCTCGCCGCCTACAGCACCGACGATAGCCAGATCGGCAAGAACATCGGCGAAGCCCAGGGTGACGAAGGCAAGAAGATTCTCGCCGCAGTGGGCAACCAGGCGTCCAGTGTGTTGAGCCAGGGCAACTTCATCTATGCCATCCACCCGGTCAGCCCCATCGCCGATGCCAAGCCCTGGGGCGTGTCCATCGGCCTGCCAGAGGAAGTGCTGCTGGCCGACGCGGTAAAGCTGCAGAACCTCCTGGACCAGGCGCAGACCAGCGGCACCTTCAAGGCGCTGGCAATGGCACTGGCTGCCTGCCTGATCGGGCTGGTGCTGATCTGGCTGACCGCCTCCGGCGTCACCCGGCCGATCAACGAGGTGGCGCACATGCTCGAAGACATCGCCAGCGGTGAAGGCGACCTGACCCAGCGCCTGCGCTACGACAAGCGCGACGAACTGGGCGAACTGGCGAGCTGGTTCAACCGTTTCCTCGACAAGCTCCAGCCGACCATCGCACAGATCAAGCAGAGCATCACCGAGGCACGCGGCACGGCCGATCAGTCCTCGCATATCGCCAGCCAGACCAGTGAAGGCATGCAGATCCAGTTCCGCGAAGTCGACCAGGTGGCCACGGCCTCCAACCAGATGAGCGCCACCGCCCAGGAGGTCGCCAGCAGCGCCTCCAACGCCGCCGAAGCCGCCCGCGGTGCTGACGAATCAGCGCAGCAGAGCAAGAGCATCATCGAGCGCAGCAGCCAGGATATTCGCCTGCTGGCCGACGAGGTCAGCAAGGCGGTGAATGAAGTCGAAGCCCTGGCCCTCAACAGCGAACAGATCGGCTCGGTGCTCGAGGTGATCCGCAGCATCGCCGAACAGACCAACCTGCTGGCCCTCAACGCCGCCATCGAAGCGGCCCGTGCCGGCGACAGCGGCCGCGGCTTCGCGGTTGTGGCCGACGAGGTACGCAACCTGGCCCGGCGTACCCAGGACTCGGTCGAGGAAATCCGCCTGGTCATCGAACGCATCCAGGGCGCCACCCGCGGCGTGGTGACCACCATGCACGCCAGCCAGCAGCACGCGCAGACCAACGTCGAGCAGATCCAGCATGCCGCCCAGGCGCTGGGGCGCATCAGCGACGCGGTGTCGGTGATCAGCGACATGAACCTGCAGATCGCCAGCGCCGCCGAGCAGCAGAGCGCCGTGGCCGAAGAGGTCAACCGCAACGTCGCTGCCATCCGCACCGTGACCGAAACCCTGACCGAACAAGCCACCGAGTCGGCAAAGGTCAGCAATCAGCTCAACAGCCTGGCCAACCAGCAGATGAAGCTGATGGATCAGTTCAAGGTGTGAGTGCTCGTACGCCCTTGGCAGAGCCCGACAGACCAACACCAAAGCGCCTGGGCATTAGTGCCCAGGCGCTTTTTCTGCATTCGGGCTGTTGCCCCTCAGCGCTGCCCCTGCCTGATCGTGGTGCCGCCGGCTGACTGGATGTTGACCTTGGTGGCTTCACGGCTGCTGCCCACCTCGAGCTCCAGCCCCGACGCCCCGATCGGCCCATCCTCGTCCCCGCCAGCATCCTCTGCCGGTTTGTTCGCAGCACCTTTGGAGGCCCCCTCGCCAGCTGGCTTGGCCGGCTCCGAGCTGCTGCTACCGCTGACCGAGGTTTCCGCCCGAACGGCGAAGTTCGACGAGGTGCTGACGGCCTCCTGCAGGTTGACCTTGCCCCCGGCACTGATGTCGGTCTGCGCCCCTGACTCGATCTGCGTTCCCACCAGCGTGGTATTACCGCCACTGCTGATGCTCACGCCCTGCCCGCCGCTGATGCTGCCAACCCGCGCGGTAGAACTCGAGGCCGTGCCGTAGCCGACACCGAGCCCCAGCTCACCTTCGTTTTCCTTGCCACCGGTGTCGGTCTTGCTCGACGACGCGCTGACACCGACGGAAAGGTCGAGGGACGAGCTGTTGGCGGTGTCACGCGCCTCGTTGAACGTAACATTGCCGCCGGAATCGATGCTGGTCTTCCCGCCAGCCGACAGTTCGGTGCCAGTGAACGTGGCATCGCCGCGCGTACGGATGGTCAGGTTGCCTCCGGTCTGGATGCTACCGGTGCGCGCGGTCGAAGCGCTCTCGGAACTCTTGGCCATGTCATAGCCCGCGTCGAGACTGGCGTCGTTTCCAGCGATGGCGACCTTGGCCTCGACATTGATGTCGTGGCTGCTGCCCTTGGCGCTGGAGGTGTCTTTCGCCGCTTGGTAATCGAGCGAACCGGCGTCGATGGTAGTGTCGCCACCCGACTCGAACTGGGTACCGACCAGGGTCGTCTGCTCTTTCGACGTCGAGCTGATGTCGCCACCGGCCTTGAAGCGGCTGGTGACCGCCGTGCTCTGCTGCTCGCTCTCGCTGGAAATGGAGCCCTGATAGGACGCCTTGACCCCAACCCCGGCGCTGGCCTCGGCGCCACCGCTGGCACTGGCGTTGGCTTCCGCGCCGGCGTAAACGCCAACGCGGGCATCGTGGCTCTGCGCATCGCTGCTCGACCAACTGGAATCGGAAACCGCCTCGTCGCGGATCACTCGCGCCGACTGGGTAATGTTGCCAGCCGCCTCCACCTGGGTACCCTGATCGACGATGGTGTCCTGCGCCTGGCGGGTGAAGTTGCCGCCAGACTTGAAGCTGTTGGTCACCTGGGTGATCGAGCCTTCGCTGTTTTTCTCAGACTCGTAGGCATAGCGAAGGCCTGCACTGGCCTCGGCCGAGGCACTGGCTGACGCATCGCCCTGACCTTGGGAATTGCCATTGGCGCTGGCCTCGGCCGACGCGCCGGTGCCCAGGTAAACGCCTGCCGTGTGGGTCTCGGCCGAGCTGCTGGAGCGGCTGACATCTTGGGCTGCGACATTCCTGATGTCCTTGGCCTGGATGTTCATGTCGCCACCGGACTCGACGTTGGCCCCCAGGAAGGTCGCGGTGTCCTTGGCGGTCACGCTCATGTTGCCGCCGGATTTGAGGGTCGAGGACGAGTTGGTCAGGCTGTAGCTGGACTCTTGCGAATGCTCGTGGCGCACCCCGGCCGTCGTGGTCGACCCGGCATCCGCACCGGCTTGCGCCTGGCCGCTGGCCACGCCGCCACCGCTCACACCCGCCGAGGCCGACGCGCCCGCCTTGGCTTCGGCATCGTTGTAGATACCGACGGAGGTCGTGTTGGTTTCGCTCTCGCGCCATTCCTCGTTGCGCCCGGTCAGTACCTGAACATCCTTGGCATCGATGGCCAGATCACCACCGGACTCGACGTTCGAGCCCTGCACGGTAACCGTACCGTCGCTCTTCATGCCCAGGCTGCCGCCGACCTTCAGGTTCGAGGCAACGCTGGTGTTCTTGCCCTCGTTGGTGGTGGTGACGCTGGTTTCCGCCAGCTTGAGGTTGGCCGACGCCTTGGCGCTGGCCTCTGCAGAAGCCTCCGACTGCAGGCCGACAGCACTGGCCTGGGCCTTGGCCTCGGCACCGCTGGAGCTGTCCACCTTGAGGAAGGTAGTGGTCTCGACGCGCGTGCTGGTGCGCTTCTCGTCCAGGCCATCGAGAATGGCGATGCCCTCCTTGCCTTCGAGGTTGGCGTCACCGCCGATGTTGGCATCCGAGCCCTGCAGAACGATGGCCTTGTCCGACTTGACGTTGGCATTGCCGCCGACATTCAGGGTCGAGCCTTTGTTGGTGCCGGTGAAGTCGTTCACCGTGGTTTTCTGGCTGCCGTAGAGACCGCCACCAACACCGACACCCGATGTGCTGGTTTGGGTTTCCACGGTCTCCTTGTCCTGCCGGGCCACGACATTGAAGCTGCCGCCAGTCTGCGCATCGAGGTTGCCGTCGATATCGGCGTTACTGCCGGCGAGGGTGGTATCACCACCACTCTTGACCGTCAGGTTGCCGCCAGTGGACAGATTCGAGCCGAGGTTCTTCTCGGTGCTGACCGACGTGCGTGTGCTGCTGCCGCCCAGGAAGCCGCCGCGCTCGGTGTAACTGGTGGTCGTGTTCTTGTCGACGATGGTGTCGAAGGTCACATCGCCGCCTGCAGCGATGGAGGCGTCGCCACCTGCCTTGACGTCGGCACCGAGCACGGTCACGTCCTTGGCCGCATCCAGACTCAGGTTGTTGTTCGACTCGATGGTGCCGGTCTTGCCGATAGCCGTCGTATAGGTCGTGCCATCGCCCTGCCCGACCGCCAGGGTTTCGTTGCGGATGCTGCCCTCGGTAGAGGTCAGGCTGACGTTGCCACCTTTGATGGTGCCACTGGTGTTGGTGATGTCACCGGTGGTCTTCACGCTCAGCGAATCACGCCCTTCGATGGTGCCGCCGGTGTTCTTCAGACCGCCGCCGGCGATATCCAGATTGTCCGCGGCGATCACCGCACCGCTGGCGATGGCGGCAACGGTGGAGGCTGCCAGGTAGACCCGAGGCACGAGCACTTTCTGCCCCTGGACCTCGGTTTCTTCCATCCAGACGATATCCTGGGTCAGGTTCGCCGCCTGTTCGGGAGTCAATGGCTTGCCAAACTGCAGGCCTTGCCTCTGACCTTCACCATAGGCCTGATCCATCAAGCGCTGCATCTGGTCGACCTCATTGGCGTAGCCATTGATGACGTTGCTGCCGGTCTTCTGGATCAATTGCTGACGAATCAGGTAGGCCTCGTAATTGGCGTCACCCAGGCGCTTTTGTACGTCGTCCGGGTTGAAGCCATAACGCTTGGCCAGATAGTCCGAACCAACGAAGTTTGAGCCGACCCCATAATTGGGGTTGGTCTCGATCAGGTATTTGGTATTCGGGTTCTTGCTGGGGACGAAATCGCCATTGGGGTTGGTCGGTAAATTGATGGTCGATGTACCACCAGCCGGGCCGTTGGCCGAGCCAGTGACCAGCGTAGTCTGGGCCACCCGCGCCTGGTCGTCTGGCCACGGTGAGCCATCGTTGACCAGGGTGCCTGTGCCAGTGATGCTCATGTTGGTGGCAAAGATGCCGGCGCCGCTGCGCCCGATAACGCTGGCATCGCGGAAAACGCCGCCCTGTATAGCCATTTCCCTGGCCTCGTCGCCCAGTACCGAAGGAAAGCCGCCTCCCGAGAGGTGCCGGGTTTTGGTCCAGCCGGCGCCCGGGCTCCACTCGTCCCAGTTGTAGTCGTCGTCATCCGGGCTATTGGCCAGGTCATCATCACGGCCCGAACAATTGGCAGGCGCACCGTTATAGCAGTAGACAGTGGAATCCGTGCGCGCCCAGGCGATGAAGTCGTCATCACCGCTCGACTCGTCATCGATACGAATCCAGCGCAGGGTTTTCTCGTAGTGGTAAAGCGCCAACTCCTGGTTGGTAAAGGTGCCGGTACCCGTGATCTCGACATTGGGTGCGGATATCACGCCAACCCGGTTCAGGCCGCTGGAACCATAGTCGAGCGTCAGTTTGCTGCCGGCACCGTAGGCTATGATCTGCGCTTTCTGCAGGTTCTGCAGCTCACTCAGCGTCAGGCCCACCAACTGCTCGTCGAAGCTGTATTTCTCGTCGTAGAGCCAGGCGTTCATGCCGCTGTCGAACGAACCTTCGTTGGCGATCTTGTCCTCGCTGATAACACCGCCGTAAGAAACCGCGCCGTCGCGCTTGGTCAAGGTGCCGCCACTCCACAGCGTCTCGTTGACGAACGACTGGGTGGTCTTGATATAGGCATCGCCGAAGCTGACGATAGCGCCGTTGTTGACGAGACGGGCACTCCGGATATCGAGCTTGTTGGCTGCGCTCAGCGTACCGCTGGCGTAGTTGCTCAACTGACCACCAGCCTGCAGATTCAGGTGTTCGGCGGCATACAGAGCGCCGTGGTTGTCGATGTTGGTGTTGGCTTTCAGGCTCAACTCATTGAGCGAGGACATACCCGCAGTGCTGCTGTTGCCGATCGAAGCGGCCTCGACCGCTAAAGAGCCATTGGCATGCAAGAGGTTGCTGTTGCTTAGCGTCGTGCCGGCGTTGACCTTGCCGCCGGCCGAGCCACTGACCTTGCCGGCGTTGTCGATCGAGCGAGCCGCCTTCAGCTCGTAGTCGCCCGTACTCTTGATGGTGGTAGCGCTGCCAACGGACAACGCAGCGGCCGAATCCAGTTTCAGAGCGCCCGTGCTCTGTAAGTTGGCATCCGTCAGCTTGAGGTCGCCACTGGTGGTGCGCAGCGTCAGGGCTTTGCTCGCTGCCTGGCCATCGGCGCCGCTGTAGAGGTTGCCGGTGTTGGTCACCGTCAGGCTGCCAGCCTGCACGGACAGGTCGTTACCCGCCCCCCAGGTAGTTCCCGCCAGGGTGGTTGCCGCTTGGGTCTGAATCCTGGTGTCACGCCCGGCATAGCGCTTCTTGCCGGTGCTGCTGGTATCACTCAGGGTGGCAGCGGTCACGTTGAGGTCACGGTTCGCGGTCAAGGTCGCCTCATCGAGCCTGGTCGCGCCGCTGCTGGCGCTCAGCGCCAGGTCACGCTTGGCACTCAACTGGGTATTCGCACCTTCGACGACGATGGCGTCGCCGCTGGTCGAACTGCTCAGAGCCAGATCACGCTCGGCACTGAGGCGGGTGTTGATCTCGATCTTGCCTGAGGCGCTGAGCGTGAAGTCATCCCCAGTCGCCGCCGCTTCGCCGCGCATGCGTACGCCAACGCCGCCCTCGGTCGCGAGAATCTTGATGCGGTTGGCGTACATGCCGCCCAGTGCCGTGGAGTCGATAGCATACAGCGGCGTGTCACCGCTGGGCGCGCGCGCCGTGGTCTCGCGGTTGGCGTAGCCATAGTCGTTGGCGCCGGCCACCAGCGCGACATCCTGGCCGTTGAGCTGGCCATCGATCTTCACCGAACGCGCCACCAGATCGAGCACCTTCTGGTTCTTGGCGTCGATGCCGTTGCCTTCCACCAGGATGTCACCCTGGTTGACGGTGAAGCCGGCTACCCGGCCGTCGGCACCGATGGTCGGTACGCCCGTGGTCAGCGTGGCGCGGTCACTGTTGATGAAGCCGCATCCCGAACAGGTGATGCCGTAGGGGTTGGCGACGATCACGTCGGCCTTGCCGCCCACCACCTCGGTGTAGCCGCGTAGCGAGGAGCGGTTGGGCGCCACCACTTCGTTGAGGATTACCCGGGCTTCGTTGGTCAGGTTGACGTTGGGCACGATCTGCCCGCCCAGCTGCGACTGCAACGCACCGGCGCGAGTCAGCGCCGAGTTGTTGTTGAGGATCTGCCCGCTGGGGTCGACGTTGTACTGGATGTAGCGGTTGTGCGAGACGCCGGCACCGTTGGCGGTGGCGATATCGATCACCTGCACGCCGTTGGGAGCGTTGAATACCGCAGTATTGCCGCTGGCCACTTCGACCCCGGCCGCCCAGGCCGTGTTGGCGACCAGTGCAGCGCAGATCGGCGTAAGCCAGAAGAGCCCCGGGCGGCTGCCGACCGCGAGCGCCCCTCGGCCACCTTGCCTTCCACGCGCACTTATGTGCTCGGAAACGACGACGAAGGCACGGCGGGAAAAGCTCCAGATGATCCGGAATACATGGTTCATGGTGGCTCCCTCAGATGGCCAGGCTGATGTTGAAGAAGGTCGAATCGCCGCGGGCGTCGTCATCCATGAAGCCCGGCGAGCTAAGCGGATGCGAATGCAGCAGGTCGAGGCTGAGCGGGCCGAGGTAGACGCCGAGGCCGACCGAGACGCTGCTCAGTTCACCCTCTGGCACGTCCGCCACACGGTTCCAGACCCGGCCGTAATCGGCGCCCAGATAAGGCCGCAAGGTCAGCGTCTGCGCACCCAGCAGGGCAACAGGCTTCAACCAGCTCAGGTCGTTGCGCAGGTAATGGCCGTGGTCGCCGCTAAGCGGGGTCTCGGCAAAGCCGCGTACGGTGAAGGGGCTGCCGATGGACATCTGCTCGGAGCCATAGAGGGTGTCCAGCGCATGCTGGCCATAGAAGGCGCTGTTCAGCGACAGGTTTTCGCCAGCGACCTGAAACGGCCGGTAGAAGCTCACGCCGTACTTCAGCTTGGTGAACTGCGCGCGCGGCGCCCAGTCCGGCAGATTGTCGGCATCCTCGAGAGCATGGAACCAGGTCAGACCCCGCGCGACGCCGGCATCCAGGGTCAGGGCGCCGCCCAGCACCCGGGTGGTGAAGGACGAGTCGAGATCGAGCACGGTCAGGCTGCGGCTGCTGACTTCCAGCAGGATGCCTTCCAGATAGTTCTCGTTCTTTTTCTTGGTCAGGCTACCGGACAGCGTCCACATCGAGTCCTGCCCGCGCCAGGCGACATGATCCAGGCGGGCCGAGTAGTTCTTGGAATTACCGTAGGTTTCCAGCTCGGCGCCGCTGGGCGCATCGAGGATGCTAGCGTACTCGGAGGTCGACGCACCGAGGCTCAAGGTGCTGTAGCCGAACGGCACCACATACGACAGGTTGCTCAGGTAGGACGAATGGCGCCCTGTGTCATAGGGCTGGGAGCGCCGGTGGGTAAAGCTGACGAAATCGTTGAGGCCGAACGGGTTGTCCAGCGCCAGGTTGGCGCCCAGCTGGTTCTGCCCGGTAGCCTTCTGGCCGTAATTGTCGTAGGTGGCGCCCAGGTGCAGACGACGCGAGGGCGCATTGCGAAAGGTCACCACGCTGTCGCCGGGCGCCTGACCGGGCGCGATGTCCATGGTGGCGCTGTTCGAGCGCAGGCGGTTGATCTGATCCAGGGCCTGTTCAAGATCACGCAGATCCAGCGGGCGATCGAGCATGCCGGGGGTCAGGTTGGGCAACCACAGCGAGCTCTGTCCGCCATCCTCGACCACGATGCTCTTCAGGCGGCCCTCCTCCACCTGGATCAGCAGCGTGCCCTGGCTCAGATCCTGCGCTGGCAGGTAGGCTCGCGCCGCCACGTAGCCCTTGTCGATGTAGGCATTGGTCAAGGCGCCGAGAATGCGCTCGATTTCCGCTACGCCCAGGCACTGCCCCTGATAGGGCGCCAACAAATCATCCAACTGGCCCTGGCGCAGCAGCGTGACACCAGAAACGCTGATGCTGTGAATCTGCCGGCAGTTCGTCGACACCCGTTCGGATAAAGGGCGTGGTGCCACTTGCAGACGTGTCGGCGGCGCATCGGAGCGGACGTCCTCCTGACGCTGGCGCTCGATCAACTCACGCTGCTGGCTTTGCAATTGCTCGGCCTGGCGGGCCGCTGCCTCGATGTCACCGGGTGTCTGGGCATGGCTCAGGCCCGAGGCGGTGCCCAACATGAGCAGTACGACGGCATGGGAGAGGTGGCTGTGCGGGTGACTCGCACGACGCTGCGCAGGGGCGGTTGAACGCATAGTTGATCGCTCGATGGAAATGAGGGCAGAGGCTGGTCCGAGCCACGCAAGTGTGGCGGCTCACCGTCTTTTTCTGGCTATATCGGTGAGCGCGGCCCGGCGCCTTGGCAGGCACGCGGAGCCGCTACCGAATGATAGCCATATGACATCCCATCAAAACTGACAAAAGCTGACATCGGGCGAAGCCGCCCCGCCCTGTGACGCGGTGCGTTCAGGGCAAGGCAAACGATGGCTGAAGGTTCAAGGCTCGCTGAAAGAGCGATGCATGCCATCGGTGAGGGGGCCGGCAACGTAGTCGAACAGTGAACGCTCACCGGTGAGGATGGCGACGCTCACCGGTACGCCGGGTAGCAGTGGATAGCGCGTGCCGGCGTGCTCGAAGGCGTCCTGCGCAGGGCGGATACGCACGCGGAAATACGGTACGCGCTGCTCGTCGAGCACCGAGTCCGGGCTGATGTCGATCACTTCGCCGTCGATCGGCTGGAAGCCGCGGGCAATCGACGATACCAGCTGGATACGGGCTGGCTGACCCGGGGTGACCATGCCGATGTCGCCGACCGGCAGGCGTGTCTCGATCATCAGCGGCTCGTCCGCCGGTACCAGGGTCATCAGCGTGCCACCGGGCTGGATCACGCCGCCTTCGGTGACCACCTGCAGAGTCATCACCACGCCTTCGATGGGTGAGCGCACCACCTGGCGATCGCGGCTGTCGGAGAACTTCGTCAGGCGTTCCTGCAGTTCGGTGATCTGCCGGCGCACCTCGGCGAGCTCCTTCTGCAGCTCCTCGTTACCGCCCGAGTCCAGGCTGGTGAGCGCAGCCTGCTCCTGCTTCAGCCCGGCGTATACGCGGCCCAGGGAAGCCTCGGTTTCCTGCAGGGTGCCGCGCAATTGCTGTTCGTCCTTGAGCAGCTCCAGGTGCTCGTAACGATTGGCCAGGCCCTCGGTCATCAGTTTCTGGCTGATGGCGATCTGTTCGCGCAGCAACTTGAGCTTGGAGCTGACGTGACCGATGCGCGCCTTGAGCTCCTTTTCCTCGGCACGGCGCTGCTGGATTTTCTGCTGCTGCTCCTCGGAGCGGCTGTCCAGGCGGCTCTTCTGGGCGATGAACAGATCCCGGTTGACCTTGACCTGCTCGGGAAAGTCACGGGCCAACTCCTCCGGCACCGCCATATCGGCAGCACCCGCCAACTGCGCTTCCAGGCGCAAGGCGCGGATACGCAGCGCGGCCAACAGGGCCTCGGTCTCGCGACCTTCGGACAGCATGGCGACGCGCTCGATTTCCGCCAGCGGCTCCCCAGCGGTAACGCGCTGTCCTTCGCGCACCAGGATGCGCCGCACGATGCCGCCTTCCAGGTGCTGCACCAGCTTGGTCTGCCCCAGCGACGTCACCTCACCGGTCGAGTGGCTGGCGATGTCCAGCGGGAAGAAAAGCGACCACAGCAACATGGCGCCGAGCATCAGCGCCAGCAGGCGAATGGTCAGGCGGCTGCCCAGCAGCTCGTCACCGGGCAGCGCCGGGTCGGTCTTGCCGGGCAGGAAGAAGCCGGCGAAACGGCTCAGCAGCGGGTGGTTCTCGAAGGTGCCGAGTACCCGGTCACCCAGGCGCCCCAGGCGGCTCGGTGCGTCATTGATCGACATATCGTGCTCAGCCATGGTCGGCACCTCCCTGAGCAGGTTCGCGCGGCCCGTCACGCAACACGCGTGGTACCGGTTTATGGTTGAGGTCGATCACCGTATCGGCAGCGCCGAGAATGAAGCCTTCGTTGCTCATCACCACCAGCGTACGGCCTTCGCGTACCAGGCGGCTGAGCAAGGCAGCGATGGCCTTGCAGCCCTCCGCATCGACTCCCTCGGTGGGGTCGTCCAGCACCACCAGTTGGCCACCGCCGATGACGGCGCGCGCCAGCGCCAGGCGTCGGCGGATCCCCAATGGGATGCTGCCACCGCCATTGCGCACGGTCAGCCCCAGGCCTTCAGCACCGCCCTCGACGAAGCTGCCCACCGCCAGTTCACGACACACCTCCAAAACCCGTGCATCGGTCGTTTCCGGCGCCAGCACACAGAGATTCTCGCGCAGGGTGCCGTCGAAGAACTGCGGCTCCTGCGGCAGATAGGCGACCTGCCGGCGCCACCATTGCGGGTCGGCCTGGCGCAAGTCCATGCCGTCGACCAGCAGATGCCCGCGGCTGGGCTCCAGCAGCCCGACCAACAGGCGCGACAAGGTGGTTTTGCCACTGCCGTTGGCACCCGTGAAGGCCAGCACCTTGCCAGCCTCCAGCTGGTAATCGAAATGCTCCAGTACCGGCACGGCCTGCTTGGGGTAACCAAAGGCCAGGTCTTCGAAACGCAGGCTGCCGCGGGTCTGCCCCAGGCGCACGCCTTCGCCGCGCTCGCGAGGGATGGCGCACAACTGGCGGGCCAGTTCCAGCGCACGCTGGCCTCGGCCGATCTGCTCGCCCAGACCGAGGGCACGGGTCAGGGCCGCCAGGGCCCGGCTGGCGAGGATGTTGCAGCCGATCAGCGAACCGATGTCGAGGTTACCGGCCAGCACTTCGCGGGCGCCCAGGCCCATGATCACCATGCTGAGAATCAGCGTGCCGGCATAGCTGGCGTTCTGCATGGTGTTCTGCAGGCGATTGAGCTGGGCACGCTGTTCGGCCTGCTCGTCGGCGCAGGCCCGCCACTTTTCCTTCAACACATCGGCTGCGGAAAACGCCCGTACCATTTCCCCACCGGCGGTGAGGTTGTGCTGGTAGCCGGCCATCTGCATGGCGATGCGGCTCTGCGCCTCCATCGGTTCACGCAGGCGGCGTTGGGCCAACAACGACACCAGCGTCACACCGGCCATCACCAGCAGGGCCATACAGGCCAGGAACGGGCTGAGCATGCCCAGCACCACGACGAACACGAAGGCGAACGGCGTGTCCAGCAGGGTCACCAGGTTGGGCGCGCCAAAGCACTGCTGCACGGTGCTCTGCCCGGAAAGGATTTCCCGCCGAGCAGTATGCGGCAGTTGCTCGACCAGGGCGTACTGGCCACGCACGGCACCTTCGAACAGCGTCTCGCCCAGTTCGGTATCTGCCCGCGCGCACAGCCACTGGGCCAGGCGTAAACGCGCGTTGCGCAGCAAGACCTCGAAGCCCACCGCCATGACGGCGCCGATGGTCAGGGTCACCAGGGTCGCATCCACACCCAGCGCCAGGTAGCGGTTGAGCACATGGATGCTGTACAGCGAGCTGGCCAGGCCAAGCAGGTTGATCAACAGCGAGGACAGCCACAGTTCCAGGCGTAACCTGGGTTGCAGGGCGATGCGGCGGAGAAACTCGTTCATCGTGACACTCGGGAAAAGCTCCCTGCGCACGACCGCGCAGGGAAAGGGGTTACACCGTGTAGGGCTGGATGATGTCCTGCGGCAGGCTGTGCGCATCGGGCTGGTTAGCCAGCTCGGCGAGCGCCACCAGGCCGCTGCCATCGCTACCGCTGGCGGTATCAGCATCGTAGTAGAGCCGCGTGACATCACCATTGGAGATCAGGAAGAAGGCGGCACCGTTGTGTTGCCCATTACCGCTGATCGCCGCCTCCAACTCGTCCAGATGCCCATTGCTGCCGGTACCGAACTGGAACTGCCCAGGCGCGAAGCTGACGCGATAGACGTCGGCGTTGCCCTGCCCGGCCAGCTGCGCCAGGGTGTCCATGATGTCCCCCGTGAAGGATTGCGACACCGAGGTCAGGCTATTCAGGCCACCGAATGCAGTGGGGTCGAAGGTCAGGTGGTCAACCCCGGCCTGGAAGTCGAGGATCGCGTCCATGCCATCGGCTGGCGAGCTGTAGTGGAAGCGATCCGCCCCCGCCCCGCCGCTCAGCACGTCGGCCCCTGCGCCACCGACCAGCAGATCGTCGCCATCGCCGCCGTTGAGTACATCGCTGCCGGCACCGCCGAACAGCCGGTCGTTGCCACCCAGGCCGGACAGGTTGTCGGCACCCGCCGTCCCGGTGAGCAGGTCGTCGCCGGCCCCGGCCTGGTCGTTATTGCGCAGCACCACGTCCTTGCTGATCAGCACGTATGGGCTGTTGGCCGTGGCGCGCAGCACGATGGACATCATCTCGTCGGCCTCCACGGCACGGTCGCCACTGACCTGGAAGCTGAAGCTGGCCGTGGTACTGCCGGCGGCGAAGGTGACGCTGCCCGCCGGCAGGGTGCCACCGAAGTCATCGGCGTCCACGCCCTGCCCCGCACCCGGCGTGACGCTCCAGTAGAAGGTTTCGGCGCTGCCCGTGGGGTTGCGCGTCAGCTGGTAGGTGACCGTCTGCAGGCCACTGTCGCCTTCCACCAGGCTGTCCGGGCCGGTGATGGCCAGGCCCAGGTCGTCGTCGCGGATGGTGCCACCGAGGGTGGTGGCGCCACCGGCGATGGCCGGATGAGTGAAGGTGAGGTTGAACGACTCGTCGCCCTCACGCAGCGAGTCACCGCGGATCGGCAGGCTGAAGATCATCTCCGACACACCGGCTGCCAGGGTGATGGTGCCGGTCAGCGGTATGGTGAAATCGTTGGCGTCTACCGCCCCGACGATGCTGTAACCGATGGTCAGTGCCGCACCATCCGGCCCGGCGCGCAGGATGCGGTAGGTCAGCGGCGTGGTGGTACCCGGAGCGCCTTCCAGACGACTGTTGTCCAGCGCCAGTACGGTCACGGCGACGTCGTCGCTCTGGATGGTCGCCCGCGCGCTGCCCTGCAGCGGGTTGACGCTACTGCCGCCGCCACTGCTGGATAGCTGCACCGTGAACTGCTCGTCGGACTCACCCAGGTCATCACCGTTGACGACGATCTCCAGCACCTTGCTGGTCTCACCAGCGGCGAACTGCAGGGTTCCGGTGGGCAGCACACCACCGACGAAATCACTGCCGTCCGCCGGAGCAGCGCCGCTGCCGGCCACCGACCAGTCGATGCTGGCGCTCGAGGCGGTATCGCCACTGCGGGTCACGGTGAAACGGAACACCGTGGTGGCGCCGCCATTACCTTCGGCCAGCACACTATCCACCACGCGGATGGCGAACTGGTTGTCGTCGTTGACGATGGTGCCACTGGCACGGTCGTTGATCAGGTCGATGCCCTGCGGCTCGCTGAGCACCACCTCGAAGCCCTGATCCGGGCCGAGTACATCGTCGCCACGCACGCGAATGACGAGGTCCTTGTGGGTTTCGCCATCGGCGAATACCAGCGATCCGGAAGGCAGTACGCCGCCGTCGAAACTGCCGGCGTTGGCCGGATAGGTGCCGTTGCCGCGCAGCGACCAGTCGACGCTGACGCTGCCGGCGCTGTCACCGACGCGCTCCACACGATAGACGAATTCGGTGATGTCACCGGTATCACCCTCGCGCTGGCGGTCGCTACCCAAGGCGGCGATGCTCAGGCCACGGTCATCGTTGAGGATGGTGACGCTTGCCTCGCCGGTGAGGATGGTGGCGCCTTCGGCATCACTGAGCACCACGGAGAAGGTTTCGTCCTGCTCGCCGAGGGTATCGGCATCCACCCACACGGTGATGGTCTTGCTGGTCTCACCCACCCCGAAGGCGACCACGCCACTGACGTAGATACCGCCGAAGTCCT
Organism: Pseudomonas sp. PA27(2017); assembly: GCF_001945445.1. Taxonomy (GTDB): domain Bacteria; phylum Pseudomonadota; class Gammaproteobacteria; order Pseudomonadales; family Pseudomonadaceae; genus Aquipseudomonas. The sequence goes on from NZ_MSXW01000022.1 coordinate 282,161, forward strand.
CGGCATTGGCCGGGTTGGCGCCTGACGGCAGCACCTCCCAGAGCACGCTGGCCGGGCCGGACAGGTCACCACCGCGGGTGACGGTGAAGGTCACCGGGGTCTGCATGCCATCGCTGCCCTCCACCACCGTGGCGGCGTCGGCGCTGATCCACAGCACCGGGTCGTCGTTGAGCACCACGGCGCTGACCGGGCCGGTGGTGATGGTGGAGCCGTAGCTGGGGTTCTCCAGCTGCACGGCGAAGCTCTCGTCTTCCTCGCCCAGTTCGTCGCCGCGCACGGCGACGGTAAAGGTTTTACTGGTTTCGCCATCGGCGAACTGCACGGTGCCGGTCAGCGCGGCGAACTCGGCGTCGCTCAGCGGATGCGCGCCGATACCGGCTGCACGCCAGTCGACGCTGGCGGTGCCCACGGCACTTCCGGTACGGTCGATACGGAAGGTGAACAGGGTCAGGCCGCTGTCGCCTTCGACCAGCTCACGGGTCACCACGCTCAGGGCCAGGCTGTCGTCGTCGTTGACGAGGGTGCCGACCTGATCGTTGCCGACGATGTCGGTGTTGCCGGTCGGGTTGGACAGGTGCAGGGTGAACGACTCGTCGCCTTCGTCGAAACCATCGCCGAGCACATCGATGTAGATGTCCTTGTGGGTTTCACCGGCGGCGAATATCACAGAGCCGGACGGCAGTACGCCGCCGGGGAAATCGGCTGCACTGGCTGAGCCGGCCTGCACCTGCCAGTCGACCGAAGTCTGGCCGCTGGTATCACCGCTACGGGTCACGGTGAAATGCAGGCGTCCCGGCGTGCCGTTATCGCCCTCATGAACCTGTGCGACGACACTGGCCAGGGTCAGGTCGATGTCGTCGTTACGAATCACCCCCGCCGCACTGCCGGCGCCGGCATCGACGCTGCTGCCAGCGCCCGGCTGGTAAAGCTCGACACTGAAATGCTCGTCGACTTCGACGTCGCGATCACTGCGCACCGGAATACTCAGTACCATCTCGCTCTGCCCATCGGCGAAGGTCAGCGTGCCGCTGGTGGCGAAGAAGTCACTGACATCGGTGTCGCCATGGTTGATGCGCCAGTTGACCGTGGAGGTGCCCTCGGTGCTGCCGGTGCGGGTCACAGTGAAGGTCAGTGTGGTGCCTTCGACGCCATCAGCGGCGCGCGGGGCGATGGCGAACACGTCGTCATCGTTGCGAATCAGCGCAGTCACCTGCTGGTTGGCGAAGGTATGGCTGAGGCTGTCGCTCGGCGCCTGCAGGCTGACGGTGAAGCCTTCGTCGGGCTCCAGCTGATTGTCGCCAGCGACCCAGACGGTAATGGTCTGGCTCATCTGCCCTTCGGCGAAGGTGAGGTTGCCGAACGGCAACTGGCCGCCGGAGAAATCATCCGCCGAAGCCGGATTGACGCCGCTGCCGGCCACGCTCCAGGCCAGGGTCGTGGCCAGGCCGCTACCAGTACGGGTGACCAGGAACTGGTAGCCCGTGGCGCCATTGTCACCTTCGACCGGCGTTGCGGCCACGCCGATACTCCAGTGCACGTCATCGCTGACGATGGTGCCGGTGGCGCTGCCGACCTTGATGTCGGAGCCGGCCGAGGCGTTGCCGAGCACCACCTGGAAGCTTTCGTCCGGCTCGACCGCACGATCACCGATGACGGTGATGCTGATGGTCTGGCTGCCGGTATCGCCCGAGGCGAAATTCAGCGTGCCACTGGGTAGTACGCCGCCGAGGAAGTCGGCAGCGTCGGCCAGCCCCTGCAGGCTCCAGTCCACGCTGGTGGCCAGATCGAGGTTGCCACTGCGGCTGACGGTGAAGGTGTAGACGGTCTGCAGGCCATCATGGCCTTCGACGTGACGCGCATCGCTGGCCACGAGGGTCAGCGATACGTCGTCGTTGACGATGGTGGCATCGGCCGTGGCCTGGGTGAACACCACGCCATCGGCGCTGTTCAGGCTCAGGCGGAAATCCTCGTTGACCTCGCCGCTGTAATCGCCGCGCACCGGAACGCGGATGGTCAGTTGCTCCTGGCCGGCGACGAAGGTCACGCTGCCGCTGGTCTGCAGAAAGTCATCCGCCGAGGCCGGATTGGCGCCAATGCCGGCCACGCTCCAGTTGATGGTCTCCGTGCCCGACAGCTTGCCGCTGCGGGTGAGCACGAAGTCGAACCAGGTGGTCTGGCCGTCATCGCCTTCGGCCTGGGCGGCCGGTGCAGCGACGTCGATCACCACGTCGTCGGCGCGGATCAGGCCCTCGGCGCTGGCCTGGCTGATCAACAGGCCGCTGGACGGGTTGCTCAGCACCACGCTGAACCCTTCGTCGTACTCGGCCAGCACATCGCCGCGCACGTTGATGGTCAGGGTGACGCTGGCTTGCCCCGCCGGCAGCACCAGCGAGCCGGAAGGCAGCACGCCCAGGGCGAAGTCACTGCCGTCCGCCGGGTGCACGCCGCTGCCAATCACGGCCCAGTCGACGGTCTTCGGCTGATCCAGCGAGCCGCTACGGGTGATGGTGAAGGTGAATGCGGTGGTGCCGCTGTTACCCTCGGCCTTGCTGGCGTCGGTGGCGGCGATGCTGATGCTGGCATCGTCATTGACGATGATGCTGCTGGCGCTGCCGGTCTGGATCTGCGCGCCGACCGGGTTGCCCAGCACGATCTGAAAGGCTTCGTCGCCTTCCACCTGGGTATCGCCGTTGACCAGCACGGTGATGGTCTTGCTCGACTCGCCATCGGCGAACGTTAGACTGCCGCTCGGCAGGCCGCTGTTGTCGCCCAACTGATCGGCCGTGGCGAAATCGGCCACGCCAGCCTGCGCCGACCCCAAGCGCCAGTTGACGCTGGCACTGCCACTGGTGTCGCCGCTGCGCTGCACGGTGAAGGTGAACGCCGTAGTGCCGCTGTGCCCCTCGGCCAGCTCGGTCTGCCCAGCCACGATGTTGAAGGCCGCATCGTCGTTGAGAATGGTGCCCTCGGCGGTGGCCTGGGTGATGGTGTCGCCCGTGGTACCCGTGCCCAGGGTGATCTGCACGCTGTAAGTCTCGTCGGCCTCGGCCACGGCGTCCTGGCTGGACTGCACGCTGATGGTCTTGGTCAGTTCGCCCGGGGCGAAGGTCACCGAACCGGACATCGCTTGGCCGGCCAGGTCCGCTGCATTGGCGCTGCCGTTGAGCAGGATCTGCCAGTTGATGGTCTGGCTCTGCACCGTGTCGTGGCTGCGGCTGATGACGAAGGTCTGCGCCTGGCCCTCCTGCGCCGCCGGGCCGGCGACGATGGAGAAACTCGAGTCGTCGTTGCGGATGGTGCCGGTAGCACTGGTGCGGATCGGGTCGCTGATGTCGCTGCTGAGGTTGCCCAGGACGATGCGGAAGTTCTCGACCTGCTCCGGGGTAACATCGCCGACCACGGTAACCGTGATGGTCTTGCTGGTCTCGCCGGCGGCAAAGGACAGATTGCCACTCAGGGGGCCAGTGAAATCGGCGGCGTTGGTGCTGTCGTGCAGCAGCGACCAGCTCAGGCTGGAGGCGCCAGTGGTGACACCAGAACGAGTCACGGTGAAGGTCAGGGTCTGATTGGCATCGGTTTCGGTGATCGAGGCATCGGCGATGCTGATGCCGGTGTCATCGTTGACGATGGTCAGGTCTGGGCTGTTCTGGCCACTGACTGGTCGATTGACGATGCCGGCGCTGTTGAGGGTCTCCTCGTAGAACACCACGCGGAAGCCTTCGTTGTTCTCGACCTGACCATCGCCGCGCACGACGATATTGATGTTGCCGGTCATCATGTCATTGGCGAAGGTCAGCGTACCGCTGGGCAGCACGCCGCCGGGGAAGTCCGCCCCATCGACCGGATTCGCGCCAACACCTTCGACACGCCACTTCACCGAGCCGACACCGGTGTAGCCGGTACGGTTGACCGTCAGCGAATAGGTGGTGGTCTGGCCCGCATCCGCCTCGCTCTGGCTGGCAGTGGTTGGCGTGGCGGTGTAACGCGTATCGCTTTCCAACAGGGTACCGGTGACGTTCATGCTGCTGGAGCCGCTGGCGAGCGACGCATCGCTGGCGAAACGCACACTGGAGCCGGCGCTGTCGGCCGGGGCATTGAGACGCAGGGTAAAGCCTTCGGTGTTCTCGATGATGCCGTCGGCCTTGAGCAGGTCGAGCAGCGAGACGTTGTAACTGTATTGCCCGGCCGGCACGGTGAAGGTACCGCTCAGGCTGACGAAATCGGCGTTGCTGGTGGTGCCGTTGGTCAGGGTGTAGCCGATGGTCAGCGCGTTATCCATGCGCCCGTTGCGCACGATGGTGAAGTTCAGCGGTTGCCCCTCGTAGCCACTGGCGACCGGATCGGCGTTGCCGAAATAACCGACCCACAGGCGGATATCGTCGTTCTTCAGGGTGGTGCTGGCACTGCTTTGCGCCGGGTCGAGGCCGGTCGGGCCGTACTCGTCACGGTACTGCGAGCTGATGAACGGATGGCTGTAGGCATCGTTCGGCGAGATCAGCGAGAAGTTCAGCAAGGTATCCGGCTCGATCACGGTGTCGCCCGGGAAGGTCACCGTGACCTGCTTGCTGGTCTCGCCCGCGGCGAAGTTCACCACGCCATAGGTGGTGTTGAAATAAGGCGAAGTCACCGCTGCAGCGTCGCCGCCGTAGCTGCTTACCTGCGCCCCGCCATTGCCGCCGCCCCAGTTGATGTTGCTGCCGACGATCTGCCAGGCCACGCTGCTGGCGTAGTCCACACTGCCGCCAGGCTGCGCGGTACGGGTGATGGTGAAGGTGACACTGGTGCTACCGGTGTTGCCCTCGAACAGTTCACTGGTGCTGCTGGTCACGCCGAGCAGGGCTGCCGGCTCGTCGTTCAGCACCCACCCCCCCTGGTTGTAACCGAGCGCCGGCGTCTCGATGTCGCCATCGAGATTCTGCGGGTTGCTCAGCTCCATCTTGACTTCTTCACGCCAGGTCTCGGTCAGCGTGTCGTTGACGGTGTAGAGGGTGACGGTCTTGGTCAGCTCGCCATCGAGGAAGGTGAAGCTGCCGCTGAGCGTGCGCGTGGCGGCGTCCCACGACAGGCCGGGGTTATTGGCCAGGATCGCGCTCATGTCCAGGTCGGCCGGGTCGAGCTTGTACCAGTCGCTGCGCACGTTGTTGGATTCGTTGCCGGTTTCCGAGCCGCCCAGGACGATTTTCCAGTCCACCGAGTCGCGACCGCGTTGGTCGCCTTCGCGGGTGATGGTGAAGACCAGGTCGGCGCCTTCGGCAACATGCTCGCTGCTGACGTCGAAGCGCGTGTCGTCGTTCTTCAGCACCGCATAGTTGTTGGCATAGCCGGGGTTGGCCGTCGAGCCGGATTGGATGCTGCTGCCCGGGCTGGCCTGGTTCAGGTACAGGCGGAAGGCCTCGTTGTACTCGCCCAGGTCGTCCACACGGGTGCGAATGGTCACATAACCGACCGACTGCCCATCGACGAAGGACAGGCGCCCGGAAAGCGCTTCATTTGGCGCGAAATCATCGGTGTCCATCGCGGTATAGCCGCTGACACTGGTCTGCACCGCCCAGTCGACCCAGGCCGGGCCGGCGGTGGAAATGGTGCGATAGACCGCGAAGGTATGCTCGATATAGCCATCGGCCGCACTGCCGCCATCGGCAACGGTATCGCCCTCGAAACGTTCACGCCCGGTGGTGGGGGTGTCCTGGATGTAGAACTCGGCCTCGTCGCGCTGAACCTCGCCGAACAGGTAGACGGTGGACGCGCTGGTGTTGTTCTGCAGCGTGGTATCGGAGGTGTAGATGTTCTGGCTACCAGTCTGCGGCGCGCGCAGCTCATCGATACCGCCGGTATTGGTGAACTGCACCTTGAACCACTGGTCGTCCTCGATGACGTTGTCGCCGCGCACGCTGATGGTGATGGTCTTGCTGGTTTCGCCATTGGCGAAGTTGACCGTACCCGACGGCAGGCTGCCGCCGACGAAATCGGCACCGTCGACCGCGGCTTCCCAACGGCCGCTGGCGAATTCGTAGACATCCTGCCCGCTGAGGTTCCAGCTCAGGCTGGAAGCCTTGGCCGTATCGCCACTGCGGGTCAGGGTAATGGTGTAGGTGGTGGTCTCGCCGTCGATCTTCTCGGCCTGACGTGCCTGCGCCCACTCGATGGTGACCCGCGTGTCATCGTTGGCGATGGTGCTCTGCACGCTGCCGCTGCTGCCGATCGAGGTGCCACCGCTGGGGTTGCTCAGCACCAGGTTGAAGCGCTCGTTGCCTTCCACGCTGCCGACCCCGGTGTCGCCATAGGCGTAGACGCGGAAGGTCTTGCTGGTCTCGTTCGCCAGGAAGGTCACGGTGCCGGACGGATTGAGGTTCACCGAGCCGTTGGTGAAGTCCAGGTAGTCGGTATCGACATGCTGCACGGCCCAATCGACCGTGCTGGTCTGGTTCAGGTTGCCGGTGCGGGTGACGGTGTATTCGAAGAACGCCCCGGTGCCATGCCCAGCATCGCCCTCGCTGCGCGACAGGGTGCCGATAATGCTCAACTCGGCATCGTCGTTGCGTACCACGCCATCGGCACTGGCCGTGGTGATCTCGTTGCCCGGCGAGGCGTTTTCCAGCAGCACCCGCAGCGTTTCGTTGCCTTCGAGCTGGCTGTCGCCCGCCACGCGCAGGGTAATGGTCTTGCTGGTTTCGCCGGCGGCGAAGGTCACGCTGCCATACGGAATGCCGTCGACATCGCGTAACACGCCACCGGCCTGGCTACCAAAGAAGTCGGCAGCGTTCACCGAGTTGGCGATACTGGGGTCGACACGCCAGTCGACCGTGCTGACCTGGCTGGTATAGCCGGCGCGGGTCACGGTAAAGGTGAATTCGACGTAGCCGCTGTTGCCCTCGCCCTTGTCTGCCGAAAACGCGCTGATGCTCAGCGACGCATCGTCGTTGGTCAGCGTCGTTGTGGCGCTGGCGGTGCCAATGCTGGCATTCGCCGACGGGTTGGAAAGCGTCACGGTGACGGCCTCGTCACCCTCGACGCTGGAGTCGCCACGCACGCGAATCACCACGCTGGCGGTGCTTTGGCCATCGGCGAAGCTGAGCGTCCCGCTGTAGGCCTGACCAGCCCCCAGATCGCTGGCGTTCAAACCACCGCTCAGTGCCCAGGTCATGTCCCTGGCACCGCTGAACGAACCGCTGCGGGTCACGGTGAAGATCACGTCGCGCTCGCCGCTATTGCCTTCTGCCTGCGTCGTGGCGTTGGCGGCGATGCTGAAGCTGGCGTCGTCATTGAGCACCTGAGTGCTGGCCGTGCCCTCGCCCGCCTCGATGGTGCCGCCAACCGGGTTGAACAACGACACCTGCAGCGACTCGTTGCTCTCCACGGTGTTGTCGCCACGCACGCGGATGGTGATGGTCTGGCTGGTCTGACCGGCGGCGAAGTTGACCGTGCCGCTGGGCAGCCCGGCGTTGTTGCCAAGTGCATCCTGGCTGCCTTGAAAATCGCTGGCATTGATGCCAGTGGCCGGATCCAGGCGCCACTGCGCGGAGCCTGTGCCAGTGGTCACACCAGTGCGCGTGACGGTGAAGGTAAATTCGCTGACATCCCCCGTGGCGCCTTCGCTCTGTGCAGCCGGCGCGCTGATGCTGAAGTTGGTGTCGTCGTTGGTGACCAGGGTGCTGTCGCTGGCCTTGATCAGGATGCCGGCGCTGGGGTTGCTCAGGGTCAGGGTGAACGCCTCGTCGGCCTCCACACGGGTATCGCCGCGCAAGATAAAGCTGACGGTGCGCTCGGACTGGCCAGGAGCGAAGGTCAGGCTGCCGGTCGGCAAGCCGCCGAGGGTGTCGGCCGCGTCGCCGCCGTTGCTGCCGGTGATCTGGTAGTCGACAGTGGCGCTGCCGCTGAGATCACCGCTACGCACGATGGTGTAGATCACCGTCTTGCTGCCGCTGTTGCCCTCACTGATGCTGGCCTGCTCGGCGTTCACCGAGAAACCCTGGTCGTCGTTGCGGATCACCCCATCGGCCGTGCCATCGACCACGGCCTGCGGCGTGCCGTCGTCCAGGCGGGCATTGCTCAGGGTAACGGTGAAGGCTTCGTCGGCCTCAACCTGCAGGTCGCCGTTCACCTGAATGGTCAGGGTCTTGCTCGCCTCGCCGGCGGCGAAGCTCAGGGTACCGCTGCTGGCAGCGAAATCCGCGGCATTGGCGATGCCGGATAGCGACCAGTCCACCAGGGCAGCCGAGGCCAGGTCGCCAGCGCGCGTCACAGTGAAGGTGAACGGGGTGGTGCCGCTGTGGCCTTCGGCCTTGTCGGCGGCCAGTGGGGTGATGGAGAAGCCCATGTCGTCGTTGTCGATACGGGTCTCGGCACTGGCTACCGTCAGTTCGGTGTTGCCATCGCGGGCCTGGAGCTCGACGCCGAAGGTCTCATTCAGTTCGATGTGCCCATCGCCGGCCACACGCACGGTGATCTGCACGCTGGCCTGGCCTTCGGCAAAAGCCACGGTGCCGGACGGCAGACCGGCGTTAGCGCCGAGTGCATCCTGACCAGTAACGAAGTCGGCCAGGCTGGCGGCATCGACGCCCTGCCCAACCGCGACTTTCCAGTCGACGCTGGTGGCGCGCAGGTCACCGCTGCGGGTCACGGTAAAGGTGAAGCTGCGCTCCTGGCCCGCATCGCTTTCGGCGGCGCTGGCCTGGTCGGCAGCGATGGACAGGCCGAGGTCATCGTTACGCACCAGGGTGCTGGCGGTATCGATGAGTAGCTGGGTCTGGCCATGGGCCGGGTTGGAAAGCGGATTGCCCAGCGTCAGCGTCAGGGTTTCGTCGCTTTCCAGCACGGCGTCACCGGTCAGCGTCAGCTCGATCACCTTGCTGGTTTCACCGGCTGCGAATTCCACCAGGCCATTGAGCGCCGTACCGGCCGCGAAATCGTCGGCCTGCAGGCCGCTGGCGGCCCAGGTCACGCTAACCGGGCCGGACAGATCGCCGCTACGGGTCACGGTGAAGCGCAGCACCTGGGTTTCGCCGGCCGCGCCTTCGTCCACCGCGCTTTGCTGGGACTGGATACTGATACCAATGTCATCGGAAACGATATTGCCCTGGGCCTCGCCCTCCAGGATGTCGGCATGGCCGCTGGCGTTGCCGAGAGTCACGGTGAACGACTCGTCGCCCTCCACGTCGCGGTCGCCACGCACGGCGATCTGGATGACCTTGCTGGTCTCGCCCGGGGCGAAGGTGACGGTACCGGACGGCAGCACGCCGCCAACGAAGTCCGCCGCATCGACCTGGCCGGACAGGCTCCAGTCGACGCTGGTCGTGCCCGTGGTGACGCCGGAGCGGGTCACGGTGAATTCATGGATGACGCTGCCGCCATCGCCCTCGAGCAGGCCGCTACGGGTGGTAGCGATGGCCAGGCCGGTGTCATCGTTGGTGATGGTCGCGGTGGCTGAGGCATTGCCCAGGCTGGCGCCCGTGGACGGGTCGTAGAGCTCGACGCGCAGGCCTTCGCTGGCCTCCAGGCGATAGTCACCCGCCACCTGCAGGCTGATGGTCTGGCTGGTCTGGCCGCTGGTGAAGTTGAGTACGCCGGTCGGCAGCACGCCGCCGACGAAATCGGCGCCGTCCACCGGGTTGCCGCCCTCGCCGACCACGCGCCAGGCCACGCTACCGGTGCCGTTCAGGTAGCCGGTGCGGTTGACCAGGAAATTCAGTTGCGCCGCCTGACCGTCGCCGCCTTCGGCAACGCTGGCGGTCTGCGCCTGGATAGCGAACTGCTGGTCGTCATTGAGCAGCATGCCGTTGACGCTGCCATTGCCTACCGTAGCGCCCGGGCCAGGGGTACCGAGGCTGATCACGAAGCTTTCGTCAGGCTCGAGCTGCGAGTCGGTGGCGATGTGCAGGACGATCTCCATGCGATCGACACCGGCGGCAAATACCAAGGTGCCGCTGGGCAGCACGCCCCCGACGAAGTCGCTGCCGCTCACGCCATTGCTGGCGCCCGGCGCCAGGCTCCAGGTGATGGTGTCGCTGCCGCTCAGGTCGCCGCTACGCTCGACCACATAACGCAGTTCGTGACTGCCGCCGCTGCCTTCCAGGCTATTGGCCTGGGACAACAGGTTGAACACCACGTCGTCGTTGCGAATCAGGCCAGTGGCAGATCCGACGGAAATTTCCGCACCGGGGCTCGGATTGCTGAGCACCACCTGGAAGCTTTCATCCAGCTCTACCAGGTTGTCCGGCGACAGCGGCAGGGTCACGACCAGGCTCTGCACGCCACGACCGAACTCAAGGGTGCCGTTGAAGGCCGTGCCATTGAGAAAGTCGGCCGCATTGGCGGCGTTGGCGCCGTTTCCGAACACCAGGCGCCAGTCGACGCTGACGCTCTGGGTCAGGTCGCCCTGGCGCTGTACGGTGAAATTGAGCGAGCGCGGCATGTCGCTATTGCCTTCGGCCGCCACCAGCCCGCTACCATCGAGGCTCAGCCGCGCGTCGTCGTTGATCAAGCTGCCGTTGGCGCGATCCTGGATCACGGTCATGCCGGGTGTGGTGCTGCTGATCACCACCTGCAACCCTTCGGTAGGCTCGAACTGGCTGTCAGGGGTAGCGCTGAAACGAATCACCGCACTGCTCTGGCCCGGGGCGAACTGCACCGTACCGGACGGCCAGGTGCCGCCGAAATCGGCTGCATCCACCGGGTTGTTGCCAAAGCCCTGCACGCGCCACTGCACCGTACCCGGCAGCGACAGTTCACCGCTGCGGGTGACCACGAATTCCAGGGGCGTGGTGCCGGTAGTGCCCTCACGCACGTTGGCATTGCGCGCGACGATGGAAACGGCCTGGTCGTCCGAATCGATCGTTGCCAGCGCCGCACCGACATCGATCTGGCTGTTGGCGTCCTGGGCCTGCAACGACACGGTGTAGCTCTCGGCGCCCTCGATCTGGGTATCCCCGTTCAGGCGCACGTAAATGACCTTGCTGCTCTCGCCCGCGGCGAACTGCACGGTGCCATTCATGGCCTGGCCGGCAGCGAAGTCGTTGACGTCAGCCGGCAACTCGCCATAGCCGGCGATCTGGTAGCCGATCTGCCCGGCGCTGCTGATGTTGCCGGTGCGGGTAACGACGAAAGCCTGCACGCCGCCCGTGCCGTTGCCTTCGACGGTCGACGGCGTCACGGCTTCGATGCTGTACACCGACTCGTCGGTGCGGATGGTGCCGTAGGCTTCGCCGTTGATGATCTGCACACCGGCCGGCGGGTTGCTGAGAACGATACCGAAGGTCTCGTCCATCTCCGCCAGGTTGTCACCCTTGACCCAAACGGTGACCAGTTTCTGCGTTTCGTTGGCTGCGAAGGTGACATTGCCGCTGGGCATGCCGTCAGCCAGGTTGAGCAGGTTCTGACCGGCGGCGAAGTCGTTGGCATCGGCAGCATGGGTGCCGACGCGCACGAAGCGCCAATCGATGGTCAGGCTTTGATCCAGCAGTTCGGAGCGCGTGACCATGAAAGTGATCGCGGTCTGCTGGCCCTGGCCGCCTTCCATCACGTCCATGGTCACGCCGCGCAGGCTCACGCCGGTGTCGTCGTTGACGATCACCGTGCTGGCGCTGCCGCCGGAAACACGCAGGTTGCTCTGCTCGCTCTGCAGGTTGACGGTCAAGGTCTTGTCGTCTTCGACCTCGCGATCGCCGCGCACGGTGAGGACGATGTCGCGGCTGGTCTCGCCGGCAGCGAAGTGCAGCAAGCCACCATCGATGCCCTCGACGAGATCCTCGGCGTCGACACCGCTGACCGACCAGCGCACCGAACCGCTGCTCAGCGAATCGGTACGTGTAACGGTGAAGCTGATGGTCGTGGTGGTGCCGGTGTCGCCTTCGACGACCTGCGTCTGATTGGCACGAATGGACACCAGGCCGTCATCGTTGAGTACCGTGGTGGTGGCGTCAGCGGTGACGATGGTCAGGTTGCTGCTGGGGTTGCTCAGGCTGACCGTGAGCACTTCATTGGGCTCGACCACGCGGTCGCCGAGCAGCGGGATGCTGATGGTCTTGCTCACCTCGCCAACGCCGAAGGTCAGGCTCCCGGAAGGCAGCGTGCCACCGATATCAGCCTCGTCCAGGCCACTGGCGGCCCAGTCGAGGGTCGCCTCGGCGCGACCATTGCTGCGGGTTACCACGAAAGTCAGCAACTGCTGCTCGCCCTCGTCGCCTTCCAGCACCTGCAGGCGGGTAGCCTGGATGCTGACGGTGGCGTCGTTGTCGAGAATCTGCACCGAGGCGCTGGGCTGGCCGAGCTGGCTACCGGCACTCGGGCCGCTCAAGGTCACAACGGCAGTGCGGTCGCCCTGGGCCAGATAGTCGCCAGGCACCTCGATGCGAATCTGTTGCTGGGTCTGCCCCTGGGCAAATGCGATTGCGCCGCTGGGCAACGCGCCACCGAACAGTGCCGCATCCAGGCCACTGAGTGCCCACTGCACCTGGGCAGCGCCAGTGCCACCGCTCCGGGTCACGGTGAACACCAGGATCATGGTGTCGCCAGTATCGCCTTCGAGCACGGCGGCCCCGCCCTGGACGGCAATGACCGATGCAGATTGGCTGCTACCCGTGGGCGGGGTGTTCTGCACGGGCGTGCGGTCGAGCGGTTGGGTACGGTCGGTTCCGGCCGTAAGGCTGCTGCCCAGACCGCTGTCGTCACGAAAGGTCGGGAAGATGCCCAGCCCGCCGCCGGCGACGCCGCCCGTGCCCTGGCCTGCGGTACCATTGCCGATGCCTGGGGTAACCCCCCCCAACAAGCCGGGACCGAAGCCATCGAGGTTGAGCATGGCCAGCTCCGGCGGAGCACCGGCTGGCAACATGCCGCTGCCGGTCTGATCGCCGGTCAGCTGGGTGCGCTCCGGCTGAGAGGCGACGGTAGCCTGGTCTCGTGCGATGTCCTGGCCGAACAACCCCGTGATTTCCGGGCGGTAGGTGCTGGCGAAAGGTGCCGGCGCCGCGATTGGCGCGGCGCTGACGGGCGCGACGAGCGGAGGCAGCGGGTCAGTCATCACTTCGTTGCTGCGCGCATCGACGGGCTGGGTCTGGATGTCCGAATTCGCCATCCAGTTCTGTAGCCAGGAGGAGGCTTCGATCGCTTGCGGCTGATCGGCCGCAGCGCGCGCCTGCTCGGCAACCGATTGGCGCAGGCTCTCGGCCAGCTGCGGAGCGATACCGGCCGCACGCAGCATCTGGCTCATGCTGGCCAGCGCCTGCTCGAGCGAGTCGATGCCCTCGGGCGCACGCCCGTTGAGGAAATTCGTCACCACCTGTACGGCACGAACCAGGGTGTCGATCTGTGCGCTCGTCAATTCAGCCATTTCGGCTACTCCTGCTGTTTACAGCCTATCCTGTGGAAGCGCCAACGCACCCGATCCAGGTGCGCGCGTTGCAACGATTTATGGTGTGCGGTGACTCAAGGCTTGCCCGGGGCGCCGTTTTCGAGCGCAGCGACGGGCAGCGCACGATCAGCCGGTACGATGATTCCCGGCTGCCGGAAGATGCCCAGGTTCAACTGGCCAGAGGCGCGCAGCAGGCGATAGGCGGCGATGATTTCGTCGATGCCGGCAGCCGTGGCGTCGCTTTGCGCATTGATCAGGCCGACTTCGCCATTGAGGATATCGAGCAGCGAGCGACGCCCCATTTCGCGCTCCTTGCGCGCCAGGCCCAAGAAGTTCTCGGCGATGTTCACCTGATTGCGCAGGTGCTCGGCCCGCTCACGCGAGGTTTGCCACGAAGCCCAGGCGTTACGTGCTTCCTCCATGGCCTGGATACGCACGTAGTCGGCCTTTTCCTGGGCACTGGCGATAGCCTGATCGGCCGCGCGGGTCACGTAGTTGGCGCGCATGCCCAGGTCGAACTGCCAGTCGAAATTGACCATGGCCTTGGTGTCGTTGCGGTAGCCGGGGGTGTCGTCATAGTCCTGGTAGTGTTCCTGGCTCAACCGGAACGACAGCCGAGGCATCAACTCGCGATTGCGAGCAGCATCGCGCTCGGCCAGGGTGACGTCGGCACGCTTGATCGCCGCCAGCAGATCGGGGTTCTGCTGGCGCACGTTCTCGACGATGGCCTCTTCCGAACTCGGCAGGCGGTCACGGGGGATGGCCAGCGCATCGAGACGCTCAGGGGTGATCGGCGCTTCGCCGAAGATCACCCGATAGCGGTTCAGCGCTTCGCGCATGCGGTTGTCGGCCATTACCCGCCGGGCTTCGGCGCCGGCCAGTTGCGACTTGGCCTGCAGCACGTCGGTGGCGTAGCCACGCCCGGCCTCCATGCGCGCATCCTCCAGGGAGGTCTGCTGCTTGATGTTCTGCTCGGACTGACGCGCGTATGACTGGGTACGCTCGGCCTGAATCACCTGCAGCTGGGCCTCGATGGCGGCCAGGATCAGGTTCTGGATCTGCAGTTCACGCTCGGCTTCTTCCTTGCTCAACACCACCTTGGCGGCCTGAACGCGCGACGAAGTGGCACCGAAGTCGGTGATCAGCTGATTGATTCCCACGCTCGCATCGACCGGGTCATAACGACCGTCGGTGCCCTCTTCACGCTGGGTGTTGCGGCGCCCCGCACCTGCGTTCACGGTCAGCTTGGGATAGTAGGCAGCCTTCTCGACGTCGACCTGCTCACGGGCAGTCTCGGTGTCCGCGTCCACCATGCGCACCAGTTGGTGCTCACGCAGAATGCGATCAAGGTTGGCGGCGAAGCCCTGGTCGGCCGAAGCGCTGGCCGAGCAGACGACGAGACAGGCGGCGAGCAGCTCTCGGCGCGCCCGGAAGGCTGGTTTGATTCGTGGCAACATGGGGCATACCCGTCCTTGTAAACATGATGGCCGGGATTGAACCGGCCTTTCTTCATACTAGCTTTGTGCCACTCATCGAAACTGACAAAAGCTGACATTCCTACCAACGGGCCGCCTTTTTTTTGGCTTATCGGTTAGCCTTCGCTAGGCTTGTCAGGAAATCGTCACCCGAGGATCGGGCTGGCACGCCCCGTTTTTGTAAATCCGTTCGAATCGATAGCCATGATCGACCTCATCCTGCTCGAAGACGAACCGGTGCTCGCCGAAGAGCTCGGAGAGTTCCTCGGCGAATGCGGTTACCGCATTACCACCACCGACAGCCTCGCGGCCTTCGCCAGCGCCTACGACGATCGTCGTCACCAGCTCGCCGTCATCGATCTCGGCCTGCCGGACGGTGATGGCCTGGACCTCATCAGCCAACTGCGCGACACCGGCAGCAAATTGGGAATCGTCGCCTTCACGGCTCGTGGCACCACCGAACATCGCGTCATCGGCCTGCGCCAGGGTGCCGACCACTACCTGCCCAAAGGCTGCGACCTGGTAGAACTGGCCGCGGTACTCGACGCTCTGCGTCGCCGCCTTGGCCTGCAACGCGAAGCCCTGCCCTGGCGCCTGGACATGGCTCCGCGGGAGCTGCGCGCGCCCAACCAGCAGGGTGTTCGTCTGTCCCATCAGGACGCCCTGGTGTTGCACTGCCTGATGCGCAACGCAGGCGGAACTGTATCGCGACGCGATATCGTCAAGGCCCTCGACGAGGACTACCTCACCTACGATCAGAGGCGCCTGGACACCCAGATTCGCCGCCTGCGCCGCAACGTCGAGCAGGCCACCGGCGTGGAGCTGCCGCTTAAGACCCTGCGTAACAATGGGTACTGCTTCTACGAGCGGGTGCAGATCCAGTCCTGAGCCGCCATGAGCGTTGGTCACCTGCATGCCAGCAGGCTCCCGGTGAACAGGTAGCCTTTATTACGCAATGCCCGGATGGGCGCCTCGCGCCCAGCGAAATCGGCAATCTTGCGCCGCAGACGGCTGACGATGGCCTCCAGTCGCCGCTCGTCATACGTCATGTAGTTGGCCCCCAGGCACTCGGCCAGCAGTTGCCGGCTTGCGGTTTGCTGGGGCGCGCGTTCCAGGCACTGCAGTACCCTGCATTCATTTCGGCTCAACGCCAGAGCCCGGCCATCGGGTAAATGCAGACGCTGCGCCTGAGCATCGATAACCCAGCAATCGCCCGCCGAAGTGTTCTGCATCGACAGGCGCCGCATCAGCGCCTCGATGACACCGAGCAGCTCTTCTTCGGCACACGGATGATCCAGACAGTGGTCAGCCCCCAAGGCATAACCGCGCAAACGCTGATCGAGGCGTGTGCGTTCGATCAGCAGAATCAACCCGATATCCGGCCACAGACGCTGCATGCGTTCGGCCATGGCCAGCTCGCTGGCTCCCGGCTCGCCGACCTCCAGCAACACGATATGCGGCGCGAGCATGACGACGTCCAGATCTTGAAGGCTGTCGAAGGTCCCGACCTGCAACTCGCCCAGGTGCACCTGCAAACGCAGAATGACGCCTTGCAGGCTGCCCGCCAGGGCCTCGACTGCCAGCAGCCTTGTCTGCGGCGCTGCAACCTGCACACTCTCGCAACGCTCCACGCGCCTGCACTCCCGGTCTGACCAGGGGTCCCGGCCAATTCGGCGCCACCATACGCGAAGCTTTCGAAAGTAAACCGAGCGAATCTGAGCGCCAGCGTCGACGCCGCTCGCCAGCCGGTTAGAATCCCCTGCATTGCCTCAAAATTCGCAGACCTGACCGATGATTCGTCCACTCCGTTACCTGATGATGCTGTGCCTCATCTGGCCCTGCCTGGCCTGGGCCGACACCGTGCAACTGGACGCCCGCCCCCAGGGCACCAATGGCTTTCTCGAACGGCTGGACGACCCCCAGGGCAACCTGGATGCCAAGGCGGCACTGACCTCCAATGCCTGGAGGCCCGTACCGGGGGCGCTCAACGCCGGCTTCACCCACGACGTGATCTGGCTGCGACTGCAGGTCAAGGCCGGGCAAGCGACACCCCCCGCCTGGGTGCTCAAACTCAGCAATGCGCTGCTTGATGACGTGCAGCTCTACAGCCTCAAGCACGATGGCGACCTCGAGCGCCTGCGCAGTGGTGAAGAGCTCGAGCGCACGCAATGGCCGATGAATTACCGCGCGCCGACGTTCCCGCTGACACTGGAAACCGAACAGACGCAGGTACTGCTTTTACGCCTCACCACCAAGAACGCCATGTCGGTCAGCGTCAGCCTGCTGCCCGAAACGATCTTCGGCGAGCGAACCCGCGTCGAATACCTGGCCTATGGTCTTTATTTCGGCGTTTACCTGGCCCTGATCATCTTCCACATGCTGTTCTGGCGCATGACCGCGGCCCCAGAAAGCGGCTGGTACCTGTTGTTCGTCAGTTGCTGTCTGCTCATCGAAAGCCTCAGCAGCGGGCTGGTACAGCAACTGACCGGTATGCCCGTTTCGCTCAGCGACCGCCTGCTGGGATGTGGCCTGGCAGCGGGCCTACCGATCGGGCTGATCTTTGCCATGCGGCAGTTGCAGGTCACCGGCTTCGGCAATTTCCCCAAAGTGCTGAAAGGAATCAGTGTGCTGATCGCCGGGCTTGGCGCGAGCGCGATCCTGGCGGGTCACTACCAATTTGGCGCGCCACTGGTACAAACCACCTCGCTGCTGACCATCGTCATTCTGGTGACCATGGCCACGGTGCTGCTGTTCAGAGGGCATCGCCCTGCGCGCTTCTTCCTCTTGGTGTTCGGCGTCTATTACGCCGGGGTCCTCATGGCCTTCCTGCGCAACCTCGGGCTGGTACCGGCTTCGTTCGTCACCGATAACTCGTTGGCTATCGGCACTCTGTTGCACATGGTGCTGATGAGCATGCGCATCATCCATCACTACCGGCAGCTGGAAGAGGAAAAGCGCCTGGCCCAGGCGGATTTCAAGGAGCTGCTGCAAAGCCACAACGTCCGCCTGGAGCAGCAGATCACCGAACGCACCCTGGAGCTGCGCGAAGAGATCAGCCAGCGCACCCTGCTCGAGGCGGAGCTGCGCGAGGCGCTCCTGCAGGAGCAACGCATGCGAGAGGAGCAACGCGAGTTCGTGGCCATGGTGTCCCATGAGTTTCGTACACCGCTGGCCATCATTGGCACCTCGGCGCAACAGATCGCCCGCAACCTGTCGGCATCACCGGAGCGCAACGAGCAGCGCTGCCAGAACATTCGCGACGCCTCTACACGCTTGCTCTCGCTGGTGGATGACTATCTGAATAACGACCGCGTGGAGGGCACTGCCGCTATCGCACGGCGTGCCGAGCACGCTCTGGAACCGCTGCTCGAGCGTATCACCAGCGATTTGCCGAGCGAGCGCTTCAGCGTCAGCAACCTCAGCCGTGTACAAACGCTGCGCTGTGACGACGGCCTGCTGAAAATCGCCGTACGCAACCTGCTGGCCAACGCCGACCGCCATGCGCCGGAAGGCTCCACCGTGCAGCTGATACTCGATGACAACGCGGGTTTTCTCGATATTCAGGTCGTCAACGAGGGGCCGGCGATTCCTGCCGACCAGGCCGAGCAGCTATTCCAGAAATACTTTCGTGGCAGCCAGGCGCAACAGCATCCAGGTGCCGGCCTGGGCCTGCACTTGGTCAAGCGTATTGCCGAACTGCACGACGGCGAGATCTGCCTGGAAAGTCGCGGTGAAAGCGCCCCAATCCGCTTCCGCCTGAGTCTGCCCGTGGCAGCCTGATCGTCGCCTAGCGCTGCAAGCGCGCCGCCAGCGTCGACAGGTCGCCGGACAGCCCCTGCATGGCACGGCTCGCCGATTCGCTGCGCTGCAGGTCGGCTTCGTTGCTCTGGGCGATGGAGACGATTTCAGCCAGGTTGCGGGCAATATCTTCGGCCACCGAGGTCTGTTCTTCCGCTGCAGTGGCGATCTGCCGGTTCATGTCGCGGATGGCTTCCACAGCCTGGGTGATGCTGTGCAGGCGCTCACCCGCCACGCCGACCTGCGCCCTTCCGGCCGCACTCTGCTGGGCCCCGGCAGCGATCGCGACGCTGGCTTCCCTGGAGGCGCCCTGCACGTTGGCGATCAACTGGTGAATCTCGCTGATCGAGCTGGCGGTGCGTGACGACAGGTTGCGCACCTCATCGGCCACCACCGCGAAGCCTCGGCCCGCCTCGCCGGCGCGCGCGGCCTCGATGGCCGCGTTGAGGGCCAGCAGGTTGGTCTGGTCGGCGATACCGCGGATCACTTCCAGTACGCCGCCGATACGCTCGCTGTCGCTGTCGAGCCGGGCGATCACCTCGGCGGTGCGGGTGATTTCCCCATGCAGTTTCTCGATGGTGGCAATGGTGCTGGCCATGGTGGTTTCACCGTCCTGAGCTGCCTGATCGGCCTCGTCGGCGGCCCGCGCCGCGCTGGCCGAATGGCGCGCCACTTCTTCGGCGGTGGCGCTCATCTCGTGCATCGCCGTAGCGACCTGATCGGTGCGGGAGAACTGGTCACGAATACCCTGGCCGATATGCCCGGCTACGCTGCTCAGCTCTTGGGTGGCGGCATCCAGTTCACTGGTGCCGCGACGTAACTGCTGCGACAGCGCCTGCATGAATTCGCGCAGGCGATTGGCAGCCTGGGCCAGCTGACCGACTTCATCTTCACGGCCCTCACTCAGGCGCTCACCGAATTGCCCACGGCTGAGCAGCTCGAGCTGCCCGGCAGCCTGCAACAACGGTGTGGTAATGCGCCGGTTGACCAGCCAGGCGCTGAACAGCGCCAGCAGCACGCCGATCGCGAGCATCGCCAGGCTGCCGAACAACACGCTGCGCTGGGCGATCTCGCTCAACTGGCTGGCGCTGGCCTGACTAAGCGTGTGCAGTTCGTCGACCAGTAAAGACAGCTGCTCGGTGGTGGCTCGGTCAATGCCCTTCACCGCCGCATCACCGGCCTGGGCAGAAAAGCCTGCCGCGGCAAAGGCCTGGTAACCACGGCGATAGGCCTGGCCCATCTCGGCGTGGGCGGCGCGCAGCGCGCTCAACCGCTGGCGCAGATCGGCACGCCCTGCCGTATCGATCAGTTGGCCGATCTGCGTCTGCACGCGCTTCTCTTCATCCTGGAACTGCTGCCAGTAGCGATTGCGCTGCGCTTCATCGCCACCGCGCAGGAGTACGTTCTTCCATTCCTGCACCTGGATCTTGAACGCCAGGTTGGCACCATCCACTTGCCGCGCCTCTTCCAGCGGGCCGCTGAGCAGCGCCTCGTAGCCATCCAACTGGCGCGACAACAGCGCGAAACCAGCCAACGCAATTAGCAACATCAACACCAGGCCACCGCCAATCAGCAATACCAATTGGGCACGCAGCGAACGACCAAAGCTCATGGAAATCTCGAACGGGAGGAAGGTGCGACGAGCTTATGAATGTTGCATGACAAATATATTGCAGCGAGATAACCAGCCGTCCGACCGGTAGATGCAGCCTTAGGGTCTGTACGAAAAGTCTCCGAGCGAAGGTCAGGCGAGGCAAAAATCGGTGAGGCCGCGGAGTTTACGGGCTATAAATGAGCAGGCCGACTGGGCTGGCACTCCAGTCGATTTTTAACGAAGCATCACCGAGCGCAGGTACTTTTCGTACTGAGCCTAGGGCTTTCTGGCCCGCTGCCTGGCCTGGCCTTCGGCCTCCTCCATCGCCGCCGCCATCAGCCCGGAACACACCAGCACACCGGCGCCCTTCGACAGGCATTCGTAGCGCTGCTGATCCTCGCCGGAACTGGTGACGCAGTCCTGCAGGCTGATCCGCTGCTCCACACCGGCCAGGTTCTTTTGCGCCTGGGCGTATTCAGCTGCGGTGATGCGCCCGGCGCTTTTGCGCGCCTCGGCGATCTCGCGCAGATTCTTGAGGTCGGTGACCGTCCAGCGCATCGCGCTCTGGCACATTTCGCGTCTGGACGCTTTGGCTGGCGCAGGCTCAGCCGCTGCGCCCTGGGCGGGCGTTTCAGGTGCTGGCGCGCGCGTTTCACCGGCGTAGCCCGGCTTGATCGTCACCGCTTCGGCCTGTTGGGCCGCCGGTGGCTGGCTGCCGAAATGCTTCCGGCCGGTCTCGTCCACCCAGGTGTACACCTGGCTCAGGGCCTGGGCAGACAGGCTGCAGAGCACGAGCATCGCGAGCATCTGGCGAGCGGGCATCATCGATAAGTCCCTTGCGGAGCGCGGGCTGCGCTGCGGGCAATCTAGAACCAGGCGACGGCTTTGCCAAGGGGCGGCGGCAATGCCTGCGTGCTATTTGCGAACCGCACCATAGTGGCGTTCATAAAGTTGCGCAACGGAGCGGGCAAGACTGCATACAATGCGCATCCGCTCTCAGCTCCACACGAGGACTTCGCCACCATGGCCTCCCCCGACAAGCAGAAAAAACGCGCCCAGCGGGCCAAGACCAAGGCCAAGCAGAACCGTATGGACAAGCCGAAAACCAATGTCGTGCACCCGGTGCTGGCCAACCCGCTGATCGACGAGCCTTTCGATGACGTGGAGATCGACCTGAGCACCTTCGACTTCAAGGACATCGAGGAAAACGGCTTCGACCCGGCGCACTTCGATGATCTGTTCCAGGCGATGCACAAGGCCGAGGCCGTCAGCCTGCTCGCACTGTGCGTGGTTTTCCTGCAGTACCCGGTGCTGGAGCTGGTGGTCGCCGAGGAAGACCCGGAAGCGGCGACCGACTTCATGATGGGTCTCTTGATCGTCTATCGCAGCCTGTTCCACAACGAAGACGAAGACGCCGCCGTGCAGTGGATCGGCAGCGAGACCTTCCAGGCGGCCTACAACGAGGCGTCGGAGATTCTGCAGAAGAAGAATGCCCGCGGCGGTGTGCGCGTCTGATCCTATCAGGGCGCGCCGCGGCGAATGGTCTGTACGACGCAGGCCTTGCAGCAAGGCCGCAATCGCTTCGCGCCGGGTCGGCGCTCCTACACGGGCAGTGGATTGCCTGCAATTATTGTAGGAGCCGCGACCCGCGGCGAATCGTCTGTACGACGCCAGTCCTGCAGCAAGGCCGCCATCGCTTCGCGCCGGTTCGGCGCTCCTACACGGACAGTGGGTTGCCTGCGATTATTGTAGGAGATTCTATGTCAAGGATCCCCCTTTTTCGGGGTTGTAATCGACCTGCTTCTGCATCAGCGCAAAGGCGATACGAGCGAGTTTACGGGCCAGGATGGTCAGGGCTTCTGTTCGCTTGAGCCCACGCTTGAGGTAGCCCTGATAGAT
>NZ_MSXW01000064.1:0-270 GCF_001945445.1 Pseudomonas sp. PA27(2017)
TCTCAGCCGGCGTGAAGGTAAAGCATGAGCGCCCTTACGCAAGCAGTAATCATAGATACTTACGACTAATTTACGACACACAAAGAAAAACCCCTGACTTTCTCTAGGAAAATCAGGGGTTTAAAAAAAAAAAAGAAGCCAGCAATCATCCCCGTCCGCCAGTTCTCCACTGTCGGTACTACATGCTTAGCCGTGTCTATTGAGTTAACCCTCAGCCGCCCGACGGGCAGGGTGCATTGGGCGAGTTGTGTAAGTTTTAGCCACTTCGTC
>NZ_MSXW01000064.1:280-43339 GCF_001945445.1 Pseudomonas sp. PA27(2017)
CCCCCGTCCGCCAGTTCTCCACTGTCGGTACTACATGCTTAGCCGTGTCTATTGAGTTAACCCTCAGCCGCCCGACGGGCAGGGTGCATTGGGCGAGTTGTGTAAGTTTTAGCCACTTCGTCCACAACGTACTACGCGGCGATCCTGTTCTGCATGACAATCACTTCGGGTTTACAGGCATCCCCTAGTGATCGCTGGAGCCGAAGCTACCAGAAGGACTAGTCGCGCCGCTTACGCAGCGAGAGCGTAGCCCTCGTAGTTTTCGTCATTGGCAACTATAGAAAGTTGCAACAGTGGATTTACGACTTCTGTTACCAAGTCGGCATGCACCTCGAGCTTCGCCACCGGCGTCGAATCCTAATCGGCCCCGAAACTTGCGAGACGCGCAGTGTACGCCAAAAGGGTTCGTGGCGTCGACCCGGGCTACACGGCGCGCTCGCAAACAGGCCGGCGTTGAGCCGGCCCGTCAGCTATCAGCTGGTGGCGCCGCTGCCATCATCACCCGGCGCGTCGAGCAGTTGCAGTGCACGCTCGGCGTGGCTGCCGCAAGCTTCGAGGTCGCCAGCAGCCTGGGCGTCGGTGGCTTCTTTCTTGGCGTCTGCAACCTGCTGCTTGAGCGGCTCGGGCAGGGTGGCTTTGGCGGCCACGGCATTGTCGAGTTTCTGCAGGTTGACGGTGCACAGGTCATCAGCTGCGAAGGCCGGTGCGGCCAGTACGGCGGCAATGACGAACATGGATACGCGCTTCATGTGGTAATCCTCTCATCACGAATAGATTCCCGGTGCCGCCCTGGTTGAGGGTGAGGGGAGCCGGGAGCGTCCCACCCAAATCGTTTGGGCTTAGTGAAGCTGACTGGCCTTTCGCGATGACGGTTCACTGTTTTTCTGATGGCGCATCGCCTGCCTCAAATCGGTGCGACTTCGACTGGGTCGGCATGCACCAGCACCTCGGCCTGGGCGAATTCGCTGCGGATAGCGTCCTCCACTTGTTCGCACAGTGCGTGTGCTTCGGTGAGGCTGAGGCTGCCGGGCAGATCGACGTGCAACTGTACGAACCAGTGAGTGCCGGACAGGCGTGTGCGCAGGTCGTGAATGCCGACGACGCCAGGAACGGCGCAGGCCAGCTCGCCCATGCGCGTGCTGACTTCGGACGCCAGTTCCTGATCCATCAACACGCTGACCGACTGGCGTGCGATGCTCACCGCGCTCCACAAGATGTAGGCCGCGATGCCGATGGCGAACAGCGCGTCGCCCTGTTGCCAGCCGAGATAGGCGAGCAGCAGCGCAAGGAGGATGCCGCCATTGAGCAGCAGGTCGGAGCGGTAGTGCAGCGAGTCGGCATGGATGGCGGTGGAGCCAGTCTTGCGCACCACGTGGTGCTGGAACGTCAGCAGGGCGACCGTCAGTGCCATGGACAGCAGCATCACCGCAATGCCCAAACCCTGAGCGGTCAATGGCTCAGGTTGGCGCAGGCGCTCGAAGCCTTGCACGGCGACCAGGATGGCACTGGCACCGATGAACAGCGCCTGGCCCAAACCCGCAAGTGCCTCGGCCTTGCCGTGGCCGTATCGGTGATCATCGTCGGCGGGGCGCAGGGCGATGTTCACGGCGATCAGGTTGAGCAGCGAGGCGGCGCTGTCGAGCAGCGAATCGGTGAGACCGGCGAGCAGGCTGACCGAGCCGCTGGCCCACCAGGCGATCGCTTTGCACAACACCAGGGTCAGCGCCACGCAGAGTGCGGCGGCGGTGGCCTGGCGCATCAGGCGGGCGTGCTGGCGGTCGAGGGTCATTGGCAATCCATGCACGATGGCGGGCTGAGCCCGTCATCACTGACGGGCTGCGGGAGGAATCAGGCGGATGGGCGCAGGCCGTAGGCCGCCAATTGCTCGGTGCTGCCGCTGTGCTGGATCAGGCGTGGGTCGTCGAGCGGCAGGTTGTGGCCGGTCTGGGTTTCGATCAGCGCCTTGAGCTTGGCGGTGTCGACCTTGCCGTCCCCGTCCACCACGTTCTTCAGGGACTGCGTATCGACCTGTGCGGTGGTGCCGCCTGGCAGGTAGATGGCGCCGGTGGCGAAGTCGACGCCAAAAGCGATCAGCCCGGGAATCACGTAGAAGAGAATGCCGATAGCGTTCAGGCCGGCGACGAGGGGGTCGATCCGGCCCTCGATCTGGCCGCGGCGATCAGGGAAGAAGATGGTGCCGCAAGCGGACAGTTGAGTGACCAATGTAACGGCGAGAACGCCGCCGATAACGCGGGATTTCGTGCGCATCGAGCACCTCCAGAAAAAGTGGACGCCACTATAGCAAGGCGAGCATTGCAAAGCTGCTGCGGCACTTCAACACGCAGCCTTCGACGGTATATGACCGGGCAAGCATGGCGGCAGTTCGCCGTTATAATCGCCGGCCTGAACTGGAGCCCCGATGAACAGCCTGCCGATCGATTCCCTGCTGCCCGACCTGTGCCGCGCCCTGGCCGACCGTGATGAAGTGGTGCTCGAGGCGCCGCCCGGTGCCGGCAAGACCACCCGCGTGCCGCTGGCCGTGCTCGACCAGCCATGGTTGGCCGGGCAGCGCATCATCATGCTCGAGCCGCGGCGCCTGGCTGCCCGTGCCGCGGCCGAGCGGCTGGCCAGTGAGCTGGGGGAAAAGGTTGGCGAAACGGTGGGCTATCGCATCCGCCTGGACAGCAAGGTGGGGCCTAACACGCGCATCGAGGTGGTGACCGAGGGCATTCTCGCACGGCGTTTGCAGGACGACCCGGCGCTGGAAGGCGTCGGGCTGGTGATTTTCGACGAGTTTCACGAGCGTAGCCTGGATGCCGACCTGGCCCTGGCGCTGACCCTCAATGGTCGGGCGATGTTTCGCGACGCCGACAGTGGCGAGGCGCCGCTCAAAGTGCTGCTGATGTCCGCGACCCTGGAAGGCGAGCGCTTGGCTGGCTTGTTGGGTAACGCGCCAGTCCTGCGCAGTGAAGGGCGCATGTTCCCCGTAGACATCCGCTGGGGCGCGCCCTGGCAGGCGGGGGAGTGGCTGGAGCCAAGAGTGCTGCAAACGGTATTGCAGGCGCTGGACGATGAGCCCGGCAGCCTGCTGGTGTTTCTGCCCGGCCAAGCGGAAATTCGCCGCGTGGCCGAGCAACTGGAGGAAACAATGGGCGGGCGCGGCGACGTTCGCGTCTGTCCGCTGCATGGCGAACTGGAGCTGTCGGCCCAGCGTGCGGCTATCGAGCCGGCGCCATCCGGGCTGCGCAAAGTGGTGCTGGCCACCAACATCGCCGAGACCAGCCTGACCATCGACGGCGTGCGCGTAGTGGTCGACGCCGGGCTGGCGCGGGTGCCGCGTTTCGACCCCGGCAGCGGCATGACGCGCCTGGACACTGCGCGTATTTCCCGCGCTTCGGCCACCCAGCGCGCGGGCCGTGCCGGGCGTCTGCAACCGGGTGCCTGCTATCGGCTATGGTCCCAGGCGCAGCATGAGCAATTGCCTGCTTATAGCGCAGCGGAAATTCTCCAGGCCGACCTGGCGGGCCTGGCGTTACAGCTGGCGCGCTGGGGCGTCGAAGTGGATGAGTTGGTCTGGCTCGACCCGCCGCCCGCTGCCGCCTACGCCCAGGCGCGCGATCTGCTGCAGCGCCTCGGCGCGCTCGACGAACGTGGTGTGTTGACTGCCCACGGTCAGGCCATGGCCGAGCTGCCGGCTCATCCGCGCATCGCTCATCTGTTGCTGCGTGGCCAGGCGCTCGGGCTCGGTGAGATGGCCTGCGACCTGGCGGCTCTGCTGGGGGAGCGCGACATTCAGCGAGGTGGCGGGGCCGACCTGCACAGTCGCCTGGCGCTGCTGTCGGGCGAGAGTCGAGCGGCGCGTGGCGCCAATGGCGGCGTGCAGCGTGCGCGACAATTGGCCAAACAGTTTCAAGGATATTTGCGCCGGATGCCGGTCAGCGAGGCGGTCAGCGACCCCGAGCATGGCCGCTGGCTGGGCGCACTGCTGGCGTTCGCCTACCCGGATCGCATCGCACGTCAGCGCCGTGAGGGCGGCGCCGAATATCGACTGGCCAATGGTCGCGCGGCGCAGTTTACCGAGGCCGATGGGCTGATGAAGCATACCTGGCTTGTGGTGGCCGACCTGGGCAGTCGCCAGGGCCAGCGTGAGGAGCGCATCTATCTGGCTGCCGAACTGGAGCCAGCACTGTTCGACTCGGTGCTGGCCGAACAGGTCAGCAGCCAGGATCTGCTCGAATGGGATGAGCGCGAAGGCGTACTGCGTGCCGAGCGGCAGCGCAAGGTTGGTGACCTGGTGCTGAGCAGCGAGGCCTTGCCGGGGCTGGATGCCGAAGCACGTACCAGCGCGTTGATCGGCCTGGTACGGCGCAAAGGGCTGGCGCTGCTGCCGTGGACGCCGGAGCTGCGCCAGTGGCAGGCGCGGGTGATGCTGCTGCGTGAGCTGGATCTGCAGCAGGGCAGCAGCGAATGGCCGGATGTATCGGATGCAGCGCTGCTGGATACCTTGGAAACCTGGTTGGCACCCTACCTGGGCAAAGTCACCCGGCTCAGCCATTTTGGCAATCTCGACCTGCATGCGATGCTGCAAACCATGCTGCCCTGGCCGTTGCCGCAGCGCCTGGACGAGTGGGCACCGCGCAGCATCGCCGTGCCGTCCGGCTCACGTATCGGTGTGGATTACAGCGAGCATCCGCCGGTGTTGGCGGTGCGGCTGCAGGAGCTGTTCGGCCTGGCCGAGACGCCGCGAATCGCCAATGGTCGTCAGCAGGTGCTGCTGCACTTGCTGTCCCCGGCGCGTCGACCGGTGCAGGTGACCCAGGACCTGGCCAACTTCTGGCGCACCACTTACGCCGAGGTGAAGAAGGATTTGAAGGGGCGCTACCCGAAGCATTACTGGCCGGACGATCCGCTGATCGCCGAGCCCACCGCGCGGGCCAAGCCGCGCAAGTAGCGACCCGCGTCATGCTTTCACGGCGCAAACGGCGGCGCCTCGGCGATTTCGATCAGCAGCGGCCGGTCGCTTGGCGCCTCGCGCAGCAGGCTTTGCAGGTGTGCGTGGTCGTGGGCGCGTTCGGCCAGGCAGCCGAAGCCGCGGGCGATGGCCAGGAAGTCCGGCGTGTAGATGTCGACGCCCAGCGGGGTGATGTCGCGGCGCTCCATGTAGCGTTTTATCTCGCCATAGCCCAGGTTGTTCCACAGCAGCACGATGATGCCGACCTGTGCTTCCACGGCGCTGGCCAGCTCCGGCAGGGTGAACTGGATGCCGCCGTCGCCCATCAGGCTGATCACCGGGCGCGCTGGCTCGGCCAGCCGGGCGCCGATGGCTGCCGGCAGGCCGTAGCCGAGGGTGCCGTAGCCGGTGGAGGCGTTGAACCAGCGGCGCGGGCCATCCAGTTCTACGAGATGGTTGCCGCTGTACACGGTCTGCGTCGAGTCGCCGACGAAGCGCGCGTCGGGCAGCACGTCGAGGATGCAGTCGAACAGCCGTCGGTAGTGCGCCCAGCCGGCGAAGTCTGCGGCCAGTTGCTGGCGAACTGCGCCCGCGCGCGTGGCGCCGCTGCTCTTTTCATCGTTCTCGCGCTGCGGCAATTGCTTGAGCAGCGCCTCGATGGCCAGGCCGGCGTCGCTGTGGATCGCCAATGTCGGCGTGTGATTGCGCTGCAACTGCTCGGCGTCGATATCGATACGGATCAGCTCGCCGCCGATTCTGAAGTTGCCGTCGAACACCACGTCGTAATCGGTCTCGCCCAGCTCGGTGCCGATGGCCAGCACCACGTCGGCGCCCAGCGCCAGCTGGCGCACCGGCGGCAGCGACTGGTTGCTGCCGATCAGCAGCGGATGAGCGGCGGGCAGCAGGCCCTTGGCGTTGATGGTCAGCGCGGTCGGTACATCCAGCACCTCGGCCAGGCGGCGCACCGTATCGGGCTCACCTACGCCGCCGCCGATTAGCAGCAACGGGCGCTGGGCCTGGCTCAGGCGCTGCGCCGCTTGCTGGATCAACTCGGCCTGCGGTGCGGGGCGTGGAGCTTTCACCCGCGGTTGCACGCTCAGGTGGTCGGCGGCGGCGGTGATCACATCCAGCGGTAGCTCGATATGCACCGGCCGTGGTCGCTGGCTATCGAACACCGCGAAGGCGCGGGCCAGCACTTCGGGCAATTCGTCGACGCTCATCAGCGTATGGCTGAAGGCGGCGACGCCAGCCACGAGGGCGCGCTGGTCCGGCAGCTCGTGCAGGTAGCCGTTGCCATGGCCGAGGCGCTCGCGTTCGTTGACGCTAGAAATCACCAGCATCGGGATCGAGTCCGCGTAAGCCTGACCCATGGCGGTGGCGATATTGGTCATGCCCGGCCCGGTGATGATGAAGCACACGCCAGGCTTGCCGGAGACGCGCGCGTAGCCGTCGGCCATGAAGCCCGCGCCCTGTTCGTGGCGCGGGGTGACGTGGCGGATGCCGCTGCCGGGCAAGCCGCGGTACAGCTCGACGGTGTGCACGCCGGGGATGCCGAACACGGTGTCGACGCCCCAGGCCTCGAGTTGCTTGACGAGAAATTCACCGCAGGTGGTCATGCAGGCTCCTTGATGATGAATCTGCAGATGCCGGCAGTCGCACCGGCATCTTTGATTGGTTCAGGCGAGGCTGGCAGCGCGCGCTTGCGGACGGGTCAGCAGGCTGCCGATCACGAAGGCCAGCAGGCCGACTGCCAGGCTGTAGTAGATCGGCGTGTTGGCTTCCAGGCCATCCTTGAACATGAAGACCAGTGCGGTGGCGCAACCCAGTGCCATGCTGGCGATGGCGCCAGTGGTGGTGGCGCGTTTCCAGTAGATGGCGCCGAGAATCGGAATCAGGATACCGCCCACCAGCAGGTTGTAGGCCAGTGTCAGAGCGCCGATCACGTCGCTGACCACCAGGGAGATCGCCAGCACCAGCAGGCCGGTGAGCAGGGTGAACAGGCGGGCGACCCCCAGGCTCGAAGGGCGACCGCCGCGCAGTTTCGGCAGCAGGTCCTCGGTCACCGTGGTGGACGCGGCGAGCAGACCGGCGCTGGCGGTGGACATCATCGCGGCCAGGGCGGCGGCGATCACCAGGCCGCGAATGCCGTCGGGCAGCGCGCTCTGCACGATGGAGGCGAAGGCGTTGTTGGCGTTGGCCAGATCCGGCAGCAGCACCTTGGCGCACATGCCGATCAGTGCGCCGACCAGCCCGTACAGCACGCAGTACACGCCGGCCAGGCTGCCGGCCACGCGGGCGACGTTCTCGTTGCGGGCGGTGAACACACGTTGCCAGATGTCCTGGCCGATGAGGATGCCGAAGAAGTAGATCAGGAAGTAGGTGATGATGGTGTCGTAGCCGATGGTGGTCAGGCTGAAGGCGGTGTCCGGCAGCTTGGCTACCAGTTCGTCCCAGCCGCCGACGCGGTACAGGCAGATGGGCAGCAGCACGAACATCAGGCCGACCGTCTTGATGGCGAACTGCACGATGTCGGTGAGGGTCAGCGACCACATGCCGCCGATGCTGGAATACACCACCACTACGCCGCCAGCCAGCAGGATGGCCGCCCAGAAGGGCAGGTCGAACAGCACCTGCAGCACCGTGCCGCTGGCCAGCACCGAGACCACCGAGATCATCAGCGCGTAGGCGAACATCACCACCGCACTGGCCTGACGCGCCGCCGGTGTGTAGCGGCGTTCGAGGATCTGGGTGACGGTGAAGATGCGCAGTTTGAGCAATGGTTTGGCTAGGAACAGGTTGAGCACGATGATGCCGGCGCCCAGGGCGGCGCACAGCCAGAACCCGGAAATGCCGTGCACATAACCCAGGCGCACGGTGCCGACGGTCGCGGCGCCGCCGAGCACGGTGGCGGCCATGGTGCCCATGTAGAAGGCCGGGCCGAGGTTGCGTCCGGCCACCAGGTAATCTTCCTGGCTGCGCGCGCGGCGCATGCCGTACCAGCCGAGCAGTAGCATGCCGGCGGCGTAGATCAGTACTACGGATATATCCAGGATCATGTGTTTCTCCAGCGCCTGTCACGATTCTTGTCAGGGTGGCGCCATGGCGCCGACCTTGTTATTCACCCCCGACAGCCGTCGGGTAGTGGTGCTTGGGCAGTGCGGCAGGGCCGCGTGGAGCGAAGTGCGCTCCATGACCCGCGAACGGGTAATGCGCCACGGCGGGCTTCTGCTGGCCCGCGCGGGTTTTTCCAGTGATGTGAAACCGGGATTACCGGGCGAGCACGCGGCTCACTTGCGCACCACACCCGGCAGCACACAGAGCATTTCGTAGAGCAGGTTGGCGCCCAGCAGCGAGGTGTTGCCGGTGGTGTCGTAGGGCGGGGAGACCTCGACCAGGTCGCCGCCGATCAGGTTCAGGCCCTGGCAGCCGCGGATGATTTCCAACGCCTGGATGGTGGTCAGGCCGCCGACTTCCGGCGTGCCGGTGCCGGGCGCCCAGGCCGGGTCGATGCCGTCGATGTCGAAGGACAGGTACACCGGGCCGCCGTCGACCTTGGCGCGCACTTCTTCCATCAGCGGGGCGAGAGATTTGTGCCAGCACTCTTCGGCCTGTACCACACGAAAGCCCTGGTTGCGGCTCCAGTTGAAGTCGTCAGCGGTGTAACCCTGGGCGCGCAGGCCGATCTGCACCACACGCTGGCTGTCGAGCAGACCTTCTTCCTGGGCGCGGCGGAAGGTGGTGCCGTGGGCGATCTTCTCGCCGAACATGTGATCGTTCACGTCCGCATGGGCGTCGATGTGCACCAGGCCGATCTTGCCGTACTTCTTGCGCATGGCGCGCAGGATCGGGAGGGTCAGGGTGTGGTCGCCGCCAAGGGTCAGCGGGATGATGTCGTGGGCGAGCACGCGGTCGTAGTGCTCTTCGATGATGCGCACGGCGTCGAGCAGGTTGAAGGTGTTGATCGCCACGTCGCCGATATCGGCGACGTTCAGGGAATCGAACGGCGCGGCGCCGGTTGCCATGTTGTACGGGCGGATCATCACCGACTCGGCGCGAATCTGCCGCGGCCCGAACCGGGTGCCGGAGCGCAGGGACGTGCCGATATCCAGCGGGATGCCGATAAAGGCAGCGTCGAGCTTGTCCAGCTCCTCGGGTGCCTGCACGTGGGGCAGGCGCAGCATGGTGGCGATCCCGCCGAAACGGGGCATTTCGTTGCCGCCCAGGGGCTGGTGGAGGGAATTGTCCACGGGGGCCTCTCAGTTCTTGTGGTTGTCGTGGCCCGATTCTGGTCAGGGTTTGCGGCGGGAAGAATCGGGCAGCGCAAATAATCAGTTCAGAAATTCCTAAACTAACGGGCAGGCTTTAGCATGAGCCGGGTTCCTCCACCGTCATGGTTCGCCAATGCCCGATCTCAAGCTGCTGCGCCTGTTCGTCTGTGTCGTGCGCCACCAGGGTTTCGCTGCGGCGCAGCAGGAGCTGAACCTGTCCACCTCGGCGATCAGTACCTATATGAGCCAGCTCGAAGCGCAGCTCGGCTTCGTGCTCTGCCATCGTGGGCGTGGCGGCTTCAGCCTGACCAGTAAGGGCGAGCTGTTCCATCAGGAAGCGTTGCGGCTGCTGGCCGAGCTGGAGGGGTTCGAGCGTTATTCGGCGGCGCTCAAGGGCGAGCTACGCGGTACCCTGAATCTGGGTGTATTGGATTCGACGGTGAGCGATCCATCCCTGCCGCTGGCCGAGGTGATCGGCGCCTACAGCCAGGAACACCCGGCCGTGCACCTGCATCTGGCGGTGCTCAGTCCGGCTGAACTGCAACTCGGCGTGCTGGAAAATCGGCTGGACCTGGCCATCGGTGCCTTTTCGGTGCGTACCAACGGGCTGATCTACCAGGCGCTGTACCGCGAGCAGCACTGGCTGTACTGCAGCGATAGGCACCCGCTGTATACCCAACGGCAGATTCCGGCGGAAGTGATCACCCAGCAGCGCATGGTCGGCCGCGGCTACTGGAGTCAGACCGAGCTGGCGCGCCATGGCTTCAAGCACAGTGCAGCGACGGTGGAGTCGATGGAGGCGCAGCTGATTCTGGTGCTATCCGGCGCCTATATTGGCTATTTGCCCGAGCATTACGCCCAGCAGTGGGCCGATCAGAAACGTCTGAAAGTGCTGCTGCCCACCACCTTCGGCTACCAGGCGCCATTCACCCTGGCGTTGCGCCGCGGCCGCTCACGGGAACCGCTGATCCAGAGCTTTCGTGATCGGCTCAAGGCGCAGTTGAATCACAGTTAGGTAAATCACTGTAGCCAGATCAGCGTCAGGCCGTGGGAGCGGGCGGGGCAGCCTAGTTCCTGCCCGCGAATCGGGCGCATGGCACCCTCCCACAAAGGCCTGCGCTCGGGCGTAGGGTATGCCGGGCGGCGATCCGCTTCAGCCCACCAACTAATTGCAGTGTGATCCTGCTCAGCGCATCAGGCAGGGCTTCTTGTTATCGAAGGTCCAGCCGCTGATCAGGTACTGCATGGCCACGGCGTCATTGCGCGCGCCCAGGCCCATGCCCTTGTAGCACTCGTGGGCCTTGGCCACGGCGTCCATGTCCAGCTCCACGCCGAGGCCGGGCTTTTTCGGCACCTGCACCAGGCCGCCTTCGATACGCAGCGGTTCCTTGGTCAGGCGTTGGCCGTCCTGCCAGATCCAGTGGGTGTCGATGGCGGTGATCTTGCCCGGCGCGGCTGCTGCCACGTGGGTGAACATGGCCAGGGACACATCGAAATGATTGTTCGAGTGCGAGCCCCAGGTCAGGCCCCAGTCGTTGCACATCTGCGCCACGCGCACCGAACCCTGCATGGTCCAGAAGTGCGGATCGGCCAGGGGGATGTCCACCGATTGCAGCTGGATCGCGTGGCCCATCTGGCGCCAGTCGGTGGCGATCATGTTGGTGGCGGTGGGCAGGCCGGTGGCGCGGCGGAACTCGGCCATCACTTCACGGCCGGAATAACCATTCTCGGCGCCGCAGGGGTCTTCGGCATAGGCGAGCACATGGTGCTGGTCGCGGCACAGGCGGATGGCTTCCTGCAGTGACCAGGCGCCGTTAGGGTCCAGGGTGATGCGTGCCTCCGGGAAGCGCTCGGCCAGCGCGGTGACCGCTTCGATTTCCTCGTCGCCGCGCAGCACGCCGCCCTTGAGCTTGAAGTCCTTGAAGCCATAACGCTCGTAGGCGGCTTCGGCGAGGCGCACCACGCCCTGTGCGTCCAGCGCTTCTTCGTTGCGCACCTGAAACCAGGCGTTGTCGGCGTCGGCTTCCTGGCGATAGGGCAGGTCGGTTTTCTTGCGGTCGCCGACGTAGAACAGGTAGCCGAGCATTTCCACGGCATCGCGCTGCTGGCCTTCGCCGAGCAGGGCGGCGACCGGCACGTCCAAGTACTGGCCGAGCAGGTCGAGCAGGGCAGCCTCGACGGCGGTTACCGCATGGATGGTGATACGCAGGTCGAAGGTCTGCAGGCCGCGGCCGCCGGAGTCACGATCGGCGAAAGCCTGGCGTACCTGGCCGAGCAATTTCTGGTACTGGCCGATGGGCTGGCCGAGCAACAGTTGGCGGGCGTCTTCCAGGGTCTGGCGAATGGCTTCGCCGCCCGGCACTTCGCCGACGCCGACATGGCCGGCGTTGTCACGCAGGATCAGCAGGTTACGGGTGAAGAAGGGTGCATGGCCGCCGCTCAGGTTGAGTAGCAGGCTGTCGTGCCCGGCGACGGGAATGACTTCCAGGGCGGTGATGACCGGGGTAGTACCTGCATGAGTGTTGTTATTGTTCATCGCGTGGTTCCTGTGCCGTTGACGGTGTTGCGGTGGGTCTGGCTGCTCACTGGCAACATTTAAGATAACGTTATCATGATAGTCAGATAACGTTATCATTCAAGTGGAAATTCAAAGCGCGATGGTTGCGGTCGTGGCCCGCGCCAGTGATACGCGACCCGGCTCATTCAGCGGTGTTGGAGCATAGGTGGGTGGGCGCCACGCGCGCGGCGGTATCGCGGGCATGGGCCGCTTCCACAATTTAGATTTGCAGGATTCAGGGGCGAGCGGTGCTGCTACGTTCGATGATGGCGAATCGGGTGTCGACGCGGGATTCGGCTGGTTGGCCATCGAACCGGCGCAGCAGGGCTTCGGCCACTTGCCGGCCCATTTCGCTTGCATTGACGCTGACGGTCGACAGCGCCGGGTTGGCGAACTGGCCGTTGAGGGTATCGCCGAAGCCCAGCACGGCAATGTCGTTCGGAACGTCCAGCCCGCGGGTGGACGCTTCGGCGAGCACGCCAAGGGCCACGGTGTCCGAGCTGCAGAAGATGAAGTCGGGCTGCTCGCCGGCATCAAGCAGGTTGGCCAGGCCCTTGCGGCCGACCTCCCAGGTGGCGGGCAGCGGCAGCGTCTGCACCGCCACGTTACTCACGCCCAGCTCGGCTAGGCGGCCGATCACCGCCTTGCAGCGGCGCAGCGCCCGCGGGTCGTCGACGCCGACCACCGCCCAGCGGCGGTGACCCTTGGCGAAGAAGTGCTCGGCCACGGCGGCGCCGACCTGTTCGTGGGAAAACCCCACCTGCATGTCCAGGCCGTCGTCGCTCAGGTCCCAGGCTTCCACTACCGGGATGCCGGCGGACGACAGGCGCTCGCGGCTGGCCTGGGTATGGAAGGTACCGGTCAGCACGATGCCGTCGGGGCGGCGACCCAGAATGGCGGCCAGCAGGGTTTCCTCCTGCTCCGGTACATAGCCACTGGGCCCGACCAAGGTGTGATAACCCGCCTCGGCGAGGCGATCCATGATCGCCTGCACCACGCTGGCGTAGATCGAGTTGGCGATGGTCGGCAGCACGATGGCCACCAGGCGGCTCTTGCTGGTGGCCAACCCGCCGGCCATCAGGTTTGGCACGTAGCCCATTGCGCGCACCACTTCCAGCACGTGCTCGCGGGTGGCATCGCTGACCAGCTCGGGCCGCTGGATCGCCCGCGACACGGTGATCGGCGACACGCCAGCCCTGAGCGCGACATCCTTGACCGTCACCGGTAGATCGCTGAGGTCGCCGCGGTCCTTGGCCAGTTCTCTGCGCGATTTTCTTGCCACGTGCTGGTCTCGATGGGGTAGGGTCGATTCGCGAAGGTTACGGCAGCGGCGCGGCATTGTCGCCGGCGCGTAGCATGTACAGGCGGAACACCACCACGGTGGTGAACAGCTGGCAGAGGCCGAACAGCACGTCCAGCAGCAGGCGCCCGGCTGGCTCGGCGGTGATATCGGCGGCCCAGAAGCCGGCGAGCCATGGCGGCACCATCACCAGCACCACGCAGGTGAAGATCGGCCAGAAGTGCCCATGGGTCAGCTGCAGGCTTTCGTGCAGCGCCTGCAACGGCGTGAGGCCGCGCAGCACCAACAGGTAGTCGGCGAACACCAGCCGTACCATCAGCCACAACCCCGGCAGGATGAACAGCGAGATGCCGAGCATGATCGCCAGGGTGCCGATACCGGCCAGCAGCACGAAGCGCGGCCACAGGCTAAGGCTCATGGCTACCAGCGCGCCCTTGCCGGGCTCCTCACCGCGGCTGCGGGCATCGATGAACAGGATCAGTGCGGCGCTGTACAGCGGATAGAAGAACAGGCCGAGCAGCACTTCATAGAGCGGTACCTTGGCGGCTGTGACCAGGCCCTCGAGCTGCAGGCTCACGAAGGCTTCGAGCAGCAGGAAGGGCAGGCACAACAGGAGGATCTGCAAGAAGTTTTGCCGGAAGAAGAACCAGGCGTCACGCAGGGCGTCGAGGGGATTCATGAAGGGTCGCAGGCGGAAAAACAGGCCACCATGATACGAGCGTGGCAGGCCGGCCACCAGCGATGACGTTCGTCGCCGCCGTGGCGCTGCCTTCGACCTCGAGGGGCCAGGGCTGGCATACTGGCCACCCGTGCAACCCGCGCGAACCTTGTGAGGATGTCCGGTGAAGAAAATTGCCGTGTTCGCCGACGTACAGAATCTCTACTACACAGTGCGCCAGGCCTATGGCTGCCACTTCAATTACACGGCGTTGTGGAATGAGCTGGCGGCGGGCGGCGAGATCGTCGAGGCGTACGCTTATGCCATCGATCGCGGTGATCCCAAGCAGCAGCAGTTCCAGCAGATCCTGCGCAACCTGGGCTTCACCGTGAAGCTCAAACCCTACATCCAGCGTAGCGACGGTTCGGCCAAGGGCGACTGGGACGTGGGCATCACCATCGACGTGATGGACGCTGCGGCGAATGTCGACAGCGTGGTGCTGGCCTCCGGTGACGGCGATTTCGACCTGCTGCTCGAACGCATTCGCCAGCGTCATGGCGTCGAAGCCGTGGCTTACGGCGTGCCTGGGCTTACCGCGCAGTCGCTGGTGCGCGCAGCCAGCCGTTACGTGCCCATCGAGGGCCATCTGTTGCTCAAACACTGAGGTTCCTGTGAAACCCATCGCTGTCATCGACTTCGAAACCACCGGCATGTCGCCGGCCCAGCAGGCGCGCGCCACCGAAATCGGCGTGGTGATCATCGAAGGCGGGCAGATCACTGCCCGCTACCAGAGCCTGATGAATAGCGGAGCCTGGGTGCCGCCCTTCATCGAGCAACTGACCGGTATCAGCAACGCCATGGTGCGCAGCGCGCCACCGGCGGCCGAGGTGATGCACGAGGTCGCCGAGTTCGTCGGTGACATTCCGATGCTGGCGCACAACGCGTCCTTCGACCAGAAGTTCTGGGACGCCGAGCTGGGCCTGATCGGGCGCACCCGCGTGCAGCATTTCGCCTGCTCGCTGCTGCTGTCGCGCCGCCTGCTGCCAGGTGCGCCGAGCCACAAGCTCGGCAACCTCAATCGCTGGG
The DNA here is from genome assembly GCF_001945445.1 of Pseudomonas sp. PA27(2017). GTDB lineage: Bacteria > Pseudomonadota > Gammaproteobacteria > Pseudomonadales > Pseudomonadaceae > Aquipseudomonas. The sequence goes on from NZ_MSXW01000064.1 coordinate 15,101, forward strand.
CGCGGCTGCCCGATACCGGCAAGGCGCACCGGGCGCTGGCCGATGCGGAAATGGCCGCCAACCTGACCCTGCACCTGTGCAAGGTGCTGCGCGAGCAGCATGGCCGCAGCGCCGTTGATCACGATTTCCTGCGTCAGCTGCAGGGCATGTCCGCCGCCAAGGTGCGCGCCTTGCTCGCCGCCGCGTAAACGGTCTGTATTGCCGCGCCCGACCGCGGCTACGTCCCCCGCGCAGCATCGGCTGAGCGATTGATACCCGGACGCGCTAAACTGCGCGCCATCTCCACTGCCCGCCATGTTGCCCGCCATGACCTTCGCTTCCCTCGGCCTGATCGAACCCCTGCTGCGCTGCCTCGACGGCCTCGACTACAAGACCCCGACGCCCGTTCAGGCCCAGGCCATCGGCCCGATCATCAAGGGCCGCGATATCATGGCGGCGGCGCAGACCGGCACCGGTAAGACCGCCGCTTTTACCTTGCCGATCCTGCAGCGGCTGATGATGGAAGGCCCGGTGGTGGCCAGCAATTCGGTGCGTGCCCTGGTGCTGGTGCCGACCCGCGAGCTGGCCGAGCAGGTGCAGCAGAGCGTGCAGACCTACTCGCAGTTCCTGCCGCTGCGCAGCTATGCGGTGTACGGCGGCGTCAGCATCAACCCGCAGATGATGAAGCTGCGCAAGGGCCTCGACGTGCTGGTCGCCACGCCGGGCCGCTTGCTCGACCTGTACCGTCAGAACGCGGTGAAGTTTTCTCAGTTGCAGGTGCTGGTGCTCGACGAAGCCGACCGCATGCTCGACCTGGGCTTTGCCCGCGAGCTGGATGACCTGTTCGCCGCCCTGCCGAAGAAGCGCCAGACCCTGCTGTTCTCCGCGACCTTTTCCGACGCCATCCGCGGTTTGGCCAAGGAAATGCTGCGCGACCCGCTGAGCATCGAAGTCAGCCCGCGCAACGCCGCCGCCAAGTCGGTCAAGCAGTGGCTGATTCCGGTGGACAAGAAGCGCAAGGCCGAGCTGTTCCTGCACCTGTACCGCAGCAAGAAATGGTCGCAAGTGCTGGTGTTCGCCAAGACCCGCAAGGGCGTCGACGAACTTGAGCAGGCGCTGCTGGCCGAAGGCATTCGCGCTGATTCGATCCACGGTGACAAGCCGCAGCCGACGCGCCTGCGTGCCCTGCAGCGCTTCAAGGCCGGTGAAGTCGACGTGCTGGTGGCCACCGACGTGGCCGCCCGCGGCCTGGATATCGACGACCTGCCGCTGGTGGTCAACTTCGACCTGCCCATCGTCGCCGAAGACTACGTGCACCGGATTGGTCGTACCGGGCGCGCGGGGGCCAGTGGCCAGGCGGTGTCGCTGGTCTGCGCCGACGAAGTGCAACTGCTCTCGGCCATCGAAGCGCTTACCCAGCAGATCCTGCAGCGCGTCGACGAACCGGACTTCATCCCCGATCACCGCGTGCCGCAGACGGTGGCTGGCGGCCTGGTGGTGAAAAAGCCCAAGAAACCGAAAAAGCCCAAGGTGGTTGGCGGCGGTAAAGCCGGTGGTCTGGGCCGCTGGATGGAAAGCGACGAGCCGGCCGAGCCGCCGGTCAAGGCCATCCGCAAGGTGCCGAGTTTCGGTGGTAAGCCGAAGGGTAAGCGGTAATGCTGATACGCCGTGCTATCGATGCGGATGTGCAGGCGATCACCATGATCGTGCAACAGGCCTATGCGCCTTACATTGGCCGCATCGGCAAACCGCCGGCACCGATGCTCGATGATTACCGGCAGATTATCGCGCAGGCCATGGTGTTCGTTCTGGAAATCGATGACGGTTTGATCGGCGTGCTGGTGCTGGAGCAGCAGGGTGATGTGCTGCATCTGCAGAACGTCGCCATCGGTGAGCAGCGCCGTGGTCGAGGACTCGGCGGGCAACTGATGGCGTTCGCCGAGCGAGAGGCGCGGGCGCTGGGATGCAGGGCAATTGAGCTTTATACCAATGAGCGGATGACCGAAAACATCCTCATCTACCCGCATTTGGGTTATCAGGAAATGCACCGGGCCGCTGGAGATGGCTACGCCCGGGTGTTCTTTCGAAAGGCGCTCTAGCGTCAGGCTACGTAACGCAGAAACCGCCAATCATGATCCGCTCAGATGTTCTGGCCAATCCGCCACAGCACGCCGCTGGGGTCGAAGACGATGAACTCGCGGATGCCCCAGGGCTGATCTTCTGGGGCGATGGTGCGTACGCCAAAGCGCTCGGCGATGTTCTCCGCCTGAACCTTCGCCCACCAGGCCTCTACATCGTCCACCAGCATATGCATGACGAAGTTCTTGGCCTGTTCCTTCACGTAGAAGTTCTGCAGCAGAAAGGCGCAGTGCTCGCCGTGGCTGAAGTAGCTCATCTCCTCTGATTGCCAGGCCGGCTTGAAGCCCAGGGCGGTATAGAACGCTTGGCTCAATGGGTAGTCCTTGGCGGGGATGAAGGTCTTGAGTTCTATGCTGGTCAGCATGCTATGTCCTGTTCCGTGGATTATCGGGATGTGCTCTGCAGCCAGCGCAGCATGCCCTGACCGGCAACGCGGCCGCTGGCGAAGCAGGCGGTGAGCAGGTAGCCGCCGGTGGGCGCTTCCCAGTCGAGCATTTCACCGGCGCAGAAGGTGCCGGGTATTTGCGTCAGCATCAGATTGTCGTCGAGGGCTTCGAATGGCACGCCGCCAGCGCTGCTGATCGCTTCTTCGATCGGGCGCGCCTGGCATAGCGTGATCGGCAGCGCCTTGATGGCGGCAGCCAGCCGCTGCGGATCGGTGAAGTGCTCGGCGGGCGTCGCTTCGCGCAGCAGCGCCGCTTTCGCGCCATCCAAGCCGGCCTGGCGATGCAGGTGCTTGGCCATGGAGTTCGAGCCGCGGGGTTTGCTCAGCGTGTTGCCAAGGGCCGCTTCGCTGCGCTGTGGCAGCAGGTCGAGGTAGACGGTACAGCTGCCGTCGCGGGTGATGCGCTGGCGAATGCCGGCGGACAGCGCGTACACCAGGCTGCCTTCGATACCGGTGGCGGTCAGCACGAATTCGCCGGGGCGCGGTGCGTCGCCCGGCAAACCAAGGGCGACGTTCTTCAGCGGCGCACCGGCGAATTTTTCGCGCAGCAGCGGGCTCCAGGCAGCCACGTCGAACCCGCAGTTGCTTGGTTGTAGCGGCACGACGGGCACGCCAGCCTGTTGCAAACGCGCCACCCAGCTGCCGTCCGAACCGAGCCGCGGCCAGCTGCCACCGCCCAGGGCCAGCAGCACCGCATCGGCGCGGATCACCTGCTCGCCTTCAGGGCCCGCCATACGCAGGCTGCCGTCGGCATTCCAACCCAGCCAGCGGTGCCGGGTGTGCAACTGCACACCGGCCTCGCGCAGGCGCTTGAGCCAGGCGCGCAGCAGCGGCGCGGCCTTCATGTCGGTAGGAAATACGCGGCCCGAGGTGCCGACGAAAGTGTCGATGCCCAGGCCATGGATCCATTCGCGCAGCGTATTGGCATCGAAGCCTTGCAGCAGTGCATGGATTTCCCGCTCGCGCTCGCCATAGCGGCCGACGAAGGCCGGATAGGCTTCGGAATGGGTGATGTTCATGCCGCCGACGCCGGCGAGCAGAAACTTGCGGCCCAGCGAGGGCATGGCGTCGTAGAGGTCGACTCGCACGCCAGCGAGCGCCAGGGTTTCGGCGGCCATCAGGCCGGCAGGGCCGCCGCCGATGATGGCGACCGAGTGGGCGGTGGGCGGGGAGAAATCGGTCATGGCGGCGTCGGCTGGGCAAAGGGCGAAGTTTACCCGAGCCCTCGCTGCTGCCATACCCGCGCGGCGCTGTGATGGAGGATGCCGTGTCGGCGGGCGAGGGCGTGGCGGTCCTTACTGTAGCCACCGCCGATCACCCCGACCACGGGAATGTCGCGGCCCAGGCAGTGGTCGAGCACGGCCTCGTCGCGGGCCGCGACGCCGGCATCGGTGAGTTGCAGGTAACCCAGGGCGTCGTCCTTGTGCACATCGACGCCGGCGTCGTAGAGCACGATGTCCGGCTGGTACAGGGCGAGCAGGTAGCCCAGCGTGTCGTCGATCACCTTCAGGTAATCGGCATCGCCCATGCCGCGCGGCAGGGGAATGTCCCAGTCGCTGCTGGCCTTGCGCGCCGGGTAGTTCTGTTCGCAGTGCAGGGACACGGTGATCGCGTCAGGCACGTGCTCGAGCAGGCGCGCGGTGCCGTCGCCCTGGTGCACGTCGCAGTCGAAGATCAGCACGCGCCCGGCCTTGCCGCTTTCCAGCAGGTAGCGGGCGATCACCGCCAGGTCGTTGAAGATGCAGAAGCCCGCCGGGTAATCGTAATGGGCATGATGGGTGCCGCCGGCCAGGTGGCAGGCCAGGCCGTGCTGCAGCGCCTGCTCGGTGGCCAGCAGCGAGCCGCCGACGGCCCGCACGGTGCGCCGCGCCAGTTCCGGGCTCCAGGGCAGGCCGAGGCGGCGCTGATCTTCGTGGCTCAGCTCGCCGCTCAGGTAGCGCTCGATATAGGCGGGGCAGTGGCAGAGCGCGAGGATATCGGCCGGGCAGATCTCGGGCCGCAGCAGTTCTTCATCCCGGGTCAGGCCGCTGGCTACCAGGTGATCGCGCAGCAGGCGGAATTTTTCCATCGGGAAGCGATGGCCGTCGGGGAACGGTGGGCTGTAGTCGTCGTGGTAGATCAGCGGCAGGGGCATACAATGGCGGTCATCGGGTGAACCTGGGGCAGTATGCATGAGAAGCGAAAGGGATGGGGCCGAGCTGCAGACGCCGCGTCTGCTCCTGCGCGCCTGGCGTGACGAGGATCTGGACGAGTTGGCCACGCTGTGCGCGGATCCGGCGGTGATGCACTATTTTCCGGCGCTCCTGGGCCGCGAGCAGAGCAAGGCGCTGCTCATCCGCCTGCAACAGCACTTCGCCGATCACGGCTTTACCTTCTGGTCGCTCTGGCAACGCGAAGATGGTCGCTTCGTCGGCATGACTGGGCTGGCCAACGTCGGATTCGAGGCGAGTTTCACACCGGCGGTGGAGATCGGCTGGCGCCTGTCGCCGGCATTCTGGGGGCAGGGCCTTGCCCAGGAAGCGGCGCGTGCCTCGCTGGATTTTGCCTTTACGCGCCTGGCGGTGGATCGCGTGGTGGCATTCACCACACTCAGCAACGCGCCGTCGCAGCGAGTGATGCAAGCCCTCGGCATGCAGCTGGCTGGCGAGTTCGAGCATCCGTCGCTGGCGCCCGGGCATGCGCTGCGCCGGCACGCGCTTTACGAAATGCCCGTGAGCAAATGGCCGAAGCAGGGCTGAGCCTGTCATCAGTGGCACCACGGCGCGATTCCTGAGCGCCGGCAAAGGCATTACCATTCACCGTCCGCGCACCCCGCGCGAGTCGTAGCATCGCCCACTCAGGGCCGTGGAGAACCGTTATGAGTCAAGTCCTGCAAGAGTTGGTGGCGCTGCTGAGCCTGGAAGCCATCGAGGAAAACCTGTTCCGCGGCGTGAGCCAGGATCTGGGCTTTCGCCAGCTCTTCGGCGGTCAGGTACTTGGCCAGTGCGTGTCGGCGGCCACCCAGACGGTCGAGGCCGACCGCCATGTGCATTCGCTGCACGGTTACTTCCTGCGCCCCGGCGATGCCACGCTGCCGGTGGTTTATCAGGTCGACCGCGTGCGTGACGGCGGCAGCTTTAGCACGCGCCGGGTAACGGCGGTACAGAAGGGCAAGGCGATCTTCACCTGCAGCGCTTCGTTCCAGAACCAGGAAGAAGGCTTCCACCATCAGGTGCAGATGCCCGACGTACCCGGCCCCGAAGGCCTGCGCTCGGAGACCGAACTGGCCAGCCTGGTGGCCGACTCGCTGCCTCCGCGGGTGCGCGAGCGCGTGCTGTTCGACAAGCCCATCGAGATCCGTCCGGTCACCGTCGACAATCCGTTTTCACCCCAGGTCAGCGAGCCGGCCAAGTACGTGTGGTTCCGCGCCGACGGAGAGCTGCCGGATACGCCGGCGATTCACAAATACCTGCTGGGCTACGCCTCGGACTTCAACCTGCTGACCACCTCGATGCTGCCTCACGGCGTGTCGGTATGGCAGAAGTTCATGCAGGTCGCCAGCCTCGATCACTCCATCTGGTTCCACGGCAACCTGCGCATGGACGACTGGCTGCTCTATGCCATGGACAGCCCCTGGGCCGGCAATGCCCGCGGTTTCTCCCGCGGCAGCGTCTTCAATCGCCAGGGCCAGCTGGTCGCCTCGGTGGCTCAGGAAGGGCTGATTCGCCTGCGCGACGATTGGCGTTGAGGCGAAGTCGCGAGACCAAGGCCCGAGCGGTTATGCTGCGGCCTCGATTCCACGCTTGCCGGAGGGGCGATGAGCCTGCAGCGCTATAGCCATTGGGTTTTCGACATGGACGGCACTCTGACCATTGCCGTGCATGATTTCGCCGCCATCCGCGAGGCGCTGGACATTCCACCCGACGACGACATCCTCCATCATCTGGCCGCCCTACCGCCCGAGGTGTCGAGGGCCAAACACGCCTGGTTGCTGGAGCACGAGCGCGAGCTTGCCGTTGCCTCGCGCCCGGCCGCGGGTGCCGTGGCCCTGGTGCGTGGCCTGCAAGCACGCGGCGTTCGCCTGGGCATCCTCACCCGTAACGCGCGGGAGTTGGCGCTGCTGACCTTGCAGGCCATCGGTGTGGAAGATTGCTTCGCGCCGGACGACATCCTCGGCCGTGACGAGGCGCTGCCGAAGCCCGATCCCGGCGGCCTGCTGCACCTGGCCGACCGCTGGCAGGTCGCCCCGCGAGACATGGTGATGATCGGCGATCATCGCCATGACCTGGCCTGTGGCCGCGCCGCCGGCACCGCCACGGTGCTGGTCAACCTGCCGAGCAATCCGTGGCCTGAGCTGGCCGATCACTTCGTCGCCGATTGCACCGCGCTTCAGCGTCTGGCGCTGGGCGTTGCAGCTGGCTGACAGCAGCCGCTGCCGGCCTGCAGGTCTTCGAGTATCGGGCAGTCGGGACGCTGGTCGCCCTGGCAGTGATCGACCAGCGTTTGCAGGGTGTCACGCAGGGCTTCGAGTTCGGCGATCTTGCCGTTGAGCGCTTCGATATGTTCCACCGCCAGGGCCTTCACATCAGCGCTGGCCCGCTCGTGGTCGTGCCACAGGGCCAGCAGCCGGCCGGACTCGGCGAGCGAGAAGCCCAGGTCACGGGCGCGACGGATGAAGCGCAGGCGCTGCAGGTCGTCGTCAGCGTACTGGCGATAGCCACTTTCGCTACGCCCCGCGTTGGGCAGCAGGCCAATGGCTTCGTAGTAGCGGATCATCTTGGCGCTGAGCCCGGTGTGCTTGGCAGCCTGACCGATATTCATCGCGTTATTCCTCGAAATGGGGGCGCCAGGTTTTCAACAGCAGAGCGTTGCTCACCACGCTGACGCTCGACAGCGCCATGGCCGCGCCGGCGAGCATCGGATCGAGCAGCCCGAAGGCCGCCAGGGGAATGCCCACCAAGTTGTAGATGAACGCCCAGAACAGATTCTGGCGGATCTTCGCATAGGTGCGCCGGGCGATATCCAGGGCCGCAGGCACCAGGCGCGGGTCGCCGCGCATCAGGGTGATGCCGGCTGCCTGCATGGCCACGTCGGTGCCGCCGCCCATGGCGATGCCGACGTGTGCCGCGGCCAGGGCCGGGGCGTCGTTGATGCCGTCGCCGACCATGGCCACCACGCCGGCCTCTTTCAGCTCGGTGACGATACGCGCCTTGTCCGCTGGCAGCACCTGGGCATGTACCGACGCGATGCCTAGCTGGCGGGCGACGGCCTGAGCGCTGCCTCGGTTATCGCCACTGATCAGGTGGCTGTGGATATGCCGTGCGTCGAGGGCGGCGATCGCTTCACCGGCGCCGTCCTTCAGGGTATCGCCAAAGGCGAACAAAGCCAGCACCCGTGGTGTGTCGCCCTGTTCGATCAACCAGGACAGGGTACGGCCTTCGGCCTCCCAGTCATGGGCGGCCGCGGCCAGTTCCGTGGGTTCGGCGGCGCCGCTCTCCTCGAGCAGGCGACGATTGCCGAGTTGCAGGGCGCGCCCTTCGACCTGCCCGGCGATACCGCGACCGGCCAGGGCCTGGCTGGCGCCGAGCGAGGCCAGTGCAGCGCCGGCCTCCTGGCAGCCCTGCAGCACCGCCTTGGCCAGCGGGTGCTCGCTGCCCTGTTGCAGCGTACCGGCCAGGCGCAGCGCTTGTTGATCATCGATCCCAACGGCGTGCAGGTGCGCGATTCGCGGTGTGCCCGAGGTCAGGGTGCCGGTCTTGTCGAAGGCCACCACTGTCACGCCATGGGCAACCTCCAGGGCTTCGGCGTCCTTGATCAGAATTCCATGGCGGGCGGCCACGCCGGTCCCTGCCATGATCGCCGTGGGCGTAGCCAAGCCCAGGGCGCACGGGCAGGCGATCACCAAAACGGCCACGGCGTTGAGCAGCGCCTGCTCGATGCCAGCCCCGAGGGCTAGCCAGGTGATCAGGGTCAGCAGGGCGACCAGCAGGACCACCGGCACGAACACCTGGCTGACGCGATCCACCAGTTTCTGGATCGGCGCCTTGGCAGCCTGGGCGTCCTCGACCAGGCGGATGATGCGCGCAAGCACGGTTTCCGCACCGAGGGCGGTGGTCTCGATCAGCAGACGGCCTTCGCCATTGATCGCGCCGGCGGTCACCCGGTCGCCGGGCACCTTGGCCTGGGGCAGGCTTTCGCCGCTGATCAGCGCCTCGTCCGCGTGGCTGGCGCCCTCCAGCACCTTACCGTCGACCGCGAAGCGCTCGCCGGGCTTGACCACGATATGCTCGCCCACGCTCAGCGCGCTGAGCGCCACCCGCTGTTCGACGCCGTCTTGCAGGCGTGTGGCCTCGTCGGGGCGCAGCGCCTGCAGAGCGCGAATGGCACCCGTGGTCTGGCGCTTGGCGCGGCTCTCCAGGTATTTGCCGAGCAGGATCAGGGCGATGATCACCGCCGAGGCTTCGAAGTACAGGTGCGGCGCGTGCCCGGCCGGGGTGATCGCCCATTGATAGAGGCTCAGGCCATAGCCGGCGCTGGTGCCGAGGGCGACCAGCTGATCCATGTTGCCGGCGCCGCTGCGCAGCGCGTGCCAGGCGGCGCGGTAGAAGCGCGCACCGAGTACGAACTGCACCGGGGTGGCCAGCAGGAACTGCGCCCAGGCCGGCAGCATCAGGTGCACGCCAAAAGGTGTCAGCAGCATCGGTAGCACCAGCGGCGCGGCCAGGAGTAGGGCCAGTGCCAGCCGCCAGCGCTCAGCGGTGAGGTGGCGGTCACCATTCACTGCAGGTGCGGTCACGGGGCTGGCCGCGTAGCCCGCGGCATCGACGGCGTTCAGCAAGGCCTGAGTCTCGGTACCAGGCAGCACCTCTACCCGGGCACGCTCGGTCGCCAGGTTGACGCTGACCGCCAACACGCCGGGCTGCTTGCCCAGCGCACGTTCGACGCGGCCCACGCAGCTGGCGCAGGTCATGCCGGTGATAGCCAGGTCCAAATGCTGCGCTGGCACCTCATAACCCGCCTTTGCCACGGCCGCCACGAGTGCCGGCAGTTGCTCGGCAGGAGCCTGCACCCGCGCCCGCTCGCTGGCCAGGTTTACATGGGCAGTGGTGACCTGCGCCACGCCGCGCAAGGCGCGCTCGACCCGGCCGGCACAGCTGGCGCAGGTCATACCGCTGATCGGCAGGTCGAAAGTAGGCATGGCGATCTCCGCAATTCCAGGCAGTTGCCCACAGGATCAACCTTGCCACATGGGTAAGGTCAAGCCCTGGCGGTAACGGGAGGGGTCACTGGCTGGAAGGCGCGGGTGTCAGGTAAGGCCCGGAAGGGCTCAGGCCGATGCGATAGCGGCGGATCTCGCCGGCGGTGAGGCTCAGCCGCTGGCTGTCGAGGGGCGTGATGCCGGCCTGGCAGTTTTCCGTGCCGATCATGCCCAGGCGCACCGACACATCGCCGGGCGGCAGGTTGAACGACACCGACTGGCCCTGGAACAGCCGGGCGGCGAGCTGATCCTGCAGGTACACGCCGAATTCGCACGGCGAGGCGACTTCCAGGCGCTCGCGGGAAACGATCAGCACGGCGTAGCCATCGCCCATGGTGGTGTGCGACGGCAGCACCTGGGAGAGCGCCGGCAAGGGCAGGGCGAGAAACAGTGAGAACAGGAGGCGGGTCATGGTCAGACCATAAGAGGGTTGAGTGATCTGAGCTTGGCTGAGGTTGGCCGGTTCAACAAGCGGTCTGTTGACCTTGCCACGATGGCAAGCTCGATACTCGCCAGCACCCCAATCCAAACCCATGAGCAGAGGAGACGACGATGCAGATATTCAAGGTGGAAGGCATGACCTGCGCACATTGCGAGCGCGCGATCACAGGTGCCGTACAGGCGATCGACGCCTCGGCGCAGGTGCAGGTCGATATCGCGGCGGGTGAAGTGAGGGTACACACCACCCACCCGGTCGATCAGGTGCTCGAAGCGATCATCAACGAAGGTTACAAGGCCGAAGCGGTGCCTGCGGCTAAGACCAGTCGCTGATCAGGCCGCGAAACAGCCCGTCGATCATGATCGGCCCATCGTGCTTAGGGTCGAACAGGTTGTTGTCGCGCAGCCAGTCGCTGAGCATGCCGACGATCAATGCATGCAGGGTGCGGGCGGCCAGGCGAGGTGTCATGCCTGGGCGCAGCCGCTGCTGGGTGGCCGGCTGGGCGAAAATCATCTCGCACAGGGCGATGAACTGATTGATGAACGCCTCGTGGCGTTCTTCCGCCTCGCGCAGTTCTTCGGTGAACTCGCAGCGGTGCAGCAGAATGGTGAAGATCCGCCGCTTCTGTTCGTCTTCGGCGATCCCGGCGATACCTTCCACGCAAAGCGTGTGCAGTGACTGCAGGCCATTGCCCTGGTCGTTCTCGACCAGGCGCCCAGCCAATTGCTCCGGGGGCAGGCGTACCTGGCTGAGCATGTCGTGAAACAGATGGGCCTTGTTCTGGAAGTGCCAGTAGACAGCCCCGCGGGTCACCCCGGCGTGCTTGGCGATGTGTTCGAGGCTGGTGTGAGCGACGCCCTTTTCCAGAAACAGTATTTCGGCAGATGCCAGTATGGTGGTGCGGGTCTGCTCTGCTTGTTCTTTGGTTCGACGCATACGACAGGAATCGATCGGTTCAGGAAGCAGCAAGTGTAATTATTTTTTGCAGCGGATGTTTGTTTTACAGACGAACTTGTATGTAATTGTCGGCGTCCACTTCTTTCAAGCGCCTCAACCGTCTTTTTCGCCGGAGGGGGACACCTGTCGAGTACATCGCCAATGCCGCTTCGCCTGTTACTGATCCTTGGCGCGCTCAGCGCCTTCGGCCCACTGGCCATCGATTTCTACCTGCCCAGCTTTCCTGCGTTGGCGCTGGCGTTCGATACCGACACCGAGCACGTGCAGCTCTCGCTGGCGTCCTATTTCGCTGGCCTGGCGATTGGGCAACTGGTGTACGGGCCGCTGGCCGACCGCTTCGGCCGACGCACGCCTTTGCTGGTCGGGGTGTCGTTGTTCACCCTGGCGTCGTTGGCCTGCGCCCTGGCACCGAGCCTGGAGTGGCTGATCGCCGCCCGTTTCGTCCAGGCCCTGGGCGGTTGTGCGGGCATGGTGATTTCCCGCGCGGTGGTGCGTGACCTGTGCGACCCGATCAGTTCCGCCAAGGTGTTCTCGCAACTGATGCTGGTGATGGGGCTGGCGCCGATTCTCGCGCCGGTGGCGGGCGGATTGCTGCTGAATCTGTTCGGCTGGCCATCGATCTTCGTCTGTCTGACGCTGTTCAGCGCGGCCTGCCTGGTCGCCCTCGCTCTGTGGCTGCCGGAGACGCTGAGCCCGAGCATTCAGCCACCGCCCCTGAGCGGCGCGCTGAGGGAATACATGCGCCTGTTCGGTGATCTGCCGTTCATTGGCCATGCACTGACCGGCGGTCTGGCCATTGCCGGCATGTTCGCCTACATCGCCGGTTCGCCCTTCGTGTTCATCGAGCTCTACGGCGTGCCGGCCGAGCACTACGGCTGGCTGTTCGGCACCAACGCTGCAGGCTTCATCCTCGCCGCCCAGGTAAACGCCTGGCTGGTGTCACGGCATGGGCCGGCTTACTGGGCCAGGCGCATCGTCTGGTTCTATCTGGCCTGCGGCACCGGGCTGCTGGTGCTGGCGTGGGTAGGGCCGCAAGCCCTGTGGCCATTGATGGTGCCGCTTTTCGGCTGCATCGCCTCGCTGGGGATTCTGCTGCCCAACACCTCTGCTTGCGCCATGGCTGGGCAGGGCCGCCATGCCGGCAGCGCCTCGGCGCTGATGGGCAGCCTGCAATTCACCATCGCCGCCAGTGCGGCCTCCATGGTCGGCGTGCTGCACGATGGCAGCGCCGTACCCATGGCGCTGGTCATCTTCAGCTGCGGCGTGCTGGCAGTGGGCGCGTCGCGTTTCACCCGTTGGGCAGAGCGTCGCGCCGGCCACCCGAACGGTTGACGCTCAGCCGGCCTGGCGTTTTTCGGCCGGCAGCGGGTGCGGAGCCTGCACCCGTGCCTGAAGCGTCGCCACGAACCGGCGCGCTTCCTCTTCACTGCGAAAGCTGACCTGATGCTTGCCCAGGCGCACCTGCCAGCAGGTGCCGAGGGGGCCTTGCGATGCACGGATCTGGATGTCCATCGACGTGTCTCCCGGTGAGGTGGAGACAGTCTAGCCAGTGCTCGCGTATCTGCCATGGCGCCGCTTAACGGATGAAATGGTCGTGAGCTTGGCGCGCTTGCCACTTTATCCCAGGCAAAAAAAGACCCGGCAATTTGCCGGGTCAATAACCGTGATTAGCCTGATGAGGAGATAACCTGAAGAGTCCGACCTAGGGCTCTTGAGCTTATCGACCGATCTCGCGATCAGCTGATGCAAATAATAGCAATTCTCATTACATAGTCAACAGTCGGTTGGAAATTATTTCTTCCGATCGTCGCCATAGCTATTTTCGGCCCGCCTCAAACGCGAAACCCGGCGCATGGCCGGGTTTCTGGGGAGAGGTCTTCGGTCAGTCAGGTTGGCGCAAGCCGGTGACTTCCTTGTTGAGCAGGTCGATGCGCCTGGCCATGCTCTCCACCAGGCTGTGGGCGATGCGCGGGTTGCTTTCCATCAGGCTGAGGAACTGATCCTTGGGAATCACCATCACGGTGCAGGCCTGGCTGGCCAGTACGGTGGCACTGCGCTTTTCGTGGGTGAATACCGCCATGGCGCCAAAGATCTCGTCTTTCTGCACGTCGCCGACCTTCACGCCATCGACGAAAGCCTCGGCGTGGCCATCGATGATGATGAACACATGGTCGGCTTCATCGCCCTGGTTGATCAGCGCATCGCCCTTGGCGAAATGCTTGAAGCCGGTCGCTGGTCGGATCTCGGGTTGCTTGATGCGCGCCAGGGCGTCGGACAGCAGGGCGGTATGCCCAACCAGGTACTGGATGAACAGTTCCTGGCGAGACTCGTTGGCATAGATGTGCTTGAACACATCGCTGCGCGAGTAGGGAATCAGCGTCAACGGCTCATCGCTGGTGTATCGGCAACTCGGCAGGTCGATGCCCTGGCGCAACCCGACCAGGTCGCCCTCCTGCAGGTAGAAGAGCGGGCGCTCGTCGACCAGCGCATGCAGCAGGCCGTTATCGATGATGAACAGCTGGTTGCTGGGCAGATCGCTCGCCAGGTTTTCGCTGCGCTCGATCTGCAGCGGCTCGCCACAGGGGCTGAGCCCGTCGAGTAGTTTCCCGGGGATGCTCTGCAAGCGGCTGATCAATTGGTCGGCGTAAGCCGGTTGTTCCCCGAGTAGATACATGGTGATTCCTTGGGCTGCTCATGCTGGAAACGCACGAAAATCCCTGAAACGATAATACTCGCCGCGCTTCAGGTAAATCGGTCTCGCTGGGGCTTGTGAACCAGCGCCTGTTCCGGCCCGTGGTGACGCTGTCACCGCGGAGACAGGCGAGCGTTCTGGCCTAGATCCGGTCATCGTTGACGGCCGCTTCGAGTTGCAGGTTCAGGCTCTCCTTGCGCGCCACCGGAAGCTCGCTCCAGTGAATGTCGAGCAGCGCGCCCTCGATGGAGTAGAGCAGCACCTTGGATGCACGGAAGCCGCGGGCCCGAACTGCCCGGTAGGCCTCCACGGCACCGTGCCTGCGCAGGTCGCTGGCATTGTGGATACCCACCGCGTGCAGCCATTGCGACGAAGTCTTGCCGAGGTTCTTGAGGGTCTGCAATTCATCGTTCACGCCATCTCCTCCTGCTGCCACCCGAGCAGCGACGCCCTTGGCCACCGTCAAGACAGTGTAGTGTCGCCAGGCCGCGCTGTTGTGACCTCGCGTTACAGGCTGCTACAGGTGATTGGGGTGGGTGCGGTAGCGCAGGCGGGTACCGAAATTCATCGACATGAGGATTTCGTCGACGCTGAGCTCGACCGGGAAATAGGCGCCCGATATCTGCGCGTGGGCGATGCTGGCGCCTTCGAGTTGTGCGCTGCGAAAGTCGACGCCGCGTAGATCCGCGCCCCGGAAATAGGCGTCGGTGAAGTCGATGCCCTCGGCATCCAGGGCACGTAGATCCAGGCCGCGGAAGTCACCACCGCTCAGGTCGATGGTTTCGCCTTGCGGCCGCTGCTTGTTGAAGCCTGCGACGTCGTCGTTGTGCAGCAGTCGGTAGAGCGGGGTGTCCAGCTGGCGCGGTTGGCTCATGGTGGCAGTCGTCCGGGGGAGGCTTACTGCCAGTATAGAAGAGCTTTGACGCGCCGCTGGCCGGCCGTCAGAGGCTGGGGAAGCGCTGGCGAACCGCGCTGACCAATTCGGCCAGGCTGGCGCTGTCCGGGGTGTCCACGCGCTTGCTGTAGGGCAGCTCGGCCTCTTCCAGCGGATCCTGACCGGCGCGCTGCGCCTCGATCACCGCCAGGGTCGCATCGGAGGGGTCGCGGCCTTCCTGCTGGCGCTGCTGCAGCCAACTGGCGAGGACCGAATCCGGCGCGTGGCAATCGATGATCAGGAAGGGCACGCCGGTCTCGTCGGCGATGCGCTGAGCGGCCTGGCGCTGCGGGCGCTTGAGGAAGGTGGCGTCGAGCACCACCGGGTAGCCGGCTTGCAAGGCCAGCTCGGCCAGGGCGTTCAAGCGCTGATAGACGGTATCGCTGGCGTCCTGGCTGTAGATGCCCGCATTCAGTTCGCTGGCGGTCTGCTCACCCAGCAGGCGTTTGCGCTCGACGTCGGAGCGGATGCGAATCGCACCCAGGGCCTCGACCAGGCGCAGCGCGACCTGGCTCTTGCCAACCGCCGATACGCCGCGGGTGATCGCCAGCAGCGGCGAGGGGATGGCGCTGTAGCTTTCGGCCAGGCTGGCGTAGGCGCGGTATTGGCGCAGGATCACCGCACGCTGCACGGCATCCTGCTCCTGGCCGAGGCGGAACAGCGCGACCTTTGCGCGGACCAGAGCGCGGTGCGTTTTGTACAGATTGAACAGTTTGAGCGAGCCGTAATCGCCGGTATGTTCCAGCCAGCTGTTGAACAGACGGCGCGCCAGGCACTTGAGGCCGCGGTCTTCCAGGTCCATGACCAGAAAGGCGGTATCCAGGGCGATGTCGGTGAAGCGGAACGGCTCGTTGAACTCGATGCAGTCGAACAGCGTGGCGCGGCCGTCCAGCAAGGTGGCGTTACCCAGGTGGATGTCGCCATGGCATTCGCGGATGAACCCATCACGCGCCCGTGCTTCCAAATCCGGCCACAGGCGCTCCAGGCTGGTTTCGGTCCAGGCTTCCAGGGCATCGAGCTGCTGCAGGTCGGCCTTGTCGCTGAGCATCGGGCGGATCTGCTCGAAGTTCTGCCGCAGCGGGGCGACGATGGCGGTGGCGTTGCTCAGCGCATGATCGGCCGCGACCACGGGGGTGTCGCGGTGGAAGTCGGCGATCTGCTTGGCCAAGGCGTCGATATGCGCTTCATTGAGTTCACCGCGGGCCTGCACCTGGGCCAGCAGTTGCTCCTGCGGGAACTGGCGCATCTTCAGGGCGTACTCCAGCACCGGACCCTCGCCGCCGATATGCGGCGCCTCGACGCTACCATTGATCGGCAACACCTCCAGATACAAATCCTCAGTAAGGCGCTGGTTGAGGCGCAGCTCCTCCTCGCAGAAGTGCTTGCGCGCGTCCAGCGAGGTGAAGTTAAGAAAGCCGAAGTCGACCGGCTTCTTGATCTTGTAAGCGTAAGGGCCGGTCAGCACGACCCAGGAAATATGGGTCTCGATGACACTGAAACCGTCCACCGGGTGCGGATAAAGGGCCGGGTTCTGCAAGGCGGTAATCAGGGCTTGGCTCACGGACGATCCTTGGCATTCAGAAGTGGGAACAGGCGCGCATTATGGCCGCTCGCTGGCACAGTGCAAACCGCTGGCAGTCGCTGCCGGCGCTTCGCAAAGTGCGTATAATGCCGCGCCATGACTCGTACCCGATCTTCCCGCTCCCGTTCCAAACGCCGCCCCCGTGGCATGCGCCCCCTGCTGGGCTGGGCTGTAAAGCTTGGCTTGGTCGGCCTGGTGCTGTTCGCCGGTTTTGCGGTTTACCTCGATGCCATCGTCCAGGAGAAATTCTCCGGCAAGCGCTGGACCGTGCCGGCCAAGGTGTACGCCAGGCCACTCGAGCTGTTCGTCGGCCAGAAACTGGCCAAGGACGACCTACTCAAGGAAATGGACGCCCTCGGCTATCGCCGCGAGAGCGTGGCCAATGGCCCGGGCGCGGTAGCCGTCTCCGGCAACAACGTGTCGCTGCATTCGCGTGGTTTCCAGTTCTATGAGAGCGCCGAGCAGGCCCAGCAGGTCAATGTGCGTTTTTCCGGTGACTACGTCGCCTCGCTGACCAAGGCCGACGGCAAGGACCTGGCCGTGGCGCGTCTCGAGCCGATGCTGATCGGCGGCCTGTACCCGGCGCACCAGGAAGACCGCGTACTTATCAAGCTCGATCAGGTTCCGGCCTATCTGGTGGAAACCCTGGTGGCAGTCGAGGATCGCGATTTCTTCGACCACTTCGGCGTCTCGCCCAAGGGCATCGCCCGTGCCGTGTGGATCAACGCATCGGCCGGCCAACTGCGCCAGGGCGGCAGTACCCTGACCCAGCAGTTGGTGAAGAACTTCTACCTCACCAACGAGCGCAGCCTGACCCGCAAGATCACCGAAGCGATGATGGCGGTGCTGCTGGAGCTGCATTACGACAAGCGCGAAATTCTCGAGGCCTACCTCAACGAGGTGTTCCTCGGCCAGGACGGCCAGCGCGCAGTGCACGGCTTCGGTCTGGCCAGCCAGTACTTCTTCAGCCAGCCGCTGTCCGAACTCAAGCTCGACCAGGTCGCGCTGCTGGTCGGTATGGTCAAGGGGCCGACCTACTACAATCCGCGTCGCAATCCTGAGCGGGCGCTGAACCGCCGCAACATGATTCTCGATCTGCTGGCCGAGCAGGGCGTGGTGTCGCCTGAAGAGGCCGCCGCCGCCAAGGCGCGTCCGCTGGGCGTGACCCAGCGCGGCAGCATGGCCAATGGCTCGTTCCCGGCGTTCCTGGATCTGGTCAAGCGCCAGTTGCGCCAGGATTACCGCGATGAGGATTTGACCGAGGAAGGCCTACGCATCTTCACCAGCTTCGACCCGATCCTGCAGCTCAAGGCCGAGGAGGCGCTGGCGGAAACCTTCAAGCGCCAGGCTGGCCGCAAGGGCTCCGACGAGGTCGAGGCCGGGATGGTGGTGACCAATCCGGAAACCGGCGAGATCCAGGCGCTGATCGGCAGTCGTCAGCCGCGTTTCGCCGGTTTCAACCGAGCGCTGGATGCGGTGCGCCCGATCGGCTCGCTGATCAAGCCAGCCATCTACCTGACGGCACTGGAGCGGCCGAGCCAGTACACGCTGACCACCCGCGTGCAGGACGAGCCCTTCTCGGTGAAGGGCCAGGACGGGCAGGTCTGGAAACCGCAGAACTACGACCGCAAGGCCCACGGCAGCATCTACCTGTACCAGGGCCTGGCACATTCCTACAACCTGTCCACCGCCAAGCTCGGCCTGGAACTGGGCGTGCCGAATGTGCTCAAAACACTCGAGCGCCTGGGCGTGTCGCGTCAGTGGCCGGCCTATCCGTCCATGTTGCTGGGCGCAGGTGCGCTGACGCCGATGGAAGTCACCGGCATGTATCAGACCATTGCCAGTGGCGGTTTCAACACGCCGCTGCGGGGTATTCGCAGCGTGCTTACCGCCGAGGGCGAGCCGCTCAAGCGCTATCCGTACCAGATTCAACAACGTTTCGATGCGGGCGCCATCTACCTGTTGCAGAACGCCATGCAGCGCACCATGCGTGAGGGTACCGGCCGCTCGGTCTACAACCAACTGCCGGGCTCGTTGACCCTGGCAGGCAAGACCGGTACCAGTAACGATTCGCGTGACAGCTGGTTCGCCGGGTTCAGTCAGGATCTGCTGACCGTGGTGTGGATGGGCCGTGACGATAACGGGCCGACGCCGTTCACCGGTGCGACCGGTGCGTTGCAGGCCTGGACGGGCTTCATGCGCCGTGCTGACCCGCTGCCGCTGGACATGCCGATGCCCGATAACGTGGTGATGGCCTGGGTAGATGCAGCGACCGGGCAGGGCTCGGCGCAGAATTGTCCGGGGGCCGTACAGATGCCGTATATTCGCGGCAGCGAGCCGGCTCCGGGTGCAGGTTGTGGTATTCAGGCCCCCGTCGACTCGGTGATGGACTGGGTGAAAGGCTGGTTGGAATAAGAGAGGTTTGCCGTGAGCAAGTGGTTGATTCCCGTTTTGACCGCCTCGGTGGTTCTGGGTGGTTGTGCCAGCGTTCCGCGTGGTTCCATCCCGGTTGTGGATTCCGGTAGCTCGGCCTACGAGCAGGACGATCGCCCGGGCGGCGGTTACAACAATGCGCCGCAGCTACAGCAGCAGGCGCAGTCCATGCCCGAGGATTCGGGAGTGGTGGTAATGGTGCCAGGCGGCGGCGCGTCCTCGTCGGCGCCGATCGAGACCGACTCGGCACCGGCCGGTGCGCCTGCCAACAGCGATGGCCTGACCTTCGACGAGCCGCCGCTGAGCAGCGAGCCACTGGGCTCGCCCAATTACGGCAACTCGGCGCCATCCCAGCCGTCGACCCCTAGCGGGATCCCCAGCGGTAATGCTGGTGGTGGCCTGGCGGCCGACGAGCAGCTCGATGGCCCGGTGCTGGCGCTGCTGACCAGCGCCCAGCAGCAGCAGACCGGCGGTGACCTCAATGGTGCCGCTTCCAGCCTGGAGCGTGCCCAGCGCATCGCCCCGCGTGAGCCGCAGGTGCTTTATCGTCTGGCTGAAGTGCGCCTGGCCCAGGGTGATGCAGCTCAGGCCGAGCAGTTCGCGCGCCGCGGTTTGAGCTATGCCAATGGGCGCCCGGCCCTGCAGGCCAGCCTGTGGGACCTGATCGCCAAATCCCGCGAACAGCAGGGCGACTCCGCTGGCGCGGCTCAAGCTCGTGAGCGGGCACGGGTCAACCTGTGAGTGCAACCCCGGTAGCCCTGATTGCCGATCAGCTGCTGCTGGTCGAGCGAGCGCTGCGGGTGCAGGGCTGGTGGGAAGCGTCTCCACCCAGTGCGCAGGCACTGGCTAGCGAGCAGCCGTTCTGCATCGATACGCTGGATTTTTCCCAGTGGCTGCAGTGGATCTTTCTGCCGCGTATGAAGGCAATCATCGAGGCGGGCGCGGACCTGCCTGCAGTGTCCGGCATCCTGCCCATGGCCGAGCAGGTCTACGGCGCCGGCAATCAGCAGGCGGCGGCGCTGCTCGAGGCGCTGGGTGATTTCGACCGGCTGATCTCCGCGGGCCGCTAGGGCCCGCAGATACCCGCCTTACTGGCAGTTGTCCTTGATTGCCTGCTTGCTGTCGGCGATGCGCTTCTGGCGCTCGTCCTCACCCAGGCGGCGCATTTCCCCACCGTCTTCCACGCGCACGCGCGGGTTGTTTTCCAACTGCGCCAGGTTGTTGCGCTGGGTTTCGCAGTATTTCCTGCGCTCGGCTTCCTGGGCGGCCACTTCCTTCTTCACCTTGGCATCGGCGGCGGCCTGCTCGGGATCGGCGATGGCATCGAAGGTAGGCGCCGGTTTCGCTTCGGGGGTGGTTGAGGGTGGCGGCGCCGCCGAAGGATTGACCGTGGTGGATTGCTGACCCTGTGGCGGCTGCTCGCCGAAATGGGTTACGCCCTGGGCGTCGACCCATTTGTAGATCTGCCCGGCCATAGCGCTCGCACTCAGGGCGAGCAGCAGACTGCTGGTGAGAATCATGCGGCGCATGGAGGTTCCTTATGCATGGTCCATCGACTGATTGAAGTGCGGGCAGCGTGAAGTTGCAACGCAGGTAGCCACTATAACCAATCGGCGTTGAGCGCAGGCTGGTCTGTTTCACATCGGCGCTGTCTGCCAGGGCGTTTGGCGTCGTTGCCGGATATTACGTATTCCATCACGCATCGCTTGACTTGCCGCCAGCGAATATCAACAATCGACTGCTCGCTGTAGTGGGGTCAGCCGCAAGCTGGCTTCAGCTCAGTAGACATGAGGCGCTACCCGCGCCGACCTTTCGTTACACCCGCAACGCGTTACCTCGCGCTGGGTGGGAAAGTCCCGCAACACATCTGGGGCAGTCCCAATACTTGCTCAGTAGTAGCTGACGTAGTCGGCGACCACAGTCGCTCATGCTCTGCTGACAGTAAACCTACTCGGGCCGACCCCGCAAAAGGGCGGTTTTCTGGCGTAATAGAGGTGAACAACGTGGAGCTTTTATCCGGCGCTGAAATGGTCGTCCGCTCGTTGCGTGACGAAGGCGTTAAGTACATCTATGGGTACCCGGGCGGTGCCCTCCTGCACATCTATGATGCCTTGTTCAAAGAGCCGGAAGTGACCCACATCCTGGTTCGTCACGAGCAGGCGGCGACCCATATGGCGGACGGCTATGCCCGTGCCACCGGCAAGGCCGGTGTGGTACTGGTGACCTCCGGTCCGGGCGCGACCAATGCCGTGACCGGTATCGCCACGGCCTACATGGATTCGATCCCGATGGTGATCATCTCCGGCCAGGTGGCGAGCACCGTGGTCGGCACCGACGCCTTCCAGGAAGTCGACATGGTCGGCATTTCCCGCCCGATCGTGAAGCACAGCTTCATCATCAAGCATCCTTCAGAAATCCCCGAAGTCATCAAGAAGGCTTTCTATCTGGCCGAATCCGGTCGTCCGGGCCCGGTGGTCGTCGATATCCCCAAAGACATGGGGGATCCGACCCAGAAGTTCGAATACAGCTACCCGAAAAAGGTCAAGCTGCGCTCCTACAGCCCTGCTGCCCGTGGCCACTCCGGGCAGATTCGCAAGGCGGCGGAAATGCTCGTCGCGGCCAAGCGCCCGATCATCTATTCCGGCGGTGGCGTGATCCTCGGCGGCGCTTCTGCGCAACTCACCGAGCTGGCCCGTGCCCTCAACGTGCCGGTCACCAACACCCTGATGGGCCTGGGCGCCTACCCGGGCGATGACCGTCAGTTCGTCGGTATGCTCGGCATGCACGGCAGCTACACCGCCAACCTGGCGATGCACCATGCCGACGTGATCCTGGCCGTTGGCGCGCGCTTCGATGACCGCGTCATCAATGGCGAGACCGCTGCCAAGTTCTGCCCGAACGCGAAGATCATCCATATCGACATCGACCCCGCGTCGATCTCCAAGACCGTCAAGGCCGACATCCCGATCGTCGGCCCGGTGGATAGCGTGCTGACCGAAATGGTCGCCGCCCTCAAGGAAATCGAGCAGGCGCCGGACAAGGAATCGCAAGCCACCTGGTGGAAGCAGATCGACGAGTGGCGCGGCGGTGGTCGTCTGTTCCCCTATAACGAGGGTGACGGTTCGATCATCAAGCCGCAGACCGTGATCGAGACGCTGTGCGAAGTCACCAAGGGCGAGGCATACGTCAGCTCCGACGTGGGCCAGCACCAGATGTTCGCGGCCCAGTACTATCGCTTCAACAAGCCCAATCGCTGGATCAACTCCGGTGGTCTGGGCACCATGGGCTTCGGCTTCCCGGCGGCCATGGGCGTCAAGCTGAACTTCCCGGATGCCGATGTCGCCTGCGTGACGGGCGAGGGCAGCATCCAGATGAACATTCAGGAGCTGTCGACCTGCCTGCAGTACGACCTGCCGGTGAAGATCATCAACCTCAACAATGGCGCGCTGGGCATGGTTCGCCAGTGGCAGGACATGCAGTACAGCAGCCGTTACTCGCACTCCTACATGGAGTCGCTGCCTGACTTCGTCAAGCTGGCCGAGTCCTATGGTCATGTGGGCATGCGCATCACCGACCTCAAGGACCTCAAGTCGAAGATGGAAGAGGCGTTCGCGATCAAGGATCGCCTGGTGTTCCTCGACATCGCCGTGGATACCAGCGAGCACGTCTACCCGATGCAGATTCGTGGTGGCGCGATGCGCGACATGTGGCTGAGCAAGACGGAGCGTACCTGACATGCGTCATATCATTTCCCTGCTGCTGGAAAACGAACCGGGAGCCCTGTCGCGCGTAGTCGGCCTGTTCTCCCAGCGTAACTACAACATCGAGAGCCTGACCGTGGCGCCGACCGAAGACCCGACCCTGTCGCGTCTGACGCTGACCACCATCGGTCACGACGACACCATCGAGCAGATCACCAAGAACCTCAACAAGCTGATCGAGGTGGTCAAGCTGGTGGATCTGTCGGAAAACCCCCACATCGAACGCGAGCTGATGCTGGTCAAGGTGAAGGCCACCGGCGCCCAGCGCGCCGAGGTCAAGCGCACCACCGACATCTTCCGTGGGCAGATAGTCGACGTGACGCCAAGCGTGTACACCATCCAGCTGGCCGGTACCAGCGACAAGCTGGACAGCTTCATCCAGGCCATCGGCACTGCGCTGATCCTGGAAACCGTCCGCAGTGGTGTCACCGGTATCGCCCGCGGCGACAAGGTGCTGAGCATCTGATCGCATCGCTCGAACCAAGAACCCCGCCACGTGCGGGGTTTTTTATGCCAGGGATTCGTTACTGACGGTTCCAGAAGGCAGCGATCAGCGGGTCCTTGAGGCGCTTGTGCAGGGCGAACAGGCCGATGTCGTAGTCGGTCAGTGGTGGCTGGATATCGTAGAGGCGGATACGCGCGGCCAGCGGGCTGTTGTCCAGCACGATCTGTGGCACCACGCCGATGCCGAAGCCCAGGCTGACCATGCTGACGATGGCTTCGTTGCCGCTGACCTGGGCATAAATGCGCGGCTTGATGTTGTGATGCTTCAGCCAGCGATCGGTGCGGGTTCGCGCCAGGCCTTCCTCGGAGAGAATCAGCGGCACGTCCTGCCAGCTCTCTGCGCCTGGGCTCCTCAGTTGTTCGTCGCTGAGCAACTGCGGGGATTGCGGGCCGATGAAGCGCAGCGCCGAGCGGGTGATCGACTGAAACTCGACGCCGGCCGGCAGGCTGTCCGGGCGTGCACCGATGGCCAGGTCTTCCTGGCCCTGCTGCACACGCTCGACGGCCTTGGCCGGGTCGCCGGTGTGCAACTTCATTTCGATGCGTGGGTAATCCTGACGGAAACTGCTGAGGATCTCGTAGAGGAAGCTGTAGCTTGCCGTCACCGAACAGTACAGCGACAGCTCGCCATGCAGGATCAACTGATCCTGCTTGAAGGTCTGGCGGATGGCCTGCCAGCCATTCATGACGTCGCTGGCGTATTCGCGAAACTGCTGGCCTTCACGTGTCAGGCGCACCGAGCGGTTGTCGCGCACGAACAATGGCGCGCCGACGTCGTCTTCGAGCTGCTTGATACTGCGGCTGAGCGCGGAGGGGCTCACGTGGTGCTCGCGGCTGGTCTTGCCGAAGTGCAGGTTGTCGGCGAGAGCGAGAAAAAGGCTGAGTGCGTGAGTATCCATTTTTGTTTCATATATCGGCATGCTGTATTGCGAATATATCATTTTACGCAATGGTTGGGATCACTTAAGGTGGCTCCGTCGCGGTGCTCTGGCACCCCATCCCTTTTCGATACACAAGAGCCAAGAACATGAAAGTTTATTACGACAAAGACTGTGACCTCTCGATCATCCAGGGCAAGAAAGTTGCCATCATCGGTTACGGCTCCCAGGGCCACGCCCAGGCGTGCAACCTGAAGGACTCCGGTGTCGACGTCACCGTCGGTCTGCGTAAAGGCTCTGCTACCGTTGCCAAGGCCGAGGCCCACGGCCTGAAAGTCGCTGACGTGGCTTCTGCCGTCGCCGCTGCCGACCTGGTGATGATCCTGACTCCGGACGAATTCCAGGGCGCCCTGTACAAGAACGAAATCGAGCCGAACATCAAGAAAGGCGCCACCCTGGCGTTCTCCCACGGCTTCTCGATCCACTACAACCAGGTCGTTCCGCGTGCCGACCTCGATGTGATCATGATCGCACCGAAGGCCCCGGGCCACACCGTGCGCACCGAGTTCGTCAAAGGCGGCGGCATCCCTGACCTGATCGCCGTTTACCAGGACGCTTCGGGCAATGCCAAGAACGTCGCGCTGTCCTACGCTTCGGGCGTTGGTGGCGGCCGTACCGGCATCATCGAAACCACCTTCAAGGACGAGACCGAAACCGACCTGTTCGGCGAGCAGGCCGTTCTGTGCGGCGGTACGGTCGAACTGGTCAAGGCTGGTTTCGAAACCCTGGTCGAAGCTGGCTACGCGCCGGAAATGGCCTACTTCGAGTGCCTGCACGAGCTGAAGCTGATCGTCGACCTCATGTACGAAGGCGGTATCGCCAACATGAACTACTCGATCTCCAACAACGCCGAGTACGGCGAGTACGTGACCGGCCCGGAAGTCATCAACGCCGAATCCCGTCAGGCCATGCGCAATGCGCTCAAGCGCATCCAGGACGGCGAGTACGCCAAGATGTTCATCAGCGAAGGCGCCACTGGCTACCCGTCGATGACCGCCAAGCGTCGTAACAACGCCGCCCACGGTATCGAAGTGATCGGTGAGCAGCTGCGCTCGATGATGCCTTGGATCGCAGCCAACAAGATCGTCGACAAAGCCAAGAACTGAGTCGAATCGATCCACGAAGAACGCGGCCCCGGCCGCGTTTTTTCGTTCTAGGACGGGCTTCTGGTATAAAGCCTGGGTATCCAGGCCGATTAGGGCGAACGCTTGTCCGGTGGCTCGGTCGAAAATTCAAATCCGATGCAAGGTGTTGTTCATGAGCGAGCGTCCGCAAGAGCCCAAGTCGTCCCGAGACGACGACAGCTTACTGCCCATCGACGAGCATATTGAGGAAGGGCATGACGACGAGGGGCGCAAGGTGCGCCATCGCGGTATCTACCTGCTGCCCAATCTGTTCACGACCGCGAACCTGTTCGCTGGCTTCTATTCCATCATCAACGCCATGAACGGTAACTTCTACGTGGCAGCTGCCACGGTGTTCGTTGCCATGGTACTGGATGGCCTGGACGGCCGCGTGGCGCGCCTGACCAACACGCAAAGCGCCTTCGGCGCCGAATACGATTCGCTGTCCGACATGGTTGCCTTCGGTGTCGCACCGGCGCTGTTGGCGTTCGAGTGGGCGCTGGGGAGCATGGGCAAGGTCGGCTGGATGGTCGCCTTCATCTATGTGGCCGGTGCAGCGCTGCGTCTGGCGCGCTTCAATACGCAGATCGGCAGCGTCGATAAACGCTACTTCATCGGCTTGGCCAGCCCGGCCGCTGCTGGTGTGGTGGCCGGCACCGTGTGGGCGTTCAGTGACTTCGGTATCCAGGGTTCGAACATGTCGTTCGTGGTTGCCATCCTCGTCGCTGCCGCCGGCATGCTGATGGTCAGCAACATCAAGTACAACAGCTTCAAGAATCTGGATCTGAAAGGCCGCGTGCCGTTCGTGGCGATCCTGGCCGTGGTGCTGGTGTTCGCCGTGGTATTCAGCGATCCACCGCGCATCCTGCTGCTGATCTTCCTGGCGTATGCTGCTTCTGGCCCGATCCAGTATCTGCTGCGTCTGCGTCGCCGCAAGCCTGTGGAGTGATGTAATTTCCTGCAGACTCCGTAGTCTATTGGGCAGGCCTGTCCCGATACTGCGGAGTCACCATGCTGATCAAGCTGCGTCAGTCATCCGAATGCAATGAGTCGGATGTTACCCCCGAGTCCATCTACCTCTCTCGCCGTACCTTCATGTCAACTGCCGCAGCCGGAATGGCTATGAGCAGCCTGCCCGCCTGGGCGCAATCTGCCGCTGGCGAGCGCTATGCCGATGTAGAGGCTGGCAAGGCGCCGGTCTGGCTGGCCGAGCGCATTGCCGCCACCAAATGGAATGCCGTGACCGTCAAGGACGAAGCGCTCACGCCTTTTCAGGATGCCACCCACTACAACAACTTCTATGAGTTCGGCGCCGACAAGTCCGATCCCGCCGCGAACGCAGGCAGCCTGAAAACCGAGCCGTGGTCGGTGGTAATCGACGGTGAGGTCGGCAAGCCGGGGCGTTATGCGCTGGAGGACTTTCTCAAACCCTATCAGTTGGAAGAGCGTATCTACCGCCTGCGGTGCGTCGAAGCCTGGTCGATGGTCATTCCTTGGATCGGCTTTCCCATAGCGGCGCTGCTTAATAAGGTGGAACCGACCTCGGCGGCGAAGTACATCCGTTTCGAAACCCTGAAGGATCCCGAAAGCATGCCGGGGCAACGCTCGAGCTTCGGCTTGATCGACTGGCCTTATGTGGAGGGGTTGCGTCTGGATGAAGCCATGCATCCGTTGGCCATCCTGGCCGTCGGCATGTACGGTCGCGAACTGCCTAATCAGAACGGTGCGCCGTTACGGCTGGTGGTGCCATGGAAGTATGGCTTCAAGAGCATCAAGTCGATCGTGCGTATCAGCCTGGTTAGTGAGCAGCCGCAAACCACCTGGCAAAGCATTGCGGCGCAGGAGTATGGCTTCTATGCCAACGTGAACCCGGCCGTCGACCATCCGCGCTGGAGTCAGGCGCGCGAGCGCCGTCTGCCCAGCGGGCTGTTCAGCCCCAATGTTCGCGAGACCCAGATGTTCAATGGGTACGCCGATGAAGTCGCCAGCCTTTATAGCAACCTCGATCTGCGGAAGAACTATTGATGCGGCATCCGTTCTGGCGTCTCTTCGTTTTCGTGCTGGTCGCCGTATGGCCGTTGTTCTGGCTGTATCAAGCCTGGTCGTTCGCCCTGGGGCCCGATCCCGGCAAGGTGTTGGTCGAGCGACTCGGGCTGGGGGCGCTCATCCTTCTATTGATAACCCTGAGCATGACGCCCTTGCAGAAGATCAGCGGTTGGTCGGGATGGATGGCGGTGCGCCGTCAGCTTGGCCTCTGGTGCTTCGCCTATGGGTTTCTGCATCTGGCGGCGTATGCGGTATTCATTCTGGGGTTGGATTGGTCGCAGCTTGGTGTGGAGCTGCGCAAGCGTCCTTACATCATCGTCGGCGCTATCGCGCTGTTGGGGTTGTTGCTCCTCGCCCTAACATCCAACCGTTACAGCCAGCGGCGGCTGGGCAAGTCCTGGAAGAAGCTGCACCGCCTGGCTTATCTCATCTTGCCGCTCGCCTTGCTACACATGTTGTGGATCGTCAGGGCGGACTTGCGGGAGTGGGCTGTCTATGCGGTCATTGGCGCGGTATTGCTGGTGCTGCGTATCCCGGTTCTGATGCGCGCAATTCCCCGTATAGGCGGGCGTGCGCAGAAAGTTCAGCCAAAATGAAATAAACGGTTGACCTGATCTCGTGGGGGCCTATAATGCGCACCACTTCCGGCGCAGCCTGATCTGAAAACTCCTTGTAGATCAACGAGTTAGACGAAAATAAAGGTTGCACGGACGGCGAATTCGAGTAGAATGCGCCGGTATCGACAGGGTGGTTTGGGTGGTTCTGTTGATGGTTCGGTCAGGTTGATCGAAGGCGGTAAAAGAGGGTGTTGACAGCGGTTTGTAACGCTGTAGAATGCGCCTCCCGCTGGAGGGAAGATGGTCTGGTCGGGCGCTGCAAGATGTTGAGAAGAAAGAAAAAATTCTTCAAAAACAGCTTGACAGCAAATGAGGGTGCTGTAAGATGCGCGCCTCGGTTGAGACGAAAGCCTCAGCCAAACGTTCTTTAACAACTGAATCAAGCAATTCGTGTGGGTGCTTGTGAGTTAAG
>NZ_MSXW01000002.1 GCF_001945445.1 Pseudomonas sp. PA27(2017)
AAGCGTTGTGAGGCGTTGAGCTAACCAGTACTAATTGCCCGTGAGGCTTGACCATATAACACCCAAACAATTTGGCTGTTAGACGGTTGAAGTCGACAGTAATGCCGAAAATTTGCGAGAACACGTAATACCAACCGACATCACATACCCAATTCGCTGCAGCGGCTAAACCCCGAAGCAGCAACCAGTTTGCTTGACGACCATAGAGCGTTGGAACCACCTGATCCCATCCCGAACTCAGTAGTGAAACGACGCATCGCCGATGGTAGTGTGGAGCTTCTCCATGTGAGAGTAGGTCATCGTCAAGCTTCTACCCGAAAGCCCTGATCAGGTAACTGATCAGGGCTTTCTCTTTTTGGCTCGAATGATGGTGTGGCTGTGAGAGTCCCGGAGTGCCGGCCACCGGAATGCCGGCCAGATCATCGTCAAGCTTCTATAAGAAACCCCAGATCTCGACAGAGGTCTGGGGTTTCGTCTTTTGGGGCCAGGAAAATTCTAAAGGCCTAATACCCAGCAGCATCAGGCAGGCGGCCAGAAGGTAAGCTGACCTGGGGAGCGCTTCGCCCAACCGCAGGCTACGCCTCCGGGCTTCTGGTGGGCTGCGAATCAGCGGTGGAAGGGTGAAGCGTCTTCCACCCTACGGTGCGTATAGCGCTCTCGTAGCCTGGGTTAGCCGAAGGCGTAACCCAGGGAGCTGGTGCGAGTTTGTCGGGATGCTCGAATGACCTACCTGGCATGGACAACATCAGCCGAGCATCAATGCCCAGGATGATCATGGCTCAGAAACGACGAAGCCCGCATTGCGCGGGCTTTGTCGTTTCTGCCTTGTCCCTTCCGCAGTGAAACCACGGAAGCAAGGTCGTTTCAGTCGCCGCGATATTCGCAACCGCTGGTGCAGGTCTCATGGATACGAATGCGCGACAGCTCCGGCAGTAACGGCTTGAGCTGTTGCCATACCCATTTGGCGAGTATTTCGCTGGTCGGGTTTTCCAGGCCGGGGATGTCGTTGAGGTAGTTGTGATCGAGCTGCTCGTAGATCGGCTTGAAGATGGCCTTGATCTCCGAGAAATCACGAATCCAGCCGGTATACGGATCGACATCACCCTCGATATAGACCGCGATGCGGAACGAGTGGCCATGCAGGCGACCGCACTTATGGCCGTCGGGGACGTGGGGGAGCCGGTGGGCGGCTTCGAAGATGAATTCTTTGAACAGTTCCAAGGCCAATCTCTTTTCTACAGGGCAAACAGGCTGCAATTCTAGCAGCCTGCTGCAACCTGTAGGGGGCTTACTGGCCCAGCGCAGCGTTGCGATCGTGACGATACACGCTCACTGCCTCGTACACCGCCTTGCGCAAACGGTTGATGCCACCGATCGGGCGGTGTTCGGGCAGGGCGTGCCATGGGTTGAACGACAGGTTGTCGCAGAACAGATTCTGCTCCGAGCTATCGAAGTCCTGAGCTGGCAGGCGGATATCGGCGACGGTCTCGAACGGCGCGATCTTCTCGTCCCACTCCACGCTAGGGTCTTCGATTGGCATGTAGTAATCCGGGTTCTGCCGTTGTACCTGAAGCAAGAAGCAGGCTGGCATGCGGTCCAGGGAAAGCTGCTGATAGAGGGCACTGCGCAGGAAGTTGGGCAGATCGGTATTAGGCTTGGGAATGGCGTAAGCCGGGCAGTTTTCCGGTGTTGGAATGACCCGATACTTGATGTTGTGCGGCCCCAACTTGAACGGGGCGATGGAATTGTAGGTGGTTTCCACCGGGCTGGCGGGGGCAGGGGACAGGGTTTTCAGCGCGATGATCAGGTGGCGAATCTCCCAGGTTCGCGGATCCCAGCTCGGAAAGAAGGCCAGGGCTTTCTTGCCGTCCGCTTGCGCAGCGAAGTTGCTACGGTACTCCGCCACGTCACGCACGAAGAACGCGGGGTGATTGAACATCACGAAGTCCTGATCGCCAGCACTGCGTGGATTGTTCATCAGCTTGGCGCCAGGCACGTCGAGCAGTTTGATGGCCATGCCTCGGGCATCCCGAGCGCGGTCGAATTGCGGGTAGGCGTTGCCGTTGGACAGGCGCATCCATGCCTGCCAGGTCTTGCCAGGTTCGGCGAGCACGCCGTAGCGCAGGCTTTCATCGAGTTCCGCTTTCACCGTGACTTCAGCCCTTACGCAGCCATGTGCCTTGGCATGGGCGTCGCGCAGGACCCGGGTATTGTCGCGGTGCTGCTCGACAACGCGAATGGCGTCTTCGATGATGCCAGCCGTGTAGGCAGCCTCATCGGCTGGAATTTGCTCTTCGCTGGAAACCGGGCCGGAAAATTTCCAGCTGTAATAGGCGCTGCCCACCGCCCAGCCACCCAAGCCAACGACCAGCAGGATGATCAGCGTTGTGCCCAGCAGGCGTCCGAGCCACAGCCAAAATCGTTTAAGCATCGTTGGACTCCTTGTGATTTGCGTTCACGGTGCCTTGGCAGTTCTGCCCGGGATTCCAGGCTTTGGCCGGCACGTCGCTCAACTGGTTTTCCAGCGCCGGGTTACCCAGCACCTTCAGGTATTCGACCAGCGCCCAGCGCTCCTCCGGCTGCAGGCCACGGCCGATGACGCCATCGTTACGGCAGCCATCGCGGAATTCATGGCCGCCGTTGCCATTGCCCTTGATGCGTGTATCGAGCAGGAAACCGCCTGGGAACTTGTCGCTGACGAAGCCCACATGCTTTGGATCGAATTCGAAATTGCCCACCCAGAAGCTGCTGGGCCGCTCCGATACCGGCGACAGCAGATGAAAGAGCGTTGGCACCGAGCCGTTATGCAGAAAGGGGGGGGTGGCCCAGATGCCATCCAGCGGCCGCACCTTGTAGCCACGGATCTCTTGGACGCCAATTGGCAGGCCGTAGCCGTCCATGCGTTTGCGCTGCTCTGGCGCGATGCCGTTGTCGCGATAGGCGCGGTCCTCGACGTAGGCGGTGACATAGGCCAGCGCCTCGGCAGTGGAGATGGCGCTGAAGTCGATCTTGTCGAGGCTGTTGCTATACAGCTTCACGTCCAGCTTCGCCAGTTCGGCTTTCTTCCAGCCCAGCTTGCGGATATCGAAACGGTGGTCGGCGATATTGTCGGCGGTGGTGGAATCGGTGCCCACGATGGACGTATCGACGACTTGCATGTACCACTCAGGATCCCGATCGGGTGCCATGCGATGACCAGGCGGCACAACCTTCGGTGCGTG
Organism: Pseudomonas sp. PA27(2017); assembly: GCF_001945445.1. Lineage (GTDB taxonomy): Bacteria > Pseudomonadota > Gammaproteobacteria > Pseudomonadales > Pseudomonadaceae > Aquipseudomonas. Next base: position 3,222 of record NZ_MSXW01000002.1, read on the forward strand.
GCAGACGGCGCAGTTTTCCTGGAACAGGGCGCGACCGCGACTGGCGAGCGGCAGGTCGATCTTGCCAAAGACCTTTTCCGGCCAGGCTGGCGGTTGCAGGTGTTTGAGCGTTTCCTCCAGCTGATAGAGGTCGTTGATGCGCACGCTGGACGCGTAGCGCTGATCGTGTGGCACCGGGCGCCCGTTTTCGTCGAGCAGCTGCAGGGTAGCGCCGACCCCCAGTGCCTCGCCGACGTTACGGGCCATGGGTTGCATGGCCGAACCGTTCCATTGCACCCAGTCGAATTTCCAGATGTCCCACAGGTGGGGATAGCTGACTGGCGCATCGGCCACGCGGTAGTTGGCGGCATCGATGCTGTCACCGAACACCGTATTGGCGATGCGGCCGAACGCATCGGTACGGCCGAAGCCTTCTTCGGTCGGGTAGAGACCGCGGTGCCAGTCGTTATAGGCAGTGCTCAGCAGGCGATCGAGAACCTGTTTGAACTCCGCGCGCAGGGCGTCGTAGTCGCGCTCGTAATGCTCGCCCAGCACCTCGTGGGCGAAGCGGCGGAATTTCAATGGGTTGTAGTAGGTGGACGCCATGCTCATGCCGAGGGCCTGGCCGAAGCTGCCCCCTTTTAGCGTCGGCACGGTAGACGCCAGCGAGTGCAGCGCGGCGCCACCATCGATGCGCACCGCCTGGCCCTGGTAACGCAGCTCGCCGGTGTGGCAGGCGGCGCAGGTGATGTCCAGATACTGGACGCCGCTCTCATCGTCCTCATGGCGGGCAAAACCCACCGGCAGGTTGCCGGGGTTCAGGGCCGTGGCTTTCTGTCCTGGCTGGGTCAGAAAACCGAAGCGCGCCAGGTAATCCGGATCGGCGAACTTGGCCTTGCCGAACGGCATCTCCAAGGCCGTGAACCAGGCGTAGTGCAGGCCTTTCACGGTCGTGCCCTGGGGCGTGTAGTAATAGAACTGTCGCTGCTGGTCACTCCACTGGCCGAGATAGTGCACCTTTTCCACCGGCGTATAGGCCGGCAGATTGGGCTTGGCGATGTAGTAGACGATGACCAGCAGAGCGGTCAGCAGGAGCAGGGCGATGATCTGCACGGTGCGGCGAATCAGGCGCATCGGGGACGTCCTTGTTGCGTTTTTCTAGTAGTGCTCCTTTATGCCCATGCTGTCGGTTAATGGCAAGATGCCACGCTTCCATAAGGGCATTTTTCGTCGATGTCTACCCGCTGACGCCGAGCCAGCTTCCCACGCAGCTTATTGCTGCGCGCTGGCGTTCATGCCAGGTGCCGTCGATTTCCACCACGTTCTGGCCGTTGGCCTTGAGCCATTGTGCGCAGGCCTGGTGAAAGGCCAGGCGCTCCGCCAGATCCGGCTGGCAACGCTGTCCATCGCCCACCCATTCGACGCCGCGCGGGTCGAGCAACAGGTGCAGGTGATACTCGCGGGCCAGCAGGGCGGGTTCCATCCACTGCGGGCAATCACCGAACAGGGCGCGGCTCCAGAGAATGTTGCTGAGCAGGTGGGTGTCGAGGATCAGCAGGTGAGGGCGCTGCTCGCGGGCGGCGTCTTCCCAGGCCAGCTGTCCGCGGGCGATGGCGGAAATATCGGCGTAGCAGGTGTCGCGCTGCTGGGCGTCGATGAAGTGGCGGACGTATTCACCGACCACGATACCGCCGAAGCGCTGCTGCAGCTCGCTCGCCAGCCAGCTCTTGCCGCTGGATTCCGGGCCAGTCAGAACCAGGACGTTCATGGACGCACGCCGACCAGTTCGCGCCGCCAGGTCAGCCAGCCATGGCAGGCAAGCAGCGTAAATAGGGCGTACAGCGCAGCGGTGAGGTACAGCGCCTGATCGATGAACAGCACGACGAACAGCACATCGAGGAGGATCCACAGTGCCCAGCATTGCAGGCGCTTCTTGGCCATCCACACTTGCGCGACGAGGCTGAAAGCGCACAAGGTCGCGTCCTGCCAAGGCGCGCTGGCATCGGTGTAGGTCATCATCAGCAGGCCCAGCACGGCCGAACCGAGCACGCCCAGGGCAAGGCCTGAAAGGATCTGCCGCAGGTTCAGGCTCGATACCTGCAGGCGCTCGTCGGGGCGGTCGCCGCGTGTCCAATGCCACCACCCGTAAAGCTGCAGGGTAGCGTAGACGCATTGCAGCAGCGTGTTGGAGTACAGCTTGGCCTGGAAGAACACCCACGCATAGAGCACTACCATGACCAGCCCGATCGGCCAGCACCAGGGGTTCTGCCGCACGGTCAGCCAGACGGCGATCAGGCCGAGCAACGAGGCACAAACTTCGAGCGGTGACATGGAACCTCGGTGTGTGACGGTGGGACGGGCGCGCATTCTAGCGCTTGTGGCGCCTGGGAGATCGGTCGGCTGGCAGGAAAGTGACAATTTCGCTTTGATAGCGTTTTGAAATTGCATGGGAGTGATTTATAACTGCCGCTTTTTTCGGCCCCGCTGGAACCTCCTCCAGCGCCTCCAGTCCGAGAAACAATCCCTTTACAGCCAGTTCATCTGGCACCTTTCCGAGGAGTTTCGATGGACAGTTGGCTCGCTTTTCAGGCGTTGATTCTGGGTATCGTTGAAGGTCTCACCGAATTTCTGCCCATTTCCAGCACCGGGCACCTGATCGTTGTCGGTGACTTGCTGGATTTCAACGGCGAGCGCGCCACGGCCTTCAAGATCATCATCCAGCTTGGCGCCATCCTGGCTGTGATGTGGGAGTTTCGTCAGCGCATCCTGTCGGTGGTCACCGGCCTGGGCAGCGATCCCATGGCCCGGCGTTTCACCGTCAACCTGATGATCGCGTTCTTTCCGGCGGTGGTGCTCGGCTTGCTGTTCGCCGATCTCATCGAGCACTGGCTGTTCAACCCGATCACGGTCAGCGCCGCGCTGGTCATCGGGGGTGTGGTGATGCTCTGGGCCGAGAAACGTCAGCACCGCATCGTCGCCGAGACGGTCGACGACATGGACTGGAAGCTGGCTCTCAAGGTCGGCTTCGCCCAGTGTCTGGCATTGATTCCGGGGACCTCGCGCTCCGGCTCGACCATCATCGGCGGCCTGCTGTTCGGCCTGTCGCGCAAGGCGGCCACCGAGTTCTCGTTCTTTCTGGCGATGCCGACCATGGTCGCCGCCACGGTGTACTCGCTCTACAAGTACCGGGATATCCTGCAACTGAGCGATTTACCGGTATTCGCCATCGGTTTCGTCACCACCTTCATCGTCGCTATGCTGACGGTGCGTGCGCTGCTGGTATTCATCGCCAACCACAGTTACGCGGTATTCGCCTGGTACCGGATCGCCTTCGGCCTGTTGATTCTGGCCACCTGGCAGTTCGGCTGGATCGACTGGAGCACGGCGCAGGGCTGATCGCCAAGCCGTCAAGGACGCACATGCAGAGCAGGGAACAGGCGGGCCGTATCAAACGCTGGGATGATGACAAGGGCTTCGGGTTCATTCAGCCCATTGCCGGTGGAACCGACGTGTTCGCGCACATTTCGGCGATGCGTGGCGATCGTCGACCCACTGCTGGGGACCAGGTGCTGTTCGTGGCCGGGCGCGACGATAAGGGCCGCTTGCGCGCCGAGCATGTGCGCCTGGCCGGTGAGCTGGCGATCGATCAGCCGCAGATTCGCGTCAAGCCGACTACCGCCAAGCCCAACGCCGCCAGGCCAAGCACCAAGGCTGCCAGGCCAACCGCGCGCGGCGCTCGCCGGCCAGCAGTTGCAGTGCGCAATCCGCTCGCCAAATGGCTGGCTTTCGCCGCTCTATGTCTGCTCCCTGTGCTCGGCGCATTGCGTTGGCTGGGCAATGGAGCGGTCTGGCCGGCGTTGGTCTATCCCGTGGCCAGCGTGCTGTGCTTCATCCTCTACTGGCACGACAAGAACAGCGCCCAGCAGGGTCGCCAGCGTACGCCGGAAAAGACTTTGCACCTGGTCGAACTGGCCGGCGGTTGGCCTGGTGCGTTGTTGGCTCAGCAGACCTTTCGGCACAAGACGCGCAAGGCGTCCTACCTGCTGGTCTTCTGGGCCATCGTGGCGTTGCACCAGTTGGTCTGGATCGATCAGTTGTTGCTCGGCGGCGCCTATACCAGCGGCTGGTTACGCAGCCTGCTATAGATCGAGCAGCAGGCCGACCTGCTGCTTGCGTGGCAGGCGCCGTACCACCAGTTGGTGGGAGCGGGTCAACAGGTCCCGCAATTCCTCGTCACCCAGCGGTGGTTGGCTGCCGTTCATGCTGATCCAGTGGGCGCGGGCGAGGTAGGGCGCCGGGCGGATACCGGGCTGATCGGTGAAGCCCAGAAACAGCGCGTCGTCGACCTTGAAGGCCAGGTTGTCACCGAGAAAATCGAGGACGGCGAACATCTTGTTGTGCGCCACGGAAAACACTTGGTTGCTGCCCCATTTGTAATCCACCCGAGCCCCCGGCAGTTGCAGGCAGAAGGCGATCAGTTCGTCACGAGTCACGGCTGCACCGCCTTTGGCCGCTCGGCACGGCGTAGCAGTAACAGGCTCAGCCCCAGGCCAAGCAGCGACAGCAAGCCCGAGGCGAGAAACACCGCGCCGTAGTTATAGGCGGTGGCGACAAGGCCCATCAGGGGGCCGGCCACACCCAACGCCAGATCGAAGAACAGTGCGTAGGCGCCCAGTGCCGAACTGCGGCTGGCCGCTGGAATGTTGCCGATCGCCTCGACGCCAAGCGCAGGATACACCAGCGACAGGCCGAAGCCGGTCAGCGCTGCGCCACACAGGGCCAGGGCTGGGATCGGTGCGATCCACAGCAGCAACAGGCCGAGGGTTTCGATTGCCAGGCAAATGGTGGCAACGCGGTAGCCGCCGCGCCGCTCGATGGCACCTGCGAACAGCAGCCGCGCGGCGATGAAGGCCAGGCCGAATGCGCTCAGGCAATAGGCGGCGTGTTCCCAACCGAGGCTCGCATAATACAGGGTGACGAAGGTCGCCAGGGTGCCGAAACCGATGGAGCCCAGGGCCAGCGCCAAGCCATTGGGGGCGATGGCCAGAAAGACGTTGTGAAACGGCAGGCGCTTGCCCTGGATGACCGGGATGGCCGGTTTGTCGCGTGCCACCCACAGCGCACCAAGGCTGAGCAGGGTGATGGCCGCGCCAATGCTCCACAGTCCCAACGTCGAAGCCATCAGCACGCCCAGTGGTGCGCCGATGGCGATGGCGCCGTAGGAGGCGATGCCGTTCCAGGAAATCACCCGGGCGGTATTCTCGGCGCCGACCCGGCCGATGCCCCAGGTGATCGAGCCGGTGCCGATCAGCGCCTGGGAAATACCCAGGGCGACGCGCCCGGCCAGCAGCAGACCCAGACCTATCGCGCCGGACGCCTCATGCAGGCTGGTCGCCGCCAGGGTCAGCACACCGCTGCCCAGGGTGCCAGCCAAGCCGTAGACCACCGCACGCTTGGGGCCGATCCGGTCGATCAGTATGCCGGTGATTGGCCGTGAAACCAGGGTGACGAGGTACTGCAGGCTGATCACCAGGCCTGCCATCACCGAGCCGTAGCCCAGGTCATTGAGCACGAAACCGGGTAGCACCGCCAGGGGCAGGCCAACGCAGAGAAAGCCGATGAAGGTGAAGAACACCACGGCTAGAATTCGCGCGGTCTGGCCGGGTGCCTGGGGCTTGCGGGCGGTCATCGGGTGTCCTGTACGGTGGAGTGGGGGATAACGTTATCAGGTTGGTCTGACTCTGTGCGAGCCAGGTCCGTTCCAGGCATCAGCCAGCCCTCGCTGCTGGCCTGGATCATATGCTCGAGCCAGGCTCGAACGGCTGGCAGCATGCCGCGCCGGTGAGGGTATACGACCTGCAGGTGCCCGCCGGGCAGGTTCCAGTCTGGCAGCAGGCGCACCAGACGGCCTGCCTGCAGATCGGTCATGCACTTGGTGTGCGGCAGCATGGTGAAGCCCAGCCCCTGTAGTGCGGCCTCGCGGCGGATATCGAAGTCTTCGATGCTCAGGCGTGCCTCCAGGGTCACTTCGCGGCGTGCGCCGGCTGAATTTCTGAGCAGGTGATGAATGCGTCTGTCGCTCGCCGCCGCGCCAAGTGCCGGCAACCGTTGCAGATCGTCGGGCGTGCGGATGTCCAGCCCCTGCAGCAATGCCGGAGCTGCTACCAGGTAAGCGGAGGCGGGCGCCAGCTGGCGGGCGATCAGCGAGGGATCCTCGTCGTTCTGATCGCGCACACGCAACGCGACGTCGAGGCCCTCCTGCAGCAGGTCCACACGGCGGTTGGTCAGCACCACGTCGAGTTGCACCAGCGGGTACTTGGCCAGAAAACTGGTGATCACCGGGTGCAGCCCGGCGCGCGCCAGCTCGACAGGGCAGGACATGCGCACTCGCCCGCGTGGTTCGCTGCTCAGCGAGGCCACGGCCTCCTGCGCCTGTTCGGCTTCGAGCAGCATCGCCTGGCAATGTCGCAGATAGCGCTCGCCAGTTTCGGTCAGCGCCAGTTTGCGGGTGGTGCGCTGCAGCAGGCGCACGCCAAGGCGGGCCTCGAGTTCGGCCACACGCCGTGACAGGCGCGACTTGGGGATACCCAGCTGTTGGCCGGCGGCGCTGAAACCGCCGTGCTCGACCACCTTGGCGAAGTACATCAGATCGTTGAGATCCTGCATGAAAGCTCCAGGCCTGTAAAAAACACGGGTTGTTCTACTGGTGGAACGCATCATCGCATTTTTACGGGCTAATCAGTGATTGGCTCCATTGATAGGATTAACCCATCGAACAGTCACCGACCTCTTTCAAGGAGCGCTTCATGAAACTTCTGCACCTCGATTCCAGCATTCTTGGCGATGCCTCCGCCTCCCGCCAGCTCAGCGCAGCGGTCACCGAAGCCTGGAAGAACAGCCAGGCCGATGTTCAGGTTACCTACCGTGACCTGGCCAGCGATGCGCTGAGCCACCTCTCTGCGGCCAGCTTTGTGGCTGGTGGCACCCCGGCCGAGCTGCGCGACGCCGCCCAGGCTCACGAAGTGGCCCTGGCCGAAGCGACCCTGGAAGAATTTCTGGCAGCCGACGCCATCGTGATTGGCGCGCCGATGTACAACTTCACCGTGCCGACTCAACTCAAGGCCTGGATCGACCGTATTGCGGTCGCTGGCAAGACCTTCTCTTACACTGAGAATGGCCCGCAAGGTCTGGCCGGTGGCAAGAAAGTGGTCATCGCCTCGACTGCCGGTGGCATTCATGCCGGCCAGGCCAGTGGCCAGGCCCATGAGGACTACCTGATTCTGGTGCTGCGCTTCCTGGGCATCACCGATATCGAAGTGGTGCGGGCAGAAGGCCTGGCATACGGCGAGGAGCCGAAAGCCAATGCACTGCGCAGTGCCCATGCGCAGATCGACGGCTTGTTCGCTGCCGCCTGATCCAGTGTTCGCTCGCGGCGTTCGGGTTTCCCCGGCGCCGCAAATGTGCTTCCTTGTGCTCGGGCGCAGCATTGGCTGCCATCACTGGGTACAGACAGAAGGAATCACGCGATGAGGAAATCACTGTTGTCGGCAGCGTTGCTGGGCTTGGCCGGATTGGCCGAGGCGGGGGTGGTGGTCAAGAACGTCCCCTACGAGATCGATGGCCAGCCATTCGAAGGTAAGCTCGTTTACGACGATGCGGTCAGCGACCCGCGTCCGGGCCTTCTGATGGTGCCGAACTGGTTGGGCGTCACTGACGCGTCCGCCGAAAAGGCCGCCCGGGCCGCCGGCGACAAGTACGTGGTGTTCGTGGCCGACATGTACGGCAAGAGCATTCGCCCCAGCAACGCCGACGAGGCAAAGCAGGCGGCGACGACCGTGCGCAGCGACCGTGCGTTGATGCGCAAGCGTGCCCAGGCGGCAGTCGATGTACTCAAGGCGCAAACCAGCCAGGTCGCTCTGGATACCGCCAGGCTCGGCGCGATCGGCTTCTGCTTCGGCGGCGGCACCGTCCTCGAACTGGCCCGCTCGGGTGCGCCACTCAAAGCCTTCGTGTCTTTCCACGGTAACCTGGATACGCCCAATCCCGCTGATGCCAACAACATCAAGGCACCGGTGCTGGTGCTGCATGGGGCGGATGACCCGGCAGTGCCGCCGGCGCAGGTCGACGGGTTCATGAAGGAAATGAAGGCCGCCAAGGTGGATTGGCAATTGGTCAGCTACGGCGGGGCCGTGCATTCGTTCACCGATCCCCTGGCCAACACCCCAGGCAGCAATCAGTACCATCCACTGGTGGCGGCTCGGGCATTCAAGGCCATGGATAATCTGCTCGACGAAGTGTTCGAGTAACGCGAAAAACGCGAAAATAAAGGGGGAAGGCCGTGTGGCCTTCCCCCTTTATCGTCTTACTTGGCTGGTAGAACGGCGATGTCGATGATGTCGTGGGGCAGGTTCTTGATCTCGCCCAGGGCTGTGGCCTTGCCCGTTTCCAGGTTGATCTGATGCAACGTGGTGCCGGTCAGCAGATAGGCGGTATTGCCGCCCTTGCCATCGCTCTTGATGTCCAGCGCGGCGCTCTTCAGGTCGTCGGCGATCTTGCCAACCACCTGCTGGATGCCGTCATTTGGCGGGTTCTGCAGCATCAGGTTGCCGGTCGCCAGGTCGACGGTGTACAGCGCCGTCTTCTCGGTACCCTTGTAGGCGTTGGTGTACGCACCGGCTAATACCTTGGGCGTCTTGCCGGCGTACGGGCCGTCCTTCGCGTAGGCGACCTTGCCGTCCACCACTACTTCACCGCTCTCGACATTGACGCGCAGGCTGGTGCCATCGGCTGCCAGCAAGCGCAGGCGGTCAGCGACCGGGTTGAAGTCGACCACGGCCTGGCCGTTGCCCGGCAGCGCCTGGCTGAGCTTGGCGGCCTTGGTGGCCGCGCCACTCTTGGCATCGATGGTGTAGAGCTGGCCGGCGTCATCCAGGCCGTAGATCGAGCCATTGGCCGGGCGTACATCGATGCCGCGCAAGCTGGAGACACCGCTGAGCTTCACATCGGAAGCGACGGCGAGGGTCTTGGTATCGAGGTGCAGCAGTTTGCCGTCCGCACTCAGGGCCAGCAGGTCGTCGGCGTTGGCGGTGGCGCAGCCCAGGGCGGCAGCAGTGATGGCGATACCGAGCACTTTCTTGGAAATGTTCATGAGCGTCCTCTCTATGGGTAAGGCGCGAAGGTTTCTTCGCGCTGGCATCCAGGCACCGTGGTAGAGCACCTGATAGTCATACCCAGGAGGTCGCTCGGCAGATGTCGATTGAAACATCTGGTTGCATCTGCCGGCTCAGTTCATTGCCGTGGTGACTGCGCGGCCGATATACAGCACCTCCCCGGTGGGCCTGTTCGAGGGCGAGCCACCGGACGGTTCGAGGGTCAGCTCGAACAACTGGCCAGCCTGTACCGCACCGATCTGCTCGGCGGACAGGGTCAGCGGTTCGCCCGGCTCGACGAGACCCAGTGAGCGCGGGCCGTCCTTCGGATCGACCAGCGTCCAGAATTGCACCGAGCGATTCGCCGCGATCTGATCTTCATGCAACGGCTCCAGCAGCAGCGTACCGCTGGCATCGATGTGCACCACCCAGCCTGGCGCCGCCGCCTCACCGGGCGGCTGCAACACAGCGGTATAGCTCGTCGAGGGCGTATCGGCCGGCCACGGCACTGGCAGCAGGGCGATGATCAGGGCGAGCGCCAAGGCTGCGCTGGTCAGGCGCCAGGTGGAGAGGTTCGACCACCAGTGGCGCCAGACGCTGGGCCGCGGCCCCAGCTCCAGAGTCTGCTGGATGCGCGACCAGAGGCCGGGCGAGGGCGCACTTGGGGGCAGCCGGTCACTGAGTTCGAGAAAATGCTGCTCCCATTCCAGGGCCATGGCGGCTGCCTGCGGGTCGCGTTCGATCAACTCGGCAACTTCGTGGGCCTGCTCTTGCTCGAGCAGACCAAGAACGTATTCACCGATAAGCGCTCGGCGTTCTGCGGGGTCAGTGCTGATCATCGTTGCAAACACTCCTGCAGTGCGCGCAACCCGCTACGAATGCGCCCTTTGATGGTGCCCAGTGGCGTGGTCAGCCGCTCGGCGATCTGCTCGTGAGTCAGCCCGCGGTAGAACGCCAGCAGAACCGGATGGCGCCGCGGGCGCTCGAGCTTCTGCAGGCAGGCGCGCAGGTGACGCCTGTCCGACTGCTGTTCGTGCTGCTGAGCGGCCGACGGGCTTTCGTCGATCAGGTGATCGGCGATGTCGTCGCCAAGCGTTACGGTGCGGCCGCGCTGGCGCAACTGATTCAGGGCGCGGTAACGCAGAATGCTGTAGATCCACGCCCGCCCGCTGCCCAGGGAGCGCTGAAAGCGCCCGGCATTGCGCCAGATCTGCACGAAGGCATCGTGCAGGCAATCTTGCGCCGCGTCGCGCTGGCCCAGCAGGCTGATGGCCAGCCCGAGCATCTGTGCCGACTCCTGGCGATACAGCGCCTGGAATGCGCGCTCGTCATGGTGCGCGCAGGCTTCCAGAATACTGTCGTAATCGAACATCGGGTCAGACATGCCGTCATCCTGTGCTGGGCTGCGTCCTGAAGGTGACAAGGGTTATACCCGAGACCAGGCGGTTTAGATGTGTCGGTAATGAAACAATTGGTCTCGCCAATGGCACGATAGCGGAGGTCGATAGCCTGAACTTGCGCGAAGCGCGTGCAGTCTATGCTGCTCAATGACCGAGGAACGTCTGCATGCGCCTGATTCGTCTGGGTTTTTTATTGTCGGCAGGCCTGCTGGCGAGTGTTGTAGACGCGCGTGAGTATCGATACACCGACGCCCATTTGCATTACGTGGATTTCTTCCAGGAAAGCGCCGGCATGGACATGCTGCTCAAGCGCATGGACGAGTCCAAGGTCGATCACGTGATGTTCTCGGGCATCCCGGTTGCCAAGAAATGGCACGAAGATGAACCCAAGCGCCCACGCTATTACGCCGGTGACGACGCAGCCGCCTATTGGTACAGCGCCACCGACGTGCTGATCGCTCACGCCTACAAACAGGTGCCCGAAGCGCAGCGCCACCGCTTTCATCCGTTTCTGTCCGGCTTCAACCCCAACGACAAGAACTCCGATTCCCACATCCGTCGCATGCTGGAGCTCGATCCCGGGCTGTGGCAGGGCATCGGCGAGGTGTTCACTCGCCATGACGATCTCACTTCGCTGATCGAGGGCAGCACGCCGCGGGCCAACAACGAGGCCATGACGCGCGTCTATCACCTGGCTGCCGAATACGACCTGCCAGTAATGATGCACTCCAACATCACCTCCAAGCGCGAGCGCAACCCGCTGTACCTGCAGGAGATCGAGGAGCCGCTGCGCAACCACCCGCATGTTCGCTTCATCTGGGCCCATGCCGGTACCAGCATGGAGATTCACCGCCACCAGGAGAAGCTGGAGTTTCTCTTCGACACCCTGGCGCGCATGCTGGAAAGCTATCCCAACCTGTATATCGACCTGTCCTGGACCATGCTCAGGCCTTACCTGACCGATGAAAGCGGCAACCCCGACCCCAAATGGGTAGAGCTGGTCGAGCGCTACCCCGATCGCTTCATGATCGGCTCCGACGTGGTGGGCCGCTTCGACAGCATGGGCGAGTACATGCACGGCTTCGACCGCTTCCTCGATGCGCTGCCCGAGGATGTCGCCCACAAGGTCGCCCGAGACAACTTCCTGTCCATCCTGCCGCGCAAGGTGCAGGAGGCACTGCCCGCATCACGCTGAATGTCATCAGGTTGTCATCGCTGCGTCATAGCCTCGCGCCATTCCAATGGAGGAGCGTGAGATGCAACATTTTCGATTCGCGACGATGACGGTGCTGCTGCTCGCCGCCGGCTTAACTCAAGCCGAGGTGCGGGTGCAAGGGCCTGTCGAGGCCGGCGTTTTCATCAGCCAGCACAGGGACTTTCAGCCGGGTGAGCGTGTGCTGACCCAGGCCAATCAGCAAATCGAGCAGACGACCGTGGTGCCTGCCAAACTGGGAACCAAGTTCGGGATGCGTTATACCCTGACCGGCAAGACGGTCGATGGCGAGCCCCTGACTTTGCTGTACCTCACGCCCGGCGTGGTTGGCGCTGACGGCCGGCGCCATGACAAGTTCGTGGTGACGCAGAAGCTGGTGCCCGATGCGTCTCGGGACGTCATGGCCTTCGAGTTTTCCGAGAACCATGAGGTGGTGCCGGGGGAGTGGCACTTCCTGCTGTTCCAGGGCGACCGCAAGCTGGCGGAGCAGCGTTTCGAAGTCCGCTGAGCTGCAGCGATGGGATGATTTGCAGAAAGTCAGGCATAAAAAACGGCGCCCGAGGGCGCCGTTTTTCGTGTCAGGCAACCGATCAGTTGCCAGCCCAGCGCTTGAGTACCAGGGTGGCGTTGGTGCCACCGAAGCCGAAGCTGTTGGACATGATGGTGTCCAGCTTGGCGTTTTCGCGGGTCTCGCGCAGGATCGGCAGGTCAGCAACCGCCGGGTCCAGCTCTTCGATGTTGGCCGAAGCGGTGATGAAGTTGCCTTCCATCATCAGCAGGCAGTAGATCGCCTCATGCACGCCAGCGGCGCCCAGGCTGTGGCCCGACAGGCTCTTGGTGGAGCTGATGGCCGGGGCGTTGCCGGCGAACACTTCACGAATACCTTTGATTTCCGCGACGTCGCCGACCGGAGTCGAGGTGCCGTGGGTGTTGAGGTAGTCGATCGGGGCATCAACGGTGGCCAGCGCCTGCTGCATGCAGCGCACCGCGCCTTCGCCGCTCGGAGCGACCATGTCGTAGCCATCGGAAGTCGCGCCGTAGCCGACGATTTCAGCGTAGATCTTGGCTCCGCGAGCCAGTGCGTGCTCCAGCTCCTCGACCACGACCATGCCACCGCCGCCGGCGATGACGAAACCGTCACGGTTGGCATCGTAGGCACGAGACGCTTTTTCCGGCGTGTCGTTGTACTGGGTGGAGAGGGCGCCCATGGCATCGAACAGGCAGCTCTGGCTCCAGTGCTCTTCTTCACCACCACCGGCGAAGACCACGTCCTGCTTGCCGAGCTGGATCTGCTCCATGGCCTGGCCGATGCAGTGGGCACTGGTGGCGCACGCCGAGGAGATCGAGAAGTTGACGCCCTTGATCTTGAACGGGGTAGCCAGGCAAGCCGAAACGGTGCTGCCCATGGTGCGGGTAACGCGGTACGGGCCAACACGCTTGACGCCTTTCTCGCGCAGGGTGTCGATGGCTTCCATCTGATTCAGCGTGGAGGCCCCGCCGGAGCCGGCGATCAGGCCGGTACGCGGGTTCGATACCTGCTCTTCGCTAAGGCCCGAGTCCTTGATTGCCTGCTCCATCGCCAGGTAGGCATAGGCAGCGGCATCACCCATGAAGCGGAACAGCTTGCGGTCGATCAACTCTTCCAGGTTCAGGTCGACAGAGCCCGATACGTGGCTGCGCAGACCCTTCTCGGCGTATTCCGGATTGAAGCGGATACCGGGGCGGCCAGCGCGAAGGTTGGCGGAGACGGTTTCTTTGTCATTGCCCAGGCAGGAAACGATGCCTAGACCGGTAATAACGACGCGACGCATGGAAAGGATCCTTTAGAAACTGTCGGTGGAAGTGAACAGGCCGACGCGCAGGCTTTCGGCACTGTAGATCTCGCGGCCGTCGACACTCACGGTGCCATCGGCGATCGCCAGGATCAGCGAACGGGTGATGGTACGTTTGATATGGATGTTGTAGGTGACCTTCTTGGCGGTAGGCAGAACCTGGCCGAAGAATTTCACTTCGCCCGAACCCAGGGCGCGACCACGGCCAGGGTTGCCCTGCCAGCCGAGGAAGAAGCCGACCAGCTGCCACATGGCGTCGAGGCCCAGGCAGCCTGGCATCACCGGGTCGCCTTCGAAGTGGCAGCCGAAGAACCACAGATCAGGATTGATATCGAGCTCTGCGACAATTTCGCCTTTGCCGTACTTGCCGCCCGTTTCGCTGATGTGGACGATCCGGTCGATCATCAACATGTTGGGGGCGGGCAGTTGCGCATTACCCGGGCCGAACAGTTCGCCGCGGCTGCAGCGCAACAGATCTTCCTGGGTGAAGGCGTTTTGTTTGGTCATGCGAGCTCCTCAATAATCCCCACGCGCCTCGGCTGGGTAAATCGTCCTGGCCGGCTGCGCATGAGTGATGCGACTGCCAGCAGCCTAGTCATAGACTGTTGCGTTGTGGTGAAAGTCACAGTGTGGTGAGTACAGTTGTACTCTGCAGGCGGCAATGGTGTCACAGATGCCCCTTTGATGCCCACTTCAACCAACAAGCGTGCAGTATTTTCGCCCATCTGACTAGAGGTTGCGAGTGTTGCACGCCGGTGTGAGGCGCGATTTCGCACGGCTGCGACGCGACCGGCGTCAGTGCGCGGTACCGTCAGCCGGCAGCCAGCGATTGAGCACGTCCTGCAATTCCATGCGTTTGAACGGCTTGGCGAGGTAATCGTTCATTCCGGCTTGCAGGCAGGCCTCGCGGTCGCCCTGCAGTGCGTTGGCGGTCAGCGCGATGATCGGTAGGCCGCCTGACGGGCCGAGATCGCGGATACGCCGGGTGGCTTCATAACCGTCCATGACCGGCAGGCGGCAATCCATCAGGACGGCGGCGAATTGCCGTTCCCTTACGGCCGTGAGGGCCTGGGCACCATCGCCCACCAGTTCGACCTGGTAGCCAAGGCTGCGCAGCATGGCTTCGATCACGGTTTGATTCACCGGGTTGTCTTCCACCAGCAACACCGAGCGGCTGGCCTGCGCAGCGGGCGCGCTGGTGGCGTTATGGTCGGGCAGTTGCGGTTGTTGGGCAGAAAAGGGCAGGGGAATCTCCAGGGTGAAACAGGAACCGCGGCCCGGTTCGCTCTGCGCCTTGAGCGTGCCGCCCATGCATTCGGCCAGGGTGCGGGCAATGGGCAGACCCAGTCCGGTGCCGCCGTAGCGGCGGGAAATGGAATTGTCGGCCTGCTGGAAGGCATCGAACATGGTTTCCAGGCGCTCGGCGCTGATACCGATCCCCGTGTCGTGCACCTTGCAGGTAAACCACAGTACCTGATTGTCCAGAGCTTGCCAGTGGGCTTCGATGCGTACTTCGCCGCGTTCGGTGAACTTCAGGGCGTTGCCGATCAGGTTGACCAGAATCTGCCGCAGGCGGGTCGGGTCGCCCTGAACCTGTGGCGCCTGCAGGCCGTCGTCCAGCTGCAGGCGCAGTTGCAGGCCGCGTTGCTGGGCGCTGTGCTGGAAGGCCTGCAGGGCGGCTTTGAGCAGCGCCGGCAGGTTGAAGCTGATCAGCTCCAGCTCCAGGGCGCCACGTTCGATGCGCGAGAAGTCCAGGATGTCGTTGATCACTTTCAGCAGGTGCTCGGTGGACTCCATGGCCAAGGCGGCGTATTCGTGCTGCTCCTCGCTCATTTCGGTGGTGTCGAGCAGTTGTAGCATGCCGAGCACGCCATTCATGGGGGTGCGCAGTTCATGACTCATCATGGCCAGGAAGTCTGACTTGGCGCGGTTGGCCAGGTCGGACTCCTCGCGTGCCTTGATCAGCAGGGTCATGGCCTGTTGCTGTTCCTGAGCGGCATTGTTCAGCCCGTTGGCCAGGTTGTTGATGTGCCGGGCCAGCGTCGCCAGTTCGCCGCCGCCGACCTCGGGAAGCGTGGCTTGATAGTTACCGGCCTGAATGGCGGTGACGGCATCGCTCATCTGGCTCAGTGGTCTGGATAGCCGGCTGGCCAGACGCCGCGCCAGCAGGAAGGTCAGCAGCAGGGCGAACATCACCAGCGCCGCGACCTTGAGAAGAATTTCCTGCTGCCTGGAGTTGAAGGCATCGCTGGACATGCCGACGACCACCCGACCCAGATAACCGCCGTCAGGGGGCTCGGCCGCCCGTGGCCGCGTTTCGCCGAAATCCGTATCGAGATCGATCTGCTGTTGCTGGATGGGGGCCTGGAAAATGTCCAGATGGCCGTTACCGACGTGCGGTTGGTCGGGCTGTTCCAGGTAGGCCAGGATGTTCTCGTCACGGTCGCGCACTTCGATGAAGCGCACGTGGGGCGTTTTCAATGTGGCCAGGAGCAGGGACTCCAGTACGCGCCGATTGCCGGAAATGACGCCGTACTCGGTGGCCGGGGCCAACTGGCCGGCTATCAGCTGGCCGGTATGGTTGATCTCCGCACGCAGATCCTGCAGGCGATTGAAGGTCAGGAAACCGGTCAACAGCAAGGTCAGCAGCAGGGCTGGGCCGACGCTGATGAGCTGGGTACGGACGTGGATGTTCCAGCCTCGCCACGATTTCATGGCGTGTCTCCTTGCGATAGATGCCGGGCGAGTTCTGCATCGCTGGGTAGCGTGATGCCCAGCGTGCGTGCCACTTGCGGGTTGCCGAGCACCTTGAACGTGTTCGAGTAGATCCCTGCCGGCCACTGTGCTGGCGCCTGGTCGAGCACGCGGTCGAGGGTGACGAGCCAGTCGTTCTGGTCGCCGTAGGTGCTGGCCAGGCTGCCGGCGCGCACGAAGCCTGCGCTGGGACCGATCAGCGCGTGCTGCTGGCCGTAGCTGGTCAGCAGCAGGGTCTTGGCGGTCAACGGGTTGTAGAGGTCGTCGTCGGCGACGGCGAGCAGCACGTCGCTGGCACCGAGCAAGCGGATCACCGGGTTGTTGTCACGGGTGTCCGGCCAGGCCTGGGCCACGATTTGCAGGCCCAGCTCGCTGGCAGCCTGTCGCAGCTCCGGGATCAGGAATTCGCTGTGCGGGTCATGCAGCACGCCTACGCGCTTGGCACTTGGCAGCAGATGCTTGAGCAGGCGCAACTGGCGGTGGGGAGCCGGATCCTGCCAGAGCACGCTGAGGTTCGCAGGCTGACGCCCCCCGAGGGTTTCGTGGGCCTGGGTCTTGTTGACTTGCAGCACCAGTGTCGGTGGGCCATACGACGATTCGAGGCGCCAGGCCAGTGCCGACTGGCCGAACAGGATCAGGCGCGTATTACCGGGCATCTGCTCGAGCGGTGGCATTTCGTTCAGCGGCACGATGCGAACGCGGTCAGCGGGGCGTGCCGCTGCCAGCGCGCTGCCGAACTGCTGCAGGGTGGTGGTATCGCCTGCCGTGCTCAGCAGCAGGTCCGCCGCCTGAGCCGCGGGGGTGAGTAAGCAGAGCACGACCAAGGCGCGCCTAAGCCAGGCGCGGCAGCGCGCACTGGCGTGCGGGCGGTGGTCGGTCATCGGGGCAGCGGATCCACTAGGCAGCATGGGGCCCGGCCGGCACAGGTGAGCGATGCCGCCAGCAGCACATATCGATAAAGAATAATAATGAAAGTCACGCAACGGCCCTGTTCGCGCAGAGCGGGCATGTTAACCGAGCCGCGTCGCAATGCCAGCCATGCTTCGCCAAATTGCGACCCTCTTCGGATGCCCGGCAATGCGCCGCGACGCCACAAGACTGGTCGTATAACCTGCTAACCGTATAATGCCCGCCACTTGCACAGCATTCAAAACGGACTGGTCATGACTCAACAGCAACCTATCGCGGTACTGGGTGGCGGCAGCTTCGGCACCGCCATCGCGAACCTGCTGGCACAGAATGGGCATCGCGTTCTGCACTGGATGCGCGACCCCGTGCAGGCCGAAGCCATCCGCACTCAGCGGGAAAACCCTCGCTACCTCAAAGGCGTGAAAGTACTCGACGGCGTTGAGCCGACCACCGATCTGCCGGCAGTGCTCGAGGCGTGCGAGCTGGCGTTCGTAGCGCTGCCATCCAGTGCGTTGCGCCAGGTCCTGCAGCCGGTGTCGGCGTTGTTGACCGGCAAGCAATTGGTCAGCACCACCAAAGGCATCGAAGCGCAGACGTTCAAGCTGATGAGCGAGATCATCGAGGAGGTCGCCCCTCAGGCGCGTATCGGCGTACTGTCGGGGCCGAACCTTGCCAAGGAAATCGCCGCGCACACGCTGACCGCCACCGTGGTGGCCAGCGAAGACGAAGCACTCTGCCGCGCCGTGCAGGAAGTGCTGCACGGGCGCACGTTCAGGGTCTACGCCAGCGCCGATCGCTTCGGCGTCGAGCTGGGTGGCGCGCTGAAGAACGTCTACGCCATCATCGCCGGCATGGCGGCGGCGCTGGGCATGGGCGAGAACACCAAGAGCATGCTGATCACCCGGGCGCTGGCGGAAATGACCCGCTTCGCCGTGCATCTGGGCGCCAACCCCATGACGTTTCTGGGCCTGGCGGGGGTCGGCGATCTGATCGTCACCTGCTCCTCGCCGAAAAGCCGCAATTATCAGGTCGGTTTCGCCCTGGGTGAGGGTTTGAGCCTGCAGGAGGCCGTCGAGCGCCTGGGCGAAGTGGCCGAGGGCGTAAACACCATCAAGGTGCTCAAGGCCAAGGCCGAAGAGCTGCAGGTTTACATGCCGCTGGTGGCGGGGCTGCATGCGATCCTTTTCGAAGGGCGCACCCTGGATCAGGTGATCGAGGCGCTGATGCGCGCCGAACCCAAGACCGATGTCGACTTCATTCCAGCTACCGGCTTCTGAGGACAATGACCATGAATGACCACACCAAGGGCGAGCCCATCGGCTTGCGCATCGTCTGGATGCTGCTGTTCCTGTTCGTCTGGCAACTGGCGGAATTGTTGCTGGCCGGCGTCGTGCTGCTGCAACTCATCTATCGCGTTTTCTATGGCGCACCGAATGGCGGCCTGCTGAGTTTTGGCGACAGCCTCAGCCAGTACCTGGCGCAGATCGGTCGCTTCGGCACGTTCAATAGCGAGAGCAAACCCTGGCCGTTCGCTGACTGGCCGGCGCCGCGGCCGCCACAAGGCGAGGCGGCGCATAGCGTGCCGCCCGCACCTCACCCAGTGAGGGATGAGGAGCCAAAACTATGAGCCAGCCAGCATGAGGCTGTGGTTGCTGCGCCACGGGCAGGCCGAGGCCGAGGCGCGTACCGATGCGGCGCGTGAACTCACGGCCCATGGGCGCGACGAGGTTCGCCAGTCGATCGAGCACCTGCGTGGTCGCTCGCTCAGCATTTATGCCAGCCCATACGTACGTGCGCAGCAGACGGCTGCATTGGTTTGCGGCACTCTGGCAGTGGAGCGCGCGCTGCAGACCGTTGCCTGGCTGACCCCCGACAGCGATCCGCGCGACAGCCTGAGCAGGCTGCAGCACCTGGCTGGCGAAGAAATCCTGCTGGTTTCTCACCAGCCCTTCATCGGCGCCCTGGGCGGGCTCCTGGTACATGGTCATCGTCAGCAGCCGCTGGCCATGCACACGGCCAGTCTGGCACTGCTCGAAGGCGACGACCTGATCGCCGGTCTGATGTCCCTGCAACTGCTGGCGCACCCCGATGTGCGCTGAGCGAGCCGAGTCGAAAAACAACAAGGATCGACCATGAGCATCTGGCGCCAGACACCCAACCTCGATGAACTGAACGCTGGCCAGCGCAACACCATTGGCGAGCTGCTGGACATCCGCTTCGAAGCCTTCGATGACGAGTCCCTGACGGCCAGCATGGTCGTCGATTCCCGCACCCACCAACCCTACGGCTTGCTGCATGGAGGTGCCTCGGTGGTGCTGGCGGAAAGCCTGGGCTCCACGGCCAGCTACCAGTGCATCGACACGCAGAAGTTCTTCTGCGTGGGCCTGGAGGTCAATGCCAATCACCTGCGCGGGCTGCGCAGCGGGCGTGTCACTGCGGTGGCCAGAGCGGTGCACCTGGGCCGTACCACTCATGTCTGGGATATCCGTCTGAGTGGCGATGATGGCAAGCCCAGCTGCATTTCCCGGCTGACCATGGCCATCGTGCCGCACGGCAGCCAGGCGCCGCAGCGTTAGAAAAGATGACCATCGTGCCGCGTAGATGGCCGGAGCGTCGTCTCTCCTGACCGTTACGGGCGTTGCCGCCTGCCGGGGGCTGCCTGACAATCCATGCACTGCCTGCCACCAGCGCGACTGCCATGCACCAGCTGATCTTCTTCGCTCACGCCAACGGGTTTCCCTCGGCCACCTACCGCAAGCTGTTCGCGGCGCTGGCGCCGGAGTACCAGGTGCAGCACCTGGCCCAGCACGCACATGACCCGCGCTTTCCGGTGAACGACAACTGGAGCAATCTGGTCGACGAGTTGCTCCATCATCTCGAGCAGTGCGCCGAACCGGTGTGGGGCGTAGGTCACTCGCTGGGCGGGGTGCTGCATTACCACGCGGCGTTGCGTCGGCCCGATCTCTATCGTGGTCTGGTGATGCTCGACTCGCCGGTGCTCAGTCGCCTCGATCAACTGGTGATTCAGGCGGCCAAGCGCCTGGGCCTGATCGACCGCCTTACGCCAGCGGGGCGCACTCTGGGGCGGCGCGAGGCTTTTATCGATGGCCAGCAGGCGCGGCGTTATTTTGCCGAGCGCACGCTGTTCAGCCGCTTCGATCCGGAGTGCCTGGATGCCTATGTCGAGCACGGTCTGCTCCCTCACGAAGACGGCCTGCGCCTTAGCTTCGAAGCGGCGACTGAAATCAACATCTACCGCAGCGTGCCGCACACCAGCCCAGGGCTGCCGCAACAGCTGCAAGTGCCGCTGGCGTTGGTGAAGGGCGCCGAAAGCCGCGTGGTGCTGGCTCATCATGGGCGCATGGCACGGCGCGCACCGCGGGGTGAGTTCCTGACGCTGCCGGGCGGGCATATGTTTCCGCTTGAACACCCGGACGCCACCGCGCAGTTGATCCGCCGGCTGTTCACGCGCTGGCAGAAACCCGTCGAGGGCGTGCAGTGAGTCGCGAACCCGAAGAAATCAGCCTGCGCCTGCCGCATATCGAACTGGCCGCTCAAGTGTACGGCCCGGCCAACGGTGCGCCGGTGATCGCCCTGCATGGCTGGCTGGACAACGCGGCAACCTTCGCCCGCCTGGCGCCGAAGCTTCAGGGCCTGCGCATCGTCGCGGTGGATTTCGCCGGCCATGGCCATTCGGCGCACCGCCCGGCTGGCGCTGGCTATGCCCTGTGGGACTACGTGCACGATGTGTTGCTGGTCGCCGAGCAGCTCGACTGGCCGCGATTCAGCCTGCTCGGCCATTCCATGGGCGCGATCGTTTCGGTGCTGTTGGCGGCGACCTTTCCCGAGCGCGTGCAGCGCCTGGCGTTGATCGATGGGCTGGTGCCGCCGACCATCGAGGCCGATGGGGCGGTCGCCACGTTGGCCGAGGCGCTGCGTGGGCGCCTGGCACTTTCGGGCAAACGCAAGCCGGTGTACCCGAGCCTCGAGCGCGCCGCCCAGGTACGTCAGCGCGGTGTCGGCCACGTCAGCTTCGAGGCGGCTTGCCTACTGGCGCAGCGTGGGCTGATGCCAGTGGCGGAAGGCCTGACCTGGCGCACCGACAGCCGCCTGACCCTGACAACGCCCATGCGCCTGACCATGGCCCATGTGCAAGCCTTCGTCATGGCGCTGCGTTGCCCGACGCAGTTGGTCCTGGCCGAACAGGGCTTGCTGGCGCCTCGCGAGCACTTGACCGAGTTGCTGGCGCAGACGGCGATCACTGTCCATCGCCTGCCTGGCGGGCACCATCTGCATCTGGACGACGAGCAGGGCGCGCAACTCGTAGCAGACTGTTTCAAAGCATTCCTGAGTGCGCCTTGACGCCCCGTTACAACTGGGGAAAGGTGTCGGGTACTGCCATGGAGAACTGCATGACCGACCTGTACACCCTAGCGCCGGATGCGCTACACACCCCAGTCTGCCCCTCGATTCTTCTCGCTTGCGCGATAAGCGGGGCGGCATGCGTCTGAGTTACCTGCTTGCACTGCTGGTGGTCAGCCCCTTTGCCAGCGCCGACGTGGCCGGTAGCCGTGATCTCGATGTGTTGCCGCGCTTCGCAGGCAGTGAAATCGTCACCTTCAAGGAAGAGGCCGACCAGGAGCGCGTGTATCCCCAGGGAACCGTGCGCCGTATCAGCGGGCGCCTGCGTTACGAGCGCGAAGTACTTGTTCAGGGCGCCCTGACCGCGGTCACCTACGAGTTGCCGCGTACCCATAGCGCCACCGAAGTGTTCACCCAGGCGCGCGAGGCCCTGCAGGACAAGGACGCCCAGTTGCTCTACTGGTGCCAGGGCCGGGAATGCGGCTCCAGCAGCCTGTGGGCCAACTCGGTGTTTGGCAATTCGACGTTGTACGGCTCCGACGACCAGCAGGCCTACGCCTTGCTGCGCCTGGCGGAGCCCAACGAGAACAGCCTCGTGGCGCTGTACAGCATCACCCGCGGTAACCGCCGCGCCTACCTGCACGCCGAGCTGTTGGCGGCCGATCAGCCGCTGGCGAAAGTGCTGCCAACCCCGGCCACGCTGTCACGACAGCTCAAGAGCACCGGCGAGCTGCGCTTGCCGCGGCAGGACGAGCCCAAGCCGGAGTGGACGGAGCTGCTGGCACGCAGCCTGAACCTGGACAGCACCCTGCGCGTCAGCCTGTCCGGCGCCAATGCCGAGGCCTGGCGTGAGGCGCTGATCGAAGAGCGCGTCAGGGCCGCGCGTCTGGAAATTGGCGAGAGCAGTGGCGACGGTTTGCGCATCGACGTGCTACGTTGAGCGCGCCCGTGCCACGGGCTTGAGTCTGGTTTTCTGGATGTTTTGAAAAATGCCGAATAACGACCGCTTGCTGGTGCAGATTCTGCTACTGGGGTTGCTGGGTGCGAGCCTGTGGGTGCTCGCGCCATTCTGGTCCGCGCTGTTCTGGGCTGCCGTGCTGTCTTTTGCCAGCTGGCCGGTCATGCGCTGGCTGACCCGCGTGCTGAAGGGCCGCCAGTCGGTGGCCGCCGGTTTGCTGACCGGCGTGTGGATCGTATTGGTGGCGGTGCCGCTGGTGATGCTGGGCTTCAACCTCGCCGACCACATTCGCGATGCCACGGCGATGCTCAAGGACGTTCAGGTCGATGGTCTGCCGCCACCGCCAGCCTGGCTGGCCTCGGTGCCTCTGGTGGGTGAACGTCTGGTGAGCATCTGGGAAACCCTCGATCAGCAAGGCTCGGCGCTGTTCGCCACGGTGCAGCCTTATCTCGGTCAGGTCGGTAATTTCCTGCTGGTGCGCAGCGCCAAGGTCGGCGGCGGCATTCTCGAACTCGCCCTGAGCCTGATCCTGGTGTTCTTCTTCTATCGCGATGGCCCGCGCCTGGCCGCTTTCGTCGAAAGCCTGCTCGAGCGACTGATCGGCGACCGCGCCCAGCACTATCTCGAACTGGTCGCCGGCACCGTGCAGCGGGTGGTCAACGGGGTAATCGGCACGGCCGTGGCGCAGGCCTTGCTGGCCTACATCGGCTTCATGATCGCCGGCATTCCGGGCGCCTTGCTGCTGGGCCTGCTGACCTTCGCCTGCAGCCTGATCATGGTGCCGCCGCTGGTATGGGGCCCGGCCGTAGGCTGGCTGATCTGGCAGGGCGAGATCGGCATGGCGATCTTCCTCGGCGTGTGGGGCTTTTTCATCATCAGCGGCGTGGACAACATCCTCAAGCCGTACCTCATCAGCCGCGGCGGTAACCTGCCGTTGGTCGTGGTGCTGCTCGGGGTGTTCGGCGGCATCCTGGCCTTCGGTTTCATGGGCCTGTTCCTGGGGCCGACCCTGCTGGCCGTGGCCTACAGCCTGCTCAGCGATTGGGTCGCGCACAAGGCGCCGGCTGGCCTGCCGCCACGTGAGGAGCGTCGGCCACCGTTGTGACCGGAGCGGCGACTCAGCGGTCGCCGCGCTCGTATCTGTCCAGCGTGTCGCGGGCGATCTGCCGGCCTAGCATGATCAACTCCGGCGCCTTGTAGAACTCGAAGAAGCGGCATACGCGCTTGGGCACGTTGATCAGGATGTCCGGCGGGTAGCCGGCGATCTTGTATTGCGACAGCGACGTCTGCATGACCTCGAAACTCTGGTTGATCAACTCCAGCAGCGATGCCGGCCCGGCCATATGGGCGACTCGCGAGCCGCTGGCCGACTTGGGCGCACTGTCGTCCTGTGGCGCGGCGGCCGGTTGCTGGCCATGGGGGCTCAACGGTTCCTGCAGCCACAGGTCGGCCTGCTCGAGTGCCTTTGGCGACGAGCCGCCTTCGAGAAGCAGCAAGGGATCGTCCTCGCCACCCTTGCGCCGCAGCGAGGGCAGGCGCGAGCCCAGGGAGGTCATCAACTGATCGAAACGCCCCTTGATCGCTGCCGGGCGCTCGACAACGGGCAATTGATAATGCTGCTGATGGGCGGAGTTGAGGTTGACGGCGATGATCAGGTCGCAGTGGCTCGATACCACCGGCACGATGGGCAGTGGATTGAGCAGGCCGCCGTCCACCAGCATGCGTTTGCCCTGAATCACCGGCGTGAACAGGCTGGGGATCGCTGCCGAGGCGCGCATGGCCTGATGCAGGCAACCTTCCTGGAACCAGATTTCCTGCTGGTTGGTGAGATCGGTGGCCACCGCCGTGAAGGGGATGTTCAGCGACTCGATGTTGATTTCGCCAACGATCTCGCGAATCCGCCCGAAGACCTTCTCCCCGCGTATGGCACCCAGGCGAAAGCTGACATCCAGCAGGCGCAGCACGTCGAGGTAATCCAGGCTCTGGGTCCAGTCGCTGTACTCCTTGAGTTTGCCGGCCGCATAGATGCCGCCGACCACCGCGCCCATGGAGCACCCGGCGATGCAGCCGATCTCGTAGCCACGCGCTTCCAGTTCTTCGATCACGCCAATGTGCGCATAGCCACGCGCCCCGCCCGAGCCCAGCACCAAAGCCACTTTCTTGCTCATTCAGCTCTCCCTGATCTGCGGCTAAGGTTGCAGCGCATTTTGCGCCGAGCCGCAGGTTGATAGTGGCACTTTTTCACTAGCCGATCGTCATACACAACACCGGCAACCTGATTGCCGGCCAACCTCTGGAGTATGCGACATGAAAGCCTGGATTCTCTTACCGATTGCGCTGTTGGCGGGCTGCTCAGCGACCACTTCCTACCGTGACAGTTGCGCGACCCAACTCGATGCGGCCTGGCAGGAACTCGACCTGGCCAAGGCCGAAGGTTTCGCCGGTACGGTCAGCTATTCCAAGGCCGCCTCGCTGATGACGGCGGCGAAAACCCAGCAGCAGTTCGAGGCCTACCGCGGCTGCACCAACAAGTCCGAGAAGGCGCGTTTCTACATTCGTGAGTCCCGAGCGGGCCGTTGAGTCGCGCACTGGAGTAAGCTTGCGGCAACCTGATTGCCGGAGATCGCAATGCTGCTCGATTTCGCTGACCTGACCCCGCTGGACCGTTACCGCTGGCTCGCATCGAGCGTAACGCCCAGGCCCATCGCCTGGGTGTCGAGCATTTCGAAGGAGGGCGTCACCAACCTGGCGCCCTTCAGCTTCTTTCAGGTGATCAGCGATGACCCGGCGACGCTGATGGTCAACGTCGGCACCCGGGACGACGGCGCATTGAAAGACACCCTGCGCAATGCCCAGGAAATCGGCGAGTTGGTCATCCATCTGGTGTCGTTCGCACAAACCGAGGCCATGAATGCCAGCGCGGCGATCCTGCCGCGCAGCACCAGCGAATTCGTCCATTGCGGTATCGACTCGATCGCCAGTACCCGCGTGGCGCCGCCGCGGGTCAAGGGCGCCGCCGTGGCGTTCGAGTGCCGGGTCGCGCAGATCGTGGGCTATCCGGATAAACAGCCCAATCATCATCTGATCTTCGCCGAAGTGCTGTTGGCGCATATCAGTGACGAGGTGCTTAATGAAAAGGGGCGCATCGACCCGCAGCGCCTCGATCTGGTGGGGCGTCTTGGCGGTACCGCCTACAGCCGCACCCAGGACACCTTCGACCTGCAGCGCCCGCTGTAATCTACCAGTAGAGCTCGATACGCGAACGCGCAAAGCACTGGTCGCCCCGGATACTGGCCCGCGCCAGGGCTTCGCGATCGACCAGCAGGTCGGCATTCTAGTAGCGGATCCGGCACCGTCCCGGCCGTTCAACGACGACCGGCATATCCTGAAAACGACTCCGCGTTAGCTAAAAGCACCGGGCGCCTCATTGCTGGCTTGTCGCCATCAGTCTGGTGCCTCACTGTTGCCGTCTGGAGGGCTTTAGCCCAGCACGAGAGGGTCGGCAATGGTTTCTCTTCGCGCACTGGCCAGCCTGGCAACGGCGGTCAAGTTGTCCCTGGGATTCGGGGTGGTGCTGGTGCTTACCCTGGTGGTGGCGGCGACCGGCTTTTTCGCCCTGCGTGACGTGGGCGCCAGGTTTTCCCTGCTCGAGCGCTTCAGCGACATCAACGACAAGGTCGCGCAGATGCGCCGAACCGAGCAGGCCTTCATCATCAGTGGCGATGCCGCGCAGACGCAGCGCCTGCACGAGCAGGCCCAGGCCCTGCGCGAACAGGTGCAGCAATTACGCGATCAGGTCGCCGGCGATGAGCGCGACGCCTTGCAGCAGGTCGATGGGGATATCGCTGAGTACGTGCAGGTCTTCGATCGCTACGTGGAGCAGAGCGACAACATGCGTCTGTCGCTGGACGCCGCGAAATGGCTGGTGGTCGGCGCCGCCAACAGCCTCGACCTGCTCAAGGACGGGCTGGCCGAGGATGGCATCTATGCCCTCAAGGAAAGCCAGGGCAATGAAGGCGGCGAGTCCGTCACCCAGGCAGGCCAGATCGGCAAGGTGCATATTCTGCTCTTGCAGGCGCTGGAACAGGCGCGGGTGCTCCTGGAAAACAGCCGTGCCAGCGGTGAAGTGCCAAGCACCAACATCCAGGAAGCACTCGATGCCCAGGCCCAGGCCGCGCAGCTACGCGATGCCCTGGGTGACCCGGGGTACCGCTCGGTGCTCGCCGAGGTGGTGGGTAACATCGACTCCTTCAACCAGCGGCTGCAGGAGTACACCGGCCTGCTGCAACAGCAACAGCAGGAGCATGCCAAGCTGGCCGAGCGGGCAGACAAGGTGGTCGAACTGGTCAGCCAGACCTACGCCCAGCAGAAGGGCGCCGTACATACCCTGGTGCGCACCAGCGCGCTGCTGATTCTGGTCGCCGCCGCTGCAGCCTTGCTGGTCGGGCTGCTGGCGACACTGATCATCACCCGGGCGATCGTGCGGCCGCTCAAGCAGGTGACTGCGGTGGCGCAGCGCATTGCCGCCGGAGACCTGAGCGGCGAGATCGAGGTGCAGCGTAGTGATGAAATCGGCCAGCTGCTGGGTGCCATGCAAGGCATGTCGCGGGACCTGCGCACCATGGTCGGGCGCCTGCAGGACGGCGTCGCGCAGCTTTCAACTTCAGCGCAGACGCTGTCTTCGGTCACCGAGCAGGCGCGTCAGGGCGTCAGTGGCCAGAAGGAGGAAACCGACCTGGTGGCCACGGCGATCACCCAGATGGCGGCGACAGTCCATGAGGTGGCACAGAACGCCGAACAGGCTGCTGCTTCTACCGCCCAGGCCGATTCGCGGGTGGGTGCGGGCAGCGACGTGGTGCGTGAAACCCTGCAGCGTATCGAGCAACTGGTCGCGGCCATGGCGGTCACTCGGCAAGGCATCGAACAGCTCAGCCAGGACACCCGCAATATCGATGCGGTGCTGGAAGTGATCAAGAGCGTGGCGCAACAGACCAACCTGCTGGCGCTCAACGCGGCCATCGAAGCGGCGCGGGCGGGGGAACAGGGGCGTGGGTTCGCGGTGGTGGCCGATGAGGTGCGTGCGCTGGCCCGGCGCACCCAGCAGTCCACCGAGGAAATCGAGGGGCTGCTCGGTACGCTGCGCGCTGGCGCTACCCGGTCCGTGGCCGATATGCGCCAGAGCGATGAACTGGTCGAGCAGGTGGTGCACGACGCCCGGCACACTCAGCAGGCCTTGGCGGGTATCGCCGAAGCCGTTGCAGTGATCCACGGCATGAACCAGCAGATCGCCGCCGCCGCCGAGCAGCAGACCGCGGTGGCCGAGGACATCAACCGCAGCGTCACGTCGATTCGCGACCTCGGTGAGCAGTCCGCCGCGGCGATGGACGAAAACGCCGGCTCCAGCCAGCAACTGGCAGCCCTGGGTCGTGAATTGCAGGGCATGGCGGCGCACTTTCGTCTCTAGGCCGCTCTGCGCCAAGGCTTCCATGCTTGCGCGGCGAAGCATGGGCCTGGCGCACAGTTTCGTCAGCAAACATTACGTAACGCTTTGCCCGCTGCCGTCAGGTCAGTAGCATCGAGCCACTTGCATGAGGAGTGGACGATGCACACGAAACTGGACGCCTGCCTGGATTCCATCAACCAGGTGCTGCTCGGCAAGGAGGCGCAGGTGCGCCTGGCGCTGACCTGCCTGCTGGCCCGCGGTCACCTGCTGATCGAGGATCTGCCCGGCATGGGCAAGACCACCCTCAGTCACGCCCTGGCGAAGGTGCTAGGGCTGAGCTTCCAGCGTATCCAGTTCACCTCCGACCTGCTGCCGGGTGACATTCTCGGCACCTCGGTATTCGACAAGGACAGCGGGCAGTTCCTGTTCCACCCCGGCCCGGTGTTCGCCGAGCTGGTACTGGCGGACGAAATCAACCGCGCCACGCCGAAAAGCCAGAGCGCGCTGCTCGAAGCCATGGAGGAGGGGCAGGTGACCATCGAAGGCGCTACCCGTCCGCTGCCTGATCCGTTCTTCGTCATCGCCACCCAGAACCCGATCAGCCAGAGTGGTACCTTCGCGCTGCCGGAGTCTCAGCTCGATCGCTTTCTCATGCGCCTGTCGCTGGGCTACCCGGCTCGCGCCGCCGAGAAGGCGCTGTTGCTGGGCGAGCCCCGTCGCTCGGTGTTGCCAACCCTGGATGCGGTACTCGATCACGCCGAGTTGGCGAAGCTGCAGGCCGAGGTGCCCAAGGTGCGCGTCAGCGATGCACTGGTCGACTATGTACTGCGCCTGGTCGAGGCCACGCGTACCCAGCCGCAGTTCGCCTGGGGCCTGTCGCCCCGTGGCAGCCTGGCACTGCTCGCCGCGGCGCGCGCCTGGGCGCTGTTGGCCGAGCGCGATTACGTGATTCCCGAGGACGTCCAGGCGGTACTGCCGGCCGTGGCGGGGCACCGCCTGCGTGATCAGGCGGATCCGGCCGGGCATGGCGGTGGTGCCCTGGTGCAGTGGCTGCTGCGCGAAGTGCCTGCGCTTTGACGAGCACCCTCAGGCAGCGCTGGGATCGCTGGCTGGCCCGGCGCATACCGGCGGCCGCCAGCGTGCAACTCAACCAGCGGCGGATCTTCATCCTGCCGACCCGGGTGGGTGTGGCGTTTCTGTTCGCCTTATTGGTCATGTTGCTGGCCGCCATCAATTACCAGAGCAGCCTGGCCTATGGGCTGACCTTCCTGCTTGGCTCGGTGTTCGTGGTGGCCATTTTGCATACCTACCGCAACTTGGCCGGGTTGGTGCTGCACGCCGGTGGTGCGGGCGCGGTATTCGCCGGCGAAGCGGCGCGCCTGCGGGTGCGCCTGGAAAGCCGCAGCCGCGCCCACGAGGCCGTCGCCCTAGGTTGGCCGCCCGCCGACCTGCAGCAGCAGGACGTGCCGCCGCAAGGTTCGGTCGAGTGCGAACTGAGCCTGCAAACCTTGCGCCGTGGCTGGTTGCAGCCTGGGCGCTTGCGGGTGGAGAGCCGTTTCCCCTTGGGCCTGCTGGTCGCCTGGAGCCATGTGGATCTGGACCAGTCGGTGCTGGTGTATCCGCGGCCACTGGAAGGCGAGCTGCCGCTGGCGCCCGGCGGCAGCGTGGACGACGAGCAGGAAGGCTTGGTCAGCCAGGGGCAGGGCAGCGATGACTTTCAGGGGCTGCGCACCTATCAGCCGGGGGATTCGCGCCGGCGCTTGCACTGGAAGGCCTATTCGCGTGGCCAGGGGTTGCTGGTCAAGGATTTTGCCGCCCAGACGGGCCGTGACCTGCTACTGGATTTCGACGCGCTCAGCGGCGACCTGGAAAGCCGGTTATCGCTGCTCTGCCATTGGGTGCTGGTGCTCTGCGAACGCCAACAGCCGTTCGCCTTGCAGCTGCCGAGCGAGTCACTGCCGGTCGCCATCGGTGAACGGCACCGCGAGCAGTGCCTGCGAGCGCTGGCGTTGTATGGAGGCCGCCCATGAGCAGCGTCGCCGGCATCCCGCGTATCAGCCTGACCTGGCTGTTGGTGGCCCAGGCACTGGTCATTCTGCCCCATGCATTTCACCTACCGATGTGGGTGATCGGCCTGTGGCTGGGCTGCGCGGCATGGCGCATCCAGATTTTTCGCATGCGCGCCGGCTATCCTAGCTTGGTCGTGCGTATCGGCTTGATCGTCCTGGCGGCGGCTGGAGTGTTTCTGTCTCGCGGCACGCTGGTCGGGCTGGATGGCGGGGTGGTGCTGCTGGTGGCGGCGTTCACCCTCAAATTGCTGGAGATGCGTACCCGCCGCGACGCATTGGTGGTGATCTTTCTCGGCTTCTTCGTGGTGGTGACCGCGTACCTGTTCGATGACAGCATCCTCGTTGCGCTGTTCAGCCTGCTGCCGGTCTGCGCCCTGCTGGCCGCGCTGATCGGTTTGCAGCAAAGCGGCACGGCAACCCGGCCCTGGCGCACGCTGCGCCTGTCGGCCAGCCTGCTGCTGCAGGCATTGCCGCTGATGCTGTTGCTGTTCCTGTTCTTTCCGCGGCTGGGGCCGCTGTGGTCGTTACCGGTGCCCAACGAGCGCGGTTCGGTCACCGGGTTGGCCGACAGCATGGCGCCCGGTGATATCGCCGAGCTGACGCGCTCCGGCGAACTGGCCTTTCGCGCCAGTTTCGAGGGCCGGGTGCCGGCGCGCAGCGAGCTGTACTGGCGCGCGCTGACGCTCGACCAGTTCGATGGCCGGCGCTGGTCGCAATCGTCGGGTGAGCAGTTCTCGCCAGCGCCACAATGGCAACCCCGTGGTGAGGCGCTGCGTTACAGCGTGGTGATGCAGCCGACCACCAGGCCCTGGCTGTTCGCCCTCGACGTGGCCCGGACCGAGCTGCAAGGCACCCGGCAGATGGGGGATTTCCGACTGCAGCGCAACCGCCCGGTGGATCGTGCGTTGCTCTACGACGTCGCCTCCTGGCCGCAGGCACTACGGGAACCGCAACTGTCGTCGAGCAGGCGGCAGGCCCTGTTGCGCCTACCCCGTGAAGGTGATGCCCGCAGTCGCGACTGGGCCCAAGAGTTGCGTCGCCAATACCCGCAGGATGGAGAGCTGGTCGCGGCGCTGCTCGCTCACTTCAATCGCCAACCCTACGTCTACACCCTGACGCCGACCCCGCTTGGTGCTGATTCCATCGATGAATTCCTATTCGATACCCGCAGTGGCTTTTGCGCGCACTATGCGGGCGCGATGACCTTCGTGCTGCGTGCGGCAGGCATCCCCAGCCGCGTGGTGGCCGGTTACCAGGGCGGCGAACCGAGCAGCAATGGCAGCTACGTGCAGGTTCGTCAGTTCGACGCACACGCCTGGGTCGAATACTGGACGCCGGAACAGGGCTGGACGAGCGTGGACCCAACCTTCCAGGTCGCGCCCGAGCGGATCGAGCAAGGCCTGGAACAAGCCCTCGCCGGCGAACAGAGCTTTCTCGCCGACTCGCCGTTTTCGCCGTTGCGTTATCGCAACCTGACCTGGCTGAACGAGCTGCGCCTGGCCTGGGACGACCTCAACTATGGATGGCAGCGCTGGGTGCTCGGTTATCAGGGGGCGCAGCAGTTCGAGCTCTTGCAGCGCTGGTTCGGCCAGGTCGACGCCGGCAAGCTGATTCTGGCATTGGTCGGCGGCGGTGGCGTGCTGCTGGGCTTGTTGTCGCTGTGGCTATTCAAGCCCTGGCGAATCGAGCGTGATCACTCGTTACGTATCTTCCAACGCTTCGAGCAGTTGCTGGCCAGGCACGGCGTACGGCGCCTTGCAGGCGAAGGCCCGCGTGCTTTCGCTAAACGCGCAGCCGAGGCGTTGCCTGGGCAGGCGGACGCCATCGGTGCCTTCCTGCAGACTTTCGAAGCGCAGCGCTATGGGAGGCAGAACATTTCACCCAAGGCGCTGCTCCAACAGCTGAACGCGCTGCGCCGGCAGCTACCGTGGCGCTGGAGTCGATTCCCTTGAACGGTTTCCCAGGAGTTCTGCAATGAGCGGTTTTGTCGGTAAGTTGCGCAGCGAAGTACTACGGTTGCAAGTCGCGCTTTATGCCTGCCGCGAGCGCCTTCAGGCGCAAACAGATGATGAGGCGCTGCATGATCTGCGCGTCTGCCTGCGCAGGCTACGCAGCCTGCTCAAGCCGCTCAAGGGGGCTGCCGGCAGCGATGCCCTGCAGAACCGTGCGGCCGAGCTCGGGCGACTAACGGGCCCGCTGCGCGATCTGGAAGTGCTGATCGAAACCTTGCACGCGCATGGCGAGCACGCCGCGGCAGACCGGCGCATGGTGCAGCGTCGCAAAGGCGATGCAATGGTGCTCGCCAGTCGCGCTTTGCCAGCGCTGTTCCACGCGCTGGATGAATGGCCGCAGGAGTTGACCGCCCAGCAGGCCAGCGGCGAACTCGACGACCTGCAGAAAAGCGTCAAACGCTACCTGCGCAAGCAGCGCGGCAAGCTGATCGACGCGTTGGGCGATGCAGAGCACGATCGCCACCGGGTACGCCTGCTGATCAAACGAGTGCGTTACACCGCCGAGGCTTACCCGCAGCTTTCACCATTGTCGGCCGCGCAACTGAAGCTGCTCAAGAAAGGCCAGGCGGTGCTCGGCGACTGGCACGACCATTTACAGTGGCTGGCAACCGCCGAGCACGAGCCCGATCTGAGGGGCTTCATTCCGGCCTGGCGCGCATCGATGGAAGCCGCCGAACGCTCGGCGCAGGCGATCCAGGCGCGTTTGCTGGCAGCGCTCGAGCCCCAACAATGACCGATCTGCCGTCTGCGCCGGGCTCGCGGTAGCGTGGCGCGTCTCTTACCATCCATACGATGACAAGAGAGGTGACCATGAATTTCTTCGAGCTACTTGAGCAGGTGCAGCGCACACCCGAAGCGCTGTCGATTCCCGCCGACTGGGGCCAGGGCCGAGCCACTTTTGGCGGCCTCGTGGCTGCGCTGGTCTATGCCGTGATGCGCAGCAAGGTCCCCGCCGATCGCCCACCGCGATCCCTGGCGATCACCTTCGTCGCCCCGGTCGCTCCTGGCGTGGCCACCTGTTTCGAGGCTGAAGTACTACGCGCCGGCTCATCGGTCAGTCAGGTGCTGGGGCGTGCCGTGCAGAACGGCCAGGTGGTGGCGTTGATACAGGGCAGCTTCGGCACGCCGCGCAGCTCTGCGATCAATGTACAGGCGCTGCCGGCGCCAGTGATCAAGGCGCCTGAGCAAAGCCAGGAGTTGCCCTACGTTGCGCAGGTCACGCCGGAGTTCACCCGACACCTGGCGATGCGCTGGGGTCTGGGCGGCCTGCCGTTCAGTGGCAGTCACTCTCGGGAAATGGGCGGCTGGGTGCGTTTTCGCGAGCAGCAGCGCATCGAACCACTCGATGAGGCGCACCTGCTCGGGCTGGTCGATGCGTGGCCACCGGCTGTGCTGTCGCTGCTCGACAAGCCGGCGCCCGGCAGCTCACTGACCTGGACCATCGAATTCATTCAGCCACTGCGCCACCTCACCTCTGATGGGTGGTGCCTGTATCGCGCCGAAATCGAGCATGCCCGTGATGGCTACGGGCATGTGGCGGCGGGGCTGTGGAGTGCAGAGGGCGAGCTGCTGGCCATCAGCCGTCAGACGGTAACCGTTTTCGACTGAGCGCCACCCAGCAGCGCCTGGCGTGCCAGGCCGTAGGCGGCCATGGCGCCCAGGCCAGAAAGCGCCAGCGAAAGCGCACCTGTGCCGCTGCCCGCCAGCACCAGTGACACCAGCAACAGCGGCAGAGCGATGGCCAGCATCGGCGTGTCCAGCGATTCGGTTTGACGGGCGAGGGTAGCGGTATGCGTGCTCATGGACGGTCTCCTGCATCAGATGGAACCAGTCTATGGCGCGCGGGATAGGGCCGCGAATTGATCCGTCCTATACGGCAGATAGGCTTTCTACTATCTGCCGCAATGGCCAGCCGTCAGGGTTTGAGCTGACGTATGGCGCGTGACAGTTCACCGGCCAGATCGGCCAATTGGCTGCTGGTGGTGGCGGACTCCAGGGTCTGCTGAACGGTCTGCTCGGTAACGTCGCGGATGCCGATCACCGAACGAGTCATCTCTTCAGCCACCAGGCTCTGCTGCTCCGCGGCGACGGCGATCTGCGTGTTGCTTTCGCGCATCTGTGCCACCGCGCCAGTGATCGCAGCGAGTGCGTCCCCGGCCTCATGGGCGGCGCGCACGCAGTCGTCGGCCTTGAGCGAACTTTCCTGCATGAATTCCACGGCATCGCGGGTGCCGGCCTGCAGCGTGCCGATCATGCTGGTGATTTCGTCGGTCGAGTCCTGCACGCGCTTGGCCAGGTTGCGCACCTCGTCGGCCACCACCGCGAAGCCTCGACCCATTTCGCCTGCCCGCGCTGCCTCGATGGCAGCGTTGAGGGCCAGCAAGTTGGTCTGTTCGGCGATGCCGTGGATCACATTGACCACGCCGCTGATCTTCTGGCTGTCGGCGGCCACCTGCTCGATCATGGTGGCCGTCTGCTGCACGCCGCTGGAAAGGCCGGTGATGGAATCGACCACGCGGGTGACCACGGTCTGCCCGGCCCCGGCGAGTTGATCGGCGCTCTGCGACTGGTCGCGGGTGGTGGCCGCGTGCTCGGCGATATGGTGGACGGTGGTCGACATTTCGTTGATGGCAGTGGCGGCCTGGTCGGTTTCGCTCTGCTGGCCGAGCATGCCCTGGCGCACGTCCTTCATGCTTTGCGCCAGGCGCCCGGTGCCCTCGTCGAGCCGCGAGGCGGCCTGGATGACCGCGCCAACCACCCGCTGGTAGCCATCCTGCATGGCATTGAAGGCGCCGGCCATCTGACCGACCTCATCGCGGCTCTGCAGGGGCACGCGGGCGGACAGGTCGCCGCTCTTCTCGACGTGCAGCATGACGTCCTTGAGGGTATTGAGATGGGTGAGCAAAAAGCGGATCAGCAGCTGCGAGGCGGCGAGCAACGCCAGCATCAGCACGGCGACCGCCAGGGCGTAGCTGCCGGCACGCTCGGCGAACACCTGGGCCAGGCTGCGGCCGACGGCGAGTACGGCGATGCGCTGGTCGGCAGCGCGCTCGACGATCTGCGCGCCAAGCAGCGGATCGCTGCCGAACAGACCGTCGTGTTCGAGCGCGACCCAACCGCGCCCGTTGCTCAGCGCAGCAGCATCGGCATCGCCGGGCAGCCTGGGCGTTTCCCCGGGCTTGAAGGTGATCAGGCTGGTGCTGGCGGGCAGCGCCTGGGCGGCTGGCCAGGCAGCGACCAGTTGCGCGTGCTTCTGGGCATCGGCGCGGGCTGCCTGGGCAAAGGTGTCCTGCTCCTGAAGCATGGCGAACAGCACGAGCAGCAGGGTGGTGACGAAGGCGACGGCGTTCACCGCCCAGAACTTGTGTTTCAGGGAAATATCGCAAATCCAGACGGGCATGTTTTTTTGCTCTCGACATGAATGAAGTGCTGGCAAGGCGCCATTATTCTTTCACGGGCAAAATGATCATCCCTTGATGTGAGTCAAAGGCAGCCGACGAATCGGCTGCCACGGCTCAGAAGCAGCGCGGTTGCTTCGAGGTTAACGGCGGCGATCCGTCTGGCTTGAGGGCTCGCGATCATTTTCACGATCATCGACCTGTTCGGCGATGGTTGGCAGGGCGAAGAAGGCCCGGGCGCAGGCCGTCGTGTGCCGGGCTACGGATTCAGGTGACTCCTGACGGTGCAGGGCCACTTCACGCAGCACCTCGGGCAGAAATGCCGGTTCGTTGCGGCCACCCTTGGGTTTCGGGCGCAGGCTGCGCGGCAGCAAGTAGGGCGCGTCGCTTTCCAGCATGAGACGGCCGGCGGGAATCTCCTTCACCAGGGAATGCAGGTGCGCGCCGCGGCGCTCATCGCAAATCCAGCCGGTGATGCCGATATGCAGATCCAGGTCCAGGTAATCGAACAGGGCCCGCTGTTCGCCGGTGAAGCAGTGCACCACGGCGGCCGGCAGGCGATCACGGTAATCGCGCAGGATCTGCACGAAACGCGGGTGCGCGTCGCGCTCGTGGAGAAACACCGGCATCTGCAAGTCGGCGGCCAGGCTCAGTTGCTCCTCCAGGGCCTTTTCCTGTTGCGGACGCGGCGAGAAGTCGCGGTTGAAGTCCAGGCCGCATTCGCCCACCGCCCTGACCTGCGGCTCGGCGAGCAGGGCGCGCAGGCGCTTGCTGTCGTCGCTGCTCCAGTGTTTGGCGTCATGGGGATGCACGCCGGCGGTGCTGAACAGCCGCTCACTGCGCTCGTCCAGCTTCCGACACAGGCTCAGTGCATGGTCGCTTTCGGCCAGGCTGGTGCCGGTCAGTATCAATTGGCAGACGCCGGCGGCGAAGGCGCGTTCGAGCACTGCCGCGTGCTGATCGTCGAAGCTTGCGTGGGTCAGATTGACGCCGATGTCGATGAGTTGCATGGTGTGACCCTGTGAAACGAGAGGGCGCAGCATAACAGAGCTTTTTATTGCCGATAAAAAGCTAACGATTACAAAAACTTGTGGTCGATTCGTGACGTAAATGAGGAGCTGATGCCGTCAGCGTGGCGAGCTTGCCGCGCCCCGCGATCCGCCCTTGGATCACCACCCCTGGCCATCGGCCGGTTTCCGCTATCGGAGCATCGATATTGCGCGTCCTCGTCATCATCTGTCTGCTGCTGTGGCTGCCCCTGCCGGCAATGGCACGTATCGCCGGTCCGGTTGAGGTCACCGGCACGGCCGCGCCGCGCGACCTGCCGGGCATTCGCAAGAGCGGCGAGCTGCGCGTACTGGTCAACCAGAGCCGTAACAGCTCGGGTGAGGTGAAGGGGCAGAGCATCGGCGTCGAGTATCAGCGTCTGCGCGCCCTGGAGCAGTACCTCAATCGCAACGCCCGTGATGGCCGCAATCTGCGCCTGAAACTGATCCCCAGGGCCAAGGATCAGTTGCTCGCGGCATTGCAGCGCGGCGAGGGTGATCTGGTAGCGCCCGGCGAGTTACTCGACAGCAAAGGCGGCAACGTGTTGGCCAGCGAAGCGATACGCCGTGACGTGCCGGTGGTGATCGTTGCGCGGCAGGGTAACCGGCGTTATCAGCGGCTCGAGCAATTGGCCGGGCGCAGCCTTTCGCTGCCGGCCGGCAGCGTGGCCAAGGAAGCGCTGCACGACATCAACCGCCGGCTTGAGGGTCGCAAACTGCCGCCCATCGTCGTCGAGTGGGTGGACCCGACCCTGGCCGTCGAGGACGTGCTGGAAATGGTCCAGGCCGGCATCTTCGATTTCACCGCCGTGGAGCTGCACATCGCCGAGCGCTGGGCCAAGGTGATGCCCAAGTTGCGCGTCGACCGCAATCTGGTGCTCGACGACAGCGGCGACATGCGCTGGTACATGCGCCGCGACGCACCGATGCTCAGCGCCAGCGTTGACCGCTTTCTGGAGAGCTATCGGGTGCCCGACGATCAGGATGCCGCCTTCCAGCGCGTCTACCGTCGGCTCTATAAAGTGCACTCGCCCATGGGCCGTACCGAGCGCCAGCGCCTGGAGCGCGTGCGCCCGGTGCTGCAGCGTTACGCCGAGCAACACGATTTCGACTGGCTGGCGCTGGCCGCGCTGGCATTCAAGGAGTCGACGCTCAACCCGGCGGCGCGGGGCAGCAGCGGAGCTACCGGCTTGATGCAGATCACCCCAGCGGCGGCGCGCAGCGTCGGCGTCAGCGACATCTCGCGGATCGACAACAATGTGCAGGCCAGTGCCAAGTATCTCGCCAAGATTCGTCGCGGCTTCTTCAACAGCCCGCGCCTCAACGAGCGTGAGCGCATGGCATTCGTGCTCGCCGGTTACAACCTCGGGCCGCAGCGGGTGCAAAGCCTGCGGGCGGAGGCACGACGGCGCGGTCTCAACCCTGACCAGTGGTTCTTCCAGGTCGAGCGGGTGGCCATGGAAGAGCTGGGCATGGGCGTGGTCAGCTACGTCAATGCAGTGAACAAATACTATCTGGCGTACGCGCGTGAGCGTTATTCTCTGGAGCCCGCGCAAAAAGTGAGCATGCGTAAATAATCGAATTAGTCGGTAATTTTTAGCGGTTTTATTCGGTATTAATATTCGATATTTGAATTAATATGGCGCCATCTCACTCACATCGCAAAGGATTCGCCTCATGAACGCATTCATCAAATCCCTGGTAACCACCCGAGCCGGCTTCGGCCTGACCATTCTGCGCGTGTTGGTCGGCATCACCTTCATGGCCCATGGTTCGCAGAAGCTGTTCGGTTGGTTCGGTGGCTATGGCCTGGCGGGCGTCGCCCAGTGGATGGAAAGCATCGGCCTGGCGCCAGGCTACCTGATGGCGCTGATGGCCGGCAGCGCAGAGTTCTTCGGCGGCTTGGCGCTGGTCATCGGCCTGCTGGTTCGACCGGCATCGGCGGTCCTGGCGATCACCATGCTGGTGGCGATCTTCTCGGTGCACATCGGCAATGGTTTCTTCATGGCCGACAACGGCTACGAGTTCGCTCTGGCCCTGCTGGCCGCCACGCTGGCCCTGCTGATCGAAGGTGCTGGGCGGCTGTCGCTGGACAAGCGCATCGCCGGCTAAGCGCCGCATTGCCAGAAAAGCCCGCCGATGCGGGCTTTTCTGCTTGTTGACAGGCTGATCGGCAACTCTCTAGGATTGCCACTTGCGCCGATTTAGACAGCTACTTGCGGGGCGCCTCAGGGATTCTTCATCGAGTCCTGAAATTCCGCTAAAGCGCTGGTTCGGTGTTGCCTCTCACCGCTGCCCAGCGGGATTTTCGAGGCGGAGACAAACACCCATGACCTGCTCCCAGGCTGCGCAAATTCGTATCGTCCCCATCACCACCCGACTGGTTCGCCGCAATCCACGCATTCTGCTGGGTGGCGTTCATCAACCGACGCTGCTGCGCTACCTGGACGGTTGGCCGGCGCGCCGCGAAGGCCAGCGTGCCTTTCTCGTGCAGTTCGCCGAGCCGGGCGAGTCGCTGCAGCGTTTCGCCGCTGACAGTTTCGACTTCGCCGTGTTGCAACGACCGAGCGCCGAAGCGCTGGGCCAGTTGACGCGTATCGCCCGGCAGGGGTTGATCACCCTGCGCTGAGCCTGGCTTAAGGGTAGTCGATGGCGACGATGTACCAGTACTTGTCGCCGGTCGGCGTCTGCACCCGCACTTCGGCGTCCAGGCCCTTGCCGACGAGGGCGCGGGCCAGGGGCGAGTCGATGCTGATCAGGTTCAGCTTGAGGTCGAGTTCGTCGGGGCCGACGATGCGGTAGCGCGCCTCGACGCCATCTTCGTCCTCGACGGTGACCCAGGCGCCGAAATAGACCTTGTCCGGATCGCTCGGGCGGGTATCGACGACTTTCAGCTTCTCCAGACGTTTGGTCAGGAAGCGCACGCGACTGTCGATCTCGCGCAGCATTTTCTTGCCGTACGTGTACTCCGCGTTCTCCGAGCGGTCACCCTGAGCTGCCGCCTCGCTGACCGAGCGGGTGACCTCGGGCCTGCGCACATGCCAGAGCTCATGCAGTTCGGCGCGCAGGCGCGCTTCGCCTTGCGGGGTGATCAGGGGCGTTCCCGCAGCGCGGGGAGGGCGGTATCGGCTCATGCTGGGCTCGGTCTGTGGCGGATGCGCAGTCTATCAACCCTCGCGCAGAACGGTGAGCGGGCTGGCGTTGAGCGCGCGGCGCGTGCCGAGCACACCGGCGATGCCGACCAGTAGCGCGCCGATCAGCGGCAGCACCAGCAGCCACGGATGGGGTTGCCAGGTCATCTGGAAGGCGTAGCGGTAAATCAGAAAGCTGACCAGCTCGCAGCCCAGCGCCGCCAGCAAGCCGCTGGCGGCGCCGAGCAGGCCGAACTCGGCACGTCGGGCCTGCACCAGCAACTTGCGTTCGGCGCCCAGGGCGCGCAGCAGCGCGCCCTGGTGGATGCGTTCGTCCAGCGTCGACTGCAACCCGGCGAACAATACCGCGAGGCCCGCAGCCAGGACGAACAACAGCACGAATTCGATGGCGATGGTGACCTGGGCCAGGATGCTGCGCAGCTGGTTGAGCAGCGCCTCGACCTGCAGTAGCGATACCGAAGGGAAAGCGCGGGACAGCTCCACCAACTGCTGCTCGTGCTGCGGCGGCAGGTAGAAGCTGGTCAGGTAGGTTACCGGCAAATCCTTGAGGGTGCCCGGCTCGAAGATCATGAAGAAGTTGGGCTGGAAGTTGTTCCAGTCCACCTCTCGCAGGTTGGTCACCACGGCATCGCGATCGACGCCGCCGACACTGAAGGTCAGGCGGTCGCCGAGTTTGATGTGCAGGCTCTGCGCCAGTTCGTCCTCGATGGACACGCCGGGCAGTTCCCGTTGTTCGCCTGCAGTCCACCACTGGCCGGCGGTGAGGGTGTTGCCGTCGGGCAGGTCGGCGCTCCAGGTCAGGCTCAGATCGCGGCGCACCGCGCGCTCGCCCCGTGAATCCTCGGTTACGTACTGGCGAACCGGCTCGCCATTGACCTGGGTCAGGCGGCCCGGCACCACGGGGTACAGGGGCGCAGGGTGCGGGGAAAGCCGTGCCAGCCGCTCGGCGAAAGCGTCGTGTTCGGCGGGCAGAATGTTGAGGGCGAAATGATTGGGCGCGTCGGCCGGCAGCTGCTCTTGCCAGTTGTCCAGCAATTCACCGCGTAGCAGGGCGATCAGTGCCATGGCCAGGAGAATCAGGCCGAACGCCAGGGATTGCCCGGCGGCGGCGAGCGGTCGGCGCAATAGTTGGCCAAGGCCAAGGCGCCATGGCAGAGCAGCCCGAGCCAACAGGCGACGCAGGCTCTGCAGGCCGAGCAGCAACAGGCCGCCCAGCAGCAGGGCGGTGACCAGCCCGCCACCGAGCAGCGCCAGGGTCAGCGGCAGATCCAGGCTCAGGCGCCACATGATCAGCCCTAGGGCGAGCAAGGCCGTACCATAGACCAACCAGGAGCTGGCCGGCACCGGCAGCATGTCACGGCGCAGCACACGCAGCGGTGGCACGCGGCCCAATGCAGCCAGTGGCGGCAAGGCGAAGCCGGCCAGGGCTACCAGCCCGGTGGCGATGCCGGCCAGCGCGGGCCAGATGCCGCCCGGGGGAATCTGCGTGGGCAGCAGGCCCTGCAGCAGGTGGAACAGGGTTTGCTGGGCAAGCCAGCCGAGCAGTGCGCCGGCGAGGCTGGCGAGCAAACCGAGCATCGCCAGTTGCAGGCCGAACAGGCCCAGCGCCTGACGGCGTGACAGGCCCAGGCAGCGCAGCAGCGCGCTGGCGTCGAAGCGGCGGCTGGCGAAGCGCGCAGCCGAGAGCGCCACGGCTACGCCGGCCAGCAGCACGGCGGCGAGGCTGGCGAGATTGAGGTAGCGCTCGGCGCGATCCAGCGCGCCGCCGACGCGGCGACTGCCGTCTCGGGCGTCATCGAAGCGCTGGTGGGCCGCCAGACCGGGTTCCACAGCCTGCCGATAACTGACCAGGGCATCGCTCGGGCCGTTCCATTGTTCGATGTAGCGCACCCGGCTGCCTGGCTGCACCACGCGGGTGGCCGGCAGATCGTCGAGGTGCATCAGTACGTGGGGCGTCAGGCTATAGAAGTCGCCGGCCTCATCCGGCAGGTAGGTCAGCACCCGGGTGAGGCGCAGTTTCTTGGCGCCGACTTCGATTTCGTCGCCGGTTTTCAGATCCAGTGCTACCAGCAGGCGCGACTCTGCCCACACTTCGCCGGGCCCCGGCCCGGCGCTGATGATTTCCTCGGCGTAGGGTGCGGCAGCGCTCTTGAGCTGGCCGCGCAACGGGTAGCCCGGGCCGGCCGCCTTGACGCTGGCCAACTGAATGCCGGCATCGCTGGCGATCACGCTGGAGAACTCGACGACCTGGGCATGCTCCAGCCCGCGCTGCGTGCCCGCCTCGATCTGCTCGGGCTCGGCCGGGGCGCTGCCGCGGAGAATCAGATCGGCGCCGAGAAACTCGGTGGCGCGCAAGCTCATCCCTTCGTTCAGCCGGGCACCGAAATAGCCTATGGCGGTGCTGGAGGCTACGGCGATCAGCAGGGCGAAGAACAGCACGCGCAGTTCACCCGAGCGCGCATCGCGCAGCAGCTGGCGGCCTGCCAGTGACAGCAGGGCCGAGAAGGACAGGGCGCGCATCAGGCGGTCACCGCTGCCACCAGGTGGCCGGCCTCCAGGCGGATGATGCGTTGGCAGCGCGCGGCAAGGCGCTCGTCATGGGTGACCAGCACCAGGGTGGCGCCGCGCTCCTGATTGAGCTCGAACAACAGGTCGCTGATGCGCTCGCCGGTATGGGTGTCCAGATTGCCGGTCGGCTCATCGGCGAACAGCACGTCGGGATCGGCCGCAAAGGCCCGCGCGATGGCGACGCGCTGCTGTTCACCGCCGGAGAGTTGGCGTGGGGTGTGAGTCAGGCGTGCGCCCAGGCCGACGCGCTCGAGCAGTTCGGTGGCGCGCTGGCGGGCATCGCTGCGGCCTTCGAGTTCCAGGGGCAGCATGACGTTCTCCAGGGCATTGAGGCTGTCGAGCAGTTGGAACGACTGGAACACGAACCCGACGTGCTCGGCGCGCACCCTGGCGCGGGCATCTTCATCCAGGCTGCCCAAGTCGTTGCCCGCCAGCACGATGC
This sequence comes from Pseudomonas sp. PA27(2017), assembly GCF_001945445.1. Lineage (GTDB taxonomy): Bacteria > Pseudomonadota > Gammaproteobacteria > Pseudomonadales > Pseudomonadaceae > Aquipseudomonas. The sequence continues at coordinate 45,908 of NZ_MSXW01000002.1, forward strand.
GCCCCGTGCTCGGCAGGTCGAGGCCGGCCAGCAGGCCGAGCAGGGTGGATTTGCCGGAGCCCGAGCTGCCGACGATGGCCAGGCTGCCGCCTTTTTCCAGCTCAAGGGACAGGTCATGCAGGATGGTCAACTCGCCTTCCGCGCTGGAGACCACTTTGTTAAGGTTCTGCGCAGACAGAATGCTTGAGCTCATGAGGAATCCGATGCGTGCGATAGTGAAGGGGGCCATTCTGGGCCTGCTGCTGATAGGGCAGATGGCGCAGGCGGGGACCGTGCTGGTCGTTGGCGATAGTATCAGCGCCGCTTTTGGCATGGATACCCAGCAGGGCTGGGTTCACCTGCTCGACGAGCGCATGCGCGACGAGGGTTTCGAGCACCGGGTGGTGAACGCTTCGATAAGTGGCGACACCAGTGCCGGCGGGGCGGCGCGGCTGCCGGCGCTGCTTGCTGAACACCAGCCGCAACTGGTGATCGTCGAGCTCGGTGGTAATGATGGCCTGCGCGGTTTGCCGCCGAGCCAATTGCAACAGAATCTTGCGTCGATGATCGATCTCTCACGAGGCGCCGGTGCCAAGGTGCTGTTGCTGGGCATGCGCATTCCGCCCAACTACGGCGAGCGCTACACCACGGCATTCGCCAAGGTGTTCGATGACGTGGCCGCCGAGAAAAGTGTGCCGCTGGTGCCCTTTCTTCTCGAGGGCGTGGGTGGCGTTACCAATCTGATGCAGGATGACGGCGTGCATCCCGCCGTGGCGGCCCAGCCGCGGCTGCTGGAGAATGTCTGGCCGACCTTGAAACCATTGCTGTAACGGGCTTTTCCGCTGACGGTGTTTCGGCTAATGTGGCGCCCCCGCTCTGGAGCCCCCAATGTTGCGACCCGTCTGGTCCCTGTATGCCTACCAACTGATCGAGCCGGACGAGCAGCTGGATCTGTTCGCCTGCCGTGAGGTGAAGGTGCATCTGGTCGCCCGTCAGCTGGAGCTCGGCGGCTATGCCGATCGCACCCTGTGTGGTGGTCTGCTGCCCGCACAGCCGCTCTGGCGCGACCTGGAGCGCCCCATGCTGCAGGACCGTCGCCTGTGTCGCGCCTGCCTGGCCGCGCTCGAGGCGCAGCGCCGTGGTGATCGGCCCGCGTGGCCGGGGCGCTGAGGGGCGCCACGGTATACAATCAACCCCATCATCATCTCCACCTCGAAGGTTTTCTGCATGTCGCCGCGCGTTTCAGCTCTTGCCCGCTGTCTGTCGTTGGGTGCTGTCTGTCTGGCAGGCTCCGCTGCCGCACTGGAATTGCCGTTGCCGCCGCCCGGCGAGGATATCGTCGGCGAGGTTCAGGTCATCAAGGCGCGCTACGAGGACACCTTTGCCGATATCGGCACGGCGAACGATCTGGGCTATCTGGAAATGGTCGCGGCCAACCCGGGGGTGGATGCCTGGTTGCCGGGCGAGGGCACCGATATCGTGTTGCCAACGCGTTTCATCCTGCCATCCGGGCCGCGTGAAGGCATCGTGATCAACCTTGCCGAATACCGCTTGTATTACTTCCCGAAAGGCCAGAACGTCGTCCATACCTACCCGCTGGGAATCGGTCGTGAAGGCTGGAGTTCCCCGGTAACCCAGGCGCGTATCACCGCCAAGACGCCGAACCCGGGCTGGTACCCACCGCAGTCCATCCGTGACGAGCATGCGGCCGACGGCGACCCGCTGCCGAGCTACGTGCCGCCAGGCCCGGACAATCCGCTGGGGCCCTACAAGATGACGCTGTCGGTACCGGGCTACCTGATTCATGGCTCGAACAAGAAGTTCGGCATCGGCATGCGGGTGAGCCACGGTTGCTTCCGCATGCTCAACAACAACGTGCTCGAACTGGCCGACATGGTGCCGGTCGGCACGCCCGTGCGCATCATCAACGAGCCGTACAAGTTCGGCGTGAGTGGCGGCAACGTGTATCTGGAAGCGCATACGCCGCTGGGCGAGGAAGATGCCCCTGCTGTCGATCATCACGCTGAAGTGGTCAATGCGCTGATCCGCCGTCACGACCTCAGTGCCGATACCCTGGACTGGGACGTAGTGCGCGAGGTGGTGGCGGCCCATGACGGCCTGCCGGTGGAGATCGACTCGCCGCGCGACAGGGTAATCCAGTCGTCGTCTCTCTGATAAAGACTCGGGCGCTCGCGCGCGAGTGCCCTGGCAGCAGACATAAAAAAGCCGGCTCGAGAGCCGGCTTTTTATTGCCCGGGGGCGATTACTTGCGGCTGGCTTTTTCCAGCATACGCAGAGCGCGCTCGTTGGCTTCGTCAGCGGTCTGCTGAGCCTTCTGAGCGGCAGCCAGTGCTTCGTCAGCCTTGCGATAGGCTTCGTCGGCACGAGCTTGAGCGCGAGCTGCTGCGTCTTCGGTTGCAGTCAGGCGAGCTTCGGTTTCTTTGGTAACGCTGCTGCAACCGGTAGCCAGAACTGCGGCCAGAGCCAGAGCAGAGAATTTCAGAGCGTTGTTCATCGTGTTCCCCTTAGGGTCAGTTTTTTGCTTATTGAAGCCCTTTCCCGAACCCGGAAAATGGCCGGCGTACATACTACCTGTAACTTTTAGTAAGTAAACGGACAGCAGGCAAGGGTTCCGAATTTTTTCTCTTAAATTAACGTGCTACGGCCCAATAGTTGTACAGGTAGTGAGCATGTACGTAGTTAAGTGCTGTCATTTTCGCACTTGAGAATTGCAAGACGATGTCAATTGCTCGGCTAAAGGATTTTGCCTTGCCCTTTACGTTCTACAGTGGCTTTATATCCTATTGTTACCGGATGTACGCAGGCCCTGCCGGGATGTCGTGCCTGGCCCAATCGAGAGGAGTAGTAATGAGCGAGCCACTGTCCATTCATCATGACCTTGCCGGTCACCAGTTCGAGACCACAGTGGATGGTGATCGCGCTTATCTTTCCTATATGGATCTGGGCAAGCAGACGCTGGATATCTATCGCACCTTCGTGCCCAACTCCCTGCGCGGTCGTGGCATCGCGGCAGCGCTGACCCAGACGGCGCTGGATTACGCCGATCAAATGGGCTACACGGTGATCGCGTCCTGTTCCTACGTGGAGCGCTACATGGCGCGGACCGAAGGCGCTGCCGACCAGGATTGAGGCAAGCGCCGCGCAAAAAAACGCCGAGCAGATGCTCGGCGTTTTTCATGGTGGCGGTCTTAGCCACGCTGGCGCTTGGGCAGCACGTCCATGAGCTTGGCATGCATGCCGCGCAGGGTTTTCTCGGTGCTTTCCCAATCGATGCAGGCGTCGGTGATCGAGACGCCGTACTTGAGCTGCGATAGATCCTTGGGAATCGACTGGCTGCCCCAGCCCAGATGGCTCTCGACCATCAGGCCGACGATCGACTGGTTGCCTTCGAGGATCTGGTTGGCGACGTTATCCATCACCAGCGGTTGCAGCGCCGGATCCTTGTTGGAGTTGGCGTGGCTGCAGTCGACCATGATGTTCGGCTTGATCGAGGCCTTCTTCAGTTCCTGTTCGCAGATGGCCACGCTGACCGAATCGTAGTTCGGCTTGCCGTTGCCACCACGCAGCACTACGTGCCCATAGGCGTTGCCCTTGGTGGTGACGATGGAAACGCCGCCCTGCTGGTTGATACCCAGGAAGCGGTGTGGACTGGAAACCGACTGCAGGGCGTTGATGGCCACGGTAAGGCCGCCATCGGTGCCGTTCTTGAAGCCGACGGCCGAGGAAAGGCCCGAGGCCATTTCGCGGTGGGTTTGCGACTCGGTGGTACGCGCGCCGATCGCCGACCAGCTGATCAGGTCCTGCAGGTACTGCGGGGAAATCGGGTCCAGCGCCTCGGTGGCGGTGGGCAGGCCCATTTCCGCGAGGTCGAGCAGCAGCTTGCGGCCGATGTGCAGGCCGTCCTGAATCTTGAAGGAGTCGTCGAGGTACGGATCGTTGATCAGGCCTTTCCAGCCGACGGTGGTGCGCGGCTTCTCGAAGTACACGCGCATGACCAGATACAGCGTGTCGGACACTTCCTCGGCGAGCACTTTCAGGCGCTCGGCGTATTCGTGAGCGGCTTTGATGTCATGGATGGAACAGGGGCCGACCACCACGAACAGGCGGTGATCCTTGCCATCGAGAATGTCGCGCACCACCTGCCGGCCAGCCGATACGGTGCGCTGCGCGCGCTCGGTCAGCGGGATCTCGAGCTTGATCTGTTCCGGGGTGATCAGGGTTTCGTTGGAGGCGACGTTCAGGTCGTTGATCGGTAATTCAGCTATCGTGCTTTTCATCGGGTGGGTCATCGGGTCACGGGAGCCGGCCGCCAGCGATCCCCGTGCAGCGGGCACAGCAGTATGGGCACAGCGGGGAAGCCGAACCTTAGCGCGTTAGCGCCCGCCGAGACAATGGTAATTAGGGCGTGGATGGGGGAAAGATGGCCAGGCGCTGCTCGCGCCATTCCTCGGCGATCAGTTCCAGGGGCAGTATCTGGCCCGCCTGCTGTTCGCGATGCTGGCGGAAGCGTTCCAGGTTGCAGATGTCTTCGACCATGCGCGCGCGCAGTTCTGGCGCGTGCTCACTGAAGGCCACGCCAAGCAGATAATGCTCCGATTGCTTCGTGCACCAGGCGACCTGGCCGGGGTAGGCTACCTGTTCGCCCAACAGCGGGATGTGCAGCGTGACCGGCGTGCCTTGGGGCAGTGGTTGGCTCGACCGGCAACCGGCGCCGCCCAGGCTGATGTTGTCGAGGCGCTGGCTGGCGCTCGGCGAGTGGCGGCGCAGTCTCAACTCCACGGGCAGATTACTGCTATGACGAAGAAAGCGACGCATGACCGACCACCTCAGTTGCCATCAGAATGATATTGCCCTGCCGAGTATAGCCACGCAATTGGAACTGACCGATTTTGATGCCGATCGGCGATTGCTCGACCTCCCCGGTGCATCGCTGGTGATCTTCACCAGCCAGGGGTGCGCGAGCTGCCGCTACGCGCGCCAGCAGCTTCCGGAGATGGGGTTGCCGGTCCAGCGTCTGGTCTGGATCGATGCCCAGGAAAACTCTGGCCTGGTCCAGCGTTATGAAGTCTTCCAGTTGCCAGCGCTTTTCGTGGTGTGCGATGGCGAGTTCTATGGCGCGTTGCAGGCCAGGTTGTCGGTTGCCGAGCTACGGGAGGCGTTGCTCGAAGCGCTTGCCAGAGCGCCTGAAGACCTGCCCTGAACGATGGCGGTGCGCGGCTGCTGGCCTTTTGCGGTAGCTTTTGCGCGGCGCTGCTAAGCTCAAGCCAGGCCCCGCCGTGCCGGCAGTCGAGGAGGCCGCATGATTCGTTCGATTCTTTATGCCACCGACCTTGGTCTGTATGCGCCCTATGTGCTGCAACATGCGCTGGCATTGGCGCGCAGTTTCAAGGCGCGCCTGCACGTCGTGCACGTGGTGGAGCCCATGGGCTTGTTCGCCGAGTCCGTGCTGCAGACCTACGTCGATGAAACCCGCTTGAAAGAGCTGCGCAGCACGGGCCTGGAAACCGTGATGAGCAATATCGAATTACGCGTGCTCGAAGGCTTTCGTGACGAACTGGGTGACAGCCAGGATGATCTGGAACTGATCGGCTCGGTCAGCGTTCTGCGTGGCGATCCGCCGATTTCCATTCTCGAGCACGCCCAGAAACTCGGTGTGGATTTGCTGGTCGTAGGCAGTCATAGCCATGGCGCTGCACTCGAGGTGCCAATGGGTCGCACCGCTGCCAGGCTGCTGCAGTTGTGCGATGTGCCGGTTTACCTGGTGCCCATGCTGCAACATCGATCCCGCCACGAGTGAACGACTCGACCCAGATAAAAAATCTATATATACCGCCTTTACCATTAATATGGTTATATAGCTGATCGACGATCAGGCGGCGGCCTATCCGCTTTGAGGGATTTATATGAAGCTTCAGCAACTGCGCTACATCTGGGAAGTCGCGCACCATGACCTCAACGTTTCCGCCACGGCGCAGAGCTTGTATACCTCGCAGCCGGGGATCAGCAAGCAGATCCGCCTGCTCGAAGACGAGCTCGGCGTCGAAGTCTTCGCCCGTAGCGGCAAGCACCTGACCCGTGTCACGCCAGCAGGTGAGCGGATCATCAATACCGCTGGCGAGATACTGCGCAAGGTCGAAAGCATCAAGCAGATAGCCCAGGAGTTCTCAAACGAGAAGAAGGGCACGCTGTCCATCGCCACCACCCACACTCAGGCACGTTATGCGTTGCCGCCGGTGATCAGCAGCTTCATCAAGCAGTACCCGGAAGTCGCTCTGCACATGCATCAGGGCACGCCGATGCAGATCGCCGAAATGGCCGCTGACGGCACCGTCGACTTCGCCATCGCTACCGAGGGTCTGGAGCTCTACAACGACCTGGTGATGATGCCGTGCTACCGCTGGAATCGCTGTGTGATCGTGCCCCAGGGCCATCCGCTGAGCAAACTGCCGAAGCTGACCCTCGAAGCCCTGGCCGAGCACGAGATCGTCACCTACACCTTCGGTTTCACCGGTCGCTCCAAGCTCGATGAGGCGTTCAGTCACCGCGGGCTGACGCCCAAGGTGGTGTTCACCGCCGTCGATGCCGACGTGATCAAGACCTACGTGCGTCTGGGCCTGGGCGTTGGCATCGTGGCCGGCATGGCGGTCGATCCGAAGCTGGATCCGGACCTGGTGGTGCTCGACGCCAGCGAGTTGTTCGAGTCCAGCGTGACGCGCATCGGTTTCCGCCGCGGCACTTTCCTGCGCGGCTTCATGTGCGATTTCATCGAGACGTTCGCTCCGCACCTGACTCGTGACGTGCTGGCCAAGGCCGTACAGTGCCACAACAAGGTCGAGCTCGAAGAGCTGTTCAAGGACGTCAAGCTGCCGTTTCACTGATCGACACGGCAGAAACGAAAATGGCGCCACAAGGCGCCATTTTTTCGAGCCGGGATATTCAGTGGCTCAGGTGCAGGCCACACTCGCGGTTGTCTTCGCCCTTGGTCGGGTCGAAGTAGTCGAAGTTGTTCGGCAGGCCGTGGGCGGTGAGGTACTGGTACAGATCCTTGGAGGACCAGTGCAGCAGCGGCGCGACCTTGATCAGGCCGTCCGGGTTGATGCTCACCGGCTGCATCTGCGCGCGAACCGCGGTGTCGGTGGCGCGCAGTGCGGTGAACCAGACGCCTGGGGCGGTCTCGCGCAGGGCTCGGGCGAAGGGCTCGAGCTTCACTTCTTCAGTGAATGCGGCATGGCGCGGATCGTCCAGACCTGGCGTCGGGCCGTCGATGGCTTCGCGGTGGGCGCGGCTGCGCTTGGGCAGGTAGGTGATCAGGTTCAGGCCCAGCTGCTGGGTGACCTCGTCGGCGAACTTGTAGGTCGCCTCGGTGTTGTAACCGCTGTCCATCCACACGATCGGGATATCGGCCTTGGCCTGGCTGACCATGTGCAGGATCACCGCTTCGAACGGGCGGAAGTTGGTGGTGCAGATCGCGGGTTTGCCCAGGCCGATCGCCCACTCGATCAGCTTTTGCGGCTGATTGGCGAATTCGGCGTTGAGTCTGTCCAGATCGAGATCCATTGCGGGCTCCGAGACGTGTGGATGATAGAGGGCGATGGTAACAAATCTGCGCGGCGACCGGGGTGCGGCTGCACAGCGGAGCGAGAGCCTGCTACCGGGTGGCCGGCAGCAGGTCGCTGGGTCAGATTTGCGCCGGCGGAATGTGCCCGAACAGTTCCTGCGAGAAACGCGTACGTTCTTCGGCGTTTTCCTGAATGCCCTTGGCTTTCAGCTCTTCCAGACGAGCTTCCACCGCGTGGGCGCGATGGGTCAGGCCACAGTCGTTGGCGATCTGGATGTTCAGGCCGGGGCGGGCGTTGAGCTCGAGAATCAGCGGGCCCTTGTCCTGGTCCAGCACCATGTCGACACCGATATAGCCCAGGCCGCACAGCTCGTAGCAGCCAGCGGCGAGCTTCATGAAACCGTCCCAGTTGGGCAGTTGCACGCCATCTACCGCGTTGGTGGTGTCCGGGTGCTTGGTGATTTTGTTGTTCAGCCAGGTGCCGCGCAGCGTCACGCCGGTGGCCAGGTCCACACCAACACCGATGGCGCCCTGGTGCAGGTTGGCCTTGCCGCCGGACTGGCGGGTCGGCAGGCGAAGCATGGCCATCACCGGGTAGCCCATCAGCACGATGATGCGGATGTCCGGCACGCCTTCGTAGCTGATGCTCTTGAAGATGCTGTCCGGCGTTACCCGGTACTCGATCAGTGCGCGGTCGCGGTGGCCGCCCAGGGAGTAGAGGCCCGAGAGGATGCTGGAAATCTGCTGCTCGATTTCCGAGTGGCTGACAATCTTGCCCGACACCGTCTTGAAGCGATCCTCGAAGCGGTCGGCAATCACCAGGATGCCGTCGCCACCGGCGCCCTGGGCCGGCTTGACGACGAAATCGCTGCGCTCACCGATGATCTTGTCGAGGTTGTCGATCTCCTTTTCGGTGGAGATCACCCCGTACATTTCCGGCACGTGAATGCCGGCTTCGATGGCCCGTTCCTTGGTGATGATCTTGTCATCGACGATCGGATACAGGTGGCGCTTGTTGTACTTGAGCACGTAGTCCGCGTTGCGGCGGTTGATGCCCATGATGCCCTTGGCCTCAAGGGCTTTCCACGTCTTGATCAGGCCGAACATGGTCTTAGTCCTTCAGGAAGGCTTTGAAGCGGAACAGTTCGGTCAGGCGGTAGCCGCGGTAGCGCCCCATCGCCAGCATGAAGCCCACCAGGATCAGCAGGATCGCCGGGAAGGTGAACACGAAGTACACCAGTTCCGGTACGGTCATCAGCAGATGGGCGATGGTCGCGGCGAACAGCGTGCCGATGGCGACCTTGAAGGCATGGCTGCCGCCGCGTTCTTCCCAGGTGATCGACAGGCGCTCGATGGTCATGGTCAGAATCACCATCGGGAACAGGGCGACCGACAGGCCACGCTCCAGCCCCAGCTTGTGGCTGAACAGGCTGATGGTGGCGATCAGCACCACCACGAAGGTCAGCACCACCGAGAGCCGTGGCAGCATCTGCAGTTTCAGGTGTTCCAGATAGGAGCGCAGGGACAGGCCGAGCGCAGTGATCACCGTGAACAGGAAGATACCGAAGCCCAGCTGGGTTTCCCGGAAGGCCAGGGCGATCAGCACCGGGGTGAAGGTACCCAGGGTCTGCAGGCCGCCGAGGTTACGCAGGATCAGGATCACCAGCACGCCAATGGGGATCATCACCATGATCATGAAGGTCTGCTGGGTCTGCAGCGGCAGGCCGTACAGCGAGTACTCGAGGAAGTCGGCGTCGGTGTTCTCGTCGGTCAGTTGGGCGAGGCGAATGGCGTTCATCTCGCTGTTGTTGAGCGTGAAGGTAGTGGTGGCCTGACGGCCGCCATCGAGGCTAACCAGCGGCTCGTCACCGGTCCACCAGACCAGGCGGTCGGCCGGCAGGCCCTGCTCGCCGGTCTCCGGGTTGAAGTACAGCCAGCGGTCGCCGTTGAAGCTGCGTAGCCACAGCTCCGGGCTCTGCTGGATGTCGGCGGCCAGGCGGATGGTGTGTACGCGCTCCATCGGTACGTGGGCGATGGACAGCAAAAGCTCCACGGCCTGGGCTTTCTTGGTGGTCGAGGCATCGCCGCCGAGCAGCAGCTTGGCGTTGTCGTCGTTGCTGTTGTTGACGCGCTTGATGGTCTCGCTGATGAAGGTCTCGACGTCCGCCGAGTGCTGGCGGATCGGCGCCAGCAGTGCCTCGGCGGCGATCTTCTCGGGGCCTTCGACCGGGATGCTGTCGCGGAAGATCGGGCCCTTCGGCTTGGCCTGCTCGCCGCTGTAGCGCTTGGTCAGTACCAGACGGTAGTAGAGGGTCTGCTTGCCGTTGGCGCGGCGCGCCGACCAGGTCACCTTGCGGTTGCCATCGGCACGGTTGACGCTCACCCCGTAGTTGTTGGAGATGAAGCTTTCGTTGAGGCTGACGTAGTCCTGATTCAACGGCGGTACGAACATCTGCAGCTTGATCGGGTCGCGGCCATTGGCCTGGAATTCGACCCGGGTGTCGATGTTCCAGAGGTCGTCGGTTTCGTCACTGCTGACCGGAATGCCGAGGATGAAAATCTGATAGGCCGTAATCAGAACGCCCAGGCTCACCAGAATGGTGATCAGGATTTTCAGATGCAGGGTAAGAGAGCGCATGGTGATTACTCGCCGGATTTTGCGTTGGAACAGTCAGGCTTGCCTGCTGCGTATTTTAAGCTGGGGTCGACCAGCGCATCGAAGCGCTTGAGCGCGTCGGAGCCGATCAAAAGCGGGTATTGGAAGGCGCTTCGATCGGTAAGGTTCACTTCGATCTGGCGTTTGACGTTACCCATGCACACGTCCAGTTCGATGACCGGGCGGGCGGTGTAGGTCTTCTCATCGTCTTCGTCGACGTCGCCGGCACGGCGCTTGATCTTGCTGATGCGTGCCAGCGGGCGCTCGATGGGATGCGCGTGGGCATCGTCGATGGCCAGGTAGAAACGCACCCAGCGTTCGCCGTCACGCTTGAAGCGCTCGATGTCGCGGGCGCTGAGCGAGGCGGTCTGGGCGCCGGTGTCGAGTTTGGCGGCCACTTCCACGTCGATGTCGAGGCTGACGTGTTCGTTCAGGCCGTAGATGGTTTTGTCCGCCGCGATACTGTGGCAAGACAGCGCCAGCAAGCAGGGCAAGGTAGTCAGGAAATGAAGTCTCATGGGTCCTTGAGTAGATGAAGCGATGGGACGATCCATGCGCCATTGAAGACGGCCTACTAGCCGCTACAGCAGCGGCCCGTGGGCGAAATGAGGCGAAGTCTAGCATGGGCTGCGAACGAGCCGACAGTCGCTTGTGTGGCGTGCCACAGGCGCTCGACAGACTATCTGCAGGTGTGAATGGTGCCGTTCGCATCGAATGTTCCGTGGCTGACGAGGTTGACGAAAAGGCCCATCTTGAAAATACATTGTCGACAGGAAGGCTTGAATTTTCTTCAGATATGGATTTATCTGAAGATCAAACGATAAGAGTGTCGACAATATGTTGGATGCCGTTGAGGGTGTCGCTGAGGAAGACGTCGGAACCCTGGCCGAAAACGTCTTTCGGCAGATCCAGCTGGCCATCGTGCGTGGCGAGATGGCGCCGGGCAGCAAGATCTCCGAGCCGGAGCTGGCGCGCACCTATGGCATCAGCCGTGGGCCGCTGCGCGAGGCGATTCACCGGCTGGAGGGGCAGAAGCTGCTGGTGCGCGTTCCCCATGTCGGCGCCCGGGTGGTATCGCTCAGCCATGCCGAACTGATCGAGCTGTACGAAATCCGCGAATCCCTGGAAGGCATGGCCTGTCGACAGGCGGCCGAGCGCATGAGCCAAGCCGAGATCGACGACCTGCGCCGGGTGCTCGACCTGCACGAGCAGGACGCGGCGTTTCAGGCCGGTGTCGGCTACTACCAGCAGGAAGGCGATTTCGACTTTCATTACCGGATCATCCAGGGCAGCGGCAACCGCACCTTGGCCAAGCTGCTGTGCGACGAGCTCTATCAACTGGTGCGCATGTATCGCCTGCAGTTCTCCGCCACACCCAATCGCCCGCACCAGGCCTTTGCCGAACACCACCGCATTCTCGACGCCATCGCCGATCGCGACGGTGAGTTGGCCGAACTGCTGATGCGCCGTCACATCGGCGCGTCCAAACGCAATATCGAGCGTCATTATCTGGCCCAGGCCGGGCAGGCGGCGCTTGCCAAACCTTCCAAGACCCGAGGTGATTCATGACCCAGCTTTCTGCAGGCCAGCGTTTCCGCCAGGCCCTCATCGAAGAAAAACCGCTGCAGGTGATCGGCGCGATCAACGCCAACCATGCGTTGCTGGCCCAACGTGCCGGCTTCAAGGCGATCTACCTGTCTGGCGGTGGTGTGGCGGCTGGCTCCCTGGGGCTGCCGGACCTGGGCATCAACACCCTGGAAGACGTGCTGATCGACGTGCGGCGCATCACCGATGTGTGCGACCTGCCGCTGATGGTCGACATCGACACCGGCTTCGGGCCGAGCGCCTTCAATATCGAGCGCACCATCAAGAGCCTGATCAAGGCGGGTGCTGCGGCGGCCCATATCGAGGATCAGGTGGGTGCCAAGCGCTGTGGTCACCGGCCGGGCAAAGAGATCGTCTCCTGCGAAGAGATGGTGGACCGCGTCAAGGCTGCCGCCGATGCCAAGACCGACCCGAATTTCTTCCTGATCGCCCGTACCGACGCCATCCAGGCCGAGGGCGTGGACGCCGCCATCGAGCGTTGCCTGCGTTATGTGGAGGCGGGCGCCGACGGCATCTTCGCCGAAGCGGCTTATGACCTGCCGACCTACCAACGTTTCGTCGAGGCGCTAAAGGTGCCGGTACTGGCCAACATCACCGAGTTCGGCGCCACGCCGTTGTTCACCCGCGACGAGCTGGCCTCGGTCGGCGTGGCCATCCAGCTTTACCCGCTGTCGGCTTTTCGCGCGGCCAACAAGGCGGCGGAAAACGTTTACACCTCGATTCGCCAGAACGGCCACCAGCAGGACGTGGTCGAGCAGATGCAGACCCGCGCCGAGTTGTATGAGCGCATCGGTTATCACGCCTTCGAGCAGAAGCTCGACGCGCTGTTCGCCGCCAAGAAGTGATTGCCTGACGGGCTGCGTTGCGGCTCGCCCATAACAACAAGGAGAAACTGATGAGCGCCACCGACACCTCCGCACCCGGCTTCAAACCGAAGAAATCCGTCGCCCTCAGTGGCACCGCTGCTGGCAATACTGCCCTTTGCACCGTGGGCCGCACCGGCAATGACCTGCATTACCGCGGTTACGACATTCTCGATGTCGCCACCACCTGCGAATTCGAGGAGGTCGCCCATCTGCTTGTGCATGGCAAGCTGCCGACGGTTGCCGAACTGGCGGCCTACAAGGCCAAACTCAAGGCACTGCGAGGCCTGCCGGCGGCGTTGAAGGTGGCGCTCGAGCAATTGCCGCCTTCGGCCCACCCGATGGACGTGATGCGCACCGGTGTGTCGGTGCTCGGCTGCCTGGCGCCCGAGAAGGACGACCACAACCACCCAGGCGCGCGGGATATCGCTGACAAGCTGATGGCGTCGCTGGGCTCCATGCTGCTTTATTGGTATCACTTCAGTCACAACGGCAAGCGCATCGAGGTGGAGACCGACGACGACTCCATCGGCGGACATTTCCTGCACCTGCTGCACGGCGCTGCGCCACGCGAGTCCTGGGTGCGCGCCATGCACACCTCGCTGATTCTCTACGCCGAGCACGAGTTCAACGCCTCGACCTTCACCAGCCGGGTGATCGCCGGCACCGGCTCGGACCTGTTCTCGGCCATCGCCGGCGGTATCGGTGCGCTGCGCGGGCCCAAGCACGGCGGCGCCAACGAAGTGGCCTTCGAGGTGCAGAAACGCTACGACAGCCCGGACGACGCCGAGGCCGATATCCGCGAGCGGGTAGGGCGCAAGGAAGTGGTGATCGGCTTCGGCCATCCGGTCTATACGGTTGCCGACCCGCGCAACAAGGTGATCAAGGAAGTGGCTCGCGAGCTGTCGGCCGAGCAGGGCAACAACAAGATGTTCGATATCGCCGAGCGCCTGGAAACCATCATGTGGGACATCAAGAAGATGTTCCCCAACCTCGACTGGTTCAGCGCCGTGAGCTACCACATGATGGGCGTGCCCACCGCCATGTTCACCCCGCTGTTCGTCATCGCTCGTACCGCCGGCTGGTCCGCCCACGTCATCGAGCAACGCATCGACGGCAAGATCATCCGCCCGAGCGCCAACTACACAGGCCCTGAGGACCTGAAGTTCGTGCCGCTCAAGGATCGCCCCTGATAATTATGAAAAGCCACATGACCGAAACCGTGAACAGCCAATACCGCAAGCGCCTGCCCGGCACCGCACTGGATTACTTCGATGCTCGTGAGGCCGTCGAGGCGATCCAGGCCGGCGCCTGGGCGAAGCTGCCCTACACCTCGCGCGTGCTCGCCGAGCAACTGGTGCGCCGTTGTGACCCGCAGGATTTGACCGCTTCCCTGGAGCAACTGGTGCATTGCAAGCGCGATCTGGATTTTCCCTGGTATCCGGCGCGCGTAGTCTGTCACGACATTCTCGGGCAGACCGCGTTGGTCGACCTGGCCGGCCTGCGCGACGCCATCGCCGACAAGGGCGGTGACCCGGCCAAGGTCAACCCGGTGGTACCGACCCAGTTGATCGTCGACCATTCGCTAGCCGTCGAGGCGCCAGGATTCGACCCGGACGCCTTCGAGAAGAATCGCGCCATCGAGGATCGCCGTAACGAGGATCGCTTCCACTTCATCGACTGGACCAAGACCGCGTTCAAGAACGTCGACGTGATTCCGGCCGGCAACGGCATCATGCACCAGATCAACCTCGAAAAAATGAGCCCGGTGATCCAGGCGCGCGGCGGCATCGCCTTTCCCGATACCTGCGTCGGTACCGACTCGCACACCCCGCATGTCGATGCGCTGGGCGTGATCGCCATTGGCGTCGGCGGCCTGGAAGCCGAGACGGTGATGCTTGGCCACCCGTCGATGATGCGCCTGCCGGATATCGTCGGCGTCGAACTCACTGGCAAACGCCAGCCCGGCATCACGGCCACCGATATCGTCCTGGCGCTGACCGAGTTCCTGCGCCAGGAGCGGGTGGTGGGCGCCTGGGTCGAATTTTTTGGTGAGGGCGCGGACGGCCTGTCCATCGGCGACCGCGCGACCATCTCCAACATGTGTCCGGAATACGGCGCCACCGCCTCGATGTTCTACATCGACGAGCAGACCATCGACTACCTCAAACTCACCGGTCGCGAGCCGGAGCAGGTGGCGCTGGTAGAGCATTACGCCAAGACCCTAGGGCTGTGGAGCAGCGCATTGGAAGGCGCCGAGTACGAGCGTGTGCTGCGCTTCGACCTGGGCAGCGTGGGCCGCAACATGGCCGGCCCGAGCAACCCGCATCGGCGCCTACCCACCTCGGCGCTGGCCGAGCGTGGCATCGCTGATGAAGCCAAATTGCAGGCCGGCAAGGGCGAGGAAGCCCAGGGGCTTATGCCCGATGGCGCGGTGATCATCGCCGCCATCACCAGTTGTACCAACACGTCCAATCCGCGCAACGTGGTCGCAGCCGGCCTTGTGGCCAAGAAGGCCAACGCGCTGGGCCTGGTGCGCAAACCCTGGGTGAAAACCTCCTTCGCGCCGGGCTCCAAGGTCGCCAAGCTGTACCTGGAAGAGGCCGGCCTGCTGCCGGAGCTGGAAATGCTCGGTTTCGGCATCGTCGCCTACGCCTGCACAACCTGTAACGGCATGTCCGGCGCGTTGGACCCGGTGATCCAGAAGGAAATCATCGACCGCGATCTGTACGCCACCGCCGTGCTCTCGGGGAACCGCAACTTCGACGGGCGCATCCATCCCTACGCCAAGCAGGCGTTTTTAGCGTCGCCGCCGCTGGTGGTGGCTTACGCCATCGCCGGCACCGTGCGTTTCGACATCGAGCAGGATGCGCTGGGCAACGATGCGCAGGGCAATCCGATTACCCTCAAGGACCTATGGCCGAGCGACGAGGAAATCGATGCCATCGTTGCCGCGTCGGTAAAGCCCGAGCAGTTCAAGCAGATCTACATCCCGATGTTCGACCTGGGCAGCGTGCAGGAGGCCGAAAGCCCGCTGTACGACTGGCGGCCGGCGTCCACCTACATCCGCCGCCCGCCTTACTGGGAGGGTGCATTGGCCAGCGAGCGCACGCTCAAGGGCATGCTGCCCCTGGCGATCCTCCCGGACAACATCACCACCGACCACCTGTCTCCGTCCAACGCCATCCTGGCGGACTCGGCCGCCGGCGAGTATCTGGCGAAAATGGGCTTGCCGGAGGAGGACTTCAACTCCTACGCGACTCACAGGGGCGACCACCTGACCGCCCAGCGCGCCACCTTCGCCAACCCGCAACTGGTCAACGAAATGGTCGTAGTCGACGGGCAGGTGAAAAAGGGCTCGCTGGCTCGTGTCGAGCCTGAGGGCAAGGTGATGCGCATGTGGGAGGCCATCGAGACCTACATGAACCGCAAGCAGAACCTGATCATCGTGGCCGGCGCCGACTACGGCCAGGGCTCCTCCCGCGACTGGGCGGCCAAGGGCGTGCGCCTGGCGGGCGTGGAGGTGATCGTCGCCGAAGGCTTCGAGCGCATTCACCGCACCAACTTGGTGGGCATGGGCGTGCTACCGGTGGAGTTCACGCCTGGGACGACGAGGTTGACCCTTGGGCTCGATGGCACTGAAACCTATGACATCGAGGGCGATATCGCACCGCGCGGCGAGCTGACCCTGGTGGTCAACCGCCGCAACGGCGAGATGGTCCGGGTGCCAGTGACCTGCCGCCTGGATACTGCGGCGGACGTCAGCGTGTACAAGGCCGGCGGTGTGCTGCAGCGCTTCGCCAAGGACTTCCTCGACGGCGCGGTGGCGTGACTGCGTAGGGTGGATCGCGCTTTACCGATCCACCACCGGCATCTCCACGATGAATGGAAAAAGTGCCAGCTACGCGCCCCGATCCACCCTACAGCCAATCCGGGAAAACGATTACCACATGCCCGGATTGCATCCAGGCCATTTTCAAGGACCGCATCCATGGCTTATCTGCCGCAAGTGAAAATCCCCGCCACCTATATGCGTGGCGGCACCAGCAAGGGCGTGTTCTTTCGTCTGCAGGACCTGCCCGAGCCTTGCCAGCTGCCCGGCGAGGCCCGCGATCAGCTGTTCATGCGGGTGATCGGCAGCCCCGATCCGTATTCGGCGCATATAGACGGCATGGGCGGGGCTACGTCGAGCACCTCCAAGTGCGTGATCCTGTCGAAGAGCGCCCGGCCCGAGCACGATGTGGATTACCTCTACGGCCAGGTGTCCATCGACAAGGCGTTCGTCGACTGGAGCGGTAACTGCGGCAACCTGTCTACCGCCGCCGGTGCTTTCGCTATTCATGCCGGCTTGATCGACCCTTCACGGATTCCCGAGAGCGGCACCTGCGTGGTGCGCATCTGGCAGGCCAATATTCACAAAACCATCATCGCCCACGTGCCGATCAGCAATGGCCAGGTGCAGGAAACCGGCGACTTCGAACTGGACGGTGTGACCTTCCCGGCGGCGGAGATCGTGTTGGAGTTTCTCGATCCCTCGGACGACGGCGAGGAGGGCGGCTCGATGTTTCCTACCGGCAATCTGGTCGATGACCTCGACGTGCCCGGTGTCGGGGCCTTCAAGGCGACGCTGATCGCGGCGGGCATTCCGACCATTTTCGTCAATGCCGAGGATATCGGCTACCAAGGCACCGAGCTGCGCGAGGACATCAATGCGGACCCGGCACAACTGGCGCGTTTCGAGCAGATTCGTGTGGCAGGTGCCCTGCGCATGGGGCTGATCAAGAGCGCCGAGGAGGCGCTGACCCGCCAGCACACGCCCAAAGTAGCCTTCGTCAGCCCGCCGAAAAGCTACCGGGCATCGAGTGGCAAGACGGTCGAAGCAGGCGAGGTCGACCTGCTGGTGCGTGCGCTGTCCATGGGCAAGCTGCATCATGCCATGATGGGTACCTGTGCGGTAGCCATCGGCGCAGCGGCGGCGGTGCCGGGCACGCTGGTCAACCTGGCGGCGGGCGGCGGTGAGCGCCAGGCGGTGCGCTTCGGGCATCCCTCCGGCACCTTGCGTGTTGGCGCCGAAGCGGGCTTGGTCGACGGCGGCTGGGTGGTCACCAAGGCGATCATGAGCCGCAGTGCGCGGATTCTCATGGAGGGCTGGGTCCGGGTGCCGGCCTAGGCTCTGTCTGAAAAGTACCTGCGCTCGGTGATGCTTCGTTAAAAATCGGTTCGGAATGCTCATTTACAGCTCGTAAACTCCGCTTCCTCACCGATTTTTGCCTCGCCTGACCTTCGCTCGGAGACTTTTCAGACAGACCCTAGCGCCGGCGGCCATTCAATGCTGGGTGGTGCTGATCAGCAGGCCACCCGCACCCATGAAGAAGGCGCCCGTGGTGCGGTTCAGGCGTTGCGCGCCTCGCCGGGTACGAATAAAGCGGCGGATCTGTCGACCGAACAGGGCATAGACCAGCGAGGCTGCGTATTCGGCCAGCAGGTAGGTGGCGCCCAGGTAGATGAACTGCTCGGTCGCCGGCTCGCCCGGTTTGATGAACTGCGGGAACACTGCCGCGAACAGCAGAATGGCCTTGGGGTTGCTGATGCCGATCAGAAACTCCTGCAGCATCAGGCGCGACACCCGCCGCTGCGGCTGCACGGCCGGCACTGCGCCCTCCAGCTCCAGGCCGCTGAATTCCCGGCTGCGCCAGGCGCTGATGCCCAGGTACAGCAGGTACAGCGCGCCGACCCACTTGATCACCGTGAAGGCGGTTTCCGAGGCCAGTAGCATGGCGCCCAGGCCCACCGCGGAAATGCTCAGGAAGATGATGAATGCCGCTACGCGCCCGGTGGTGGCTACCAGGGCCGCGCCGATGCCATGGCGGATGCCGTTGTTCATCGCGCAGAAGTTGTTGGGGCCTGGCGTCAACGCGATCAGAAAGGCGAGCGGGGCGAACAGCACGGCATCGGACAGCGTCATGGCAGGTCCCTCAGGGGGCGGTTATTTGAAGCGTCGCTCGACGCCTTTTTCCACCAGGATCTTGGCGGAAATCTCTTCCACCGAGAAATGGGTGGAGTCGATGAAGTTGATCGATTCGCGGCGGAACAGGCTTTCCACCTCGCGCACCTCGAATTCGCACTGAGCATAGCTGGCGTAGCGGCTGTTTGGCTTGCGCTCGTTGCGAATCGCCGCCAGGCGGTCGGGGTCGATGGTCAGGCCGAACAGCTTCTCGCGGTATTTTTTCAGCGAGGCTGGCAGTTGCAGGCGCTCCATGTCGTCTTCGGTGAGTGGGTAGTTGGCGGCGCGAATACCGTATTGCATGGCCATGTACAGGCAGGTCGGGGTCTTGCCGCAACGCGACACGCCCACCAGGATCAGGTCGGCCTTGTCGTAATAATGGGTGCGCGCGCCATCGTCGTTGTCGAGGGCAAAGTTGACCGCCTCGATGCGCTCCATGTAGTTGGTATTGCCACTGATCGAGTGGGATTTGCCCACCGAGTACGAGGAGTGGGAAGCGAGTTCCTGCTCCAGTGGCGCCAGGAAGGTCGAGAAGATGTCGATCATGAAACCGCGGGACTCGACCAGGATGTCGTGGATTTCCTGGTTGACGATGGTGGCGAAGACGATCGGGTTGGCGCCGTCTCTGTCGGCGGCATTATTGATTTGTTGTACCATGGCGCGCGCTTTTTCGACGCTGTCGACATAGGGCCGCGTGAGCTTGGTGAAGCCGATGGTGTCGAACTGGGCCAGCAGGCTTTGCCCCAGAGCCTCCGCGGTGATACCGGTGCCGTCGGAGATGAAGTACGCGGTTCGAGTCATTGCGCAAATGGCCTATAAGCTGGGAACGAATCTTGGCTATGATAGGTCGGTTTTTTGCCGGCCCTGATGGGTTTGCATTGTTACTTATTTTCCAGGGCCAGGCCATTGTCCACCCGGCGCATGCCGACGGCGTTTCCAGCCCATGAGCTTTTCCAACACTGAAGTGGAGAGATCACCTTGGCAGAGTACGTAGTTTCCCTCGATAAGCTCGGCAATCATGACGTCGAGCATGTAGGGGGCAAGAACGCCTCCCTCGGCGAGATGATCAGCAACCTGGCGGGTGCTGGCGTTTCGGTACCCGGTGGTTTCGCCACGACCGCCCAGGCCTATCGCGACTTCCTCGAGCAGAGCGGTCTGAACGCGCAGATCCACGAAGCGCTGGACGCCCTGGACGTCGACGACGTCAACGCCCTGGCCAAGACCGGCGCGCAGATTCGCCAGTGGGTGATGGACGCCGAGTTCCCGGCCGAGCTCAACGAGCAGATTCGCACGGCGTTCGCCGCCATGGCGGGCGGTAACAACAACATGGCCGTGGCCGTGCGTTCCTCGGCCACCGCCGAAGACCTGCCCGATGCCTCCTTCGCAGGCCAGCAGGAAACCTTCCTGAACATCCGCGGCGTGGAGAACGTTATCCGTGCGGCCAAGGAAGTCTTCGCTTCGCTGTTCAACGACCGCGCCATCGCCTACCGCGTGCACCAGGGCTTCGACCACAAGCTGGTCGCCCTGTCCGCAGGCGTGCAGCGCATGGTGCGTTCGGAAACCGGCACCGCCGGCGTGATGTTCACCCTCGATACCGAATCGGGCTTCCGCGACGTGGTGTTCATCACCGGCGCCTACGGCCTGGGTGAAACCGTGGTGCAGGGCGCGGTCAACCCCGACGAGTTCTATGTCCACAAGCAGACCCTGGAAGCCGGCCGCCCGGCGATCCTGCGTCGCAACCTGGGCAGCAAGGCGATCAAGATGATCTACGGCGACGAAGCCAAGGCCGGCAAGTCGGTCAAGGTGGTCGATGTCGACCGCGCCGACCGCGCGCGTTTCTGCCTGAGCGATGCCGAAGTCAGCGAGCTGGCCAAGCAGGCCATGATCATCGAGAAACACTACGGCCGCCCGATGGACATCGAGTGGGCCAAGGACGGTGACGACGGCAAGCTGTACATCGTTCAGGCCCGCCCGGAGACCGTGAAGAGCCGCGCCAGCGCCACCGTGATGGAGCGCTACCTGCTCAAGGAAAAAGGTACCGTGCTGGTCGAAGGCCGCGCCATCGGCCAGAAAATCGGCGCCGGCAAGGTTCGCGTGATCAAC
Source organism: Pseudomonas sp. PA27(2017) (assembly GCF_001945445.1). GTDB lineage: Bacteria > Pseudomonadota > Gammaproteobacteria > Pseudomonadales > Pseudomonadaceae > Aquipseudomonas. The sequence continues at coordinate 66,697 of NZ_MSXW01000002.1, forward strand.
GACGTGTCCGAGATGGACAAGGTCCAGCCCGGCGACGTACTGGTATCCGACATGACCGACCCGGACTGGGAACCGGTCATGAAGCGCGCCAGCGCCATCGTCACCAACCGCGGCGGGCGGACCTGCCACGCGGCGATCATCGCCCGCGAGCTGGGCATTCCGGCCGTGGTCGGTTGCGGCAACGCCACCCATGCGCTGCGTGACGGCCAGGGTGTGACGGTTTCCTGCGCCGAAGGCGACACCGGGTTCATCTTCGAGGGCGAGCTGGGCTTCGACGTGCGCCAGAACTCTATCGATGCCATGCCCGAGCTGCCGTTCAAAATCATGATGAACGTCGGCAACCCCGACCGCGCCTTCGATTTCGCCCAACTGCCCAACGCCGGTATCGGCCTGGCGCGCCTGGAGTTCATCATCAACCGCATGATCGGCGTGCACCCCAAGGCGCTGCTGAACATGGACGGCCTGCCACCGGAAATCCAGGAAAGCGTCGAGAAGCGCATCGCCGGTTATGACGATCCGGTGAATTTCTACGTCGAGAAACTGGTGGAAGGCATCAGCACCCTGGCGGCGGCGTTCTGGCCCAAGAAGGTCATCGTGCGCCTGTCCGACTTCAAGTCCAACGAATACGCGAACCTGATCGGCGGCAAGCTGTACGAGCCGGAAGAAGAAAACCCGATGCTGGGCTTCCGCGGCGCCTCGCGCTACATCAGCGAATCGTTCCGTGATTGCTTCGAGCTCGAGTGCCGGGCGCTGAAGAAGGTCCGCAACGAGATGGGCCTGACCAACGTCGAGATCATGGTGCCGTTCGTGCGTACCCTGGGCGAAGCGAAACAGGTGGTCGATCTGCTCGCCGAGAACGGCCTGGCGCGCGGTCAGGATGGCCTCAAGGTCATCATGATGTGCGAGCTGCCGTCCAACGCCATCCTCGCAGAAGAGTTCCTCGAATACTTCGACGGCTTCTCCATCGGCTCCAACGACCTGACCCAGCTGACTCTGGGGCTGGATCGCGATTCCGGGATCGTCGCGCACCTGTTCGACGAGCGTAACCCGGCAGTCAAGAAGCTGCTTTCCAACGCCATCCAGGCCTGCAACAAGGCCGGCAAGTACATCGGCATCTGCGGCCAGGGGCCGTCGGACCACCCGGACCTGGCGCGCTGGCTGATGGAGCAGGGCATCGAAAGCGTTTCCCTGAACCCCGATTCGGTACTGGAAACCTGGTTCTTCCTGGCCGAAGCCCAGCCCAGCTGATCGGTCTGGTTTGCAGAGTGACCCGAGGGCAGGTTCTACCTGCCCTTTTTTGTGACCTGCCATCGCTGGCGGCCACCCCTTCGGGCCGTCGAAAGCGACGTCAAAAACTTCTCCCGGAAGTTTTTTGTGCCGCTGTGCGGGCGGCAAGCCCGCAGGCAGCTATGGCGATCGTGTCGCCAGGTTTTGAATTTTGGTGTCTGCCACCGGCAACCCCAGCGGCGGACAATCTGTTGTGTCAGAGCGAAGAAGATGCAAAGCAGCAGTGAGTTGTTTCCCGTAGCGCTGATGAGTGCCGAGCTACGGGGTGACCTGAGTGAAGATGTCTACCGCCTCAAACCGGGCAACAGCCCGGATTTCAGTGTTGAGCTGGCCCTGACCCGCCTCGGGCTCGCTGGGCAGGAAGAGGCGCGCGGCGAACCGGTGATCCTGCTGCATGGCAGTTTTTCCAACCGACGGTTCTGGTATTCGCCCGGCGGCATCGGCCTGGCGCCTTATCTGGTGCGTGCCGGCTTCGATGTGTGGATTGCCGAGATGCGCGGCCATGGCCTGTCGCCGCGCAACCTGGCTTATCGGGATAACTGTGTGGCGCACTACGCCCGCTACGATCTGCCGGCGATCGCCGCGTTCGTCGCCGAGCAGAATCCGGCGCCGGCTCATTGGCTGGGTCATTCGCTGGGCGGCCTGACGCTGGCGGCAGCACTGGGGGGCGGTCATTTACCACAGGCCGGCATTGCCAGCCTGGGCCTGTTCGGGGCCGAGGTCAGCCGCCGTCACTGGATACTCAAGGTGCCGCCCGTCGAGTGGATCGCGCGCCTGGTGATCAAGCGCTTCGCGGTGCTCTCTGGGGCGCGTCTCAAGCGTGGGCCCGAGGACGAGCCGATTGGCATCGCCCTGGAAACCCTGCGCTGGCATCGCCTTTTCGGGCGTTTCGGCGACGCCGAGCACGACTGGTGGGCCGGGCTGCAAGCGGTCACGGTGCCGCTGCTCGCGGTGGCCAGCGACGCTGACCGGGAGTGCCCGCCCGAGGCCTGTCGCGCCCTGTTCGAACGATTCGCCTCGGTCGATCGCGAGTTCGTCAATCTGGGGCGAGGGCAGGGTTTCGAGCACGAGTACGATCATGTGCAGATGCTGGTCAGCAAGCCTGCCCAGAGCGAAGTCTGGCCGCTGGTTCGCCGTTGGCTCGAAGGCGAGCGCCAGTCGCCGCCGCGCGAGGCGCAGGAGCCGGCCATCGTTGCCGTGTCGTGATGCGATAGTGAACGGGCGCTGCCGAGAGTGTTCGAGGCGCGCCCGATAACGCTATGCTGCAGGCTTCGAACACCCACCAGGAGTTTCGCCATGCACTACAGCACGCCCGATCTGTGTGACGCCAACCCGGAACTGGTCAGCGTCGTGGAGCCGATGTTCAGCAACTTTGGCGGTCGCGATTCGTTCGCCGGGCAGATCGTCACGGTCAAATGCTTCGAGGACAATTCCCTGGTCAAATCCCAGGCGGATCAGCCTGGGGCCGGCAAGGTGCTGGTGGTCGATGGCGGTGCCTCGCTGCGTTGTGCGCTGCTTGGCGACATGATCGCCGAGAAAGCGGCGAACAATGGCTGGGAAGGCATGGTGATCTACGGCTGCGTGCGCGACGTCGACGTGCTGGCGCAGACCAACCTCGGCGTACAGGCGCTGGGCAGTCATCCGATGAAAACCGAGAAGCGCGGCCTGGGCGACCTGAATGTGGTGGTCAGCTTTGGTGGCGTGACCTTCCGCCCTGGGGAGTACCTGTACGCCGACAACAACGGCATCATCGTTTCACCGCAGGCGCTGCAAACCGAGTAAGCAGGCGTCGGCCTGGCAGTCATCGAGGGGTATGGATGTACGAGGAAGACAACGCGCAGTGGGGGCTGGTACACGGCTTCGTGCTGGATGGCAAGGGCGGCGCACAGGCAGTGGCACGCGAGCAACTCGATGGACTACAGCTCGAGGAGGGGCAGAGCCTGTGGCTGCACTGGGATCGCAGTCATCCGCAGACCCAGAGCTGGCTGCGCCGCGACAGTGGTCTGAGCGAGTTCGCCTGCGACCTGCTGCTCGAGGAGAATACCCGTCCGCGTGCCTTGCCGCTGCCCGACGACGAGTTGTTGCTGTTCCTGCGTGGCGTCAACCTCAACCCCGGCGCCGAACCCGAGGACATGGTTTCGGTGCGCATTTCCGCCGGCGCGCAGCGGGTGATCTCGCTGCGCCTGCGCCCGCTGCGTGCCACCGAGGATCTGATCGAACGGCTGCAGGCCGGTAAAGGGCCGCGAAATCCCTCCGAGCTGATCCTGCAGCTCAGCGATTACCTCACCGACAAGGTCGAGGATCTGGTGACCGGTCTCTCCGACCTGGTCGATGAACAGGAAGAAAAGGTCGATGGCAACGAGCGCACCTTGCCCGATCACGGCCTGCTGCTGCATATCCGGCGCCGCGCCGCGGGTCTTCGCCGCTTTCTGTCGCCGCAACGGGATATCTACGCGCAGCTCACCCGCAGTCAACTGCCCTGGCTGAGCCACGAAGACAGCCTGTACTGGAACGAGCTGAATAACCGGCTGCTGCGCTACCTCGAGGAACTGGAACTGACGCGCGAGCGCATCGGCCTGTTGCTGGAGACGGAGAATCGCCGGCTCGACGTGCGCATGAACCACATCATGTTCCGCTTCGGCATCATTACCTGCATTTTCCTGCCCATGAGCTTCGTTACCGGCCTGCTGGGCATCAACGTAGGCGGCATTCCCGGCGCCCAGAGCCCCTATGGGTTTCTGGTCGCGTGCCTGCTGATGGTGCTGATCGGCTTGGGCCAGTGGCTGTTGTTCCGCCGTCTGCGCTGGGTGTGATGTGACTCGCCCGGCAAGCGCTGCGTCTAGCGGAGACGTTCTGTGAGGTCTGCCATGCACGATCCATTCGAAGAATCTCTGCGTGATCTGTTGAAAGCACCGTCTTCGCCTGCGCGCGACGACGATGCCTGCCTGAACCGAGTGCTGAAAACCGCCAACCGCCAGGTAGGCGCGGGCGACCTGTTCGGCCTGATGGGGCATTGGGCCAGCGCCCTGATGATCGCCCTCAACAATGGCTCTTCCCATGTCGCACCGGTGTCACGCCGCCGTGCGTCTGCTCGTTCTCCCGATAAGGCGCAATGAAATGGAACTCGACCCCTGGACTCATAGCCTGGTCGCCGCAATGACGGCGCTGTGGACGAAAGTCGCCAGCTTCATTCCCAACCTTTTCGTCGCGCTGGTGCTGGTGCTGCTGGGCTTCATCGTCGCCAAGCTGCTCGACACCCTGCTGTCCAAGCTGCTCGGCAAGCTGGGCCTGGATCGCTTGATGGCCGGGACCGGCCTGACCAAGATCCTCGGCCGCGCGGGCTTCCAGGTGCCGGTTTCCGCGCTGATCGGCAAGATCGTCTATTGGTTCGTGCTGCTGATATTCCTGGTCTCTGCTGCCGAGTCGCTGGGCCTGGAGCGCGTGTCCGCCACCCTGGACGTGCTGGCGCTGTATCTGCCCAAGGTGTTTGGCGCAGCGCTGATCCTGTTGGCCGGTGTACTGCTGGGGCATCTGCTCAGCGGCCTGGTGCGTGGCGCCGCCGAAGGCGTTGGGCTGGATTACGCCCACGGCCTGGCCCGATTGGCCCAGGGCCTGGTGATCATCATCAGCATCTCCGTGGCCATCGGCCAGTTGGAGGTCAAGACCGACCTGCTCAACAACGTCATCGCCATCGTGCTGATTTCCGTCGGCCTGGCGGTGGCACTGGCGTTGGGCCTGGGCAGCCGCGAGCTGGCCAGCCAGATTCTTGCCGGTATCTACGTGCGCGAGTTGTATCAGGTCGGCCAGGAAATCGAAGTGGGTGGCGTCGAGGGGCAGATCGAGGAGATCGGCACGGTCAAGACCACGGTGCTGACGGACTCCGGCGAGCTCGTCTCGCTCTCCAACCGCGTGCTGCTCGAGCAGCGGGTAAGCAGCCGCTAAGGGGCATTTCTGCTACCCTATGCGCCCAGCCAGCGGCCTGCTCCAACAGGCGCTGGCTGTTTTCGTCCTGACCGTTGGCCCGACCTGCTTTGAACGCACCCCAATCACCGTCACTGCGCTATGACCCACGCGAGCTCTCCGACGAGGAGCTGGTGGCGCGTGCCCATGATGAGCTGTTCCATGTCACGCGTGCTTACGAAGAATTGATGCGGCGTTACCAGCGCACATTGTTCAATGTGTGCGCGCGATATTTAGGGAACGATCGAGATGCCGATGATGTCTGTCAGGAAGTGATGCTCAAGGTTCTTTATGGGCTGAAGAACTTCGAGGGTAAATCGAAGTTCAAGACCTGGCTCTATAGCATTACTTACAATGAATGCATCACTCAGTACCGCAAGGAGCGTCGCAAACGTCGTTTGATGGATGCGCTGAGTTTGGATCCTCTGGAGGAGGCGTCGGAAGAGAAGGCGCCAAAGATAGAGGATCGAGGCGGATTGGATCGCTGGCTCGTGCATGTGAACCCGATCGACCGGGAAATTCTGGTGTTGCGTTTTGTCGCGGAGCTGGAGTTTCAGGAGATCGCCGACATCATGCACATGGGACTCAGCGCTACCAAGATGCGCTACAAGCGCGCGTTGGACCGATTGCGGGAAAAGTTTGCAGGTATTACCGAAAGTTAGTTCGGGGCAAGCTTTGGCTGGCAAAGGTAAGTTTTGTTAAACTTACCGCAGACTCGCATGTCTACCTGCATGCGGATCAATCACTCATAGATGGGGATTTAACGGATGAAACTGAAAAACACCTTAGGCGTAGTCATTGGCTCCTTGGTAGCCGCTACCTCCATGGGCGTGCTGGCTCAAGGCCAAGGCGCTGTCGAGGTGGAAGGCTTTGCCAACCGCTACTTCACCGACGTTCAGCGTGACTTCGCTCACGACGAAGGCAACCTGTTCGGCGCAAGCGTTGGTTACTATCTGACCGACGACGTCGAACTGGCTCTGTCGTACGGCGAGTACCATGACCTGCGTGGCGAAGGCGCTGCTGGCAGCAAGAACATCAAGGGCAACCTGACTGATCTGAAAGCCCTCTACCACTTCGGCCAGCCGGGTGTAGGTCTGCGTCCGTACGTTTCCGGCGGCGTTGGCCACCAGAGCATCGGCGACGCCAACAAAGGCGGCCGTGACACTTCCACCCTGGCCATCGTTGGTGGCGGCGCGAAGTACTACTTCACCGAGATGCTGTACGCTCGTGCCGGCGTTGAAGCTCTGTACAACATCGACAAGGGTGACACCGAGTGGCAAGCCGGCGTGGGTGTCGGTCTGAACTTCGGCGGCAGCACCCGTCAGGTTGCTCAGGTAACCGAGCCGGCTCCAGAGCCAGTTCCAGCACCGGCTCCGGTCGTTGAAGAAGCTCCGCAAGTCGTTCGCGTCGAACTGGACGTGAAATTCGACTTCGACAAGGCTGCTGTCAAGCAAGAAAGCTACGGTGACATCAAGAACCTGGCTGACTTCATGAACCAGTACCCGCAAACCAGCACCACAGTAGAAGGTCACACTGACTCCGTCGGTACTGACGCTTACAACCAGAAGCTGTCCGAGCGTCGTGCAAACGCTGTTCGTGACGTGCTGGTCAACCAGTACGGCGTAGGCGCTGACCGCGTTAACTCCGTAGGTTACGGCGAGTCCCGCCCGGTTGCTGACAACGCTACCGAAGAAGGTCGCGCTATCAACCGTCGCGTTGAAGCTGAAGTAGAAGCCCAAGCCCAGTAATAGGCTCAGGCGTCATGAAAAACCCGGCTCAGGCCGGGTTTTTCTTTGCCTGCAGAAAAGCTTCGTCCAATAAAAACGGCATCTACCAGAACACCCGATGGGGGAAGGTGATCTGGCAGATGCCGTGTCCGTTACCTGGCTTCCCATAAGAAGGCTGCAAGGCGTTGTTGATCTTTCTGAAGCAAGCATCGCGCCATATACCCAGAGAGCTATCTGGTGGCGTTATCGAGCCCTGATGCACAAGGCCTGAACCATAAGCAGGCAACGAGCCCGATATATGGCTCATCATGAGGCAGGGCACGCCCGCGCCTCTTCCACATAGTCCCTGAGCCAGCGCAGTACTTCCACGGCTTCCCAGCGATTGGGATCGAACATCGCATAGGCCACTCCCTGGTAACCCACCACGTCCAGCTGACGGTGATAGCCCGCCCGTTGCAGTAGCGCTTCGATCTCGGCGAAGCAGGTGTTGAAGTGCAGACGATTGAACGGCGTTTTACCTTCGGTAACGATGCCTTCCAGGTGCAGTTCCTCGACGATGAGGCGCACCTTGTCCAGTGGCATCCGGTTGATCGTGTGTTTGAGTTGCAATACGTCCAGCATCGTTGCGCTCCCGCTATGGCCTGATCTCACCTGGAATGTTCCGGGCCTGCGATCGTGTGGTGACGGCGGCTAGGGTAAATCAAAAGTACTGTACAAATAAACAGTATTCGGTGATAGTGAGCCTCGACGCTTGCTGACTCCATGTCTGGCGGCGCTGCACACAGCGCCGCTGATCGATGCCGAGGACTCCCCGTAATGCACCAGATACTCATGACAATTGTGCTGTTGGTAACACTGACCGGTTGCGTGCAACCGCAGGTCGAGCAACCCAAGGTCAATGCCAATTACCTGGTCATCGAAGACAACCAGGCCTGGGCGGTGCTGGTTTCCGACGGCAAACGCGTCGAGGAGCATGGCGTGGTGGTCGACGCCATCAAGCTGGTCAGCAACGATGCCCCCGTGGCTGCCAGCTACGTGATCGATACGCCCAACTGCGGCAAATTGCAGTGGCTGGTCGAGCGGCAGGACGCTGCCGATGGCGTTACCACCCGCATGACTCTGCACGACAACAAGCAGCTGGGCGCATCGAATTGTGTGATCGGCGAAGGCCTGACGCGAATCTGGACGGTACTGGACTATTCCAGTTGATCAAGCTCCGGCGCTGGAGGTGGCTTTACGTTCCTCGGCGGTGATGCGCTGGCATATCTCGATAATCTGTTCTCGCATCCAGCGATTGGCGGGATCCTGATCGGTGCTTTCGTGCCAGTACAGGTGGGTTTCCAGGGAGGGGATGCCAGCCACCGGCAGTTCGCTGAAATACAGATCGTTATCCCGGGCGAAGCGCTCCGGCACGGTAATCGCCATGTCGGTATCGCGCATCACCCGGCAGGCCATCAGGTAGTGTTGCGAACGCAAGGCGATACGCCGCTGAATGCCCATCTTGCCCAGCGCCAGGTCGACATAGCCGAGGCCGCTGCGGCGGCTGGATATCTGGATATGGGTCAGTGACAGGTAGGCTTCCAGGCTGAGCTTTTCCTTGGCCAGCGGATGCCCATGGCGCATGGCGCAGACATAGCGGTCCTCCATCAACTTGACGTGCCGCACCTGCGGGTCGATGTTCAGCGGCGCATCCACGGCGAAGTCCAGTCGCCCGGCGGCCAGTTCCTTGGTGGTTTCGCGACGGCGCACCAGCATGCTTTCGATGGTGACGCTCGGCGCCTGGCGGCGCAGGCGTTGGAACAGGGGCGGCAGTACGACGGCCTCGGTCAGGTCGGTCATGCTGATGCGAAAGCTCTTGGTCGCTTGCGCTGGATTGAAGGTGCGGCTTTCCTGCACCGAGATACGCAGTTGCTGCAAGGCGTTGCGCACCGGCGTGATGATGTTCTGCGCCATGGGAGTGGGCACCATGCCCTGGGCGGTGCGTACGAACAACGGATCGTTGAAGGTCTCGCGCAGGCGGGCCAGGGCGTTGGACACTGCGGGCTGGGTGATGCCGACGATCTGCCCGGCGCGGGTGAGGTTGGCTTCGGTGTAGATGGCATCGAAGACCACGAAGAGATTGAGATCCACCTTGTTCAGGTTCATGCCTGAGCGACTCCGTACATTGTTCTTGTGCGCTGATCTTATATCTGTGATGAATGTTTATACACGCTGAAAATAGCGTCGATAAATGACCCACCGTCCACTAGCATTCTTCGCATACAGAAACGCAGCCGAGGTGCGCCGTGGATTTTGCCTATTCCCCCAAGGTTCAGCAGTTGCGCGAGCGCGTCACTGCGTTCATGCAGGCCCATGTATATCCGGCCGAGGCCGAGTTCGAGCGTCAGGTCGCCGAAGGTGATCGCTGGCAGCCGACTACGATCATCGAGCAACTCAAGGATCGCGCCAGGGGGGAAGGATTGTGGAATCTGTTCCTGCCAGATTCCGAGCTGGGCGCGGGGCTCACCAATACCGAATACGCGCCGCTGGCCGAGATCATGGGCAGCTCGCTGATCGGTCCCGAGCCGTTCAACTGTGCGGCCCCTGACACCGGCAACATGGAGGTGCTGGTGCGTTACGGCAGCGAGGAGCAGAAACGCCAGTGGCTCGAGCCGCTACTCAATGGTGATATCCGGTCGGCCTTCGCCATGACCGAGCCGGGCGTCGCCTCGTCGGATGCCACCAACATGCAGGCGACGGCCGTGCGTGATGGCGAGCATTGGGTGATCAATGGCCGTAAGTGGTGGACCTCGGGCGCCTGCGACCCCCGCTGCAAGATCATGATCTTCATGGGCTTGAGCAACCCGGATGGCCCGCGCCACCAGCAGCACTCGATGATTCTGGTGCCCATGGATACGCCCGGTGTGAAGGTGCTTCGCCCGTTGCCGGTATTCGGCTATGACGATGCGCCCCACGGCCATGCCGAGGTGCTGTTCGAGGACGTCCGCGTGCAGTATGGCAACGTACTGCTGGGCGAAGGCCGCGGATTCGAGATCGCCCAGGGGCGTCTTGGCCCGGGGCGCATCCACCATTGCATGCGCTCCATCGGCATGGCGGAGCGGGCGCTGAAACTGATGTGCGAGCGCGCGCTGCAGCGCACGGCATTCGGCAAGCCGCTGGCTCGCCTGGGCGGCAATATCGACCTGATCGCCGAGTCGCGCATGGAGATCAACATGGCGCGCCTGTTGACCCTCAATGCGGCGTACATGATGGATACGGTCGGCAACAAAGTGGCCGCCAGCGAGATCGCTCAGATCAAGGTGGTGGCACCCAACGTGGCGTTGAAGGTGATCGATCGCGCCATTCAGATGCATGGCGGGGCAGGGGTGAGCGGCGACTTCCCGCTGGCTTACTGGTACGCCATGCAGCGCACCTTGCGCCTGGCCGACGGCCCGGACGAAGTGCACCGCTCCGCTATCGGCAAGTACGAGCTGGGCAAGTACATGGCGAAAGCGTAGCGGCTTAGCAGCCTGGCTCTTTGTCGGGGCCGGGCACCAGGCTCAGCTTCTCGCCGTGCAAGCGCATATGAAGCTGGGCTGCGAAGGCGCGAGCGGCACCTTCGTCGTCGAACATCAGCGTGCGTTTGCCCAGGCGCACGCACCAGCGTACGCCGTCGGGCTTGTCGATTCGCTCGAGCTGCACAGCTTGTTCGGTCACGTCGTCTCGGCAGGTTTCTTGTCACGGGTTTTCAGCAGCGAGAGGATCACGCCGCCGGCCAGTACGCCCATGGTAACGCCGAGCGAGAGCAAGGCGGGAACCTTGATGAAACCGTGCAGGAAAATCTTGCAGCCGATGAACATCAGCACGATGGCCAGCGCGTACTTGAGGTACACGAAGCGATGCATCAGCGCAGCCAGGGCGAAGTACAACGCGCGCAAGCCAAGGATCGCGAAGATGTTCGAGGTGTAGACGATGAACGGATCCTGGGTGATGGCGAACACCGCCGGTACGCTGTCCACCGCGAACACCAGATCCGCCAGCTCGATCAGCACCAGTGCCAGCAGCAGCGGGGTGGCGAAGAGCAGCATCTTGCCACTGGCCGGATCTTTCTGGCGCACCAGGAATTTGCCGCCGTGCAGGTCGTCCGTGACGCGGATGTGCTTGCGCAGGAAGATCAGTAGCTTGTTCTGCGACAGGTCCGGATGCTCGTCATGGTCCTTGCTGAACAGCATCTTGATGCCGGTGAACAACAGGAATGCGCCGAACACGTAGAGAATCCAGTCGAACTCCTGCACCAGAGCGGTTCCCAGGCCGATCATGATCGCGCGCAGCACGACCACGCCGATGATCCCCCAGAACAGCACGCGGTGCTGGTATTTGCGTGGAATGCCAAAAAAGCCGAGGATCATCGCCATGACGAACACGTTGTCCATCGATAGCGACTGTTCGACCAGGAAACCCGTGTAGAACTCCAGCGCCTTGGTGGCGCCGAGCTCCCACCAGACCCAGCCGCCAAAGGCGACGCCCACGCTGAAGTAGCCCGAGTAGAGCAGCAGGCTCTCGCGCATTTCGATTTCGTGTTGGTCGCGGTGCAGCACGCCGAGGTCGAAGACCAGCAGCGCGATGACGATGATGATGAATGCCAGCCAGAAGTAGTACGGGGTGCCGAGAAACGGCGTGAGCATAAAGGCATGTAGAGCTGTCATGGGCCCTCCCTGTCGATGCCTAAGTTGAGATTCAACTTAGTGACTCCGACATCACGATGAGGTGGACTCATCGCCAGAGGGGCCCGGCGTCACATGTCCATAAGGCTAGGATGAAACGTACGGTTCGGCAAGTGCCTGGCGCGCCTGGAGAAATCAGTAAATCCAGACTTCCACGCGGCGATTCTTGATCCTGCCGCTGTCGCCTTCGTTGTCGGCGACCGGCAGGTCGTCACCCAGGCCGGTGACCTCGCGCATCACCACGCCTTCGCGAGCCAGTTCACGGCGTACCGCCATGGCGCGCAATTTGGAAAGCAGCTCGGCACGTGCGGACACCGCCTTGGGGTCGCCAAAGCCGACCAGCACCACTTTATTCTGCAGCTTGTTGTGTTGGCGCAGGTAATCGAGCACGCGGCGCAGGTCCTGCTGCGCCTTGTTGTCCAGATTGGCGCTGCCTTCCTGGAAACGGAAGTTCACCGACAGGCGCTGGGCATCGCGGGCCAGTGCCTGATAGGCCGGCGGCATGTCCGCGGTCGCCTCGACTTTCACCGCTTCGACGGTTTGCGCGATGAATCCGTTACCCGCCACGATGGCCTGGCCGCGGGGGCTCTGGGCGAAATGCAGCAGCGCTTCGGCCCAGGGGTTGGCACTTTTCGGTGGCCCGTACAGGAACAGGCGGCGTGACAGTGGGTAGTCCTCGGTGGCGATCAGCGTCACGCTCGGCGCCATGGGCTGCGAATCGCCCGCGGCGATGGCCACCGCCTTGGCCTTGCGCACGTAGGGCAGGCCGATGAAGCCGATGCCGTTGGGATCGCGGGCTACCGAGTCGGATAGCTGTTCGCTGGATTCGAAGCGCTTGGCCTTGCTGGACAGTTGCTTGCCGTTGGCGCCGAGTACCAGTTCCTTGAACGTATCGAAGGTGCCGGAGTTGTCGTCCCGAGCGTACAGGTCGATGGCGCCGGAGCGGCCGCCCAGCTGTGCCCAGTCGCTGATTTCCCCGGAAAATATCTGCGCCAGTTGCAGGGTGCTCAAGGCATCGATGGGGTTGCTGGGGTGCAGTACGATCGCCAGGCCGTCGATGGCGATGACCTGCTCGGCGTCCCGGCTCTTCATATTGCCGAAAGAGGACAGGCTGGCGATTTCGGCATCCTTGATAGGCCTTGAGGAGGCGGCCAGTTCGGCGCTGCCCTGGCCGATGGCGGTGAAGCCGGTTCCTGATCCGTGGGCGGCAATGGTCACGGTGATCTTGCGACCTGCGCCATTCACGGCGCTTACAGCCTGCTCGTTTTCCTGGGTCACGCTGGTGCGTATGTCGTTGAGCCCTTGCTCCTGCATCAGGCCCTTGACCAGTGCCGGGCCTAGCTTGGCGCCGATGGTGTTCGAGCCCTGGATACGCAGCACCGGTCGGTCGTCGGCGGGCAGGGGCAGGGCGGCGAACGCTGTCCAGGGGCTCAGGTACAGGACGAAACCGAGCAGCAGAAAGGTCGCCGTTCGGCTCCAGGTCTCGTGGTCACAACGGGTTGAGGCGCGCAGCATGCGGCAATCACCTTGCAAGGGATGGCGGAAGTGCTGCGACGATAAGACAGAAAAATGACTACAAGATGACGCTCGCTCAGCCGAGCTGCAGCCAGATCGGCGCGTGATCCGATGGTTTCTCCATGCCACGCAGGTCGTAGTCGATACCCGCGTCCTCCAGGCGATCCTGCAAGGCGCGCGACGCCAGGATCACGTCGATGCGCAGGCCACGCTTGGGTTCGTCCTCGAAGCCTCGACTGCGGTAGTCGAACCAGCTGAAACGGTCATCGACCTCGGGGTGCAACTGGCGGAAGCTGTCGACCAGGCCCCAGTTCTTCAGCGTGGCCAGCCACTCGCGTTCCTCCGGCAGAAAGCTGCATTTGCCGGTCTTCAGCCAGCGCTTGCGGTTGACCTCGCCGATGCCGATGTCGCAGTCCTCGGGGGAGATATTGATATCGCCCATGACGATCAGCGGCTGGTCGTGGGCGAAGCGGCTGCACAGCAGTGTCTGCAGATCCGCATAGAAGCGCTGCTTGGCAGGAAACTTGGTGGGATGATCGCGGCTCTCGCCCTGGGGAAAGTAGCCATTCATCACCGTCACCGGGTTGCCGTTGGCGTCGGCATAGGTGCCGTAGATGAAGCGGCGCTGGGACTGTTCATCGTCGTCCGGAAAGCCTTTGGTGATTTCCAGCGGCGCCTGGCGCGACAGCAGCGCCACGCCATAATGGCCCTTCTGTCCGTGGTAATGCACGTGGTAGCCCAGGTCACGGATTTCCGTTTCGGGGAACTGGTCGTCGCTGACCTTGGTTTCCTGCAGGCCGATCACGTCCGGTTGGTGCTTCTCGATCAGTGCGGCAAGTTGGTGCGGACGGGCGCGCAAGCCATTGATGTTGAAGGAAACGAGTTTCATGTCGGCAATCCTGAGCGTAGCGGGCGGTAAAACCACGATGCTAGCCGATCCGGTCGACGGGCTGCCAGCACGGCGGGAAATCGTTCGATACGTACATGCACTGGAATAGAGCGTTTGCCGTGATAGCATCGCCGTCATGAGAGTACTTTCGACACTCGGCGCGGGATGCGCGCTCATGCTGTTCAGTGCCACGCTGCTTGCCGAGGACGCTCGTCTGGTGGTCAGCGTGCAGCCGGCCAACAATGCTTTGAAGAGCAATGTCGAAGGCTATATCGGCAATCTTGGCGAGCGCGACGTCGAGGCGTTGCAGCGCCTGCGGCGCGTGGTCGAGGGCCAGGCCGAGAAGGCCGCCCAGGCGTTGGGCTATTACCACGCGCAGATCAGCACCGAAGTGGTCGAACAGACGCCGCCGCGGCTCGATGTGCGGATCATTCCCGGCGAGCCGGTGCGTCTTGGTAACGTCACCGTCAGGGTCGAGGGCCCTGCCTCGCAAATGCGTGCCTTCCAGCTCCCCAAGGACGCCCAGCTGATCCAGGGCGCGCGGCTCAATCATGGCCGCTACGAGGCGGCCAAACGGCATATCCAGAATCAGGCGTCGCGTTACGGATTCTTCCGTGGGCGCTTCACCCAGCAAAGCCTGCGTATCGATCCCCAGGCCGGCCTGGCCGATATCGAACTGGTCTACGACAGCGGCCCGCGCTACAGCCTCGGCCACGTCAGTTTCGAAGGCGACATGCCTTTCGATGACGAACTGCTGCAACGCATGGTGCCGTTCCCGGCGGATACGCCCTACGACTCCGAGCGCATCGCCGAGCTCTACCAGGCGCTGCGTTCCAGCGGCTACTTCGAATCGGTACGGGTCGATGCCAGCCCGGCGGTGGCCGACCAGCAGGTGATTCCCGTCAATGTGCACCTGCAGACCCGTCTGCCACGCACCATGGGCCTGGGCCTGGGGTTTTCCACCGATGTCGGCCCACGTGGCCGCATCCAGTGGGAGCGCCACTGGGCCAACCCGCAGGGCCACAGCTATGGCGCGGAAATGGAGCTGTCGGCGCCGCGGCAGAACGTCGGCCTGTGGTACGACATTCCCGGCGACCCGCCGATGACCGACAAGCTGCGTATCGCTGGCGGCTATCAGTATGAGGAGCTGGCCGACACCGACAGCCTGAGCCGCCTGCTGACCGTCGGCCCGGAATGGCACAGCAAGCTCGACAGTGGTTGGCAGCGGGTGATCTCCCTGAAGTGGCAGCGCGAGGAGTATCGACTCGGCGATGACTCGGGGCTCAGCACCCTGTTGATGCCGGGCATCAGCTATTCCTATCTGCACAGCGACAGCCGTATCGATCCCAACAACGGCTATCGCCTGCAGTTCGATGCCTCGGTGGCCAAGGACGGGCTGCTCTCCGACTCCGATGTGGTGCACGGCAACGTGCTCGTCAAAGGCCTGACCACACTCTGGCAGAACCACCGCTTTCTCGGACGCGCCCAGTTCGGCGGCACCGAGTCCAAGGGCTTCAACTCCTCCGTACCGCCGTCGCTGCGCTTCTTCGCCGGTGGCGACCAGAGCGTTCGCGGCTATGACTACCAGAGCCTGTCGCCACTGAACAACAAGGGCGACAAGATCGGTGGGCGCTACATGGTCGCGGCCAGCGCCGAGTATCAGTACAGCATTGCCGACAAGTGGCGAGTGGCCACGTTCTACGATACCGGCAATGCGTTCAATTCCCTGCAGATGCCGTCACTGAAAAGTGCGGTAGGTGTGGGCGTTCGCTGGGTGTCACCGGTAGGACCACTGCGTCTGGATCTGGCGCATCCTCTGGACGACGACGGCGGGGTGCGCCTGCACTTTTCCATGGGGCCGGAACTGTGAGGCGAGTACTCAAATATGCCGGCCTGAGCCTGGCGGGCCTGGTGGCGCTGCTGACGGTGCTCTTGATTTGGATGCTGGCAAGCTCTTCTGGCAGCCGCTGGACGCTCGGCTTGGTGCCAGGGCTGGAGTTCGATGGGTTCGAGGGGCGCCTGGGCGGGCACTGGACAGCCGAGCAGTTGCGCTGGCAACAGGGCGACGATCAGGTGCTGGTGCTTGAACCGCAGTTCGACTGGTCGCCGGCATGCCTGCTGCGTTTGACGCTGTGCATCGACACAGTACGCAGCGAGCGCATCGAGCTGAATTTCGCGCCGAGCGACGAGCCGCCAAGTGACGAGCCCTTCAGCCTGCCGCAATTGGATCTGCCGGTGGCCCTGGAGGTTGGCGAGGTGTGGATCGGCAGCCTGCAGTTCAATGGCGACGATCAGTTGCAGGGGCTCGAACTCGCCGCGGATTGGGCCAGCGAGGGGCTGAGCATCAGCCGCCTGCATGTGCAGCGAGACGAACTGGTCATCGACCTGCAGGGCCGCCTGCAGCCCAGCGATGAGTGGCCGCTGACGCTGCAGGGCAGCGCAACGCTGCCGTCCCCCGGTGAGACGCCTTGGAACCTGTCGCTGCAGGTGGACGGTAACCTGCGCCAGAGCCTGGCGCTGGTGGTCGACAGTTCCGGTTACCTGGCGGGCCGTCTGAGCGGGGAGGTGCAGCCACTGGTCGAGCATGTTCCGGCGACGCTCACGCTTAGCGCCGATGGCTTCAAGGCGGACGATTCGCTGCCTGAGACCTTGCGTTTGAATGGCGTCACGCTCAAGGCTGCGGGTAATCTCCAAGACGGTTATGGCATCGACGGCATTGCCATGTTGCCCGCCGAGGATGGGCCGGTTGCCCTGGCGCTGCGCGGACGCGTCGACGCAGCCGGCGCCGATATCGAAACGCTGCGTCTGACAGCCGCCGAGAATCAGTATCTGGCCGTCAATGGTCGCCTGGATTGGCAGGAAGGCTTCAGCGCCGACACCCACGTCGATTGGCAGGAGTTCCCCTGGCAGCGCCTGTATCCCATGGATGAAGCGCCGCCAGTGACCCTGAACAAACTCACCGGCGACCTCGCTTATGAGAATGGCAACTACCTGGGCAATCTGTCCGCAGAACTGGATGGCCCCGCCGGTGCATTCAGCGTGCAGACGCCGCTGAGCGGTGATCTGCAGCAGATTCATTTACCGCAACTGCTGGTGCGCGCTGGCCAGGGCAAGATCGATGGCCAGCTCACCGTGGGTTTTGCCGAAGCGATCCGCTGGGATGCCCAATTGCAGGTCAGCGAATTCGACCCCGCCTATTGGGTCGCCGAGCTGCCGGGGCGCATCGCCGGGCCGATTCGCAGCAAGGGCGAGTTGCGCGACGGCCGCCTGGAACTGACTGGTGATCTCGACCTGCAAGGCCGCCTTCGTGGCCAGCCGGCGCAATTGCAGGCTCGCGTCGCCGGTGCCGGCGAACGCTGGGACGTAAGCGCGCTCAGCGTGCGTCTGGGCGACAACCGTATCGACGGCAGTGGCCAGCTGGAGCAGCGCCTGCAGGGCCAGGTGCGGATCGCCCTCAACCGCCTCGGCCAGCTGTGGCCGGGCTTGCAGGGCCAGGCCACCGGGCGATTGGACCTGGCCGGCAGCCTGCAGGCGCCACAAGGCGCCTTCACGCTGAATGGGCAGGGCCTGGCATTCGAGGAAACCCGCCTTCGCCAGCTGGGGCTGGACGCCACGTTGGAAGGCAACGGGCAGGCCGGGCTGCAACTGCGTGGGCAGGGAATCGCCAGCGGTGACAGCCAGTTCGGCAACCTGACGGTCAATGGCACAGGTGATCAGCGTCAGCAACGGATGGACCTGAGTCTGGATGGGCCGCAGTTGCAAACCAGCCTGGCACTGGACGGCACCCTGGACCAAGGCAACTGGCGAGGACGCCTGAGCCGCGTCGAGATACAGGCCGGCGGACAGGACTGGCGCTTGCAGGCACCGGCCTCCCTGGTGCGGCTGGCCAGTGGCGAGATCGACCTTGGTGCCCATTGCCTGCGTTCCGGTGGGGCCAGCCTGTGCGGCGAGAACCAGCGCCTGCTGCCGGAGCCGAAGATCCGTTATCGCCTGGCCAATTTTCCGCTCGACAGCCTCTCGCCTTGGTTTCCGAAGGATTTCGCCTGGCAGGGTAGCCTCGATGCCGACGTGCGTCTGGATCTGCCGGCAGCGGGGCCCAGTGGCCGCGTGGTGGTGGATGCCGGCAGCGGTACCTGGCGTGTGCGTGACAACGAACAGTGGGTCGATTTCACCTACGACAGCCTGCGCCTGAGCAGCGAACTGCGGCCTCAGCGCATCGACAGCGAGCTGAGCCTGCGCGGCCCGCGTATCGGTGAGTTGTCGGTACAGGCGCAACTCGATCCGCGCCCGGCGAACAAGCCCTTGTCCGGTCAGTTCCGCCTGAACGGCTTCGACCTGGCCATCGCGCGGCCTTTCGTGCCAATGGTGGAGCGCCTGGCCGGGCAGTTGAACGGCAGCGGCACGCTATCCGGTAACCTGCTCAAACCGCTTGTCAACGGTCAGTTGGCGTTGAGCGACGGCGAAGTTTCCGGTGGCGAACTGCCGACCAGCTTCGAAGACCTGCAGGTTCGCGTGCTGATCGCCGGCGAAAGCCTGCAGCTTAGCGGCGGCTGGCGCAGCGGCGAGCGAGGGCAGGGCTCGCTCGGCGGCGCACTGGCCTGGGGTGGTCCGCTCAGCGGCAACCTCAACGTGCAGGGCAGTCGCCTGCCGGTGACCGTCGAGCCGTATGCGAATCTGGAGGTCGAGCCGGACATGCAAGTGCGTTTGGCCGACGATCAGCTATCGGTCAGTGGCAAGGTGTCGATTCCCCGCGGCAAGATCGTGGTGCGCGAGTTGCCGCCGTCCACCGTCAAGGTATCCGACGACGCGGTGATCGTCGGTGCAGAGGCTCGCGAAAAACAACCGGTGGCCATCAGCATGGACATCGACGTAGATGTCGGCAGCGATAAGCTGACTTTCAGCGGTTTTGGGCTCAATGCCGAACTGGCCGGAAGGGTGCACATCGGTGACGACCTGGATACCCGCGGCGAGTTGAACCTCAACAAGGGCAACTTCCGTGGTTACGGCCAGCGCCTGACCATCCGCCGGGCCCGGCTGATGTTCGCCGGGCCGATCGACCAGCCGTTCCTGGATATCGAAGCGATCCGCAAGGTCGACGACGTGGTGGCTGGTCTGCGCGTGACCGGCAGCGCCGACCAGCCGCGCACCGAGGTGTTTTCCGAACCGGCGATGAGTCAGGAGCAGGCGCTGTCCTATCTGGTACTGGGACGCCCGCTGTCGACCGGCAGCGAGGACAACAACATGCTCGCCCAGGCAGCGCTGGCCCTCGGCGTGGCTGGCAGTTCCGGGGTCACCGGCTCGGTCGCCGAGAGCCTGGGTATCCAGGATTTCCAGCTGGACACCGATGGCAGCGGCCGCAGCACCAGTGTGGTGGCCAGTGGCAACTTGTCCGAGCGCCTGAGCCTGCGTTACGGCGTCGGCGTGTTCGAGCCGGTCAACACCGTGGCCCTGCGTTACGCCCTGACGCGCCGCCTGTATCTGGAGGCGGCCAGCGGCCTGGCCAGCTCCCTGGACCTGTTCTACAAGCGGGATTTCTAGGCCGGCAGCCGGCGGCCCGCGGTGCCAAGATAAGCGTTTGCGGGCCGCCGTTACTGGCGTAGGATGATCGTCCCTGCGTGTTTCCACCCATCAAGAGAAGGATCGTTTCATGGCACAAGTAACCCTGCGCGGCAACCCGGTTGAAGTCGCTGGCCAACTGCCGCAAACCGGTCAGCAAGCGCCGGCGTTCACCCTGGTTGGCGCTGGCCTGGCAGATGTCAGCCTGAGCAGCCTGGCGGGCAAGCGCAAAGTGCTGAACATTTTCCCGAGCGTCGACACGCCGACCTGCGCCACCTCGGTACGCAAGTTCAACGCCGAAGCCAGCAAGCTGGCCAACACCGCGGTGCTGTGCATTTCCGCTGACCTGCCATTCGCCCAGGCGCGCTTCTGCGGCGCCGAAGGTCTGGAAAACGTTCAAAACCTGTCGACCATGCGCGGTGCCGAGTTCCTCAAGGACTACGGCGTTGCCCTGAGCTCCGGCCCGCTGGCCGGCGTTGCAGCCCGCGCCGTGGTGGTGCTGGACGAGAACGACAAGGTGCTGCACAGCGAGCTGGTCGGCGAAATCGCTGACGAGCCGAACTATGACGCGGCTCTGGCCGTGCTCAAGTAAGCAACTCTCGCTACCCGAAACGGCCTGCCTCGCGCAGGCCGTTTTCGTTTCTGCGGCTCATTTGTTCAGCGCCGCGCTGACCAGCCGGCGCAAGCGGTTGGCTACTGGCGACAGTTCGCGGCCCTTGACCAGCAA
The DNA here is from genome assembly GCF_001945445.1 of Pseudomonas sp. PA27(2017). Lineage (GTDB taxonomy): Bacteria > Pseudomonadota > Gammaproteobacteria > Pseudomonadales > Pseudomonadaceae > Aquipseudomonas. The sequence goes on from NZ_MSXW01000002.1 coordinate 87,061, forward strand.
CAGGTAGTAAGGCGACATCTCGATGGTCACGTTCAGCGGCAGCACCTTGAGCTTGGCGCCGACCTGATCGCCGAGCAGCAGGTCCGGCACTTCGCTGGCCAGCGGTGCGATGGCCGAAGACGACACCAGGATGGCGATCATCGCCAGGAGCGAGGTGGTGTTGGTGATGTTGGTCGGCAGCGGGGCGCCGGCGCTGAGAAAGGCGGTTTCCACCGCCTCGCGGATCGGCGCCCGGTGGCTCTGCATCACCCATTCGTAGGGCGACAGGTCGCGCAGCGTCACCTGGTCGACGTTGGCCAGCGGGTGATCCTGGCGCACGATCAGCTTCAGGGTTTCGGTACGTGCGGGGTAGATCTCGAAGCCCGCTGGGTTGACGCCGCGGGGCAGGCGGGCCAGCACGAAGTCGTTCTTGCCGGCGGCCAGGTCATGCACCAGTTCGTCGCTGGCGGCCACGTTGACGTGCACGTCGGCACGCGGCGAGATGGCCTTGAGCTGGCGAATGGCGGGAATCACGAAACCCACTGCCGCGCCAGTAACGGCACCGACCGTGGTCATGCCGCCTTCGCCCCGTTTGAGCTCCTCGACGTCCTGCGCCAGATCGCGCAGCTCCACCAGCATGTTGTGCGCGCGGCGGGCCAGGGCGCGGCCGATCAGCGTCGGCAGCATGCCCTTGGCGTGGCGCTCGAACAGGCGCGCGCCGAGGGTGTGTTCGATGTCTGCCAGCATGCGTGAGGCGGCTGGCTGGGTGACGGTCAGCTCGTCAGCAGCGAGGCCGAGCTGGCCGTGCTCGGCGATGGCGGCGATCAGGCGTAATTGCGGGATCTTCAGGTGGCGGGCGATGCCGATGTCCATGGTGGCGCTCGTTATTGTGGTTATGAGGGCGTGACGGAGTGTGCGCCTCAGATACGGGGCTGTCGATCATCTGCATATCATTATTGGTATGTGTTTACGCAAAATATGAATTTGCTTGATATGGGGTGCGCTTCTATCGTCAGGGCTGCTTTGAGCTCTTCGTTGACCGAACAACAATAATCGCGATGTCGCGCGTTCCTGAGCGCGCCAGGCGTCGCCAGGAGAAGCTGAATGAACACAGTCCGTAAACTCGTGGCCGCCATGGCCATGGGCGCCACCCTGGTCAGTGCCGCATCCGTCGGCGCGGCCGAAAAGGGCTTCGTCGGTATTGCCATGCCGACCAAGTCGTCCGCGCGCTGGATCGACGACGGTAACAACATGGTCAAGCAGCTGGAGAAAGCCGGCTACAAGGCTGACCTGCAGTACGCCGAAGACGACATTCCCACCCAGGTCTCGCAGATCGAGAACATGATGGTCAAGGGCGTCAACGTCCTGGTCATCGCCGCCATCGATGGCACCACCCTGACCAACGCCCTGGAAAACGCCAATGCGGCGGACATCAAGGTGATCGCCTACGACCGCCTGATCCGCGACAGCGAATACGTCGACTACTACGCCACCTTCGACAACACCAAGGTCGGCGTGCTGCAGGCCGAGTCCCTGGTCAAGGGCATGCAGGCGCGCGGCAAGGGCCCCTACAACGTCGAGCTGTTCGGTGGCTCGCCGGACGACAACAACGCCTATTTCTTCTACAACGGCGCGATGTCGGTGCTGCAGCCGCTGATCGACAAGGGCGAGATCAAGATCCTCTCCGGGCAGACCGGCATGGGCAAGGTCGGCACCCTGCGCTGGGACGGCGCCACCGCCCAGGCGCGCATGGATAACCTGCTGTCCGCCAACTACACCAAGGAGCGCCTCGACGGCGTGCTGTCGCCCTATGACGGCATCTCCATCGGGGTGCTGTCGTCCCTGAAGGGCGTCGGTTACGGCTCCGGCGACATGCCGATGCCGATCGTCACCGGCCAGGATTCGGAAGTGCCCTCGGTGAAGTCCATCCTCGCTGGCGAGCAGTATTCGTCGATCTTCAAGGACACCCGCCAGCTCGCCGAAGTGACCGTCGGTATGGTCAAGGCGCTGCTCGAGGGCAGCGAGCCGCAGATCAACGACACCAAGACCTACGACAACGGCAAGAAGGTCGTGCCGGCCTACCTGCTGCAGCCGGTCACGGTCGACAAGAGCAACTGGGAAAAGGTGCTGATCGACAGCGGTTACTACACCAAGAACCAGGTCCAGTAAGCACGACCCCGCCGGCAGCACGGCCTGCTGCCGGCCCTCTACCTTTTCGTTTACCTGAGCATGGCGCGCCCGCTGCGGTTGGCGCGTGCCTTGCCGACGGATAAAGCCATGCAGCAAGACATCATTTTGGAAATGCGCGGCATCACCAAGACGTTCCCGGGCGTGAAGGCGCTCAACGACGTCAACCTGAAGGTGCGCCGTGGCGAGATCCACGCCCTGTGCGGCGAGAATGGCGCCGGCAAATCGACCCTGATGAAGGTGCTCAGCGGCGTCTACCCGCACGGCAGCTACGACGGCGAGATCGTCTACGAAGGCAAGCCGCTGGCCTTCGGCGGCATTCGCGACAGCGAGCGCGAAGGCATCATCATCATTCACCAGGAGCTGGCGCTGGTGCCGCTGCTGTCCATCGCCGAGAACCTGTTTCTCGGCAACGAGATCGCCAGCAACGGGGTGATCGACTGGCCGGAAGTGTACCGGCGCACCGAGACGTTGCTGCGCAAGGTCGGCCTCGACGAGGTGGCCACCACACCAGTCGAAAAGCTCGGCGTCGGCAAGCAGCAGCTGGTGGAAATCGCCAAAGCGCTGGCCAAGGACGTCAAGCTATTGATCCTCGACGAGCCTACCGCGGCGCTGCAGGAAAACGACAGCCAGAAGCTGCTCGACCTGCTGCTGGAGTTCCGCGCCCAGGGCATTTCCTCGATTTTGATTTCCCACAAGCTCAACGAAGTCAGCCGCGTCGCCGACAGCATCACGGTGCTGCGCGATGGCGCTTCGGTGAGCAGCATGGATTGCCATGCCGAGGCGGTCAGCGAGGAAACCATCATCCGCGGCATGGTCGGTCGCGACATGGAGAACCGCTACCCGGATCGCACGCCGCAGATCGGCGAGACGCTGCTGGAGATCCGCGACTGGAACGTCTGGCACCCGGAGTCGACCTCGCGGCAGATGATCCGCAACGTCAACCTCAGCGTGGCAGCCGGCGAAGTGGTCGGCATCGCCGGCCTGATGGGGGCAGGGCGCACCGAATTGGCCATGAGCGTTTTCGGCAAGAGCTACGGGCGCAACATTTCCGGCTCCGTACACCTGCGCGGCCAGCCGATCGACGTATCCACCGTGCGCCGCGCCGTGGACAACGGCATCGCCTACGTCACCGAAGATCGCAAGGCCCTGGGCCTGGTGCTCGATGAAAGCATCCTGTGCAACACCACCCTGGCCAACCTGCCGGGCGTGTCCAGTCACGGGGTGATCGACGAGCACGAGGAGCGGCGCATCGCCGAGCAGTATCGCGAGGCGCTGCACATCCGTACGCCGGGTGTGTTCCAGAAGGTGCTCAACCTGTCCGGCGGCAACCAGCAGAAAGTGGTGCTCAGCAAATGGCTGTTCGCCAAACCCGAGGTGCTGATTCTCGACGAGCCCACCCGCGGCATCGACGTCGGTGCCAAGTTCGAGATCTACAGCCTGATCAACGGGCTCGCTGCCGACGGCAAGGGCGTGATCATCATCTCGTCGGAAATGCCCGAGCTGCTGGGCATGTGCGACCGCATCTACGTAATGAACGAAGGCGCCTTCCTGGGCGAACTGGCGCGTGAAGAGGCGAGCCAGGAAAAGATCATGTCGATGATCGTCAAGGCGTGAGCGAGGACAACGCAATGGATACCAACAACCAATCCGCCCAAACCCAGCAGGTGGCGCGACCTTCGCTGCTGGGTCACATGAAGAGCCACATCCGCGACTACGGCATGCTGCTGACCCTGGTGGTCATCATGGCGCTGTTCGAGGTGCTCACCGACGGCACGCTGATGCGCCCGGTCAACCTCACCAACCTGCTGCTGCAGAACAGCTACATCATCATCATGGCCCTAGGCATGCTGCTGGTGATCGTCTCCGGGCACATCGACCTGTCGGTAGGCTCGGTGGTCGGCTTCGTCGGCGCTGCGGCGGCGGTGATGATGGTGCAGTGGGGCTGGTCGACCTCACTGGTGGTGCCGGTATGCCTGCTGATGGGTTGCCTGATCGGTGCGGCCCAGGGCTACTGGATCGCCTACTGGCAGATCCCCTCGTTCATCGTCACCCTGGCCGGGATGTTGGTATTCCGCGGCTTGACCCTGGCAGTGCTCGACGGCCAGTCGATCGGCCCGTTCTCCAGCAGCTTCCAACTGATGAGCAACGGTTTCATCCCGGACATCTTCGGGGTCAAGCGACCCAACGTGACCGCCATCGTGCTCGGCGTGTTCGCCGCGGCGATGATCATCTACCTGGCGCTGCGCGCCCGTCGCCGCGCCAAGCGCTACGGCATCGTCGACGAGCCGGGCTTGTTCTTCACGGTCAAGAACCTGCTGATCGCCGGCGCCATCGTCTACATCGCCTATCTGTTGGCCACCTACCGCGGCCTGCCCAACGTACTGATCATCATGGCCATGCTGATCAGCGCCTACACCTTCCTGACCAACCGCACCACGCTGGGCCGGCGCATCTACGCCATTGGCGGCAACGTCAAGGCGGCCAAGCTGTCGGGCATCAACACCGAGCGGCTGACCTTCTTCGCCTTCGTCAACATGGGCATGCTCGCCGCTCTGGCCGGTTTGATTTTCGCTGCGCGGCTCAACACCGCCACACCCAAGGCTGGCGTGTCGTTCGAGCTGGACGTGATCGCCGCGGTATTCATCGGCGGTGCGTCGATGTCCGGCGGCGTCGGCAAGATCATCGGCGCGGTGATCGGCGCCCTGATCATGGGGGTGATGAACAACGGCATGTCGATCCTCGGCATCGGCATCGAATGGCAGCAGGTGATCAAGGGCCTGGTGCTGCTGGCCGCGGTGATCTTCGATGTCGTCAATAAGAGCAAGTCCCGTTGAGCGACGCTGAGGCGTCACCCACCTATTTTCGCAGTACCGCGGGCGCCAGGCACGAAGCTGTGCGCCGCGGGATGAACACGAGGTAACAGGCCATGAGTAGCCAAAATCAACCATCAGGCAAGGCGGTGTACGCCGACCTGGCCGGGCGCACCGTGCTGATTTCCGGTGGCGCCACCGGTATCGGTCGCGCGCTGGTCACGGCGTTTGCCAAGCAGGGGGCGCGCACCGCCTTCGTCGATATCGACGACAAACACGGCAAGGCGTTGGCCAGTGAGCTGACGGAAGCAGGGCACCAGGTGCTTTTCCTGCGTTGCGACATCACCGATGTGAAGGCCTACCAGGCCGCCATACACAAGGTTGCCGAGCAGTTCGGGCCGATCACCACGTTGCTCAACAACGCCGCCAACGACGTGCGCCATGCGCTTGATTCGATCAGCACCGAGCGCTTCGACGACCTGATCGCCGTCAACCTGCGCCACGCCACCTTCGCCACCCAGGCGGTGGTGCCAATGATGCGCCAGGCCGGCGGCGGCTCGATCATCAATTTCGGCTCCGTGGGCTGGATGATGGCCTCGGCCGGCTACCCGGTATATGCCGCCAGCAAAGCCGCCACCCATGGCCTGACCCGTGGCCTGGCGCGGGATCTGGGCAAGGAGCGGATTCGCGTCAACACCCTGGTGCCCGGTTGGGTGATGACCGAGAAGCAGTTGGCCATGTGGGTCGACGAAACGGCCAAGGAACAGATTCGCCAGAACCAGTGCATGCCCGGCCAGTTGTTGCCCGAGCACATCGCCGACATGGCGCTGTTTCTGGCATCCGATGCGGCGGCGATGTGCACCGCACAGAATTTCATCGTTGACGGAGGTTGGGTATGAGCACCTTCAAACCGGCGGTCTGGCCGCGCAAGCTGCGTTCCACCGAATGGTTCGGCGGCAACTCGCGGGATCACATCTACCACCGCAGCTGGATGAAGAACCAGGGCCTGCCAGCAGACTTGTTCGATGGTCGCCCGGTGATCGGCATTTGCAACACCTGGTCGCAGCTCACGCCTTGCAACGCGCACCTGCGCGACCTGGCCGAGCGGGTCAAACATGGTATCTACGAGGCCGGCGGCCTGCCGCTGGAGTTTCCTGTGTTCTCCGCCGGGGAAAGCTCCCTGCGCCCGACGGCGATGATGTACCGCAACATGGCGGCGATGGACGTCGAAGAGGCATTGCGTGCCAACCCGCTGGACGGCGTGGTGTTGCTCGCCGGTTGCGACAAGACCACGCCGGCACTGCTGATGGGCGCGGCCAGCGTCGACATTCCGGCCATCGTGGTGTCCGGCGGGCCGATGCTCAACGGCTGGTTCCGCGGTGAGCGGGTGGGCTCGGGCACCGCGCTGTGGCAGATGTCCGAAGACATCAAGGCCGGCAAGATGAGCCGCGAGGATTTTCTCGAGGCCGAGCAGTCGATGTCGCGCTCGCCGGGCTCCTGCAACACCATGGGCACCGCCAGCACCATGGCCAGCATGGCCGAGGCGCTGGGTATGGCGCTGTCCGGCAATGCGGCGATTCCGGCCGTGGACAGCCGTCGCCGGGTGGTCGCTCACCTGACCGGACGGCGTATCGTGCAGATGGTCAAGGACGACCTGAAACCCTCCGACATCATGACCCGCCAGGCCTTCGAGAACGCCATTCGTGTCAACGGCAGCATCGGCGGTTCGACCAATGCGGTGATCCATCTGCTGGCCATCGCCGGGCGCGTCGGCGTCGACCTGACCCTGGACGACTGGGATCGCCTGGGCCAGGACATCCCGACCATCGTCAACCTGATGCCGTCGGGCAAGTACCTGATGGAAGAGTTCTTCTACGCCGGCGGCCTGCCGGTGGTGATCCGCATGCTCGGCGAGGGCGGCAAGCTGCACAAGGGCGCGCTGACGGTTTCCGGGGAAACCATTTGGGAGGAGGTCAAGGGCGTTCGCAACTGGAACGAAGACGTCATCCGCCCGGTGGACAAGGCCCTCACCGCCAAGGGCGGCATCGCTGTGCTGCGTGGCAACCTGGCGCCGCGTGGCGCGGTGCTCAAGCCGTCCGCCGCTTCACCGCACCTGATGCAGCACCGTGGCCGCGCCGTGGTTTTCGAGGATATCGACGACTACAAGGCGAAGATCAACGATGAAAATCTGGATATCGACGAACACTGCGTCATGGTCCTGAAGAACTGCGGCCCGCGGGGTTATCCGGGCATGGCCGAGGTGGGCAACATGGGCCTGCCGCCCAAGGTGCTGCGCAAGGGCATCACCGACATGGTGCGCATTTCCGATGCGCGCATGTCCGGCACCGCCTACGGCACCGTGGTGCTGCACACCACGCCGGAAGCGGCGGCAGGTGGCCCGCTGGCGGTGGTGCGCGATGGCGACATGATCGAACTCGACGTGGAAGCACGGCGCATCCATCTCGACATCCCCGATGAAGAGCTGCGCCAGCGCCTGGCCGAGTGGCAGCCCACCGTCGAGGCACCGACCAGCGGCTACATCAAGCTGTTCCACGATCATGTGCAGGGCGCCGACAGTGGCGCGGACTTCGACTTCCTCAAGGGCTGCCGCGGTGCCGGCATTCCCAAAGACAGTCATTGAGCGGGAGAGGGCGGCGCACATGAGCGAGGTCAGCTGGATCGCCGTCGACTGGGGCACCACGCAGTTGCGCGCCTGGGCGCTGGCCGTCAATGGTGAGGTGCTGCATCGCGCCGCCTCGACGCGCGGCATGGGCAGCCTGGCGGTGGATCAGTTCGAGGCGGCGTTGCTCGAGCTGATCGACGGCTGGCTGACTGCTGATCGCGTCACCGAGGTGGTCGCCTGCGGCATGGTCGGCGCGCGCCAGGGCTGGCGCGAAGCACCCTATGCCGAGGTGCCCTGCGCGCCTCAGGCGATGGCGCGAGTGATCAGGCCCGAGGTGAGCGATGCACGCCTGCGCGTGTCGATCATCCCCGGGTTGTGCCAGCGTTCGCCGGCGGACGTAATGCGCGGTGAAGAGACCCAGATCGCTGGCCTGCTGGCCGAATGGCCGGACTATCACGGCTTGGTGTGCCTGCCCGGCACCCACAGCAAGTGGGCCGAAGTGCGCGGCGGCCAGGTGCTCGGCTTCCAGACCTTCATGACCGGCGAGCTGTTCGCGCTGCTCAGCGGCCAATCGGTGCTGCGCCATGGCATGCAGGGCGATCATCACCTGGACCTGCCGGCGTTCGACGCCGGTCTGCGCGCCGCTGCCGAGCGCCCGCTGCTCGGCGCACTGTTCGGCCTGCGTGCCGAAAGCCTGCTCGAAGGCCTGGCGCCCGCTGCGGCGCGCTCGCGCCTGTCCGGGCTGCTGATCGGCCAGGAGCTGGCCGGTTTGCCTGAACATTGGCAGGCCCTGCCGGTCTGTGTAATCGGTGATGGCGAGGCGGCGGAGCGTTATCGTCATGCCCTGGCGACTCTGAGCATCGCCGCGCAAACCCTGGGTGCCGAGCAGGTTACCCTGGCCGGTCTGGCGGCTGCCCATCAGCACATCAGCGGAGATTCCTAGACATGGCTGCACATCCCCTCGGCAGCACCACCGCCCGCATCGCCGATTCCCGGGCCTGCACCTTGGGCGAGGGCGTATTCTGGCACCCGCGGCGTGAGCAGCTGTTCTGGTTCGACATTCTTGGCCGCCGCCTGCTCAGCCAGCGCGACGGCCAGCCGCTGGAATGGTCGCTGGAAGAGCGCGCGTCCGCTGCCGGCTGGATCGACGAAGATCGCCTGCTGATGGCCAGTGAAACCGCGCTGTCGATCTTCGATCTGCGCAGCGGTGCTCGGGAGCGAATCTGCGCCCTGGAGGCGGAAAATCCGCTGACTCGCTCCAACGATGGCCGCGCCGACCCCTGGGGCGGTTTCTGGATCGGCACCATGGGCCTGCAAGCCCAACCCCAGGCGGGCGCCATCTACCGCTATTACCGGGGCGAGCTGCGCCGCCTGTTCGCCGACATCACCATCAGCAACGCCATCTGTTTCTCGCCGGATCGACGCTTCGCTTACTTCGCCGATACCGAACGCCAGCGTATCTGGCGTCAGGCGCTGGACGAGCAACATGGCTGGCCGAGCGGCGAAGCGCAGCCGTTCATCGATGGCCGCGTGGCCGGCCTGAATCCCGACGGCGCCGTGGTCGACAGCCAGGGGCGGCTGTGGAACGCGCAGTGGGGGGCTTCGCGAGTCGCCTGCTACGACGCCCACGGTCAGTTCGTGCAGGCCGTGGCCTTTCCCGCCTCGCAGATATCCTGCCCGGCATTCGCGGGGCCGGACCTGTCGACGCTGTTCGCCACCTCCGCCCGCGAGGGCCTGGAAGACGACCAGCTCGCCGCCGAACCCCATGCCGGCAAGCTGTTCGCCGTGGACGTGCCAGCCCAGGGGCAGGCCGAGCATCAGGTGACTCTCTGAGAAGCTGTTCATGATCTTTGAGCCCAGGTTCGTCGATTTTGGCAGCTAAGTGGGGGGAGGGGGCGTTATCCGATCTACTGTGGGAGTCGCGACCTCGCGGCGAATTAGTCAGGCACCGCCGATAAGCAGTCAGGCTGCAATCGTTTCGCCCCGAGGTCGGGGCTCCCACAGGTTGGTTTGAGTGGCCGCTTCTGCCTTGTAGTTGCCGCTTCAGGCGCTTAAAGATCGTGAACAGACCCTAAGCCCCAATCATTACCAGGCACTACATGCGCAGCCGCCTGGCATGCCCGAAATAGAGATGTGCGTGGCGTACGGCGTAATGTTTTTCCTCTTTAAACCGCTCATGGAGGTAAATAGCCGGTAAAGAGGCTTTGCTTCATGCCTAGGAGTGCTTATCGTTCACGCTCCTCACAGGAAGCGATTGGCTCATGTCCGAAGTAAACACAACGTCCAGCACCCCATCTTCCAAACGTCAATGGTTCATCGGTCTGCTCTTGCTGGCGTTGATCATCGTGCTGATCTGGTGGTTCTGGCCTACCAAGGCCGAGCCCGAGGGCGATTCTGGCTGGGGTTTCAACAACGTGCCGGTGCGCATCGCCCAGGTCGAATCCCGCGACTTCCCCATTGTGCTCAAGGCGCTGGGTACGGTCACCGCCTACAACACCGCCAACGTGCGTGCTCGCGTCGACGGGCAGTTGACCAAGGTACTGTTCAAGGACGGCCAGCCGGTCAAGGCCGGTGACGTGCTGGTGCAGATCGACCCGCGCCCTTACGAGATCGCCCTGCAGCAGGCCCAGGGCACCCTGGCCGAGAACCAGGCCCAGCTACGCGCTGCCGAAAAGGATCTGGCGCTGTATCGCGGCCTGTTCAAGGAAGACTCCATCGCCCGCCAGACCCTGGATACCCAGGAAGCGCTGGTCAATCAGTATCGCGGCACGCTGCAGAACAACCAGGCTGCAGTGGCCGAAGCCAAGCTGAACCTGGACTTCACCAGGGTGCGCGCGCCCATCGATGGCCGCTTGGGCATTCGTCAGGTCGATCTGGGTAACCTGGTCGCTTCCGGCGATACCGACCCCATCGTGGTGATCACCCAGACGCTGCCGATCTCGGTGGTATTCACCCTGCCCGAGGGCGAGTTGCCCGGCGTGCTGAAACAGGTCCGTGGCGACCGCAAGCTGGTGGTGCAGGCCTGGGATCGCAGCGAGAAGCAGCAGCTGGCCGAAGGCGTGCTGGAGAGCCTGGACAACCAGATCGACACCGCCACCGGTACGGTCAAGCTCAAGGCGCGCTTCGAGAACGCCGACGAGATGCTGTTCCCCAACCAGTTCGTTAATACCCGCCTGCAGGTCTCGGTGCGCGACGATGCCTTGCTGGTGCCCGTGGCTGCCCTGCAGTTCGGCGCCAGCGGCACCTTCGTTTACGTCATCGATGGCGAGGATAAAGTGCGGGTTCGACCGGTCAAGGTTGGCCCCAGCGATGGTGAGTTCACGGTGATCGAGGAGGGCGTCGCGGCTGACGAACGCGTCGTGGTCGAGGGCACTGACCGCCTGCGCGAAGGCAACAAAGTCGAAGTGATCGGCGAGGGCACCAGCGAGCCGCCCGCCACCGGGGAAACCGCCCCGCGGGTGCGTAGCGCTTCATGAACGTCTCACGCCTGTTCATCCTGCGACCGGTCGCCACCACGCTGATCATGCTGGCGATCTTCCTCAGTGGCGTGATCGCCTACCGGCTGTTGCCGGTGTCGGCGCTGCCCGAAGTGGATTATCCGACCATCCGGGTGATGACCCTGTATCCGGGTGCCAGCCCCGACGTGATGACCAGCGCCGTGACCGCGCCGCTGGAGCGCCAGTTCGGGCAGATGGCCGGCCTGCAGCAGATGTCGTCGACCAGTTCCGGTGGTGCATCGGTCATCACCCTGCGCTTCAACCTCGAAGTGCAGCTGGACGTCGCCGAGCAGGAAGTGCAGGCGGCGATCAATGGCGCCACCAACCTGTTGCCCAACGACCTGCCGGCGCCGCCGGTGTACAGCAAGGTCAACCCGGCGGACACGCCGGTACTGACCTTGGCCGTGACCTCCAAGGAACTGCCGCTGCCCCAGGTCAACGACCTGGTCGACACCCGCCTGGCCCAGAAGCTGGCGCAAACCACCGGTGTGGGCCTGGTGTCGCTGGCCGGCGGTCAGCGCCCGGCCGTGCGCATCCGCGTCAATCCCGAGGCGCTGGCGGCCTACGGGCTGAATCTCTCCGACGTGCGCACGCTGATCAATGCCAGCAACGTCAACCAGCCCAAGGGTAACTTCGACGGCCCGACGCGGGTGGCTCAACTCGACGCCAACGACCAGTTGCGTTCGGCTGACGAATACCGTGACCTGATCCTCACCTACGCCAATGGCGCGGCGCTGCGCCTGCGGGACGTGGCGGATATCGTCGACGGCGCCGAGAACCAGCGCCTGGCCGCCTGGGCCAACCAGAACACCGCGGTGCTGGTCAACGTGCAGCGCCAACCAGGCGCCAACGTCATCGACGTGGTCGACCGCATCCAGACCCTGCTGCCCAACCTCACCCAGGGCCTGCCGGCCAGCGTAGAGGTGACGGTGCTCACCGACCGCACCCAGACCATTCGCGCCGCCGTGCGTGACGTACAGCACGAACTGATGCTGGCCATCGCCCTGGTGGTGATGGTGACTTTCCTGTTCCTGCGCAAGGTCTCGGCCACGCTGATTCCGTCGGTAGTGGTGCCGCTGTCGCTGATTGGTACCTTTGGGGTCATGTACCTGGCCGGTTTCACGGTCAACAACCTGACGCTGATGGCGCTGACCATCGCCACCGGTTTCGTGGTCGACGATGCCATCGTCATGCTGGAGAACATCGCCCGCCATCTGGAGGACGGCGAGACGCCGCTCAACGCCGCGCTCAAGGGCGCCAGGCAGATCGGCTTCACCCTGGTGTCACTGACCCTGTCGCTGATCGCCGTATTGATCCCGCTGCTGTTCATGGCCGATGTGGTCGGAAGGCTGTTCCGCGAGTTCGCCATCACTCTGGCGGTGGCCATCCTGATTTCCCTGGTGATTTCCCTGACCCTCACGCCGATGATGTGCGCGCGCCTGCTCAGGCATGAGCCGGAATCCGAGCAGGGGCGTTTTTACCGGGGCGCCGGCGCCGTCATCGACGGCATGATCGAGCGTTATTCGGTTGGCCTGCGCTGGGTGCTGCGGCACCAGCCGCTGACCCTGCTGGTGGCCATCGGCACCATGGCCCTGACCGTGGTGCTGTACCTGGCGGTGCCCAAGGGCTTTTTCCCGGTGCAGGACACCGGGGTGATCCAGGGCATTTCCGAGGCGCCGCAGTCGATTTCCTTCAGCGCCATGAGCGAACGCCAGCAACGCCTGGCCGACGTGATTCTCAAGGACCCGGCGGTGGCCAGCCTGTCGTCCTACATCGGTGTGGACGGCGACAACCCGACCCTGAACAGCGGGCGCATGCTGATCAACCTCAAACCCCATGCCGAGCGCGACGTCAGCGCCAGCGAAGTGATCGAGCGGCTGCGGCCGGAACTCGCCAAACTGCCGGGTATCGAGCTGTTCCTGCAGCCGGTGCAGGATCTTTCCATCGAGGATCGGGTCAGCCGTACCCAGTTCCAGTTCAGCGTAGAGTCCCCCGACCCCGAGATGCTGGAAACCTGGTCGAACAAGCTGGTCGAGGCACTGCGCCAGCAGCCCGAGCTCAGCGACGTGACCAGCGATCTGCAAAGCCGCGGCCTGCAGGTGTACCTGAACATCGACCGCGACATGGCCGGGCGCCTGGGCGTGAGCGTGGCCAACATCGACGATGCGCTGTACGACGCCTTCGGCCAGCGGCAGATATCCACCATCTACACCCAGGCCAGCCAGTACCGCGTGGTGCTTGAGAGCGCCAACGGCGGCAGCATCGGCCCGGCCGCGCTGCGCCAGATCCACGTCGCCACCGCCGATGGTGATCAGGTCCCGTTGTCGTCCCTGGCCCAGGTCGAGGAGCGCGCGGCGAGTCTGTTGATCAACCACATCGGCCAGTTCCCGGCGGCCACGCTGTCGTTCAACCTCAGCCCCGGCGTAGCCCTGGGCGATGCGGTGGCGGTGATCGAGCGGGTGCAGCAGGAAATCGACATGCCGGTCAGCGTGCAGGTCAATTTCCAGGGTGCCGCCGAGGCGTTCCGCGCCTCGCTGTCGTCGACGCTGCTGCTGATCCTGGCCGCCATCGTGACCATGTACATCGTGCTCGGCGTGCTCTACGAGAGTTACATCCACCCGATCACCATTCTCTCGACCCTGCCGTCGGCCGGCGTCGGCGCCTTGCTGGCGCTGCTGCTGACCGGCAACGATCTGGGCCTGATCGCGATCATCGGCATCATCCTGTTGATCGGCATCGTCAAGAAGAACGCCATCATGATGATCGACTTCGCCCTCGACGCCGAGCGCCACCAGGGCATGACGCCCCATGACGCGATCTACCAGGCTGCGCTGCTGCGCTTCCGACCGATCCTGATGACCACCCTGGCAGCCTTGTTCGGCGCCATTCCGCTGATGCTCGCCTCGGGCTCCGGCGCCGAGCTGCGTCAACCGCTGGGCCTGGTGATGGTCGGTGGCCTGCTGCTCAGCCAGATCCTCACGCTGTTCACCACCCCGGTGATCTACCTGTACTTCGACCGCCTGGCGCGGCGCTTCAGTGGCCGCAGCGCGGCGGGTGTACCGAGCGCATGAATCTTTCGGCACCCTTCATCCGCCGCCCGGTCGCCACGCTGCTGCTGAGCCTGGCGATCATGCTGCTCGGTGGCGTCAGCTTCGGCCTGCTGCCAGTGGCGCCATTGCCGAACATGGATTTCCCGGTGATCACCGTGCAGGCCAGCCTGCCCGGGGCCAGCCCCCAGGTGATGGCCGCTACCGTGGCCACGCCGCTGGAGCGCTCGCTGGGTGCCATCGCCGGCGTCAGCCAGATGAACAGCAACAGCAGCCAGGGCAGCACGCGGATCATGATCGAGTTCGATCTGGACCGGGACATCAACGCCGCGGCGCGGGAGGTGCAGGCGGCCATCAACGCATCGCGCGAGCTGCTGCCCAGTGGCATGCGCAGCATGCCGACGTACCGCAAGATCAACCCGTCCCAGGCGCCGATCATGGTGCTGTCGCTGACCTCCAGCGTGCTCGACAAAGGCCAGCTGTACGATGTCGCCTCGACCATCGTCGGCCAGAAACTGTCCCAGGTCACCGGCGTCGGTGAAGTGCAGATCGGCGGCAGTTCGCTGCCGGCCGTACGCGTGGCCCTGGAGCCGCGTCTGCTTGATCAGTACGGCCTGGCGCTGGACGACGTACGCGCGACCATCGCCGCCGCCAACGCCAAGCGCCCCAAGGGCGCGGTCGAGGATGCCGGGCGTCATTGGCAGGTACAGGCCAGCGACCAGCTGGAACGCGCCGCCGACTACGTGCCGATGATCATCCGCTACCAGAACGGCGCGGCGATTCGCCTGGGCGATGTCGCCCAGGTCACCGATGGCGTGCAGGACCGCTACAACAGCGGCTTCTACAACGACAAGCAGGCGGTGCTGGTGGTGGTGAACCGGCAGAGCGGGGCGAATATCATCGAGACCGTCGCCGGCATCCGCGCGTTGCTGCCCGAGCTGCGTGGCGTGATCCCCGCCAGTGCCAACCTGGAAGTGGCCATGGACCGCTCGCCGGTGATCCGCGCGACCCTCAAGGAGGCCGAGCACACACTGCTGATCGCCGTGGGCCTGGTGATTCTGGTGGTGTTCGCCTTTCTGCGCCGCTGGCGTGCGGCGCTGATTCCCGCCCTGGCGGTGCCGGTATCGCTGGTCGGCTCGTTCGCCGCCATGTACCTCCTGGGCTTTTCGCTGAACAACCTGTCACTGATGGCGCTGATCATCGCCACCGGCCTGGTGGTGGACGACGCCATCGTCGTGCTGGAGAACATTTCGCGGCATATCGAGGCCGGTGAAGCGCCGATGGCCGCCGCCTTCAAGGGCGCCCGCGAGGTGGGCTTCACGCTGCTGTCGATGAACGTCTCGCTGGTGGCGGTGTTTCTATCCATCCTGTTCATGGGCGGGCTAGTGGAGCGGTTGTTCCGCGAGTTCTCCATCACCCTGGCGGTGGCCATCGTCATTTCCCTGCTGGTATCGCTGACGCTCACGCCGATGCTCTGCGCCCGCTGGCTCAAACCCGAGCCCAAGGAGCAGGACCGTGAGCCAGGGCGCCTGGAGCGTATTGGCGCACGCATCGTGCGCGGCTATGAACGTAGCCTGGACTGGGCACTGCGCCACTCGCTGCTGATGCTGATCAGTCTGTTCGCCACCATCGCCCTGAACGTGTTCCTGTTCGTCATCGTTCCCAAGACCTTCATGCCGCAGCAGGATACCGGCCAATTGATGGGCTTCATTCGCGGTGACAACGGCCTGTCGTTCCAGGTCATGCAGCCGAAGATGGAAGCCTACCGCCGGGCGATCCTCGCCGACCCGGCGGTGGAAAGCGTGGCGGGCTTCATCGGCGGCAGCAGCGGAATCAACAACGCCATCATCATCGTGCGCCTCAAGCCGATCGCCGAACGTGACATGTCGGCCCAGCAGGTGATCGACCGCCTGCGCAAGGAAGTGCCGAAGATTCCCGGTGGGCGGATGTTCCTGATGCCTGATCAGGATCTGCAGGTCGGCGGCCGCCAGGGGCGCAGCTCGGAAAACGAGTACATGCTGATGTCCGGTGACCTGGATGCCCTGCGCGAATGGCTGCCCAAGGTGCGTGAAGCGCTGCGCGCGCTGCCTGAGCTGACCGACATCGATGCCACCGAAGACGGCGGCGCACCGCAGATTCGCCTGGTGGTCGACCGCGACGAGGCCAAGCGCCTCGGCGTGGACATGAGCCTGGTGACCGGCGTGCTCAACAACGCCTTCAGCCAGCGGCAGATCTCCACCATCTACGACAGCCTCAACCAGTACAGCGTGGTGATGGAGATCAACCCGCGCTATGCCCAGAGCCCTGAAGCGCTCAGGCAAATCCAGCTGATCACCGCCGATGGCGCACGGGTGCCGCTGTCGGCCATCGCCCATTGGGAGAACAGCCTGGAAGATGATCGCGTCAGCCACCAGGGCCAGTTCGCCGTGGAGAACATCGGGTTTTCCCTGGCCGAAGGCGTCAGCCTCGACCAGGCAACCCGTGCGATCGACCGCGCCGTGGCGCGCATCGCGCTGCCCACCGAGGTGCAGGGCACCCTGGGCGGCACCGGCGCCGCGTTCCAGAAGACCCAGGACAACCAGCCGTGGATGATCCTGATGTCGCTGGTGGTGGTGTATATCGTGCTCGGCGTGCTCTACGAGAGCTACGTGCACCCGCTGACCATTCTCTCCACGCTGCCGTCGGCGGGGGTCGGCGCGCTACTGGCATTGCAGCTGCTCAACACCGAGTTCAGTCTGATCTCGCTGCTGGGATTGTTCCTGTTGATCGGGGTGGTGAAGAAGAACGCCATTCTGATGATCGACCTGGCCCTGCAGCTCGAGCGCCACGAGCACCTGAGCCCGGCCGAGTCGATCCGTCGCGCCTGTCTGCTGCGCTTCCGGCCGATCATGATGACCACCCTGGCGGCGCTGCTCGGCGCCTTGCCGCTGATGCTCGGCAGCGCCGAGGGCTCGGAGATGCGTCAGCCGCTGGGTATCACCATCGTCGGCGGGCTGATTCTCAGCCAGATCCTCACGCTTTACACCACTCCGGTGGTCTACCTCTATCTCGACCGCCTGCGCCACCGGGTCAACCGCTGGCGTGGCGTGCGTACCGATGCCGCTCTGGAAACGCCCCTATGACTGTCGCTCCCCGTCGAACCCTCTGTCTGCTGGCGCTCAGCATCGCCCTGGCCGGTTGTGCCATCGGCCCCGATTACCAGCGCCCGGAGATCAATACGCCAGTGGCTTTCAAACAGGCCGACGGCTGGAAGGCCGCCGTACCGGCCGATGCCCTGGCACGTGGCGCCTGGTGGGAGCTGTACGGCGACGGCGAACTCAATGCGCTGGTCGGTCGCCTCAATGTTTCCAACCAGAACCTGGCGGCCTCGGAAGCCCAGTACCGCCAGGCCCGCGCCTTGCTGCGCAGCGGCCGTGCGGCGTTCTTCCCGACCCTGTCGAGCAGCGCCGGCATGACCCGGGCCGGCCAGGGCGGTGGCGACAGCACGTTGCGTACGGCCGATGGCATTGCCATTGGCGGAGGCAACTCGTCGAGCATCAGCAAGAGTTATGACCTGAGCCTCAACGCCAGCTGGGAGCTGGATGTGTGGGGCAAGCTGCGCCGCGGCCTGGAATCCAACCGTGCGGCGTTCGAAGCCAGCGCCGCCGACCTGGCAGCCGTACGCCTGAGCCTGCAGTCCGAACTGGTGCAGAGCTATCTGCAATTGCGCGTGCTGGATGAACAGCAGCGCCTGCTCGACGCCACCGTGGCGGCCTATCAACGCTCGCTGCGCCTGACCGAAAACCAGTACCGCGCCGGCATCGTGCCGCGTTCCGACGTCGCCCAGGCGCTGACCCAACTGCGCAGCACCGAAGCCCAGGCCATCGACCTGCAGTGGCAGCGCGCGCAACTCGAACACGCCATCGCCGTACTGATCGGCGTGCCGCCGAGCGAGGTCAGCATCGCTCGCCGCGAAACCCTGCCAGGTTTGCCCGATGTGCCGGCCAGCGTGCCCTCGCAGCTGCTGGAACGTCGCCCCGACGTGGCGGCTGCCGAGCGCCGGGTGATCGCCGCCAACGCCGAAATCGGTGTGGCCAAGGCTGCCTGGTTTCCTGACCTGACCCTGTCTGCCACAGGTGGCTACCGCGGCAGCAGCTTCGCCGACTGGATCAACCTGCCGAACCGCTTCTGGTCGGTGGGCCCGCAGTTGGCGCTGACCCTGTTCGATGGCGGCCGGCGCAGCGCCGAAAGCGAGCGAGTCGAGGCGGCTTATGACCAGACCGTCGCCCAGTATCGGCAGGCCGTGCTGGACAGCTTCCGCGAAGTCGAGGATTACCTGCTTCAGCAACGCGTGCTGGGTCGCGAAGCCGAGGTGCAGGATCAGGCGCTGGAGGCGGCGCGTGAGTCGCTGCGTTTGATCGAGAACCAGTACCGTGCCGGCACCGTGGACTACAACAGTGTGGTCAACGTGCAGGCCACCGCCTTGAGCAACGAGCGCAGCGCCCTGACGCTGCTCGGCAGTCGCCTGACCGCCAGCGTGCAACTGATTGCCGCGCTCGGCGGTGGCTGGGATGTGCAGCAGCTCGAGGAAGGCGAGCAGCCTCGATGACCTGTAGCCCGGGTTAGCCGCAGGCGTAACCCGGGATTATCGTTCAATCGTGGGGAAGAGCCCGGGTGTCGCTTCGCTCGACCCGGGCTACATCTTTGCTCAAGTGTGGCTATGAACGCCTTTGCCTGGCAGGCGCTCGCGATCATGGGGCGCGTCGAAGTCCAGCGCCGGGCCCTTGGGCACGATGCCGGTCGGGTTGATGGTCTGGTGGCTGGCGTAGTAGTGGTGCTGGATGTGCCACATATCCACGGTCGCCGCCACGCCGGGCCATTGGTAGAGCTCGCGCAGCCAGTTACTGAGGTTCGGGTAATCGGCGATGCGCCGCAGGTTGCACTTGAAGTGGCCGTGGTACACGGCGTCGAAGCGCACCAGGGTGGTGAACAGTCGCCAGTCCGCTTCGGTCAGGTACTCGCCAGTCAGGTAGCGCGATTGCCCCAGGCGGGTTTCCAGCACCGACAGCTCCGCGAACAGCTCATCGAACGCTTCTTCGTAGGCCGCCTGGGTGGTGGCGAAGCCGGCGCGATAAACGCCGTTGTTCACTGCCGGGTAGATGCGTGCATTGAGCGCATCGATTTCGCCGCGCAGGGGCTCGGGGTAGAAGTCCAGACGGTTGCCGGTGATGCCATCGAACGCCGAGTTGAACATGCGGATGATCTCCGCCGATTCGTTGCTGACGATGCGTTGCTGCTGCTTGTCCCACAGCAGGGGCACGGTGACCCGACCGGTGTATTCCGGGTCGTCCTCGGTGTAGCGCTGGTGCAGGAAGGCGAAACCGTCCAGGGCGTCGCCGCTGGAGCCGTGTTCCGGGTCGAAGGTCCAGCCATTCTCGCGCATCAGCCAACTGACCACCGAAACCTCGATCAGCGGCTCGAGGCCCTTGAGGGTGCGCAGAATCAGGGTGCGGTGCGCCCAGGGGCAGGCCAGCGATACATAGAGATGATAGCGGCCGGCGTCGGCGGCAAAGCCACCTTCGCCGGATGGTCCGGCCGCGCCGTCTGCGGTTATCCAGTTGCGGCGCTGGGCGTTCTCGCGCTTGAAGCGCCCGCCCGCGCCGGTGTCGTACCACTGGTCGTGCCATTGGCCTTCGATCAGCAAGCCCATGTCGTTTACCCCCGTTTCAGTCGATGCCTGGAGTCTACCCAGTCAGCTATCGACCCAGGCCGTAAAAACCGGGTTCAACGAATCGGCTGTTTCGATATATTCCGTGCCTGCCAGCGTTTATCCGCCTCGGCAAACGCGGCTTCTCGGTTCAGACCCAGCCCGCGCAGAGCCAGCGCCATGGTGGCGATAATGGCCAACTGGCCGTAAGCATCCTCGGCCTCGCCGCGCCACACGGCTTGCAGGTGAGCCGGGTCGAGACGCTCGGGTTTGACGTGACGGCGCTCGGAGAGCATCGGCCAGTCTTCGTCCCAGTTGTTGCCGTGCTCGGTGCCATACAGATGGCAGACGGCATCCGGGTTCAGCTCGATCTCGCCGCCGTCACCCTTGACCACGATGGTGTGATCACCGAGCAACTGGCTGGCCTCGCGGTGCACGGCCTGATAACCGGGGTGGAAGATGCTCTGCAAGCCGCAACGTGCCGCCAGCGGGTTGAGAATGCGCGCCAGCGAGTGGATCGGTGAGCGCAGGCCCAGTACGTTGCGCAGGTCGATCATGCGTTGCAGGGCGGGCATCCAGTCGCCCAGCGGCATGAAGGCCAGGTTACGGTGCTCCAGATTGCGCGAAACCTCGTCCCAATTGCGGCACAGCGGAATATCCAGTTCGCCGAGCAATTGCTCGCTGTACAGGCGCCCGGCGGTATGCGCGCCGCCGCCGTGCATGAAAATGCGCAGACCGCTGTCTGCAAGCGCTTTCGCGGCGAGCAGGAACCAGGGCAGGTGGCGCTTCTTGCCGGCGTAGGTAGGCCAGTCGAAGTCGACCTGAATGGCGGGTTCAGCCAGGCGGGCACGCACCGCTTCGGTAAACCCGGCCATTTCCTCGGCGCTTTCTTCCTTGTGGCGCAGCAGCATCAGAAAGGCGCCGAGCTGGGCGTCCTCGACCTTGCCGTCGAGAATCATGCCCATGGCATCCCGAGCTTCTTCGCGGGTCAGGTTGCGCGCGCCGCGCTTGCCCTTGCCGAGAATGCGCACGAAGGTGGCGAACGGGTGTTCTTCGGGGGTGATCAGGTTCATAGGCAATTGGTCGGCTTGGGCAGGCCCGCCAGCTTGGCGGCGAGTTTGGCGGGAGCGCCGTTGAACAGGCGGTTGAGGTGCAGGCTGTTGCCCTTGTCCGGCCCGAGCTTGAGGGCGACGTACTTGATCAGCGGGCGGTTGGCCGGCGACAGTTGGAATTCGTCATGGAAGGCGCGCAGCAATTCGAGGATTTCCCAGTGCTCGGCGCTCAGCTCCAGGCCTTCGCGCGCGGCCAGCGCGGTGGCGACCTCGGCGGACCAGTCCTGCAGGTCGAGCAGGTAGCCGTCCTTGTCCAGATCGATGGGGCGGTCGTTGACGGTCAGGGCGCTCATAACCAGGTGTTCACCTTGCTGAATCGGCAGGCGAGGGCGACGAAGCCCGGATAGTCGATCTGTTCGATGCCGGCACCAGGCTGCAGGGCGCGGGCCTTGATGTCTTCGGCCAGGGCATACAGCGCGACGCCTTGCAGCGCTACCAGCGCTTCGCCGTGTTGGGTGCCGGGCTGTGCGGCGTAAGTGGCGTCGCCGCACAGCAGCAGGCCGTCACCATTGCCCAGCAGGCGCAGGCAGCTGCTCAGGCGGTCGTTACTGAACGGGGAGCTGGAGAGTACGTGCAGGGTCTTCGTCACAGCGTGATCACCTGGTCATAGCGGTCGATGAGGGCGCGCAGACCGTCGGTGTCCAGGCGTTCGACGGCCAGCGAGGTTTCGCTCAGGCCGCGCTGCGCCAGACTATGGGCGCAGGCATAGAGCGCTTCGACGCCGAACATCGGCAGGGCCTGCAGGTTGGCGGTGAGGTCTTTCTGCTGCACGGCCTGGGGCGCTTGCCCGACAGCCAGCTGTAGTACGCCGTCATCGAGAAACAGCAGGCCGATGGGCAGGTCGAAGGCGCCACCGGCCAGGGCGATATCCAGGGCTTCGCGGGCGCCGGTGCCGTTCCAGGGCGCCTGGCGGCTGATGATCAGCAGGGATTGGCTCATCTCAGTCACCTCCGAAGCAGATCAGCCGGTCAGCTTCTTGAGCTGCTTCGTGCAACTGACCCAAGCCGGACAGCACCCAGGGTGCGGGCAGGTTGGCCGCTTCGCGCTCGTAACGGCGCGCTTCCTGTTCGTCGAGCACGCCACGACGCAAGGCGGCGGCGATGCACACCACGCCGTCGAGCCCGTTGCTGGCGACGAATTCACGCCACTGGCGCGCGACGTCGGTCTCATCCTGAGGGCTGACGATAGTGCCCGAGGCGCTGTGCACGCCATCGGCGTAGAAGAACAGGCGCACGATCTCATGGCCACCGTTCAGCGCTGCTTCTGCAAAACGCAGGGCGCGGCGGGAGGAGGGCGCCGAAGGCGGTGAAAACAGGGCGATGGCGAATTTCATGAACGGCCCGGTTGTGGAAACAGGGCGCCATGATAAAGCCTGAGCGACAGGGACAGAAACGAAAAAGCCCATATCCGTGGATATGGGCTTTCTTGTCACAGCGGGCTCAGCGCAAGAAGCTTACTTCTTGATGTCGCGCTGGGTCGGGCCGCTGTACAGCTGGCGCGGGCGGCCGATCTTGTACGGGCCGGAGAGCATTTCTTTCCAGTGCGAGATCCAGCCGACGGTGCGCGCCAGGGCGAAGATCACGGTGAACATGCTGGTTGGAATGCCGATCGCCTTGAGGATGATCCCCGAGTAGAAGTCGACGTTCGGGTACAGGTTGCGCTCCTTGAAGTACGGATCGTTACGGGCGATCTCGTCGAGCTTCATGGCCAGTTCCAGCTGCGGGTCGTTGATGCCCAGTTCGGCCAGCACTTCGTCGCAGGTCTGCTTCATGACCTGGGCGCGTGGGTCGAAGTTCTTGTAGACGCGGTGGCCGAAGCCCATGAGCTTGAACGGATCGTCCTTGTCCTTGGCCTTGGCGATGAACTTGTCGATGTTCGATACGTCGCCGATCTCGTCCAGCATGGCCAGTACGGCTTCGTTCGCACCGCCGTGGGCCGGGCCCCAGAGCGCGGCGATACCGGCAGCGATACAGGCGAACGGGTTGGCACCCGAGGAGCCCGCCAGGCGCACGGTGGAGGTGGAAGCGTTCTGTTCGTGGTCGGCGTGCAGGATGAAGATGCGGTCCATGGCCTTGGCCAGCACTGGGCTGATCGGCTTGGTCTCGCACGGGGTGTTGAACATCATGTGCAGGAAGTTTTCCGCGTAGTTCAGGTCGTTACGCGGGTACATCATCGGCTCGCCCTTGGAGTACTTGTACACCATGGCAGCGATGGTCGGCATCTTGGCGACCAGGCGCATCGCGGAAATGTCGCGGTGCTGCGGGTTCTTGATGTCGAGGGAGTCGTGGTAGAAGGCGGAGAGGGCGCCGACCACACCACACATGACGGCCATCGGGTGGGCGTCACGACGGAAGCCGTTGAAGAAGGTCTTCAGTTGTTCGTGAACCATGGTGTGGTTCTTGATGGTGCTGACGAACTGGGCCTTCTGCTCTTCGTTCGGCAGTTCGCCGTTGAGCAGCAGGTAGCAGGTTTCCAGGTAGTCGGCTTTCTCGGCCAGTTGCTCGATGGGGTAGCCGCGGTGCAGCAGTACGCCCTTGTCACCATCAATGTAGGTGATCTTCGACTCGCACGATGCGGTCGACATGAAGCCGGGGTCGAAGGTGAAGTTGCCCGTGGCAGTCAGGCTCCGCACGTCGATCACATCTGGGCCAACGGTGCCGGATAAAACGGGCAGCTCGACGGGGGCTGCGCCCTCGATGATCAACTGCGCTTTTTTGTCAGCCATGTGTGGCCTCCTAGTTATGCTTGGAATCATCAGTCGGCCCCCCACGCAGGGCCCGCATCACTATAGTGTTATGAATCTGAAAGTCAATTTGCGAAAACCCAGGCAATAGAAGGGTTTGAGTGCCCTGCCTGCGACAAAAAGGCGCGCCCTATTACGCCATTTTCAGGCTTGACGCAATCGCTATTAGGTCGAGGTATCCGCGTTGTCATTAGCGACCTAACTGTCTATACTCTGCGCCCGACTGCCAAGGGCCTTGAGCCCGGTTTCTGGTGGTTGTCACTTCTTGGGTGATGGGTACCTGACCAGTGCGCTTCCCGACAACTCAGCCCTGATAGCTGGGGCTCTCAGTGTGATAATAAAGCCGTGAATAGCCAACGACCTGTAAACTTAGACCTTCGGACGATAAAACTCCCAGTCACTGCTTACACGTCCATTCTTCACCGTATATCTGGCGTGATCCTTTTCCTCGGCATTGCCGTGCTGCTGTTCGGGCTCGACAAATCGCTGTCTTCGGAAGAGGGCTTCGCGCAGGTGAAAGAATGCTTGACCAGCCCGCTGGCCAAGTTCGTGATCTGGGGACTGTTGTCCGCTCTGCTGTACCACCTGGTGGCCGGTGTGCGCCACCTGATCATGGATGCTGGAGTCGGTGAGACGCTGGAAGGCGGCAAGCTGGGTTCCAAAATCGTTCTCGTCGTATCGGCGATCCTGATCGTGCTGCTGGGGGTATGGATATGGTAACTAACGTCACGAATTTCTCGCGTTCGGGTCTCTACGACTGGATGGCTCAACGCGTTTCTGCGGTCGTGCTCGCGGCTTATGTCCTGTTTCTGCTGGGCTACATCGTCCTGAATCCAGGCATGGGCTACGCCGAATGGCATGGCCTGTTCTCCAATAATGCAATGCGCATCTTCAGCCTGCTGACTCTCGTGGCGCTCGGCGTTCACGCCTGGGTCGGCATGTGGACCATCTCCACCGACTACCTGACGCCGACCGCGCTGGGCAAGTGGGCAACCGTTGTGCGTTTTCTGTTCCAGGCCGCGTGTGGCATCGCCATGTTCGTGTTCTTCGTCTGGGGCGTGCAGATTCTTTGGGGTTTCTGATTCATGACTAGCATTCGTACTCTTTCCTATGACGCCATCATCGTCGGTGGTGGCGGTGCCGGTATGCGCGCTGCTCTGCAGCTGGCGCAAGGCGGTCACAAGACAGCAGTGGTCACCAAGGTCTTCCCGACCCGTTCTCACACCGTTTCGGCCCAGGGCGGCATCACCTGCGCCATCGCCTCGAACGATCCGAACGATGACTGGCGCTGGCACATGTACGACACCGTCAAGGGGTCCGACTACATCGGCGACCAGGACGCGATCGAATACATGTGTTCCGTCGGCCCGGAAGCGGTGTTCGAGCTCGAGCACATGGGTCTGCCGTTCTCCCGTACCGAGCAGGGCCGCATCTATCAGCGTCCGTTCGGTGGCCAGTCCAAGGGTCCGGACAATCCGACTCAGGCCGCTCGTACCTGCGCCGCTGCCGACCGTACCGGTCACGCGCTGCTGCACACCCTGTACCAGGCCAACCTGAAGGCCGGCACCTCGTTCCTCAACGAGTGGTACGCAGTCGACCTGGTGAAGAACCAGGACGGCGCCATCGTCGGTGTCATCGCCATCTGCATCGAAACCGGCGAAACCGTCTACATTCGCTCCAAAGCCGTGGTTCTGGCCACCGGCGGTGCTGGGCGTATCTACGCCTCCACCACCAACGCCCTGATCAACACTGGCGACGGCGTGGGCATGGCCCTGCGTGCTGGCGTGCCGGTGCAGGACATCGAAATGTGGCAGTTCCACCCGACCGGTATCGCCGGCGCTGGTGTACTGGTTACCGAAGGCTGCCGTGGTGAAGGTGGTTACCTGATCAACGCCCATGGCGAGCGCTTCATGGAGCGTTATGCGCCCAACGCCAAAGACCTCGCCGGTCGCGACGTTGTGGCCCGTTCCATGGTCAAGGAAGTGATCGCCGGCAACGGCTGTGGCCCGAACAAGGACCATGTACTGCTCAAGCTCGACCACCTCGGCGAGGAAGTGCTGCACAGCCGCCTGCCAGGCATCTGCGAACTGTCGAAGACTTTCGCCCATGTCGACCCGGTCGTCGCGCCCGTTCCGGTCATTCCGACCTGCCACTACATGATGGGCGGCGTTGCCACCAACATTCATGGCCAGGCGATCACCCAGGATGCCAACGGCAACGACAAGATCATCGAAGGTCTGTTCGCCGTAGGCGAAGTGGCTTGCGTATCGGTTCACGGTGCCAACCGTCTGGGCGGCAACTCGCTGCTCGACCTGGTGGTGTTCGGCCGCGCCGCTGGCCTGCACCTGGAAAAAGCGCTGAAAGAAGGCGTGGAAGTCCGTGGTGCCAGCGAAACCGACATCGAGCTGTCGCTGAGCCGTCTGGCTGGCGTCAACGAGCGCAGCAGTGGCGAAGACGTTGCCACGCTCAAGCGCGAACTGCAGTCGTGCATGCAGAACTACTTCGGCGTATTCCGCACTGGCGAATACATGAAGAAGGGCATCGCTCAGCTGTCCGACCTGCGCGAGCGCATCGCCAAGGTCAAGATCAACGACAAGAGCCAGGCCTTCAACACCGCGCGTATCGAAGCGCTGGAGCTGCAGAACCTGCTGGAAGTCGCCGAAGCCACTGCCATCGCAGCTGACACCCGTACCGAGTCCCGCGGTGCTCACGCCCGTGAAGACTTCGAAGACCGTGACGACACCAACTGGTTGTGCCACAGCCTGTACTTCCCGGGTGAGAAACGTGTCGCCAAGCGCGATGTCAACTTCTCGCCGAAGACCGTACCGGCGTTTGAACCCAAAGTTCGTACTTATTAAGGGTGGCTACCATGTCTCTTGGCAAAAGCTTGAAAGTCAGCGTTTATCGCTACAACCCGGAAGCGGACAAAGCGCCGTTCATGCAGGACTTCGACATCACCATCGACGGCAAAGACCTGATGGTGCTGGACATCCTGGCGCTCATCAAAGAACAGGACGAAGGCTTCTCCTACCGTCGTTCCTGCCGTGAAGGCGTTTGTGGCTCCGACGGCATGAACATCAGTGGCAAGAACGGCCTGGCCTGCATCACGCCGATCTCCAGCGTGGTCAAGGGCAACAAGCTGGTGATCCGCCCGCTGCCTGGCCTGCCGGTCATTCGTGACCTGGTCGTCGATATGAGCATCTTCTACAAACAGTACGAGAAGGTGCAGCCGTTCCTGCAGAACGACACGCCGGCTCCGGCCATCGAACGTCTGCAGTCGCCGGAAGAGCGCGAGAAGCTCGACGGCCTGTACGAGTGCATCCTGTGTGCATGCTGCTCGACCAGCTGCCCGTCGTTCTGGTGGAACCCGGACAAGTTCCTGGGCCCGGCTGCACTGCTGCAGGCCTATCGCTTCTTGGCCGACAGCCGTGATACCAAGACCGCGGAACGATTGGCGTCGCTCGATGATCCATTCAGTGTGTTCCGCTGCCGTGGGATCATGAACTGCGTGAACGTGTGCCCCAAGGGTCTGAACCCGACCAAGGCCATCGGTCACGTACGCAACATGCTGCTGCAAAGCGGCACCTGATTCACCGTTCTTTAGCTGTACCCGTAACACCTGCCGCACCGACGTAATGTCGGTGTTGCAGTATCGCCAGGACGTTGGCCTAGCCGCCAACGCCCTCATACGAAAAATATGACGACCAGCAGGGGCATTCGGGCTGGTGCCCGGACTATCTGCGGGATTCTTGGTGGCTTGTTGAAGTCGCTGCAACATGACTTCGAAAGCCAGTCGGTGTCCTCGCCGGTGGTGTCCCCTTACCGAGGGTGACCAAGCATGCAAGAAAGCGTGATGCAGCGCATGTGGGACAGTGCCCACCTATCCGGTGGTAACGCTGCCTACGTGGAGGAGCTCTATGAGCTCTACCTGCACGATCCCAACGCCGTGCCGGAAGAGTGGCGCACTTATTTCGATAAGTTGCCGTCCGAAGGCAGCACCGCCAATGACGTATCGCACTCGACGATTCGTGATCATTTCGTGTTGCTGGCCAAGAACCAGCGTCGCGCTCAGCCGGCTTCTGCCGGGACAGTGAGCAGCGAACACGAGAAGAAGCAGGTCGAAGTGTTGCGGTTGATTCAGGCATTCCGCATGCGTGGCCACCAGGCGGCTCAGCTCGATCCGCTTGGGCTGTGGCAGCGTCCTGTTCCTGCTGATCTGTCGATCAGCCATTACAGCCTTACCGACGCGGATCTGGATACCACCTTCCGCACGGGTGGTCTGGCAATCGGCAAAGAAGAAGCAACTTTGCGGGAAATCCGCGACGCTTTGCATCAGACATATTGTCGCACCATCGGCTCCGAGTTCACTCACATCGTCGATTCCGATCAGCGCAGCTGGTTCCAGCAGCGTCTGGAAAGCGTTCGTGGTCGCCCGCAGATCTCCGCCGAGGTGCAGAGCCACCTGCTCGAGCGCCTCACCGCTGCTGAAGGTCTGGAAAAGTACCTGGGCACCAAATACCCGGGCACCAAGCGCTTCGGTCTGGAAGGTGGCGAGAGCCTGATTCCGATGCTGGACGAGATCATCCAGCGCTCCGGCTCCTACGGCACCAAGGAAATCGTCATCGGCATGGCCCACCGTGGCCGTCTGAACGTGCTGGTCAACACCTTCGGCAAGAACCCGCGCGACCTGTTCGACGAGTTCGAAGGCAAGAAGGTCGAAGGCCTGAGCTCCGGTGACGTGAAGTACCACCAGGGTTTCTCCTCGAACGTGATGACCTCGGGTGGCGAAGTGCACCTGGCGCTGGCGTTCAACCCGTCGCACCTGGAGATCGTTTCTCCGGTGGTCGAAGGTTCGGTACGTGCTCGCCAGGATCGTCGCAGTGACGCGACCGGCGACAAGGTCGTGCCGATTTCCATCCACGGTGACGCGGCATTCGCCGGTCAGGGCGTGGTCATGGAAACCTTCCAGATGTCGCAGACCCGTGCCTACAAGACGGGCGGCACCATCCACATCGTGATCAACAACCAGGTTGGCTTCACCACCAACCGGGCCGACGACGCGCGTTCCACCGAGTACGCCACCGACGTCGCCAAGATGATCCAGGCGCCGATCTTCCATGTGAATGGCGATGATCCGGAAGCCGTGCTGTTCGTTACCCAACTGGCCGTCGATTACCGCATGCAGTACAAGCGTGACGTGGTGATCGACCTGGTCTGCTACCGTCGCCGCGGCCACAACGAGGCCGACGAGCCGAGTGGCACCCAGCCGCTGATGTACCAGCAGATCGCCAAACAGCGCACCACGCGCGAACTGTACGCCGACGCCCTGACCGGCGGTGGTCGTTTGACCGCCGAAGCGGTGCAGGCTCCGGTGGACGAGTACCGCACGGCGCTCGACAACGGTCAGCACGTGGTCAAGAGCCTGGTCAAGGAGCCGAACAAGGAACTGTTCGTGGACTGGCGTCCGTACCTGGGCCATGCCTGGACCGCGCGTCACGACACCCGCTTCGACCTCAAGACCCTGCAAGAGCTGTCCAGCAAACTGCTGCAGACTCCGGACGGTTTCGTGGTTCAGCGTCAGGTCGGCAAGATCTACGAAGACCGCGGCAAGATGGGCGCCGGTGGCCTGCCGCTGAACTGGGGCTACGCCGAGACGATGGCCTACGCGACCCTGCTGGTCGAAGGTCACCCGATCCGTATCACCGGTCAGGACGTGGGTCGCGGTACTTTCTCGCACCGTCATGCACAACTGCATAACCAGAAGGATGGTTCGGCCTACCTGCCACTGCAGAACCTGTACGAAGGTCAGCCGCGTTTCGACCTGTACGACTCCTTCCTGTCGGAAGAAGCGGTACTGGCTTTCGAATACGGTTATGCCACCACCACGCCAAATGCGCTGGTGATCTGGGAAGCTCAGTTCGGCGACTTCGCCAACGGCGCCCAGGTGGTGTTCGACCAGTTCATTTCCAGCGGCGAAACCAAGTGGGGTCGTCTGTGCGGCCTGACCATGCTGCTGCCGCACGGTTATGAAGGGCAGGGCCCGGAGCACTCCTCGGCACGCCTGGAGCGTTATCTGCAGCTGTGCGCCGAGCAGAACATCCAGGTCGCGGTACCGACCACGCCAGCGCAGATCTACCACCTGCTGCGCCGTCAGGTCATTCGCCCGCTGCGCAAGCCGCTGGTCGTGCTGACGCCCAAGTCGCTGCTGCGCCACAAGCTGGCCGTATCGACTCTGGAGGATCTAGCCGAAGGTTCGTTCCAGACCGTCATCCCGGAAATCGATGCCATCGACCCGAAAAAGGTCGAGCGTCTGGTGCTGTGCAGCGGCAAGGTCTACTACGACCTGCTGGAAAAACGCCGCGCCGAAGGCCGCGAAGATATCGCCATCGTGCGTATCGAGCAGCTGTATCCGTTCCCGGAAGACGACCTGGCCGAGGTTCTCGCACCGTACAAGAACCTCAAGCACATCGTCTGGTGTCAGGAAGAGCCGATGAACCAGGGCGCCTGGTACTGCAGCCAGCACCATATGCGTCGTGCCGCTTCGGCGCACAAGAAGTCGCTGGTGCTCGAGTATGCCGGGCGTGATGCCTCGGCCGCTCCGGCCTGTGGTTATGCGTCCATGCACGCCGAACAGCAGGAAAAACTGCTGCAGGATGCCTTCACCGTTTAATGCCATCGCGAAGGAGGCGGCCCGTTGAGGCCGCTTCCTCGAAACCACCGAATTTAAGGAACAGAACACAATGGCTATCGAGATCAAAGCCCCTACATTCCCCGAATCGGTCGCCGACGGCACCGTGGCCACCTGGCACAAGAAGCCGGGCGAAGCGGTAAAGCGCGATGAGCTGATCGTCGACATCGAGACCGACAAGGTCGTGATCGAAGTGCTGGCCGAGGCCGATGGCGTGGTTGCCGAGATCGTCAAGAACGAAGGCGACACCGTCCTCTCCAACGAAGTGCTGGGCAAGCTGACCGAAGGTGGCGCTGCCGCTCCGGCCGCCGCACCTGCTCAAGCCGCTGCTGCGCCGGCCCAGGCTGCCGCTGCGCCGGCCGCTGCTGGCGGTGACGACCAGATCCTCTCGCCAGCCGCTCGCAAGCTGGCTGAAGAGAACGGCATCGATCCGAACAGCATCAGCGGTTCGGGCAAGGGCGGCCGTGTGACCAAGGAAGACGTAGTCGCCGCCGTTGAAGCCAAGAAGAACGCTCCTGCTGCCAAGCCTGCTGCAACCGCCGCTGCCGCAGCCCCGGTAGTAACCGGCGCTGGCGACCGTACCGAGAAGCGCGTGCCGATGACTCGCGTTCGCGCCACCGTTGCCCGTCGCCTGGTCGAAGCCCAGTCGAACATGGCGATGCTGACCACCTTCAACGAAGTCGACATGTCCGAGATCATGGCGCTGCGTTCGAAGTACAAGGATCAGTTCGAGAAAGCCCACAACGGCACTCGCCTGGGCTTCATGTCCTTCTTCGTCAAGGCGGCTACCGAGGCGCTGAAGCGTCTGCCGGCGGTCAACGCCTCGATCGATGGCAACGACATCGTCTACCACGGTTACCAGGACATCGGCGTAGCCGTTTCCAGCGACCGTGGCCTGGTTGTTCCGGTTCTGCGTAACGCCGAACTGATGGGCCTGGCCGACATCGAAGCCGGTATCGCCGCCTACGGCAAGAAAGCCCGCGACGGCAAGCTGTCCATCGAGGAAATGACCGGTGGTACCTTCACCATCACCAACGGTGGTACCTTCGGTTCGATGATGTCGACGCCGATCGTCAACCCGCCGCAAGCCGCGATCCTGGGCATGCACAACATCATCCAGCGCCCGGTTGCCGTGAACGGCCAAGTGGTCATTCGCCCGATGATGTACCTGGCGCTGTCCTACGATCACCGCCTGATCGATGGTAAAGAAGCCGTGACCTTCCTGGTGACCATCAAGAACCTGCTGGAAGACCCAGCGCGTCTGCTGCTGGACATCTAAACGCAGCTGCGGGTCGTGGACGCTGCGCCCTACAGGGCCTTCGTCCGCGGCTCGAGCTCGAAGCTTTACGCTAAAAGGAATCTTTTATGAGCCAGAAATTCGACGTGGTAGTCATCGGTGCCGGCCCTGGCGGCTATGTTGCCGCCATCAAGGCCGCTCAACTCGGTCTCAAGACCGCGTGCATCGAGAAGTACCAGGACAAGGACGGTAAGATCGCACTGGGCGGCACCTGCCTGAACGTCGGTTGCATTCCCTCCAAGGCGCTGCTGGACAGCTCCTGGAAATTCCATGAAGCCCAGGACGGTTTCGCCGTTCACGGCATCAGCGCCAAGGGCGTGAGCATCGACGTACCGGCCATGGTCGGTCGCAAGAACACCATCATCAAGAACCTGACCGGCGGTGTTGCCGGCCTGTTCAAGGCCAACGGCGTGACCCTGCTCGAAGGCCACGGCAAACTGCTGGCCGGCAAGAAAGTCGAAGTCACCGACAAGGATGGCAAGACTTCCGTCGTCGAAGCCGAGAACGTGATCCTGGCCTCCGGCTCGCGTCCGATCGACATCCCGCCGGCTCCGGTCGATCAGGACGTCATCGTCGATTCTACCGGTGCCCTGGAATTCCAGGCCGTGCCGAAGAAGCTGGGCGTCATCGGCGCTGGCGTCATCGGTCTGGAGCTGGGCTCCGTATGGGCTCGCCTGGGCGCAGAAGTGACCGTTCTCGAAGCGCTGGACAAGTTCCTGCCGGCCGCTGACGAAGCAGTCGCCAAGGAAGCCTTCAAGACCCTGACCAAGCAGGGCCTGGACATCAAGCTGGGTGCGCGCGTTACCGGCTCCGAAGTCAAGAAGAAGCAAGTCACCGTCAACTACACCGACTCGGCTGGCGAACAGAAAATCGTCTTCGACAAGCTGATCGTTGCGGTTGGCCGTCGCCCGGTAACCACCGATCTGCTGGCTTCGGACAGCGGCGTGGACCTGGACGAGCGTGGCTACATTTTCGTCGACGACCAGTGCGCCACCAGCGTTCCGGGCGTTTACGCCATCGGTGACGTGGTACGCGGCATGATGCTCGCCCACAAAGCCTCGGAAGAGGGCGTGATGGTCGCCGAGCGCATCGCCGGTCACAAGGCCCAGATGAACTACGACCTGATCCCGTCGGTCATCTACACTCACCCGGAAATCGCGTGGGTCGGCAAGACCGAGCAGCAGCTCAAGAGCGAAGGCGTTGCCGTCAACGTCGGTACCTTCCCGTTCGCCGCCAGCGGCCGCGCCATGGCTGCCAACGATACCGGCGGTTTCGTCAAGGTCATCGCTGACGCCAACACCGACCGCGTGCTGGGCGTTCACGTCATCGGCCCAAGCGCGGCCGAGCTGGTACAGCAGGGCGCCATCGGCATGGAATTCGGTACCAGTGCCGAAGACCTGGGCATGATGGTGTTCTCGCACCCGACCCTGTCCGAGGCGCTGCACGAAGCCGCGCTGGCAGTCAACGGTGGCGCGATTCACATCGCCAACCGCAAGAAGCGCTAAGACGTCGCATGCCGGCCTTCGGGCCGGCGTTTTTCAGGCGTTCTCTGGCATAGAACCACGGCGCGTTGCCTGGGTCGGGCTCGGCTCGACACGGAATGTGCGCCGGACTGCCTAATGGTGGTCACAGGTGGTGCGGCACGTGAGTGCGGCGCCGATGCGCAATACCTAAACGAAGACGGTAGACAAGCATGAATCTTCACGAGTATCAGGGTAAGCAGCTGTTCGCTGAATACGGCCTGCCCGTATCCAAGGGCTTCGCCGTAGACACCCCGGAAGAGGCCGCTGAGGCCTGCGAAAAAATCGGTGGTACCGAGTGGGTCGTCAAGGCTCAGGTACACGCTGGTGGCCGCGGTAAAGCGGGCGGTGTGAAACTGGTCAAGAGCAAGGAAGACGCCAAGGCTTTCGCTGCCAACTGGCTGGGCAAGCGCCTGGTGACCTATCAGACTGACGCCAATGGCCAGCCTGTCACCAAGATCCTGGTCGAGTCCTGCACCGACATCGCCAAGGAACTGTACCTGGGCGCAGTCGTTGACCGCTCCAGCCGCCGTATCGTGTTCATGGCTTCCACCGAAGGTGGCGTGGACATCGAGAAGATCGCTCACGAAACCCCCGAGAAGATCCTCAAGGCAACCATCGATCCGCTGGTCGGCGCTCAGCCGTTCCAGGGCCGCGAGCTGGCTTTCCAGCTGGGCCTGGAAGGCAAGCAAGTCGCTCAGTTCGCCAAGATCTTCGTAGGTCTGGCCAAGCTGTTCAAAGATCACGACCTGGCTCTGCTGGAAGTCAACCCGCTGGTCATCAAGGCCGACGGCGATCTGCACTGCCTGGACGCGAAGATCAACATCGACGCCAACGCCATGTACCGTCAGCCCAAGCTGAAGACTTTCCACGACCCGTCGCAAGACGACGCCCGTGAAGCCCACGCTGCCAAGTTCGAACTGAACTACGTTGCCCTCGAAGGCAACATCGGCTGCATGGTCAACGGCGCTGGCCTGGCCATGGGTACCATGGACATCGTCAACCTGCACGGCGGCAAGCCGGCCAACTTCCTGGACGTTGGCGGCGGCGCGACCAAAGAGCGCGTGACCGAAGCATTCAAGATCATCCTGTCCGACAGCAACGTCGCTGCCGTTCTGGTGAACATCTTCGGCGGTATCGTTCGTTGCGACATGATTGCCGAAGGCATCATCGGTGCAGTGAAAGAAGTTGGCGTGAAGGTTCCGGTTGTCGTCCGTCTGGAAGGCAACAACGCTGAACTGGGTGCCAAGGTACTGGCCGACAGCGGCCTGAACATCATCGCGGCAACCAGCCTGACCGACGCTGCTCAGCAAGTCGTCAAAGCTGCGGAGGGCAAGTAATGAGCGTCCTGATCAATAAAGACACCAAGGTTATCTGCCAGGGTTTCACTGGTTCGCAAGGTACCTTCCACTCCGAACAAGCCATCGCCTACGGCACCCAGATGGTTGGCGGCGTGACTCCGGGCAAAGGCGGCACCACTCACCTGGGCCTGCCGGTGTTCAACACCGTGAAAGAAGCCGTTGAAGCCACTGGCGCCGACGCTTCGGTCATCTACGTTCCGGCTCCGTTCTGCAAGGACTCGATCCTGGAAGCGGCTTTCGGCGGCATCAAGCTGATCGTATGCATCACCGAAGGCATCCCGACCCTCGACATGCTCGACGCCAAGGTCAAGTGTGACGAGCTGGGCGTTCGCCTGATCGGCCCGAACTGCCCGGGCGTGATCACGCCCGGCGAGTGCAAGATCGGCATCATGCCGGGTCACATCCACCTGCCAGGCAAGGTAGGCATCGTGTCGCGTTCCGGCACCCTGACCTATGAAGCCGTCAAGCAGACCACCGACGCCGGTTTCGGCCAGTCCACCTGCGTGGGCATCGGTGGCGACCCCATCCCGGGCTCCAACTTCATCGACATCCTGAAGCTGTTCCAGGAAGACCCGAAGACCGAAGCGATCGTCATGATCGGCGAGATCGGCGGTTCGGCTGAAGAAGAAGCGGCTGCCTACATCAAAGCTAACGTCACCAAGCCTGTAGTTTCCTACATCGCTGGTGTGACCGCTCCGCCCGGCAAGCGCATGGGCCACGCTGGCGCCATCATCTCCGGCGGCAAAGGCACTGCAGACGAGAAATTCGCTGCGCTGCAGGACGCTGGTGTGAAAACCGTGCGTTCCCTGGCTGACATCGGCAAGGCCCTGGCCGAGCTGACCGGTTGGGAAGTGAAGAAGGCGTAAGCCATTCTGATCTGACGAAAGAAGGCCACCCTCGGGTGGCCTTCTTTTTGGCCGGAATAATTCCAACTTCTTTGTACTTCGTCTGTTGGTCGTCTCGCCGTTGATCCAAAAATCCAAGGTCATGGGCCACTCAATAAAAAACTCCACTTGGAATACGTAAGTTGATCACGACAGCGAGTTTTTGAGCTTGACGTGATTTTTGAATCTTTTAGGATTCGCGAGCCATCTCGCCGAGGCTTTTGACAAGGATTGTTAATGCGATATCTCTCTGGCTTCCTGGGCTTGTTTGCCGTATTGCTGGCACCTATAGCATCTTTTGCCCAGGCCTCCGATAGGCCGTCTCCCACACGGGCCAGCCTTCTTTCCGTCTATACCCAGGCGGCGTTACATGACGCTGAACTCTCGGCCGCACGCCATGAGTATCGGGCGCGCACCGAGGCTACCCCCCAAGCTCGTTCGGGGTTGCTGCCGAGCATCACCGCAGGAATGGTTAGCGAATCGACCCGGCTTGATAGAGATAGCCCTTCACTCATTCGCTCCCGAAGTGGCACGACGCTTCGCGCAAGCCTTACTCAACCGTTATTTCGCCTTGACCGCTGGTTCGAGCTCAAGGCTGCCCACGCTGAAGTTGCCCAGGCCGAGATGGAGCTTGCGTCCAAGGAGCAAGCTCTGATCTTGCGGGCGGCTGAAGCGTATTTCGAAACGCTGCGTCAACTTGATGCCCTTGCCGCATCGCGAGCCGAGGAATCGGCTCTGCTCGAGCAGCGGGCCCAGGCGCAAGGGCGCCTCGAAGGCGGTGTCGCCAGCATCACCGACGTGCTGGATGCGCAGGCTGCCTATGACCTTGCCCGGGCGAATTCCAAGGTGTTTCAGCGCAACGTCGACGAGGCCTTCGATGTGCTGTATCGGCTGACTACACGAGACTATATCGATATCGATGGTGTAGCCCACTCCATGCCGGTAAACCCGCCATTTCCCAACGATCCAGCGTCATGGGTCGATTCGGCTACCAAGCAGAACCTCAACCTGCTTGCGAGCGATCACGCGGTCACCTTCGCGGAGGAGAAAGTCAGGCAGAGCAAGGCAGGCTATGCACCGACGGTAGATGTGGTCGCGTCCTATCGAAAAGGCGACAACGACAGTTTCGGCTACAACAACCCATCTGATTTTGGTCGCAGCGATTATCGCGATGATGTCGCGCAGAGCAGCATTGGCATCGAGCTGAACGTTCCGCTCTACAGTGGTGGCATGACTCGTTCGCAGGTTCGCCAGTCTGTGGAACTCTTGGCCAAGAGCGAAGATGATCGCGAAAACGCGAGGCGTGAAGTGGTTTTGCTGACCAGAAGCTCTCATCGAGCGATCAACGTAGGAGTGGAGCAAATTGCAGCGCGGCTGCAGGCCATAAAGTCTGGCCGGATGTCGCTGGAAGCCAACGAAGTTGGCTTGAGGGTGGGAACTCGCAATATGGCCGATGTGCTGAACGCTCAGCGGCAGCTCTACGCGGCTGTCCGGGATTACAACAATTTTCGGTATGACTACATCATCGATAACTTCAAGCTCAAGCAAGCTGCCGGCATGCTGAGTGTTGGTGATCTGGAGGAGTTTTCTGGCTACCTGAAGGCGGATTACGATCCTGACCGCGACTTCCTGCCGACGGTAGGTCCTGACGAGAATCGCCGTTAACCCCAGCTACTTCAAACCATAATCGCTTCACCATGAGGGCGTCGTGGGGGCTTCTTCAGGTGTAAATATCGTCAGTAAATAGTGTGAACAATTCGCGATTATGGATCTTGCTCTAGAGCCGCGCACGAGTAAAATCCGCATGAGCTATGGCGCTTCGCCATCCCACATGCATGGATGCACAAATGCTGAACGATTCAGCTGCCCACGGACCAGCCGCAGAGCTGGATACAGGTCTTGCCTGCCTGGTTATGTTGGCGCGCTTTCATAACGTTGCCGCTTCTCCTGAACAACTCACTCACGAATACGCCGAAGACGGCCGACTGTTTGGTCGCCCTGAAATCCTACTGGCCGCGAAAAAGCTTGGACTGAAAGCCAAGTCCGCGCGTAGCTCGCTTTCGCGACTGACCCAGACGCCATTGCCTGCCATCGCCGTCGATAACGATGGACGCTTTTTCATCATCGCCCGGATGGATGAAGGCAAGGCGCTGATTCATGATCCCCGCGCGCAGCGCCCAGAAGTGCTCACCCAAGAAGACCTTGAGGCACGCTGGACGGGCGAACTGCTGCTGATCCGATCCGAAGCCTCGATGGCGGGGGAGCTTTCGCGCTTCGACTTCACCTGGTTCATCCCCGCGATCGTCAAATACCGCAAGCTGTTAGGGGAGGTGCTGCTCGTTTCCTTCGTCCTGCAGATCTTCGCCTTGCTGACGCCGCTGTTTTTCCAAGTCGTCATGGACAAGGTGCTGGTGCACCGCGGCCTGACCACTCTGGACGTGATTGCCATCGGCCTGCTCGGCATCATGATTTTTGAAACATTGCTGTCGGGCTTACGAAGCTATGTTTTCGCCCACACGGCCAGCCGAATCGATGTGGAGCTGGGGTCACGATTGTTTCGTCATCTGGTCACCTTGCCGCTGTCTTACTTCCAGGCGCGCCGGGTGGGTGACTCGGTCGCCCGAGTTCGGGAATTAGAAAACATCCGTAGCTTCCTGACCGGCAACGCGATAACGCTGGTGCTGGATGTGTTGTTCTCGGTGGTGTTTATCGCCGTGATGTTCATGTACAGCGGCTGGCTGACTCTGGTCGTCATTCTGTCACTGCCGCTGTATTTCATCGTGTCGCTGCTGATTACGCCTGTGTTGCGTGCGCGGTTGAACGAGAGCTTCACACGCGGGGCAGAAAATCAGGCGTTTCTGGTAGAAACCGTCAATGGTATCGACACCCTCAAATCCATGGCCGTCGAGCCCCAGGTCAATCGTAAGTGGGATAACCAGCTTGCCGGCTATGTGGCCGCAAGCTTCAAGACTCAGAACCTGTCGAACCTGGCCAACGAAAGCGTCGGTTTGATTGGCAAGCTGGTGACGGTAGCGACCCTATGGCTGGGCGCTCGACTGGTGATCGAAGGCCAATTGAGCGTAGGTCAACTGATCGCCTTCAACATGCTGGCTGGCCGGGTGTCGCAGCCGATCATGCGCCTCGCTCAGCTATGGACGAACTTCCAGCAAACCGGCGTCTCGGTACAGCGCCTTGGCGACATTCTCAACACGCGAACAGAAATGTCCCAAGCCTCGCGCAGTGCGCTGCCTCCCCTTAAAGGCGATATCGAATTCGACCAGGTGCAGTTTCGCTACCGGCCAGATGGATCTGAAGTGTTGCGCGGAGTCAGCTTAAGGATCCAGGCGGGCGAAGTGATCGGTGTCGTGGGCCGATCGGGCTCGGGCAAGAGTACGCTGACACGTCTCTTGCAGCGTTTGTACACCCCGGAACGGGGCCGTGTGCTGGTCGACGGTATGGATCTCGCTTTGGCAGACGTGTCGTCGCTGCGTAGGCAGATCGGCGTGGTGCTGCAGGACAATATGCTGTTCGCACGCAGCATCCGGGAAAACATCGCCCTGACCGATCCTGGTGCGCCTATCGAGGTTGTGATGCAGGCCGCCAAGATGGCGGGGGCCCATGACTTCATCCTCGAATTACCGGAGGGCTATGACACTGTCGTCGGTGAGCACGGAGCATCGCTGTCGGGTGGTCAAAGGCAACGGGTGGCCATCGCCCGGGCCCTGATCGGCAACCCGCGCATCCTGATTTTCGACGAGGCCACCAGTGCCCTCGACTACGAATCCGAGCGCGTCATTCAGCAGAACATGCAGGCCATCTGTAAGGGGCGGACGGTGATCATCATCGCTCATCGGCTTTCTGCTGTACGCGATGCAAACCGTATCGTTGTAATGGATCGTGGCCTGATCGTGGAGCAGGGCAGTCACTCGGAGTTGCTGACTCACCAGGCAGGGCATTACTCGCGCTTGCATCGGTTGCAGCAGGGGGATGTGGCATGAGCAGTTGTCTAGCGTCGTGCGTACTGCCGTTGGCAAAGGAGCAATGCCATGGGCGCTAAGCGTGAGTTACTGAATCGTTACCGCAGTGCCTGGCGACACTCATGGCGTAACCGCAAGGCGATGGATGTGCCGCCTCGGCTAAGTCACGAAGTTCAGTTTCTACCCGCTGCTCTGGCGTTGCAGGAAAAGCCAGTGCACCCGGCACCACGTTATATCCAGTGGACGATCATGGTCTTCGCGGCACTCGCCTTGGTCTGGGCCTGTGTCGGCGAGATTGATGTCGTGGCCACCGCGACTGGCAAGATCGTGCCGAGCGGCAAGACCAAGGTGATCCAGCCCAATGAGGTCGCCGTCGTAAAGGCCATCTATGTTCATGATGGCCAGCAGGTGAAGGCAGGTGAGCTGCTCGTTGAACTCGATAGCCAGATCACTGGAGCGGATGTTGAGCGACTCCACAGCGAGCTGCTCGCCGCTCAGGTCGATAGCGCTCGGGCTCGACTGCTTCTGCAGGCGATAAAGGATAAGACCGAGCCCGCATCGGTTTCCCGGTTTATCGCGAACGCCACTCCCGCGCAGCAAGAAAGTCTGCAGCGATGGGTACAAGGTCAGTATCTCGAGCTGCGTGCAGCCCTCGACCAAAGCGATGCTCAGATCGAGCAGCGAGAGGCTGAAGTACGTTCTCTCCGCGCCTCTATCACTGCGCTCAGCAAAACGCTTCCTATCTCCCGTGAGCTGGCAGCCGATTACCGTGGCCTGCTCGACAAGCAATTTGTCGCCAAACACGCCTACCTGGAGAAAGAGCAGATTCTGCTCGATCAAGAGCGTGAGCTGGCCCAGCAAAAAGCGCGAATCAGCGAGCTGGAAGCCGCGTTGAAGGCCGCGCAGCAGCAGCGCACAGGTGTCTTGGCCCAAACGCGCAGGGCGATGCTCGATCTGCAGAATGATGCGGACGTTCGTGCTGCAAGCCTCACTCAAGAACTGCGGAAGGCTGAGCAACGTAACCGACTCACGCAACTCACTGCTCCCGTTGATGGGACTGTCCAGCAACTGGCGATCCATACCCAAGGCGGTGTCGTGACTCAGGCCCAGCCTCTGATGGTGATTGTCCCGAGCGATCAGCCTGTGGAAGTTGAGGCGATGCTGGAGAACAAGGACGTCGGTTTCGTACGCCCTGGCCAGGCCGTAGAAGTGAAAGTCGAGACCTTTAACTTCACAAAGTACGGCGTGGTAGACGGAACTGTGGTGAGCATATCAAGTGATGCGATTGAGGATGAAAAGCTGGGTTTGGTTTACAGCGCACGGATACAGCTAAAGAAAAATACCATTCAGGTAGGAGATAGCAGTATTTCGCTATCGCCAGGTATGGCTGTGCGATCAGAAGTAAAGACGGATAAGCGGAAGATAATCGATTATTTTTTAAGCCCACTACGGCAGCACGCGGCGGAGAGCTTAGTTGAACGATAAAGCGATTCGCCTTATATGCATGGCTGGACCTTGTTGAATGGTGCTGTTAGTTGCTGTTTTTAATACTTGCTGAGCTTGAAGTTGGATGGTTAATGTTGAAAGGGCTTTTTGAGAAGCTGTTGGAAAAGTTAAATTTAGGAGCAATGCTTGATGATTAGTTTGTATGGTTTGGTTGCTCGATGTTTTTTTTATGTTTTTCTTGTGGTTCCCATTTTCTTTTCGCTGACTTTTGAGTTCAAGGCTTTTGCAAAGGAATCGTTGCCAAGGTCGGATTTTACTTCTGGGCGATATGATTTATCTATCTCTAAATCTATCACAGTTTGGCTAGGTCAGGGGGAGGAGGTAAAAGATCAAATTTGCCTTGATGTGAATAGTGGTGTCAAACAGCTTGTTTCGAGTAGTGAAGGCCAATTTCTGCACAATGTGTTGAGGCCGTGGGTTAATGGTTCTCTTCAGTCTCGAGAAGGCGAAGCCAATGGTGTGGTTTTTTACAAGTTTAATAAGGATAAGGTGTTAGTAGAGAAGCAAGGTGGGGTAAGCGTGCGCCAAGTTTCATATTATACGCTTGATCTTGATAATAGTGGTCATCCTCGAACTGTTGAGATCGTTGCAGGATCCTACGCTGAGGTTGATGAAGGTGATGGTGATATTTTCTGGATATATGGTGAGGCGTGGGCAGGGAGTGAAAAAAATGTAAGTTTCGACCAGGTCAGGGAGGCTATTGAATTGGGCTACAGAAATTTGGCTTTCGTTGGTGGGGTAAAAGATTTTTCTTACAAGTATTATTTGTATCCCTTTTTTTTTAGCGGAAAGAATTATATTTTGATTGAGTCGAGTTCGGTGGAAAGTTCTCCTCGGTACATTGTGGCTGAGCTTGTAGAAAATAAATTTTTGGTGCTTCGGTGTTCCTTCTGATAAGAAAATGGAGAGTTAGGATATGGCAGTTAATACAAGTCAGTCGTATGTGCTTTCTGGACACCCTGTAGATGCATTTAATAGGGACTACGGTAGTTATGAAAACTATTTGTTGGCGTTTATTAAATCAAGCGAGAATCAGCCGGTTTTTCTTAGGGAGCTGAATGGCACAGTACAAGGGGCTGATCTGGCGTCTCATTACGATGGTAGTGAAAGTATCGCTATAGGGTATGGTACTGACTTGCTGGTGCGCGGCACTGCTGAGATTAATAGTTATCTCGCCGCAGCAGGGCTTCAACCGCTATCTAATAATGATGCTTCGCTGTTGAGTGAGGCTAGATCGGTCAGAGCTTTTTATAAGGCTAATAATACTGATGCGCAGAAACATCAGAATCTAGATGGCGTCATAGCTGCAAATGCTTTGGGTGTCCCTGCTAATGCGACGCTGCTTGCCAAATATACAGCTGTCATGCGTAATTATGCCAATCGTTTGGAGCTACGTCTTGGAAATATTCAAGACGCAAATGAAATGCTGGCCCACCATTTGCAGATCGGAGTCGAAACTCGCGTCTCGTTGGCTTCTATGCCAGCATCAAAGGAGCGCGCAGCAATTCTAAGTGTTCTATACCAGATTCCTAATTCGCCAACATTGATAGGGCTTGCAAACGGAACTGTTCAACAATCCCAGGATAATACTAGAGCAAAGATATGGGCGGAAATCAGGTATTTCACTACATCATCAAGTGATTATCGAGCTAGGAGGGTCAGAGAATCTGATGCGTTCGGTCTTTTTGATAA
The DNA here is from genome assembly GCF_001945445.1 of Pseudomonas sp. PA27(2017). Classification (GTDB taxonomy): domain Bacteria; phylum Pseudomonadota; class Gammaproteobacteria; order Pseudomonadales; family Pseudomonadaceae; genus Aquipseudomonas. Next base: position 129,673 of record NZ_MSXW01000002.1, read on the forward strand.
TGCTACTACGGGGGGCGCAAGTTCTGAGGAAGCCTTCTCTACTGTCGACTACTTGTTGCGCGGGATCCATATCAACTCGGCGGGACAACAAAATACGCTTTTTAATAAGGTTTCAGGTTTGCCTCCAGAGTTGTTGCGAGACCTGAAGTCATCCATTGCGCCTGCTCTTTCGAGTTTGTCATCGACTTATGCAGGTGGGGCGCATCTAGATGCTGCATATATTTTGCGTGAAGGCCAAATAGATATAGATGCTAGCGAGCTATTGTCGAGTGGTAATAATTTAATTCATGGTAATAGTGCTGGTAACTTAGTTCGAGGTGATGAGAAGTCAGATTTCATATATGGGTTTGGTGGTGCGGATACTATATATGGTGGTTCTGGTGATGATGTAATTCGCGGGGGTAATGATAGCGATATTCTCTACGGCGAGGGTGATAACGATCAAATTTATGGCGGTGCAGGGGCGGACACCATTGAAGGTGGAGATGGACATGACTTCCTCGATGGCGGAGCTGATGCTGATCATTTGTTTGGTGGGACGGGTTATGATGTCTACATTGTAGATAGCAAAGACACCATCAGCGATCTTGATGGCTTAGGGAATGTTGTTCTCAATGGTAAAGTTTTAACGGGAGGGACTCGCAAGGAGTCGGATCCAGAGAATACGTACCGTGGTGGTGGAAATACCTATGTACTTAGTGGTACTACGTTAGTAATTAATGGTGGCTTGACTATCAATAATTACGACAAAAATCAAAGCTCTCTTCACATTGTACTTACTGATGAGGAGGAAGAGGAGAGTCCGCCGCCTCCGCCTGATGGCGGTCCTAGCACGGGCGGTGCAGAAACGAAAACATCTCCTATCATAATCGATCTCGACGGTGATGGTGTAGAGACGCTACCCATTGGTGAAAAGTTCTTTGACCTTGATGCCGATGGCCTTAGCGAAAGTACGGGGTGGGTCAGTAGCGACGATGGTTTGCTTGTCCATGATCGAGACGGTAATGGACGGATTAGTAATGGTACAGAGTTGTTTGGTAACCACAGCTTACTCAGCAACGGTGAGACTGCCCAGAATGGTTTTCAAGCTCTCGCTGAGTACGATAATAACGGTGATGGGGTAGTCGACGCTCAAGATGCCTCATACGCATCGCTGCAAGTATGGCGAGATTTAAATGGCAATGGTATTAGCGAAGAAGGCGAGTTGCAGAGCCTGGCCGATGCGGGTGTAGTCTCCATCAGTACTGGCTATAAAAACTCAGGCCATGTCGATGCTCATGGCCATGAGCATCGACAAATAGCAACGGTGATGTTGAATAATGGCACGGCTTCTACGGCCGCCGATGTGTGGTTCAGGGTCGATAGCGGAAAGCGGATAAATAGTGGCGATATCGAGCTTACGCCGGATATCTATTTCCTTGCCAACTCTAAAGGGTTCGGCAAAGTACATGATCTTCATCAGGCCATGGCACTTGATCCTGAGTTGAAAGCGCTCTTGACTCAGTACACGTCAGCGACAGATGCCGCTAGCCGAGATGCCTTACTCGACAACCTTATTTACCGCTGGGCTGGTGCGGATGGTGTCGATCCTTACAGTCGCGACCCGAAGAAAATCTATGGCCATGTTATGGACGCGCGCCAGCTGGTCACGCTGGAAAACCTCGTTGGCCGACCTTACTTAGGCACTTGGTGTTGGGGAGAGCGTGATCCCAACCCACACGGTCAGGCTGCACCTTTGCTTGTGGCGGAATACCTGGAGTTCAAGAAATTCACGGCTGCACAAATTCTAGCGCAGACCGAATACCGTTCTGAACTAAGCATCATCCGTTCGGCCTTCGGTTCTGATGCCGCCAGTATCGTTGTGCAATGGGACAAGCTGCACGGCATTCTCGATACGCTGCAGGCAGAAGGCAAAGCTGATCGTATTGCCGGCATCATCACCGTTCTGACTGACCTCGGAACATACTCCCCAGCCTACCGCGCCCAACGCGATGCCGCGTTTCAGGCCATTGCCACGCTTGATCTAGACCTGGCTCCATTCTTTGATTTCTCTGCAAAGATCGGAACTGCTGGTGCAGATAACCTTTATGGCGTGACCGCTGGCACCATTTTCTATGGTCAGGGGGGCAACGACCGTCTGTATGGCTCTACTGGCGGCGACACCTACCACTTTACTCGTGGCCAAGGTGATGATGTGATCCTCGACCGTGGTGGGCTGGACCAGATTGTGTTTGGTGCAGGCATCAGGCAGGCCGACCTTGTCTTTACCCGCAATACCACGACTGTCTGGATCAACGTCAATAACGCTGATGGCACGCCTTCCGGCTCGGTACGCATCGATAACTTCTTCGACTTCAACGGTACGCTGGACTTCGGCGCTATTGAGCTGATCCATTTTGCTGATGGCTCGAGCCTTAGCCAGCAGCAGATCGTCACGCTGCTTACCCAAGCGGCGATTACGCAAGGCGACGATCTGATTTTTGGCGCGGCGCAAGGCGATGTCATCGATGCACTGGCAGGCAACGACCAGGTCCATGGCCTGGCTGGTAACGACCAACTCAGCGGTGGTGCAGGCAATGACATTTTGATGGGGGATGACGGTAACGACACCCTCAATGGTGGCATTGGTAACGACACGCTCATCGGTGGTAAGGGCAGCGATACGTACGTGTTTGACGCAGGCCATGGTATCGATGTTATCGAGAATGCTGGCGAGGCCAGTGGCAAGGTTGATCGTGTGGTGTTTGGTCAGGGGATTGATTCGACGGCGGTCACTGTTAAGCGCAGTGGCACCGATCTGATCGTTTTCACCTCGGCTACCGATAGCATCCGGCTTACCGGCTATTTTGTTAGCGAGGCTACCAATGGTACTGCGGTGGAGCGCTTCGAGTTCCACGACGGTACGGTCTGGACCATCGCAGACATCAAAGCCAAGGCGCTACAAGCCACGGCCGGGAATGACGTCGTGCACGGCTACGAAGCCGGCGAGACCCTTTCCGGGCTGGCTGGTAACGACCAACTGTTTGGCAACGGTGGCAATGACACCCTGCTCGGCGGTGACGGTAATGATACGTTGCGCGGCGGTACTGGCGACGATCAGCTCTATGGCGAAGAGGGTTATGACACGCTTTTCGGTGAAGACGGCAACGATTTGCTCAGCGGTGGTGATGGTGACGACTACCTGGATGGCGGTACCGGTGACGACACGCTGATTGGTGGTGCCGGTAATGACCGTCTGATCGGTGGTGCTGGGCGTGACACCCTGCGCGGCGGTGACGGCAGCGATTATCTATACGGTGACGCGGGTGATGACTTCCTGGCAGGCGGTAAGGGCGATGACCTGCTGAACGGTGGCAACGGCACCAACAGTTACCTTTTTGCCAGAGGCGATGGCAAGGACGAAATTGTCGATGCCTATGAAGGCGTGGTGACCATCTACGTATCCGGGCTGCCTCTTGAAGAACTGGTATTCCGACGCAATGGCACCAGTTTGGAAGTCACTTTCCTCAGCAGCCCGGATGATCGTATAAGCCTGCGCTCGTTCTTCCGTGACGAGATTCCCTTTAGCGGCATCATGCTTCAATACGGTGATGGGGTTCAGTCGTTTATTGATGCAGCGCAATTGCATGACCTGACCCTAGCTGGCACTGCGTACGCTGACCTTATCTATGGCTATTCGGGTGACGATGCCATTGATGGCCTGGATGGCGATGACACCATCTACGCAGGCGCTGGTAATGACATTATCACCGGCGGCCTTGGTAGTGATGTGCTGTACGGAGGGGTTGGCGACGACACCCTCGATGGCGGCAGCGGTGATGATCTTCTCGCCGGCGGTGATGGCAACGATCACTATTTGCTTGCCACGGGCTGGGGGTCGGATGAGCTATCCGACACCTCCGGCGTGGACAGCGTGATGTTTTCCGACGTCGCACCAGGCGACCTCTTACTACGCCGCGATGGTTACGACTTGGTTGTCCGTAACTCTGTGACTGGCGATCAGTTACGCATCGCTGGGCAGTTCTCCGACCGCGCTGGTCAGGTCCCCGGCAGTGCCATCGAGTCGTTTGTGTTCGCCGATAGCAGCACCTGGGACTACGCGACCATCAAGCAAAAAGCCCTTGAGGGAACTGCGCAAAACGACACCATATACGGTCACGCTGACAGCGATATCTTCGACGCTGGTGCTGGCAATGACTTGGTGTTCGCTGGCAATGGTAACGACACGGTCAGCGGTGGAGATGGCGACGACACCCTGAACGGCGAGCTGGGCGACGATGTTTTGCATGGCAACGCAGGTAACGACACGCTCAACGGCGGTGATGGCGACGACCGCCTGGAGGGCGGCAGTGGCAATGATGAACTCCGGGGCGGAGGGGGCAATGACACCTATGTGTTCTCAGCTGGCTGGGGCCGAGATGTGATCATCGATAGTGACGGTTCCGATACCGTTTACTTCGATGTTTCGCCTGCAGACCTATTGCTACGTCGCGACCTCTCAGACTTGCGTGTCGTAAATACAGCTACTGGTGATGAGCTGCTCATTCGCGGCCATGTCGATTACTGGTCCGGCATGGTAGGGAGTACTCAGATCGAGCAGTTCGTTTTCTCTGACGGTACCGTGTGGGACTATGAACAGATCAAGTTGCAGGCATTGCGTAGCACCGATGGCGACGATGTTATCTACGGGTTCTCCGGTAACGACATCATCAATGGCGGCTTGGGTAATGACTCCCTTATTGGTGTAGGTGGCTCCGATGTCATTCACGGCAACGAAGGTGACGATACCCTGCAAGGAGCGGAAGGTAATGACCAGCTTTTTGGTGATGCTGGTGACGATCTTATCAACGCCTCTTCTGGCAACGATCTGGTCTACGGTGGTGACGGTAATGACACCCTGAATGGTGACGAGGGAGATGACCAGCTCTTCGGCGAAGCCGGTGACGATATCCTAACCGGTAATGGTGTCCTGGACGGCGGTACTGGTAACGACACGATCCAGGGCTCTGGGCATCTCATCGGTGGCGAAGGCAACGATAGCCTGACAGGCTCTGGTTTGCTCGAAGGCGGCAATGGCGATGACGAACTCCAAGGGCAAGGCTTCGATACCCTGTTGGGCGGCGCCGGCGCAGATACCCTGGTTGCATACAGCAACCCTTGGGACCAAGGCAGCAACACCCTGGAAGGCGGCGCCGGCAATGACACGCTTTACGGCTCCTTCGGCGATGATACCTACCTGTTCAATCTGGGTGACGGTAAAGACCTGCTGATCGAGCGACGCGCCAACGAGGCGTACAGCAATATTGCACCGAGTTTCGACACGCTGAGCTTTGGCCAGGGCATTCGCGCCACAGACCTGAGTTTTTACCGTCGTGGCCTGGATCTGATCATCGAGCATGCCAACGGTACTGACTCGATCACGGTGCAGAACTGGTTCCAAGAACCTACCGATCACTTCAAGCTGGAGCAATTCGTTTTCGCCGACGGCAGTAAGTTGAGCCAGGTGGATGTGGAGAGTCGAGTGGTCTGGCAGGGGACTTCCGAAGTCGACCGCTTCATCGGCTATCGCGACCTGAATGACCATATGAACTTAGGCGAGGGCGATGACCAGGCATGGGGTCGCGCTGGTGATGATGTTATTCATGGCCAGGGGGGCAACGACTATCTAGATGGCGAAGTAGGTAACGACACCCTCTACGGGGGGCTGGGCAACGACCAGTTGATGGGTGGCAGCGGTAATGACCTGCTGGTGGGGGGCGCCGGCGATGACAAGTATGTTTACTTCCCAAATGGCGGCGTAGACACCATCGACAATACCGGTGGCGGCAATGATGGAGTGTTCTTCAGCGGGGGTATTGACGAAGCGCGCCTGACCTTCAAGCGTGATGGCAATGATCTACTGATTCTGGTGGATAAGGATGCCTCGCAATCAGTGCGAGTATTAGGTCATTTCCTTGGCGGTGATAAGGCCATCAGCTATGTACAGCCTGATGGGGGCTTCATGATCAGTGCCACCCGCATAGGTCAGATCATTGCTGCTGGTAGCGTCCCAGGAGCATTTGAAACCCTTGTAGAAGGAACTACTGCTGGGGAGCAGCTCGTTGGAGGACAGGGTAAAGACATGGTGCGTGGCCTGGCCGGAAACGACACATTGTTTGGCATGGGGGGCGATGACCAGCTTGAGGGGGGCGATGGCAATGATTACCTCTCCGGCGGTAATGGCTCGCAGGCAGGTTCAGGTAACGACACCTTGATCGGCGGCAATGGCAACGATGTGCTCGATGGTGAGGATGGCAACGACCGACTTGCCGGCGGCGCTGGTGATGACCAGTACTACTACCGCGCTGGTGGCGGTGTGGATGTGATCGACAACAGTGGTGGCGGCTTTGACGGCGCGTTTTTCATCGGTATCGCGCGTACTCGGCTGAGCTTCCATCGCGAGGGTAACGATCTGCTAATTCTGGTGGATGGAGATCTCAAGCAGCAGGTCAAAGTAACCGACCACTTCTTGGGAGGGGACTACGCCATTGATTACGTTCAGCCTGATGGTGGCAGTTATATCACCACTGCTCAGATAGCCAGTTTGCTGACCGCATTGCCTGGCACTGGCAGCCCAGGGACTGGTGAAAACCCGGGCGGTGGTGGTCAGCCCGGGGGGGGCACCAACCCAGGTGGCGAGCAACCTCCGGTCGCAGGGTTGGGTGGCAACGACGTCATCACTGGTACTGCTTCGAATGACGTCCTCATTGGCGGTGCTGGTAATGACACGTTGAACGGCGCCGCGGGTAATGATCTGTTGCTGGGAGGTATTGGAGACGATACCTATGTGTACACGGCCGGCCAGGATGTAATCGAGGAGTCTGGTGGCAACGATACGCTGCGTTTCGCTAACGGTATTACCTTCAACCAAGTCTCTTCTGGTCTGAGCAAATCTGGCAATGATCTGATCCTCAAGGTGAATGGCAGCGCTGCAAACCAGGTCACCCTCAAAGACTTTTTCCTCGGTGGTGACAATCTGGTTGAGACCTTCACCTTCGAAACCGGGGGGCAGATCACTTCCGCGCAGATCTTCAACGCGTTTGGTCTGGCTGTGCCGACGGCTCCTGCTTCGGCATTCGACACCACTGTTCAGGGGACGTCTGGTAATGATGCTGCGCTCAACGGCACCGCGCAGCGTGACCTGTTAAAAGGCTTCAATGGCAATGACCAACTTTTCGGCGGTGCTGGCAATGACCGCCTCGAAGGTGGCAATGGCAACGATACGCTCAACGGTGGGGCCGGTAATGACACGCTTATCGGTGGTCGTGGTGATGACACCTATGTATTTGCAGCAGGTGGTGGTCAGGACGTCATCGATAACGTCGGCGGTGGATTCGATACGCTGCGTTTCGATGGCATTACCTCAAGTCAAGTCTCCAGCGGGTTGATGAAGAGTGGTAATGACTTGGTGCTCAAAGTCAGCGGAGGCAGTGATCAGGTCACAATCAAGAACTGGTTCCTGGGCGGTGATTACGTCGTCGATGTAATCAGCTTCGCCTCCGGTGGCCAGTTGACCGCGGCTCAAGTGTTTAGCGCTTTCAAGCTTACTAACCCGGATACCAAAGGTTCGCCTAACTATCAGGGACTGCCTGACGAGCGAAGCTTCGGGACCATTCTGGTTGGCCAAGCAGGGGATCAGAATATCCTAGGATCATCTGATGCAGACCTGATCGACGGCGGAGCGGGCAATGACAAGCTACGCGGAGGTAAGGGTAATGACTACCTACTCGGCGGTGACGGTAGCGATACCTATTACTTCGCTGCTGGTGACGGGCAGGATGTGATCAACAACCTGTCCAATACGCCGGCGGATAATGATGTGCTAAGTATCGAAGGTATTAGCCGGGAGAACCTCTGGCTGTCTCGCCAAGGTAATAACTTGGTTATTGACGTACGCGGTTCAGCGGACAGTGTCACTGTTCAGGATTGGTATACCAATACGGCTCAACGTCTGGATGTCATCCAGGCTGGAAGCTCTTCGTTGTACGCCAATCAGGTCGATAACCTCGTCAACGCCATGGCTGCTTTCGGCGCACCTGCTGGAGGTGAGATCAATCTGACGCAAGCGCAGAGAGATCAGCTCAATGTTGCTATAGCTGCTAACTGGCAGTAAAACCCAAAAGGGCCGTAGCTCCTGCTTTGGCAGGGGCTGCGGCCTTCGCTTTGGGATTCTACTGGTTCGCTGTTCAAAAACTTAAACGGCGTCTTGTGGTGGCTTGGCGAGTTGCTCGCCAAGCCATTCACTCGATTACTGCCAGTTGGCAGCGATCACCAGATTCAGCTCATCTCGTTGGGCAGTGGTGAGATTACCCTCTGCCCCCGCTGGAACGCCGAAAGCGGCCATCGCATCCACCAGCCCTTGTACTTGGCTGTCCAGCAAGGTCTTGCCATCGGCAGACTTGAACTGGTCGAGTTGATAGGCGCTGCCGCTGTACCAGTTCGAGATGGTTATCCGCTCCGTGCCATCGATTAGGCTGACATCCAGGTTGTTGCCACTTTGGCGGAACCAGAGCTGCTCTGCTGATATACCTTCGCCGAATGACAAGGTGTCTAAGCTGTCGGCAGTCGCTTCGGAGTTGTCGATTCTATCCTGTCCGTCACCGCGGCCAAACAGGTAGGTGTCCGAACCGGCGCCACCTATAAGGGTATCGTTTCCAGCACCGCCCTGAAGTAGATCGTTACCGAAGCCACCATGCAGCCAGTCATCTCCCGCGCCACCCAGCAAAGTGTCATTGCCGTCCATGCCGCGTAGCGTGTCGTTGCCTAGGCCGCCCGTCATCAGGTCGCTCAGTGGGAAGCCCGTCAGGACATCATTGTCATCGCCCCCAGTAAGAAATGATTGCTGGAGCTGTTTATAGGTCACGACACTTCCGTCTGCAAAGCGTATTTCCTCGATCACATGGGTGTCGAAGCGGAAGTAGCCGTACACGCTAATGCTGTCGGTCGAGCCTTTGAGCTGCAGGTTGAGATTGCCATCCGCGTGGCTGAATAGGATGTCCTCGGCTGTAATGCCTTCGCCGAATGCGATGGCATCGGCACTGCCAGAGGCTACATCCACGTCGGCGATGGTGTCCTGGCCCCATCCACGGGCAAAGAGATAAACATCGTTACCGTAACCGCCCTGCAGGTTGTCGTTGCCAGGCCCTCCATCAAGGGTATCGTTGCCACCCAGCCCGCTCAGAGAGTCGTTGCCGAGGCCGCCGACAATCAGGTCATCAAAGTTGTATCCGCCCAGCCAATCGTTTCCATCACCCCCATGCATCGACTGGGTGCGTAACTGCTCAGCGTTCCAAACGGTGCCGTCGGCGAAACGGACTTCATCCACGATGTTCGTGGCGCTCCAGCCACTGACGAGCGCATTTGTGATGGTGATTCGGTCATCGCTGCCCTTGAGCGTCAGCTGTAGGTCTGACCCAGACTTTCGGACGACGATGTCGCTGGGAGATATCCCCATGCCAAACTCGATGGTGTCGCGTTTACCGGCGCTGGAGTCGAAGTTGTTCAGCGTGTCCTGACCCCAGCCTCGCTCGAACACATAAGTGTCGTTGCCTGCTCCGCCGCTGAGTGTATCGTTGCCGGCGCCACCGATTAGGCGATCAGCACCCGCGCCGCCGCTGAGCCTGTTCGCCGCCTCGTTGCCGATTAGCAGATTATCCAGCGCATTGCCTGTGCCATTGATGGCCGTGGTACCGGTGAGCAGTAGGTTTTCGATATTTGCACCGAGGGTCAGACTTACGCTGGACTCGATAGTGTCGATGCCCGCATCCGCGCTCTCGATCACTGCATCTTCCAGGGAGTCGACCTGGTAGATGTCATCCCCGGCTCCGCCTTCCATGCTGTCATTGCCCAAGCCACCGATCAGGCGGTCGTTTCCAGCACCGCCGAACAGCCTGTCATCACCTGCACCGCCGTCGAGGGTGTCATCGCCGTCCAAGCCATGCAGTTCATCGTTACCCTCATCACCGGAAAGGCTGTCGTTAGTAGAGAAGCCCAGCAGGGTATCGTTGCCGGAAGAACTCCGCAGCGTGCTGTTGCGGATGTAGTCGCCTGTCCAAACGATGCCATTGGCGAAGCGGACCTCCTCAATCGAGGCCGGGCCCTTGCCATCACCTTCGAAGAAGCCGACGACAGTGATTGTGTCCTGAGTGTTATTGCGGCTGAATACCAGGTCGCCTCCGATACGGCGGAAGCTGATGTGCTCGGGATTGAAGGCCGCGAAGTCGATGACGTCGTGCTTGCCCACACCATCGTCCTGGTTGTGGATGACATCCTGCCCCCAGTCGTTGTCGAACACGTAGGTATCGTTACCCGTACCGCCTACCAAGGTGTCGTTGCCAAACCCGCCGTTAAGGCGGTCATCACCGGCTTCACCGCACAACAGGTTGTTGCCGTCTCCACCGCGGATATCATTGTTCAGCGCATTGCCGATGCCTTCTACCGCTGGCCCGATGAGGGTCAGGTTTTCGATGTTGTCGCCCAAGGTCCAGGAGGCGTGTGATTCGATCGTGTCGATGCCGCCATCCACAGCCTCGATCACAACGTCATCTGCATCCACCCAATAGCGGTCATCGCCGGCGCCACCAATCAGCGTATCGGCGCCGGTGTCGCCACTTAGCAGGTCATCGCCATCTCCACCGTCCAGCAGGTCGTTCCCCGCACCACCGTAAAGCGTGTCGTTGCCTGCCAGGCCGTACAGGCTATCGTTACCGGCGTAGCCGTTGAGCAGGTCTGCACTGGCGAATCCAATCAGGTTGTCGTTACCGGCATCGCCTTGGAGCACTCGCGATCGGAGCTGCTCTGGCAGCCATTGAGTGCCGTCGACGAAGCGGATCTGCTCCAACGTGCCAAGGCCCTCGGCTGTGAAGTAACCCACGACACGGATGCTGTCGGTGCTGCCCAGCAACTTAAGCAGCAGGTCTTCGCCTTCGTGGCTGACCATGATTTCGCCAGGCGTGATCCCTGCTGCAAACTCGATGACATCCAGTGCCCCCTCCGAGTCGTCGATCACGTCCTGGCCCCAGCCCCGGGCGAAGACATAGAGATCATTACCCGAGCCACCTTGCAGCTGGTCGTTGCCCGCACCGCCCACCAAGCGATCATCGCCAATACCGCTGGCGATTAGATCGTTACCGCTGCCACCGTCGAGCGTATCGTTGCCACTGCCACCGATGATGCTGTCATTGCCGGCGCCGCCGCTGATCACGTCGGCGCTGGCATAGCCAGTGAGCGTATCGTTTCCGCTGGTGCCCTGTAGGACCATCCCCTTGATGGTCGAGATGCTCCAGCGTGTACCGTTGGCAAAGCGAATCTCGTCCACCGCGAAGGAGGTGGCGCCATCGTTCTGGAAGTAATTGATAACCGTGATGCGATCTGCGCTGCCATTGAGGCTTAGCACCAGGTTGCTTCCACTTCGTGAGGCGCGGATGTCGCCTGGTTGGATGTCCGCAGCGAACTCAATGGTATCGAAGCCATTAGAGGTGGACTCGTAGTTCTGCACCGTATCTGCGCCCCAGCCCCGGGCGAAGCGATAAACATCATTGCCAATGCCGCCTTCAAGCGTGTCATTGCCACCTTCGCCGCTCAGCGTGTCATTGCCGGCATTGCCAACAAGGTAGTTGGCCCCCTGATTGCCAGTGATCAGGTTGTTCGCGGAATTGCCAATGCCGGTCAGGTTGCCATTGCCAGTCAGGCGCAGGTTCTCAATATTGGCGTTGAGCGCACTGGTAATGCTGATGCTGGACTCGATGGTGTCGATACCCTCGTTTGGATTTTCTAGGACTACATCACCAAGCGAATCGATCACATAGGTGTCGTTACCAAGGCCGCCGCGCATGGTGTCGTTGCCGGTCCCGCCGTTCAAAAGGTCGTTGCCGTCACCGCCGTATAACAGGTCGTTACCTTCCGCACCGTTGAGGGTGTCGTTTCCCGTCCCGCCATCCATCGTATCGGCGGTGTTGAAGCCGTTGAGCAGATCGTCTCCGTTCTCCCCTCGCAGTGTCAGGGCGCGCACTTGGCCGAAGCTCCAGAGCTGGCCATTGGCGAAGCGGATCTCTTCGATGGCGTTGCTACCCGTACCGTTGTTGAGGAAATAGCCGACCACGCGGACAGAGTCCGTCGAATTCTTGAGTTTGAGAATCAGGTCTCCGCTCTGATGCAGCGCCTGGATATCGCTCGGCAGGATGCCGGTAGCGAACCGGATGACGTCCAGCCCATTGCCATTATCGGCGATGATGTCTTGCCCCCAGCCTCGGCTGAAGAAGTAGGTGTCGTTGCCGATGCCTCCGCTGAGCTGGTCGTTACCGGCGCCACCGTCGAGATAGTCATTGCCTGCGCCGCCTTCGAGCTTGTTGTTGCCCGCATTGCCAGTGACCTCATTGTTCAGCTCGTTACCAAAACCGTCGATATTCTCGGTACCGGTAAGAACGAGATTTTCAAGGGCATAGCCCAGGCCGAAGCTGATGCTGCTGCGTACTGTGTCCAGCCCGCCGTCGGGGGCTTCGTAAATCGAGTATTTGTTTTGGTCGATGACGTAGGTGTCATTGCCCATCCCGCCAATCAGCCGATTGAATCCGTCTCCCCCATCGAGCCAGTCGTCACCATCACCGCCGAGCAATTCGTCGTCGCCTGAGCCACCATAAAGGCTGTCGTTGCCCGCGCCGCCCTCCAGCGTGTCGTTGCCGTCCAGACCATAGAGGCGGTCGTTACCGGCTTCGCCCTTGAGGCGGTTATTGCCGGCATTACCAGTGATTTCGTTGTCCAACTCGTTGCCGTTGCCATCGATATGGGCACTGCCGGTCAGGACAAGATTTTCGAGGGCGTAACCAAGCACGTGGGTCGTGCTGCTGCGTACTGTATCGATACCGCCGTTATTGTTTTCGATAATGGAGCTGTAGCCTTGGCCAATGACATAAGTGTCGTTGCCCATACCACCGATTAGCTGGTCATAGCCTTCGCCGCCATCGAGCCAGTCGTCGCCGTCGCCGCCGTTGAGGGTATCGTTGCCTGCGCCGCCATAGAGGGTGTCGTTACCCATGCCTCCTTGCAGGACGTCGTTACCGTCCATACCGTTGATGAGGTCGTTGCCCTCTTTACCATCGAGGTAGTTGTTGCCGGCATTGCCGGTTAATTCGTTATTCAGGTCATTGCCGAAACCGTCGCTATTCGCGCTGCCGGTCAGGATAAGGTTTTCGAGGGCGTAGTTAAGCCAGTGGTGCGTGCTGCTGCGTACCGTATCGATACCGCCGTCAGCGTCTTCCTGAATGAAACTGCTGGGTTGATCGACTACGTAGGTGTCATTGCCCATACCGCCGATGAGCTGGTTGTGGCCTTCGCCGCCATCGAGCCAGTCATCACCATCACCACCGATGAGCGTATCGTCGCCCGCACCACCGTACAGCGTGTCATTACCCGCGCCGCCTTCCAGGCGGTCGTTGCCGCCCAGGCCAGACAGCTGATCGTCGCCCAAGCCTCCGAACAGATAGTCTGGTGCCTCGGTTCCTGTCAGGTTGTCGTTGTAAGGTGTACCAGCGCTCAGCAAATTGATAACGTGGGTACGGTTCCAGCTCTGGTCGGAGAAACGAATCTCTTCGATGGCACTTTGGCCGTCAGCACTTGTGCTGAAATAGTTGCTGATAGTGACTCTGTCACTTGTGTCTCGTCGGAGCAAAATCAGGTCATTGCCAACTCGCTGGAGCTGCATGTTGATCGACGGCACATTGAATATCTCGACCACATCGAAGCCACTGCTGGCCTGTTCGTCGATGAGTACTTGGCCCCAGTCACCTACGAGGCGATAGGTGTCATTGCCCTGGCCGCCCACCAGGGTGTCGAAGCCAAGAACGCTGACCAATGTGTCGTTTCCGTCGCCGCCTAGCAGTAGGTCATCGCCGCTCCCACCGTTGAGTAGATCATCGCCAGCACCACCTTCTAAGGTGTCTGCTGTGGCACCACCGAACAATGTATCCGCTTCAGCGGTACCGACCATAAGCGTCCCCTGAGGGGCGCTCTCTACTCTCATCCTTACTTCGTGAGGTGGCCAATGGAGGCCATTGGCGAAGACGATCTCCGTGATTTCCGGCAGGCCCGCGGTGGAGAAGTAGTTGCGCACAATGACTTGGTCATTCGAGTTGGTCAGACTTAGCACCAGGTCATCGCCGATACGTCGGCAATTGACATCGTCCGGCATGATGCCCGCGTCGAATTCGAGACGATTGACGAAGCCGTCACCCTCCGCGTCGTCGATCACGTCACGCCCGCCACCGCGACTGAAGCGATAAGTATCCGCGCCCTGGCCGCCCCGCAGTGTGTCGTTGCCCAAGCCGCCGGCCAGCGTGTCAGAACCGGCGCCGCCAATCAGAAGGTCATCACCTCCCAGGCCGGAAATCTGGTCTGCTACATCGATGCCGATCAGGGTGTCGTTGCCGTTCGTGCCTTGAATATCCATAGCCACTCCTTAGATGGATCACCACAATCGAACACGCCCACGGTCTCGGCGGAGATGTCAGCCAAGACCGTGGGCGTGGTTTTAAAAGGCTTAACGCCTCCAATGCATTCAGGCAGGTATCGCTGCCAGGTCGATGCCGAGCACCTTCAGGTATCCAGCGACCCCGTTGTCCGTCGAGTAATTCTGGGCGGTGATCGCTGCCAGCCGTCTGAGGGGCTGAAAGCGATCAGGCTGTGTTAGGGCCAGCAGAGCCTTTTCGGCGATTTGTCCACTGTCGAAGAAGTCCACCAGCACGCCGTTATGTCCGTCCTCGATCACCTCACGCACTGGCGCGGTGTCTGAGCCGATGATCAGGCAGCCGCTGGCCATCGCTTCCAGCAGTGACCAGGACAGCACGAAGGGGTAGGTGAGGTAGATATGGGCGGCAGAGACCTGCAGTACTCGCTTGTAGGTGGGGTAGGGCAGCTTGCCGAGAAAATGTACGCGCGACCTGTCGAAAGAATTCTCTGCCAGTAGTTTGCTGCGCCAGTTGGCTGAGTCCTTAGGCCGACTGCCGTAACTGACGTCGTCGCCGCCGACCACTACGACCTGGCAGCTTGGATGTGCCTCGAGGATGTGCGGCAAGGCGCGCATGAAACTGTGGAAGCCTCTATAGGGCTCAAGGTTGCGCGCGACGTACGTCAAGATTGGTTGCCCGGCCTTCAGCACCCGCCCCGTTGGCAGCTCCAGCGTAGCCTCAGGATCGTACCCAAGGCCGGCTAGGTCGATCCCTTCGTGGATAACCTGAATGCCATCTCGGTACGCCGCTGGATGCAGACTTCTTTGCCAGTGTGTCGGCGTGATGGCTTGGTCGCAGTTTTCCAGGTTGAGCAAGTGCAGTGCGTTGCGGCTGCGTATGCTTGCGGCACCGTTAGTGTCGAATGGGAACTCAGGGTCGAACCCGGCATCTGCGCCTTGGGCCTGGTAGTAGTACTCGCAGAAATGAATCAAACGCGCCGATGGGAATGCCTCTTTGACGAACAGGCTTTCCCCCCACCCAGGATGCGCGATCACCACGTCTGGGCGATAACCTTTGCCCTTTAGATCCAGTAGCAGGCGCAGCACCTGCTGGCCATGCAACACACCATCTTCAAAGCTGCGCACGTAGGGGTGCGTCTGTGGACTTGCCTTGCGATGAGGCTTGTAGCGCAGCAGCTTCACACCCTGCAGCCCAGGCGCCTGCTCCCGACCGATGGCCAGAATTTCGACGTCTTTCCGGCGCGCCAAGCTGGAGGCGATATGTCGGAATTGCCCAGGGAAATTTTGGTGTATGAAAAGCACTCGCATCCTGCTGCACTCCTTCGCAGTATTGCATTTCCGTATGATCAAGCTGGACTTTCAGGGTGGCATTGCGCCAGTGGCCAAGCATGGACTCAGTGCGAGATAGAGGGAAGAGGCGGCTGTGATGGATCTCACTATTTGATGACGGATAGCGATAATCGCCGGTGATGACGAAGCGGCAGAATCATGTGGAGGCCGCGTCTCCAAATTGCTTTGAAGCAATTGCTAGAGTCGAAAATTGTTGCCCAAGCGACAGCACATTACAGCCAGCCGTCAGCCGGGCTGGAACGGATGGGGCGTTTGCGGCAAAATCGTTAGCCTTGCAACTAATGGGTTTCGTTTCTATCCGAAATGGGCCCGCAACAAGGTTCGCGCCACAAGGGCGAATGACGTTTCCCTCTATCCATCGGGACTCCCTCTCTCAACTCCGTTTTAGTGATGTGGTATTTCCTTAGATGACTTCCCTGAAAAGCCAGGACGTGCTCGCCCTGGGGTTCATGACGTTCGCCCTGTTCGTCGGGGCCGGCAACATCATTTTTCCGCCTATCGTCGGTCTGCAGGCCGGGCCGCATGTCTGGCTGGCTGCATTGGGCTTTTTGATCACCGCCGTGGGGCTGCCGGTCATTACCCTGGTCGCGCTGGCCAAGGTCGGCGGCGCCATGGACGCCCTCAGCACGCCCATCGGGCGCGCCGCTGGTGTGCTGCTGGGCGTGGTCTGCTACCTGGCGGTCGGCCCGCTGTTCGCCACTCCGCGCACCGCCACGGTGTCGTTCGAAGTGGGCCTGGCACCGCTGACCGGTGAGAGCCCGCTGGCACTGTTCATCTACAGCCTGGTGTACTTCGCCATCGTGCTGGGTGTGTCGCTCTATCCGGGCCGACTGCTCGATACGGTCGGCCGGGTGCTCGGGCCGATGAAGATTCTCGCGCTGCTGATCCTCGGTGGCACGGCGTTCGTGCTGACGCCCGATGGCGTGGGTTCGGCGACGCCGGCCTACCAGGCTGCGCCATTCTCCCAGGGCTTCATCAATGGTTACCTGACCATGGATACGCTGGGCGCATTGGTGTTCGGCATCGTGATCGTCAACGCCATCCGCTCGCGCGGCGTCACGTCACCGCAGCTGATCACCCGTTATGCGATCATCGCCGGGCTGATTGCCGGCGTAGGCCTAGCGCTGGTGTACATCAGCCTGTTCCGCCTCGGTGCCGGCAGCCATGCCATTGCCGAAGGCGCCACCAACGGTGCGGCCGTGCTGCATGCCTATGTGCAGCACACTTTCGGCGGCCTGGGCAGCGGCTTCCTGGCAGTGCTGATTTCCCTGGCATGCCTGGTCACCGCGGTCGGCCTGACCTGCGCCTGCGCGGAGTATTTCAGCCGTCTGGTGCCGCTGTCCTACCGCAGTCTGGTGATCATCCTGGCAGCGTTCTCGCTGTTGGTATCGAACCTGGGTCTGACCAAGCTGATCCAGATTTCCGTGCCGGTGCTCACGGCGATCTACCCGCCGTGCATCGTACTGATCGCGCTGAGCTTCTGCTGGGGGCTGTGGAACGCGGCCGCGCGCGTTGTTGGCCCGGTGATGCTGGTAGCGACGCTGTTCGGTATCGTCGATGGCTTGAAAGCAGCGGGCCTGGACGGCTGGCTACCAGGTTGGCTGACCAGCCTGCCGCTGGCCGAGCAGGGCCTGGCTTGGCTGTTGCCCTCGGCGCTGATGCTGGCGCTCGCCAGCGGCTACGACTGGTTGCGCGGCAAGCCCCAGCAAGTCATGGCCTAGGCCTTAACGCGTGAACGAAAGCCGCTCCCTGGAGCGGCTTTTTGCTGTCTTGCGTGGCTATAATTCGCAGGCCTGCTGCCGTTTCCTCGCCACTCGAAGAGGAGGGCGCGATCACCGGCAGGCCCTCGCCCCACAAGGAATTTGCATGTCCATCAGCGAAGACTATCTCCACCACTTGATTGCCGCCTGCTGGTTCGTTCTGTGCTGGGCGGGTTACACCCGTTATGCCCATGCCAAGGGCCGCACCACGCCATGCCTGGCCAGCGTACTGCACTTGTATCGCGAGGACTGGATGCGGCGCATGTTGCTGCGCGAGAACCGCATCGCCGATGCCAACGTGATCGGCAACCTGGAACGCAATGCCTCGTTCTTCGCATCCAGTACGCTGATCATTCTGGCCGGTATCCTCACCGTACTTGGCGCCTCGGATCGCGCGGTGTCACTACTCGCCGACCTGCCGTTCGTGCAGTCGGCCAGCCGTGGCATCTCCGAGGTCAAGCTGCTGTGCCTGGGCGTGGTGTTCGTCTACGCCTTCTTCACGTTCAGCTGGTGCATGCGCCAGTACAACTTTGCCGCCGTGCTGGTGGGCTCGGCACCGATGATCGGTGAGCGTCACGTTACCGAGCAGGAACGCAAGGCGTTCGCCGAGCGCACTGCGCGCGTCATCTCGATGGCGGCCAACCAGTTCAACTATGGCTTGCGCGCCTATTATTTCGGCATGGCCACCCTGGCGTGGTTCATCAACCCCTGGTTCTTCATGATGGTGAGCGCAGGGGTCGTGGTGGTGTTGTACCGCCGCGAATTTCATTCGGATGTACTGGAAGTCATGGTGTACACACAAACGCCGACCTTCGAGCCGGCCAAGGAGAAGAGCGAGTGAGCATTCCATTCTGGTGCATCTTCATCAGCGCCTTGCTGATTTTCATCGCTAAAGCGCCGGTAGCCAGGGCGATGAAGCAGGAGGGCGGCACGTACGACAATCACCATCCGCGGGCTCAGCAGGCGCGCTTGACCGGTTTCGGTGCGCGGGCATTGGCGGCGCATCAGAACAGCTTCGAAGCCTTTCCGCTGTTCGCGGTGGGCGTGCTGATGGCGCACGTCACCCAGAGCAGTGGCTGGCTGGTCGATTGGCTGGCGGTGATCTTCGTGATCGCGCGGGTTCTGTATCTGATCTTCTACTGGGCCGATCTGCACTGGCAGCGCAGCCTGGTATGGGCGATAGGGATGGGATGTACGCTGTTGCTGATGCTGACACCGGCGATGCGTTGAACCAGACGGGAGCAGGGGGGAAGGGCGTTACCCGCAGCGGACTGCGGGTAACGTGAAACTGTCAGCTTATTGCTGCTTTGGCGCGTCAGTCGCGGCTGGTTCTGCAGGGGCTGCAGGCTCGGCCGGGGCAGTGGCTGGTGGAGTCTGAGCTTCTTCCTGTTGCTCTTTGGCGGCTTCTTGAGCGGCCTCTGCTTCTTTCTGTGCAGCTTCGTTGCTTTCTTTAGCAGCGTCGTTCATCGACTCTTGAGCTTCAGTACGGGCTTCCTGAGCATCTTGAGCTTTGTTTTCGGACGGCTTGTCACAGGCCGCAAGGCCCAGCGTGGCAGCCAGCATGAAGGCGTAAGCGACTGATTTTTGCATGGTGGTGTTTCTCCTTTGGGTAAAGACCATTACCGTTTTTCGAGGCGTCGAGGGCACGATAAGTTCACTGCCTTTGCGTCGATGCGCTTTTTTGCTTCATCCAAGCAGGCGCAAGCACCAATCCAGGGCCTGCCACGAAAAGCGAAAAGGCTCGACGCGTCGATGGAACCCGAGTGCGGCGATCATTATCGTTGCGCTCTTTGCGCGGTTGATCGACGCCGGTTACTGATCTAAGGAAATCGAATGGATGCGTTGTTGATCTTGGGCGGCCTGCTGCTGATCCTCGTCGGCCTGGTGCTGTTGGTGATGCGCGGTTTCGCCACCAGCCTGCTGTGGGGGTGGGCCTGCCTGTTGCCGCCGTTGACGCTGCTGTTCATCGTGCGGCACTGGCGACGTGCCAAGCATGCACTGGGTTGCTGCGCTTTGGGCATGATCCCGCTGATCGTCGGGCTTGCGGTGATGGCCGGGCAGGATCCGCAACGCCTGGAGGCGATCATCGGACTGCAGTGGCTCAAGCCCGAGCAGCCAGCCGCCGGCGAACTGAATATCCAGCTGCACGGTCAGCTCAACGGCGAGCCCTTCACGCCCCAGGAAGGCGAACTGGTCGATGGCGTGCTCAGCCTGCGTGAAGGCCAGGATTTTTTCGCGCGTCGCGAGCTCAGTATTCGCGGCCTGCCGGTCGGCGTCGATGGTTTGCGCCTGGATGTGCTGCCCGATGATCCCGGGCAACTGCCGGAAATCGAATTGAGCTGGTTGTTGCCCGATCAGGATCTGCCCGAAGCACGTCAGCTCAAGGGCGGCTATACGCTGCATCTGGACCTGCACCCCGAGCAACCGAACCGCCTGGTAGGTGAATTTCACCTGGTGCTGCCGGCGCAGTTCCAGACCACTCTGACCGGCAAAGTCGAGCTGTTTCGCAACGGCTTGCGCTACCAGCAAGGCCAGGTCGACCGTACTGTGGATTCACGCGACACCCTGGCTTACCTGATCACCGATTACCTGCAGCGGCGCTTCGCCACCCGTGACGTCCAGCTCGCGCCGTTGCCGCTGCACGACGTGACCACCGGCAATCTGGCGCTCGACGTACAGGCGCGCGTGGGCGGCCAGGAACAGCGCGTTCCGGTGCGCTTGAGCAAACATCCGCAACTTGGCTGGCGAATCGACGATGACCGTTTCCCGGAATTGCCAGAGGCATCCGAGGCTGCGCCGATCGCCGCCGCGCCCAAGGCTGCGGTAAACGCACCATCGGCGCAGCCGGATCCTCGCCAGGAGCTGACTCTGGCGCGGTTGCTCGCCGAGCCGCAGCACTACGTCAACCAGCCCATGCGCCTGTTCAGCGAAAAGGGCACGGCGGTTCAGGGCCAGTTCGCCGGTATCGACGAACAGGGCCAGCTGGTGCTGCGTCAACGCCTGAATGGTTCGGGCGAAGCACGCTTCACCCTGTTGCCGGCCAATGTCGTGCACGTGGAGCGCGTCGACGAATGACTTGAATTTTTCCACGCCGCCCCCACCTGATGGTCATCCGCCGTACCGCGGCTTAGCCATCAATGTGGAGTTAGATGACCATGAGTGTGGAAACTCAAAAAGAAACCCTGGGCTTCCAGACAGAGGTGAAGCAGCTGCTGCACCTCATGATTCACTCGCTGTATTCCAACAAGGAAATCTTCCTGCGCGAGTTGATCTCCAACGCATCGGACGCCGTCGACAAGCTGCGTTTCGAAGCGCTGGCCAAGCCCGAACTGCTCGAGGGCGGTTCGGAGCTTAAGATCCGTGTGAGCTTCGATAAGGACGCCAAGACCGTCACCCTCGAAGACAACGGCATCGGCATGAGCCGCGAAGAGACCATCGCGCACCTGGGCACCATCGCCAAGTCGGGCACCGCCGATTTCCTGAAGAACCTCTCCGGTGATCAGAAGAAGGATTCGAGCCTGATCGGCCAGTTCGGCGTGGGCTTCTATTCGGCCTTCATCGTCGCCGACAAGGTCGAAGTGTTCACCCGTCGCGCAGGCCTGGCCGCCGGCGAAGGCGTGCACTGGGCCTCGAAGGGCGAAGGCGAGTTCGAGATCGCCACCGTCGAGAAAGCCGAGCGCGGCACCCGTATCGTCCTGCACCTGAAGAGCGGCGAAGAAGAGTTCGCCGATGGCTGGCGCCTGCGCAACGTCATCAAGAAGTACTCCGACCATATCGGCTTGCCGATCGAGCTGCCGAAAGAATTCCACGGCGAAGAGAAGGACAAGCCCGCCGAGCCGGAGTGGGAGGTGGTCAACCGCGCCAGCGCGCTCTGGACGCGCCCGCGCACCGAGGTCACCGACGAGCAGTATCAGGAGTTCTACAAGCACGTCTCCCACGACTACGACAATCCACTGAGCTGGAGCCACAACAAGGTCGAAGGCAAGCTGGAGTACACCTCCCTGCTGTACGTGCCGGGCCGCGCACCGTTCGACCTGTACCAGCGTGAAGCGCCGCGCGGCCTGAAGCTATATGTGCAGCGCGTGTTCATCATGGACCAGGCCGACGAGTTCCTGCCGCTGTATCTGCGCTTCATCAAGGGCGTGGTCGACTCCAACGACCTGTCGCTGAACGTTTCGCGCGAAATCCTGCAAAAGGATCCGGTGATCGACTCCATGAAGTCGGCGCTGACCAAGCGCGTGCTCGACATGCTGGAGAAACTCGCCAAGAACGAGCCCGAGCAGTACAAGACCTTCTGGAAGAACTTCGGTCAGGTCCTCAAGGAAGGCCCGGCGGAAGACTTCGCCAACAAGGAAAAAATCGCCGGGCTGCTGCGTTTCGCCTCGACCGCCGAAGGCGAGGGCGAGCAGGTGGTTTCCCTGGGCGATTACGTCAGCCGCCTGAAAGAAGGCCAGGACAAGATCTACTTCCTCACCGGCGAATCCTACGCGCAGGTCAAGAACAGCCCGCACCTGGAGGTCTTCCGCAAGAAAGGCATCGAAGTGCTGCTGCTCACCGACCGCATCGACGAGTGGCTGATGAGCTACCTCACCGAGTTTGACGGCAAGTCGTTCATCGACGTGGCGCGGGGTGATCTGGATCTGGGCTCGCTGGACTCGGAAGAAGACAAGAAGGCCCAGGAGGAAGTCGCCAAGAGCAAGGAAGGCCTGGTCGAACGCCTGAAAACCGCCCTGGGCGAGCAGGTCGCCGAGGTTCGCGTTTCCCATCGTCTGACCGATTCGCCGGCCATTCTGGCCATCGGCGAACAGGACCTGGGCCTGCAGATGCGCCAGATCCTCGAGGCCAGCGGGCAGAAGGTGCCGGATTCGAAGCCGATCTTCGAATTCAACCCCAGCCATCCGCTGATCGAGAAGCTGGACGCCGAGCCGGACGAAGATCGTTTCGGCGACCTGTCGCACATCCTCTTCGACCAGGCGGCCCTGGCAGCAGGCGATAGCCTGAAGGATCCGGCCGCCTATGTGCAGCGCCTGAACAAGCTGCTGGTCGAACTATCAGCCTGATCATTCAGCCGTAACCCAAAAGCGCCGCTCGATTGAGCGGCGTTTTTGTATCTGCAGCCTGGTTCTTTCGATTCGGTAGCCTGGGTATCGCGATGCTCAACCCAGGCTACGCCGTCAGGCGCGGTGCACATATGGGTGTGCAGGACATGCCGAGAGGCACGCTGCAAAAATGTGGGAGCGGCTTCAGCCGCGATAAGCCTTGCGTTCGCCGATAGCCTCGCGGCTAAAGCCGCTCCCACAGGGGGAAATCCGTTATCGGCTACCACCGGTGGGTCCGCAGGCTGCAACCTGCGACGCTACTATCAGCCCATACAAAAAGCCCCGCCATCCAGCGGATGACGGGGCTTCTGGTCACACTGGCTCAGTCGATCAAACGATGATGCCCTGGCTGCGCAGGTAGTCGTCGTAGGTACCGCTGAAGTCGGTCACGCCGTTGTCCGACAGTTCGATGATACGCGTGGCCAGGGAACCGACGAACTCACGGTCGTGGCTGACGAAGATCAGCGTGCCCGGGTAGTTTTCCAGCGCCAGGTTGAGCGCTTCGATGGATTCCATATCCAGGTGGTTGGTCGGTTCGTCCATCACCAGTACGTTGGGTTTCTGCAGGATCAGCTTGCCGAACAGCATGCGGCCCTGTTCACCACCGGAGATGACCTTCACCGACTTGAGAATTTCGTCGTTGGAGAACAGCATGCGGCCCAGGGTGCCGCGAATGACCTGCTCACCGGTGGTCCATTGGCCCATCCAGTCGAACAGGCTCACGTCGTCCTCGAAGTCGTGGGCGTGATCCTGGGCGTAGTAGCCGACTTCGGCGCTTTCCGTCCATTTCACCGCACCGGCATCCGGTTTCATTTCGCCAACCAGAGTGCGCAGCAGGGTAGTCTTGCCGATCCCGTTGGGGCCGATGATCGCCACGCGCTCGCCAGCTTCGACGGTGAAGCTGAAGTTCTTGAACAGCACCTTGTCATCGAACGCCTTGCTGAGCTTCTCGATGGTCACGGCCTGGCGGTGCAGCTTCTTGGTCTGCTCGAAGCGAATGAACGGGCTGACGCGACTCGACGGCTTGACCTCGGCCAGCTGGATCTTGTCGATCTGCTTGGCGCGGCTGGTTGCCTGCTTGGCCTTCGAGGCGTTCGCCGAGAAGCGGCTGACGAAGCTTTGCAGCTCGGAGATCTGCGCCTTCTTCTTGGCGTTGTCGGCCAGCAGCTGCTCGCGTGACTGGGTCGCGGCGGTCATGTACTCGTCGTAGTTGCCTGGGAAGAGGCGCAGTTCGCCGTAATCCAGGTCAGCCATGTGGGTACAGACCGAGTTCAGGAAGTGACGATCGTGGGAAATGATGATCATGGTGCTGTTGCGCGCTGTGAGGATCGTTTCCAGCCAACGGATGGTGTTGATATCCAGGTGGTTGGTCGGCTCGTCGAGCAGCAACACGTCCGGATCGGAGAACAGCGCCTGGGCCAGCAGCACCCGCAGCTTCCAGCCGGGCGCGACTTCGCTCATCGGACCAAAATGCTGTTCCAGCGGAATGCCCAGGCCCAGCAGCAGTTCGCCGGCGCGGGACTCGGCGGTGTAACCGTCCATCTCGGCGAACTCGCCCTCGAGTTCGCCGACTTTCATGCCGTCTTCTTCGCTCATTTCAGGCAGCGAGTAGATACGGTCGCGCTCGGCCTTGACCTTCCACAACTCCTCATGACCCATGATGACCGTGTCGATCACGTTGAATTCTTCGTAGGCGAACTGATCCTGGCGCAGCTTACCCAGGCGCACGTTCGGTTCGAGCATCACTTGGCCGCCGGATGGCTCGAGGTCGCCACCTAGAATCTTCATGAAGGTCGACTTGCCGCAGCCGTTGGCGCCGATCAGGCCGTAGCGGTTGCCGTTGTTGAACTTGACGGAAACGTTCTCAAACAGCGGCTTGGCGCCGAACTGCATGGTGATATTAGCGGTGGAGATCAAAGTGCTTACCTATCAGTAACTTAGCTGCGCGTTTCTTGAATCGATACCGATTTGATACCAATATCAAGCTTGCTCATCTCCCCCCAGTCCGAGGTTGAGTTGATCCGGCGCGCATATGTGGAGAGCAGCATCTGCACGGAATGGCCGAGCTGCTGGGCGATAAAGGCGGGTTTCATGTCCGACATTAAGCAGATTGTCGCATACGTGTGACGGCAGTTATATGGCCGCCTGTAGCGAATGCCCAGGTCATTCAGGGTCGGGCGCCACTTGTAGTGGATATTGGAGGTTAGTCGAACGTATTCCTGGCCCTTCGACGGTGGAAATATGTAGTGCGTCGACTTGATACGCCCGATGCCGAGCAGGCGGCGATCAGCGTATGCCTTGGCGAACCACAGCGCTCTGAGAGCCCTCTGATTCAGCAGCACGAACCGTTCATGGCCCGTCTTCGTTCTCTCTTCTTCCTGGCCCAGCGCAACCGTGCGACGGAAGTGAGCGCTGCGCTGTCCCCAGTTGATGTCTTCTCACCTAAGCGCGAGCGCCTCTGAAATCCGGAGCCCTGAGAGCGTTCGCTTGTCCGCCGGTATCTCAGGCGACAGGCCGTAGTCCTTGTTGCGGATGTGGTCGTAGAAGGCCTTCGGGCGATCTTCATCCGGCACCTCGGACAGTTCGTCCAGGGTGATCGGCTCGCTTATCTTGGCCTGGGCGAGTGCATGCTCTTCCGGCAGATCCTCGGCTTCGACGAATCGCTGAAAGCCTTGAGCAGCGTTGGCGCGTCGATCCCTTCCTGACACCCAATGAAATCGTGGGAATAATCGCTCACCTTGCGGCCGTTCTTTCCCTTGATGAACGAAATGTACTGCTTCGATTGCTTGTTGTCGCGCCACTCGCTGAGGTTGATACGCGATGCCAGATGCAGTTGGCCCAGGTCGAGCTGCTTGGCTGGTACCGGCTGCAGCGAATCATCCAGAGCTACACCGTCGGCATGGTGGAGAAGGGCAATCGCGAGGTAGTCCGTCGTGCCCTGCTGGTAGTGGGCGAAGAACACTTAGCCACCGGTGGTGAGGTTCGATTCCTCCATCAGGTTGGCCAAGTGCACGGCCGCGTCAAGGCTGAAATCGATGAAAGACAACGACTGCTGCAGGTATTCGTTCAGCCAGCGGCTGAAGGGGTACGCGCCGGATTCTTCATGGAAGAAGCCCCAGGCTTTGCCCTGCCTGGCGTTGTAATTTTCGTTGAGGTCGGCCCAGCACGCCTTCAATTAGCTCGCCAGCAGGCCGCTCGGCTGGGGCGTGATGCAGCACCGCTGGGGTTCCGTCCGGTTTTTTGTCGATATGGTGAATAACGCGAATCGGCGTGGCGGATACCTCAGTTATGGGCATAGCTTCGCCGTCGGCTGCGGGGACAGGCCGGTGGCGGATTGGTGTGGGTGGGCTATTACAGTTAACCGGCATGAGGCCGGATCTAGGAGGTGTGATGGCTACAGATCGTGAAATCGCTTTGGAGCAGGCGCTCATTGCCTTGATCGGCTGCTAAGCACAAGGGCTGGGATGAGAAGGAGTTGGCTGATCACGCCGGAACGCTCCTGCTCGGCAACACCCCCCCTCCGGCATGTCGGGCATCCCCATGTAACCAACGCGATCAGGGAGATTGGCGAGGCTCACAGCGAGGCGTTGGTACGTCTGGCCTGAGCCGCGGCATCAGTCTCGGAATCCCGCCGCAGCTCGCTCTCTTCGATGAAGCGCCGTGCCACGTTTTCCGATTATTGGATTTCGTCGCGCGCGATGGCGAGCGCAGTGGGACTGGGTGAGTATGGCGAGGTCACCACTGGTCGTCTTCCGGGTCGTACCCTTTAACCTCATAGGCAAAGGCTTCCCAGCGTTTCTGACCCTCCTCGTTGAGCTGCTGCCAGCCGGGCGAAACGTCGTGATGCACTATCTCACCTGCCTTGAAATGGATGGTTCCACAGTTACTACCGAGGTCTTCATCGGCGAACTGTACTTCGATCAGCTCAGTCGGATGGCTGGCGCTCAGTGCCTGTAAAACCGGGATAGGGCAGCTCCAAGCTGTGTCAAATTTGACCTTGCCTGCTGCTGCGTCGATTTCCTGCTCATAGGCATTCCACTTGGTACCCCAGTTCTCCCGGGTGAAAGACAGGTAATGCATGAAGCCGGTTGCTCGGAAGTTGCGTAGCATCTGAATGAACTGCTCGAAATCCCGTTCGGGCAGAGCCGCAATGCTGGAGCTTTCGCGGTTTTTGGCCTGCCAGTTGGCGATCGTGACGTTCTCGTGAAGCGGCACGTTGAGCGCAATATCCGCCGCGGCTTGGGCTGCCTCGCTTACGTCATCCCAGGGCCATTCACCTGGAAAAGGAATGATCTTTGCGAAGTCGACCTAGCCGCTTTCATCGAGCATCGAATATATGACTGCGGTCGTCGCCTGAATACGGTTGGTGACATGATTGGGTATGCAATGTTCCTCAGGTTGGTCAGGCGAAGCTGAGTGCCAGTTGGATTTTAAAGTCCGTTGGAAGCCGATGCCCAGCAGCAGGGCAGTGTCGATTAGCCCACGCGCGCCCGTACATGTCACACCTCTATGTCACATATCGGTGATTTCGAGCAGGGTTTCGTCATCAAAGCAGTCGGCGCCGCAGATCAAACGGCTGATGAGGTCTTGCGGCTCCTCGATGCCCAGCCGCTCCATGGAGCGGATCAGCTGAGCATCGGTGGCCTTGAACAGGTCGAGCTTGATGGTGCACGACAGCAGCCTGGCCAGGCGTTCCTCTTCGGCCAGCTTGTCGCGCTCCCGCTGCTCCTGCTTTCGTCGGGTCGCGGATTTGGCCATCAAACGCTCCTCGATCCAGGAAGCGGGATGCCGTGCCGCGCCATGAACTGCTCGAACGCTACGGGTCCAAGTCCCAACATTCTTGCGAATGTGCTGAGAGCCCAGGCCGGTCGCGGCCAGTGCTGCCGCGCGTTGCGCCAGGTCATTGTCCTTGCGGTCGAGCTCGCGCCGGCTGGTGCAGCTAGGTGCGGACTCGGTCGCGCAGCTTGCCGACGGGTTCGGGCAGGCGGTCGGTGATAGCCAGCTTGTCGACCTGGCCGCCAGAGGCCAGGAACTGCTCCTGCAGGGCTGCCAGTTCGTCGCGCTCGGGAGCGCGGAGTTGGATGCTGGTTGCTGCAAGCATAGGCACCTCACGCAGCGATGCGGCTCTGCTGAGCCTGCTGGATATGGCTGATCAGCGCCGAGCAGATTGCCGGGAAGTCTGCGGCGCGATACAAGACGGCGGCACGCTAACGGCCAACGGCCTCGAAGCCGATTGAGCGGGGGAAGTCGCCGGTCAGGTTGGAGCGCAACCGGCCGTTGATGTCGCCGAGCTTGATGCGCTGGCCATCGTCGACGGCAGCGGCTGGGGAATGCGCTGCATGCGTAACTGGCGCTGACTGCTGAGCCTGCGTTGCGGGCTCCGGCTGACTGGCCGGGGCAACCGGTGCCGCCGCTTCCTTGGCTTGGGCCTTTGCAGCCTGGCGCTTCTGTGCCTCGGCCTGCTCGTGATCATGGATGCGTAGGCCTGCGGGTGTCGGCAATGATCGGATCGCCACAGGCGCAGCTAGAGAGGAGGGCGGTGATTCACCGCCTGGAAACGGACACCGATGAGGCCTGGGACGGGATCATGACGCTGCTGGCGGATACCGACGGCCTGGCGCTGGCCTTCGATGTAGAGGAGCACGCGGTGATTACCTGGGAAGCCGGCGAGCCAGAGGATGGTGCAGAGCGTAGCGAGGCGGTGGCGCCCGTTGAGGAAGAGGCGCCGTTTTAGGTGCTCGCGGATTGCGGAATTGGTAAGGCAAAGAATTCAGGAGGGCGGCATGGGTAGGCAAGCAGCAGAGGCACAAGATATGGCGTCGATCAGCACAGGCTCATATCAATTGGCGCGCGGAGTGCTGGCGATGGTCGATTTGCCGGTGGCATGGCTGGGCAAGCGCGTACGGATACATCGGTTGGAAACCGACGGCGACGCGGAGTGGGGTCAGGTGATGTATCAGCTGGCAGCTATAGGCGGGTTGCAGATGGACTTCGACGAGGCAGGCTCGGTGATTCTACAGTGGGAGAAGCAAGGTGATATGGCTTCGGTGTTCGGTGGAAAAAAGCGTATTGCAGCTACAGCCAGCTGATAAGGAAGCAGTTCCGTTTTGATGGTGTTGGTATTAGATGGCAACAATCGATGGCATGGAACCGGATGGAACTGGCGCCCACTTAGCTGAAGAGCAACCAGTTGAATGGATCACCTATGCCAACGCCTATCAGCAACCCGCACTTCAACCCTAGTCTGACCTTATTGCGTGGCCAACATCAGCCATTACAAATCGCGCAACCACAAGCCAGGCTCGAGCAGCCTGGTGAGGGGATTATCTCCGTCAGCGGTATGCCGGTGCAGCTAAAACCTGTGAGCAGAGCTGGTTTCACGTCATCTTTCGAAGCGCCCGCCTCTCGAGAGATTCAACAAAGAGGTCGTCAGCAATTAAGTGTCAATGATGCCAGGCATTTGCTTGCTCAGAAGGCATACTTGAGGCAACACGCTCAAGCAATGGCAGATTCTATCAAGGGAATGACGCTGAACGATTTGCCCAATTCTCGCACCATGATTCATACCCAAAGCCGGGAATATGTCAGCTCTTTGTCTCGCGCTCATAAAAGCGAACTGGCTGAAGCCTTGGATTATTATCAGCAGGCGTACGGCGACAATTTCTTCATGAACTTGGCTGCAATGGGATTTGAATCGCTGCCTCAATTTCTACGTCACCTCACACCTGATGAGGGTGAGCAATCGAATGACATTGATGAATTCGTCGAGGAGTTTGGACATCATTATGGCGCGTTTACTGGAATGTGCGAGCTTGAGGAGGAAATGGACGCCCTTAGAATGCGTTTGGAAGATACGCTGCAGGCGCCAAGTCAAGTGTTGAAAGATATTTTGCAGCATGCCCCGAAGATTGATGGGGTTCCCTTGTTGAAGGGGGCAACGAGTTCTGAAGATGCGGTAACTACAAAGCTACAAGGTGGGCGCTTTCTCAATGCAATTCTTGACGGGGAGTGCATCAACTTTAATGGCTTCTTGAGTACGACATCGTCCTACCACGCAGCCATGCAATTCTCGGGGCGGATGGCGAGCAGCGGAATGGGCGAGCCGGAATACGTTGTGGACTTGACCAAGAGCGATATGGAGAACGAAGTGCTGAGGAGGCAGTTGAAAAAAGAACTTGAAAGCGGGAACTGCAATACCGGATCTGTGCTGTTTTATATGAAGTCTAGCAACGCTGCTGGCATGAGTGTGAATGCTGCCAAAGTAGCTCTTGGCGAGAGCGAAGACCGGTTAGATTCTGAAGATGAGTTGCTATTGGCGCCAGGCCATTACCTTACGCCCGAACAGGTTGTAAAAAGTGCAGATGGAATTATAGTCATTGGCCAACTGCGCAATGGTGCTGAAAGGTGAAGTACTCGGTCGGCACAGTGTGACCGGGTATAAATAGTCGCTGGCCGAGTACGACGAGGTCATAGAGTGGCTGGATGTCCCGAGCAGTTTGCAAAGGAGCTTCGAAGAAACGGGCTCAGTTATCCTGCAGCGAGAGTCGTGTGGCGACCTGGCAATGACGCTTGTCGAAGGCAGCACTAAAGCGGATCGCAGCAATCATGAGGCTCCGTTCTGACGGGGCTGAGAGATGCGGCCGGCCGCGATGCTCCATCATCTCTTGTGGGCATGCACTGGGAGCGCGCGAGTCGTAAGCGTACGGCTAGTACACCTTTACTTAGATTGAGCCGTATCAGCAAAAAAATCGATTCATATGTGTGAGGTACCGCCTCATGCACATTAGCGTTGGTATCGATATCTACTCGGAGACCCCCGTACCTTGGTGAAACACCATGTGCCAACCACTCTCGTAGGTTTTCCAAACAGAGCTACGCATTGATAAGGACTCATCGCCATTAGCGTTTTGATGACGGCATCGGTACGTTGCTAACGCGACACCATCTGCAAGTACACGCAGTTTGAAATCCTCAATTGTTCTTTTGATCCAGGTCTGGGACTTTAGTCCCACGATCACTTCCGCTCTCGTCCAGCTTTTGCCGATAGCTCCAAACTCAACGAAGTCTTCGGCAAGCAGCTGTTTGAGCAGTCGATCATTCTTTCTCGCATCCGGCTCTAGCAACAGCTGTTCAAGCGCTAAAATTTCTAGACGGATATCCATTTCCCTCACCTACCAAGTGTGATTTACATGTGTTTCACAGTGGACAATAGATCACATGAGTTACATCTGTACCCACTGATGCGGCAGCAGCTGGCTGATGTCCTTGGACCGTGCCAATTAATGCCTCAGTCCAGGTGCCCAATCCGTAGCGGCAGCTCAGAGCCCAGATGCACGGCAGATATCAGCCGACACTGAGGCAGTGACCACGGTCGCGCCTAGGTTGTTGGCGTACACGTAGTCGTATGTCAGGCCCCCGTTCAGGGTCTTACGGAGCTCCGCGTCGGTGCAAGTGTGATTCATCAAATCAGAGCGCATTTCAGCTACCGCGTCTTCGGGGAATTCATCTCCGTCGTAGTTGATGAACGTGTAATGGAAGGTCACTAGGGCACCTGGCCCTGCCTCAGCTTTTTCGAGGCGGGTTTCGTCGTCGACCATGTTTGGCGCTTCCCTGTTCACCATGAAGGCAGTTGCCTCCGCTACCTTTGTAGCGCTCTCCAGTGCTTCAGCGGCCAGCTTTTCTGGGTCGCGGTCAATGTAGACGGCCTTGTAGGCGACCAGGCCGAACAGGGTGGCGGCGCTGAGCAGGTATATGACGAGTTTGCGATTCATGGTCGATCCTTGAGCGGCCAGCTAAGACGCTGGAAATCCTTTGAGTAATTCGTTACTGATTGATAATCATCTGGTAAATCATGGACAGGGGCTGAAAATCTGTATCACCTCTGAGCCAACCACGATGGGAACAGGACCGCTAGGGGCGTAGACATTGTGGACGCCGTATTCCTTCCGGCCGGTCCCTCTGGTGATCGTCGCATCTTTACCTGTCAGGTATGGCTGACCATTGCTGAGCAGCATCTTGATCACTTTGGCGCGGTATTCCGGATTGTTTTCCAGGGGAGCTCTGTGCACTTCGGTATAGGGGATCAGCGACACGGCCAGCTTGTCTTTGAAGACATAGAAATTCTGTCCGTCAGCATCACTGATGCACTTCACGTCCTCAGTTTTGATGACGTCTTTCTGCACGAAAGCCCCTTTTTCATAGTCCGTTAGATACAGGCTATCAGGCGTGAGAACGCTATACCCAGGCGTATATTTGCACCTGGCAACTCCATCAATGGCAAGCCAGCAGAAGCTAGTGAGCGCGGTATCGACAATCTGGTCGATCTTCAGGTCTCGCTTGATTTGCTCCCGGACTTCAGGTGATTTGTGCTCGATGTTCGTGCAGGCAGTAAGGAGGAGTGCAGTTGAAACGATGGCTATGCGGCGGAGCATCATCAGTCCTTGATCGTATTGGGCGTGGCTGAGGCATCGGGTACCTGGCTCAGAGAGATGCCGTCCAGATTGTCTGCCTCGATGTGAACCTGCCGCTTACTGTCGATGCTGACGGTTACGGTGATTCCTTCATGCAAGGCTTTCTTCAGCGCCTCGGCGTCAGTCGAGCCCCGCAGGCAGATTCTGACAGGCTTGCCCTCAGTGAGAATCAGCGGCATTCGCTGCTTGGGAAATGGTTTGACTGCCAGCAGAAGAAACGCCCCGGACGCGCCGGCATACGCGATTACGTTGAATGTGTTCAGTATCAGCATGAACACGTCTTTGCGTGATATCGGTTCCGCGCTGACTCGGAACTCATAGATTTCTTTAGCTGAAGACCAGGTGATTGTTGCCGCACCTGCAAGCATGCACAAAAACAATAGACGCAGCGCGGAGCTGGCAACGACCGGCTTTGCACGCTTAGTGTGCTCAGAGAGCCACCTTCGAAAATTCTCGCGCTTATCGGGTCCAGATGAGCCGTAGTGCCAAGCGCCTGCCGCGATTACCGCGACCATCGAGAGGAGAAACTCGTAACTCATACACATCCTTGTTTTGTCGGGCTCACACCCGCGTCGCGTGCCAGACCAGCAGAGTCTTGACTTGGATATAGGTCTCGTCGATTCGAACGATCCGATCCTTGTGTGTCGGGTTGTCCGAAATCATCTCGAAGTGCGGTGTTTTATGGAATCGGCGGGAGCTTGCCGGGGAGCTTGGAGTATCCCCTGCCTATCCGGCTCTGGCAGATCAGCTTGAAGGATCCGTGTCTCGATCATCTGACGGATCGCGTCCTCATGAAACTTGATCGTGACCACGCCAAGGATCGCGGAAAGCCCGCCGTCATCCTCCAGAAAATCCAAGCCCTTTGCAGTTATTTGCGCAAACAGGACAGCTTGGGTGCCGTCCATGTAGTCGGTGATTTTTGCGCGCACCAGTCCGTGCTCATGCAGGTATTTGCAACACCACGCCATGTCTTCGTTTTCATCGAAAATATCTGCCAGCCCATTGAAATCGACCTGCCTCGGATAGGCCGTGGCCAGCCTTTCGAGCACCGCTCGCTGAACAGATCTATCAATTCTCATCAGCCTGGTCTCCTGACCTTCGTTTCGAGCGAGCTCAAAACGATAGCACGGAGCGCCCGGCGCCCAGTTAGGCGTAAAGCCCTGAGAGGTGCTCTGTGAGCATGGGTTTAATGGTTGCCGCCATCCGGTATAGGGTCGAGTTGGGGCCATTTGCGCAGAGATTGAGGGCAGCGTTCGTTCGCTTCGACCGAGCTGCAGGGCAGTAAGGCAGGGTTACAAGCCTGATTGCAGCTATTGTCGCATAGCTGTGTCAGCAGTTGTATGGCGTCCTACGAACGTTTTGGTCTCTCCAGCGGCTGGCTGCACAGTGGCAAGTCGATTCTCGGCGCGCGGAGTGCCGTTCAGCTGAAAAGCTACAAAGTTTCCTGAATCCCCACCACAGAGCCTCTGTCACTAATTACAGACGCGGTATTTCCCACGCATGTCGATGAGGTGACAGTAGTGAGATGCTTTATCTGTGGCGACGACGCCTGGTTGATTTCCAAAACGGGCACTTACGCGGCGTGTGACTGTCGCACCTGCGGGCTGTATCGAGTCGAAGGTGGCTGGTTCCAGGGCATCGCTGCTCCCGTACCTGCCGACGATTTCCGCGCCTTCCTGCAGTTGCAGCGCGAGGAAAGCCCGGATGACACGCCGGTGATCAGCAGCGAATCGGCCAAATCCTTGTTCGCGTTGAGCCAGCTCAATACCTCGCAGGCGATCTGACGGGCGTGGGCGGCTCTATGGCCGCCGCTCGTCTCTGTGCGCTCCAGGCCAAAGGATTACCTTCCCTCAGATTTTCTCAGGCGCTTTTGGAGCGAACGATACGGCCAGCCTTGATCTCGCCCGCATATTTGTTGAGCCGATCCTCGTCGTTGGTCAGTACTCCGACCATGCGCATAATGGCCCAGGCGTCCGCCTCATTTTCCGTCCCTCGCAAACGCTCGGCGATCTTCAACAGGTCGACGGAGACCCATCGCAGGTCTTCTGCAACGGCTTTCAGATCTTGCTTCAATATCTGTGTTTGGCGCTGGCCCATATGTACTCGTATGCGTTGAAATGGTGACGACCGTGTAGAGCGAACAGCGCTTCTGGCGGCTGCAAGAGTGACAGCGTTGCCACGTTGAGATCGCTGAGATTGGCATTTTACGCCATCGCCGGATCGTCCAAGAGCAGAGGTGGGCGGTAATTCGCTTGCCGGATTACCGCCATTGACATTTAAAGGTCTTTCTTCAGTTCCTTGTCAATATGCTTGTCTGCCTTGTGCCGCTCCTTGCTGTCATGGTCGATGCCTTTGTCGATTTCCTCGGCGCTGTGATGCTCGCCTTTGTCTACCTCGTGGGCATCGTGTTTAGCATCCTTCTCGACATCCCGGGCCTCCTCGCGGATGCTCTTTTCGGCCGGGCTTTCTGCCATGGCCGCCGGGATGACCGTCGCAGAAACGAACAAGGCGACAGCCAGAGTGATGAGTGTTTTTGGCATAGTGATTCTCCATTTCTCTATGGGCAGCCCTTTATGGGGCTGTACACCTTGCACTCTAGTTCAGGAAAACGAGGGCCGACGTGCATCCAGTCGGTTTGCTCGAGTGCATGGCGCCTCGGTTGTGCTGCCGCGTGAGGTGCACGCTAATTTCAACTGGCTCGAAAGTGCTCACGGTGCTCCTTGGGCGTCACGCCAAATGCTTTGGTGAAGCGCCGAATCAGCGTGGCTTCATTATTGAATCCAGTCTTGCAGGCCACCTCCTTGAGCGGCCTGTTCGAGGTCACCAGGAGATGCCGGGCGGCGTCCAGGCGCAGTTGTTCGACCATCTTCTTCGGCGTGCGTCCTGTTTCCGCCGTGTATTTGCGAATGAACGTACGCTCGGTCATATTCATGAAGTTGGCCAGCATTGAAATCGACAGATCCATATCGAGGTTTCTGGTTATCCAGGCGTGTAGATCGGAAAAGTGACTGCTTTCAGCCTGTAACTTCAATGACGAGCTGAATTGTTCCTGATCGCCGGGGCGCTTCAGAAACATCACCAGATGCCTCGCCACTGCCAGTGCCACGGAGTGCCCCAGGTCTTGTTCAACCAGAGATAGTGCCAGGTCGATGCCTGAAGTTATGCCTGCGGACGTCCAGATATTGCCATCTTTGATGTAGATGGGGCCTCGCTGTACGGAGACGTCAGGGAACCGCTGCTCCAACTCGTCGTAGGCTGACCAGTGCGTAGTCGCCTTCAGCCCTTTCAACTTGCCGGCGGTTGCCAGTGCGAACGTGCCGATGCACACACCAACCAGGCGCTGCGCCTTGTTCATGTGTGCCACGAGTTCGATGAAACGCGGGGATTTGCACAGATCATGAATGCCCAACCCACCAGGAATGACCAGGGTATGCGGCTTCGGCGTTTCAGCATCGAGCAGGCTGGTATTCAATGACAGTCCTGAAAACACGTCGGTTCTCTCTTCCAGTGCGATAACCGATATTGAATAGGGCGGTCTGGTCGACGGCGCAAACATGTTCGCTGCAAGAAAAACGTCGAGAGGGCCTGCAAGGTCGAGCAGGCTGATGCCGGAATACGAAACAATTTGTATCGACTTACTGGGCACAGGGCAGTCCTTGTAATCTGATTACTACCCGCCGCCTGCCGGACTGGCGAGAACAATCAATTTTTTGTCCATTAGGCGAGCATCAATGGCTTTATTGTTACAGCTCAATTTTGAACAGTGATTTGCTCAGATAAGCAACTGTTCGAAGCTACATCTGACGTGTCGCGCTTCCAGTACAACGATAACCCACGGTTACCCGTTTCGTTGCCTATCTGGTCTGGCCCACGGAAGGGTCTTGGAACTATATAGGAAGCTTACGATGCGCTTGCAACCCACTCTTTTAATCGCCCTCGCCACGCTGAGCCTTGTCGGGCCGGCCAACGCGAGCGCCTACGATAGCTGGGAGGGGTTCTACGGCGGCCTGTCCATCGGGCAACGCACGCTGATTGCCGATTGGGCACAAACCGGCCTCTACGACACCGAGGGTCCGTATCTCATGGACAGCCACTTCACCCGTAGCTCGCGTGATCGGGCTGCCTACGCGGGCGTTTATGCGGGCTACAACTGGCTCATCAGTAGTCAAGTGATTGCCGGCGTCGAACTGTCCGCCGGCTATGCCGGCAATGAATCCTCGGCCAATCCCCTCTACCTACCGCCGACCCCTGTTTTCGACGGGGTGCTGCCAACCGCTGCCGCTACTACCCTGAAGTCCGATTGGGATGCAAAACTGCGGGGCCGGCTGGGCTATATGGTTACGCCGACTACGCTGCTGTATGGCGCGGCCGGTGTTGCGGTCACCCAGCTCAAAGCGACGACCACTTGTAGGGGGCCGATAGGCTTTGTTTGTTTCGGCCCTGACCGTAAGGAAACCGTTTCCGAGACGCTATTTGGCTGGACCGCTGGCGTCGGCGTCGAACACGCCTTGTCGGATCGCGTGCTGGCCCGCGCCGAGTACAGTTATACAGACTATGAGCGCGCTTCGTTCATGGCCCAGCGCTCCGGAAAAGACGACTACGATTTCGCCTCTGGTTCGGGTAGCGCCGCAGCGGGCATCAGGGGGAGGGCCGATTTGACAACCCAGGCGTTTAGCCTCGGCCTGACCTATCGCTTCTGATAGGTGATAGTGCTCTGGCGAGTTGGTCAGCAAACATCCAAGACCCGCAAGGCGCGGGATTGGGTGTTTGAAGGCCGGCCATACGAGTGCTTGCTAGGGTTTCTCACTGCGCCATCCGAGTGCATTGGAATGGCTTTGAACCCGAAGCGCTCGTCTACTGCGACAACGGGCCACTGAGAGGCAAATGCCTTTCAACGCGGGCCTTCAATACGATTCGCAACATCAAATGGCTGTACCGAATGCCCGGTAGGCATCTTTCAGCGATCACGCCCTGCCAGTCCTCCCGTGTTCGGTCCTAATCGTACTCTCACCTGCGCGAATTCCATGGTCACTACCGTCATTATCGGCATGCTCTGCGTGTACCTGCTGTGCTTTTGCGTGATGTTCTTGGTGATCAGCACACGTCTTGCCGACCAGAAAATGGGCATGGACGTGTTCGCGCTGGGTAACCTGTTGCTCGGGCTTGCCTATATGCTTCAGCTATTGGGTGGAGCACCTGGCTGGAGCGCGATGAGTGTCGTCAACCACACCCTGACGCTGTGCGCACCCGTCACCTATGCCATCGGCGCCATGCGGTTCTTCAAGCGTCCAACACCGGTGCTGCGCCCGCTGCTCGCCTTGGCTGTCACTTACACAGTCGCTCAAGTGCTGGTGCATCTAGCGCTAGGCAGTGAAGCACGCCATGCGCTGCTGGCCGGTTCCTGTGCGCTGCTCTTCCTGCTGATGTCGTGTGCAGCGGTGCACGCCAGCCGGACTTTTGCTAGGGATTTGCGGATTGAAATGCTGGTAATTGCCGCGCTTATCCGTGGCATCTGCGTGCTGAACGCCGCCAAGTTCATGATGATCGTTGGCGGTGGTCTGGCCGCGCTGGACATGGGCGGCAACTTTCAGAAAATCTTCTATTTGTATATGTCATTCCTCGCTACGGTGTTGCCGCCCTGCGCGGTATGGCTGGTGCTACGCCGTCTTACTGATCAGCTACGCAGCCTGGCGGCCCGCGACCCGCTAACGGGCCTGCTCAATCGGCGTGGGCTGATGGACGTTCTGGAAGCACACTTTCGCTCCGGTACTGCAGAACCTGGCTTTCTACTGATCGTCGACATCGACCAATTCAAACGTATCAACGATACCCACGGCCACAAGACGGGTGACCTGGTGTTGTGCCATGTCGCCGATACGCTCAAGCATGCCGCCCGCCAGGGCAATCTGATTTGCCGGCTGGGGGGCGAGGAGTTCGTGGTGGTCGCATTGGGTTCTGACAAAGCAGGTGTGCTTCAACTGGCAGAGCGCATGCGTGCAGAAATCGAAACTCTTGAGCTGCGCAGCTCTGATCGAAAGCAGTCAATCCGTTGTACTGTGACCATTGGGGTTTCGGACTCGTTCGCCAGCACGCAAGCAGTTGATGAGTGTTTGCAACTGGCGGATTCTGCGCTTTATCGAGGAAAGCGAGCAGGGCGTAACCGGGTCGAGTGGCGGCCCGCACACGATCTCTGAAGCTGCACGAAAGTCGCCGAGTGAATCGTGAGCGTGGCAACGCATAGCATACAGGCAGCGTTTAAGAATTGTGAGTGAGCATTCCGGCTGGGCTGACAACCCAGCCGACTTTCAAATACTGCCTCAGCAGGTTCGGCAGGTTAATTCAGCGTTTTCTCATCGCGGACACTACCGTTAACAACGGCCAAGACAAAGATCTTGAGT
This sequence comes from Pseudomonas sp. PA27(2017), assembly GCF_001945445.1. GTDB lineage: Bacteria > Pseudomonadota > Gammaproteobacteria > Pseudomonadales > Pseudomonadaceae > Aquipseudomonas. Next base: position 168,250 of record NZ_MSXW01000002.1, read on the forward strand.
GTCGTCTTGAATTTCTCCAACTCTCATAAATAAGTATGGCGATGCGGAAAAGCCGTAATTCTCGGATTGTTCCCTTCTTGGCCATAGCCGCCGCAAGCGCAGTAATTTTTGCAGAACATGCAGAGTTTGTTATCGATCAGAGTGATCGATTGCAAACCGCAGGTATTGCGCTGCTTACTGAAAGGTAATCAAGGAAAGGCTGATTTGGTGCGATAACGGATGTCGTATGAGTCAGCTTGATACTAATAAAAAATGATCGCCGCTCAAGGTTTTAGAAATCCGCTCGATCTGGGTAAGTTGGCCGACGAGATGACTTCGTCAATTTTTAGATGGTGCGCGGAATTAGCGAGTTGTCCGTCAATTATTAAGTAATGTTCTGGCAGGAATCATCAACTTTTTGTCCGCTTGAGGCGTGTCGGTGGCTCTATCTTTAGGGTCTTGTTGTTGAGAGCTTGATTTGCTTTTGCAATGAGTTGCATCAAATTTTGCATGTCGAGATGAGATTCTGTTGCCGAGCGTGGAGGTGTATCGATAGTTGAGCGAGTTTCAAGATCTAACCTGTATCAAAGTTTAATTGTATGCGGCAGTCGACTCTGTGACCGATCACTACGAGGTGGCTGCCGATGCAGTACATAAATTACATATCAGTGGAAAATATATAATGAAACTAAAAAGCTTGTCGCTGGCCCTTACCGCCGCTGCCTCCGTACTGGTATTCGGCTCGGCAATGGCCTCCGACGGAACGATCACCATCAATGGCTCGGTGACTGGCAATACGTGCACCGTAACGGGCAACGGAGCTGGCGGTGATATCACGGTCAACCTGGATCGCACAGGTACCAACACCCTTCATGCTGCGGGTCAAACAGCCGGGTTCAAACCCTTTACCATCACGCTGAGCGACTGCACCGCTGCTGGTCTTGTCAAGGCGGGCTTCGAGGCGGGCGCGACGACCAATATCGCCACTGGTCGTTTGAAAGTGTTGCCGGCCGCTGACGCGGCAAGCAACGTAGAACTGCAATTGCGTAACCCCGACAACTCCGTCATCAAAATTGGCGACAGCAGCACCATCCAAGGCACAACCGTCGAGAATGGTACGGCCACTCTGGACTATCTCGTCGGTTACTACGCGACAGGTGCCGCAACGCCTGGTACTGCAAACAGCACCGTGACTTACAGCATCATCTATCCGTAACGGATGGCACAGGAGGGGGTTTTCCCCTCCTGGCTCAGATCGTCATTCGAGGGCGCAATGGGAAAAAAAGTACGTCTTTTTTCAATTTTCGTCGGTATGCTCTTTGGCAGTCTTATGACCCTGCCGGCATCCGCGACAATCGTTTTGAGCAATACACGAGTGGTTTACAACGCCAGCGATGCCGAAACCAGTGTAAGGCTTGTCAACAATGGAGCAAGCCCGTCCATTGTTCAGTCCTGGATTGATGACGGCGAGATCAATCAAGATCCCAGTCAGCTCAAAGTTCCATTCATGTTGATGCCACCCATGGCCCGGGTCGAGCCAGGCCAAGGTCAAACATTGCGACTGATGTATACCGGTGAGCAACTGCCCAGCGATCGTGAGTCGATCTATTACCTTAATGTGCTGGAAATTCCCCCGAAAGCTAATGCCAAAGAGGGGGAGAACTATGTGCAAGTCGCGCTGCGTACCAGAATCAAACTTTTCTTTCGGCCTGATAGGCTTCAGGGAAGGTCAATCGAAGCTCCAGCGAAAATGACCTGGTCCATAGTTGAAGACCATGGTGTCGCTTACCTCAAAGCTTCGAATCCTACGCCTTATCACGTCTCTATGAGTGAAGTGGCCTTGGATGCAAACGGCAAGCTCACTCAGGTAGGAGAGGGCATGGTTGCTCCGTTGCAAGCGCTGAGTCTAAAACTGAACGAGCGACCAAGCAGGGGAGCCAGAGTAAGACTGTCGGCGATTGACGATTTTGGTGCAGTCCGGGTGGTCTATAGCGACTTACAGCCGTAACGGCTCAAGAAAATAATACGAGTGATTCTCTTATTATAGGGACGCTTTCAAGAGCAAGGCTCTGCAGTCATCTCCAGGATTTCTATGAATGAATTATCGAATGTGTCAGGTTCACGACGCATAGTTCGCAGTGTCTATCGTTTAGGTTTTTCATTGCTATCGATTGTCGCCAGTCAATATGCGAATGCCAGGGAAAACCACGAATTCGAAGAGTCATTTCTGCAGGGCGGAGTTGGCGCCAGCGAGCTTGCGAAATTTTCAAGAGGCCATTTGGTCGAGCCGGGAACTTATTCGTTGGACATTGTTGCCAACGACATAGCGATTGGCCGCGACATGGTCGATTTTTACTTGCTACCGGGCGAAGAGAGTGCAACACCGTGTCTGACTTATGAATTACTGGGGCGCATCGGTGTGGACGTGCTCAAACTTCCGAGCATTGCTCCGGGGGGGCAGCAGTCCTGTGTCGATCTCGAAGCCAGCGTTGACCTGGCCAGTGTGTACTATGATAGCGCTGAGCATCGGCTGAATATTAGCGTGCCACAGGCTTATTTACGCCGTAATGTCCAGGGATATGTCGATCCCTCCCAATGGGACAGGGGCGTTACCGCTGGGCTCCTAAATTACAACTACAACAGTTTCTACAGCAGTCGGCAGCGAAGCGGCACACAAAATTACCTTGGTTTGACAGCTGGCTTCAACCTGGGGGATTGGCGTCTGCGCTCGATTTCCTCGTATGAGCGGAACGATGACGATAGCCGCTGGCAAAATCGCCAACTGTATGCCCAGCGAGATATAAAGGCGCTCAAATCCCAATTGACGCTTGGTGATCTATCGAGCAACGGTAATTTGTTCGACTCGTTTTCCCTGCGCGGTGCACAACTTTCAAGTGATGATCGGATGCTGCCGGATTCCCTCAGCGGCTATGCTCCCGTGGTTCGCGGGCAGGCAAATAGCAACGCCAAGGTGACGGTTACGCAGAATGGCTACACCATCTACGAGACGAACGTGGCGCCTGGGCCCTTTGAAATCAAGGACCTCTATCCGTCTGGTTACGGCGGCGACCTAAACGTGGAGGTCACCGAGGCCGACGGCCAAGTTCGCAAATTTTCAGTACCTTACTCTTCGGTCGTTCGTCTACTGCGACCAGGGGCCTACCGCTATAGCGCAGCGATAGGACAGTATCGTGATGGGTTCGATACCAAATCAGATCAACCAGTGGGGCAATTCACCTACGAGCACGGGTTGAGCAACATGTTCACCGCCTACGCCGGATTGCAAGCCACCCGCGGCTATCATTCGCCGATGATCGGAACGGCCATGAACACGCCTGTCGGTGCATTCGGCCTTGATGTCGCCCATGCGACCACCAAACTTCCCTCGCATTCGACTGCTGGTGCTGGAACGCAGACAGGAAAGAGCGCACGCCTGTCATTCAGTAAGACACTACCAGAGACTGGTAGTACCGTTTCGATTGCAGCCTACCGCTATTCCACCAGTGGCTTTTACAACCTTTCAGATGCCGTATTGGCGATGAACGACGAACGCAGGAGATTCTCCGTCGATACGCGCTCCGATGGTGAAAGCGAGGCCAGCTATTCATTGGACAGATACAAGGATTGGGACTTTCAGTTAAAGCGCCAGCGCAGCACCATGCAATTGACGCTGAACCAATCCCTGGGCGACAAGGGATCGATTTTCATGACTGGAATTCGGCGCAACTACTGGGGCCATTCAAAACCTTCCACGCAGTACCAGCTGGGCTACAACGGGAGCCTTCGCCATTTGAGCTATTCGGTGTCGGCTATGCGTTCCACCGACTCCCAAGGCAAGGGCAATAACGAGGTTTATGCAACGCTCTCGATCCCGATCGGCGGTCGTACGACTGCCTCCTCCACTGCCAGTTTCAGCGACAAAGGATCAACGGTTCGAGGCGTTCTGAATGGAACGGCAGGTGCGAATAACCAATATACATGGGGCACCAGCGCAACCAAGGATCACAATGACAACGGTGCTGTTGGCGCACATGGGAGTTACCGGGGCTCCAATGGCATGCTCAACGCTTCACTGGGGCGTGGTGAGGACTATCGACAGGCTTCTTTAGGGGTTAGCGGTTCTGTTGTAGGGCATTCTGGCGGCATCACGCTGGGTCAGCCCGTCAGTGAAACGCTGGCAATCATCGAGGTGCCGGGAGCGCAGGGGGCCTCGGTAGTCTCTCAAAATGGTGTGAAAGTCGATGGCCGAGGCTATGCGGTCGTGCCTTATCTGACACCCTACCGTCGCAATAGAGTCGAAATCGATCCCAAAGGGACTTCCTCCTATGTGGAGTTGAGATCGACCAGTAAAGAGTTGGTGCCTACAGCGGGTGCCATCGTAGTCAAGAAATTTGAAACGGTCAGCGGTCAGGCAGCCGTTATCGACTTGCAACTTCCGAAAGGTGTTTCAGTACCCTTTGGTACTCAAGTATCGACGGTTGAAGGCACCAGCGTCGGGGTTGTCGGACAGGGCAGCAGGGTGATCGCTCGTGGCCTCGACGGCAGTGGGTCGCTGATCATCAGGTGGGGGGAGTCTGCCGATCAGCAATGTCAGGTTTTCTATACCTTGGCACCACCAAAGAAAAATGTAAGCCGAACTCGTTTCGAACACCTCAGCGCGCCCTGCACACCGCCGCGTACAGAAATGCCTGTTGCGATGAGTGAGCATTGAAACACATGGGTATCGGATTAAATGGAATTCTCGCGTTTCGAAATCGGCATCGGGTTATGCCGCGGACGTGAAGTGGGAGATTAGAAGCTTGCATTATTTAAAATTAGTTTGTCGCGCGTTTTTCGGCGTGTTGGAAATCAAGACTCGCTTGAGTATTCTGCTTGGTGGCAGTGCGATGCTTTCGTTGATGTCGTTCACACAATCTGCCTCTGCTAACTGCATACTCGAGAGTGAAACCTCTTACATAAATGTCACCTTGCCTGATAATTTATCCATCCCAGTCAATGCCCGCTATTCTCCTGGGGATATTCTTTGGGATAGTCAATGGGTTCCGGGCACGTCCAGGCCTCGGAGTCATTGCTTTACAGTGACAGAAGTCCGCTGGCCTCTCGCTCCTTTGCAAGCAACAAGTCTTCCGAATGTCTACCAAACGGCTGTGCAAGGAGTTGGTATTCGGGCTTATGTAAATGAGCTGGGTAGGGTATTAACGCATCCTGCACGTACTGATCGATCCGGTGCTGGGATCGCCTATGGGCCGCAGTCCGGGGCGGGGCGTGTCCAGTTGATCTATACAGGGCCGGTGAGAAGCGGCCAGCTACAACTGCCGGTGATTTTGGGCGCCGAGTATTACGGCGATGCCATGACCGCACAGCTTAGCCTGAACAACAACAACGCATCCGTGACGGCGGGTACTTGCGAAGCCACCACCCCCAATATCAACGTATCCATGCCCGCAGCCTCCACTGAAAGTTTCCCTGCCGTGGGCTCGAGCTATGGTCGCACGCCATTTGTCATTGGAATCAACTGTAATTCGGCAGTTGGACTGAACGTCACGCTCACGGACTCCAGTAATTCCGGTAATGATTCAGACATACTGTCGCTAACTCCCGGATCAAGTGCCAGAGGCATCGGTTATCGGGTAAGACACAATGCGTCGGTGGTTCGTTACGGCCCCGACTCGGCTCTGGCAGGCAATCCGAATCAGATTCATGTTGGCACGGCCTCAGCCGCAGGATATGTATCGATTCCGTTCACCATAGAGTACGTCAGTACCGACACCGTCCGAGCTGGCAGTGCAAACGCAATGGCGACATTCACCATGAGTTATCAATGAACGCCTGGCATCAAGAGACATGTTGTCGTTGAGAAGTTTTTTACAGTGAAGGAGAGCCGGTGTGTAATTTTCAGGATATGCCGAGATCAGCCTCTCACGGTATGCCATCGGTATCAAAGTATTGACTCTCCAAGGTACCGACCTAGGGCCGTGCGGCAGGGTAACAGAATGGTTGCGTGGAGAGTAGTGCTTCTCTGCTCATCAGATGGTGTTGAGTCGGCCGACCAGCAATGTCAGGTTGCGTATGCGCTTGAGTTACCGAAGAAGAATGTAAGCCAGGCTCGCTTTGAGTATTAAATACGCCCGATATACCGCTAGGTGCAGGAATTGCTTTGCCATTAGCGAGTGACGAGCAGTATCAGCCCATAAATATTTCCATGTTTGAAAATAGCAGCCATTGTGCCGCGGGCATGAGGCGAGGGACTCAGGCTTATGCAATTTTCGTATTTAGCGTGTCAGAGATTTTTTGGTGTCTTCAAGGCCAGGAGATGCTTGGAGGTTTTGCTTGGCGGCAGTGTGATTTTTTCAATGATGTTTTTTTCGCAGTCTGTACTTGCCAGATGCATACTCCAAAGTGAAACCTCTTACATAAATGTCACCTTGCCTGATAATTTATCCATCCCAGTCAATGCCCGTTATTCTCCTGGGGATGTTCTTTGGGATAGTCAATGGGTTCCGGGTACTTCCAGGCCCAGGAGCCATTGCTATACCGTGTCCGAGGTCAGATGGTCACTTGCTCCATTGCTGGCGACGAATCTCCCGGATGTCTACCAAACGGCTGTGCCAGGAATTGGCATTCGTGCTTATGTGAATGAGCTGGCTAGAGTATTAACGCATCCTGCACGCACAGTGAGATCTACTGCCAGTACCGCCTATGGCCCACAATCTGGAGCGGGCCGTGTTCAGTTGATCTATACGGGGCCGGTGAGAAGCGGCCAGTTACAACTGCCGGTGATTTTGGGCGCCGAGTACTACGGCGATGCCATGACCGCACAGCTTAGCCTGAACAACAACAACGCATCCGTGACGGCGGGTACTTGCGAAGTCACCACCCCCAATATCAACGTATCCATGCCCGCAGCCTCCACTGAGCGTTTCCCTGCCGTAGGCTCGAGCTATGGTCGCACGCCATTTGTCATTGGAATCAACTGTAATTCGGCAGTTGGGCTGAACGTTACGCTCACGGACTCCAGTAATCCCGGTAATGATTCGGACATACTGTCGTTAACTCCCGGATCGAGTGCCAGAGGCATCGGTTATCGGGTAAGACACAATGCGTCGGTGGTTCGTTATGGCCCCGACTCGGCTCTGGCAGGCAATCCGAATCAGATTCATGTTGGCACGGCCTCAGCCGCAGGATATGTATCGATTCCGTTCACCATAGAGTACGTCAGTACCGACACCGTTCGAGCTGGCAGCGCTAACGCGATGGCAACGTTTACCATGAGTTATCAATAAGACAGCATGGGCAATACAGTTGGTGAACGGCTCACTACGACGCAGTTATTTCGATCCCATAGCAAGATTCGAAAGTCTCCGACAGGCGTTGAGTGAGCAGCCTCGAGCCAAAAAGACGCCGGAAATCCGGGGTTTTCATGTGCAGTGACAACTCCACCTCACCGCTTATTCAGCCGCTGCGCCAATCGATCCCCACCTAACTGAATGAAGCTGACCATCACCACCAGTACGACGATCACCGTCAGCATCACCTGTGTGTCGAAGCGCTGGTAGCCATAGCGATAAGCCAGATCACCCAGGCCGCCTGCGCCAATGGCGCCGGCCATGGCGGAGGAGTTGATCATGGTGACCAGGGTGATGGTGAATCCGCCGACGATGCCGGGCAGGGCCTCGGGCAGCAGTACGTGCCAGACGATATGCCGGCGGCGGCAGCCCATGGCCTGGGCGGCTTCGATCAGACCGTGATCCACTTCGCGCAGGCTGACTTCGGCGATGCGCGCGAAGAACGGTGTAGCGGCGATGGTCAGCGGCACCACGGCGGCCCAGACGCCATAGGTGGTGCCGACCACCAGGCGGGTAAAGGGAATCAGCGCAACCATCAGGATCAGGAACGGGATGGAGCGGAACAGGTTGACGATGGCGCCGAGCACGCGGTTCAGCCGCGGCGCCTCGAAGATGCCGCCGCGGCTGCTGGTGACCAGAAATACCGCCAGCGGGATACCGGCCAGCAGGGCGAGCACGGAGGACACGCCGACCATCAGCAGGGTGTCGAGCAGGCCTTGCCACAGGCGTTCAAACAGCAGCGACATAACCCAGTACCTCCACATGGTCGGCCAGCGCGCGGGCGTTTTCGATCAGCGCTGCATGGCCGAGAGCTGACGGGCCTACGGACAGGATCAGGTGGCCCACGGCGTGACCCTGAATCTGTTCCAGGCTGGCGTCGAGCAAGGTGGCGCGGCCGCCCAGGGCCGCGCCCAGTGCCGGCAAATCCGGCTCGAGGCCCGTACCGGCGAAGTGCAGGCGCAGCACCAGGTCGTCGCGCTCGCCGGGTGAGTCGTGCAGACGCTGTTGCAAGCTCGCCGGCAGGGCATGTTGCAGCGGTGCCAGCAGGGTGCGGGTGACCTCGTGGCGTGGCGCGCCGAATACCTGCCAGACCGGGCCTTGTTCCACCACCTCACCGCGTTCCAGCACCACCACGCGGTCGCAGATCTCGCGAATCACCGCCATCTCGTGAGTGATCAGCACCACGGTCAGGCCCAGGCGCCGGTTGATCTCGCGCAGCAGGCCGAGGATCGCCTGGGTCGTTTCCGGATCCAGAGCGCTGGTGGCTTCGTCGCAGAGCAGAACCTGCGGGTCGTGCACCAGGGCGCGGGCGATGCCCACGCGTTGCTTCTGTCCGCCGGAGAGCTGCGCCGGGTAGGCGCCGTGCTTGTCCGCCAGGCCGACCAGTTCGAGCAATTCACGCACCTTGTGCTGGCGGGTTTCGCGCGCCACGCCGGCAACTTTTAGCGGCAGCTCGACGTTCTGCCAAACGGTCTTGGCGGACATCAGGTTGAAATGTTGGAAGATCATGCCGATGCGCCGGCGCAGCGCCACCAGGGCGTCATCGTCATAGTCGGCGATGTCGCTGCCATCGATCAGCACGCGGCCGCTACTAGGTCGCTCCAGGCGATTGATGGTGCGCAGCAGCGACGATTTGCCCGCGCCGCTGCGGCCGATGATGCCGAACACTTCGCCGCGCTCGATCGACAGCTCGATGTCATGCAGCGCATGCACCGGGCCCTGGGCGCCCTCGTAGGTCTTGCCCAGCCGCTCGAAGCGCAGGTGCGCCTGAGCGATGCGGCTGGCTGCGGCGGCTTGCTGCAGGTGGGGATCGAAGCCGCTCATGTCAGCTCTCCCAGCCGGCCTGGTAGAGGTTGCCGTGTGCCTTGTCGAGCGCAGCGCGCACTGCTGGTGAGTGCTGGTAGATATCGATGAACTTGAGCAGTCGCGCGTCCTGCGCCTTCGCCGGTTGGGCGACGAACTGGATGATGTACTCGGGATGGTCGACGCCATCGAACAGCAGGGCCGAGGCCGGATCGAAGGTCTTGGCCAGGCGAATGTAGGCCGGATAGCCCTGCACCAGATCGACCTCGTCATAGGCGCGCACCAACTGCACGGCTTCCAGTTCGATGATGCGGATGTTCTTCGGGTTGGCGGTGATGTCCTGCTGGGTCGCCTTGTAGCCGACACCGGGCTTGAGTTCGATCAGCCCGGCCTTTTGCAGCAGTTGCAGGCCGCGCCCGCCATTGACCGGGTCGTTGGCGATGGCCACTTTGGCACCATCCGGGAGGCTGGCGAAATCCTTGTGTTGCTTGGAGTAGAGGCCGACGTTGTTGATCACCCCGCGCGCCACTGGCACCAGGTCGTAACCGCCCTCGGCCTTGGCGTTTTCCAGAAAGGGAATGTGCTGGAAGTAGTTCACGTCGATGTCGCCATTGGCGAGGCTGACGTTGGGGGCGATCCAGTCGGTGAACTCGATCAGCTCCACCTCCAGCCCCTGTTTCCTGGCTTCGGCCACGGCCACTTCCAGCGGTGGGGCGAATGCCGCGGTGGTGCCCAGCTTGAGAGCGGGCTCGGCCTGGGCCAGGGTGCTGGCCGTGAACAGAGCGACGAGGGTCAGGGTTTTCAACGGTTTGAGCATGGCGGCGTCCTTGTGGGGTCAGAGCAGGTTCAGCGCATTGGCGCTGAGGTTTCGCAGTTCATGGGGGATGGCGTTGGCGTGTTGCAGGCGGGCAGGGTCGCGCCAGGCGGCAGCCGGATGATCGGCCGGCAGCCTGGGACCCTGGCCGAACAGCTTGTGGCGCAGGGCTCCCTGGGCGTAGGCGGTCTTGTAGCGGCCGCGCTGTTGCAGCTCGGGAATCACCAGGTCGATGAAGTCGGCGTAGCTTTGCGGGGTAACGATGCGCGTGAGGTTGAAACCGTCCAGGCCGGTGGCGTCGATCCAATCGACCAATTGATCGGCCACTTGGCCGGGCGAGCCGACCAGCACTGGATAGCGGCCGCCCAGGGCGTGCTGTTCCAGCAGGCGACGCTTGGTCCAGCCGGTGAAGGTCTTGACTACCGATTCGATGGCGTTGGTCTTGCGCGCCATGATCGGTTCGTCGAGGCCAAAGGCCGCCAGGTCGATACCGGTTGAGCTGGAGAAGTGGGCGATGCCGGCTTCCGGGCTGGCGTAGCGCAGGTACTCGGCGTGCTTGTCGCGGGCCTCGGCTTGGGTGGGCGCGACGATCACGGCGATGCCCATGAACACCTTGATCGCGTCGCCCTTGCGCCCGGCCGCCACGGCGCTGGCCCGCACCTGCTCGACCTGGGCGCGCACCGCCTCGACGCCATTACCGCCAATGAACACGCATTCGGCGTGCTGGCCGGCGAAGCGCGAGCCGCGTGCTGACGAACCGGCCTGGAACAGCAGCGGCGTACGCTGTGGCGAAGGCTGGCTGAGGTGGTAACCCTCGACCTGATAGAACTCGCCGTGGTGGCGCACCTTGTGCACCTTGCCGGGCTGGGCGTAGACACGTTGCTGGCGGTCGGCGAGCACGGCGTCGTCCTGCCAGCTGCCTTCGAGCAGCTTGTAGAGCACCTCCAGATATTCGTCGGCCTGGTCGTAGCGGCGGTCGTGCTCGACCTGCTGGCTCAGACCCATGGCCTTGGCCGCGCTTTCCAGGTAGCCGGTGACGATGTTCCAGCCGATGCGGCCATTGCTCAGATGATCGAGGGTGGAGAGCCTGCGGGCGAAGGTGTACGGCGCCTCGTAGCTGAGGTTGGCAGTAACCCCAAAGCCGAGGTGCTGCGTGACGCCGGCCATGGCGGAGACCAGCAGCAGCGGGTCGTTGACCGGCAGCTGGATGGCCTCCTGCAGCGGCAAGTCGATGCCGTTCTGGTACACGTCGTAAACGCCGAGGATGTCGGCGATAAACAGACCGTCGAACAGCCCGCGCTCCAGCAGTTGGGCCAGATCGGTCCAGTAGCTCAGCTGGTTGAAGTTAACCGACTGATCGTCGGGGTGCGTCCACAGGCCGTGATGGATGTGCCCGACGCAGTTCATGTTGAAGGCGTTGAGAAGAATCTGTTTGCTCATCAGATGGTCCCCCGACGCGGCGGTAGGCGATCGTTGAGGTAGAAGTCGCCCACGGCGTGGTACTTCCAGCGCACCGGGTCGTGCAGGGTGTGGGTGCGGGCGTTGCGCCAGTGGCGGTCGAGGCCGTGTTCGGCCAGGGTGGCGCGACTACCAGCCAGTTCCAGCAGCTTGCTGCCGAGCAGCAGCGAGGTTTCCGTGCTGATGGCTCGGGCCTCGGCTACGGCAATCGATGCGGCGGCCACGCTGTCGGCATCTGGCGCGGCCTGGGCGTGGTCGACGAATTCGCCGGCCCGCTCCAGTAGCGCTTCGGTTGCGGCCAGGCGCACGCGCAGCTTGCCGATTTCCTGCTGGGTCAGTGGGTCTTCACTGGCCTTTTCGATGCCGGCGTCGATCCACGGCCGCGACTTGTGCCGCACGAACTGCAGTAGGTCCTCGTAGGCGCCACGGGCGATGCCGGTGTCGATGGCGGCGTGCAGCAGTTGGGCGAAGGGGCCGACCGTGGTCGGGCGCTCGAAGGCACTCTGGAATGGCAGCACGTCATCGGTGTCCACCGCCACGCCGTCGAACACCACGCTGCCGCTGCCGGTGGTGCGCTGGCCGAAACCGCTCCAGTCGTCGATCACCTGCAGGCCGCTGGCGTGGCTCGGCACGAAGGCGAGAAAGCCGATGCCGTTTTCATCGATGGCTAGGGTCGGGATGCGTTGAGCGAATAGGGCGCCGGTGCAGTAGAACTTGCGCCCGTCGATGCGGTAACCATCGGCGATGCGGGTCAGGCGGGTGGTGCGGTCCAGCGCCGTTTTGGTGCCCAGTTCGGCCAGGGCATTGCCAAAGCGCTCGCCGGCCAGCACCTCGGCATACAAGCGGCGCTGCTGCGCCTGGCTGCCGTTTACCCGCAGCACTTCCAAGGCGTAGAAATGGTTTTGCGGAATCTGCCCGAGCGAGCCGTCGGCCTGGGCGATACGGGCGATGACCTTGGCGATGGTGACGCTAGCCAGGCCCGGCCCGCCAAAGGCGGTGGGCACGCTGATGCCCCACAGGCCGGAGTGAGAGAACTGCGCCAGTTCGGCGTGGGGTAACTGCCGATCGCGGTCACGCTCGGCGGCACCGTCGGCGAAGCGCTCGGCCAGGCGCTCGGCGACGGCAAGGGCTTGGGCGTCGTCGCGCAGTAGCGGCACGCCAGGTTGGGTGTGGGCGTTCATGGGCTCAAATCCAGGAGTGGCGGTTGGGGCGGGTGCCGTTGAGGTGCCAAGCGCCGATGGCGTGGTACTTCCAGCGCACCGGGTCGTGCAGGGTGTGAGTGCGGGCGTTACGCCAATGGCGGTCGAGGCCGAACTCGGCCAGGGTGGCGCGGCTGCCCGCTAGCTCCAGCAGCTTTTCGCTGGCCTGCAGGCTGAGCTCGGTGCTCAGCGCCTTGGCTTCGGCCACGGCGATGGAGGCCCGCGCCGCGCCGTCGGCATCGATAGGCGCGGCGGCCACTTCATCGAGCACCCGGCCGGCCTTGTGCAGCAGCGCTTGCGCGGCGTGCAGTTCGATGTGCAGGCGACCGACGTCGGCGATCACGTACGGGTCGTCACCGGCGCGCTCGACCTTGGCATCGATCCATGGCCGGGATTTTTCGCGCACGAAGGCAATGGCGTCGCGCACCGCGCCATCGGCAATCCCGAGATCGATGGCCGCCTGAATCAGCTGGGAAAACGCGCCCTGGATGCTTGGCTTGTCGGCCAAAGGCCACAGCGGCACGAGGTCGTTCTCATCGACTTCTACCTCATTGAGCAGCACGGTGCCGCTGGCGGTGGTGCGCTGGCCGAAGCCGGACCAGTCGTTGACGATACGCAGGCCCGGCCGGCCGCGCTGGATGAAGGCCAGCCACGGGCGGCCCTGATCATCCAGCGCCTTGGCGGTGACCCAGTGGGCGAACAGGGCGCCGGTGGAGTAGAACTTCTCGCCACTGAGCAGCCAGCGCCCGTCGCGCTGGATCAGGCGTGCGCGCAGATCCAGGGTGTGCTTGCTGCCACGCTCCGGGCCGCCGTTGCCGATGCGCCAGCCGGCCAACACGCTGGCGAACAGGCGCCGCTGTTGCGCTGGGTTGGCAGCAGCGTGCAGCAGGCCGAGCAGGCCGAAGTGGTTTTGCGGAATTTGCCCGAGCGCCGGGTCGACGGCGCTGATGATGCGAAACACCTCGGCGATGGTCACGTACGACAGCTGAGGGCCACCGAAGACGCGCGGCACGGCGATGCTGCCCAGGCCACTGGCGGTGAAACGCTCAACCAGCTCCCACGGCAGGCGCCGCTCACGGTCACGCTGGATGGCGCCGGCTTCGGCGGCGTTGGCCAGGGCGTGTGCGGCCTCCAACGCGTCGGCGTCGCTGGACAGAATGGCGGCGGGGTGTAGCGGTGGGGCGACGTCCTGATCGGATGCGCTGTCCTCAAGGGTAATCGGACGTGTCATGTGAACCTCATCGTGTGGATGTACCGCAGGAGCGCGGGGATGGGCGCGCCACGGCGAGAAAGCTAGGCTCCGGTGGCCCGCTGGCGGACAGCGTGCGTAACGAGCACGATCAGCTGTAAAGCGAGGGTTGCGGGCCCTGGCCGCTGAGCAGCCAGTGACCGAGGTCGCGTACCTTGTAGTCGATGGGATCGTGCAGGCTGTGCACCCGCACGTTGCGCCAGAAGCGATCGAAGCCGTATCGCGAGCTGGTGGCGCGGGCGCCCATGTTCTCGAAGATCTGGCTGGTGATATCCAGGGCAGCACGTACTGCCACCACCTTGGCCTCGCTGATGGCCAGAGCGACCTCAGCGCGCTCGGCGGCGGTAAGTGCGGATTTTTCCCAGGCGCTCTGCAAGCGTTGTGCGGCTTGTTCGGCCAACGGAAGTGCGGCGCGATAACGCAACCACAGCTCGCCGTAGCGGTGCTGGATGAATGGGTCATCGCTGGCCTGGGCCACGCCGGAGGCCGGCCAGGCGCGGCTCTGTTCGCGGGTGTAGCGCAGCGCGGCGTCCAGCGCGCCCTGGGCGTTGCCCAAGTAGAGCTGGGTGAGGATCAGCTGTGACAGGCACGAGCGCAGGGTGGTGCGCGGGCTGGGGCCGACGGGGCCGAGCAACTCGCTGCTGTCCACGAACACCTGCTCGAACTGCACGGTGCCGCTGTCGGTCTGGCGCTGGCCGAAGCCGTCCCAGTCCTGATTCACCGCCAGGCCTTCGCGCTGGCTGGGCAATACGATGAACACCCGATCATCGGGTTTCTTGCTGCGCTGCACGCCAATTACCAGGGCATCGGCGCCCAGGGCGCCGGAGCAGAACGACTTGCTGCCATTGAGTTCGAAGTGCTCCTCGCGCTGGGTAAGATGCAACCCCACGTCGCGGCCATTGGTGGCGTTGCCCCAGAACCAGTTGTCCTGCGCGGTGCGGGTCAGCCATTGACGCTGCTGCTCGGGGCTGCCGAACAGCTGGATGGTCGCCACCTGCAAATGCTGGAAGGCGAACAGGTGGGCGAGCGAGCTGTCGGCGGCGGCGAGGTAGCGCACGATGCGATAGATCTCCGGCCAGGCCACGCCCTGGCCGCCGTACTGCTGCGGCACGGCGAGGGTCAGCAGACCGCTGCCCCGCAGCAGATCGCGTTCGGCCTGCGCGCTGCCGCCGGCACGGTCGCGCTCCACGACGCTGGCGGCCAACTGCCGTGCCAGGTGTTCGACCGTGGTGCTGCGGCTGCCGAAATCCGCCGGGAACAGATGCGCGGCGAACAGCGGTTCTTCCGGCTGGCGGGAATGAGCGAGTGCCTGGCTGATCATGGTGCCGGGCTCCAGATGTTCACCTGGCGGGCGTCCACAGCCTTGGGTAGCAGCCCGGCCGCGAGGAAGGCATCGGCGATCTTCTGTTGCTCGGCAAGGCTGTCAGGCTTGACCAGACGTACCTGATAGCTGCGTTTGGCATTGGCCTTCTCGACGATGGCGGGAGCCAGGTTGCCCCACAGCGGGCCCAGCACCTCGGCGCCTTGGCTCGGGTTGGCGCGCAGCCAGTCGCCGGTCTTCACCAGTTCGGCGAAGACGATCTGCAGCACCTGCGGATGATTCCTGGCGAAGCTGGCGCTGGTCAGGTAATAGCGTTGGTAGTCGGCCAGGCCTTCGCCATCCGCGAGGATGCGTGTGGGCAGTTGCTGCTGGGCACCACTGAGAAAGGGCTCCCAGGTCACCCAGGCATCGACCTTGCGATTCTCGAAAGCGGCGCGTCCGTCGGCGGGTGTCAGGTAGGCCGGCTCGATGTCGCTGAACTTCAGGCCTGCCTTGGCGAGCGCGGCGATCAGCAGATAGTGCACGCCGGCAGCCTTGGTGACGGCGACCTTCTTGCCCTTGAGGTCGGCCAGGCTCTTGATCGGTGAATCCTCGCGCACCACGATGGCCTGGGCGTGAGGCGAGGGTGCCTCCTGGGCGAAGTAGGCGAGGTCGGCGCCGGCTGCTTGAGCGAACACCGGCACGGTGTCGGCGACATCCGCGGACAGGTCGATATTGCCCACATTGAGCGATTCGAGCAGCGGCTGACCGCTGGGGAACTCGTGCCAGCTGATGGTGACGCCCTGATCGGCCAGCGCCTTTTCCAGGGTGCCCTGGCTCTTCAGCAGACTGATCAGGGTCGATGATTTCTGATAGCCGATGCGCAGTTGTTCAGCCGCATTGGCAAGCGGCGCAGCAGCCAGGCCGAGAACCAGTAACAAGGCAGTGATGGGGCGGTGCAGGGTGTGCGGCAATGACATGGCAGGACCTCGACAAAAACGCGTGGCGGCCATGCAGGGGACGATCACACGTACTTCATGAATGAGCGATAGAAGTCCGGTGGTCCGGTGTCGAGAAGCTAATCGATATAAAAAGTGATTAATAAATAATTTCTAGATATTAGCTTAGGTCGATGAACTCGCTGGCTTGATATGCAAAATAGTTACTACAAAGTGAAAAATAATTCTTTTTAGGGATTACCAAAGCTCTCGTAAATTAGCCACCAGCCGACAGCGGACCACCGCATCGGGCCCGAACCAGGGGCTCTCTGCCAACGTCTTCGTGTCGGTGATGTCGAGCCCCTGTGCCGTGCCCGCTCATAACAGCACACCCTTGCACTGGAGCATCGAGCATGAACAAGTCCACCCTGGCATTGGCCGTCGCCCTGGCCGCTCTGGCCACCGAAGCGAGCGCCGCTGGCTTCATCGAAGACAGCAAGGCCAGCATCGGCCTGCGCAATTTCTACTACGACCTCAACACCAAGAACACCGCCAACAACAATGGCGAGGCGCAGGAGTGGGGGCAGGGTTTCATTTTCAACTACGCCTCCGGGTTCACCCAGGGCACCGTCGGCTTTGGCGTTGATGCCATCGGCCTGCTCGGCGTGAAACTCGATTCCGGTGGCCGGGCTGGCAAGGCCGGCCGTGATCGCACTCCAGGCCAGCTGTTCCCGCTCGATAGCGACGGCAGCGCGGTGGACGACTACAGCAAGGCCGGCGTGACCGCCAAACTGCGGCTGTCCAAGACCGAGGCGCGTATCGGCACGCTGCAGCCCAAGCTGCCGGTGGTGACCTTCAACGATGGTCGTCTGCTGCCGCAGACCTTCGAAGGCGGGCAGGTGACCTCCAGCGAGATCGACGGCCTGACCCTGACCGCCGGCCAATTGGAAAGCACCAAGACCCGCAGCTCCACCGACGACATCGGCCTGCGTATCGCTGGCGCCTCAGGCGAGGCCGACACCAACAAGTTCTATTTCGCCGGCGGCGACTGGAAAGCCACCAAGGACCTGACGCTGCAGTACTACTACGGCAATCTGGAGGATTTCTACAAACAGCACTTCCTCGGCCTGGTACACAACTGGGCCATCGGGCCGGGTTCGCTGAAGAGCGACCTGCGTTACTTCGACAGCAATTCCGATGGCAAGAACGGCAGCGCAGCGGGGCGCGCCCAGGGTTACACCAGCACCGGCTACTACGGCAACGGCGTGACCGCCGGCGAGGTGGACAATCAGACCTGGAGCGCCTTGTTCACCTACACCCTGGGCGGCCATTCCGCCGGCCTGGGTTACCAGCAGGTCGAAGGTGACAGCGCCTTCCCGTTCCTCAACCAGGGTGGCGGCTCGTCGTCCTACCTGATCACCGATCGGCAGATCGGCAAGTTCGCCAGTGCCGGAGAGCGCACCTGGGTGGCCGAATACGCCTACGACTTCGCCAAGCTGGGCGTGCCGGGCCTGAAGGCCAGCGTCGCCTATCTCAAGGGTGACAACGTCGATTCCGTCAGCGGTGACCTCAAAGAGTGGGAGCGTGACCTGCGCCTGGATTACACCCTGCTCGACGGGCCACTCAAGGGCCTGGGCGTGTCCTGGCGTAATGCGACCCAGCGCGGCAACGTCGCCACCGATGCCGACGAGAATCGTCTGATTCTAAGCTACACCCTGACGCTGCTGTAAGCCGCCCGTAATCGCCATGAGCTGGCGGGCGGTATTGGTCCGCCAGCATCGTTCACAAGGACAAGATCATGAAAAAAACCGCTTTGCGTGTCGGGCTCGCCGCCCTGTTCGCTGCCTGGCTGCCCATCGCCGCCTACGCCGCGCCGCCCAGGGAAGTACGCCTGGACTACGCCTATTACGCGCCCACCAGCCTGGTGCTCAAGCAGCAAGGCTTGCTGGAAAAAGCGCTCGAGCCCCAGGGCATCAGCGTCAAATGGGTCTTCAGCCAGGGCAGCAACCGCTCGCTGGAATACCTCAATGGCGGTAGCACCGATTTCGCCTCGACCGCCGGCCTGGCCGCGGTGCTGAGCCGTGCCAATGGCGCGCCGATCAAGACCGTCTACGTGGCCAGCCGCCCGGAATGGACGGCGCTGGTGGTACCCAAGGATTCGCCGATCCAGACCGTGGCTGACCTCAAGGGCAAGAAGGTGGCGGCCACCAAGGGCACCGATCCCTTCCTATTCCTGCTGCAGAGCCTGCAGAAAGCCGGGCTGAACAAGAACGACGTGGAGATCGTCCACCTGCAGCACCCCGATGGCCGCGTGGCCCTGGAGCGTGGCGACGTGCAGGCCTGGGCCGGGCTTGACCCGCTGATGGCGTCGAGCGAGTTGCAGGCCGGTTCGCGCCTGCTGTATCGCAATCGCGATTTCAACAGTTACAGCGTGCTCAGCGTGACCGAAACCTTCGCCAAGCAGCAGCCAGCGTTGATCGAGCAGGTCATCGCCGCCTATGAGCAGGCCCGCCAGTGGGCCATTGCCAACCCGGATGCCTTGGCCCAGTTGCTCGCCGAGGAAGCCAAGCTGCCGCTGGAAGTCGCCAAGCTGCAGCTGTCGCGTACCGACTTCAGCAACTCGCAGCCAGGCGCCGAACACATCAACGCACTGAAGGCGGCGGCGCCGATCCTGCTCGAAGAGGGGCTGGTGCGCCCGGGTACCGACGTCGCCGGGGTGGTCGATCAACTGATCACGCCGCAACTGGCGGCCAAAGTGATCGCTCGCTCCGTGGCCAAGGCAGGTAACTGATGATGAGGGCGCTAGGGCTCGTCATCAGCCGCGGCCTGCCCACCTCTCGGCCCAGGCTGAACGACCTGCGTGGCTGGGTGGTGCCGCTGCTGTTGCTGGCGCTGCTGGAAACCCTGGTGCGCACCGGCGTGCTGCCGAGCCACCAGATGCCGGCGCCCAGTCAAGTGGCCCAAACCCTCTACCTCTTGGCGCAAAGCGGCGAGTTGTGGCGTCATCTCAGTGCCAGCCTGTTGCGGGTCGGGGCCGGCTTCGTGATCGGCGCCGCGCTGGCCATCGTCATCGGCACCTGGGTCGGGCTGAGCCGGCGCGCCGAGGCGTATCTGGAGCCGACCTTCCAGGCGCTGCGGGCGATTCCCAGCCTGGCCTGGGTGCCGTTGTTGCTGCTCTGGCTGGGCATCGACGAAACGCCGAAGATCGTACTGATCGCCCTGGGCGCATTCTTTCCGGTGTACCTGGCGCTGCTGGCCGGTATCCGCAACATCGATCGCAAGTTGGTGGAAGTGGGACAGCTCTACGGCCTGCCGCCACTGACCCTGGTGCGCCGAATTCTCTTGCCGGCTGCGCTGCCAAGCCTGTTCACCGGTCTGCGTGGCGCGCTGAGCCTGAGCTGGATGTTCCTGGTCGCCGCCGAACTGATCGCCGCTACTCGTGGCCTCGGTTATCTGCTCAGCGATGGTCGGGAAACCTCGCGCCCGGATCTGGTGATCGCCGCCATTCTGCTGCTGGCGCTGCTCGGCAAACTCAGCGACAGCCTGCTCAAAGCCTGGGAAAACCGGGCCCTGCGCTGGCGTGACAGCTATCAGGGTGGGGAGGGTGGAGCATGAATACGCTTTTGCAATTACAGAATATTCATAAGGCTTTCGCCGATGTGCGGGTGCTCGAAGACGTCAGCCTGAGCCTCGCTCCCGGCGAAGTGGTCAGCCTGCTCGGCCCCAGTGGCTGCGGCAAGAGCACCTTGCTGCGCATCGCCGCGGGGCTGGATCGTGAATACCAGGGCGATTTGCAACTCGGCGCACACCTGCCGCGCGGGCGCGGCAATGGCATCGGTGTGGTGTTCCAGGAGCCGCGGCTGATGCCCTGGTTGAGCGTGGCCCAGAACGTCGGCTTTGCCGATGGCTGGATCGCCGAGGACAAATGGGTACAACAGCTACTGCGTGACGTCGGCCTGCAGGGGCGCGGTGACGCCTTGCCCAAGCAGTTGTCCGGCGGCCAGGCGCAGCGCGTGGCGATTGCCCGGGCGCTGTACGGCAAACCCCAGGTGCTGCTGCTCGATGAGCCGTTCAGCGCGGTGGATGCCTTCACGCGGATGAAATTGCAGGACCTGGTGGCCGAACTGGCTGCCCGCTACGGGATTGCCGTGCTGCTGGTCACCCATGACCTGGACGAGGCGTTCTACCTGAGCGATCGCGTGCTGATTCTCGGCGGTGCGCCCAGCCGTTTGCAGCGTGAGCTGGCGGTGCAGTTGCCGCGTCCCCGTGATCGACGTTCGCCGCAGCTGGGACAGTTGCGCGGCGAGGCGTTGACGGAGCTGTACCAATCCCATGCGCTATAGCAGCGCAGTATCTGTGGGGAGCGGGCCATGCCCGCGAAAAATCACGGGCATGGCCCGTTCCCACCGGTAAAACAACAATCTCTAATAGCTCGTGTGCATGCCCAGAAAGATCATGAGCAGGTGCTTATGGCCGTGTTGCAGCCAAAGGAAATAAAACCCGGCATGCAGACCCTGAGCAGGCTCCAAGCGCCCGCCGTTGCAGGCGGGCGCTTGGGCATCACACCACGCCAGTGGCCTTCGGCGTATCGGTGCGGCTGCCCCATTCGGTCCAGGAGCCATCGTACAAGGCGCCTTCCGGCAGCCCGGCGACTTCCAGGCCCAGCAGCAGTACCGCTGCGGTTACGCCGCTGCCGCAACTGGTGATCACCGTCTTCTTGCTATCTACACCCGCCTCGGCAAACAGCGCCTGCAGGGCCTGGGGCGGTTGCAGGGTTTGATCGCTGCGCAGCAGGCGGCTGTAGGGCAGGTTGTGGCTGCCTGGGATGTGTCCGCTGGCCACACCCGGACGCGCTTCGGCGGTGCTGCCGTCGAAGCGATTGGCGGCGCGGGCGTCGAGAATCAGCGTATCGTCACGCTCGATTGCCTCCAGCACGTCACCGAGGCCGCGCACCTTGCGGGCGTGCACATTGACCTGAAAACTGCGCTCGCTGGCGGCTGTCGGTTCGCCGCTTTCGGTGGCGCGCTGCTCGGTCAGCCATTTGGGCAAACCGCCATCGAGCACCGCGACCTTCTGGTGGCCGAAGTAACGAAACAGCCACCAGGCGCGGGCGGCGGAAAACAGCCCCTTCTGGTCGTAGACCACCACGCGGGTATCGTTGCCCACGCCTTCGGCGCCGATCAGTCGCGCGAAGCGGCCCTGGGACGGTACGGTGTGGGGCAGCGGGGTATCGGGGTCAGAGAAGGCGTCGATATCGAAGAAGCGGGCGCCGGGAATATGCGCCTTCAAGTACTCGGCGCGGCCATTCTTCGCTTCGTTGGGCAGGTAGGTGCTGGCGTCGAACAGCAGCACGTCCGCAGCATTGCCTTCATTGGCCAGCCAGTCGGTGGTTACCAGGGGTCCAAACGTCATCCTTCTTCTCCTTTCGCAGCGTTGGCGTTCATCCTGCCAGCTTGAAGCGGGCGGCGCAGCCCCTGGCGCCCGCCTGTAGCAGACCGATTGTGCCTATGCATAGAACGCGATCAATCGCGAAAGAACACCTGCACCAGGTGATAGCCGAACTGGCTCTTGATCGGCCCATGCACTTCGCGCAGCGGTTTCTTGAAGATCACCTGATCGATCACGCGCACCATCTGCCCGGGCCGGACTTCGCCCAGGTCGCCGCCTTTCTTGCCGGATGGGCAGGTCGAGTGCTTGCGCGCCAGTACATCGAACGCCTCGCCGCCTGCGATGCGCTTCTTCAGAGCAGCGGCTTCCGCTTCGGTCTTGACCAGGATGTGGCGGGCCATTGCCTTTGCCATGACGGGTTCCTCAATTATTGGGCGCGTATTGTGCCAGTATTCGCGGCGCCAGCTAAATGGCGCCATTTACGTGGCCTGTATGGGCCGTTGTCTTTAATGAATCTTGGCTAACGTAATAGCTTCAGTCGACGGGAACGCTGCTCATGGATCTGCACGCAATGCTGAAAATCCTCTCCAGCCAGGACGGCTCTGACCTGTACCTGTCGACGGGTGCGCCGCCCTGCGCCAAGTTCAACGGCGTACTCAAGGCGCTGAGTAGCGAACCGTTGAAGGCCGGGGCGGTGGCGGAAATCGCTGATGCGGTGATGGATAGCGCCCAGCGCGAGGAATTCGAGCGCGAGCTGGAAATGAACCTGGCGATCTCGCTCAATGGCGTCGGTCGTGTTCGCATCAATATCTTCAAGCAGCGCAACGAGGTGTCCATCGTCGCGCGCAACATCAAGCTCGACATTCCCCGCTTCGAGGACCTGAAACTGCCCGAAGTGCTGCTCAAGACGCTGATGGAGAAACGCGGCCTGGTGCTGTTCGTCGGCGGTACCGGCTCGGGCAAGTTGACGTCGCTGGCTGCACTGATCGACTACCGCAATCGCAACAGCGGCGGCCACATCATCACCATCGAGGATCCGGTGGAATACGTGCACCGGCACAAAAAATCGATCATCAACCAGCGCGAGGTCGGCGTGGACACCCGCAGCTTCCACGCCGCACTGAAGAACACCCTGCGCCAGGCACCAGACGTGATTCTGATCGGCGAGATCCGCGACCGGAAACCATGGAACACGCTCTGGCCTTCGCCGACACCGGGCATCTGGCGATTTCCACCTGCACGCCAACAACGCCAACCAGGCGCTGGACCGCATCATCAACTTCTTCCCCGAAGACCGCCGCCCGCAACTGCTCAACGACCTGGGCAACAACCTCAAGGCGTTCGTTTCCCAGCGCCTGGTCAAGACGGTCGATGGCAAGCGCCGCGCCGCAGTCGAGGTGCTGCTGGGCACGCCGACCATCCGTGACCTGATCAAGCGCAACGAGTTTTCCGAGATCAAGGAGATCATGGAAAAGTCGAAAAACCTTGGCATGCAGACCTTCGACCAGGCGCTGATCGACCTGGTCAACGAAGGCGCCATCGACGAGGAAGAGGCGGTGAAGAATGCCGACTCGGCCAACAACGTGTGCCTCAAGCTCAAGCTGTATCGCGAGAACACCGCCGTCGCGGAGCCTGCTGCTCCCAAGGTTGAGGCGCGCCCGGCCAAATCTGCCGAGCCGGCGGATTGGGGGCTGGAGCTGAAGCTGGAAGACATCGAGGACGACACGCCACCCGAGGACCCGGGCCGCCACGGCATCTGAGCCGAAGGTGCACTGCGGCGCTGCATGCGGCTCCTCAGCTCAGTGCTCAGTGCTCAGTCGTGTTCGGGCTCTCGTGGGCTTCGATGATGGTCAGCAGCTCTGTCAGGGTACTTTGTAGATAACGGCCGGCGCGGTAGTCAGCTTTCACCGCTTCGCCGCCTTCAACTACTGCTTGCGGCTGCTCGACGAAACGGCCGATCGACTCGAGCTTGTCGTCGAGTACCAGCACCAGCGGAATCGAGATGCGCTCAAGATTCAACGGCGTTTTCAACGCGTGCTCGGCGCGGGCCTTGGAGATGATGGCCAGGCTCACCTTGGGCTGCAGACGCTGCAGGTGATCCATCGCTGCCAGATTCAGCTGGCAGTCCGGGCACCACATTTCCCCGGCAGCCAACAGGTAGTAACGGCCCTGTATCGCGGCCAACCGTCGATGCATGTCGGCGCTCAGGGCGTCGGCCCGGAGGAGCAGGGCCTGAGCGGTTCGTACTGTCTCGATTTCGGCAGGCAGCCCGCGGCTGGCGAAGGCCTCGAAACGCTCGCCGATGGCGATAAGGTCCTGATAACTGGGCATGAGGGGCTCCTGTGAGACGGTGCTGCATTCCAGCAGCAAAGCCTGAATGCGGCAACCGACTTAGAATCTGTCACGATCCTTGTGCGCCTGAAGCGGCAACAACAAGGCAGCAGCGGACATCGATGCAGTACCTGTGGGAACGGGCGGGGACGCCTAGTCCATGCCCGCGAAATCACGGGCATGGACTAGGCGTCCCCGCCCGTTCCCACAAGTGGCTGTCGGCCGTCCATTTTCGCCACTTACCTGCCAAAATCAGCGAACCTGGGCTGAAAGACTATCAGCAGATTCTTAAAGGTGGTCCTTAGCGGTCCGGCACGTAGCGTTCGATGATGCGCTGCAGGCTGCCGTCGGCGCGCATGCCTTCGAGGGCGTCGTGGACCGATTGGACCAGGTGCGGGTCGCATTGCAGCGAGCAGGCGATGTACATGTCCAGCGGCGCCAGCAGCGCACTCATCGCCAGCGCCGGGCCGCTGTCCCACTGGTGGCGGCCTTCCAGTTCGGTGGTGAACCAGGCATCCACGCGTCCGCGCCTGACCAGCTGCATCGGCCGGTCGCCCAGTTTCAAGGGATAGAGCTGGTCGCTGGTGAAGCCGGCGCGTCTGAGAATTTCTTCCTGCGCCGAGCCCAGACCGACAGCCACCAGGCGATAACGCTGGCGCGCTTCTTCCAGGCTGGAAACCGGATTGCCGAGGGTGAAGAAGGCGCGATAGAGCGGTTGGATATTGGCGACCCAGGTAAAGTGCTCTTCACGTTCCAGGGTGCGCGAGAGTGGCACGATCATCACGTCACGCGCCTCCTGGGTACGCTTCTGGGCGCGCGGCCAGGGGGCATTCTCAACCACGGCGCGATAGCCCGCTCGTTGCAACGCCATGATGGCGATGTCACCGGTGATGCCATTGCCGTCGTCACCGTGCAGTGCCAATGGCGCGGCATCCGGCATGTACAACTGGATAGCGCGTGGCTCGGCAGCTAGCGAGTAGGGCAGCAGCAATGACAGAAGGCATGCAAGAAGGCGCAACGCGAGCATTCCTTGAGGGGATGTCGCGAGTATAGGAGCTGTCGCGCAGGATATCTGTGAACCGTTGGCAGGGTGGCAGGGAAGCGCTTCATGTTTCAGCCACCGACAAGGTGATCCCCCGGCATGCGCCGGGGGGCGGTCGTTAGCTTTGCAGCGCCGGCAGGTCGCGATACAGCTCCAGCGCCTGGGGATTGGCCAGGGCATCGGTATTCTTCACCGGCTTGCCGTGCACCACGTTGCGCACCGCCAGTTCGACGATCTTGCCGCTGATGGTGCGTGGAATGTCGGCCACCGCAACGATGCGTGCCGGCACGTGACGCGGCGTGGTGTTGGCGCGGATCACCTGGCAGATCCGTTTCTGCAGCGCTTCGTCGAGTGTCACGCCGTCGCGCAGGCGCACGAACAGCACGACGCGTACGTCGCCGTCCCACTCCTGGCCGATGGCGATGGATTCGAGGACCTGCTCGACCTTTTCCACCTGGCGGTAGATCTCGGCGGTGCCGATGCGCACGCCGCCTGGGTTGAGCACGGCGTCGGAGCGGCCATGAATGATCAGCCCGCCGTGGGGCGTTTGTTCGGCGTAGTCACCGTGGGCCCAGACGCCGGGAAAGGTCTCGAAGTAGGCGCTGCGAAACTTCTCGCCGTCGGCGTCGTTCCAGAAGCCGACCGGCATGGAGGTGAAGTGCCTGGCGCAGACCAGCTCGCCTTTTTCGCCGACCACCGCCTTGCCGGCGTCGTCCCACACCTGCACGTCCATGCCCAGGCCCTTGCACTGAATCTCGCCGCGGTACACCGGCGATACCGGGTTGCCGAGGGCGAAGCAGGAGACGATGTCAGTGCCGCCGGAAATGGACGACAAGCAGACATCGGCCTTGATGTCGCGGTACACGTAATCGAAGCTTTCGTGGGCCAGGGGCGAACCGGTGGAGAGAATCGCCTTGAGGCGACTCAGTTCGTGGGTTTCTCGCGGCTTGGCACCGGCCTTTTCCAGGGCGGCGATGAACTTGGCGCTGGTGCCGAACACGCTGATGTGTTCGGCGTCGATCAGGTCGATCAGCCGCGTGGGCTCGGGATGGAACGGCGAGCCGTCGTACAGCACCAGAGTGGCGCCCAGAGCCAGGCCGGAAACCAGCCAGTTCCACATCATCCAGCCGCAGGTGGTGTAGTAGAACAGGGTGTCCTCGGCCGTCACGTCGCTGTGCAGGCCGAGCTCCTTGACGTGCTGCAGCAGCGTGCCGCCAGCGCCATGGACGATGCACTTGGGCACGCCGGTGGTGCCGCTGGAGTAGAGGATATATAGCGGGTGCGCGAACGGCACCGAGGTGAAGGTCGGCTCGCCCTGGGCCTGGTAGAAATCCTCCCAGCAGGCGACCTGCGCCTGGGTCTTGAAGTCTTCGGCCTGGCAACTGGTATTGGCGTAGGGCACCACCACCAACTGCTGCAGGGTCGGCAGGTGGGTGAGAATCTCGTTGAGCTTGCCGGTCAGGTCGAGGTTCTTGCCGGCGTAGCGGTAGCCGGCGCAGGCGATCAGCACCTTGGGTTCGATCTGCCCGAAACGGTCGATCACGCCCTGAGTGCCGAAGTCCGGCGAGCAGCTCGACCAGGTGGCGCCCAGGCTCGCGGTGGCGAGCATGCCGACCAACGTTTGCCAAGTGTTGGGCATAAAGGCCGCGACCCGATCGCCAATGCCCACGCCAGCCGCGCGCAGGCTGCGCTGCAAGCCGGCGACATGGGTGGCCAGTTGTGCGTAACTGAGTTGCTCGCGGCTGCCGTCTTCGCCGATGGCGATGATGGCCGGGTGGTCGTCACGGCGGCGCAGCAGGTGTTCGGCGAAGTTCAGCGTAGCGCCCGGAAACCAGTGGGCGCTGGGCATCGCCGGGCCTTCTTCGAGCACCGCCCGCGGCGCTTGGTCGAAGCGCACGTCGAAGACCTCGACTATGGCCTGCCAGAACGCCTCGCGCTCGCTCACGCTCCAGGCGTGCAGCGCCGGGTAATCGGCTAGTTCCAGGCCATGGCGGCTGTTGACGAAGCGCCGGAAGGCGTCCATCCGGGTGGTGCCGATGCGTGCTGCCGTGGGCGTCCAAAGCGGTTGCTGCATGGGGTTACCTCTTGGTTCTTGTCGTTTTGAGCTGCAGTCTAGCGCGTCACTGCGCCAGCCAACCGCCATCCATGTTCCAGGCTGCGCCGCGCACTTGAGCAGCCGCGTCGCTGCACAGGAACAGCGCCAGCTCGCCGAGCTGCCGGGGTGTGACGAACTCCAGCGAGGGCTGTTTCTCGGCCAGCAGATTGCGCCGTTCACCCTCGCTGTCACCGCTTTCGGCGGCGCGCGCGTCGATCTGCGCCTGCACCAGCGGGGTCAGCACCCAGCCGGGGCAGATGGCGTTGCAGGTGATGCCGGTGGTGGCGGTTTCCAGCGCAACCGATTTGCTCAGGCCGACCAGCCCATGCTTGGCCGCCACGTAAGCGCTCTTGCCGGCGGAGGCGGTCAGGCCGTGGGCCGAGGCGATATTGATGATGCGCCCCCAATTGCGCTGGCGCATGCCGGGCAGCGCCAGGCGGGTGGTGTGGAAGGCCGAGGACAGGTTGATGGCGATGATCGCGTCCCAGCGTTCCGGGGCAAAATCCTCCACCGGCGAGACATGCTGGATGCCGGCGTTGTTGACCAGAATGTCGATGGTGCCGAACTCGCGCTCGGCGTAGGCGATCATTGCCTCGATCTGCTCTGGGTCGCTCATGTCCGCGGGGTGGTGAAGCACCTTGCCGCCAGATGCGGCCACGCTGTCGATGGCCACCTGAGCGTCACCGAAACCATTGAGCAACAGATCGGCGCCGGCTTCGGCCAGCACCTGGGCGATACCCAGGCCGATGCCGCTGGTGGAGCCGGTGACCAGTGCGGTCTTGCCTTTGAGGTTCATAACAACTCCTTACTAGCAGTAAGCATTGCTTCGCTGTTGGGTTAGGAGCCTCGTAACGATCTTGCGAGCTAGAGCCCTGCAGGGCCGACGCGCAGCTGATCGCAACCAGACTAAACGATGCCGGTGGTGTAGAAGACGCCGATCACGAAAAACACCGCGAGGGTCTTGATGATCGTGATCCCGAAGATGTCCTTGTAGGCTTCGCGGTGGGTCAGCCCGGTGACCGCCAGCAGGGTGATCACCGCGCCGTTGTGGGGCAGGGTATCCATGCCGCCGCTGGCCATGGAGGCGACTCGGTGCATGACTTCCAGCGGAATGTTGGCGGCGTTGGCCGCGGCGATGAAGGTGTCGGACATGGCCGCCAGGGCGATGCTCATGCCGCCCGAGGCCGAGCCGGTGATGCCGGCCAGCAAGGTGACCGTGACCGCCTCGTTGACCAGCGGATCGGGGATGCCCTTGAGCGCATCGGCGAGGATCAGGAAGCCTGGCAGCGAGGCGATCACCGCACCGAAGCCGTATTCCGACGCGGTGTTCATCGCTGCCAGCAGTGAGCCGCCGACAGCGCTCTTGGTGCCTTCGGCGAGCTTGTCGCGGATCACCCCGAAGGCGCTGACCAGCACCATCAGGATGCCCAGCAGCAGCGCGGCCTGTACGGCCCAGATGGCGGTGAGCTTGCTGACGTCGGTCTGCAGCGGCGCGGCCATGCCGGCCAATTGCAGGCTGTGGGTCTTGCCGTAGAACTCGGGAATCCAGTGGGTGAACAGCAGGTTGGCCACGCCCACCAGAATCAGCGGCGCGATGGCCAACCATGGGCTGGGCAGCTTGATGTCGTCCGGGGTTTCCGGCTCGTTGCGCAGCTCGGTGCCGTAGCCCTCGCCAGCCCGCAAGGCCTTGCCCAGCTGGCGGCGCAGGTAGAGCATGCCGACGCCGAGCACGAACAGGCTGCCAATCAGGCCCAGCCAGGGTGCGGCCCAGGCGGTGGTGTTGAAGAAGGTGGTGGGGATGATGTTCTGGATCTGCGGGGTGCCGGGCAGGGCGTCCATGGTGAAGCTGAACGCGCCGAGGGCGATGGTCGCCGGAATCAGCCGCTTGGGAATGTTGCTCTGGCGAAACATCTCGGCGGCGAACGGATAGACCGCGAACACCACCACGAACAGTGATACGCCGCCGTAGGTGAGCAGGGCGCACACCAGCACGATCACCAGCATCGCCTGGCCGGTACCCAGCAGGCGAATGGCGGCGGCGACGATCGAGCGTGAGAAGCCGGACAGCTCGATCAGCTTGCCGAACACGGCGCCGAGCAGGAATACCGGGAAGTAAAGCTTGATGAAACCGACCATCTTCTCCATGAACACCCCGGTGAACGCGGGTGCCACGGCGCTGGGATCGGTGAGCAGTACCGCGCCGAGCGCAGCGATGGGGGCGAACAGAATGACGCTGTAGCCGCGGTAGGCAGCCAGCATCAGTAAAGCCAGTGCAGCGAGGGCGATGATGACACTCATCGACGATCTCCTGACCCTGCAACGCGGCGAATCGACAGGCTGCCGTTAGCCTTCGAGTAACTCGCTCAGGCGCTGTGGGCGCTTTTGTTTTTGTTGTCGGCGGCGGGTAAGCCCGCAGTCTGGCTATAGCGAGTTCTGTGCCAGTTTTTAAATTACTGAATTTAAAAGGTTTTATTAACCTGGTGCTAGTACACGGCTTCCCTTGTCCCAACTTCAGGACGGAAACAGTGAGTTGACCCCGGCCAGCGTGGTATTCACGTCAATCCCTGAAATGGGACGAGTCCCGAAATCAGGACGAAAGACCCAGCTCAAGCATTTTCCGGTACAGGGTGGAGCGCCCCAAGCCCAGGCGCTGCGCAGCTTGCGGCACATCGCCCGCGGTGACAGCCAGCGCCCTGCGGATCAACTCCCGTTCGAAATTGGCGCGGGCCTGATGGAAGTCTTCGACTTCATCGGTTTGCGCAACGATGTCCTGGTTTTCTGGCAACGGATGCAGGGTGCCGATCGCGGTGGCGATAGCCGCGGCGTCGAGCATGGTGTCGTCGCTGAGCACGCAGGCCCGCTCCAGTACGTTGTGCAGCTCACGCACGTTGCCCGGCCAGGCGTGGCGACCGAGCAGGGCCATGGCTTCGGGGTGAAGCTCGTGGCGGCCCTGCAGCGCATCGAAGATCGCCTCGCACAGCGCCGGCAAGTCCTCCAGGCGCTCGCGCAACGGCGGCACGTCGAGGGTCAGCACGTTGAGCCGGTAGTACAGGTCGGCGCGAAAGATGCCCTTGCGCACCGCCGCTTCCAGATCGATTGACGTGGCAGCGATCAGCCGAACATCGCTGCGCAGCACCTCATTGGAGCCCACCGGCTCGAACTCCTTTTCCTGCAGCACCCGCAAGAGTTTGCTCTGCAAGGGCAGGGGCATGTCGCCGATCTCGTCGAGAAACAGCGTGCCGCCGTGGGCGATCTGCAACTTGCCGGCGCGGCCCTTGCGGTCGGCGCCGGTGAAGGCGCCCGGCGCGGTGCCGAAGAACTCGGCTTCCAGCAGGGTTTCCGGGATCGCCGCGGTGTTCAGGCTGACGAACGGCTTGCTGGCCCGTGGCGAGGCATTGTGAATGGCGTGGGCCAGCAGTTCCTTGCCAGTGCCGGTCTCGCCCAGCAGCAATACCGCCGAGTCGCTGGTCGCGCTGCGCCGTGCCAGGCGCTTGACCTCCAGGCTGCGGGCGCTGGTACCGATGAACTGCGCGAAGCTGTATTTGGCCTGGCGCGACTTGAGCTGCGAGCGGGTCGAGGCCAGTTCCTGCTGCATGCGTTGATAGCGGGCCAGCAGGGGTGACAGCGATTGCAGTTCGTCGAACAGGGCGAAGCCGATGGCGCCGATCACCTGGCCGGCGTCGTCATGGATGGGCAGGCGCATGACCACCAGCGGTTCGCGGGGCGTGTCCATCATGTCCAGCAGGATCGGCCTGCCGCTGTTCACCACATCGCGCAACAGGCTGCCGGGGATCACGCTTTCGCACGGGCGGCCGATGGCTTCGCTGGCGCTTTGCAGGCCGAAGCGCTGGGCGTAGCGCTCGTTCATCCAGACGATATGGGCGTCGCGGTCGACGATGATGGTGCCTTCGCTGGATTGCTCGAAGATCTCGAACAGCGAACGGATGGCCGACTGGCGAATGTGGGGGTAGTTGCCGAGGTCCTGCATGGCGCGCTCGTCTGCGGGGTGAGCGCCGATCATAACGCGGCGCGGCACCCTTGCGGTGCCGCGCCGTGGCGGTCAGCCCGCTTCGCTGGCCTTGCGCGGGGTTTTCACTGCAGGCGCGTCGATCAGCCCGTCGGCACGGAACATCGCCTTGATGCCGCGCACCGCCTGACGAATGCGATCCTGGTTCTCGATCAGCGCGAAGCGCACGTGATCGTCGCCATAGTCGCCAAAGCCGATGCCCGGCGACACGCAGACCCTGGCCTCGGCCAGCAGCTTCTTGGCGAATTCCAGGGAGCCGAGATGAGCGTAGGCGTCGGGAATCTTCGCCCACACGTACATCGAGGCCTTGGGGTTCTCGACCATCCAGCCCAGCTCGTGCAGGCCCTTGACCAGCACGTTGCGGCGCTGGCGGTATTGCTCGGCGATGTCGCGCACGCACTGCTGGTCGCCCTCCAGGGCAGCGATGGCCGCGACCTGCAGCGGCGTGAAGGTGCCGTAGTCGTGGTAGCTCTTGATCCGCGCCAGGGCGCCGACCAGCTCAGGGTTGCCGACCATGAAGCCGATCCGCCAGCCGGCCATGTTGTAGCTCTTGGACAGGGTGAAGAACTCCACGGCGATGTCCTTGGCGCCCGGTACCTGCATGATCGACGGGGCTTTCCAGCCGTCGTAGACGATGTCGGCGTAGGCCAGGTCGTGGATCACCAGCACGTTGTACTGCTTGGCCAAGGCCACCACGCGCTCGAAGAAGTCGAGCTCCACGCACTGCGCGGTCGGGTTGGACGGAAAGCCGAGAATCATCATCTTCGGCTTGGGGATGCTCTCGCGGATCGCCCGTTCCAGCTCGATGAAGAAATCCACGCCCGGCACCAGCGGCACCGAACGCACCTGGGCGCCGGCGATCACTGCACCGTAGATGTGGATCGGGTAGCTGGGGTTGGGTACCAGCACCGTGTCGCCGTGATCCAGGGTGGCCAGCATCAGGTGCGCCAGGCCTTCCTTGGAGCCGATGGTGACGATGGCTTCGCTTTCGGGGTCGATGTCGACCTCGTAGCGATCCTTGTACCAGTGCGAAATGGCCCGGCGCAGGCGCGGGATGCCTCGGGAGGTGGAATAGCCATGGGTGTCTTCACGCTGGGCGACCTGCACCAGCTTCTCCACGATATGCGGCGGTGTGGCGCCGTCGGGGTTGCCCATGCTCAGGTCGATGATGTCCTCGCCACGGCGGCGGGCGGCCATCTTCAATTCAGCGGTGATGTTGAAAACGTAAGGGGGGAGACGATCGATGCGCGCAAAGCGGCGCGAAGCCTGGTCAGCCATGCTTTCCTCGAGAGACGTAAGCGCCCGGAACCGTCCGAGCGACGTTGGCCACATGGGGTGGCCTGGCCGGACAATAAGGGCAGGCGCAGGCTTTGTCGAGTGCCTGCAAAAGCTTTTCCTGCAGTGTCTGCTGGTCGCCTCGAACGATATGCTTGGCCGCCACTCGAATCTTGACCCATCTCCTTGGCGGCGACAGGTCCGTTGCCGCCATAAACAGGACAGAGAACTTACCCGATGACTCACCGCACTATCGCTCTGGGCCTGCTCGCCGCCGGCCTCGTCGTGACACTGCCGGCCGCGGCCCTGACCGAGCAGCAATTTCAGGCCGAGGCCGACACGCTCTTCGCGCCACTGATGGCCGAGTACGACATACCTGGCCTCGCGGTTGGCGTGACCTGGCAAGGCAAGCACTACGTGTTCACCAAAGGCCTGGCGAACCGTGAGGCGGCCAGGGCGGTTTCCCGCGAGACACTGTTCGAGCTGGGCTCGTTGAGCAAGACCTTCAACGTCACCCTGGCGGCGCTGGCTCGGCAGCGCTCGCTGCTGTCGCTCGATGACCGGCTCGCTGCCCGCATGCCGTCGCTGCAGGGAAGCCCCGCAGGTGAGCTGAGCCTGATGGATCTGGCCACCCACCAGAGCAGCGGTATGCCGTTGCAGGTGCCGGATCAGGTCAAGGATGACAACGGCCTGCTGAACTGGCTGCGGCAATGGAAACCGACCACGGGCGCCGGTCACGAGCGCTCCTATTCCAATGTCAGCATCGGCCTGCTGGGGCGGGTGTCCGCCCAGGCGTTCGGCGAGTCCTATGCCAAGGCGTTGCACGATCAGGTGCTCGCTCCGCTGGCGCTGAACCATACCCATGTTCAGGTGCCTGCGGCGCAGATGCCGAATTACGCCTATGGCTATGCGCGGCAGGACAACAAGGCCATTCGCGTCAGCCCTGGCGTGCTGGATGCCGAGGCTTATGGCCTGAAGTCCAACATCGACGACATGCTGCGTTTCGTCGATATCAACCTGGGCGAAACCCAGGTACCAGCGCCACTGGCTGCCGCGATAAAGACGACGCATCAGGGCGTGACTCGCACCGAGCGCTTCACCCAGGCGATGGTGTGGGAGCGCTATCCCTGGCCCGTTTCCCGTGAGCAACTGCTGGCGGGCAACGCGCCTTCGATGGCGCTTGAGGCGCAACCGGCTACCCGTCTGCCTGAGCCTGAAACGAGCGAGCAGGGCGTGCTGTTCGGCAAGACCGGCTCGACCAACGGCTTTGGCGGTTACGCTGCCTTCGTGCCGGACGAGCGCATCGGCGTGGTGCTGCTGGCCAACCGCAACGTGCCGCTCGAGGCCCGGGTCGATGCGTCCTTCAAGCTGCTGCAGCAGGTCTTGAAAGCTGACCGTTGAGGCTCAGGCGTCTTTCAGGCGCAGGAGCAGGGCGATCAAGGCGTCGATATCGGCGTCCGTGGTGCGCCAGGAACTGACGCTCAGGCGAAAGGCCGGCCGCCCCTGCCAGACGGTTGACCCGAACCAGGCTTCACCAGACGCCTGGGCGGCCTGGAGAATCTCCGTGGTCTGTTCGTCCGAATCGGCGCGTACCAGCACCTGGTTGAGGCGCACCCGGTTGAGCACCTGGTATCCACCGGCACGAAGCGCCTTGGCGAGGCGCCCGGCCTGGCGGATGTGCCGGTCGATCATCTCGGCCAGGCCATCGCGGCCCAGGTTGGCCAGCGCTGCCCAGATCGCCACGCCCCTCGCGCGACGCGAGAACTCCAGGGTCAGGTTCTTTTGCGAGTCCTTCGAGGCCATGGCGTACGCGGCGTCGCTGTTCATCGCAGCGGCCAGGGCGTCACCGTCACGGCAGATGGCCATGGCGCTGTCGTAGGGGGTGTTCAGCCACTTGTGGCCATCGGTGGTCCAGCTGTCCGCCAGGTCCACGCCGTCGGCCAGCCCGGCCGAGGACGACGCCCGCGCCCACAGCCCAAAGGCGCCATCGACATGCACCCAGGCACCAGCGGCCTTGGCCCTGGGGATCAGTTCGGCGAAGCGGTCGAACTCGCCGGTATTGACCTCGCCAGCCTGCAGAATCAGCACGGTACGCTCGTCCAGTTCGGGGAGCCGGGCCGGATCGATGCGACCGTACTGATCCACCGGTGCCAGAAGCAGCCGGCGCATGCCGAAACCCAGCACGCGCAGCGCCTTCTTCACGGTGATATGGGCGGTTTCGGAAATCACCACGCGGATTTCCGGGGCGCCGATCAAGCCGTCTTGGTCGAAATCCCAGCCCTGCCTGGCCAGCAACGTGCGACGTGCGGCTGCCAGGCAGGCGAGGGTGCAGGCGGTGGCGCTGGTGCCGAAGCCGACGGCGCTTTCGCCTGGCAGGCCGAGTGCCTCGCAGACCCAGTGGGCGGCGACCTTTTCCAGTTTGTCGGCGATGGGCGAGCCGTCCGCGGATGACGCGCATTGATCCCAGGCCAGCACCATCCGTTCGGCGGCTGCGGCGGCAGGCAGGGTGGCGCCGATCACGAAGCCGAAATAGCGCGGCCCGTTACTGGTAACGGTGGCGGGCGAGCCGAGTTCATCGAGTGCGTGCAGCACCTGTCCGGCATCTTCTCCCGTGGTTGGCAGAGGCTGGTCGAAGGCATCCAGGGCGGCGATGGCGCTCTCGTGGGGATAGACCCGGCGCTGCTCCAGGGAGTCGTTATAGGCGATGGCGCGGCGGTCGGCGTCGGTCAGCAGGGCGTGTTCGGCGTTGCGCATGGGGCGGGTCTCGGCAGGTGGCGGCGATATGCAACCCTAACCGAGGGCCGTGGCTACCTGTCAGATACAGCCCACGGCTGCATGTCCCCTACAGCGGGACGGCCAGCACAGCTGTATCCGGTACAGTTCGCGCTAATTCTCAGGGGAAATGTGTCCTTGTGGGGAGCGGGCCGGGCATCCGCCACAGCCTGTGAAGGGCTCGCGGCTGAAGCCGCTCCCATGTCATTCGGTGCCCGGCGTATTGCGAAGAGCCATAAAAAAACCCCGCACTGGGCGGGGCTCCTTTTGACGCGGGTGACGCCTTAGGCTTGAACGACCGGGATGTTCGCGCTCGCCGCGGCTTCGCGGAACTCGGCGATCTGGTCGAAGCTCAGGTAGCGGTAAACGTCGGCAGCCATGCTGTCGATGTTCTTCGCGTACTCCATGTACTCCTCGACGGTCGGCAGTTTGCCGATGATCGAAGCGACAGCGGCCAGTTCGGCCGATGCCAGGTACACGTTGGCGCCATCGCCCAGACGGTTCGGGAAGTTACGCGTCGAGGTCGATACCACGGTGGAGTTCGCCGCCACACGTGCCTGGTTACCCATGCACAGCGAGCAACCCGGCATTTCCATGCGGGCACCGGCCTTGCCGTAGATGCCGTAGTAGCCTTCTTCGGTCAGCTGGTGAGCGTCCATCTTGGTCGGCGGCGACAGCCACAGACGGGTCGGAATGGAACCCTTGACCTTGTCGAGCAGCTTGCCGGCAGCGCGGAAGTGACCGATGTTGGTCATGCACGAGCCGATGAACACTTCGTCGATCTTCTCGCCCTGAACGGTCGACAGCAAACGCGCGTCGTCTGGGTCGTTCGGCGCGCAGAGCACAGGCTCCTTGACGTCGGCCAGGTCGATTTCGATGATTTCGGCGTACTCGGCATCGGCGTCGGCGGACAGCAGTTCCGGGTTGGCCAGCCAGGCTTCCATGGCCTGCGCGCGACGCTCCATGGTGCGTGCATCACCGTAGCCTTCGCTGATCATCCAGCGCAGCAGGGTGATGTTCGACTTCAGGTACTCGGCGATGGCCTTTTCCGGCAGCTTGATGGTGCAACCGGCAGCGGAGCGCTCGGCCGAGGCGTCGGAGAGCTCGAACGCCTGCTCGACGGTCAGCTCGTCCAGGCCTTCGATTTCCAGGATGCGGCCGGAGAAGGCGTTCTTCTTGCCTTTCTTCTCGACGGTCAGCAGGCCCTTCTGGATGGCGTAGTAAGGGATGGCATGAACCAGGTCACGCAGGGTGATGCCAGGCTGCAGCTTGCCCTTGAAGCGAACCAGGATCGACTCGGGCATGTCCAGCGGCATGACGCCGGTGGCAGCGGCGAAGGCGACCAGGCCGGAACCGGCCGGGAAGCTGATGCCGATCGGGAAACGGGTGTGCGAGTCGCCACCGGTGCCGACTGTGTCGGGCAGCAGCATGCGGTTCAGCCAGCTGTGGATGATGCCGTCGCCAGGGCGCAGGGACACGCCGCCACGGGTGCGGATGAAGTCCGGCAGGGTGTGGTGGGTGGTGACGTCGATCGGCTTCGGATAGGCCGCGGTGTGGCAGAACGACTGCATGACCAGATCAGCGGAGAAGCCCAGGCACGCCAGGTCTTTCAGCTCGTCGCGGGTCATCGGGCCAGTGGTGTCCTGGGAGCCGACGGTGGTCATCTTCGGTTCGCAGTAGGTGCCCGGGCGAACGCCTTTGCCTTCCGGCAGGCCACAGGCCTTGCCGACCATCTTCTGCGCCAGGGTGTAGCCCTTGCCAGTGTCGACCGGCGCTTCCGGCAATGCGAACAGGTCGGTCGGGCCCATGCCCAGCTCGGCACGAGCCTTGTCGGTCAGGCCACGGCCGACGATCAGCGGAATACGGCCGCCAGCGCGAACTTCATCGAGCAGAACCGGCGTCTTCAGTTCGAAGGTGGTGATGACTTCGTCGGTGCCGTGCTTGCAGACCTTGCCAGCGTGCGGATAGACGTCGATCACGTCGCCCATTTCGATGTTCGACACGTCGAACTCGATCGGCAGGGCGCCGGCATCTTCCATGGTGTTGTAGAAGATCGGAGCGATCTTGGAGCCGAAGCAGAAGCCACCGGCGCGCTTGTTCGGCACATAAGGAATGTCGTCGCCGAAGAACCACAGCACCGAGTTGGTGGCGGACTTACGCGAGGAGCCGGTACCGACCACGTCACCGACGTAGGCGACCGGGAAACCTTTGGCGCGTACTTCTTCGATCTGCTTCAGCGGGCCGATGGAGCCAGGCTGCTCGGGAACGATGCCGTCGCGGGCCATTTTCAGCATGGCCAGAGCGTGCAGCGGGATGTCAGGGCGCGACCAGGCGTCCGGAGCCGGCGATAGGTCGTCGGTGTTGGTTTCGCCCGGTACCTTGAAGACGCTCAGGCTGTACTTCTCGGCAATCGCCGGACGCTTGGTGAACCACTCACCGGCAGCCCAGGATTCCAGCACGGCCTCGGCATTGGCGTTACCGGCCTTGGCCTTTTCGGCCACGTCGTGGAAGGCGTCGAACATCAGCAGGGTGTGCTTGAGCTGTTCGGCGGCAATGGCGCCCAATTCGGCGCTATCGAGCAGCTCGACCAGGGTGGCGATGTTGTAGCCGCCCTGCATGGTGCCGAGCAGTTCGGTGGCGCGCTTCTTGTCGAGCAGCTGGGAAGTGGCTTCACCTTTGGCGATGGCGGACAGGAAGCCGGCCTTCACGTAAGCCGCTTCGTCGACGCCTGGGGGCACGCGATTGGTGATCAGATCGAGGAGGAATTCTTCTTCGCCGGCCGGCGGGTTCTTCAGCAGGTCGACGAGACCGGCAGTTTGTTCGGCGTTTAGCGGCTGGGGCACGATACCCTGGGCGGCACGCTCTGCTACGTGTTTGCGGTAGGCTTCAAGCACAGTTATTACCCTCATCAGTGGTCCCAAATGGGAAGTCCGGGACGCATGCAGGAATGCATCAAACACATCCGTCGCGCAGCCTCATGGGCTGAGCACGATGGTTTCGATACTTCCATCCGGAAGCTGCTTTCAAAGTTTTACGCCTGCAGAACGGGGTCTGATGAGGGCTGGCATGGCCTGAGGGTGACCACGCCAACTATCGTGCTGCAGGATCGACTGTGCTCGTGACGCTTTGAAAACAGCTTCCAACGGACATTGGCGCCTTTCGCAAGGCGCGCTGATTCTAGCCGAATCTTCGCGCGAAGTTAAGTGAAAGACCCATCGGCCTCTGGGGTGATCCCCATTAGACAAAGGGCTAAGATGCATCCTTCATTGTCCGGTGTATCGATTCAACGCATGCCCAATCAACGTATCAAGACGCCTTGCATAGGCCTGTGCTCCACGGTTTTCGGGGATTCCGTATGCCGTGGCTGCAAGCGCTTCCACCACGAGGTGATCAACTGGAACGGCTACAGCGACGAGGAAAAACAGTCGGTGTGGCTGCGCCTGGAAATGCTGCTGGTACAGGTGATGACCGCCAAGCTGGAGGTGTTCGACGAGGCGCTGCTGCTCAAGCAGCTGCAACAGCGGCAGATTCGCTTCGTTCCTCAGCAGTCGGCGTACTGTTGGGCTTATCAATTGTTGGCACGCGGCGCGCGGGTGATTTCCCAACTCGAGGCATACGGCATCGTGTTGCTACCCGAATTTCGCGATTGGGAGTTGCCCGATCTGCGCGATGCCATCGACCGCGAGTTCTTCCTGCTGTCCGAGGCGCACTTCGAACGCTATATCGCGCCACGCTTTCTCAAGGAAGGCATGGAGCTGCGCGTCTGACGGGGCGCGAGTAGGCCTCATTAATGCAAGAAGCCCGGCACTTGGCCGGGCTTCTTCTTGTTGCAGGAGCTATCAGCGGTATTCGCACAGGTACGCGGTGTCCTGTTCGACCTTGAGCTGGAACTTGCTGTCGGCCGGCACGGTGAAACGGCTGCCGGCGGTGAAGGTTTCCCAGTTGTCGCTGCCCGGCAGCTTGACGGTCAGGGCGCCGGCGATCACGTGCATGATCTCCAGCTGGCCGGTGCCGAATTCATACTCGCCCGCCGCCATCACGCCAATGGTGGCCGGGCCTTCTGCCATGCCGAACGCGATGGATTTGACGGTGCCGTCGAAATACTCGTTGACCTTGAACATGTGCATCCTCGTGAGCGGCAGAATAAAGGGCTGGCAAGTATGCCCAAGGCGTTGGACGGCGTCACGTATTGCGCGCGCCGCTTCGCTCGGTCATCACCAGGGGCAGCAGACGAGCGGTATTGCGTGCATCGTGCAGGGCGCGGTGCTGCTGGCCGCTGAAGTTGAAACCGGCCAGTTGTAGCGCCGCGTTCAGGCCAACGGGGCGGGGCAGCTGCCGTTCTTCGGCGAAGCGGCGCTTGAGGTTGAGATGCGGCAGCGCCTGCAGGCTGCTGGCGAGGTCATGGCGCTGCCAGTCTTGTTCGAGCTGCTGGCGATCATAATCGCCCCAACTGCACCAACCCTGCAGCCGAGGGTGATGGGGCTGCAGCCAGCGCTCGAATTGCGGCCACAGCACCGGCAAGGTGACGGCGCCATCCACCTCCGCCTGGCTGATGTGAGTGAGTTGCCGGCAGAAGCGGGTGAGCAGGGGGCGGCGCATGGGCCGCACGAAACGCTGGAAATGATCGATCTCGTGGCCGCTGGCGTTGACCAGGCTGGCACCGATCTCGATGACCTCCATATGCTCCACCGGCCAGCCGCCTTCTTCGGTGGTGGCTTCCAGGTCGATGACCAGCCAATACCCCATTGCCTCTCCTTGTCTGCTGTCGTCCGGTCATGTTCGCTCAGTGCTCAGACCGACGAGTGGTGCGATTCGTGCCATATACGAAATGCCATCATGGACATTGTGTCTTTGCGGCGCTGGCTATACTTGCGTACGCAAGATCGTGGTTCTCTATTTCCGCGTGATAGGTGAGTGTGTTCATGGATGATTCCGTGGTGTTTTCAGATGACGAGCCGGTTGGTGACAACAGCCATCCGGCGTGGCGCATCCTGACCGTTGATGATGATCCTGACTTCCAGCGCGCAACCGCCTTTGCGATCAGCGAGATGGATATCCTCGGCCGGCGTGTCGAGATCCAGCAGGCGTTCAGCAACCGCGAAGCCGCCATGTTGCTGGCCGAGCAGCAGGATTTCGCCCTGGTACTGCTCGATGTGGTGATGGAAACCGAAGACGCCGGCCTGCGCCTGGTCAAGACCCTGCGCGAAGTCATCGGCAACGCCGAGATCCGTATCGTGCTGCTGACCGGCGAACCGGGCATGGCGCCGGTGCAGAGCGTGATGCGCGACTACGACATCAACGACTACTGGTCCAAGAGCGAACTCAGCGCCGAACGCCTGCGCACCGTGCTCACCGCCGGGCTGCGCAGCTACTCGCAACTCAGGGCTACCGCGCGGGCACGCCGCGGCCTGCAGATGATCGTCGAGTCCAGCAATGCGCTGTTCTGCTCGAAGAACACCCGTGAACTGTCGGCCAAGATTCTTTCCGAAATCGCCTCGCTGCTCGATCTGCAGGCTGAAGGCATCGTCTGCGTAAAGGCCCATGATGCCAGCCCCGGCGAGCTTCCCGACGCCTATGTGATCAGTGCCAGTGGCCGCTTTTACGGCTCCATCGACGGCAATCTCAATGGTCTTGGCGACGACGCGGTGGCCAGTGCGCTGCGCTGCTCTCTGCAAAAACAGGCCACGTTGCGTTTCGATGATTGCACGGTGCTGTTCTTCCCACGCTTTCAGGCGGGCGCGGACTACGCCTGCTACGTGGCCACCGAGCGCACGCTGGACGACACCGAGCTGGAACTGCTCGAAGTGTTCAGCGCCAGCATCAGCCGAGGGCTCTACAACGTGGCGCTGTTCAGCCGCCTCGAAGAGATGGCCTACCAGGACGATTTGCTGAAGATCCCCAATCGCAATGCGC
Organism: Pseudomonas sp. PA27(2017); assembly: GCF_001945445.1. Classification (GTDB taxonomy): domain Bacteria; phylum Pseudomonadota; class Gammaproteobacteria; order Pseudomonadales; family Pseudomonadaceae; genus Aquipseudomonas. Next base: position 209,179 of record NZ_MSXW01000002.1, read on the forward strand.
TGATCCGCATGCTCGACATGACCCTGAGCAGCCCGAACAAGAACGAGCGGGTGCTGGTGCTGCTCGATATCGACAACTTCTCCGGCGCCAACACCGCTTTCGGTACCGGCTACGGGGATTTCATCCTCGGTTTGGTGGCCAACCGCCTGCGTGATGCGTTCGACGGCAACGTGCTGATCGCCCGCGTGCGCGATGACCTGTTCGCTGTGCTGGGCCCGGAGGATCAGGTGCGTGCCGAAGATATCGTGGCCTTGTTCCGGCGCCCCAACCGGCCTTACGAGCTGGGCCAAGTGCACAGCCTGAGCAGCGTCACCCTGTATTTGCGCGATTTCGAGGACACCGCCAGCGTTGCCCTGCAGGATGCGCGGCTGACCCTCAAGCAGGCCAAGCAGCTGGGCCACGATCAGCATGTGGTGCACGACCGCCAACTGCAGAGCGCCCATGCCGAGTCGTTTCGGCTGCTGCTGGCGCTGCGCGACGCAGTGGCCAGCGACCTGATCAGCATCGAACTGCAACCCCAGGTGGATCTGCGCACTGGCGTGGTCACCGGCGTAGAGGCTTTGGCCCGATGGTACCAAGCCGACGGCAAAGCCATTGCGCCGCTCGAGTTCATTCCACTGGCCGAGGCCACTGGCTACATCCTGCCGCTGGGCGACCTGCTCATGCGCCTGGGCTTGCAGGCGGCCCGACGCCTGGCTGAAGCCGGCTATCGCGACATCCGCGTGGCGATCAATGTATCGGCGACGCAACTGCTGCAGCGCGATTTCATCGAGCGGTTCACCCTGCATCTGGAGGCCGCTGGCGTGAGTGCGGCTCAGGTCGAGCTGGAGATCACCGAGTCGGTGGCCATGCGCTCGTTCGAGCAGGTTTGCGAGCAACTGCTGGCGCTGCGTGCCATGGGCGTCAAGGTGGCCATCGACGACTTCGGCACCGGCTTCTCGTCGCTCAGCTACCTGCGCCAGTTACCGGCGGATCGCTTGAAGATCGACCGCAGTTTCGTCGAGGAACTGCGTGCCGAGGACGATGGCCAGGCGATCGCTGAAGCGATCATCCACATTGCCCGACGGGTCGGTATGACAGTGATTGCCGAAGGGGTAGAAAACCAGCAACAGGCCGAATGGCTGAAACGCCATGATTGCCTGGAGGCCCAGGGCTATCTGTACGCCAGGCCAATGCCGCTGGAGCGGCTGTTAGGCTGGCTGGGCGAGCGTTCGCAACGGTGATGGGTCGCCGCATCGCCGGTTGGCGAACGGCGCTGTCCAGGCCGCTGCCGCGTAACCTGCTGGTGCTGTTCCTGCCGTGGTCCCTGCTGATCATCGTGCTCAGCTTGTTGCTCTACGATCGCATGCTCAATGACCGGCTGGAACCGCTGCTCGAGGCGCAGACCGACAGCTTGAACGAGGGCGTGGCGGTTCTGGAACGGCATCTGTCGAGCTTGCGCGGTGATTTGCAGTTCCTCAGTCAGCAGCCCCTGCTGAACCGGGCCGTGAGGCATGCCTCCGATGATAGCTACGCTGCATTGAGTGAGCTGTTCGCCGAGTTTTCAAATAGCCGTGGTAACTACCAGCATATTCGCTGGCTCGATGAACACGGAATGGAGCGGGTGCGCATCGACAACGTGTCGGGAAAGGCGCGCCAGGTCGAGTTGGCTGATTTGCAGAATGACTCGGCTGCCTATTACTTCGTGGAAACCATGCATCTCTACAAAGGCGAGTCGTACCTGTCGCGTTTCGACCTGGAACGTCATTACCGGCCTGATGGTTCCGTCGAGACCCTGGTGCCAATCCTGCGCGCGGCGGTGCCGGTGTTCAGCGAGCGCGGTGAGCGGCGCGGCATCCTGATCCTCGACTACCGTGCCGAACGGATGTTGGAGCGTTTGCGCGAAACATCCGTGGCATATGGAGGATCGTTACAACTGCTCGATCACGAAGGCTACTGGATGCTGGGCGAGAGCCCGGAGCACGCCTGGGGCTTCTTGCTTGGCAAGCCCGATCTGACCCTTGCCAGCCACCAGCCATCAAGCTGGCGGCGCTTGCAGAACGAACAGCGCGGCTCGTTCATCGATGCGGCAGGCTTCTGGGCCTACAGTCACTTCCGGCCGAGCGATGCCGCTTCGGCAACCTCGAACGCCGCGGACCATTGGCTGTTGCTGTCTCACTTGCCTGCCCGGAATTTGAGCGAATTGCGCTGGGATGTGGTGTGGCGCGTTCTACTGTTCTTCAGCGTGCTGCAAGGAGTCGGGCTTCTGATCAGCGTAAGGCGAGCCATCGATGAAGCTGAACGCTTGCGGGCCGAGCACGGGTTGCATGTGAGCAGCAGGGCGCTGGCAGCCAGCAACGAGCAGCTGCAGCGTACCGTCGAACAATTGCAGCGCACACGCCGCGCCTTGTTGCAGGCTGAAAAGCTGTCGTCCCTCGGTACCATGGTCGCCGGCGTCGCCCATGAATTGAATACGCCAATTGGCGCCGCCAGCGTGGCAGCGTCGACCCTGGAGCGAGCCAGCCAGGAGTTTCAGGTGGCGATGCGCGAAGGGCTGAAGCGCACTACCCTGGAGCGTTTCGTGCAGCGTACCGATGATGGCCTGAGCATCATTCTGATCAGTCTGGAGCGGATGTCGCAGCTGACCCGTGCATTCAAGCAACTGGCTACCGACCGCGCCAGTACGGAACGGCGTCGCTTCGGCCTGCGCGAGCTGGTGGATGAGGTGGTATTGCTGCTGCAACCGAAATTACGTCAGAACGACCACCGGATCGCGGTGGAGGTTGCCCCGGACATAGTGCTGGACAGCTACCCGGGGCCCCTCGGGCAAGTCGTGCAGAACCTCGTCGACAATGCGCTGGTTCATGCCTTCGACCCTGGTGTGAAAGGCTTGGTCATCGTGCGTGGCCAGGTCGATGACGAACGAGGGCAATGCGTCATCGAGATCATCGACGACGGTCGGGGCATGGACGAGGAACTGCTGGGCAAGATATTCGACCCGTTCTTCACCACCCGGCGCGGCCAGGGTGGTACCGGCCTGGGCTTGCACATCACCCATCAGCTGGCGGTGGATGTGCTCGGTGCCGAACTGGAAGTCGACAGCACACCGGGAGAGGGATCGCGCTTCAGGATTCGCTTCGACCTGAACTGACTGAGGGGCTGCCGGCCGGTGAAGCGGCAGGCTAGAATCGCCGCCGTCTGCTGCATGCTTCTTGTTCGAGGTCCGTTCCATGCAATGCCGTCCTGGTTGTGGCGCCTGCTGCATCTCCCCGTCGATCAGTTCCTTCATTCCCGGCATGCCCAATGGCAAGGCTGCTGGCGAGCGCTGCGTGAATCTGGCCGAGGACAACCGTTGTTCGATCTTCGGGCGCGAGGATCGACCCGCCGTGTGCGCCGCATTTTCAGCGGATTTCGCTGTCTGCGGTAATAGCCGTGAAGAAGCCATCCGCCTGCTGGCCTGGCTGGAAGGTGCTACGGCAACGGCTGTCTGACGCTCTACAGGCAAACTCCGGAGAATAAAATGTCGTTGACCCGTTTATTGCTAGCAAGTACGGCGCTGTGCATCGCCTCTGCCGCCCATGCCGAGGACTGGCGCTTGGCCAAAGACGAGGAGGGCATCAAGGTCTACCTCAGCGAAGTGGCCGGCTCTCCCTACAAGGCTTACCGCGGCGTAACCCTGATCAAGACCGACGTGGCCAAGCTCAGGGCGTTGCAGGAGGACGTGGTGGCTTCCTGTGCCTGGATCCACGAGTGTCAGGAGCAGCGGTTGCTCAAGCACGAAGGTGGCAAGAGCTGGACTTACACCCGCTTCAACACGCCATGGCCGGTGACGCCTCGGGATTCGATCATCGAGGTCACCACCGAGCAGGGCGCCGATGGCAGCGTGATCCGCACCCTTCACGGCGTGCCTGATTACCGCCCTGAGGAAAAGGGCTATGTACGCGTTGCCAGTGTCGAAGGCCACTGGACGATGACGCCCAAGCCCGACGGCATGGTTGAGGTGGTGTACGAAGCGCATACTGACCCAGGTGGCAGCGTGCCTTCTTGGCTGTCCAACAAGTTCGTGGTCGAGGCGCCCTTCAATACGCTCAAGGGCATGCGCCAAAAGGCCCAGCAGTAATTTTTCCAGGCCATAAAAAACCCGCCATAAAGGCGGGTTCTTGTTTGCGGGTGACGATCAGTCGTCGCCGCCCATGATGCCGAAGATCTGCAACAGGCTGACGAACAGGTTGTAGATCGATACGTACAGGCTGATGGTCGCCATGATGTAGTTGCGCTCACCACCATGAATGATCGCGCTGGTCTGGAACAGGATACAGGCCGATGAGAACAGCACGAAGCCAGCGCTGATCGCCAGTTGCAGGCCGCTGATCTGGAAGAAGAAGCTGGCCAGGATCGCGCCGAGCAGAACGAAGAAGCCGGCGGTGATGAAACCGCTCAGGAAGCTCATGTCCTTGCGGGTGGTCAGCACGTAAGCCGAGAGGCCGCAGAACACAACGGCCGTCATCATGAATGCGGAGCTGACGACTTCGGCGCCGTTGGCCATACCCAGGTAACGGTTGAGAATCGGGCCCAGGGTGTAACCCATGAAGCCGGTGAGGGCGAACGTCGACAGCAGGCCCCAGCCGGAATCACGCAGCTTGGCGGTCAGGAAGAACAGACCGTAGAAGCCTATCAGTACCACGAAGATGTTCGGGTAGGGGACATTGGCGCGCTGCGCCATGAAAGCCACGATGCCGCTGAATGCCAGGGTGAGGGCCAGCAAACCGTATGTGTTGCGCAGAACGCTGCTGACTGCGGTTTGTTCAACCCGTGAAGGGCTATGTGCGTAATCTTGTTCGCGCATGGCGACACTCCTAGTAAATGCTGTTGGTCCGTGACCAAGGTCGAGAAGCATCTTAACAGAGCCTTGGGTACTGCCAAGTCAGAGTGTTTGACAGTGTGTTGCGTTCCGGTAAGATGCCGCCCGCAGCCTGCAAGGTTGCAAAGGAATGTTTCGGCGAGCCGACGCATTTCATGTCGACCTGGAGGGTTGGCAGAGCGGTTGAATGCACCGGTCTTGAAAACCGGCGAACGTTAATAGCGTTCCCAGGGTTCGAATCCCTGGCCCTCCACCATATACAAGAAAAAGCCCGGCACTCGCCGTAATGCTGTTCACTTAAGCGGAGCAGCCTTACGATCCACTGGATATCGGGTTTTGGAAATCTTCACCGTCCTGGGTCTTCCCGGCCTTGGACGGTGATCCAGAAACATTCCTCCGATACCTCCCCGCAGCTCAGCCAACCTT
>NZ_MSXW01000023.1 GCF_001945445.1 Pseudomonas sp. PA27(2017)
CGAAGGATTCCTTATCGGCGTTTGCGGTGAGTATGGGGTGGGGGAATTCTCCCACTGTCTGGCTTGTCGCTTGCAGAAGCCGCGCATGTCCCTCCACCCCCGACAGGTTCCTAGCCTAGAACATACAAGCCGCGACCTCGCGGCGAATAGCACTCACGACGCCGCTTTTACGGGATGGCCACGATCGCTTCGCCCCGGGCCGGGGCTCCTACGGGTGTAATGACTTCTCCCGATCCTGTGGCCGCGACCTCGCGGCGAATAGCACTCACGACGCCGCTTTTACGGGATGGCCACGATCGCTTCGCCCCGGGTCGGGGCTCCTACGGGTGTAATGACTTCTCCCGATCCTGTGGGAGCCGTGACCTCACGGCGAATGGCACTCACGACGCCGCTTTTACGGAATGGCCACGATCGCTTCGCCCCGGGTCGGGGCTCCTACGGGTGTAATGACTTCTCCCGATCCTGTGGGAGCCGCGACCTCGCGGCGAATAGCACTCACGACGCCGCTTTTGCGGGATGGCCACGATCGCGTCTCCCCGGGTCGGGGCTCCTACGGATTTGACGATCGCCCGCGACCCCGTGGGAGCGCGCCATGCGCGCGAAAAATCGCGGGTCCGGCGCACGCCCACAAATCCTGCTGCTCCGACTTCAAATCCGGTTCGACGCCTCCAGCGCCTTCAGCAGACGCGCGTCGTGGCCGTAGATATCCGGGCGGAACTGCACCTGCCCGTCCGCGCCGACCTGGGCCGTCCAGTAGGCCATCAGGATTGGCACCGGTTGCGGCAGGTCGGCGCGCAAGGTGCGGCCGCTGTCCCACTGTTTGACGATGCGCGCGCGCTCGGCTGGCGAGGCGCCAGCGAGCAACTGATCGACCAGTTCGGTAACCCGCTCGATGCGCACGCAGCCCGAACTGAACAGCCGCGGCAGGTTGTCGAACAGGCGCTGGCTCGGCGTGTCGTGCAGGTACACCGAAAACGGATTGGGGAAGCGAATCGCCACCTTGCCCAGCGGGCTGTGTGCACCCGCCGACTGGCGCACCATCACCCGGCCGGGGCGCTCCCAGTCGACGCCACGCGGGTCTACCGGATTGCCTTCGTAGTCGATCACCTGCATGTGGTTGGCGGCCAGGTAGCCGGCCGCGTCACGGCGCAACTCGGGTAGCTTGTCTTCCTTCAGGATGGTCGGCGGAATGGTCCAGGTCGGGTTGAGCGTCAGGTGAGTGATGCGCGAGCGCAGCAGCGGCGTCGGCCGCGCCGGGCGACCGACCTGGGTGCGCGCCTGCCAGGTGACGGCGTGGTCACGCAGGAACATCACCTCGGCGCCCGCCACGTCGATCAGCACGCTGGTCGGCTCGATCTCGTGGGACAGCCAGCGCAGGCGCTCCAGGTTGATGCGAATCTGGTCCATACGCTCGCTGGCGGAACGGTTCAGCTCGGCCAGGGTGCCGGGGCCGACCACGCCATCGGGCTTGAGCAGATGGTTGCGCTGGAAGGCCTTGACCGCCTCGACCAACGCCGTGGAGTACACCGACGTTTCCTCGGCGACCAGAGCCGGCGCGCCCTGGGACAGATCACCGTGCAGCTGCAGCCGCTGCTCCAGCAAGGGCACTCGGCCATCCACGGCGCCCGGCTTGAGCAGCGTGCCACCGGGAATCGCCAGCCACTGCGGTAATTGCTCGCGACGCAACTCGGCGTAGCGCTGACGCAATTGCTGGTAGGGGCCGAAATCCGGTCGCGCCTGGGCGAAAGCCCGTGCCGGGTCGGCCAGCCCCGCCTGGGCGATGGCCAGCAGCGGCGCCTGGCTCTGCTGCACCGCCATGCTCTCGGGCTCCCACAAGGGCTCGACCTTGGCCTGCTCGAGGCGCCCGTAGGTCAGATCCCGCAGGGCCTGCAGATACGCCGTGGTGGCGAGCACGTCGACACAGGCTTCGAGGCGCGGCGACGGATCGCTGACCGCCGCCAGTTCGCGCAGTGGCTCCAGATGGTAGGCGCGCGGCTCCAGGCCATCGTCGGCCAAGGCCTCCAACTGGGCGAACAGTACGGCCAGGTTTTCCTTGTTCCAAGCTGCTTGCGAGCCGCGCAGCAGATAGAACGGCTCCAGCCATTCACGATCCTTGGCGGAGAGCTCAAGCACGGGCGTTACGCAGCTCAGACCGGGCTCGGCGAGCTGCTCCTGCAACGGGCTGGGCGGCGGGGTTTCAGCCAGCGCCAGGGGTGCCGTCAGGGCCAGCGCCCAGGCAGCGGTTGAAGAGGGAGAAAACAAGGCACCGCTCCAATTTACGACAGAGTGAATGACAGCCCGTCGGAATCGTCCGCGGGAAAAGGGAACTCGGCTGCTAGAATTCCGAGCTTTGTTGTGCCCGTATCGCCTGGCGAAGGCGCGCCCCATCGAAGGCCAAAGCTCAGAGACTTGAAATGATGACCACGATTCAGCGCATTTGCTTAGCCTTTATTTGCCTGGCGTTGCCCGTTCCGTCCGTAATCGCCGCCACCCTGGCGCCGGATCCGCTGCTCGAGGGGCTGTCCGCACAAGCACCAGCGCTCGATCGCCAGGTCCTCAATCACGCCCTCGACGCGATGCGCTGCGCCATCAACAATGGTGCCGTACCTGCCCAACGCCTGGCCGTGATCGACTTCTCCAAACCCTCCAGTGATCGCCGCCTGTGGATCTTCGACCTCACCAAGAAGCGCTTGCTGCTGCACGATCTGGTCGCCCACGGCCAGCAATCCGGCGACAACTTCGCCACGCGCTTCTCCAACCGTGAAGGCAGCCATCAATCGAGCATCGGCCTGTTTCGCACCAGCGAAAGCTACACCGGCAAGCACGGCTACTCGCTGCGCATGGACGGCCTGGAACCCGGCTTCAACGACCTGGCACGCCAGCGCGCCATCGTCATCCACCCCGCCGACTATGTGAACCCGGCCTGGATCAAGACCCAGGGCCGCATCGGCCGTAGCCAGGGCTGCCCGGCGGTGCGCCCGGAAGTTGCACGCATGGTGGTGGACAGCCTCAAGGGCGGCCAATTCATGTTTTCGTACTACCCCGACAAGCGCTGGCTGAAGGGCTCGGCGTTCATCAACTGCAAGCCTGCACTGGTCGCGGGCATCCTCAGCGCCAGGGAAGGCTGAGCCTTTCACCCCGCCTTTTGGCGATCGCACCTCGATAGCGTGCTGCGCTCCGGCAGCGCCAGCGCCCCATTGCGGCGACTCCAAATCATCTTTTCAGCACCACTGGCGCGCTCTCCGACTACCGCCAAGGCACCGTCACGCCTGGGATTCGGCAATGCTTGCATATTGTGTAATCTGGTATACCATAATACTCAACACCAACCAGCCGAGGAGCTGCCATGAGTTTCGAGATTCGCAAGATCGTCAGCTACACAGAGGAAACCCTGATCGAAGGTGGCAAGGCAACCGACAAGCCGGTCACCATGGTCGGCCTGGCCGTCGTGATCAAGAACCCGTGGGTTGGCAATGGCTTCGTCGAAGACCTCAAGCCGCAGATCAAGGCAAATTGCTCCGCCCTTGGTGAGCTGATGGTCGCGCGCCTGACCGCTGCCATCGGCGGCGCCGAGAAGATCGAAGCCTACGGCAAGGCCGCCGTGGTCGGCGCCGACGGTGAAATCGAGCATGCCTCAGCCGTCATCCACACCCTGCGCTTCGGCAACCACTACCGCGAGGCGGTAAAGGCCAAGAGCTACCTGTCGTTCACCAACAAGCGTGGCGGCCCGGGCACCTCGATCCAGATCCCGATGATGCACAAGGACGACGAAGGCCTGCGCTCGCACTACATCACCCTGGAGATGCAGATCGAAGACGCCCCGCGCGCCGACGAGATCGTCGTGGTGCTGGGCGCCGCTGACGGTGGTCGCCTGCATCCGCGCATCGGCAACCGCTACATCGATCTGGAAGAACTGGCAGCCGAGAAGGCGCAGTAATCGGGAGCAGGCCATGATTCGGCACCTCGCTGAACGTACCCCCGCCGGCACCAGTTACCGGGTGATCGGCCAGGGCCAACCCGTGGTACTGATCCACGGCGTGGGCCTGAACAAAGACATGTGGGGCGGCCAGGTCGTTGGCCTGGCACAGCATTTCCAGGTCATCGTCTACGACATGCTCGGCCACGGCGACAGCCCGCGCCCGTCGGTAGACACCGACCTGGCCGGTTACGCCGACCAGTTGCGTGAACTGCTCGACCACCTCGGCCTGCCGCAGGCCATGGTGATCGGCTTCTCGATGGGCGGCCTGGTAGCTCGAGCCTTCGCGCTGCACCATCCGCAGCGCATCGGCGCCCTGGTGGTGCTCAACAGCGTGTTCAACCGCAGCCCGGAGCAGCGCGCCGGCGTCATCGCGCGCACCGCCCAGGCCGCCGAACATGGCCCGGATGCCAACGCCGAAGCGGCGCTATCGCGTTGGTTCAGCCGTGAGTACCAGGCCGCCAACCCGGCGCAGATCGCCGCCATTCGCCAGACCCTGGCGGGCAACGATGCCCAGGGTTACCTGACCACCTACACGCTGTTCGCCACCCAGGACATGTACCGCGCCGACGACCTGGCCGAGATCCAGGTACCGACGCTGATCGCCACCGGCGAGCTCGACCCGGGCTCCACGCCGCAGATGGCCGAACAGCTGGCGCAGTGCATTCCCGGCGCGCGCGCCGTGGTGCTGGCCGAGCAACGGCATATGATGCCGGTGGAATCGCCGCGCCTGGTCAACCAGATGCTGCTGGAATTCCTCGAAGAAGCCTGCCAGTTGCAAGACACCGCCAAGGGGATCGTCGCATGACACTCACACGCTATCAGATGTGCATTGACGGCCAGTGGGTCGACGCGCAATCGGGCAAGACCTTCGAGAGCCTCGACCCGGCCCGCGCCCAGGCCTGGGCCGTACTGCCCGACGCCGCCGGCGAAGACGTCGAGCGCGCCGTGCAGGCCGCTCAGGCAGCCTTCGAAAACCCGGCCTGGCGTGGCCTCAGTGCCACCGCCCGAGGCAAGCTGCTGCGCCGCCTCGGTGACCTGATCGCCGAAAACAAGGAAGCCCTGGCCCAGCTGGAAAGCCGCGACAACGGCAAGCTGATCCGCGAAACCCGCGGCCAGGTCGGCTACCTGCCGGAGTTCTTCCACTACACCGCGGGCCTGGCCGACAAGCTCGAAGGCGGCACCCTGCCCCTCGATAAACCGGACATGTTCGCCTATACCACCCACGAGCCGATTGGCGTGGTGGCCGGGATCATCCCCTGGAACAGCCCGCTGTACCTGACCGCGATCAAGCTCGCCCCGGCCCTGGCCGCCGGCAACACCATCGTGCTTAAGCCCTCGGAACATGCCTCGGCGACCATTCTCGAACTGGCCCGCCTGGCCCTCGAAGCCGGCTTCCCGGCCGGGGTGGTCAACGTGGTCACCGGCTACGGGCCAACCACCGGCGCGGCGCTGACCAGCCACCCGCTGGTGCGCAAGATCGCCTTCACCGGCGGCGCCGCCACTGCCCGCCACGTGGTGCGCGCCAGTGCCGAGAACTTCGCCAAGCTGTCGCTGGAGCTGGGCGGCAAGTCGCCGAACATCATCTTCGCCGATGCCGACCTGGACAGCGCCATCAACGGCGTGGTCGCCGGCATCTACGCCGCCTCCGGGCAGAGCTGCGTGGCCGGCTCGCGCCTGCTGGTGCAGGACAGCATCTACGACGAGTTCGTCGAGCGCCTGGTCGAGCGCGCCAAGCGCATCCGCATCGGCAACCCCCAGGACGACGCCAGCGAAATGGGCCCCATGGCCACCGCCCAGCAACTGGCGGTGGTCGAAGGCCTGGTCGCCACAGCCGTGGCCGAAGGTGCGAAACTGCGCCTGGGTGGCAAACGTCCGCAGGTCGACGGTGAAGGCTGGTACTACGAGCCGACCCTGTTCGAATGCAACAGCCACTCGATGACCATCATGCAGGAAGAGGTCTTCGGCCCGGTCGCCTCGGTGATTCGTTTCAAGGACGAAGCCGACGCCCTGGCCATGGCCAACGACTCGCAGTTCGGCCTTGCCGCCGGCATCTGGACCCGCGACCTGGGTCGCGCCCATCGCATGGCCAAAGGCGTGCGCTCGGGCATCATCTGGGTCAACACCTACCGCGCCGTATCGGCCATGGCACCGATCGGCGGTTTCAAGAACAGCGGCTACGGCCGTGAAAGCGGCATCGATTCGGTGCTGGCCTACACCGAGCTGAAAACGGTGTGGATCAACCTGTCGCAAGCGCCAATGCCCGACCCGTTCGTGATGCGCTGAGCGCATCGAGGAAAAGCAAAATGATCGAACCCGGACTCTACAAATCCGTCATGGCCGCCTTCCCTTCGGGCGTGACCATCGTCACCACCCAGGGCCCCGATGGCGGCATCGTCGGCATCACCGCCAGCGCCTTCAGCGCGCTGTCCATCGACCCGGCGCTGGTACTGTTCTGCCCCAACTACGCCTCCGATTCCTACCCGGTGCTACGCGACAGCAAGCGTTTCGCCATCCATCTGCTGTCCGCCGAGCAGCAGAAGGAAGCCTACGCCTTCGCCGGCAAGGGCAAGGACAAGGCCGCCGGTATCGAGTGGACGCTCAGCGAGCTGGGCAACCCGCTGCTGAACAACGCCGCAGCGATCATCGAGTGTGAGCTGTGGCGCGAGTATGACGGTGGCGACCACGCGATCATGGTCGGTGCGGTGAAGAACCTGATCCTGCCCGAGGACGCCCCGGTGCCGATGATCTACCACCGCGGCAAGCTCGGCGCCCTGCCGGCATTTGCCTGAGCTGCTGACCATCGGCCTGCCACAGGCTGATGGCCAACACGCTGCACATCCTTTCTTTGGCCGTGCTCACTCACCCTCGAGCACGGCCTGTTTTATTCTGGAGCCGCCATGACGCCCGAAGCCTCGCGCCTGTTCCGCCAGCACGCCTACCTCGACGGCCAGTGGCTGGCCGCCGATCAAGGCAACACCCAAGCCATCTTCAACCCCGCCAATGGCGAAGAGATCGGCCGGGTACCCGACATGGGCAGCGCCGAAACCCGCCGTGCCATCGTCGCCGCCAACGCCGCCTGGCCAGCCTGGCGGGCACGCACCGCCAAGGAACGCAGCGCCATCCTCAAGCGCTGGCACGCCCTGATGCTGGAAAACGCCGACGCGCTGGCCGAGATTCTCACCCTCGAGCAGGGCAAGCCGTTGGCCGAGGCCCGTGGCGAGATTCTCTACGCCGCCAGCTTCATCGAGTGGTTCGCCGAGGAAGCCAAGCGCATATACGGTGACACCATTCCCAGCCACAAGCCCGATGCGCGCATCGTGGTGACCAAGGAGCCGATCGGCGTGGTCGCCGCGATCACGCCGTGGAATTTCCCGGCGGCGATGATCACCCGCAAGGTCGGCCCGGCCCTGGCCGCCGGCTGCCCGTGCATCGTCAAGCCGGCGCCGGAAACGCCGTTCTCGGCCCTGGCGCTGGCCGCCCTGGCCGAAGAAGCCGGGCTGCCCGCCGGCCTGCTCAACGTGATCACCGGTGATGCGGTGGCCATCGGCAACGAACTGTGCGCCAGTGCCGACGTGCGCAAGCTGTCGTTCACCGGCTCCACGCCGATCGGCAAGCTGCTGATGCAGCAGTGCGCCAGCACCTTGAAAAAGGTCTCTCTGGAACTGGGTGGCAACGCGCCGTTCATCGTCTTCGATGACGCCGACCTGGAGCGCGCCGTCGACGGTGCCATGCTCGCCAAGTACCGCAATGCCGGGCAGACCTGCGTGTGCGTGAACCGCTTCCTGGTACAGGACGGCATCCACGATGCCTTCGTCGCCCGCCTGGCCGAGCGCGTAGCCGAGCTGAAGGTCGCCGATGGCTTTACCGATGGCGCCCAGCAAGGCCCGCTGATCAACGACCGGGCTGTGGACAAGGTCGCCGATCACGTCGCCGATGCCCTGGGCAAAGGCGCCCGGCTGGTCTGCGGCGGCGAGCGCCACGCCCTCGGCCACGGCTTCTACCAGCCCACCGTACTGAGTGAGGTGACCATCGAGATGAAGGTCGCCCGCGACGAAACCTTCGGCCCGCTGGCCGCGGTGTTCCGCTTCAGCGACGAGGCCCAGGCGATCAGCATGGCCAACGACACCGAATTCGGCCTGGCCGCCTACTGCTATACCCGCGACCTGGGTCGCGCCTGGCGGATGAGCGAGGCGCTGGAATATGGCATGGTCGGCATCAACGAAGGGCTGATCTCTACGGAAGTGGCGCCCTTCGGCGGCATCAAGTCCTCCGGCCTGGGCCGCGAGGGTTCGCACTACGGCATCGACGATTACCTGGAAATCAAATACACCCTGATGGGTGGGTTGTAAGCAGGCAACTATGTGGCGGGCGCGGCCAATCGGCCGCTTTGGCTTTTTGGTGCTCCTCATGCCACAAAGTAAGCAGGCGACACCAATTGCCCCTTCAGAAGGCCGAGCGGAATCGTTGTGGAGAGGGTTGAGCGACATGGATGTCGCGAGAGCCGCGATGGGCCAAGGATGGCCCTTCGCGGCGGGCCCTCGGAACAATGATGAAGCGAGGGAACCCCAGCGAAGCTGGGGCCGTATGTCGGGGCTAGACCTTTTGGTTTCTTTTGGGGCGATGCCAAAAGAAACCCGCTCGACAGAGCGGAACCGAACGTATGAACAACGCAATAACGCTGGCAAACCACAGCTCACGCATGGCATGTAGAACGTAAAGAACTCGGGGCTAAAGCGGATCGCCGCCCGGCCCCTCCTCCATTCTCCGACCGCCTCTGCCTTCCAACAGCCTCACCGCCAGCCAACCGGGAGAACCGACATGAACAACGACAAGTACGAAAAGGGCCTGAAGATTCGCACCCAGGTGCTGGGCGAGGCCTACGTGAAGCGCTCGGTGGAGAACGCCGACGACTTCAACCGCCCGCTACAGGAGCTGGTCACCGAATACTGCTGGGGACACGTGTGGGGCCGGGAAGGCTTATCGATGCAGGAACGCAGCATGATAAACTTGGCCATGATTTCCGCGCTCAATCGCCCGCACGAACTGAAGCTGCACATTCGCGGCGCCCTGCGTAACGGCCTCAGCCGTGAGCAGATCCGCGAGATCCTGCTTCAGGTCGGTATCTACTGTGGCGTGCCTGCCGCGGTCGACAGCTTCCGCATCGCCCGCGAAGCCTTCGCCGAAGCGGATGCCGAGCAGCAGCAACCCGAGGCATAACCGGCCAAGGCAATGCGATGAGTGCGCCCATACCTATAACGCGAGCACTAACCATGAAACGCCAGCCGATCGACGACAGCTTCAAGGTCAACCGCAATCCCGTGACCCTGCGGGAAATCGTTCTGGACAAGCTGCGCAGCGCCATCATGAACTTCCAGTTGCTGCCCGGCGATCGCCTGGTGGAGCGCGACCTCTGCGATCGCCTGGGCGTCAGCCGCACCTCGGTACGCGAGGCGCTGCGCCACCTGGAATCCGAAGGCCTGGTCGAATTTGCCGACGCCAAGGGCCCGCGCGTGGCGATCATCACCCTGGAAGATGCCTGCGACCTCTACGAGCTGCGCTGCGCCCTGGAAGGCATGATCGTCCAGCTGTTTACCCTGCGTGCCCGCGCCAAGGACATCCGCGCCCTGGAACGCGCCCTGGAGAACAACCGCCAGACCCTGGAGAAAGGCGAACTGCCGGACGTGCTGGAGTCGGTGCAGGAGTTCTACGACGTGCTGCTCGAAGGCTGCGGCAACGAGGCAGCGGCCACCCAGCTGCGCCAGTTGCAGGCACGCATCAGCTACCTGCGCGCCACCTCGGTGTCGCAGAGCAACCGCCGCAGCACCAGCAACCAGGAAATGGAGCGCATGGTCGAGGCGATCAAGAGCGGCGACCCGATCGCCGCCCACCAAGCCTCGGTGGATCACGTGCGCGCCGCGGCCAAAGTCGCCCTGGAATACCTCGAAGCCAAGCAGGAAGGTGCCAAGGCCCGTGACATCGTCGCGCCCATCGGCCTCAAAGACCCGCGTATCGGAAGCTGACCACCATGCCCAGCCCGCGCTTCTGTAATCAATGCGGCAGCGCGACGCTGGAACGGCGTCGCCCGACAGGCGACGACCACCACCGCCTGGTGTGCGCCGCCTGCGGGCACATCCACTACGAAAACCCGAAGATCATCACCGGCTGCATCATCGAGCAGGATGGCCGCTACCTGCTGTGCCAGCGCGCCATCGCCCCGCGCATCGGCACCTGGACGCTGCCGGCCGGCTTCATGGAAAACGGCGAGACCACCGAAGAGGCCGCCCTGCGCGAAGTGCGCGAGGAAGCCGGCGTGGTGGCGGAAATCACCTGCCCCTATTCGGTGTTCAGCGTGCCCTCGATCAGCGAGGTGTACCTGATCTTCCGCGCCCGTCTGCTGCACGACACCGGCTACTTCGGCAGCGAAACCTCGGCCCGCCGCTTCTTCGCCCCCGAGGACATCCCCTGGGAGCAGATCTACTACCCGGCCATCCGGCAGATCCTGGAACGCTACATCGCCGAGCGCGAGGCGGGCATCTACGGCATCTACATGGGCAGCGACGATACCGGCAAGGTGCATTTCATCCGCTAGCGCGTTGTAGCGCTAAGTGGCGGGAGCGGCCGTTCGGCTGCTTTGCTTTTTGGTGCTCCTCATGCCACAAAATTTGCAGGCGACACCAATCGCCCCTTCAGGAGGCCGAGCGGAATCGTTGTGGAGAGGGTTGAGCGGCATGGATGCCGCGAGAGCCGCGATGGGCCAGGGATGGCCCTTCGCGGCGTGCCCTCGGAGCAATGATGGAGTGAGGGAACCCCAGCGAAGCTGGGGCCGCATGTCGGGGCTAGACCTTTTGGTTTCTTTTGGGGCGATGCCAAAAGAAACCCGCTCGTCAGAGCGGAACCGGACGTATGAGCAACGCGATAATGCTAACAAGCCACAGCTTACGCACGGCGTATGAAACTTAAAAAGCTCGGGGCTAAAGCCCTTCCTACGCGTTATACGAACGGCCGCTTCTGCCTTGCTGCAGCCGCTCAACTCACCGAACTCGGCTTGCTCCCCGCAACCTCGGCAACCACGGCCTTCTTCGCCGCGCGCGGCTTGAGCTGCCAGATACCGAACATCACCAGCGCCAGCCCGGCCATCTGGTACGGCGAGATGGCTTCGCCGAGCAGCGCCCAGGCGGCAAAAATGGTCAGCACCGGGCCGAGGTTGCCGACGGCGGCGGTGTGGGTGGTGCCGATGCGCTGGATCGCCAGGGCCATCCAGTACACCGGCAGCACGGTGGAAATCAGCGCCATCAGCGCCGCGCAGAGCCATACCTGGGCCGGTTGCGCGAGCAGGCTGCCGGCCGGTTCGGTCGCGACGAAATGTGCCAGCACCATCAGCGACGACGCACTGCCGGCCAGGCCGGCCAGGCGCATCGAGCCCAGACGTTTCACCATCACCCCGGTGCCCAGGTAGTACAACGCGTAAGTCACGGCGCTGGCGAATACCCAGAGCGAGCCGATGATCACCTGGCTGCCCATATCGGTGGCCCCGATATCGTGTATCAGCGCCACCCCCAAGCCAAGATAGCAAACTGCCATCGCCAGCAACGTGCGACGGCTGGGGCGTTCGCGGAAGGCGATCATCTGGAACACCAGCACCAGGGTTGGGTAGGTGAACAGGATCAAGCGCTCCAACCCTGCGGTGATGTATTGCAGCCCGTAGAAATCGAACAGGCTCGACAGGTAATAGCCAAACAGCGCCAGCACCACGACACGGGCGCCGTCGCCGGGCGAGAAGCGACCGCCAGTGCCGCCGCGGCTCAACCAGACCAGCCACAGGAACAACGGCAGGGCGAGGGTCATGCGCATCGCCAGCAGGGTAATCGCCTCCACGGGTGCGGCGGCATAGGCCAGCTTGACGAAGATCGCCTTCATGCTGAAACCGGCAGCGGAAAGGATGGCGAACAGGCTGCCGTTACTGGCGCAGCGCTGAAAAAACGAGGAAGGGCTCATGACGATCGGTATCCGGTGCAGGGAACAGTTATTCTGATCCGAATGGCGCCAGCCAAGAATCGGTATTTCCGTAAGACTGCCTTCTGTTTTGGAGAACCCTCGGTGCATTTCGATCTCGTGGATGTGCGACTACTCGTCGCCATCGCCTCGACCGGCAGCCTCAGCAAGGCCGCGGCTACTTTTCCGGTAGCGGTGTCGGCGGCCAGCACTCGGCTACGACAGTTCGAGGAGCGCTGCCAGGTCAGCCTGTTCGCCCGCCATGCCAACGGCATGACGCCGACCCCGGCAGGGCGTCTGGTGCTCGAAGCCTGCCAGCGCATCCTCAACGAAACCCAGCGGCTTGACGACAACCTGCAGGCATTGTCCGGTCAGCAGCGGGTGGTGCTCAAGCTGTGCGCCTCGACGGTGGCCAACAGCACCTTCCTGCCAGCGGCGCTCGGTCCCTTCCTGGCCGATTACCCGGAAGTGGATCTGCAACTGACCGAAGGCACCAGCCGCTCCATCCTGCGCGGCGTGCAGGCCGGTGAATTCGATCTGGGCGTCTACGACGGCAACCAGCCAACTGGCGGCTTACTGTCATTGCCGTTTCGCGACGACCGCCTGGTGCTGTTGGTGCCCCATGGCCATGAACTGGCCGGCCGTCGGCTGGGGCTGGCGGAGGCGCTGGGCTTTCCCTATATCGGCCTGCCGGGCGAGCGGGCAATGCAGCGCTTCATCGAGGACAAGGCCATCGCTGCCGGTATCGCCCTGCGGGTGCGAGTTCGGGCGCCGAGCTTCGATGCCATCGCTCAGTTGGTCGCTCAAGGTGCAGGCCTGGCCATGTTGCCCGAGGCCGCCGCCTCACGGCTGGCCCAGGAACTGCCGCTGACCCTGGTCGACATCGCCGATAGCTGGGCCAGCCGCGAATTGCGCCTGTGCATCAGGGACTGGCAGAGCCTGCCGTCCCACGCCCGCCAATTGGTGAGCCACCTTTCAGGCGTCGCCCACCCCGGCTGAACGGCCGGAACACGGGGCCGACAACGGCCTCCAGTACAGCCCGAAACGCACCGTCTGCCGAAAAGCACTTGCGAGCGAAGCGTTCTGGGGGTACTAATTTGTACATGATTAGACAGGTTCGATTCGACAAGAAAACCCGTGTGGTTCACGCCTTGGCCAAACGCATCGAGCAAGGCGAGCTCGGCGCTGGCGAGCGGCTGCCCGGTGAACACGAGCTGGCGGCGGCCTTCGACGTCAGCCGCGGCACGCTGCGCGAGGCGCTTTCCGAGCTCAAGCGGCGCAACTACATCGGCACACAGCCGGGCGTCGGCTCGGTGGTCACCTATGACGGCGTGCCCCTGCATCAGGGTGGCGGCTGGGCGCAGGCCCTCGCCGCCGGTGGCGTGCAGGTCCAGACCGAGCTGCTGAGCATTGCCAGTGTGGAGCGCGACGAGTTCGCCGAGCGATTCGGCCGCGCACGCTTCATGCTCGTCGAACGTCGCCGACGGGCTGCCGATGGCAGCCTGGTGTCGCTCGAGCGTGCGCTGCTTCCAGCCTGCGATGGCCTGGAAAACCTCGCCGAAGAGGGCCTGCTCGAGAACTCACTGACCGCCACACTGGCCGCCCACGGCTACCGCGCCGGGCAGGGCAAGCAGTGGATCGGTGCCGCGCCGCTCGACATCGATGCCGCCAACCAGCTGCAACGCGCGCCGGGCAGCGTCTTCCTCAGGGTAGTCAGGGAAACCTTCGACAGCCGCGGGCGCTTCATGGAGCGCGTCGAGAGCTACCTCGACCCGCTGCACTTTCAACTCCATCTCGAATTCGGGGACGCCCAGTGAACCAGCTTTCCACCGCGCGAGACCGCGCGCTCGGCGCTTTCCACGGATTGGCACTGGGCGATGCGCTCGGCATGCCGACCCAGTCGCTGTCCCGCGAACAGATTCGCGCACGCTATGGCCGTATCGACGGCCTGATCGATGCCGACGCCAACCAACCCATCGCCCCGAACATGCCGGCCGGCGCGATCACCGACGATACCGAGCAGGCGATCCTGGTTGGCGAGCTGCTGGTCAAGGGCCAAGGCCGCATCGCAGCGACCGACCTGGCGCAGCGCCTGATCGACTGGGAAGCGGCCATGCGCGCCAAGGGTTCGCAGGACTTGCTCGGCCCGTCGACCAAGCGCGCCATCGAGATGATTCTCGCCGGCGCCAGCCCGGAACAGGCCGGGCGCTTCGGCACCACCAACGGCGCGGCGATGCGCATCACGCCAGTGGGTATCGCCGCCGACGTGCGTGACCCCGAGCACTTCATGGCGCAGGTGCTGCAGGCCTGCCAAGTGACCCACAACACCGGCCTGGGTATCGCCAGCGCCGCGGCGGTGGCGGCGGTCGTTTCGGCGGGCATCAATGGCGACGGCCTGACCAGCGCCCTGAACAGCGGAGTCGCGGCGGCCCGGCAGGGCCAGCGACTCGGCCATTGGGTGGCCGGCGGCGACATCGCGGCACGCATCGAGTGGACCGCGCGGCTCTGCGACGCCGCCAGCCCTGACGCCTTGGCCGACCTGATCTACGAGGTGATCGGCACCTCGGTGGCGTCCCAGGAGTCCGTGGTCGCCGCGTTCGCCCTGGCGCGCGCGGTCGCCAACGGCCAACTGACGCCCTATGAGGCCCTGTGCATGGCCGCCAGCCTGGGTGGCGACACCGACACCATCGCCGCGGTACTCGGCGCCATGCTCGGCGCGACCCATGGCCTGGGCGCGTGGCCGAGCGAAGCGCTGGCACAGGTCTGCGCGGTGAGCCGGATCGACCTGGCGCCGCTGACCGACCGGCTGCTGGCCTTGCGAACGATCTGAACCCCTGGGTGGCCGCCTCTGCGCTCACCCAGCCCTGCCAACAACAACGAACTATCGCAGGAGTCATGCCATGCGTGCATCCGAACAGGTGGGCCAGCTGGAAACCCGCGGCATCGAGCCGGTGCCCGAACATGAATGCAACGGCCACCCGTTGCAGCTGTTCTGGGTCTGGTTCGCAGCCAACATCAGCATTCTCGGCCTGCCGCTGGGCGCCACCCTGATCGCCTTCCAGGGCCTGTCGATCTGGCAGGCCCTGGTGGTCGCCATCCTCGGCGCCGGCGGCTCCTTCGCCATCGTCGGCCTGTTGTCGATCGCCGGTCGCCGGGGGCGGGCGCCAAGCCTGACGCTGTCGCGGGCGATCTTCGGCATGCGCGGCAATATCGGCCCGACCCTGGCGTCGCTCGGCTCGCGCCTGGGCTGGGAGACGGTCAACACCACCACGGCGGCCTTCGTGCTGCTGTCGCTGGTGTCGATCGTCCAGGGCACGCCGGTTGAGGCCAAGTCGGCGCCCTTTCTGACCCTGCTGTTCATCGGCCTGTTCGTGCTGCTGACCCTGTGCGTCTCCGGCCTCGGCCATGCCACGCTGCTGGTGATCCAGAAATGGGCCACTTGGGTGTTCGGCGCGCTGAACCTGGTGGTGGGCGGCTTTCTCGCCCTGCACATCGACTGGGCCCTGGTATGGGCGGCCACGCCAGCGCCAATGTCCGCCGTGCTGATCGGCATCGGCACCATGGCGGCCGGTACCGGTATCGGCTGGGCCAATGCCGGCGCCGACATGTCGCGCTACCAGCACAAGAGCGTGCGGGCGGCCGGGCTGGTGGCTTCCGCCGCCTTCGGCGCGGGCATTCCGCTGGTGCTGCTGATCACTCTGGGCGGCCTGATTTCGGTGGGCAACGATCACCTGGCCTCGGCAACCGACCCCATCGTGGCGATTCGCGAACTGCTGCCGACCTGGATGGCCGTACCCTACCTGATCACCGCGTTCGGCGGCCTGCTGCTGTCCAACAACCTGTCGGTGTATTCCGCGGGCCTGACCACCCTGACTCTCGGCCTCAAGGTCAAGCGGGTCTACGCCGTAGTGGTCGACATCGTGGCGATCTTCATCGGCTCGATCTACTTCATGCTGATCGCCGAGAGCTTCTACGGCCCATTCATCACCTTCATCTCCATGTTGGCTGTGCCGATCACCGCCTGGGTAGGCATCTTCTTGGTCGACCTGCGCCACCGTCAGCGTTACGAGGCGGCCGACCTGATGAACGTCAGCCCGAGCAGTGCCTACTGGTACGCCGGCGGCGTGGAGTGGCGTGCCCTGGGCGCCTGGGCGGTGGCGATCGTGCTGGGCTTCAGCTTCACCACGGTGAAGATCGGCGCGGGCAACGTGCTGTTCCACGGCTGGTTGGCCGACTCCTGGTTCGGCCAGAACGGCCTGGGCTGGATCGTCACCTTCGTCGTCGCCGGTGGCCTGTATGCGCTGCTCGGCGGCTGCCGTGACCGCCGCGCCGCCGCGCCCCACGAGGCCGCCCATGGCCGCTAGATTGCTGTACACCGGCCAGGTGGTCGTCGACCTGGTGATGAACGTCAGCGCCCTGCCCGCTGCCGGCCAGGATGTGCTGGCCAGCAGTGCGGCCTTCGCAGTGGGCGGCGGCTTCAACGTCATGGCCGCTGCCGCGCGCAACGGACTGAGTACCTGTTACCTGGGCCGCCATGGTATTGGCCGCTTCGGTGACATGGCGCGCCAGGCCTTGCAGGCGCAAGGCATCGAGTGCCGCCTGCCGCCAAGTGCCGATGGCGATACCGGGCTGTGCGTCGCCCTGACCGACGCCAGCGCCGAGCGCTCGTTCGTCACCCATGTCGGCGCCGAGGGCGTGCTGCACGCCGAGGACCTGCAGCACGAAACCGCCACGGCCACAGACTGGGTGATGGTCAGCGGCTACAGCCTGCTGCATGCCGGCAAGGCGGCCCCGCTGCTGGCTTGGCTGCAGCAGGGCGGCGTAGCCGGCGCTCTGGTGTTCGATCCCGGTCCGCTGGCCTGCAACCCCGATATCCCGGGCGCCGAACAGTTGCTGGAGCGCCTGGCGATCTGGAGCAGCAATCGAGAGGAAGCCCTGCAGTTCACCGCTGCCGACGACATGGAGCAGGCCCTCGAGCGCCTCACGGCGCGGCTGCCGGAGGGTGCCCTGGTGATTCTGCGCGACGGCCCGCAGGGCTGTTGGCTGGCCCGTGGCGACTGGCGCCTGCAGATACCGGGCTTTGCCGTAGAGGCGGTGGACACCAACGGCGCTGGCGATGCCCATATCGGCGTATTCCTGGCCAGCCTGGCCGCCGGATTACCCGAGTCAGCCGCCGCCGCACGCGCCAATGCCGCGGCCGCCATCGCGGTCACTCGCCATGGCCCGGCAACCTGCCCGCAGGCGGGCGAGCTCGACGCCTTTCTGGCCGAACAGGCCATTGGCTGACGCAGGCCCGCCCCGGTCGGCATTCACCTGATCGAAGGCGTGCCTCGCTGGCTCAGCCCTGCCGGGTCAGGGCGCCATACCCTCGACGATGATCACCTCCGAACGTGCGGCGCCGGCCCGGTAGCTGCTCGCCTCCTGGTAGGCCGCAGAGCGGTAGCAGGCCACCGCCTGCTCGTATGACTCGAACTCGATTACCACGCTACGCTGAGGCGTATCGCGGCCTTCCTGCGCCTCGGAGCGGCCGCCGCGGGCCAGGAACTTACCGCCGAATTCGGCGAACACGGCCGGGGCGCGTTTGGTGTATTCGCTATAGCGCGCGGGGTCGGTGACGTCAACGTGAGCGATCCAGTAACCCTTCATAGGCTGACTCCTTTAATCTGATTACGTATTACGGTATACCATAATTCGAAATAATCCGACCTGCGAGAACCGCCATGCCCTTCCATCCCATCCGTGAACTCATCGATGACTTTCGCCAGGGCAAGATGGTCCTGCTGGTGGACGACGAAGACCGCGAGAACGAGGGCGACCTGCTGCTCGCTGCCGAATTCTGCACGCCCCAGGCGATCAACTTCATGGCCCGCGAAGCCCGCGGCCTGATCTGCCTGACCCTGACCGACGAGCACTGCCAGCGCCTCGGCCTGGAGCAAATGGTGCCCAGCAACGGTAGCGTATTTTCCACCGCTTTCACCGTTTCCATCGAAGCCGCCAGCGGCATCACCACCGGCATTTCTGCTGCCGACCGGGCCCACACGGTGCTGACCGCCGTGGCCGCCGACGCCAAGCCCAGCGACCTGGTGCAGCCGGGCCACATCTTTCCGCTGCGCGCCAAGGAGGGCGGCGTGCTGACCCGCGCCGGGCACACCGAAGCCGGCTGCGACCTGGCCCGGCTGGCCGGCGTGACGCCTGCCGCAGTGATCGTCGAGGTGATGAACGAGGACGGCAGCATGGCCCGCCGCCCCGACCTGGAAGCCTTCGCCGCGCTGCACGGCATCAAGATCGGCACCATCGCCGACCTCATTCAGTACCGCCTGAGTACCGAGCACACCGTCACACGCATCGGCGAGCGCGCATTGCCTACGGTGCACGGCGAGTTCCGCCTGATCACCTATGAGGACCGAATCGCTGGCGGCGTGCACATGGCCATGGTGATGGGCGACATCCGCCATGACGAACCTACCCTGGCGCGCGTGCACGCCATCGATCCGCTGCGCGACCTGGTCGGCGCCGAGTACTCCGGGCCGCGCAGCTGGACGCTGTGGGCCGCCCTGGAACGCATCGCCGCCGACGGCAAGGGCGTCGTCGTGGTGCTCGCCAACCATGAGTCGTCGCAAGCTCTGCTCGAGCGCGTACCGCAGCTGACCCAGCCGCAACGGCCTTTCAACCGGGGCCAGCCGCGGGTGTATTCCGAGGTCGGTACCGGGGCGCAGATCCTCCAGGATCTAGGTGTCGGCAAGCTGCGCCACCTCGGCCCACCGCTCAAGTACGCGGGCCTGGCTGGTTACGAGCTGGAAGTGGTGGAGACCGTGCCGTTCGAGTGACGGACAGCCGGTCGTACGAACCCCGCAAGAGGCATGGCAAATCGCTTGCGGAAAGTTTGGAATACCATAATATGATATCCCTAAGGCCAGCCAGTTTATCGCGTGTCCCGCACGGGTCGCCCCGACTGAAACACCGGTGATGGCCGCCATTGAAGATCCACTGCTCCGGTTAAGCGGGCAAACGCTCGCTTGCGCACAAACACAACAAAGAGGGCAAGCAAGATGGTGTTTATCAAAGGTGTTACCTCGGTGCTCGCCGCGAGCATCCTGAGTGCTGCAATCACGACCACCGCCTCGGCGGAAACCGTCAACTTCGTCAGCTGGGGCGGTACCACCCAGGATGCGCAGAAAGCCGCCTGGGCAGACCCCTTCACCCGCGACACCAAGATCACCGTCGTGCAGGACGGCCCGACCGACTACGGCAAGCTCAAGGCCATGGTCGAGAGCGGCAACGTGCAGTGGGACGTGGTCGACGTGGAAGCCGATTTCGCCCTGCGCGCCGCGGCCGAAGGCCTGCTCGAACCATTGGACTTCAACGTCATCAAGCGCGATCGCATCGACCCGCGCTTCGTCAACGACCACGGCGTCGGTTCGTTCTTCTTCTCCTTCGTGCTCGGCTACAACGAGGGCGCGGTCGGCGGCAAGAAGCCCGAAGACTGGAGCGCGCTGTTCGACACCGCCACCTACCCCGGCAAACGTGCCCTGTACAAATGGCCGAGCCCCGGCGTGCTGGAACTGGCTCTGCTGGCCGACGGCGTAGAAAAGGACAAGCTGTACCCGCTGGACCTGGATCGCGCCTTCAAGAAACTCGACACCATCAAGAAGGACATCGTCTGGTGGGGCGGCGGCGCGCAGTCGCAGCAGCTGCTGGCCTCCGGCGAGGCGAGCATGGGCCAGTTCTGGAACGGCCGTATCCACGCCCTGCAGGAAGATGGCGCGCCGGTCGCGGCGAGCTGGAAGCAGAACCTGGTCATGGCCGACATGCTGGTCGTGCCCAAGGGCGCCAAGAACAAGGAAGCGGCCATGAAGTTCCTGGCCCATTCCAGCAGCGCCAAGGGCCAGGCTGACTTCTCCAACCTGACCGCCTACGCGCCGGTCAACCTCGACAGCGTGGCACGCCTCGATTCGGTATTGGCGCAGAACCTGCCGACCGCCCACGAGGCCGACCAGATCACTCTGGACTACGCCTACTGGGCCAAGAACGGCGCGGAAATCGCCAATCGCTGGAACGAATGGCTGGTGAAATGAGATGACCGCGCTCCGTACCCCCGAGGTCGGTGCAGCAGACCGTCAGTGTGCCAACGCTGACGGCAACCCGGAACGGGCAGCGCGCTGGCGCGGTGCCCCGTACCTGCTGCCGGCCCTGCTGTTTCTCGGTTTGTTCTTCCTGGCGCCGCTGATCGGCCTGCTGCTGCGCGGCGTGCTGGAACCGGAGCCGGGCCTGGGCAACTACGCTCAACTGTTCGCCAACTCGGCCTACTCCAAGGTGCTGTTCAACACCTTCGCGGTGGCCGGCCTGGTGACCGTGATCAGCCTCCTGCTGGGCTTCCCCCTGGCCTGGGCGATCACCCTGATGCCGCGCGGCTGGGGCCGCTGGCTGTTGAACATCGTGCTGCTGTCGATGTGGACCAGCCTGCTGGCGCGCACCTACTCGTGGCTGGTGCTGCTGCAGTCCTCGGGGGTGGTCAACAAGTTCCTGATGGGTTTGGGCATCATCGATCAGCCGCTGGAGATGGTGCACAACCTGACCGGCGTGGTGATCGGCATGAGCTACATCATGATCCCGTTCATCGTGCTGCCGCTGCAGGCGACCATGAGCGCCATCGACCCGATGGTGTTGCAGGCCGGTTCGATCTGCGGCGCCAGCCCATGGCGCAACTTCTTCAAGGTGTTCATTCCGCTGTGCCGGCCGGGCATCTTCAGCGGTGGGCTGATGGTCTTCGTGATGTCCCTGGGTTACTACGTGACGCCAGCGCTGCTGGGCGGCGCGCAGAACATGATGCTCCCCGAGTTCATCATCCAGCAGGTGCAATCGTTCCTCAACTGGGGCATCGCCAGTGCGGCAGCAGCCTTGCTGATCCTCATCACCCTGGTGCTGTTCTACGTCTACCTGAAGCTGCAACCGGAATCACCGGTCGCTTCCAGCACTGCGAGGTAAGCCGCCATGCTGCTGTCACCCAATGCCATGGGTCGTGGCCTGCGCTACGGCCTGACCGCGACGACCGCGCTGATCGCCGTGTTCCTGCTGCTGCCGATCCTGTTCATCGTGCTGCTGTCGTTCGGCTCCTCGCAATGGCTGGTGTTCCCGCCACCGGGCTGGACGCTCAAGTGGTACGGGCAGTTCTTCTCCAACGCCCAGTGGATGGATTCGGCGCTGGTCAGCCTCAAGGTCGCGCTGCTGACCACCCTGTGCGCCCTGGCCATCGGCCTGCCCAGCGCCTTCGCCCTGGTGCGCGGCAAGTTTCCCGGCCGTGAATTGCTGTACGCACTGTTCACCCTGCCGATGATCGTGCCGCTGGTGATCATCGCCGTAGCCGTGTACGCGCTGTTTCTCAAGCTCGGCTACACCGGCACGCTGTTCGCTTTCGTGGTCAGCCACGTGATCGTCGCACTGCCGTTCACCATCATCTCGATCATCAACTCGCTGAAGCTGTTCGATCAGTCCATCGAGGATGCCGCGGTGATCTGCGGCGCCACCCGCCTGCAGGCCATCGTCAAGGTGACCTTCCCGGCAATCCGCCCGGGCCTGGTATCGGGCGGGCTGTTCGCCTTTCTGGTGTCGTGGGACGAGGTGGTGCTCAGCGTGATGATGGCCAGCCCCGGCCTGCAAACGCTGCCGGTGAAGATGTGGACGACGCTGCGCCAGGATCTCACCCCGGTGATCGCCGTCGCCTCGACGCTGCTGATCGCCCTTTCCCTGCTGGTCATGTTCATCGCCGCCATTGCACGCCGGCGCGCCGAAGCCAAAGGCTGAGCGCCGAGGAGAACCCCATGAGTGCCGTCATCAAACAAAAACAGGCGCCCCAGACCCTGGTAAGCCTGCGCAACCTGAACAAGCACTACGGTGATTTCACCGCTGTGGACAACATTTCCCTGGATATTCAGGACGGCGAGTTCCTCACCTTCCTCGGCTCCAGCGGCTCGGGCAAGAGCACCACGCTGTCGATGCTGGCCGGCTTCGAAACGCCCAGCTCCGGGGAAATCCTCGTGGAGGGCAAATCCCTGGTCAACGTGCCGCCGCACAAGCGCGATATCGGCATGGTATTCCAGCGCTATTCGCTGTTCCCACACCTCAACGTGCGCGACAACATCGCCTTTCCCCTGGGCATCCGCAAACTCAGCGCCGACGAGCAGAAGCGCAAGGTCGACGCCATGCTAAAGCTGGTGCAACTCGAGGCCTTCGCCCACCGTCGCCCGTCGCAGATGTCCGGCGGCCAGCAGCAGCGCGTGGCCATCGCCCGGGCACTGGTCTACGAGCCGCGCATCCTGCTGATGGACGAACCCCTCGGCGCCCTGGACAAGAAGCTGCGTGAGGACCTGCAGGACGAGCTGCGCCATCTGCACCGACGCCTGGGCATCACCATCGTCTACGTGACCCACGACCAGGAAGAAGCCATGCGTCTGTCCCAGCGCATCGCCATTTTCAGCCACGGCAAGATCGTCGGCCTGGGCACCGGCTACGACCTTTACCAGAACCCGCCGAACGCCTTCGTCGCCTCGTTCCTGGGCAACTCCAACTTCCTGCGGGCCAAGGTCAGCGGCCAGGCTGCCGTGCAGTTCGAGCAGCAGAACCTGGCGATCACTCCGACCGCCAACCTGAACAACGACCAGGACGTGCTGCTGATGCTGCGCCCGGAAAAAGCCCAGGTGCTACCCCTGGAGGTCGCTGCGCAAAGCCCGCTGCCGGCCGGCTGGAACGAGATCGCCGTGCAGGTCGCCGAAGTGGTGTTCCTGGGTGAAAGCCTGACCTGCCACGTGGTCACGCCAGGCGGCTGCCACCTGACCCTGAAAGCCATGGGCAGCGGCCTGCAACCGTTGCAACCCGGTGCCCAGGCGAAGGTACGCTGGGCAGCCAGCGAGGCCTGCCTGTACGACAGCTGGAACGAGAGCGACCTGAGCAAGGGCGCTGGGGCGCACTGAGCCGCTGCCCAACGCAGGTGTGAGGATCTCGCGCGATCCTGTGGGAGCCGCGACCTCGCGGCGAATGGCAGTCACGACGCCGCTTTTGCGGGATGGCCACGACCGCTTCGCCCCGGGTCGGGGCTCCTACGGGTGTGATGACTTCTCACGATCCTGTGGGAGCCGTGACCTCGCGGCGAATGGCAGTCACGACGCCGCTTTTGCAGGGTGGCCACAGTCGCTTCGCCCCGGGTCGGGGCTCCTACAGGTGTGATGACTTCTCACGATCCTGTGGGAGCCGTGACCTCGCGGCGAATGGCAGTCACGACGCCGCTTTTGCAGGGTGGCCACGATCGCTTCGCCCCGGGTCGGGGCTCCTACGGGTGTGATGACTTCTCACGATCCTGTGGGAGCCGTGACCTCGCGGCGAATGGCAGTCACGACGCCGCTTTTGCAGGGTGGCCACAGTCGCTTCGCCCCGGGTCGGGGCTCCTACAGGTGCGAGGATCTCTCACGATCCTGTAGCAGCCCCCGCCCGCTCCCACACTGGAGCGCTGAAAGCCCCCTCGAGCGTTACGCCAGCCCCTGGCAAGTGGTACCGCTTTTCCCACACGACACCTGCGCGCCCGGCAGACACCACTGGCGACGCCCGCTGCAGCGCACCGGGCACTCTGGAGCGCATCTTGCAATGTGCCAGCACGGCGCATGACCACTGCAACACTGCCAGTCGACCGCCAAGGGCATCTTCAATCGTTCGGGAGGGATTTCCATGCGCACATTGCTGGCCATGCTGCTGGGGCTGCAGCTGTTTTCCACCGCTCACGCCGAGCAGAGCCTCACCTTCGTCAGTTGGGGCGGCAGCACCCAGGCCGCGCAGACCCGCGCCTGGAGCGAGCCCTTCACCCAGCAGACCGGCATCCGCGTCGAGCAGGCCGGCCCTACCGATTACGCGGCCTTCAAGGCCATGGTGGAAAGCGGCAAGGTCACCTGGGACGTGGTCGACGTGGAGGCGGACTTCGCCCTGCGTGCCGGCCGTGAAGGCCTGCTCGAGCCCTTGGACTTCAAGCAAATCGCCAAACGCACCATCGACCCGCGCTTCGTCACCATCTACGGCGCTGGCTCGTTCTATTTCTCCTTCATCCTCGGCTACAACACCAAGGTGCTCGCCAGCGTGCCGCAGGATTGGGCGGCGCTGTTCGACACCCGCGCTTATCCGGGCAAGCGCGCCTTGTACAAGTGGCCGAGCCCTGGCGTACTGGAGATCGCCCTGCTCGCCGACGGCGTGGCCGCCGACAAGCTGTACCCGCTTGACCTGGACCGCGCCTTCAAAAAGCTCGACAGCATCAAGGCCGACATCGCCTGGTGGGGCAGCGGCGACGAGTCCCAGCAGTTGCTGTCGAGTGGCGCGGCGGGCCTGGGCATGTTCTGGAACGGCCGGGTCAATGCCCTGCGTGATCAGGGCGCACCGGTGGGCATCAGTTGGCAGCAGAACCTGGTGACCGGCGATTTCCTGGTCATTCCCCGCGGCGCACCGAACGCCGAGGCGGCACGCGCGTTCATCGCCCACGCCACCAGTCCGAAGGCGCAGGCGGACTTCTCCTCACTGACCGGCTACGCGCCGGTCAACCTCGGCGCTTCGGCGCTGGTCGATCCCAAGCTCGCGGAGAATCAGCCGGGGGCCCACAAGACCGGGCAGATCACCCTCGACTTCAAATACTGGAGCGTCAACGGCGAGCGTATCGCCGAACGCTGGTACGCCTGGCAGGCCGCCAGCAACTGACGCTTTTCGACGAGAGGGGCCTCTGGTACTCGCCAAAGTATTTTATATTATGGTATACCATAGACCATGAGCCGCCTGATCCTGCAGCCGGCCAGTCCCGACAGCGCCTCGCGCCCCCGGGCCTTACAAAAATCGAGGAAAGCGACATGAAATTCTCTTTGTTCGTCCACATGGAACGCTACGACCAGGAAGTCGGCCACCGTGAGCTCTTCGAGCAACTGACCGAGCTCACCCTGCTGGCCGAGGCCGGCGGATTCAGCACCGTGTGGATCGGCGAACACCACGCCATGGAATACACCATCTCGCCGAGCCCGATGCCGATCCTGGCCTACCTGGCCGCACGCACCAGCACCATCCGCCTGGGTGCCGGCACCATCATCGCGCCCTTCTGGAACCCGATCCGCGTGGCCGGTGAATGCGCCCTGCTCGACGTGATCAGCAACGGGCGCATGGAAGTGGGCCTGGCCCGGGGCGCCTACCAGTTCGAATTCGACCGCATGGCCGGCGGCATGCCGGCCACCGACGGCGGCAAGGCGCTGCGCGAGATGGTTCCGGTGGTGCGCAAGCTGTGGGAAGGCGATTACGCCCATGACGGCGAGGTCTACAAGTTTCCCACCTCCACCAGCGTACCGAAGCCTTACAACGCCCAGCCGCCGATGTGGATCGCCGCCCGCGACCCGGACTCGCACAACTTCGCCGTGGCCAATGGCTGCAACGTGATGGTCACGCCGCTGATGAAGGGTGACGAGGAAGTAGTCGACCTGAACGACAAGTTCAACGCCGCCCTGGCCAACAACCCAGGCGTGCCGCGTCCGCAACTGATGGTGCTGCGCCACACCCACGTGCACCTGGCCGACGACCCCGAAGGCTGGAAGGTCGGCGCCGCCGCCATCTCGCGTTTCTACCGCACCTTCGATGCCTGGTTCGGCAACAAGACCACGCCGGTCAACGGCTTCCTGGAGCCGAGCCCGGAGTCCAAGTTCGCCGAAGTGCCGGCGTTCCAGCTGGAGAACATCCGCAAGAACACCATGATCGGCACACCCGAGGAAATCATCGCGCGCATTCGTCACTACCAGGAACTGGGCGTCGACGAATTCAGCTTCTGGGCCGACAACAGCCTGCCCTACGCCGAGAAGAAAAAGTCCCTGGAACTGTTCATCCAGCACGTGGTGCCAGCCTTCCGCTGAGCATCACCCCGCACAGCCCGGTCCGCGCCGGGCTGCTGCAACGATCGAAAACGCTGCTATCCGAATAAAGACAAGAAGTAGGTTTTTCCCATGTTGTTGCGTGCCTTCCCATCGCGTCACCCCTGCCCGTTCTCCCTCGCCCGCGGCCCGGCCCGCAGCGAGCGCGGCTGACCTCAGCCACGACACCCCACGCATCCACCCGGCACTGCCCGCCTCGCGCGCAGCGTGCCGCTACCGCTTTGCGCAGGAGAACCCGACATGTCCCATAACAACGCTCCCCAAGAACTCGTCGAAAGCAACAGCGTCGGCCAGGTGGCCGATGCCGATCGTCACGGCCGCGTCCGTGACCTGTTCACCCTCTGGTTCAGCACCAACATCGCACCGCTGCCGATCGTCACCGGCGCCATGGCCGTGCAGGTGTTCCACCTGAGCATCGGCTGGGCGATCTGCGCCATCCTGGTCGGCCACCTGCTCGGCGGCATCGTGCTTGGCCTGGCTTCGGCCCAGGGCCCGCAGATGGGCCTGCCGCAGATGCTGCAGAGCCGCGGCCAGTTCGGTCGCTACGGCGCGCTGCTGGTGGTGGTGATCGCCGCCGTGCTGTACATCGGCTTCTTCATCTCCAATTGCGTGCTGGCCGGCAAATCCATCCACACCGTGGCGCCGGATCTGCCGCTGCCGGCCGCCGTGCTGATCGGCGCCTGCGCCGCGACGCTGATCGGTATCCTGGGCTACAACTTCATCCACACCCTCAACCGCATCGGCACCTGGGTGATGGGCATCGGCCTGGTGGCGGGCTTCATCGCCCTGTTCGCCAACGGCCTGCCGGCGGACTTCGCCAGCCGCGGCGGTTTCAACCTGGCCGGCTGGCTGGCAATGGCCTCGCTGGGGGCCATCTGGCAGATCTCCTTCGCGCCCTACACCTCGGATTACTCACGCTACCTGCCGCGCAACGTGGGCATCTGGAAGCCCTTTATCGCCACCTACTGCGGCGCCGTGCTGGGCACTTCGCTGTGCTTCATCTTCGGCACCCTGGTGGCGCTGGCGGTGAGTGCCGAGACGGACACCATGGAAGCGGTGAAACAGAGCACCGGCGTGTTTGGGCCGGTGCTGATGGTGTTGTTCATCCTCAGCATCATTAGCCACAACGCCCTGAACCTGTACGGTGCGGTGCTGGCGCTGATCACCTCGGTGCAGACCTTCGCCGCCGACTGGGCACCGAGCCGCCAGGCCCGCGTGGCGCTCTCCGCGATCCTGCTGGTGGCCTGCTGCGTGGTCGCGGTAACGGCGCCCGCGGACTTCATCGCACGCTTCATGCAACTGATCCTGGCGATGATGATCGTGCTGGTGCCGTGGGCGGTGATCAACCTGGCCGACTTCTACCTGGTGCAGAAGCAGCGCTATCACATTCCCTCGCTGTTCGACGCCACGGGCGGCATCTACGGGCGTTTCAACCCCAACGCGGTCAGCGCCTACGCCATCGGCATCCTGGTACAACTGCCGTTCGCGGTCACGCCAATCTACACCGGCCCCATCGCCAGTAAGCTCGACGGTGCCGACCTGTCGTGGCTGGTGGCGATCGTCGTTACCCTGCCGCTTTACTTGCTGCTGTCGAGCCGCGATACGGTCTACCGCCGCAAGCAGATCTCGGCGCTGGCACGGGCCTGACGGCCAAAAGCCCCGCGCCTACCGTGCGGGGCTTTCGTTCATTCGCGCAGGGACTCAAGGCAGCAGCGCCAGGAAGTTTCACGTGGAACGCCGATTTCTATCGGTGACGTCCCATCGATAGCGTGGTCTATGCTGCACGGCAGCCATCAAGCGAACGACCATGGAATTCGGCATCCAGCATTTCTTCGGCTATCTGATCGCAGCGATCCACGCGCTGGGTGCGCTGGCTGCCGTGCATGCGATTCTCACCGTGCGCACTGCCCAAGGCGCCATCGCCTGGGCGCTGTCGCTGTTCTTCATGCCCTACCTGACGCTGCTGCCCTACGTGATCTTCGGGCGCAGCCGGTTCTATGCGTACATCGACGCACGCCGAGTGGTCGACAAGCAGATGCACAAGGCCATGGCTTCGCTGGACTGGCGCCCGTGGGTGCAGGAAGCCATTGCCGCCGGCGAGTCGGAAGCCTACGGCCAGCTGCGCGCGCTGCCGCGCCTGGGGCGCATGCCCTGCCTGGCCGGCAATCAGGTCAGCCTGTTGGTCAATGGCAAGGCGACCTTCGAGGCGATCTTCCAGACGCTGGCCGAAGCACGCCAGGTGATCCTAATCCAGTTCTTCATCGTCCACGACGACAAGCTCGGCCGCCGCCTGCAGGAGGTTCTGCTCGAGCGCGCGGCGGCCGGCGTGCAGGTGTATTTCCTCTACGACGCCGTCGGCAGCCACGCCCTGCCGCGCCGCTATACCAAGCGCCTGCGCGAAGGCGGCGTGCACGTGCACGCCTTCCCCACCGGCGGTGGTGTGCTCAATCGCTTCCAGCTCAATTTCCGCAACCACCGCAAGATCGTGGTGGTCGATGGCGAGCGCGGCTATCTCGGCGGGCACAACGTCGGCGACGAATACCTGGGCGAAAAGCCGCGGCTGTCGCCGTGGCGCGATACCCACGTCGAGGTGCACGGCCCGGCGGTTGCGTGTTTGCAGGAATCCTTCGCCGAGGACTGGTTCTGGGCGACCCGCAAGCTGCCACCGCTGCTGCTGCCCGAGCGCTACCCGGACGAAGGCATGCTCTGCCAGGTGATCAGCAGCGGCCCGGCCGATGCCCAGGAAACCTGCTCGCTGCTGTTCGTGGAAATGCTCAACGCCGCCCGCGAGCGCATCTGGCTGACCAGCCCCTACTTCATCCCCGACGAGGCGCTGTTCGCCGCCCTGCGCCTGGCCGTGCTGCGCGGCGTGGACGTGCGCATCCTGCTGCCCTCGCGCCCCGACCATCGCATCGTCTACGCCGCCTCCAACCTGTTCGCCCTGGAAGCCCTGCGCGCCGGCGTACGGATCTTCCGCTACTTGCCGGGCTTCCTGCACCAGAAGGTCGCGCTGATCGATGGCGACATCGGCGTGGTCGGCAGCGCCAACCTCGACAACCGCTCGTTCCGCCTCAACTTCGAAATCACCCTGGTCACCGTCGATCCCGAATTCGCCCGTCAGGTCGAAGCGATGTTACTGGAAGACTTCAGCCAGTCCCGCGAACTGATCGGCGCTGACCGCCGCGAAGTGCATCGACTTCAGCAACTGGGCATGCGCGTAGCGCGGCTGATCTCGCCGATTCTCTGAGCGGCGACGCCACTCGGCACCACTAGCGAAACCACCTGAAAAGAGCGAGCTGGTTCACAGGATGGTTCCCCTTACCCGACGAACTGCATGGCCAGTGCGCAACTTTTCTTTTCTCGGTCTATCTCAGCAGACATCGAGCCAAGCGAAGCGGCCAATCAGCCACGGCAGGCTCGTCTGCCTCATCGTCCGTTGTCGGCCCACAAGGATGTGCCATGCAGTTACCCGTTTCGTGTCGTGCCCCATTTCGCCTGACGTCCCTCGCCAGCGCTCGCCGTACGCTCTCCTGGCTGTTGCTAACCGCCGTTGCAACGGTGCAGATCGCGAACGCAGCCACTCCTGAAGAAGAGCTATTGCGCCAGCGCGAGCGTGATCGTGTGCTACGTGATCAACTGGAGGCACGGCCAGACGTACGCCTCGAAGCGCTGCCTCAGGACGAGGGACCGGCAACCCTGCCACGCGAGGAAACGCCCTGCTTCCGCATCGATAGAATCGAGCTGGTGGGCGAGTCGGCTGAGCAATTTCAATGGGCCCTACAGGCGGCGAATCCCCAGGAAGATCGCGCTACAGGCCGTTGCCTGGGCTCGCGCGGCATCAACCTGACGATGAAGCGCATCCAGAATGCGATAATCACCAAAGGCTATGTCACCACCCGCGTACTGGCTGGTGCGCAGGATCTGAACAGCGGCGTGCTGACATTGACCCTGCTGCCAGGGCGCATCAGCGACATCCGCTTCGACGCGCAAACCAGCCGCCGCGCCAATGCCTTCAATGCACTGCCAGCGAGCCCCGGCGACCTGCTCAACCTGCGTGACATCGAACAGGCCCTGGAGAACTTCAAACGCGTTCCGACCGTGGAAGCCGATATCCGTATCGTGCCGGCCGCCGCCAGCAACGCCGGGCCGGGCGAAAGCGATGTGGTGATCGCCTGGCGTCAGCGCTTCCCTGCACGCCTGAGCCTGTCGGTGGACAACGGCGGCAGTAAAAGCACCGGCAAGTATCAGGGCAGCGTGGCACTCTCGCTGGACAATCCGCTGACCCTCAACGACCTGTTCTACGCCAGCTTCAACCATGACCTGGGCGGTGGCGAGGATGGCGACCGCGGCTCGAAGGGCCATACGCTGCATTACTCGGTGCCCTACGGTTATTGGCAACTGGCGTTTACCAGCAGCGAATACGACTACCACCAGACGGTTGCCGGTGCGCTCGAAGATTTCCAGTATCGAGGCGAGAGCCGTAACAACGAGATGCGCCTCTCGCGTCTGGTGTACCGCGACGCGGTGCGCAAGACCAGCCTGTGGGGCAGTCTGTGGACGCGCAGCTCGGATAATTTCATCGATGACGCCGAAATCGAGCAACAACGTCGGCGCATGGCCGGCTGGCAGGCGGGTATCGGCCACCGCGAGTTCATCGGCCCGGCCACGCTCGATCTGGGGTTGAGCTACCGCCGGGGCACCGGTGCGCACGATGCCCTGAAAGCGATCGAGGAGAACATCGACGATGGCACCTCACGCTCGAAAATCATCCAGGCCGACGCGCAATGGCAAATCCCTTTCAATGCCTACGACCAGCGCCTGCGCTATATCGGCGCCTGGCGCGCGCAGTGGAATCGCACCAACCTGGTACCGCAGGACCGCTTCAGCATAGGCGGGCGCTACACGGTACGGGGCTTCGACGGTGAAAACATCCTCTCGGCCGACCGTGGCTGGACCCTGAGCAATGAGCTGGGCCTGGCGCTGGGCACCAGTGGGCAAGAGCTGTATGCCGGCGTGGACTACGGCGAGGTCGGCGGCAACTCCGCCGACTACCTGATCGGCCGGCGCCTGGCCGGTGCCGTGGTCGGCCTGCGCGGGTCGTATCGCAATCTTTCTTACGACTGGTCCTGGGGCACACCGCTGAAGAAACCCGACGGCTTCGAGACCGCCGACTTCACCAGTGCCTTCACCGTCGTCCTGTCGTTCTGAGGATCGCCCATGCGCTTCGATACTTTCGACATCACCGCCCCGGCCGTCTTCGACGAGCCATGGAACGAGGCCAACGTGCTGGGTGCCGCCACCTGGCTGTGGATGCATTCCGAGGCCCACCGCGATGCCCCCCTGCACAGCCTGTCGCGTCTGCTGTTGCCGGCGCTCAAGCATCGCCAATTCGTGCTTGGTAGCGAGAACGGCAAACCGGTTTTTTACCTGGCCTGGCTGAGCCTGGACGAGACGACCGAACGTCGTTACCTGACCCACTCGCCGATCGAAATGAACGAAGCCGACTGGTGCAGCGGCGACCGCCTGTGGGTCAACGACTGGGTCGCGCCCTTCGGCCATACCGCCGTACTCAGCCGCCTGCTGCTCAGCCGCGTGTTCCCCAACAGTTGCGCCCGGGCGCTTTACCACCGTGGCGAAACACGGGGCTTGAAGGTCAAGACCTTTCACGGCATCGGCGTGATCCCGGAACAGGCCAAGGCCTGGTTCGCCGCCCATCCACTGGCTACCGAGGCCTGACCCCAGAACGTTAGCTGCGGTCCGGTACCGCAAAGGGAATTGCACATGAACAAGCACCTGCATCGAGTCATCTTCAACAAGGCACGCGGCCTGCTCGTGGTGGTGGCGGAGAACGTCAGCAGCCAGGGCAAGGCGCCCGGTACACGCGAAGCGAGCGGCGCCAGTGGCAGCTGTGTAGCGACCCTGGCGCCCTTGCGTTTCGCCCTGATGGGCGCGCTGGGCCTGATCAGCCTCGCGGCCGTACCCGCCTGGGCCAATGGTATCGTCGCCGATCCCAACGCGCCTGGCGGCCAGCGGCCCAACGTCATGGAGAGTGCCAACGGCACGCCGCAGGTGAACATCGCCGCGCCCAGCGCCGCAGGGGTTTCACGCAACAACTACAGTCAGTTCGACGTGGATGGCCGCGGCGCGATCCTCAACAACTCCCCCACCAACAGCCAGACCCAGCTCGGTGGCTGGATCGAGGGCAACCCCAACCTCAGCGGTAGCGCCCGGGTGATCCTCAACGAGGTCAATGCCAGCAACCCGAGCCAGTTGCGCGGCTACGTTGAAGTGGCGGGCGGCCGCGCGGAGGTGGTCATCGCCAACCCTGCCGGGATCACCTGCGATGGCTGCGGCTTCATCAACGCCGACCGTTCCACCCTGACCACTGGCCGCGTGCAGATGGAGGATGGCCGCATCACCGGCTACAAGGTCGAGGGCGGCACCCTGAACATCACCGGTCGGGGCCTGGATAGCCGCGACAGCGACTACACCGACCTGATCGCGCGCAGCGTGGAGGTCAATGCCGGTATCTGGGCCAAGGACCTCAAGGTCACTGCCGGGCGCAACCAGGTCAACGCCGACAACACCCAGGCCAGCGCCCTTGCCGAGGATGGCAGCGACAAGCCCGAGGTGGCCATCGACGTCGCCCAGCTGGGCGGCATGTACGCCGGCAAGATCAAACTGGTGGGCACCGAGTCAGGGGTTGGCGTACGCAATGCCGGGCAGATCGGTGCCATGGCCGGCGACGTGGTGATCGGCGCAGACGGCAAGCTGCAGAACCTGGGCGCCATCAGCAGCAGCGGTGATACTCAGGTGGCCAGCAACCAGACGATCGACAATAGCGGCAGCCTGTACGCCAAGGGCGACATGCGCCTGACCAGCCAAACCACTATCGACAACACTGGCGTGGTGGCCGCTCAGGGCAAGACAAGCCTGGAGGCAGACCGTGTGCGTAGCACGGGCGACTCCCTACTGGCCGCAGGCATCGACGCCCAGGGCAACTCCGGCGCCGCCGCCGATCTGCAAATCAAGGCCCGTCAAGTCTCTGCCAACGGCCAGAACCATGCCAGCGGCAAGCTCGAGATCGAGGCCGATAGCCTCGACCTGAGCCACAGTCGCACTCGCTCCACCGACCTCAGCCTGAAGGCCCGCAACGGCGACATCGACCTGAGCGCCAGCCAGGTCGACAGCACCGGCACCCTCCAGGCCAGTGCCAGCGGCACCCTGCGCAGCGATGCCGCCAAAGTCAGCGCCGAGCACCTGACGCTGAGCGCCAGGCACCTGTCCAACGTCGGCGGCGAGCTGCTGCAGACCGGCACCACGGCCAGCATGCTGAAGGCCACCGACAGCCTCGACAACAGCGCCGGGCGCATCGCCAGCAACGCCCAGGCACTCAGCCTCGAAGCGCAGACCCTGAACAACCGGGGCGGCAAGGTCGAGCATGCCGGCAATGGCCGTCTGGAGCTGAACGCGCAACGCGTCGACAGCACGAGCGGCACGCTGCTGAGCAATGGCGAGCTGCATATGACCGCACAGCAGGCGGTACTCGATAACGGCCATACCCAGGGTCGCCAGATACTGGTCGACAGCCGTGAGCTGGATAACCGTAACGGCACCCTCCTCGCCACTGATGGTGGTTTGCTGGAGGTGCGTGGTGCCCAGCGCCTCGACAACAGCGGCGGCAGCATCGCCAGCAACGGGGAGGTCAGGCTGACGACCCAGGAGCTGCTCAACGACGGCGGCGAACTGCTCGCCGGGCGCCTGCTCTCGCTCAATACCGCCTACCTGCGCGGCAACGGTCGCGCACTGAGCCTGGGTGATCTGCTGCTGCGCCAGCAAGGCGACGTGAGCCTCGCCGGCCGGTTGCAGGCCAACGGCAAGCTGGACATCGAGGCCGGCGGTACCCTGAACAACACCGGCCAACTGCAGGCTGGACAATCCCTGCTGCTACGCAGCGCTGCACTGAACAATGCCAGCGGTGCCGAGCTGAGCGCCAACCAGGTGGATCTGCGCGTCACCGGGCAGTTGCTCAACCGCGGCCTGGTCGATGGCCAGCAGGTACGCGTGCAGGCTGATGAAGTGCACAACCTCGGCACCGGCCAGCTCTACGGCGATCGCCTGGCCATCACCAGCCGCCTGCTGTCCAACCGCAACGAAGGAGACCGCGCTGCCACCCTGGCCGCCCGCGAACGCCTGGACATCGGCGTCCAGACCCTGGAGAACCGCGAACAGGCACTGATCTTCAGCGCTGGCGACCTGGCCATCGGCGGTGCGCTGGATGCGAACGACCGCGCCAGCGGCCGCGCCGACCTGCTGAGCAATGCCAGCGCCACCATCGAGTCACTCGGCCACCTCGACCTGGCCGTGCGCGAGCTGCGTAACACCAATGAGCATTTCAGCACTGCACAGGTGGAGGTCAGCCGCGAGCAACTGCAGGAATACCAGATCAGCGGCTCGCCAAATCGCTACCGTCCCGACCAGGTTTCCGTGCACAACGACGAGGTCGACCACCTCACCACACCCGATGGCCGACGCGACAACTTCAACCGCTACGACTACGAACGGACCGTCACCGAAACCCGTGTACTCAGCTCGGCCCCCGGTCAGATCCTGGCTGGCGGCAACCTGTCGTTCAGCGGCGACAGCGTGCTCAACGACAAGAGCCGCATCATCGCCGGTGGCTTGCTGCAGGTTGGCGCCACCCAGGTGACCAACGTCGAGGCGGACGGCCAACGCGTTACCAGCGACGCCGGCACCGCCACCAACTTCTACCGCATCCAGCGCAAAGGCCGCGATCGCCAGGGCACCAACGTGGCCGCCTATACCCCGGCGCCACTGATACAGGACATCGACATCTCGCCCACCGAGTTCCGCGGCCAAACGGCAGTGAGCGGCAGCAATACCCAGCTGGCTGCCCACCAGAGCGCCCAGGTCGACCCAGGCGTCGAGGTGCTGCTCAACGACGGCCAGGGTATCGCCGACCTGGTACGCAGCGGCGGCCTCAACCTTAATCTGCCGAGCAACAACCTGTTCCAGACCAACCCGGAGGGCACCCGTGGCTACCTGATCGAAACCGATCCGCGCTTCGCCAGCTACCGCCAGTGGTTGTCATCGGACTACATGCTGCAGCGCTTGAGCGTGGATCCGGCCCTGACCCAGCAGCGCCTGGGCGATGGTTTCTACGAGCAGAAGCTGATTCGCGAGCAGATCGCCCAACTCACCGGGCGGCGCTTCCTCGATGGTTATGCCGACGACGAAGCGCAATACCGCGCCTTGATCGACAACGCCGTCACCCTGGCCAGCGAATGGAACCTGGTACCCGGCGTGGCCCTGACCGCCGAACAGATGGCGCAGTTGACCAGCGACGTGGTGTGGCTGGTGGAACGCTCGGTGACCCTGGCCAATGGCGAATCACGCAAGGTCTTGGTACCCCAGGTCTACGTACGGGTGCGCGACGGCGACCTCAACGGCAACGGTGCGCTGATCGCCGGCCAGCAGCTCAAGCTCGACCTCTCCGGCGACCTGCTCAACAGCGGCAGCATCGGCGGGCGCAGCATCATGGCGATCAATGCGCAGAACATCGACAATCTGGGTGGGCGGATTCAGGCAGACCGCGCGGCACTGATCGCACGTGACGATCTTAATAACACCGGCGGCGTTATCGGTGCGCGTGAAAGCTTGCTGGTTCAGGCCGGTAACGACGTCAACCTGAATGCAGTGACCCAGGACAGCAGTAGCGAGCAAGGCGCCCGTACCAGCCTCTCGCGTGTCGCTGGGCTGTTTGTCACTGGTGACGCTGGCACCCTGCAGGTGAGCGCTGGCAATGATATCAACCTGAACGCTGCACAGTTGCTCAACGCCGGCCAGGACGGAGTCACCCGGCTGGAGGCTGGGCGCGATATCAGCCTGGGCACCGCCAACCAAAGCCACCAGCAAACGGTTCGCTGGAACGACAGCAACTGGCGCGACGAATCCAGCCAAACGGAGGTGGGCAGCACGATACAAGGCACTGGCAACCTGCTCCTGAGCGCCGGCCAGGATATCAATGCCCGAGGTGCCACTGTGCGCAGCGAACAGGGCATGCTGCTGGCCGAAGCAGGTCGCGACATCCGTATCGACGCGTCCGAGCAACAGCAGTTCGCCGACGAGGCACATCGCTTCAAAGGGCGCAGCGGCATGTTCTCCAGCAAGACCACGACCCTGCGCGACACGGTTGATCGCACTCAGGCGCAAGGCAGCACATTTAGCGCCGATCAGCTCTACCTCAATGCCGACCGTGACATCGGCATACGTGGCAGCGACCTGGTTTCCAGCCGCCAGACCCAGCTGCAGGCAGGGCGCGACGTCGACCTGGCAGCAGCCAGTGAATACAACCAGGAACGCCATGATCAATCGGTGAAGAAGAGCGGGCTGTTCAGTGGCGGCGGCCTGTCGCTGACCATCGGTACCCAACGGCAAAGCGTCAGCGACCGCAGCGACGGCCAGAGCACCCGTGCCAGCACGCTCGGCAGTACGGCTGGCAACGTGATTGTCGAGGCTGGCAACAGCTATCGTCAGTCCGGTAGCCACGTCATGACACCAACCGGCGACGTCAACGTACTGGCCCAGCAGATCGCAATCACGGAGGCTCGGCAGATCGGTCGCCAGGAGCAGGAAACCAAGTTCAAGCAAAGCGGCTTGACGGTTGGCCTGAACGTGCCGGTGATCAACGCGCTGCAGTCGACCCATCGCTTGGTCAAGGCCACCTCGGAGGTGCAGGATGACCGTATGAAAGCCCTTGGCGGTGCCATGGCGGCGCTCACCGCCTACAATACCGGCTCGGGTATTTCAGCCGCAGTCAAAGAGGGCGACCCTAGCAAGGCCGGCGGTTTCGGCATCAACATCTCCATCGGCAGTAGCAGCAGTCAGAGCAACACCACCTACACCGCTGACAGTGCGGCAGGCTCCAGCATCAAGGCAGGTGGTGACGTCACCCTCGTAGCTACCGGTACGGGCGAGGACAGCAACATCCTGGTGCGTGGCAGCCAAATCGTCGCCGGCCGTGATGCCACGCTGATCGCCGATAATCGCATCGACCTCATCGCCGCACAGAATCAGCTGACTCAGCACAGCACCGAGAGCAGCCGCTCGGCCAGCCTCGGCGTGGGCCTGAACTTCGGCGGTCAGCAGAACGGCCTGAGCTTCAATGCCGCCGTTTCGCGTGGCCGAGGTCAGGCAGACGGCGAAGATCTGACCCACACCAACAGCTTGGTCAGCGCTGGAGATACGGCTCTGCTGATCAGTGGCGGCGACACCAACATCCGTGGCGCCCAGGTCGCCGGTAAGAGTGTCAAAGCTCAAGTAGGCGGTGACCTGCTGGTCGAGAGCTTGCAGGACACCAGCACCTACGCCAGCCAGCAGAAGAACACAGGTGCAGGTATTAGCCTGTGCATCCCGCCATTCTGTGTCGGCACCCCCGTGAGCGGTAATCTGAGCCTGGCCAAATCCAAAGCCAATGGCGATTACGCCAGCGTGGTCGAACAGAGCGGCATCCGTGCCGGTGATGGCGGCTTCGACCTTGCAGTACAAGGCAATACCGACCTCAAGGGCGCGGTCATCGCCAGCAACCAAGCCGCCATCGATGCTGGTGCCAATCGTCTGCAGACAGGCACGTTGACCACCAGTGACCTGGAGAACCGAGCCAGCGCCAGCGCCCGCAGCAGCGGCGTCGACCTCAGCAGCGATATGCTCACCCAAGGCAAATATGGCTTGAGCAAAGCGGTCATCGGCACAGCACTGAACAAGGGCGACGCTCGTGAAAGCGACAGCGGACGCACGCTCGCGGCAGTCAGTGGGGGTGCCATCGAGATTCGCGACGAACAGGGGCAGCTCGACAAGACCGGGAAGAGCACCGAAGAGGCCATCGCCACCCTCAACCGTGACGTTGCGGGTAGCCACATTGGTGTAGAGCGCCTCGATCCCAAGGAGCTGGAAAAGCAGGCCGAGGCCGAACGCATCATCAAGAATGCCGTGGCAGTGGAAGCCTTCAAGTTCAGCGACGACGCCTACCGCACCATGTTCGTCAAGGAACACCCGATGTACGAGGTGATGCTGAATGAAGA
Organism: Pseudomonas sp. PA27(2017); assembly: GCF_001945445.1. Classification (GTDB taxonomy): domain Bacteria; phylum Pseudomonadota; class Gammaproteobacteria; order Pseudomonadales; family Pseudomonadaceae; genus Aquipseudomonas. Next base: position 38,004 of record NZ_MSXW01000023.1, read on the forward strand.
CGGCAGCGTCAAGATGGAAAATGATAAGCCCGTACTACGCCTGCTTAGCAATGAGGAGAAACTCGCGCTCAAAGCTGGTCCGGACGGCCGGATTCGTATTGGTGTCAACGGCATCTTCAATGACGAGAATGCCGCCGCCGGCTACGCAGCTCAACATAATGAGGGTCGTGCCGCACCGCTCTACATTGTGTCCTTCCCCCAAGCCACTAATGCTGTGGCCGAGCTGATGGTGGCAGGCTATCAAAAACACCTGGAGAACGAGTTCTGGGGCCTGAGCAGATCCACCGCAGAGATTACCGATTTGCTCAGGCATTATGGCTCGCAAGGCTTGGAGCTGGACGCCCACAGCCGTGGTTCGATGACAGTCGGAAACGCGTTGGAAGCTCTCAAGAATGGCAATGCCACGGAGGGCACATTGAGCGAGACATACTTGAAGTTCTTCGGGCCTGCTTACAACGCTGAAAAAGCTGCCAGCCTGCTCTACCAGCTCAGTGGCGGTGCTCAGGACACTGTCAGCCTGCAGAACCACCGCGACGATTTTGTCGGCTCAATCATTGGTGGAAACCCAGCCACGCATGACCAAGTCGGCACTGGCAGCACCAAGGTCAAGGAATGGCTCAACATGTTCGGCGGCACGGCTACCGTACACAACTGCTACGGAGCCTCGTCGACCCGTAACGGCTGCGGTGCCTATGGCACACCGAATACGTTGGACATCAAGGCCAAAACACGACCATAAGATAGTAGATGCTGCTCGCCGTATACGGCGAGCAGCATCCCAGAACTATCGCTACCGACTAAAGAACTACGTTTCGCCATGGATAAAAGGTATCCATCCACAAAACCAATATGACCATGCTCAGCGAGAGGCTCGTTATGCGACTTCTATTTGCAGGCCTATTCTGCGCCCTCAGCCTGACAGCCTGCGGCAGTACTCTACCTTTCCAACCTGTACCGGACTCTTATCTGCTCTGGGCAAAGCCGGGCGCCTCCCAACTCGAGGTGAAGAAAGCCCTGCTGGAGTGCGGCATGGCCAGCCCCAGCTCACCGGCACGACCACCGCTGGATCCGCGCACACCCGATCAATTAGCAGCAGCAGAGAATTGCATGCAGGCAGCAGGCTTCAAGGCCCCCCAGCCAAGCCATCGTATGTGCGCAGCACAACCTCATCTGGCTACTTGCCAAGCCGATGCGGCTCCCACCTCGCGAAGCGTCGAGCGGCGCCTGAGTAGTAATTATTGCCAGGCCAAGAAGGACGTTGAGTTCTGCCGCCGCACGGCAAGTAACCCCTCTGCATGCGAAGAAGGCCCGGTGGTCCCTGAATGCCTGCCTTGAACCTAGAAGTAGTTACTGAGAAATCCCAGTTCGTCTAACCGACGAGCACGCAACTGGTACGTCCTCTCCCATAGCAACAGCCCTGCCCTAAAGAGAGCTGCCAACACATGCGCAATAAAAACAAATCGTCTTCTTTTTGAAGATCCTCTCGCGGGGCACGAGTCTGGGTTTAACGCCAATACAAGCAACGTTCAGCCTCCGAAATGGCTGCAAGGGACAACCAAGGAGCAGGTTGCGATTATCCCTTCAAACGCATAGTGGCATCCTTCACCCTCTGCCCGGCGCTGGTGGGCGTGTTCACATTTGGGTATTTCTACACGCTTGAGCTGATGGCCCGAACCACCAGCATGAGCGTCTTGGAAACCGTGATAGGTACGTTCTGGTTCGGCATTCTGTCGGCCGTGACGAGTCTGGTTTTCTATGGCATCCCAGCGTTCGGCCTGGCAATGTTTTACGCATACTTCCAGCTTCGTCGGTTTGTTCTGCACATGCTGATCGTTTGCCTGGCTGGAGGTACGGGCGCACTCGTGTGGGGTGAGGTGCTGCCGATGGAAACTCATCATGTCGGCAACTTCTGCCTGGGCGCAGTGACGTCGTTGCTGATGGCCCTCTATGCGCTGCCGAGACAGAAGCCAGGCAGCTAGGACCTTATGACCGTGCCCCTGCGAACCGTCTTTCTGATCGTGCTAGCTAGCGCTCTGACCGCCTGCTGGGGACGGCAGCCGTTTCAGCCGCCACCATTCAACTTCGAGGTCTGGCAAAAGCCGGGCGCTTCAACAATGGAGATCAAGAAGGCCCTGCTGGCATGCGGCTCGCCACATCCGCAGGAGGATGACCACCCGCCCAACCAACGGGCCGAGACCCAAAACTGCCTGATTGCTGCCGGCTATAGGATGCCGAAGCAGTACTCTACCCAGTGCACCCTTCAACCGGACCTTCCCGCGTGCCAACCCGGCGCAACGCCTACTTCGCCCAGCGCCGAACGCCGGTTGAACAGTGACTATTGTCGGGCAAGGCGAGATATGGATTTCTGCCGCCGCACGGTCAGCAATCCTTCCGCCTGCACGCCTGGCCCGGTCGAGCCGGAATGCCTGCCGTGAACCCAGGATCGTGCCCAGGCTCTGAGTAGGCGCCCGGCACCAGTAACGCGCCAGGGAAACCATCCAATCCACCTCGCGGCTCGATTCCGCTAGGCACGCCCTTCAAATCCCGATCAATTCGATCAAAAAAATTTACTCAAAACGAACGATTCGCTCAAATAAACGCGGAGAGAGCCGAGCTCATCTAGAAATATTTGATCGATTCAATCATAGATGTTATTCATAATGACCAAAACAATCATAAACAGGATAAGCCATGAAATTCCACGGTATCGTCCCTGCCCTCGTCACGCCGTTCAATGCGGCCCAGGAGGTCGATGAGCCGGCGCTTGCCGCGCTTATCGAGAGCCTCGTCTCTGCCGGCGTGCACGGCTTGTTCGTACTGGGCACCAATGGCGAGTTCTTCGCGCTCTCCGACGTCGAGAAAGTGCGCATCGCCAAACTGACCGTCGAGATCGCCGCCGGCCGCGTGCCGGTGATTGCCGGCACCGGCGCCTTCGCCACCCGCGATGTGATCGAGCTGAACAAGAAGATGAGCGATGTGGGCGTTCAGGCCCTGTCGGTCATCACGCCTTACTTCAATGCCGTCAGCCAGAGCGAGCTGATCAATCACTATCAGGCCATCGGCGACGCCTCCGATCTGCCGATCATGCTCTACAACATTCCCGCCAAGACCGGTATGTCGATCGGTATCGGCGCGGTCGCAGCGCTTTACCAGCACCCGCAGATCAAGGGCATCAAGGACAGCGCCGGCAACTTCGACGCCCTGGTGCAGATGATGCGCTACCGCAGCGACGATTTCGCGGTGTTCGCCGGCACCGACTCGCTCATCTACTGGAACCTCCTGGCCGGCGGTGATGGCGCGGTGGCGGCCACCGCCAACGCGGTGCCCCATGTGGTGATGGATATCTGGAACCAGTTCCAGGCCGGCAACCACGAAGCCGCCCGCGCCGCCCAGGAGGCCCTGCGCCCGCTGCGCGACGCCTTTGCACTGGGCACCATGCCGTCCGTGCTGAAAAAGGCCACAGACCTGCTCAACGTGCCGGTCGGCCCCTGCCGCGCCCCCGTTGCCGCCCTCGATGAACAGACCGTGCACAAGCTCGAAGGCTTGCTGGCCGCCTACCAACGCTGAGCCGGAGGATCACCATGTATCACTTCCAGACCGTCAAACACGTCATCCACGGCCCCGACAGCCTGAGCACCCTGGGCGACAAGCTCGCGCTGCTCGACACACCGCTGCAGCGCGTGGTGCTGGTCACCCAGAACGCCATGCACCAGTTGGGCGTCACCGAGCGCGTGGTCGCCCAGCTAGAGGCCAAGTCCATCGCCGTCACCGTGGTCGATGATGTCGAGATCGAGCCGACCCTGGAAAATATCGAAGGCGTGTTCCGCCGCGCCGTGGCCCCTGCCGCGCCAGACGCGCTGATCGCCATCGGCGGCGGCAGCGTGCTGGACGCCGCCAAGCTGTTCGCCGTGTTGCTCACCAACGACATGCCGCTGCGCGACATGCTCGGCATCGACAAGGTACCCAATGCCGGCGCGCCCATGGTGCTGGTGCCGACCACCTCGGGCACCGGCTCGGAGGTCACCCCCAACGCCATCGTCACCCTGCCGGACGAGGAACTGAAGATCGGTGTGGTCAGCCGCCACCTGCTGCCGACTCTGGTGATCCTCGACGCCACCCTGACCCTAGGCCTGCCCAAGCCGATCACTGCCGCCACCGGTATGGACGCCTTCACCCACTCGCTGGAGTCGTTCATTTCCACCAAGGCCAACCCGATCAGCGACACCTTCGCTCTGGAGTCGATGCGACTGATCGCCGGCAGCATCGTCGAGGCGTATCAGCAGCCCGGCTCGGTGCAGGCGCGCAGTGACATGCTGCTCGGCTCGATGTACGGCGGCCTGGCGCTGACTGCCGCCGGCACCGCTGCCGTGCACGCCCTGGCCTACCCGCTGGGCGGCAAGTTCCACGTCACCCACGGGGTGGCCAACGCCATGCTGCTGCCCCACGTGATGGCCTTCAACATGGATGCCTGCGCGCCACGCCTCAAGCGCGCTGCCTGCGTCTGCGGCCTGGCGCGAGAAACGGACAGTGACGAAGTGGCCGCACGCAAACTGATCGACCAGATCAGCGCCTGGACCGCCACCCTGGAGATTCCCCAGAACCTGCGTGACTTCGGCGTGGCCGAGGAGCACCTGGCGGACATGGCTGTGGCGGCCTCCAAGGTCACCCGCCTGATGGTCAACAATCCCAAGGCACTCAGCCTGGACGATATCCAGCAGTTGTACCGGCGCCTGCTGCCATGAAACGGCCGCTGCTGGTGATCGCTGATGACCTGTCCGGCGCCGCCGACTGTGCGGCCGGCTTCGCGCGCCACGTGGCCACCGAGGTGCTGCTGGACCCGCGTGCCGAGCACCGCGCCCAGCCGGTGACCGCCATCGACCTGGACACCCGCCGCCTACCGGCCGAGGAGGCCGCGCAGCGCCATCGCGCCCTGCTGGAAGCCCGCATCTTCGCTGGCCACGGGCTGTACAAGAAGGTCGACTCGACCCTGCGCGGCAATCTGCTCAGCGAAGTCTCCGCACTGCTGGGCAAGGGCATGGCGCTGGTCGCCCCCGCCTTTCCGGCCATGGGTCGTACCACCCTGGGCGGGGTGCAGTACGTCGATGGCGTGGCCGTCGATCAGAGCGATGTCTGGCGCAACGAAGGCCTGAGCGGCACGAGCGATCTGCTCGAACTGTTCGGCCGCGACGGCTTGCGCTGCGCCGCACTCGACCTCGAACAGGTACGCGGCGTCGGGCTGGCTGGATCGCTGGCCCGCCATCTGCGGGCTGGTACCCAGGTGCTGGTCTGCGATGCCCAGCTGGATGCCGACCTGCAGGCGCTGGCACAGGCCTCGGTCGAGCATGCCGATCAGCTATTCTGGGTCGGCTCGGCCGGCCTCGCCCAACACTTGCCCGCCGCCCTGGGGCTGGCACAACGCATCGCGCCGGCGCTGCCCGAGGCCGCAGAGCCTGTGCTCACCGTGGTCGGCAGCATGTCGCGGCATTCCCAGGCTCAGGCCGCGCTGCTCGCCGAGCGCAGCGGCCAGCAGTGGCAGCGCATCGAACCACGGCTGTTGCTGGCAACTGATGCAGCCGATCAGCGCGACGCGTTGAGCGCTCGCCTGGCCGCACAGATGGCGAGCGGCAAGGATCTGCTGATCAGCCTCGAACAGCGCGACCGCGACCCAGCTCAAGCGACGTTGCTGGGCGCGCCCCTGGCCCGGTTGCTGCTGCCGGCCATCGCCAAGGCCGGCGCACTTATCGCCACCGGCGGCGAAACCGCCCGCGCCCTCCTTGCCGCTGCCGCCATCGACAGCCTGCAGCTGCACGGCGAGCTGGCCCCCGGCGTGGTGCTGTCCAGCGCCCGCCGGCAGGGCCGCGAGCTGGCCATTGTCACCAAGGCAGGCGGCTTCGGCCAGCCGGACACCCTTTACCAGGCCTGGGCTCGCCTGCACGGCGCCAGCCATTCCCAGCCCCTCTCCGAGAAGGAAGCCCACCATGTCTGAACGCCCCGTAATCGGCATCACCCTGGGCGATGCTGCCGGCGTCGGCCCGGAAATCATCATGAAGTCGCTGGCCCATGACAGCGTCTACGCCATGTGCCGACCGCTGGTCATCGGCGATGCCCGGCGCCTGGCCGATGCCAACCGCATCGTCGGCGGCAGCCTGCAGGTCAACGCCATCGAACACCCACGCCAGGCCCGCTTCCAGCCGGGCGTGGTGGACTGCATCGACCTCGACCTGATCCCCGACGACCTGCCCTACGGCCAGCTCTCGGCGATCGCCGGCGACGCGGCCTTCCGTTACATCGAGCGCACCGTGCAGCTCACCGAAGCCGGTGAGCTCGATGCCATCTGCACCGCGCCGCTGAACAAGGAAGCGCTGCACGCCGGTGGGCATATCTTTCCCGGCCACACCGAAATGCTCGCCCACCTGACCGGCATTGAGGAAGTGTCGATGATGTTGATGACGCCGACCCTGCGCGTCATCCACGTCACCACCCACATCGGCATCATCGACGCCATCGCCCGCATCGAGCCGGGTCTGGTGCGCCGAACCATCGAGCGCGCCCACGAGACCCTGGTACGCGCCGGCATCGACAACCCGCTGATCGCGGTGTGCGGCATCAATCCTCACGCTGGTGAGAACGGCCTGTTCGGCTACGGCGAGGAAGCCACCAAGATCCAGCCGGCCATCGACGAGCTGCGCACCCGCGGCTGGCGCGTGGAAGGCCCGCTGCCGGCCGACACCCTGTTCTTCCGCGCTGGCCGTGGCGACTTCGACGCGGTGGTCGCCATGTACCACGACCAGGGCCATGGCCCCGTGAAGGTCATGGGCCTGGAGGCCGGGGTCAACGTCACCATCGGCCTGCCGGTGATCCGCACCTCCGTCGATCACGGCACCGCCTTCGACATCGCCGGCAAGGGCATCGCCGACGAACGCAGCCTGATCGAGGCGCTGCGCCAGGCCGTGGAACTGGCCACCCGCAAACGCAAGCAGCCGACTCCTGCCCACGCCTGAGTCACCCCCAACTTCCTCACGCAAGCCCTAGACAAGAACAATCGGAGCGAATGATGGAAACCTTCAACACCCAAGGCACGTTGATCATCATCGGCATGGTGGTCGTCTACATCCTGTTCACTTCCTGGCTGACGATGCGCATTCGCAGCAAGAACACCGAACAGTACATGGTCGCCTCGCGTAGCATGCCTGCCTTCATCGTCGGCATGCTGATGATGTCCGAATACATCGGCGCCAAATCCACCATCGGCACCGCCCAGGCGGCGTTCGAAAGCGGCATGGCCGCGGCCTGGGCGGTGGTCGCCGCCGCCATCGGCTTTCCGCTGTTCGCCATCCTGATGGCCAGGAAGCTCTACAGCTCCGGCGAATACACCATCTCTGGCTTCATCGAGCGCCGTTACGGCTATGGCGCCAAGATGATGGTCTCGGTGATCATGATCTACGCCCTGCTGCTGGTGAACGTGGGTAACTACGTCAGCGGCGCGGCGGCCATCGCCACGGTAATGCACATCAACCTGCCCACCGCCGCCTTCATCACCGCCATCGTCAGCACCCTCTACTACGCCTTCGGCGGCATGAAGAGCGTGGCCTACATCAGCGTGCTGCACACCGTCGTCAAATACGCCGGGGTGATGATCGTGCTGTGGATCGCCCTCAAGCTGGCCGGCGGTTTCGACCAGGTTCACCAGAGCCTGCCAGCGCACTACTTCACCTGGGATGGCGCCATCGGTGGCTCCAAGGTAATGGCCTGGATCATCGGCACCGTGGGCGCGATTTTCTCCACCCAGTACATCATGCAGGCGATCAGCACCACCAAGAGCGCCAAGTCCGCACGCAACGCCGCGCTGTGGGCTGGCCTGATGTGCCTGCCGATCTCCATCGCCCTGGGCGTGATTGGCGTGGTCTCCAAGTACCTGCACCCGGATATGGACAGCCTCTATGCCCTGCCGGTATTCCTGCAGTCGATGAGCCCATGGATGGCCGGTGTGGTCACCATCTCCCTGGTCGCCTCGGTGTTCGTCGGCGTCAGCGCCGTGGCCCTGGCCATCACCTCGCTGGTGGTGCGCGACTTCTACGTGCCAATCTGCAAGCCCAACGCCGAGCGCGAGTTCCGCATGACCAAGGTGATCAGCCTGATCGTCGGTTTCGTGCCCCTGGTGTTCGTGTTCGCCGCGCCGGAAATTCTCAACCTGTCGTTCTTCACCCGCGCCCTGCGCCTGTCGATCACCGTCATTGCCCTGGTGGCCATCTACCTGCCGCTGTTCGCCACCGGCCGCGGCGCGACCTGGGGCCTGGGTGCCGCCACGGTCACCACCAGCGTGTGGTACCTGATGGGCAACCCGTACGGCATCGATAACATGTACATCGCCCTGATCACCCCGGCCGTGGTGATCTGCATCGAGCGCCTGCTGCCGCGCAGCAAGGCCGACGCCAACGCTTCGGAGGTTTCCAATGCCAACTCTTGAACAGCGCCACGACGCCTACCTGCCCACGCCCTATGCCCAGAACCATGCCGCCAATCTGCATGAACTGGCCGACGGCACCCTGCTGTGCACCTGGTTCGCCGGCACCCAGGAAGGCATGGCCGACATCTTCGTGCTGCTGTCGCGCCGCGACCCGGCCACCGGCGTGTGGAGCGAGCCGCAGAAGATGTCCGAAGACGCCAGCCGCTCGGAACAGAATCCCATCCTGTTCCAGGCACCAGATGGCCCGCTGTGGCTGATCTGGACCGCCCAGGTTTCCGGCAACCAGGAAACCGCCATCGTGCGCCGTCGCCTGTCCGAGGACGGCGGCCTGACCTGGGGCCCGATCGAGACGCTGTTCGACGAGGTGGGCACCTTCGTGCGTCACCCGCCGACGGTGCTGAGCAACGGCGACTGGGTATTCCCGGTGTGGTACTGCATCACCCAGCCGGGCGAGAAATGGATCGGCAACCATGACGTCAGCGCGGTGATGATCAGCAGCGATCAGGGCCGCACCTGGAGCCGCCACGATGTGCCGCAGAGCACCGGCGCCGTGCACATGAACGTTCAGCAGCTGACCGACGGCAGCCTGTTGGGCCTGTTCCGCAGCCGCTGGGCGGACAACGTTTATGCCAGCCGCTCGACCGATCTGGGCCGCACCTGGAGCGTACCGGCGCCCACGGAGTTGCCGAACAACAACTCGTCGATCCAGTACATCCGCCTGGCCAGCGGCGAACTGGCGCTGGTCTACAACCCGATCAACGCCGAGGGTATCGAGCAGCGCCGCGCTTCGCTGTACGACGAGATCGAGGACGAGGGCGACGAGCGCGTCACGCCGACCGTCAATGCCGACGGTCGCGGCGCCGTGTGGGGCATCCCACGGGCGCCCATGAGCCTGGCGATTTCAGCCGATGAAGGACGCAGTTGGCCGCTGCGTCTAGATATCGAGCTCGGCGATGGCTTCTGCATGACCAACAACTCCCAGGAGAAGCTCAACCGCGAGTTCTCTTACCCGAGCATCATCCAGGCTCGTGACGGTAGCCTGCACGTGGCCTTTACCTACTTCCGGCAGAAGATCAAACACGTGCATATTCCCCTGGCGGCTATCCGCTAGAGCCAACGGGCGCCCTGGTGGCGCCCCTTTTGCGTGGAGAATCCAGATGAGTGAAGACCGCCGCTGCGCGTTGGTCACCGGGGTCAGCTCGGGCATCGGCGAAGCCATTGCCCTGCGCCTGCTCGAAGACGGCTGGCAGGTAATCGGCATGAGCCGACGCGCGCCGAGCCTGCAACACCCGAACCTGAGTTTCGTCGCTGCGGACCTGGCCGACAACGCCTCGCTGGCCGGCACCCTGGCCGATATCCCGGCACTGGACGCCATCGTCCATGCCGCTGGCTTCATGCGCACCGCGCCCCTGGGTGAACTACGCGACGAGGACGGCGCGGCCATGTGGCAGGTGCACGTCAGCGCTGCCACGCAACTGGTCAACGGCCTGCTCGGCCGCCTGCGTGCACCGGGGCGCATCGTGCTGGTCGGCAGTCGCACCATGTATGGCGCAGCGGGCCGCAGTCAGTACGCCGCCACCAAGGCCGCGCTGATCGGCCTGGTACGTTCATGGGCCATCGAGCTGGCGCCCAGGGGCATCACCGTCAACCTGGTCGCCCCGGGCGCCACCGAAACGCCGATGCTGATCGATCCGGCCCGCCAGGGCACGCCGCCGCGCCAGCCGCCCATCGGGCGCTTTATCCAGCCCCGTGAAGTGGCGGCCATGACCGCCTTTCTACTCGGCCCCGACGCCGGCGCCATCACCGGTCAGCAGTTGGTGATCTGCGGCGGTGCCTCGTTGTGAGCTGGCCAGGCGGTAAGTGATACAGTGCAGCCGCCTCTCCCTGAAGGATCGCCATGAAAGTCGCCAAACGCCGCCAGGCCATTCTCGAGCTGGTGCTCTCCAACAACGGCAACGTCAACGTCGAGACGCTGTGCAGCTCGCTCGGCGTGTCCGAAGCCACGGTGCGCCGCGACCTGTCCTCGCTCGCCGAACAGGGCATGATCATGCGCACCTACGGCGGCGCCGCGCACATCGGCAAGCATGCCCCGGAAGCTTCGCTGGAAGAGCGCAGCAGCCATTCCAGCCTGGAGAAGGAGCGCATCGCCCGCGCCGCACTGGCCCATGTGCAAGACAACGATACCGTGCTGCTCGACGGCGGCACCTCGACCGCGAGCCTGGCGCGGCTGCTGCGCGAACGCACCGGCCTGCACGTGATCACCAACAACCTGCTGGCCCTGGAATCCTTGCACGAGCTGCCACAAGGGCGGGTGACGGTACTGGGCGGCGACCTGCGTCCCGGCAGCATGGCCACCTTTGGCCCCGCGGCCATGGCGATGCTCGAACGGCTGAGCGCCGACAAGGTGTTCGTGAGCGCCGATGGCGTGGTCGCCGGGCGCGGCCTGTGCGAAGCGAGCGCCAGCCAGGCCTATCTCAAGGACTTGATGATCCGTCAGGCGGCGGAAGTGTTCGTGCTTGCCGATGCCAGCAAGCTGGGCCGCGACCAGCAGCAGTACTGGACGCCCCTGAACACCCGCTGGACGCTGATCACCACCGGCAGCGCCGAACAGCTGGCCGATTTCGACAATGATCCGCGAGTGATCCAGCAGCGGCTCTAGACCGCCGCTGGTCGCTTCAGGTTACTGACGCGGACGCAACGCGCCGCAATCAGCCGACACCCAACGTGCCTCGGACTCCATGCTGCCCTGCTGACGGCCCGCGCCGCTGTCGAAGTCACCGCTGACCTTGGTGGTGAACGACTTGTCGCCGAGAAAGTGCGCCTCGCCCTGGCCGCGGCCCTGTGGGCAAGTGAAGTTGAATACCCAACGATCGTTATCACGGGAGGTGATCTGCTGGCTGCAGTTGGGGTCCTGCAGGGGGATGTTCTGCGCATCGACCTGGGCCTGGCTGATGCAGTACTGCACGCCCTTTTCGCCGAGCTGGATACCCTGCTGGGCCATGGCTCGCTCCATCATTTCACGCTGGGCCTGGGGCAGGCTCTTGAACTGCTGCAGCATCACGTCGCTGCTCGGCAGTGTCTTGCCACCGAGCTGCATGTTCTTCGAGGTGATTTCCCAAAGACCGGGCTGGATCTGCTGCTCGGCGGACGCCATGAAAGGCAGTGCCAGCAGGCAAAAAGGCAGGATTTTCAAACTAGGCATGGGCATACGGGACTCCGTTGAGTGACCACTGCGGTGGCTCGCTTAAACTCCGACAGCAGTGCCGCCGGGATGTCTCCATAGAATGGCGGCGATCAAACTTCCACTTCCTGGTGGTAAAGCCGCAGCCCGCGTGCCTGATAGTTCGCCAGCGCACTAGGGTGATCGAGGCTGCAGGTGTGTACCCACACCCTTTTCGTGCCGGGCCAGGCCCAGGCGGACTGCAGCGCGTGGGTCAGCAGCGGGCCGCCGAAACCCTGGCCGAAAAACGCTTCGGCGAGACCGAAGTAGAGGATCTCTACTGCCCCTTCGGCATCACGCTGCAGTTCGTAGTAACCGGCGATGGCGCCCCCGTGGTAGGCCACCCAGGTGCGGTGGTCGTCACGTTCGATCGCCTCGCGCCATTGCTCGGCCGACCAGGCCAACTTGTCCGTCCACTCCCAGGGTTCCCCGACCAGTTGATAAAGAAAACGGTTGAGCTGGAACTGCTTGATGCGGCACTCGACCACCTGCAGATCGTCAGGCATGGGCTTGCCGCGCACCTGCTCGGCGCTGTGCATTTCCAGGTAATAGGTGATGTTGCTGCCTTGCTCGCTCATGCCGTGATCCGTCGTGTTGAGAGGCCCGGGCCTCGTGGCGAATAGCGCAGGCTAATGATCGGCGCCGTGCTCGGCAATCCGCAGCTACACATTTGGCGATAAAGCGGTCTGCAAAGCGGACGCCTGACGCTTTGCAGCGCCGCGGCGCTTATTTACCCTCGGCAGCCCGACAGCAACTGCCGACCCCATCATGAGCCCCGTAACCTCCCCCCTGCCCTCCAACGCCTGGCGCCAGAAACTGGCCGTGGTCATGGACGGCAAGCCCGTGCAGCGCCTGATCACCGTGCTGATCCTGATCAACGCCGCCATCCTCGGCGCGCTGACCTCGAAGGAAATCGTCGCCGAGTGGGGGTGGCTGCTGTTGCCTGTGGATATGTTCATCCTCGCGGTATTCGTGGTCGAACTGGCGCTGCGTTTCGCGGCCCGAGGCATTGGCCTGCTGCGCGACCCGTGGGCGGTGTTCGACTGCATCGTGGTGGGCATCGCCCTGGTGCCGGCCAGCGGGCCGTTCAGCGTGCTGCGTGCATTGCGCGTGTTGCGGGTACTGCGCCTGGTGTCGATCAACCCGAACATGCGCAAGGTGGTGCAGGCGCTGCTGGCTTCGCTGCCCGGCATGGGCAGCATCATCATGCTGATGGGGCTGATCTTCTACGTGTCGGCGGTGATGGCCACGCAGCTGTTCGGCGAGCGCTTTCCTGAATGGTTCGGCAGCCTGACCGCCAGCCTGTATTCGCTGTTCCAGATGATGACCCTGGACAGTTGGTCGAGCGGTACGGTGCGGCCGATCATGGAGGTCTATCCGCTGGCCTGGCTATTCTTCATTCCCTACGTGCTGATCGCCACCTTCATGATGCTAAACCTGTTCATCGCGGTGCTGGTCAACGCCATGGAGGATGCCCAGGGGCCGGACACGGAAGCCGAGGCGCGGGTACAGCGCGAGGAGATGATTCTTCAAGAATTGAAGGCGTTACGGGCGGAGTTGGCACACATGAGGCGTGGGACTGCAGGTTAGAGCAACACGTATATCGTTGTAGGAGGGGCCGGGCGGCGCTCCGCTTTAGCCTCGAGCCCTTTGTTTGCCTTGATAAAAAGCTTGAGGCTAAAGCCCCTCCTACGAATTTGCTGAGCGGTCACTCTCACAGCTCCACAGTTCCACCACCGGCTGGCTCGCCGTCGGCGGCCCGAGCCACTCACTGAAAGGCTTGCAGCCCACGGCATCGCATAGCTGGTAGTCGCCCGCCTCGGGCGTACGCCCCAGGCGCAGCGGTTGCAGCGGTGGCACCTGGCGCTGGTAATGCCAGGCCCCCTCACGCAACACGGCACCATCCGGGATCTCCATGCCGGCGCCGCTACCCCGTACCCGCGCCTCACCGAGCAGCAGCCCGCCCGGCGTAACGCGGTAGTCCTCTTCCCAGCGGATCTTCTCGATCGTGTGGTCCCAAGCCAGGGTGAAGGACGGCACGGGCAGCGTCGCCCATACCGTTCCCGCCAGGCCCAGGCAAAGGCCAATCAAGCGGCCGCCATGGCCGGCTGGCGACGGGCGCGCAGCATATGCACCGCGATCACCGCAGCGGCAACCAGGAAGCCGATTTCATCGGTGGTCACGCTATACAGCCCGAGCAGGTCGTAGCTGAATACCGAGGCCGGAATCACCAGCGACGCACCGGCAGCGAACACCAGCAGCCGCTCCCACGCACGCATCGGCGCCGAGAAGTAGCCGACCACTGCCATGCCCCACAAACCGACGGCAAACACCGACTTGATCAGCATGTAGAGAATCGCGCCCCAGTCGTCGCCCTGCATCAACAGCGCCGGGTCATAAACCGCCATGAACGGCACGACGAAGCCGCACGCCGCGATGCGCACCGACCACAGGCTGATCCTCAGACCGTTCTCCTTGGCGATCGAACCCGCGGCGAAGCAGGCCAATGCCACTGGTGGCGTCAGGTCGGCCATCAGGCCGAAGTAGAAGACGAACATGTGCGACACGATCAACGGCACGCCCAACTCCAACAACGCCGGCGCGGCGATGGCGCTGGTGATGATGTAGTTGGGAATGGTCGGGATGCCCATGCCGAGGATCAGGCAGGTGAGCATGGTCAACACCAGCGACAGGAACAGGTTGTCCTTGCCGATGGCCATGATGTAACCGGCGAAGGTAGTGGCGATGCCGGTCAGCGAGACTACACCGATGATCACGCCCACCAGGATGCACGCCACCGCCACCGGAATTGCGTGGCGCGCGCCTTCGGCCAGCGCCCACACGCAGGCGCGCAGGGTTTCCCGCCCGCCCTTGACGTAGAAGCAGCCGGCGACCAGCAAGGCGATCACACCGAATACCACGCCGATGCCGAACTTGAGGAAGCCGGAGCTGACCAGCCCCAGGGCGATCCAGAAGGCGATCTTCAGCCACAGGTTGCTGGCGCGCATGACGATCGCCGTACCGAGGATCACGATGGCCGTCAGGGCCAGGCCCACGGTGCCGGAGAACATCGGCGTGAAGCCGGCGAACAGCAGATAAACCAGCACACCCAGCGGAATCAGCAGGTACCAGCGTTGTTTGATGGCTGCGAACGGGTCCGGGCATTCGTCTTTCGGCAGCCCGACCAGTTTGAGGCGCTGGGCCTCCAGGTGCACGGTCCAGAAGATCGAACCGAACCACAGCAGAGCCGGGATCAACGCCGCCTTGGCGATCTCCACGTACGGCACGTTGATGGTCTCGGCCATGATGAACGCCACGGCGCCCATGATCGGCGGCATGATCTGGCTACCCATGCTGGCCGAGGCTTCCACCGCCGCGGCAAAGGTGCCCTTGTAGCCGAAGCGCTTCATCAGCGGGATGGTGAACTGACCGGTGGTGACCACGTTAGCCACGCCCGAACCGGTGATGGTGCCCATCAGCGCCGAGGTCACCACCGAAACCTTGGCCGGGCCGCCGGTCTTATGGCCGAACATGCCCATGGCGAAATCGGTGAACAGTCGGATCATCCCCGCCTGTTCGAGAAACGCCCCAAACAGGATGAACAGGAAGATATAGGTGCCCGAGACATAGGTCGGCGTGCCGTAGAAACCTTCGGTGCCGAACGATAGCTGGTTGATGATCTGATCGAAGTCATAACCACGGTGCGCCAGGTCGCCCGGCAGGTGCTCGCCGAACAGGCCGTAGGCCAGGAAGCAACCGCAGATTATCGGCAAGGCCAGGCCCATGACCCGCCGCGCCGCCTCGAACACCAGCACCAGCAGGGTCACCCCCACCACCATATCGAAAGGGGTGAGGTCGCCCGAACGCTGGATCAGCTCTGCCTCGAAATACCACTGGTAAATCGCCGTGCCCAGCCCCGCCAGGCCCAGCGTCCAGGCCAGCGGCGTCCACGGCCGGCCTTGGCCACGCATCGGAAAGCACAGGTACACCATCAGCAACACGAAGCCGACGTGCCCGGCGCGCAGTACCTGGCTGGAGAACGGATGGAAGGCGGCCCCGATGATCTGGTAGGCCGAAAACAGGATCGCGACGTAGAAAACGGCCTTGGGCCACTGACTGGGATTGCCGGTCAGACCTGGATGATCGCTCATGGATAGATTCTCGATGCAGCTGCAATAACGGCGGGCCATTGCCTAGGAGCATGGCCAAGCGCCGACCCGACAGGCGAGCGGGCAGCGCGTACGGCCGTCCGCTCTACCCTGCGCGTTACTTGAGTACGCCGGCTTCCTTGTAGAAACGCTCGGCACCCGGATGCAACGGGATAGGCAGGCCTTCGGTGGCAGTTTCCAGCTTGATGTCGTTGGCCGCGGAGTGGGCGGTACGCAGACGGGGGAGGTTGTCGAACAGCAACTTGGTCATCTGATAAGCCACGTCATCGGAGACCTTCTCGTGGCTGACCAGCAGGTTGACGATGGCCGCGGTCGGTACGTCCTGATCCTGACCGTCGTAGGTGCCAGCCGGGATGACCTTGGCCTGATAGGCCTGGCTGTCGATCTTGGCCACCACCTCTTCAGGGATGGCCACGAAGGTGATTGGTACCATCGATGCCAGGTCGCGAATCGCCGCCATGCCCAGGCCGGAGGACTGCAGAGTGGCGTCCAGCTGACGGTTCTTGATCAGTTCGACCGACTCGGCATAGGGCATGAACTCGACGCGCCCCATGTCTTTGTAGCTCAGGCCGGCAGCTTCGAAGATCGCCCGGGCGTTGAGCTCGGTGCCGGACTTCGGCGCGCCTACGGAGATGCGCTTGCCCTTGAGGTCTTCCAGGGTCTTGATGCCGGATTCTTTGCTGGCGACGATCTGGATGTAGTTCGGGTAGGTGGCGGCGATGGCGCGAATGCGCGTCAGCGGCGCCTTGAAGCCGGCATCCTCGACACCGTTCCAGGCGTCTTCGACCGAATCGCCCAGGGCGAAGGCAATCTCGCCACGACCAGACTGCAGCAGGTTGAGGTTTTCTACCGAGGCCTTGGTGGCCTGGACCGAAGTTTTCGCGCCCTCGATACCGCTGCCGTACAGCTGCGACATGGCCACGCCAATCGGGTAATACACCCCACTGGTGCCGCCGGTAAGCACGTTGATGAAGGTCGGTGCGGCAAGTACCGCGGTGCTGGCAGTGAAGGCTGCGGCAGCCGCGAACAGGGTGACGCGCTTGGTCAGTCGCATGGTGTTTCTCCGTGATTATTCTTGTCAGAGAGCCGGTTTTGAATGTCCGGTTACCAGCAGCCATAGCAGGTGTCGTGCCAACGAAGAAAAGCCGCAAGCCAGAGCGGTTTCTGGAAGATCACTAGAGAGAAAGCAGCGAAAGGTCGCCTATTGGCCAAGCGGCAATCGGCAGAACTCCGCTTATGCGAAGCGTGGGAATGATCTTCAAGCGACCTGCCAGCGCACTACCTATGGGAGCGCGCCATGCGCGCGAGTCGCGGGCATGGACTAGGCGTCCCCACCCGCTCCCACAAAAGCAGGCCAATGGCAGCTCCCAATCGTTTGAATGACCTACAAAGGCCGCCGTCAAATCGTAGGGTGGGCTTCAGCCCAGCAGCGAGCCCGACCGTCCTCTGAGCCGCGACTCAATCCTCGTCACTACTCCCGGCAGGTCGATAGGCGCTGCGCTGCAATCTGTGGCGCTGCATCTTTTCGTTGAGCGTGCGGCGTGGCAGTTGCAGCAGTTCCATGGTCCTCACAATGCTGCCGCGGCAACGCAGCAGCGCGTTATGCAGGCATTGCGCCTCGAACGTTTCCATCTGCCCGGCAAGGGACTGGTTGCCCTCCCGCGAGCCGGTGTCGCTAAGCCCCAGCGCATGGCGTTCGGCAGCGTTGATCAATTCGCGTACGTTGCCCGGCCATTCGTGGCCGAGCAACGCGGCCAGCTTGGCAGGCGTAAGTGGCTCGAGAGTTCGGCTGTAGCGTTTGGCGGCCTCTTCGGCGAAGTGTTCGAACAGCAGCGAAATGTCTTCGCGCCGCTCACGCAGTGCCGGTATCTTCAGCGTGGCGACATTCAGCCGGTAGAACAGATCCTCGCGAAAGCGCCCGGCTCTCACTTCATCGAGCAAGTCCGGCTTCACCGCGCTGATCACCCGCAGGTCGACCTGAATGCTGCGGTTGGAACCGAGCCGCTCCAGGGTCTTTTCCTGCAGCACGCGCAGCAGCTTGACCTGCTGCGCCAGCGGCAGACTTTCCACCTCATCGAGAAACAGCGTGCCGCCGTGGGCGTGCTCGATACGGCCGACACGCTTGTTCTGGGCGCCGGTGAAGGCGCCGCTCTCATGACCGAACAACTCGCTCTCGAACAGGTGCTCGGGAATCGCCGCACAGTTGAGCGCCACGAACGGCTTGTCGGCACGCTCGCTGAAATCGTGCAGGCAGCGCGCCACCCGCTCCTTGCCCGAGCCGGTCTCGCCACGGATCAGCACGTTCACCGAGGTGCCGGCCAGGTCGAGAATCTGCCGGCGCAGCCGTTCCATGGGCCGCGACACGCCGAGCAGTTGCGCGGCGATCCCGTCCTTGAGGGCGAATTGCTGGCGCAAGGCGCGGTTCTCGCAGATCAGCCGGCGCTTTTCCAGGGCGCGGCGCACGGTGTCGAGCAGGCGATCCGGGGTGAAGGGTTTCTCGATGAAGTCATAGGCGCCCTGCTTGAGCGCCTGCACGGCCATCGGTACGTCGCCATGGCCAGTAATCATGATCACCGGCAGATCGCGGTCGAGCTCGACCACACGCCCCAGCAGCTGCAGGCCATCGGTGCCGGGCATGCGTACATCACTGATCAGTACGCCGGGAAAGTCGATATCGAGCAGCGTCAGCGCCTGATCCGCGGTGGCACAGGTCTGCACGCTGAAGCCAGACAGCTCCAGCCACTGCTGCGCCGCCTCGCGGATCGCTGCTTCGTCATCGACGACGATTACCTGACCTGCCATGAGACCTCCTTACTTTTAGAGCCTGTTCAGGATCTGCTGCGCTTCGCGCCATACCGCGTCAGGAACAGGATGGAATACCAGCCCAGTCGGACTGCTCATTTACAGCTCGCAAAGTCGAGCGCGACTCCGGCGCTCCACGTCTATTTTTATGGGGCAGCCTGGCTTGCATGGCTTTGGGTTGCCAGGCCTCGAAAAGGCCCTGGAAGGGGCAGTGTATCCCCGGATCACAACAGCGGTAGCTGATGGGTGTTACACGAAATGCCAGGTTCACCCGGCGCGCGGCAGACGCAGGATGAAAAGCGCGCCGTCCGGGCCATTGCGTGCCTCCAGGCTGCCGCCCAGGTCGCGCTATTCATCCGCTGCTCGTAAAGTCGATACCGCTGGTCTCCCCCAGTTTCTCGCACCGCCTAGACCTTGTAACCGACAAGACTGTGACGCACCACGTAACCTAACGCTAAACCACCACCCATAATGACTGTGATCCGGTTGCAGCCGAGATTGTGAAAGAGCGCTGTAATCGCAAGGTACTCGCCCATCGCTGAATGTACCCGTAACGTCAAAGATTATATGGCCTGGATTCTCGCTCTAGCTGACACTCTGAAAATTCCAAGTTAGACCGCTAAGTTGCGAACCGATTGAGCACGGGACGAGAAACCAGCTGCTAGTACACGGCTGGATAAACTTAACCAGTTACGGCTCTGAGGGCGAAGATCTAGCGTCGGCCAGGTACTTTAAGTCCCGTGCGCAGGATCATCATTACAATAATTTCCGCAGCACATGAGACCTTATCAAATAGCCATCTTCCGATTAGCTTTCTTGCCGAAACGCATTATGAATGCCTAAATAAAACATAGCGTCCATCAAAAAATTTACGACCCGAACAATATAAATAAGGCCATCGTGGCAATAACTGCCAATCACTGCAGCAATGTACTGATTTCAGCCAAGTCATGCTCTTCTAGAACCCCGACGACGGCTTTGAGCTGCAACTGAGCGAGCAACACATCGTAGCGGGCTTTTGCCAGTTGCCGAATGATTTCGCTAAGTTGACTCTGCACCTTTAATACATCGGCGCTGGCGCGCATGCCGGCTTTATAGCCCAAGAGATTGGAATCAACCGCAGATTGGGCTGAAACTCGCGCGACTTTTAAAGCTTCGATTTGCGCCACTCCGTCGGTTACACCTGCCCAGGCCTCACGCGTCGCCAGTGCAGATGATCGGCGCGCGTCCAACAATTTATATTCAGCCTGCTGGTGCAGCGCCACCGCTTCGCGCGCTGACGCCGAAAGCCGCCCACCGCTGTACAACGGCATACTAAGGCGCAGACCAATGGCTGCAGACTCACTTTGCCGGGTGTTGGCATTGGGGTTCTGCTGCATGTTCTGGCTGAGAATTACGTCGATGCTAGGCAGGTGCTCAGCCTTGCGACTGCGCACCTCGTTTTTTGCAATGTCAGCCGTCAGCTCCTGAATCTGCACTTCAAGGCTGCTTCGCTCGGCCGCATTGACCCAGGTTTCGATATCAATGGGTTCGGGCGACAAGAGGTTAATCCGTTCACGCAGCGTACCGAGTTCCTGTGCTGGTCGGCCAGTAATCCGCGATAACGCGTGACGCGCTATACCTAAATCGCTCCGGGCCTTGATCAGTTGCGCGTTAGTACTGTCGTAGCTCATCTGCGCCTCATGCACATCGACGATAGTTGTGCTGCCTAGCTCGAAATTTTTGCGCGCACTGACCAGTTGCTCATAATCGCTGACCCGTAACTGCAATATGGCCTCAATGACATCTTGGGCATGCAAAACCTCAAAATAGGCTCGCGCCACCTGCATGATTAGCGTTTGCACAGTAGTGCGAGTTCGCAGTTCTGCCAACGCCTTGTGAAGGCTACCCTGCTGGTACTCGATCCAGTTCTGCCAACGAAACAGCGGCTGCACTAATTGGACGCCATAACTTCGGTTTTGCTGGCGCTGCTCCACATTGCCATTGGCCACTTCGTACTCAGTCTCACTCCAACTGGTCTGGGCATCGAAGGATATCTGCGGCAGTATGCCGGCCCAGCCCATGCTCTCTCGCTCCTGACCAGCACGACGCTCCGCTTGGGCTGCAGCATATAGAGCATCGTTCTCTAATGCCTGTCGATAAGCTCCCAACAGATCATTTGCCTGCGCCATTGTCGCTCCTATAACTCCTAAAATTCCGACTATCAGGAGCCGAGCAATCACCCCGAACATCAGGTAATGGCCTGCTGTTGATCGAGACGCACATCCTCAACCACATCACCCTTCTCAAGACAGATAAGCCTTCTAGCAAAAGCTATCGTTTCGCGTCGGTGGGCGATAGTGATCCGTGTTACTGACATCTGGTGCACCGCCTGCACCACGTGCTGCTCACTATGCAAATCAAGATGACTTGTCGCTTCGTCCAACGCGAGAATGCGTGGCTGCTTATATAGAGCGCGAGCAAGCAATAAACGTTGTTTCTGTCCGCCCGAAAGACCGCTGCCCATCTCTGCGACTAATGTCTGATAGCCCATAGGCATCCTGATGATGGCTTCATGAATATGCGCCTTACGCGCCGCCTCCTCGACCCGCTGCTGGTCTGCGCTTGGATCAAAAGCGGCAATGTTCTCCGCCAGCGAACCGGCCAGTAATTGATCTTCCTGCATTACTGCACCCACCAAGCTTCGCAACGCTTGCGGTCCCAACTGTCGCAAGGGAATGCCGCCGATGAGTATCTCGCCCTCGGTAGGCGCCAACAGACCAAGCAGCAACTTGAACAGCGTACTTTTGCCACACCCGGAACGCCCAACGATCGCCACACTGTCGCCAGCATCGATACTCAGAGACAGGTTGCGCAACACCCAAGGTTCACCTCCGGCATAGCGAAATGAAACATCACGCAGCTCAATGCGCGGCTCAAGACGTGTCAAATCAGTTTCCAGCTTGCTATCCAGTTCAGCCGGCTCTAAGGCGATGTCCGCTAGCCGCTCGGCATGAAGCGACAACATACGGATCTCCACGCCCATGTCGATTAGTTGGCTGGCTCGGCTGGTGAATTGACTTTTATAGGCGATGAAGGCAAGCAACATGCCCAGTGACAGTTCACGCTCCAGTACTGCAACGCCGCCTACATATAGCAACAGCATCCCTTCTAGTCCAAAGATCAACGTATTGAGGCTGGCAAAAATCAACAACAGCCTCTGCGTAGCCACATCACGGTTTTGCACATCGGCTAACAAATTTTGCCAAGTAGCGAGGCGCAGCGAGGAGATATTGAAAAGTTTGAGTAACTGCGCTGCACGGATTGTTTCCAGAAAATAGGAGTTCTCGCGAGCGGCCATGACAATGCGCTCTTCCGAAGCTGTGCGTAGCGGTTGGTAAAATATAATTCGCAAAATTCCGTACGATAGCAATGCCACAACTACAATGGCACTGAGCTTGGGGCTGTAAAGCAACATCATGCCAAGCGTAATGAATGTGACGAGGCCATCGAGCACCACCATTGTCGCGCCGTTAGTCAACACGCTACGAATGGCTGACATCGACTGGAATCGGGCTGTAATGTCACCCAGTTGGCGCTTTTCGAAAAATTGCCAAGGTAAACGTAGTAAGTGGCTGAAAAGGTTACCTGACCACTGCATGGCCAATTGCTGATTAAGACGCAACCCCATCCAGCCGCGAGCCATTCGGAGGACGAAGTCAGTCATTACCAACAAACATCCGCCGAGTATGGCAATCAGCAATAAGTCGCGATCTGCCGATACTAGTGCCCCATCGACCACCCATTGGGTCACCTGCGGAACTAGGAGTGTCACTATTTCAAGCGCAAGCGCTAGTAAAAAAATGTTACTCAGCGCTCGCTTAAGCCCTGTTACCCGACCAGTCAGATCAGAAAGTCGAACCCGTGCTTTGCGGTCGGTGGTCTGAAAAGCGGCATTGGGGCTAAGTTCTAGGGCCACACCGGTGAAGTATCCAGAAGCTTCTGAAAGGAATAGGCTGCGCCTACCGTTCGCAGGATCTAAGATGTGCAAGCGGTTACGCTGAAATTTCTCCAGTACTACAAAGTGGTTCATGTTCCAGTGCAAGATACAAGGCAGCCTGAGTTTGCCCATCTCTTCGAGCTCAAGACGCAGGGGCCTACAGGAAAAATCTAGGTTCTGCGCGTATTGCACCAACTGCATCAGATTGGTGCCCTTGAGCGAAATCGAAAAGCGCCGCCGCAAGCTCGGCAAATCGAGCTGTAGACCATGGTGATGCGCAATCATCGCCAGACATGCCAAGCCACACTCCTGGCTTTCCGCTTGCAAAATAGATTTCATTAGATAGCCTGATCAGCCACGCACAAGCTCTAAAATGTCCTGCCGGCAGAGATCGGCAACCAGCTTGCGCAGCTGTGCATCATCTGGCATTGCTTGGGCGGCCCTCAGCTGCGCAATAGTGATATCGGGATGCTCAACAATCGCGCGAATCAAACTTATCCCCTCCTCGTCCAAACTTAGCCGGGAACCGTTGGCAATCACATACCCGTCATCCAAGCCATGAACACGATGAGCACTGAGGCGTAAACGCGCTTGATCATCTAATAGGCGGCTGGCCGGGTCGCCGAAAATCTCGATTGCCAAAGGCGACTCAACCCTAGTAGCGCTTGTGAAATCGTCCATGAACTGCAGATATGTTTTGGGATCCTTAATAAGTCCATTAATCAAACGTGCCATATCGATAAGCGCAGATTGATCGCTTCGCCACTGACTTAATGACTGTCTCGCCTCTACGAACTGTGGCAATTGATGCATGATCCAACCAAGATAATCCATGGTGTATGCCGGGAAAGTGCCCATCGCCAAATGAAAAGTTGGCTCTCCCAGCGGCAAAGGATTGTGCCACCAGCCACGCGGCAGATAAAAAACGTCTCCGGCTTCTAGTATGAAGTCCATATACGGTACCTCCGGACATGGATAGAGGTCTTCGTAATTTTTACTTTGCTGAGTAAATAGCGGCGCTTCAAATGTTGGCTCGTACACAATCCAGCGCTTGCGACCAATCAGCTGAATAGCAAATACATCCCGGGTATCCCAATGGGCTCGAAATGAGTCGCGACTTCCAAATGCTGCGTAGGCACTATTGACCACTTGCCGACCAGTAAACTGTGCAATCTGCCGGGAAAAAAGGTTTATTCGCGGCTCATTAGCAATTTTATTGGCGATCAATGTTGCGCCTTGGCGAAGATAATCGTAAAGCACAGGCTTGATTAGGCGATGACGTAGTGTGCCGATATCCCAGTAACTTTCTACGTACTCTTGCTTGGGTCGTATGCCGTCATATGATAACTTGAAATCCTCGGAAGCCACATCGCTACGCTCAAATATCTGGTTAACATCATCCCACCCAAACAACCCGAGTGAAACAGCATTTTTTATCAGCAGAGGTTTCTTCTCCTGATATTGCGTATGAAATTGAGCTGCAGACAAACCAAAGTTCATATTCATCGGTCGTAACGAACCGCGACTAGTTATCAACTAGCCATAGCTCTACCCTCGGTCTAATTAATACTGTGCCAAATCATCGTAAAACGATGCATTAACAATGAAACCTGCAAAATTTCATAAATTCATCCATGAAATTGGATTCTCCAGATATCAATAACGGACATTACTATTATTGATACCCTGTACCAGAGATGTTATAGTTAGTTCCTGCAGCATTAAAACCGCGCTCGACCATACCCCCCGCCATACCGCCATAGAATCCTGCCTGAGTACCCACAATTGTGGCAGTGCCTCCTTGCATGAAGCCAGTTACAGCAGGGCCGGTTATAAAGCCGGTAATACCGCCTACAACTACGGCCCCTGCCAGCCCGGCCAAACTTCCCGATCCTGAAGCACCTGAATATCCATAATATGCCGCCGCTCCACTCGCGGCGCCAATGACAGCACCGACTGGCCCGACCGCACCGACAACCATCTGCATATCTTGCATTGTTAACTCACGCATCATTACACTCCTTTTTTCCAGATTTAAAGTCAACCTTTGATAGCCAGCGACATAATCATATTGCCTAAAATGATTGCCAATATGATTAAAATCATAGTTTCCAAATAGCTTAACTCTTTTCTTTTAATACCTTTAGTTAAAAATAAAAAAACCTGATAGCTACCATACAGGAGGCAACAAACAAGCCCCATCACTAACAAGTTCAACATCAACTCACTAAAAAAAGACACTTAACCTCCTAAAATATCGGATACGCCGTCAAAACCCACTTACAGTATGTTCATATACTGCAGTTAATCGATACCTCAATTTTGAAAATCGAGAACAGAATAATTACACTCTACAATGTTATTCCATTGCCGCGAAGCCAATAGCTTTTAAAGCTTTGCGAAGAATCCGCTGTACGTAAAAAAATACTCACACATACCGTCGAAACAGACGAACATATTGTTTTCTGTTGCAAGGGCTTTTCTCAGATTCAAGAACGGTCGAGGTCGACACACAATTCGGAACATGATGATAGGGCACGTATAAGATCATTTGATCATACAAGAAATGATATTAACCTGAACGCCAATGGCATGAAATAATTCTAAATAGAACCAACCAACCTGCATCGTGTTTAATTCCTCGAATGCTTGGCTAATTTCTCCACCCTCGAAACCAGTTATAGTCACCTTCAACTGCAGCCAGCTAGACAAGCCAATGCGGTAATCAGGTACAGGCGCAACACATACTTAAGCGCTGATTTAGATAACCTTGACCATTGCTCAGCCGGTACTTAGCAATGTGTATAGTTACAACGACCACCACCTGGAAAGCTTCTTGAAGTGGTCTTGGATGGTAAACAGACGACACTGGAAGAAGCGAAATCGCTTAAAAATCATTCCTCTCACTGAGCAACCCATTTTCCGGTAACCGAATAAATTGGTTCCAAGGCCCACTCATAGATTCGGCGTTTATCTTGAATAATATCTGCTTCCAGTAACATACCCATCTGCAAAGGCTGATGCTCCGCGTAAACCAAAAAGTCTTGGGATTCGATCTCTAGGCTTACACGATAAAATAGCTCTGCAAATCCTTCGTCAGTCTGCAACACGCTAGCGACGTGGGCAGGTAGTTCCTGTAGTGCATAAGGGCTAAGGACAATGTCCCGCACCACGGCTCGAGCCGACCCGAATTTCTGATAAGGATAAGCAGCATAGCGAATTAGAGCCGCTTGCTCACGCTCGATAAAACCGACTTTACGGGCCGATACATAAACACTCGCAGCCAGCTTTACCTGACTAGGAACCACACTGGCTAGCAGCGTACCGGCAGTTACCTGCTGGCCAAGTTGAACATTTAAACCAGTCACCACACCATTGAAGGGGGCTGCAATGATTTGCTCAGTACGCACATCATTTTCAGCTTGCTCCTGCCGAATCACAGCGATAGTGCTGTCAATTTCGAATATTTCGGCTTGATGACGATGTTCGATATCCCGCCGTTGCGCCAGAACCTCTGTGCGTTCACGCCGCAGATTGGCTTGGGTGCGTTTCAAGCTCTGTTGCTGTCCCTGTAACGTAAATAGATCCGCTTCGCTTTGCTGAAACTGGGCTAACGAGATAAATTTTTCTGCTACCAATTCTTGCTGACGCTCTAAATTTGTTCGAGAGAGCTCAATACGCCGCTCCAACAAATAAACTTCTTCACTTAGACGGGCTTGCTCTTCATCGATGGTACGAGCACGCAGTTTAAGTATACTGAGTTGATCATGACTGCGTTCATTCACCAATGCACGATTACGCTCGAGCAAAAGCTGTCTTTGCTCAAGCTGCTCGGAAATAAACTTATGGATACTGCCAGTGGTACTGATTCGTTCGCCAGACAGAACAAAAAGAACATCTCCTGCTTCAACTGATTGACCTTCTCTCACCTTTACCTTCGTAATGTAACCCTCACCACTCGAGGCTAGCCGGAACATGCCTTGCTCAGGCATTAATAGTCCAATTACGGTGGTCTTTCTAGTGTAAGACCCAAAATAAGCGAACGCCGTGATTAACAGCACCAGCGAGAATGCAAGTAATGCTGACATCGAATAGCCAAGAGGCTGATGGATAAGAACCGCACCGAGCGTACGCGTTTGGCCGAGTGGACTAACCTCGGGGCGAAAGAGCGGCGTGCTCGCAGTCGATGTTTTGGCTGATCCTAGCAAGAGCAGCTTCCGTATTTAAGGTTCATCCGTTGTGCATTTTTACGCCGAGCTAACGGCCCAATTCAACAGAACATCTGTAACTAGAGCCTTCACTTTATAACTAGACTTTGAGTACAGCTCTCCAGAAATGATCTGAGCCTCTATAAAAGCAACTATTTCAGCCGTATCCGCTCGAAACAGGTAAGAAACCTACCACCCTATTGACTCAGATATAGTTCAAACCCAGTTACACAACGCAGTAATCACGCGGCAGACGCAGGATGAAGAGCGCGCCGTCCGGGCCATTGCGTGCCTCCAGGCTGCCGCCCAGGTCGCGCACGATGCCGTAGGAAATCGCCAGGCCCAGCCCCAGCCCCTCGCCCACCGGCTTGGTGGTGAAGAATGGCTCGAAGACGTTGCCCAGATGCTCCTCGGGGATACCGCCGCCCGTGTCGCTGACCTGCAGCACGCAGCTATCGCCCTGCACTTCGATCGCGGCGCCGAGCAGGCTCCGCGGACTGTCGACCATGGCGTCCAGGGCATTGTTGAGCAGGTTGAGCACCACCTGTTCGAGGCGGATGGCATCGCCGGAGACCCGCGCCTCACTGCGAATCTCGCGGCGTAATTCGACCTGCTCGCTGCGCAACCGCGGCGCCAGCAGCAGCAACGCCTGCTCCAGCACATCGCTGAGCAGCAGCCGCTCGTTGAGCCCGGCGGGGCTCTTGCGGGCGAAGGTTTTCAGGTGGCCGGTCAGGCTGGCCATGCGCTGCAGCAGGCCGTCGATGCGCGTCAGGCCGGCGCGTACATCCGCTTCACGGCCGTTGTCGAGCAGCAGGCCAAGGCTGCCGAGATGCATCTGGATGGCCGTCAGCGGCTGGTTGATCTCATGGGCCATGGCCGCCGACATCTGCCCCAGCGCGGCCATCTTCGCCGCATGCACCAGGCCTTCCTGGGCCTCGCGCAGTTCGGCGGTACGCAGCGTCACCTCACGCTCGAGATTCTCGCGAATGCTCGCCTGCAGACGCTGGTTCTTGCGCCGCTGCAGCAGGAACAGCACCAGGAACACCAGGGTCAGCCAAACGCCGGCGGCGGCCAGTCGATAGCTGCGCGCGGTGTCGCCCAGGCTGCTTTCCTCGATCAGCAGGTGCAGCGTCCACTGCTCGCTGCTCAGCTCCTGACGCTGCCACAGGTAGCTCTGCCGGCCATCGGGGCCGTCGATGTTCATCCAGTCGGCATTGCCCTCGAAGTACGGGCCCGGCTCGGTGGACAGCACCTCCAGCGGGCGCTCGGCATACTTGCGCACCTCCACCAGCTCGGCGTGATCGAGCTCGTCGAGTTCCTCCAACGCTAGGAAACGCCAGGCAGGCCGGCTGCTGAGAATCACCACGCCATAGCTGTCGGCGACCAGCAGCACACCGGGCTGGCCGACCCATTCGCGCTGCAGTTCCTCGAGTTCGAGCTTGACCACCAGCACGCCGATCACCGCGCCGTCGTCGTCGTACACCGCGTGGGAAAGGAAGTAGCCGGGCACCCCGGTGGTCACCCCGACCGCGAAGTAGCGGCCGGCGGTGCGGTGCAGGGCATCCTGGAAATAGGGACGAAAGCCGTAGTTGCTACCGACGAAGCTGCTCCACTCGTTCCAGTTGCTGGCCGCCAGGGTCTGGCCGCGGCGGTCGATCAGGTAGAGCACGCTGGCACCGGCAGCGGTGTTGAGCATCTCGAAGCGGCGATTGAGCTTGTCGCGCAGTTGCGGATCATCCGGTGCATGCAGCAGAGCCTGGATGTCGCCGTCCATCGATAGCAGTTGCGGTACCGAGCGAAAGCGGTCGACCAGGGTCTGGATCGATTGCGCATAGAGCTGCAACTGGCCGTGGGCCTCGCTGCTGCGATCCTCCCAGGCCCGCTGCTCGGCGTAGCGGCTGGCCAGCCACAGGCTGACGGCCAGGCCGACGATCACCAGCAGCACGATGGCAACGATGCGATAGCGCAGAAACAGGGCGGTCATGCATGACTCGAATTCTTGTGATGCCGGCATGTTAGCCCGAAACATGCGTGAGTCGGGAAGATGCCGCCGGCGTGAAACTGGGCTAGGGCCGCGACATCATCAACTCGGGCACCGCACGCCCAGCGACCAATTGCTCGTCGACCAGGCGGATCACATCTTCGTCGCTGCGCAGCTGGTACCAATGGCCCTGTGGATAAACCGTCAGTGTCGGGCCCTGGTCGCAGGGGAACTGGCACTGTGTGCGGGTGATGTGCACACCGCCTTCGCACTCCAGCTTGCCGGCGGCCTTGACCTGTTCACGCAGCTTTTTCCATAGGGGCAGCGCACCGCGCCGGGTGCAGCGCGGGCCGTTGCAGAGCAGCACGCGGTATTGGTGGGCGGGGATTTTCGACCAGGCGTGGCTGCCTGGCAGTTCCGGCACGTCGACGCAGCCGAGGTGCAATTCCGGGCGATCGATCAGCGCGCAGGCAGCGCCAGCCGCGTCGGCATCGAGCTGGCCGAACAGGCTGGTGACGAAGATGCGCTGGGGATCGGTCTTGGCCGCCAATTCACTGCGTAGCCAGTCGACATGCTGGCTGCTGCTCTGTGACTCCAGGTCGATCACCAGGCAGGTGCCGCTGCCCTCGCCCAGGCGCTGCCAGAGGCCGTCGTAGCCCGCACCAGTGTCGACGATATCGGCCAGCGCCGCCTCGCCCCGCAGCTCGACCAGCCGAGCGCGAAACAGCTCGGCGAACGAACCGTCGAGCAGATCAGGGCCGGCGAACAATACCTGGGCGTAAGGCGTGGCAGTCATGGTCGGGCTCCGCAAAAAGTGCGGCAGTTTAACAGCGTCGTGACGAACAGCGTTTCGTGGCCTGGGTTGAGCGCAGCGATACCCGGGAGGTTTTGGGCCGGCTCGTACGTTCCCCGGGTTTCGCTGCGCTCTACCACAGGCTACGGGATGGTTACCTGCAATGCTTGCCACAGCGCCTCAGGCTCGGCGAACTCACGGTCCACCGCCGGCAACGCTGGCCGCTGCAACACCAGCACCGGCACACCGCGTTCGCGGGCAACCTGCAGCTTGTGCTCGGTGGCCGCGCTGCCGCTGTTCTTGCTGACCAGCACGTCGCAGTTCAGCCGCGCGAACAGCACGCGCTCGTCCTTGAGGCTGAACGGCCCGCGGGCACCGATCACCTCGGCCCGCTCGCTGGTCGGCTGGCCTTGCAGGCAACGTACCGTCCAGTGCTGATGGGCAGGAATCTCGTGCAGATGCTCCAGCGGCTCGCGCCCCAAGGTGAACAGCGGGCGCCGGAATCGCGCCAGGGCGGCGATCAGCGAGGGCCAGTCGAACACCTCGCGCCAGTCATCACCCGGCGATGCCGTCCAGCCTGGACGCCGCAGCGCCCAACAGGGCACGCCGGCCTGCTCGGCAGCGCGTGCCGCGTTATGGCTGATCTGCGCGGCATAGGGATGAGTGGCATCGACCAGCAAATCGATGCGCTCCCTGTGGATAAAATCGGCCAGGCCCTCGGCACCGCCAAAGCCGCCGACGCGCACCTGGCAGGCCAGATCCTCGGGCACCTTGCCCAACCCGGCGAGGCTGTAGACATGCTCAGGCCCGAGGCGGCGGGCGAGATTCAGCGCTTCGCCGATCCCGCCGAGCAGCAGGATGCGGCTCATCGCGGCTTGCTGACGTCGAGCAGGGTGATCGGCAACGCGCCGCGCCAGGTGTCGAACCCGCCCAACGGCTTGGCCTGGGCCACCTCGATGCGGGTCAGCTCGCCGCCGTGTTCGCCGCGAAAGGCGATCAGCGCTGCCTCGCTCTGCAAGGTCACGGCATTGGCCACCAGCCGACCGCCGGGCTTGAGTGCCTGCCAGCAGCGCTGCAGCACGCCAGGTACGGTCACGCCGCCGCCGATGAAGACCGCATCCGGCGCGGCCAACCCGTCCAGCGCCTCGGGCGCCCGCCCGGCCACCAGTTGCAGGCCGGGCACACCAAGGGCATCACGGTTATGGGCGATATGCGCCTGACGCCCTTCGTCCGCCTCAATGGCGATGGCGCGGCAGCTGGGGTGGGCGCGCAGCCATTCGATGCCGATGGAACCGCAGCCGGCGCCGACATCCCAGAGCAGCTCGCCCGGTGAAGGCGCCAGCCGCGACAGGGTAATGGCCCGCACATCACGCTTGGTCAGCTGGCCGTCGTGGCGATAGGCATCGTCCGGCAAGCCGGGGGTCAGCGGCAGGCGAATGGCTTCATAGTCTGGAACGCACTCGATGGCCACCAGATTGAGATCCGCTGCGCGCTCCAGGGACCAGCCATCGGCGAGCCCATCGATGCGCCGTTCGCGTTCGCCGCCCAAGTGCTCGAACACGCTCAGCCGGCTGGGGCCGAAGCCCCGCTCGCGCAGCAGTTCGGCGACGGCGGCCGGGCTGTCGCCATCGTTGCTCAGCACCAGCAGGCGCGCGCCGGAATGGATTTGCACCTGCAGCGCTGCCAGCGGCCGGGCGACCAGCGATACGACGGCGGTGCTCTGCAGCGGCCAGCCCAGACGGGAAGCGGCCAGGGACACCGACGATGGCGCCGGCAGGATGCGCAGCTCGTCCGGCGCCAGCTCGCGAGCCAGGCTGGCGCCGACGCCGAAGAACATCGGGTCACCGCTGGCGAGCACACAGACCGGCGTGCCGCGGCGCTCGAGCACCGGCGTCAGGGAAAACGGCTTCGGCCAGGGCAGGCGCGTGGCACGGATGCAGTGGGGCAGCAGCGCCAGCTGACGCTCGCTGCCGACCACCAGCTCGGCCGCCAGCAATGCATGCCGCGCTGCCTTGCCGAGGCCGGCGTAGCCATCTTCACCAATGCCCACGACGGTCAGCCAGGGTGTCATTTCTCAGTCCTCATCATTGGCAGCCAGCGGTGGATTGGGTGGAGTGGCCATTCGCCCGATTTGTAGCAATGGCCTTCTCCACAGCGACTGCCATCGACACATCGCAGCCATGCTTCTGGGCGATCCGACGACGCGGCTTTTCATCCCGGCGGGCAAAGCGGGCATAATAGCGCCTCTGTCGGTGCCCAGCGGCTACATGTGAGCCAATGCGGCCTAAGAGGGAACACGAGAAAACCTGTTCAATAGCTAGCGAGCTAGAGCCCTGCAAGGCAGAAATTGGCGAGGAAGCGGAGTGTACTTCTGTACATGAGCATTACGAGGCATTTTCTAACGCAGCAGGGCCGACGCGCAGCAGATGTTGGGCAGGTTTTCCGCCGTGGCTGCCCCCGCAACTGTTGCAGCGAGCGCCTTGCCAATCGCCACTGGGAAACCGGGAAGGCCGGCCAGGCGCCATGACCTGCGAGCCAGGAGACCTGCCGACCGATTCAGTCGCATGCGCCCACACCGGGCGGGGTGTCCCGGTGAGAGAAACTGACCCTTCTCTGGCCTATCCTCGAACGGATGCCCATGTGACCCGACTCCGGTGATCCGTTGAAACAGCCTGCTCACACGCCATCGCTATCTGTTCGTCCCTCGGCCTGCCCGGGGTTGCTGCGTATCGTGCAGGCGAAGGACGGCGGCATCTGCCGCATCAAGCTGCCCTGCGGGCGCCTCGAAGCCGAGCAGGCCGAACGCATTTCCAAGGCCGCTCAGCGCCATGCCGGCGGGGTGATCGAGGCCACCAACCGCGGCAACTTGCAGATTCGCGGCATCCGCGCCGGTTGTGAAAACGCGCTGATAAGCGAGCTGCTGGACGCTGGCCTGGGCCCGCGCTCGCCGGCCGCCGATGACGTGCGCAACCTGATGGTCAGCCCGGCAGCCGGCCTCGACCCGCAGGCGCTTGTGGATATCTCGCCGCTGGCCGAGCAACTGCTGGCGACCCTGGAGAACACGCCGCGCCTGCATGCCTTGTCACCGAAGTTCGCCCTGCTGCTCGACGGCGGCGAACGCCTGGCGATGCTCGAACACCCTCACGATATCTGGCTCAGCGCCCTGCCCCTGGAAGATGGGATCGGCTACGCCTTCGGTCTTGCCGGTTGCCCGCCCACGACGACAGACGATGCACCCGCGCTGGCTGTCGTGCCACAGGCCGCGGCCCATGATCTGGTGACTGCCCTGCTCGAACTGTTTCTCGAGCTGGCCACACCCGAGCAGACGCGCATGCGCCATCTGCTGGAAAACCATGCGCCTGCCGAGCTGCTGCAGCGCTTGCAGGTTCGGCTGGGCGATGTGCTGCTACCGATAAACGAGTGGCGCCGGGCGCCGGCGCACGCCAATGCCCATCTCGGCATCCATGAGCAGCATCAGCCTGGTCTCGTGCATATCGGCGCCAGCCCTGCCCTTGGTCGGCTGGCGGCCGAACAGCTGCTCGGCCTGGCAGCACTCGCCCGCCGCCATGGCGATGGCAGCCTGCGCCTGACGCCTTGGCAAAGCGTGCTACTGCCGAATATTCCCAAAGCCGCTGTCGATGAGGTTATCCACAGCCTGCAAGGTCTCGGCCTATTGACCGACGCCGCCGCGCCGCTGGCGCGGATCATCGCCTGTACCGGCGCCAGCGGCTGCGCCAAGGGGTTGGCCGACACCAAGGCCGATGCCCTGCGTCTGGCCGAACGGCTGCCCGCCGGCAGTGAACGACCGGGCATTCACCTCACGGGCTGCAGCCGCTCTTGCGCCGCCGCCCACCGCACGCCCTTCACCCTGCTGGCCGTGGCCGAAGGTCGCTACGACCTGTTCGCCCGCCAGCCTCTCGGCAGTGGCTTCGGCCAGTTGCTGGGCCATCACCTGACACCTGACGAAGCCGGCGCCCTGCTCGCCTCGCTCACCGCTACCCGGAGTTTCACCCGATGACCGATTACATCCGCGATGGTCAGGAGATCTATCGCAATTCCTTTTCCATCATCCGCGCCGAGGCCGACCTGAGCGCCATTCCGGCGGATCTGGAAAAGCTCGCGGTGCGGGTCATCCACGCCTGCGGCATGGTCGACGTGGTGCAGGATCTGCGCTTCTCGCCGGGTGCCGGTACGGCAGGGCGTGAAGCACTGGCCAGGGGCGCGGCGATTCTTTGTGACGCACGGATGGTTGCCGAGGGCGTCACCCGCACGCGGCTGCAGGTCGCCAACCCGGTGATCTGCACCCTCAACGATGCCGGCGTACCGGAGCTGGCCAAGCAGCTCGGCAATACCCGCTCGGCGGTGGCCCTGGAACACTGGCGCGAACACCTGGAAGGCTCCGTGGTGGTGATCGGCAACGCGCCGACGGCGCTGTTCTACCTGCTCGACATGCTCGCCGCCGGCGCGCCCAAGCCGGCGCTGATCCTCGGCTTCCCGGTGGGCTTCGTCGGCGCTGCCGAATCCAAGGATCTGCTCGCCGCTACCTATGCCGAGCATGGCGTGCCCTACGTGATCGTCCAGGGCCGCCGCGGTGGCAGCGCCATGGCCGCCGCGGCAGTCAACGCCCTGGCCACGGAGGTCGAGTGATGAGCGGTATTGACCTCCCCGGTATGGACCGCCACGGCAAGGGCCGCCTGCTCGGCCTGGGCGTTGGCCCCGGCGACCCGGAACTGATCACCCTCAAGGCCCTGCGGCTGCTCAAGTCGGCGCCGGTGGTCGGCTATTTCGTGGCCAAGGCCAAGGCCAACGTCGGCCAGGGCGGCAATGCCTTCGGCATCATCGAGGCGCACCTGCAAGACAGCCAGCAACGCCTGCCGCTGGTCTACCCGGTAACCACCGAAAAACTCGAGCCGCCACTGACCTACGAAGGCGTGATCAGCGATTTCTACGACACCTGCGCGGTGCAGATCGCCGAACACCTGGACGCCGGTCGCGACGTGGCGGTGATCTGCGAGGGCGACCCGTTCTTCTACGGCTCCTACATGTACCTGCACGACCGCCTGGCCGAGCGTTACGAGGCCGAGGTGATCCCCGGCGTCTGCTCGATGCTCGGCAGCGCCGCGGTGCTCGGCGTACCCCTGGTGTACCGCAACCAGAGCCTGTCGGTGCTCTCCGGCGTGCTGCCCGAAGACGAGTTGCGCGAGCGCCTGCGTGATGCCGAAGCCGCCGTGGTGATGAAACTCGGCCGCAACTTCGAGAAAGTCCGCCGTGTGCTGGAAGATCTCGGCCTGCACGACCGTGCTCACTACGTGGAACGGGCGACCATGGCCGACCAGCGCATCGTGCCGCTCGATGAAGTCGAGCCGATGGCTTCGCCGTATTTTTCGATGATCGTGGTGCCGGGCATCAAGTGGCGCGGTTGAGCGAACACAACGGCCTTGTCGGAGCCCCGGCCTCGGGGCGAATCGATGGTGGCTGCAACGCCGTTTGCGCGTTGCCCGTGCCATTCGCCGCGGGCTCGCGGCTCCTACAGGCTCTACTTCACCGCGACATGCACCGTGCTCGCCATGAACAGTGAAACTTCAATGACTTCCTCCCCCGCCATCGTCATCCTTGGCTCCTCGGCCCTGGCTACCGCCCGGCGCATCCAGGCGCTTTATCCACAGGCGCTGATCCATGGCCTGCGCGATCGGGTCGAGGCCGATGCGGCCTATGACGACTTCGGCGACACCCTGCGCGGCCTGTATCGCAGCGGCACGCCGATCATCGCCCTGTGCGCCGCCGGTATCGTCATTCGCAGCCTGGCGCCGCTGCTCGCCAGCAAGGGCGCCGAGCCGCCGGTGCTGGCCGTGGCCGAAGACGGCAGCGCCGTGGTACCGCTGCTGGGTGGCTTGGGTGGCGTCAACCGTATGGCCCGGGAGATCGCGGCAAGCCTGCAGGTCAGCGCCGCAATCACCACCAGCGGTGAGCTGCGCTTCGGCACCTGCCTGCTCGACCCGCCGAGCGGCTATGCCCTGGCCGATCTGGAACAGGGCAAGCGCTTCGTTTCCGACCTGCTCGGCGGCGAAAACCTGCGCATCGACGGTGATGCGTCCTGGCTGGATCAGAGCAAGCTGCCGTTGGCCGAAGATGGTCGCCGGACGCTGCATATCACGCCCCTGCAACGCGCCGCCCGGCCGGACGAGCTGCTGATCCATCCGCGCAGCCTGCTGGTGCGCGTCGAGGGCACGGAAGATCTGCCGGCGCGTGTCCACCAGTTGCTCGAGCGTTCGGGCCTCGCAGCCAAGGCCCTGGCCGCCCTGCTCGCACCCACCGCGCTGATGACCGACAAGGCGCTGGCCGACGCGGCCCGTGAACTGAACGTGGCGCTGCGCTTCATCACACCGGATACCGCGCTGCCGGCGGTCATCGCACGGCACGACGGTCTACAGGTGCTGCAGGCGCAGTCGCCGGCCGCCGCCCAGGCCATCGGCCGCCCCCGCGGGCGCCTGAGCGTGATCGGCCTCGGCCCGGGCGCGGCGGAACACATGACACCCGCCGTACGCCGCGCCCTGGATGAAGCCCAGGATCTGCTCGGTTACGAAACCTACGTGCGCATGGCCGAACCACTGCGTGATGATCAGGTGCGCCATTGCAGCGATAACCGCGAGGAGCTGCAGCGCGCGCGGCACGCCTTCGAGCTGGCAGCCAGCGGCCGCCGGGTGGTGGTTGTTTCCTCTGGCGACCCTGGCGTGTTCGCCATGGCGGCGGCGGTGCTGGAAGCGCTCGAAGAGGCCGAGGCGCCGGCCAGTTGGCACGCCGTCGAGCTGCAAGTGCTGCCCGGCGTCTCCGCGGCCCTGGCCACTGCTGCCAAGGCCGGGGCGCCGCTGGGCCACGATTTCTGCCTGATCTCCCTGTCGGATAACCTAAAACCCTGGACGGTGATCGAGAGCCGTCTCGACCACGCCGGCACCGCGGACCTCGCCATGGCCTTCTACAACCCGATCTCCAAGGCGCGCCCCTGGCAGCTCGGCCGCGCCCTGGAAATCGTCCGCACCCATCGCACGCCGGACACCGTGGTGGTACTGGGCCGCGACATCGGCCGCCCTGCCGAAGCGCTGCGAGTGGTCAGCCTTGGCGAGCTGACGCCGGAGATGGTCGACATGCGCACCCTGGTGATCATCGGGTCCAGCCAGACCCGGCGATTGCCCCGTGGCGACGGCGGCGAATGGGTGTACACGCCACGCAGTTATCCACAGCCGTAACCGATGACCAATATCCTGTTCATTTGCGGCCGCAACCAGTGGCGCAGCCCCACTGCCGAGACGCTCTGGCGCAAACGTCCAGGGCTCAGCGTGCGCTCGGCCGGCACCAGCCCGAAGGCCCGCCGAACGGTAAGCGCCGGCGACATCCAGTGGGCCGACGTGGTGATCGTCATGGAGCACAAGCACAAGAGCCGGCTGATGGCGGACTTCAATCGGCTGCTGACCCACAAGCCCCTGCACGTGCTGGATATACCGGACGAGTACCGCTACATGGACGCCGAGCTGGTGCAGATGCTCGAGACGAGCGTCGCCGCCTGCCTGGGCCTCGACTGAGCGACCTTTACAGGGTCTTTACATCGGCCTGACGGCACCTTGCACAGGCGTCCGGATAATCGATGCTGCCCCGCCATCTGGCCGGGCCATCGCATTCTCTGGAGCCCATGATGAACGCCCGACTCCCTCGCCTCGCGGTTGCCGCCTTGCTGCTCTCGCTTTCCGTCAATGCCCTGGCTGGCCCTAGTGGGCCAGGTGGCGGTCCGGGCTGGCGCGGCGGCCCAGGCCCGGGTTGGGGCGGCCCCGGGCCGCGGCATGGTCACGGTCTGCCAGATCATGCCCGCGAGCTGTGGATAGGCAGTGCGCTGTACTTCGTTGCCGCCGGCAGCTACTACATGTGGAACGCCGACCGCCGCCAGTACATCGTGGTCGAGGCGCCGCCAGTGATCCGCGCGGCACCCACCGCTAACTACGACGTGATCGCCTACCCGGCCCGTGGCCAGAACGCCGACCTGCAAGCCCGCGACCGCTACGAGTGCCACAGCTGGGCGGTCAGCCAGAGCGGCTTCGACCCAGCCACCGCCTACAGCGCGCCGCCGGTCAACGCCAGCGACACTTACCGGCGCGCTCTGGGCGCCTGCCTGAGCGGGCGCGGCTACAGCGTCAACTGAGCAGCGCGTTGAGGTCGTCGTAGAGCGCCTGGGGAATCCGTACACCGTCAGCGAGGCTGCCGGCGCGGGCATCGTAGCGGCGCTGCGATGGCAGTCGCGCGCCCTGCCCTTCGATACCGTCGAATAGCGCTTCGGCCCGCGCCAGGTGCTCGTCGGCCGCAGCGCCGAGAAAGCGCTGCGGATCGAGGGCAATGATCAGCTCACCATGGTAAGGCGACGACTTGCTGCCAGCGTCGTAGGCCAGCGACTCGGCACTGGTCAGGTCGCCGATCAGCGGCCCGGCGATCAGCTCCACCATGGCCGCCAGCGCCGAGCCCTTGTGCCCGCCGAAGGTCAGCATGGCGCCGTTCATCACCGCTTCGGCACTGGTGCTGGGCTGGCCGCTGGCATCGATGCCCCAGCCTTCGGGAATCGGCTTGCCGGCGCGGCGATGCAGCTCGATGTCACCGCGGGCGATGGCGCTGGTGGCGAAGTCGAAGATGAACGGGGGCTTGCCGGCACGCGGCCAGCCGAACGCAATGGGGTTGGTACCGAAGATCGGCTTGCTGCCGCCAGCCGGCGCGACCCAGGCGTGGCTGGGGTTACAGGCCAGAGCGACGAGGCCGAGTTCGGTGAGCTGCTCGATCTCCACCCACAGCGCGGAGAAATGCACGCAGCGGTTGATCGCCAAGGCGGCGATGCCATTGGCCCTGGCCTTGTCGGCCAGCACTGGCAGCCCAGCCTGGAAAGCCAGTTGCGAGAAGCCACCGCGGGCATCGACGCGCACGATCGACGGCGCCTGGTCGATCACCTCCGGCTCGGCATCGGCGACCACCTTGCCGGCCTTCAGCGAACTGACGCAGCCCAGTACCCGGTACAAACCA
The DNA here is from genome assembly GCF_001945445.1 of Pseudomonas sp. PA27(2017). Lineage (GTDB taxonomy): Bacteria > Pseudomonadota > Gammaproteobacteria > Pseudomonadales > Pseudomonadaceae > Aquipseudomonas. The sequence continues at coordinate 76,674 of NZ_MSXW01000023.1, forward strand.
TGGGACGCGCAGCCATCGCGCTCGCCGGCCACCACGGTGGCGGTCACCGCCTGGGCCTGGGCCTCGCTGAAACCGGCATGGCGCAGGATGGACAGCGATAGCGTGCGGGCTTCGTCCAGGGTCAGTCGAATCATCGTGGGCTCCTTGGGCAGGTAGGCGGTCAGCGGCATATGCCGACCTTATACACTGGCGCCGCGGCCGCCCACTGGCTTGATCGCTTTGCCCCATGGCGTTGCCGATTTCGGCACAGCCGCGCGGCCGGGATCAGCCGGCCGCCAGTTGCCGGCGCAACTCGGCGAGCACCGGGGCGCTGTCCGGGCGCACGCCGCGCCACAGGTGGAAGGCTTCCACGGCCTGCTCGACCAGCATGCCGAGGCCATCCAGGGTACGCGCGGCGCCCTGCTCCGCGGCCCAGCGATTGAACGCCGTGGGGCCGGCGCCGTACATCATGTCGTAGCAACAGGTATGACCGGGCTGGATCAGGCTGGCGGAGATCGGCGGCAACTCGCCGGCCAGGCTGGCCGAGGTGCCATTGACGATCAGGTCCACCGGCGCGTCGATCCAGTCGAAGCCGCTGGCCACCACCGGGCCGAGATCGGCGAACTGGCGGGCCAGTTGCTCGGCCTTTTCCACCGTGCGGTTGGCGATCACCAGGGTTTGCGGCTGCTGCGCCAGGAAGGGTTCGAGAATGCCGCGCACCGCGCCACCGGCGCCGAGCAGCAGGATGCGCTTGCCGCGCAGCTCAATGCCGGCGTTCACGGTCAGGTCGCGCACCAGGCCAGCGCCGTCGGTGTTGTCACCGAGCAGGCTGCCGTCGTCGAGCCTCTTCAGGGTATTCACCGCACCGGCGCGGCGGGCGCGCTCGGTCAGGCTGTCGGCCAAGGCGAATGCCTGCTCCTTGAACGGCACCGTGACGTTGCCGCCCAGGCCCTGAACGAAGAAAGCGCGGGCATAGCCCTCGAAATCCTCCAGCGGCGCCAGCAGCGCCTCGTAGCTGAGCTGCTGACCGGTCTGTTCGGCGAACAGCCGGTGGATCAGCGGCGACTTGCTGTGGCCGATGGGGTTGCCGAATACACCGTAGCGATCCATTGAAGTTTCCGCCGGTAAAAGCCAAAAGCGGCAAGCCTGCAGCTTTTGGCGGCGCGCTTCAAGCCTGCTGCAGGCCGAGCCAGTCGCGGTCGGTCAGGAAGTACTCGGTCAGGCGCGCTTCCTCGCTGCCCGGTTCCGGCTTCCAGTCATAGGCCCAACGCACCTGCGGCGGCAGCGACATGAGGATCGACTCGGTGCGCCCGCCCGACTGCAGGCCGAACAGCGTGCCGCGGTCGAACACCAGGTTGAACTCCACGTAGCGGCCACGGCGATACTCCTGGAATTCGCGTTGCGCCGGCGTGTAGGGCGTGGCCTTGCGGCGTTGCACGATGGGCAGGTAAGCGTCGATGTAGGCGTCGCCGATGGCGCGGATGAAGGCGAAGCAGGTGTCGAAACCCCATTCGTTGAGGTCGTCGAAGAACAACCCGCCGATGCCCCGTGGCTCGCCGCGGTGCTTGAGGTGAAAGTAACGGTCGCACCAGGCCTTGTAGCGCGGGTAGACGTCGGCACCGAAAGGCGCACAGGCCTGCTCGGCGACGCGGTGCCAGTGCACGCAATCTTCTTCGCTGCCGTAGTAAGGCGTCAGGTCGAAGCCGCCACCGAACCACCACACCGGCTCCTCGCCTTCCTTCTCGGCGCTGAAGAAGCGCACGTTGGCGTGGGACGTGGGCACGTGCGGGTTGTGCGGGTGGATCACCAGCGACACGCCAAGGGCCTGGAAGCCACGACCGGCCAGCTCGGGGCGATGGGCGCTGGCCGACGGCGGCAGATTTTCGCCGAACACGTGGGAGAAGTTGACGCCGCCCTTTTCGATCACCGCGCCGTCGCCGATCACCCGCGTACGTCCGCCACCGCCACCCGGCCGCTGCCAGGCGTCTTCGACGAAGCTGGCCTGGCCATCCTCGTTTTGCAGGGCGGCGCAGATACGGTCTTGCAGGTCGAGCAGGTAGGCCTTCACGGCCTCGGTCTGGTCACTCACGGGCTTACCCTGGTTGCGGCGAAATCGGCGGCTAGCATAGCACCCGGTATCCGCGCTCCGCAGTTGACGCCGGTCAACGAGAGGTGCGACGTTCAGCCGCTGAGCAAAATCGCTTCAACCCCGTGGGGAACTCGGGGTCTATTGCACTCACTCTTCAAACAGGAGCAAGACGATGGCCAAACGCATCCAGTTCAGCCGCCACGGTGGCCCCGAGGTACTCGAATACGTCGACTACCAACCCGCCGCTCCCGGCCCGCACGAGGTGCGTGTGCACAACCAGGCCATCGGCCTCAACTTCATCGACACCTATTTCCGCAACGGCCTGTACGCGCCGCCCTCGCTGCCCTCCAGCCTGGGCACCGAAGGCGCCGGTTTCGTCGACGCCATCGGCTCAGAAGTCAAAGGCCTGCAGGTCGGTGACCGCGTCGCCTACGCCACCGGCCCGCTGGGCGGCTATAGCGAGCTGCACGTGCTGCCGGCAGAGAAACTGGTCAAGCTGCCTGACGCCATCAGTTTCGAGCAGGCCGCCGCGGTGATGCTCAAGGGCCTGACCGTTCAGTACCTGCTGCGCCAGACCGCCGACCTGAAGAGCGGCGACATCATCCTGTTCCATGCCGCCGCCGGTGGTGTCGGCTCCTTCGCCTGCCAGTGGGCCAAGGCCCTGGGCGTCAAGCTGATCGGCACCGTGAGTTCGGCGAAAAAGGCCGAGTACGCCAAGCAAAAAGGCGCCTGGGCGACCATCGACTACAGCCATGAGAACGTCGCTCAGCGCGTGCTGGAGCTGACCGATGGCAAGAAATGCCCGGTGGTCTACGACGGCGTCGGCAAGGACACCTGGGAAACCTCGCTCGGCTGCGTGGCGCCACGTGGCCTGTTGGTCAGCTTCGGCAATGCCTCGGGCGCGGTCACCGGCGTCAATCTAGGCATTCTCTCGCAAAAGGGCTCGCTGTACGTCACCCGCCCGACCCTGGCCAGCTACGCCGACACCCCGGAGCGCCTGCAGAAGATGGCCGACGAACTGTTCGGCATGATCGCCAAGGGCAAACTCGACGTGGAAATCGCCGGGCGCTACCCGCTCAGCGAAGCCGCCACCGCCCAGACGCTGCTCAGCGAGCGCAAGACCACGGGCTCGACGATTCTGTTGCCGTAAGTCGGGGCGCTATTCGCTGCCTTTGCGTTTTCTCTACCGCGAAAGGTGGCGAGCTTTTGTTGGGGATGGACGGGCGCAGTGGTGGATCGGTGAAGCGTGATCCACCCTACGGTTGCTTTCGTTTTGTAGAGGTTTACCTCTATAGGCCGGAAAGTGACGGAAGCAGCCTTTTGTAGGGTGGACCGGGTCGCGTAGACGACGCTTCACCTACGCGGCCCGACCCGTCCACCGATCTGCGATCGCAATGGTGGATGAAAAGAGCGTCATCCACCCTACCTAGAGAGCGGCTGCTCTTGCCTTCAAGCATCAGGCCGGTCTGCGCACGTCACCAGTCACCAAATCTCGAATCACGCTCGGATTGCGCCGCCCGCCCAGGGCGCCACCCAGCACCGCATCCAGTTGCCTCGGGAAATACTGCTCGACCCGCAACCGCGAGCGCGCCGCCGGGCGGCCGGCGGGATTGGCCGAGGTCGATACCAGCGGCCCGGTCAGCGCACAGAGCTCACGCACCCGCGGATGATCACTGACCCTCAGGGCCACGGTATCGTGCTGACCGGTGATCCACTGCGGCAGGCGATTCTGGTGCGGCACCAGCCAGGTATTCGGGCCGGGCCAGGTGCTGGCCAGCCGATCCTGCCAGGCCTCGGGCAGGTCTTCGAGCAGGAAGTCGAACTGGCGAATGGTATCGGCCACCAGAATCAGCCCCTTGTGCACGGGCCGCTCTTTCAGGGCCAGCAGCCGGTCCACGGCCATCTCGTCCCATGGGTCGCACCCCAGCCCCCAGACCGCCTCGGTCGGGTAGGCGATCACACCACCGGCGCGCACCACGCGCGCTGCCTGCTGAACCTGCCAACTGGTGACCATGCATACCTCCGCCGAAAAACACTCGGCGCAGTGTATTACGGCTTGCGGCCCACCCAAAGCCCGGCTTCGCAGGCGACCAGGCCGTCGAGCTCCAGCTCGGTCAGTGCCGCCAGCACCTCGGGCAGCGGCCAGCCTGCGGCATGGGCCAGGGCTTCGCTGCTATGGGGCGCGGCGTACAACAACGCCAGCAGAGGATGGGTGGCCGTTGGCGACGCGGCACTGGCCTGCTCGACCGCCGGCATCTGGTGCCAACCGCGCAGGGCTTCGAGAATATGCTCGATGCTTTCCACCAGCGTGGCGCCGTCGCGGATCAGCTGGTGGCAGCCCTTGGCACCGGGGTGGTGAATGGAGCCGGGAATCGCGTACACCTCTCGGCCCTGCTCGGCGGCCAGGCGTGCGGTGATCAGCGAGCCGCTCGACGGGCTGGCTTCGACCACCAGAACGCCCAGCGACAGGCCCGAAATGATTCTGTTACGGCGAGGGAAATTGGCAGCCTGGGGCGGGCTGTCCAGCGGCAACTCCGACACCAGTGCCCCACCGCGCTCGACGATGTCGCGGGCCAGGCGCTTGTGGCGCGCCGGGTACAGGCACTGCAATCCGGTGCCGAGCACCGCCACGGTATGCCCTTCGGCATCCAGGGCGCCCTGGTGGGCTGCACCATCGATGCCCAACGCCAGCCCGCTGGTGACCACGAAACCACCACGCGCCAGGCTCCGCGCGAAACTGTGGGCGGTGTCCAGTCCTGGCCGCGAGGCCCGGCGGCTGCCGACCATGGCCAATTGCGGCCGCTCCAGGAGGCTCGCATCGCCGGCCACGAAAAGCAGTGGTGGCGCATCGGCAAGTTCCGCCAGCAGGGCCGGATAACCCGGCTCGTCCCACATCACCAGGTGCTGGCTGGGCGCCTGCAACCACTCGAGGGCCAGGCGTGCCCGCTCACGAATCTCGGGGCTGCGCCGCGCTTCGCTGCAGGCCAGCGGCAGGCCGAGCGAACGCCAGGCGCTGGCCGGGGCACTGAGGGCGGCCGACGCACTGTCGAAGGCGCTGAGCAATTTTTGGAAGCGCCTGGGCCCCAGTTCCGGTAGGCAATGCAGGCGCAGGCGGGCTTCGAGTTCGGCGGGGGAATGGCAGGTCGACATGGCGGATCGATCCGTGATCGAAAGCCCTATCGAATAGCACAAGCCCCGCATCGGCGGGGCTTGCAGGTGTTACGGGTTACGTACCTTGTCCATCACCGCCAGTTGCCTGGAGGCATTGAGGATCATGCCGTAGCTGAGCTTCTCGTAGGTGCGGAACACCATCAACAGGCCAGCGCGCTCGTCCGGGATCTTCACCGACTCACCGGTGACCCGGTCGCGTACCGTTTCGCCAGTCTTGTAGACGGCCAGTACGTTGCCGATTTCCAGGCCGTCGCGGATGCCCTTGTTCAGGGTCACCACGTCGAACTGGCCGATCTGGCTCACACCGCGCGGCACGTCGAGGATCAGGCCCTTGATCTCGGTTTTCGGCTCGCTGGGCATGAAGGTCGAATTGATCGCGCGTTCCTCGGTGGGGAACAGGCGGTCGCCGTTGCGCACTTCCTGGGTGGTGCGGGTCAGGTTGAGGGTGCCTACGCCCTCTTCCTCGGCGACGATTTCGCCACCGCCGATGTCATCGGCGTTGATACCCAGAAACTCCTTGGTTTCCGGGTCGGTGTAGGTCTTGCCCTGGCGGAAGATGCCGTACACCGGCGCGCTCGGGTCGAAGCTGCCGCGGGCATAGACGCGGTCGCCAGCGCCGCTGACCACGCGCTCGGCGTTGCCGGCGACGATGTATGGGGCGCCCTGGAACTGTTCCGGAGAGTCGACGATACGGTTCTTGAGCAGGAAGCTGTTGATCGCCTCCAGCGGGATGGTCGGGATGGCTTCGGCCATCGGCGTGCTGCGTACCTTCGGCGACAGCTTGATGGTGCCGCGCGATTCACCGCGACCCAGCATCAGGCGAGGCTGACCATCGATGTAGACCAGGCTGAGCACGTCACCGGGGTAGATCAGGTGCGGGTTCTGCACCTGCGGGTTGGCGTGCCAGATCTCCGGCCACTTCCAGGGCTGACGCAGAAACTTGCCAGAGATATCCCACAGGGTATCGCCCTTCACGACCGTATAGCGGTCGGGGTGGCCTTCCTTGAGCTGCACCTCGGCCATCCCGGTCTGCGCCAGGCTGCTCGCGCCGACCAGCAGCAGGGCGAGTAGTGATTTCCTCATGCGGTGAATCCCTTTATGATGTGCCTTCGCGTGAAGCGCCCTAGCGCTGCGACAGAGCCCAGTAAATCCGCGGCTTGACGCCGTTTTTTGAATGCTTGCGTCATCTTAGCAGCGGATTTTGAATTTATTCCACAAGTGCATCACAAACGCATTATGGCGATTTTAAACATTCTCGAATTTCCCGATCCGCGCCTGCGCACCATCGCCAAGCCGGTGGATGTGGTCGACGACGCCCTGCGTCAGCTGATCGACGACATGTTCGAAACCATGTACGACGCCCCCGGGATCGGCCTCGCCGCCACCCAGGTGAATGTGCACAAGCGCGTGGTGGTGATGGATCTGTCCGAAGACAAGAGCGAGCCGCTGGTCTTCATCAACCCCACCTTCGAGTCGCTGACCGAGGAGATGGACCAGTACCAGGAAGGCTGCCTGTCGGTGCCCGGTTTCTACGAAAACGTCGACCGCCCGCAGAAGGTGAAGATCAACGCCCTGGATCGCGACGGCAAGCCGTTCGAGATGATCGCCGAGGGCCTGCTCGCCGTGTGCATCCAGCACGAGTGCGATCACCTCAACGGCAAGCTGTTCGTCGACTACCTGTCCACGCTCAAGCGCGACCGCATCAAGAAGAAGCTGGAAAAGCAGCACCGCCAGCAGGCCTGATCGGGCCTCCAACAAAGGCTTGCCGCGGCAAGCCTTTTGTTTTTCCAGCACCCAGTCAAAGCGAGACCCCATGACCGAAGCTCTGCGTATCGTATTCGCCGGCACCCCGGAATTCGCCGCCGCCCACCTCAAGGCGCTGCTCGGCACCGACCACCAGATCGTCGCCGTGTACACCCAGCCGGATCGCCCGGCCGGCCGTGGCCAGAAGCTGATGCCCAGCCCGGTCAAACAGCTCGCTGTGGAAAACTGCATTCCCGTATTGCAGCCGCCAAGCCTCAAGGATGCCGCCGCCCAGGCCGAACTGGCGGCGCTGCAGCCGGACCTGCTGGTGGTGGTCGCCTACGGCCTGATCCTGCCCCAGGCGGTGCTGGATATCCCGCGCTTCGGCTGCATCAACAGCCATGCCTCGCTGCTGCCGCGCTGGCGCGGTGCGGCGCCGATCCAGCGCGCCGTGCAGGCAGGCGATGCCGAAAGCGGCGTGACCGTGATGCAGATGGAAGCCGGCCTCGACACCGGGCCGATGCTGCTCAAGGTACGCACCCCGATCACAGCCGAAGACACCGGTGGCAGCCTGCACGACCGCCTGGCCGAGCTCGGCCCGCCGGCGGTAATCGAGGCCATCGCGGGTCTCGCCAGCGGCACCCTGATGGGCGAAGCGCAGGACGACGCCCAGGCCAACTACGCCCACAAACTGAACAAGGATGAAGCGCGCATCGACTGGAGCCGCCCGGCCATTGATCTGGAGCGACTGATCCGCGCCTTCAACCCCTGGCCGATCTGCCACAGCACGCTCAACGAGGCGCCGCTCAAGGTGCTGGCCGCTCGTATCGGCGAAGGCCAGGGCCAGCCCGGGGAAATTCTCGCCGCCAGCAAGGACGGCCTGACCGTCGCCTGCGGCAGCGGCGCCCTGCTGCTCACCCGCCTGCAATTGCCCGGCGGCAAGGCGCTGAACTTCAGCGATCTGTACAACAGCCGCCGCGAGCAGTTCGCCGTCGGCACGGTGCTGGCATGAACCCCAGGCTGGCAGCGGCCCGCGCCCTGGCCGCGGTGCTCGACGGCAAGGCGTCGCTGGGCACCAGCCTGCCGCCGCTGCTCGACAAGGTCGAAGCCCGCGACCGCGGCCTCGCCCAGGATCTGGCCTTTGGCGCCGCACGCTGGCAGCCACGCCTCGAACTGATCGCCGGCAAGCTGCTGCGCAAGCCCTTCAAGGAAGGTGATCGCGACCTCGAAGCCCTGCTGCTGGTCGGCCTCTACCAGCTGTTCTACACGCGCATACCCGCCCACGCGGCAATCGGCGAGACGGTCGGCTGCGTCGACAAGCTGAAGAAGACCTCGGCCAAGGGCCTGCTCAACGCCGTGCTGCGCAACGCCCAGCGCGAGGGCGACAGCCTGATCCAGGAGCTGGATCGCGACCCGGTGCTGCACACCGCCCATCCGCGTTGGCTGCAGAAGCAGCTCAAGGCCTTCTGGCCCGAGCATTGGCAGGCTGTATGCGCCGCCAACAACGCCCACCCGCCATTGATCCTGCGGGTCAACCGCCGCCACGGCAGTCGCGATGACTACCTGGCACGACTGCGCCAGGTCGGTTTCGAAGCCGAGCCCTGCACCTTCAGCCGCGACGGCATCCGCCTCTTGCAAGCCTGCGACGTCACCCTGCTGCCCGGCTTCGCCGAGGGCCACGTGAGCGTGCAGGACGAAGCCGCGCAACTGGCCGCCGACCTGCTGCAACTGGCGCCCGGCCAGCGCGTGCTGGATGCCTGCGCAGCGCCCGGTGGCAAGACCTGCCATTTGCTGGAAGCCGAGCCGGCGCTGAGCGAGGTAGTCGCCGTGGACCTGGAAGCCAAGCGCCTGGCGCGGGTACGCGAGAACCTCGATCGTCTCGGGCTCGAGGCCACCCTGATCGCCGCCGATGGCCGCGACACGGCCGCCTGGTGGGACGGCAAGCCGTTCCAGCGCATCCTGCTCGACGCGCCCTGCTCGGCCACCGGCGTGATCCGCCGCCACCCGGACATCAAGCTGACCCGCAAGGCCGATGACATTCCGGCGCTGGCCACGCTGCAGGGCGAACTGCTCGACGCCATGTGGCCGACCCTGGAGGTCGGCGGCATCCTGCTGTACGCCACCTGCTCGACGCTGCCGACGGAAAACACCGAGGTCATCGAGGCCTTTCTCGCTCGCACGCCCGGCGCCCGCGAGCTGGACATCGCCGGCCCGTTCGGCCTCAAGCAGCCCCATGGCCGGCAACTGCTCGCCCAGCAGGACGGCCATGATGGTTTCTACTATGCCAAGCTGATCAAGATCGCAGCCGCTGGAGCAACCCGATGAAGATCATCATCCTCGGCGCCGGCCAGGTCGGCGGCACCCTGGCCGAGCACCTGGCCAGCGAGGCCAACGACATCACCGTGGTGGACACCGACGGTGATCGCCTGCGCGCCCTCGGGGATCGCCTCGACATCCGCACCGTGCAGGGCAAGGGTTCATTCCCGACCGTGCTGCGCCAGGCCGGCGCCGACGATGCCGACATGCTGGTGGCGGTGACCAACAGCGACGAAGTCAACATGATCGCCTGCCAGGTCGCCTACACCCTGTTCCATACGCCGACGCGCATCGCCCGGGTGCGCGAAGCGGCCTACCTGACCCGCGAGGCGCTGTTCGACAACGAAGCCATTCCGGTCGACGTGCTGATCAGCCCCGAGCAGGTGGTGACCAATTACATCAAGCGCCTGATCGAATACCCCGGCGCCCTGCAGGTGATCGACTTCGCCGAGGGCAAGGCCCAGCTGGTCGGCGTCAAGGCGTACTACGGCGGCCCGCTGGTCGGCCAGCAGCTCAAGCAGATCCGCCAGCACATGCCCAAGGTCGACACCCGGGTGGCGGCGATCTTCCGCCGTGACCGGGCGATCATGCCCCAGGGCGATACGGTGATCGAAGCCGATGACGAAGTGTTCTTCATCGCCGCCAAGGCGGACATCCGCGCGGTGATGAGCGAAATGCGCCGCGTCGAGAACGAATACAAGCGAGTGGTGATCGCCGGCGGCGGGCATATCGGCGAGCGCCTGGCCGAAGCCATCGAGAGCCGCTACCAGGTGAAGATCATCGAGATGAACCCGGCGCGCTGCCGCTACCTCTCCGAGAACCTGGAAAGCACCATCGTGCTGCAGGGCAGCTCATCGGACCGCGACCTGCTGGTGGAAGAGAACATCAAGGACGCCGACATATTCCTGGCCCTGACCAACGACGACGAAGCCAACATCATGTCGTCGCTGCTGGCCAAGCGCCTGGGCGCGCGCAAGGTGATGACGCTGATCAACAACCCGGCCTACGTCGACCTGATCCAGGGCGGCGAGATCGACATCGCCATCAGCCCGCAGCTGGCCACCATCGGCAGCCTGCTGACCCACGTGCGCCGCGGCGACATCGAGAGCGTGCACTCGCTGCGCCGGGGCGCCGCCGAAGCCATCGAGGCCATCGCCCACGGCGACGCGCGCTCGAGCAAGGTGGTCGGCAAGGCGATCAAGGACATCTCGCTGCCGCCGGGCACCACCATCGGCGCGATCATCCGCGACGAAGAAGTGCTGATCGCCCACGACGTGACGGTGATCGAATCCGGCGACCACGTGATCCTGTTCCTGATGGACAAGAAGCACATCCGCGACGTGGAGCGGCTGTTCCAGGTCGGCCTGACCTTCTTCTAGGGGAGCCTTTCATGACTACCGACGCACTGGAAAAAATGCTGGCCAAGGGTGTGGATAACTCACTGCTGCGCTTCGGCCTGGGCAAGGGTTACCTGGATGCCGGCAATGCCAGCAAGGCTGCCGAACACCTGCAACGCTGCGTCGAGCACGACCCGCAGTATTCGGCGGCGTGGAAGCTGCTCGGCAAGGCCCAGCAATCTGCCGGCAACCCGGACGCTGCCCGCAACGCCTGGCAAAAAGGCTTGCAGGCGGCGCAGGCCAAGGGCGACAAGCAGGCGGAAAAGGAAATGACGGTGTTTCTGCGCAAGCTGGATAAAGCCGCTCAGTAAGCCGTAGTCCAGATCAGCAAAGCTACTTGAGCGCCTGCACCTCGCGGGTCAGCAGATCGATGAAGGCCTGGGCCAGGGGCGAGCGTTCCTGGCGGCGTTTGATCAGCCACACCGCGGTGGTGGCGTCGGTATCGGTCAGGGTGCGAAACACCACGCCATCGATACGAATGCGCCGAAACGACGCCGGCAGCACCGAAACCCCAAGCCCCGCGGCCACCAGGCCGATGATGGTCAATGCCTCGTGGGCCTCCTGGGTGATGCGCGGGGTGAAGCCGGCCTGGCGGGCCAGGCTGAACAGCTGGGCATACAGGCCGGTGCCGTAGCTGCGCGGAAAGAACACGAACGGCTGGTCGGCCAGTTCGGCCAGCGCCAGCCCACCGTTCTGTTCGCCCGCCAGCGGATGCCCGGCATGCAATAGCGCCACCAGCGGCTCGCGGAGCAACTCCACGGCATCCAGTTCGCCCGGCAGCTCCAGCGGGCGGATCATGCCGATCTGCAGCTTCTTTTCCATCAGTGCCTGGCAAACCTGGCTGCTGGTCATTTCCTGCAAGTCCAGGTGCACCGCCGGAAACGCCTGGCGAAAGGCGAATACCGCACGCGGAATGATCGACACGAAGGGCGCCGAGGCGGTGAAGCCGATCTGCAGTTCGCCAATTTCACCCTGTTCGGCGCGGCGCACCACGTCCACCGACTTGCTGACCTGAGCCAGGGTCTGCCGCGTCTCCTCGAGAAACAGCCGCCCGGCATCGGTGAGTGCTACGTGGCGGTTGCTGCGCTCGAACAGACGCACCCCGAGTTCCTGCTCCAACGCCTGGATCTGCTGGCTCAGCGGCGGTTGGGAAATGCCCAGCAGGTCGGCAGCGCGGCCAAAATGCAACTCCTCGGCAACCGCCACGAAGTAGCGCAGATGACGCAGTTCCATGTTTGCTCCAATAGGTCGAGAAACATATCGATCGTGTCGAATATTATATTGGAAAGAAATTGCTCGCCTATTTATCCTTGTGACCATTCCCAATAACAACAACCACCCATGCCGGCATTCGTCAGCGCATGCGGCGGCGCTTCGCCTGGGAATCGAGTGTTAAAGAGGTCGTAATGAGTCAGCCCGTTCCACACGCACCGGAAGAGTGCGTCAGCCCCGTTAATGAGGAACCTGCCTCCCGCAGCGCTCCGCTGGAGCCCATTTATATCCAGAAGGGCACCCGCGCCTTTCTGCGCACCATTCTCGCCATGTGCAGCGGCGGCTTCGCCACCTTCGCGCTGCTCTATTGCGTACAGCCAATGATGCCGATGCTGGCGCAGCAGTTCGATCTGAGCGCCGCACAAAGCAGCCTGATCCTCTCCGTTTCCACCATCACCCTGGCCCTCGGCCTGTTGATAACCGGGCCGCTGTCCGATGCACTGGGCCGCAAACCGGTGATGGTCGTGTCGCTGCTCGCCGCCGCTCTGTTCACCGTGGGCAGTGCGCTGATGCCGACCTGGGAAGGCGTGCTGGTGATGCGCGCGCTGGTCGGCCTGGCACTCAGCGGTTTGGCCGCCGTGGCCATGAGCTACCTGAGCGAGGAAATCGATCCGCTGCACCTGGGCCTGGCCATGGGCGTTTACATCGGTGGCAACGCCATCGGTGGCATGAGCGGGCGCCTGCTCAGTGGCGTACTGGTTGACTTCATGTCCTGGCACGCGGTGCTCGGCACCCTGGGTGGCCTGGGCCTGCTGGCCGGCGCCGCGTTCTGGCGCCTGCTGCCCGAGTCACGCAACTTCCGCCCCCGCTCGTTGCGCCCGCGCAGCCTGCTGCAGGGCTACACCCTGCAATTCCGCGATGCCGGCCTGCCGTGGCTGTTCCTCCAGGGCTTCCTGCTGATGGGCGCCTTCGTGACCCTGTTCAACTACATCGGTTACCGGCTGATCGAGGCGCCGTTCAAGCTCGACCAGACCAGTATCGGCCTGCTGTCGATCGTCTACCTGTCGGGTATCTACAGCTCCGCGCAAGTCGGCGCCCTGGCCGACAAGCTGGGCCGTCGCAAGGTGCTATGGGCGGTGATCGGCCTGATGCTGGGCGGCCTGGTGCTGACCCTGTTCGACGTGCTGCCGGTGATTCTGGTCGGCATGCTGCTGTTCACCTTCGGCTTCTTCGGCGCCCACTCGGTGTCGAGCAGCTGGATCGGTCGCCGCGCTACCCAGGCCAAGGGCCAGGCATCGTCGCTGTACCTGTTCTGCTACTACCTGGGCTCCAGCGTCGCCGGCACCCTGGGCGGCGTGTTCTGGCAGGCTGGCGGCTGGGACGGCCTGGGCCTGTTCATCGGCTCGCTGCTGCTGATTTCCCTGGCCGTGGCGCTGCACCTGTCGCGCCTGCAGGCGTTGCCCATAGCAGTGGCGGCGCGCTAGGCCAGCCGATCGCACCATGAAAAACGCCGGATGCCCGAGAGGGGATCCGGCGTTTTCGTTCGGGCCTGCTTCAGTTGAGTACGGTGCGCTGCGGTACTCGCCGCACGATGGCGCTAAGCAGCATGCCGTACAGCGGCACGAACAGCGCCAGGCTGACCGCCAGCTTGATCACGTAGTCGACCACGGCGATCTCCACCCAGTTGGCGGCCATGAACGGGTCACTGCTCTGCCAGAAGGCGATGGAGAAGAACGCCAGGGTGTCCATGGCCTGGCCAAAGACGCTCGACGCAGCCGGGGCGACCCACCACTGCTTGAGCTGGCGCAGGCGGTCGAACACCTGGATGTCGAGCAGTTGGCCAAGCACGTAGGCGAGAAAGCTGGCCAGGGCGATACGGAACACGAACAGGTTGAATTCGCCCAGCGCCGCCAGGCCGCCGAAGGCGCCTTCGTGAAACAGCACCGAGACGATGTAGGACGCGATCAACGCCGGCACCATCACCCGAGCGATGACCACGCGTGCGGCGTGCTTGCCGATCAGGCGAACGGTGAGGTCGGTAGCCAGGAAGATGAACGGGAAGCTGAACGCGCCCCAGGTGGTGTGCCAGCCGAACAGGGTGATCGGCAGCTGCACCAGGTAGTTGCTGGCGATGATGATGAGGATGTGAAACGCGATCAGCGCAGCCAATACAGGGCGGCTGACCGAGGCGGGAAGCAGGGTCATGGGATGTCCTTTTTCGTGAAATGGGGTTAGGGAACCCATTGCCGCAACCGACATGGCGGCGAGCGGCGCGCAGTGTACTGCCTGCACCCTTGCCGGAACAGCCCGTCCGGCGGATGGCGAGCCTTTGACTGGTGATGCTTGAAGGTAGAAGCGGACGGTAAGGTGGATCGGGGCGCGTAACCGACGCTCCTTTCATCCACCCTTGCGATCACGGGCGGTGGACGGATGAAGCGTCGTCCACCCTACAAATGTCCGCTTCCGCCACGCCACTGTCGCTTCGCCGATCCCTCAACCATTGCTGGCCAGCTGCGTATCTTCCGGCATCACCCGGCGGGCCAATTGGAAGTGCTTTTTCCAGTAGCCGTCGCTGAGCTTGTCGATGCGTACGTTGGTGCCGCGGCGTGGTGCGTGGATGAAGCGATCGTTGCCCAGGTAGATGGCCACGTGGTCGACACCGCGCCCACGGATACGGAAGAACAGCAGGTCACCCGGCTCGAGATCACCCTTGGCCACCTTGGGACCATCAACGCGGGAGAGCGCACGGGAGGTACGGGGCAGGTCGAGGTCATCGACCTTCTTGAACGCATAGTTGACCAGGCCGCTGCAGTCGAAACCATGTTCGAGGCTGGTGCCGCCCCAGCGGTACGGCGTGCCCAACGCGGTCAGCGCCCGGTTGACCACGGCCTGGGAAGAGTTCGGATCGACCTTGGAGGGTGCGACGACACGGCTGCTGCCGTCCTGCATGTGAACTCGGAAGCTGGCGGATGCGTTTCCAGCTGCAGCACATAACAGGGTGCTGCCTAAAATCAGAGAGAGGATCAGTTTATTCAATTCGATGACCTTGGGAATAAGACTCAAGCCGCCGCGAATCCCTTCCTGAAATCAGCCACTTGCAACCTAAACAATGAACTAAGAGAGTGCTCCGCACGTCCCGTGGACGGACAGTTAAAAACTGCGTCAGGTTCATTTTTTCTGGTTTTCAACGACGAACGGTATGTACCGCCAGCGGCTTTTCGAGTCGCAAAAATCGCCCCGTTGTCTGCTAGGGTTACAGCTCCCTCACGCACAAGGATCATGCCGATGAAGCCCTTCAAGACCGTGATTACCGCCAGCCTGCTGGCCCTGAGCGCCAGCCTGTATGCCCAGGCCGAAGACGCCAAATGCGCCAGCGTCAGCCTGGCCGACCCAGGCTGGAGCGACATTGCGGTCACCAACGGCATCGCCAGCCTACTGCTCGATGGCCTGGGCTACAAAGCGCAGACCCGTACCCTGGCCGTGCCGATCATCTTCGCCGGGCTGCAAAAAGGGCAGGTCGACGTGTTTCTCGGCAACTGGATGCCGGCCGGCCAGCACGACTACGACCGCTACGTGGCCAGCGGGCAGATCGACAAGGTGGTGGAGAACCTGGGCGGCACCGAATACACCCTGGCCGTGCCGACCTACGCCCATGAAGCCGGCGTGAAGGATTTCAACGACCTCGCCAAATTCGCCGACAAGTTCGGCAAGAAGATCTATGGCATTGGCTCGGGCTCGCCAGCCAACGACTACATCCGCCAGATGATCGCGGGCAACGAGTTCGGCCTGGGCGATTGGAAACTGGTGGAGTCGAGCGAGCAGGCCATGCTGGTGCAGGTCGGCCGGGCGGTGAAACGCGATGAGTTCGTGGTGTTCCTGGGCTGGACGCCGCACCCCATGAACGTACAGTTCGACATGCAGTACCTCAAGGGCGGCGAGAAATTCTTCGGCAGCACCGGTTCGGTCAACACCCTGGCCCGCAAGGGCTTTGTTGCCGAATGCCCGAACGTGGGCAAGCTGCTGACCAACCTGAAGTTCACTCAGGAGATGGAAAACACCATCATGGACGACGTGCTCAACCGCAAGGTGGCCAATGCCACGGCGATCAAAAACTGGATCAAGGCCAACCCGCAGGTGCTCGATGGCTGGCTGGAAGGCGTGAAAACCCGCGATGGCGGTGACGGGCTGGCGGCGGTCAAGGCCAAGCTGTAGGCAGAAGGGAGCAGGCCGGCGGAGCAGAGTGCCGGCCTGCCGAACTCAATCGCGAACGAAGCGCAGACCCACGCCGTCAGGGGTGACGCGCATGACTTCCATCTCCAGGATCGGCGCTTCGATGGGCAGATCCTGCACCTGGCCGGTTACCCGGGTTCCGGGCTCCAGGGCGGCCAGGTCGTCATGCTTGACGTACACACCACCGTCGGAGAGGTCGCGGGTCTGGGCGACCAGCTCACCGAAGCTCGGATGGCAGATCTTGATGCGGCATTTCATCGGTGTACGGGGATGCTGACGCTGGTTGGCGGACATGTCCTGGCAGCCTCGAGAAAGATGTGCTCCGTTAATAACTCAAATCGCCCCACAAGCCCAGCGAAGCGGCGCCACGTTGCGAGGCGCCGCCGGTTTCAGTACCAGCGCTCTTCGCCCTCGGGGCGTTTCTTGAAGCGCTTCATGCTCCACATGTACTGGCTGGGGTAGGCGCGCACGTACTTCTCGACCACGCCGCTCATGGCCGCCACGGCGGTGTAGGGATCATCGCTGTACATGCCTTCCGGTGCGGCTTCGAGGATCACCTTGTAGCCCGAGCCGTCTTCCAGGCGCAGCGCATGCAGGAAAACGCCAACTGCCTTGTGCCCGGCGAGCATGCCCGGCACGAACTTGCTGGTCAGCGCAACGGTGCCGCAGAAGGGCACGAAGATGCCAGCCGAGAGGCTCGGCTCCGGGTCGGCGGGAATGCCCACCGCGCCGCCCTTGCGCACTTCCTTGATGACGCTGAGGATGCCTTCCTTGGTCGACGGTGCCACGCGGTTGCCCAGTTGCACGCGCTGCTCGCGCAGCAGGTCGTCGACTGCCTTGAGCTTGGGTGGGCGGTAGAAAATGATCGGTTTGCACTGCGAGCAGTAGAAGTGGTTGAGCACTTCCCAGTTGCCCAGGTGGCTGGTGATGCCGACCACGCCCTTGCCGGAGGCCAGCGCCGCCTCGAGCACTTCCAGGCCCTCGACCTCACGCACGCGCGCCAGGGATTTGTGCGCCGGCCAGACCCAGGCGCAGGCACTCTCGGTCAGGGTACGGCCGATATCCATGAGGCTGCGGCCGACCAGTTTGTCGTGCTCGGCGGCAGTCAGTTCAGGGAAACACTTGGCGAGATTGATGCGCACGACTTCGCGCGAGCCATTCGGCAGCTTCCACATCAACCAGCCGATCATCGCACCCAGCGACTGCACGGCACGCCAAGGCAGGAGGGCAAACAAGCGCAGGGATCCGACCACCAGCGCGCCTTTGAGCTTTTCCACAAGCAGCTCCCGTTAAAAAGGGCGCGTATTGTAACTGTCTGGGGCCGGCCTGGCTGTTACATACACGGGCAGAAACGATGAAACGTTCAATAAAGCTGCGTTTTCAGGCGTTCCTGCAGTTGCTGCTCATAGGCCTGCACGTCGAACTGCGGATCCATCACCGCCTTGAGCAAATCGCCGGCTGACGGCAGGCTGGCTCGTTCGACCTGCCGTTCGGCCTCCCACAAGCCCGAGCGCACCGCCGCCTTGGAACACTGGAAGTAGCAGGTATCGATGCTGATGCGCAGCACGCTGCGCGGCAGTTTGCCTTGCGCCTCGCACAGCGCCAGCAGCTCGGGCTCCAGCGAGATGGTCGCGCGGCCATTGACCCGGAAGCTCTCGCCGACGCCGGGGATCAGGAACAGCAGCGCCACGTGGGGGTCGTGGATGATGTTGCGCAGGCTGTCGATGCGGTTGTTGCCGGGGCGATCCGGCAGCAGCAGGGTGCGCTCATCGAGAACGCGCACGAAACCCGCTGCGTCGCCCCGCGGCGAGCAGTCCAGCCCGTCCGGGCCGCGAGTGCCCAGCACCACGAACGGCGAGGCGGCCACCAGTGCCTGGTAGGGCGCGCTCAGGTAGGGCAGCTCCTTGCGCAGCGAGCGCTCGTGGGGCACGCCGTACAGCGCCTGCAATTGTTCGAGCGTATCGATGGTGGTGCTCATGGTCGGGCCTCCTGTTGCAGTTGGGCGTAGCGATCGCAATCGCGGGTATGGTCCATGACCATGCCGGTGGCCTGCATGAAGGCGTAGCAGATGGTCGGGCCGACGAAGGTGAAGCCGGCCTTCTTCAACGCCTTGCTCATGGCCTCGGCTTCAGGCGTGACGGCCGGTACGTCGCCACGGCCCTCGAAATGGTTGATCTTCGGCTGGCCGCCAACGAACGACCAGAGCAACGCCACCGGGTCGTCCAGGCGCAGCCAGGCCTGGGCGTTCTTGCGTGCGGCCTGCAGCTTGAGGCGATTACGGATGATGCCGGGGTCCTGCATCAGGGTCTCGATGTAGGCGTCGCTCATCACGGCCAGGCGCTCGGCATCGAAGCCGAACAGCACTTCGCGATACCGCTCGCGCTTCTTCAGTACGGTGATCCACGACAACCCGGCCTGGGCGCCTTCGAGTATCAGCATCTCGAACAGGTGCTGGGGATCGCGCGATGCCACACCCCATTCCCTGTCGTGGTAGGCCTGATACAGCGGATCGTCGTTACACCAGAAACAGCGGGGCATGGCAGTCGGCTCGGTGAGGGGCGAGGGGAGACTATAACCGCGCATTGCCGCAACGGGTGCAATCCGCCTCGGGAACGCGCCGCGCCCGAAGCCGGCCACTCAGGATTCGTCCTTCAGGTAGGCCGCCAACTCGGGCGATACCTTGTCGATATCCACAGCGGCGTGGTGCACGCTGCCGTCCTTGCCTTCGACGGTCAGCCACAGCCCGTCGCTGACCCTGGCCTTGGCGGGAATCTGGATCTCCACCCGGCGATCCCAGCGCTCGCCGCTGAACACCAGGCCGGCGGCCCGCAGCGAGCGCGGCTTGCGGATCTTGAGGTAGGCCGCGCGGATCTGGTCGTCGCAGCGCTCGCAGAAACGCACTTCGAAGGCCTTGAAGGGCGTACCCAGTACCTGATGCGGCGCCTTGCGCTGGGCCTGGGCGAGGGCGAACGGCCAGGGCCCGACCTGGCCATGTACGGCTTCATCGCTATGCAGTGGTTTCGGCGCAGCGCTCAGCAACAGGCCGAGCACCACCACGGGCACCAGCAACAGCAACGCTGTGGCAGCGCGGCGCAGGCCTAGCAAGCGTTCGGCTGGTGGCTGCATGGCCGGATGCTTGTCGCGACGCGGCGGCGCCTTGGCGGGCTCGCGCTGCCCGGGCCACTTGGGCAGGTAGAAAGCCAGCACCACGCCGGCGACCGACAGCCAACCGAACCAGGCGGCCGCGCCGATGCTCCAGCCCAGCTGCCCCAGGCTCAGCACCAACGCCGCGGCCAGCAGCAGCCAGCCGAAACTGCGCAGCGCACGCATCCACCATGGCGAGAGCACGCGATGCAGCAGCTGCCGGCAGTGTTTTTCCATGGCCAGCGCCAGGGCGATGAAACCGCCCAGGCTGGCCAGCAGAAGAGACAGGTTGAGGATCATCCCGCGCCTCCCGACTGCAACGCCCAGCACGACAGCGCTGCCACGCCAGTGGGGATCAGCATGCCCAGCCAGGCGCGGGTCACGCTGCGTACGCTGAACACCCAGATCACCGCCACGGCATACAGGGTAAAGCTGAGCATGGTGGCGGCCAGCACGGCCTGGCTTTTCGGCAGCGGCCAGATCAGCGCCAACAGCACGGTCAACGCCGAGGCCAGTGCATAGCCGCCCAATGCTGCCGCCAGTACCCGCGAGGCGACCGCCCAGCGATAGGCGGCTGTCGAACCCTTCTTCATGCCAGCGCCTCCTTGCTGCTCGGCGCCATAGTCGCGTCGGCCTTCAGCCAGCGGCGGCGGATCTTCATGGCAGCGTAGGCGAACAGCGCCGCCAGGCCGAACATGCTCAGGTCGAAGCCGGCCAGCACCCAGTCGCCTTCGGCAAGGGTCACGCCCAGGTGGCGATCCGTGGTCAGGGCGTTGAGTGCCGGAATCAGGGCATAGGCCGCCACCGCCATCCAGGCCAGTTCCAGCCAGGCTCTCTTCAAGGGTCGCAGCGCGGCGTAGAGGAACAGCCAGCCCCACGTCAGGAACAGGCAGTGCATTTCCCAGGCGGCGCGGTCGGCCATGCCCACCGGCAACAGGCGATTGGCCCAGAAGTAGGCGGCGACCGCGATCGGCAGGCCGACCAGGGTACCGGCATTGAGCACCTCCACCAGGCGCAGGCCATAGGCGTCGAACAATGCCGCTGCATCGTTGCGCTTGCGGTGCTGGTGGCGCCGTTTGACCGTCCACAATACCAGGCCGGTGCCGATCATCGCGCAACCAAGCAGGCCTGCGATGAGGTACAGCCAACGCAGCCACCAGTCGGCGAACAGCCCCTCATGCAGACCATAGAAGGTGTCCAGCGTCGTAATGGTGGCGTTGGGCTGACGGTCATAGACGATCGGCGTGCCATTGACGGCATCGAAACTCATCACCTCCGGGTCGTAGATGTTCACCCGCCCACCAGGCATTCGTTGCACATCGACGCGGGCTGGCTCGCCCTTGACCTGACGGATGGTCAATGCCGCCACACCCGGCGCCTGCCACGTGGCCTCGGCGCGCTGCAGCAGCGGTTCGAGGTCGGCCTGTGGACGACGGGCCGGCAGATACTCGCGCCGGTCTCGCTCGTAGAGCTCGTCGTACATCGCCCGACGCTGCAGGTCACTGGTGCCATAAACGACAGC
This sequence comes from Pseudomonas sp. PA27(2017), assembly GCF_001945445.1. Lineage (GTDB taxonomy): Bacteria > Pseudomonadota > Gammaproteobacteria > Pseudomonadales > Pseudomonadaceae > Aquipseudomonas. The sequence continues at coordinate 97,477 of NZ_MSXW01000023.1, forward strand.
GGCGCCGGCCGGCATGTAGTCGAACGTATAGAACAGCAGCCCGCTGTAGGTGATCATCAGAAAGAAGGGCAGGGCCATGACGCTGACCACGTTGTGAGCGTCAAGCCAGGAACGCTGGCCCTTGCCAGGCCGGAAGGTGAAGAAATCCTTGAAGATCTTCTTGTGGGTGATCACCCCGCTGAGGATCGCCAGCAGCATAAGCAGGGTGCATACGCCGACGATGTAGATCGCCACATCGTAGGGAATGTAGTGCAACGCATAGTGCATGCGGTACAGCGTGGTACCACCACCGGTTTCCCGTGGTTCGATGCCCTGGCGCAACAGACCGGTTCGCGCGTCCAGGTCTTCGTATCCGCGGCGCCCGTAGTCGTGACCGCGCTCTGGAAGGTCCTCCCAGGCAATTTCCAGGCCCTGGTCACCGCGAAAGCGCAACGGTGTGTGCGGCAGGGTGATGGTCCACGATTGCGCCTTGGTGGCCACCTGCTCCAGGCGGGCAAGGGCCATTTCGATCATCCGCCCACGCTCGACGCTCTCGACGCTCTCGACGCTCTCGACGTGCACCTGCAGCGGCCGCTCGGGCTGCATCCAGCGGGTGATCTCATCGTCCACATAACCGGCGGTGCCGGTCACGAACACGAAGAACAATACCCAGCCCACCACCAGCCCCGTCCAGGTATGCAACCAGGCCATGGACTGGCGAAATCCCTCTTTCATCGATACACCTTGCCTGCTGCTCTGTACACGATCAGGCCCCCGGCCGTGGGGCGGCTGATCGACGACGGCTGCCGTTGTGCACCGCAAACGGCAGCGTTTCCCTATAAGACGCGCGAGCACCGCCAAACCCGCAGGTCGACCAGGCAGATTTTTTCCAGTGCACGGGCGGGTGGCGTGAAAACCCATCGCCAGCGCCAGCAGCCTGCCATCACCCGAGTCGCACTTTCATCAGTCGAGACGGCGCAGCATGCGGGCTGCGCCTTGCTTCGGGTATACTCTCCGGCTTTCTGTCGCAGCCCCAACAGGTGAATTTTTCGTGAGCCAGACAACGCCTGCCGTGCGCACCTTCCAGGACCTGATCCTCGCCCTGCAACAATACTGGGCAGAGCAGGGCTGTGTGGTACTGCAACCCTATGACATGGAAGTGGGCGCCGGTACCTTCCACACCGCCACGTTCCTGCGCGCCATCGGCCCGGAAACCTGGAACGCCGCTTACGTGCAGCCATCGCGCCGCCCCACCGACGGCCGCTACGGCGAGAACCCCAACCGCCTGCAGCACTATTACCAGTTCCAAGTGGTGCTCAAACCGAACCCGGAAAACTTCCAAGAGCTGTACCTGGGCTCGTTGAAGGCCATCGGTATCGACCCGCTGGTGCACGACATCCGTTTCGTCGAAGACAACTGGGAATCGCCGACCCTCGGCGCCTGGGGTCTGGGCTGGGAAATCTGGCTCAACGGCATGGAAGTCACCCAGTTCACTTATTTCCAGCAAGTCGGCGGCATCGAGTGCTACCCGGTAACCGGCGAGATCACCTACGGCCTCGAGCGCCTGGCCATGTATATCCAGGGCGTCGACTCCGTGTACGACCTGGTATGGGCTGACGGCCAGTTCGGCAAGGTGACCTACGGCGACGTGTTCCACCAGAACGAAGTGGAGCAGTCGACCTACAACTTCGAACATGCCAACGTCGAGAAGCTGTTCGAGCTGTTCGACTTCTATGAAAGCGAAGCCAACCGCCTGATCGAACTGGAACTGCCGCTGCCGACCTACGAGATGGTCCTCAAGGCTTCGCACACCTTCAACCTGCTGGATGCCCGCCGCGCCATTTCGGTGACCGCGCGCCAGCAGTACATCCTGCGCGTGCGCACCCTGGCCCGCGCCGTGGCGCAGAGTTATCTGCAGGCCCGTCGCCGCCTGGGCTTCCCGCTCGCCGCCCCCGATCTGCGTGATGAAGTACTGGCCAAGCTGGAGGCAGCAGAATGAGTGCGCTCGATTTTCTGGTTGAACTGGGCACCGAAGAGCTGCCACCCAAAGCCCTGAAAACCCTGGGCGAATCCTTCCTCGCCGGTATCGAGAAAGGCCTCAAGGCCGCCGGCCTGAGCTACCGTGGCGCACGTTACTACGCCGCGCCGCGCCGCCTGGCCGTGCTGGTCGAGCAACTGGCCACCGAGCAGCCGGACCGCACCGTCAACCTCGACGGCCCACCCGTACAGGCCGCCTTCGACGCCGAAGGCAACCCGACCCAGGCCGCGCTGGGCTTCGCCAAGAAGTGCGGCGTGGAATTGTCGGCCATCGACCAGAGCGGGCCTAAGCTGAAATTCAGCCAGCACATCCCTGGCCAGCGCGCCTACACGCTGCTGCCCGGCATCGTGGAAAACTCGCTGAACGAGCTGCCGATTCCCAAGCGCATGCGCTGGGGTGCCCGCAAGACCGAATTCGTACGCCCGAGCCAATGGCTGGTGATGCTGTTCGGCGATCAGATCGTCGACTGCGAGATCCTCACCCAGAAGGCCAACCGTTTCTCCCGCGGCCACCGCTTCCACGCCAACCATGAAGTGCGCATCTCTGCGCCCGCCATGTACGCCCAGGAGCTGCGCGCCGCCTACGTGATCGCCGACGTCGCCGAGCGCCGCGAGCAGATCGCCAAGCGCATCGAACAGCTGGCCGCCGAGCAGCAGGGCACCGCCATCGTGCCGCCGGCGCTGCTCGACGAAGTCAGCGCCCTGGTCGAATGGCCGGTGCCGCTGGTCTGCTCCTTCGAGGAGCGCTTCCTGGAAGTACCCCAGGAAGCACTGATCACCACCATGCAGGACAACCAGAAGTACTTCTGCCTGCTCGATGCCGACGGCAAGCTGCTGCCGCGCTTCATCACCGTGGCCAACGTCGAGAGCAAGGACCCGAGCCAGATCATTTCCGGTAACGAGAAGGTCGTGCGCCCGCGCCTCACCGACGCCGAGTTCTTCTTCAAGCAGGACAAGAAGCAGCCGCTGGAAGCGTTCAATCAGCGCCTGGCCAACGTGGTGTTCCAGGCTCAGCTCGGCACCGTCTACGACAAGGCCCAGCGCGTCTCGGCCCTGGCCGGCTTCATCGCCGGGCGTATCGGTGGCGACGCCAAGCGTGGTGCCCGCGCCGGCCTGCTGAGCAAGTGCGACCTGGCCAGCGAAATGGTCGGCGAGTTCCCGGAGATGCAGGGCATCGCCGGCTACTACTACGCGCTGAACGACGGCGAGCCGGAAGACGTCGCCCTGGCCCTGAACGAGCAGTACATGCCACGTGGCGCGGGCGCCGAGCTACCGAGCACCCTGACCGGCGCGGCGGTGGCCCTGGCTGACAAGCTCGACACCCTGGTCGGCATCTTCGGTATCGGCATGCTGCCCACCGGCAGCAAGGACCCCTACGCCCTGCGCCGCGCTGCGCTGGGCGTGCTGCGCATCCTCATCGAGAAGGGTTTGGAGCTGGATCTGGGCGCCACCGTCGAGTTTGCCGTGCGCCAGTACGCCAGCAAGGTCAAGGCTGCCGGCCTGGCTCCGCAGGTGCTGGAGTTCATCTTCGACCGCCTGCGTGCGCGCTACGAAGACGAAGGCGTGGATGTGTCCGTCTACCAGGCCGTGCGCGCCGTGAACCCGCTGTCGCCGCTGGACTTCGACCAACGCGTGCAGGCCGTACAGGCCTTCCGCAAGCTGCCTGAAGCCGAAGCACTGGCCGCCGCCAACAAGCGTGTGTCCAACCTGCTGAGCAAGGCCGACGGGCAAGTGGCGAGCAGCATCGAAGCTCACTACTTCGATACACCGGCCGAGTTCACCCTCAACGCTGCGATCCAGAAGGCCGACAACGCCGTGCAGCCACTGGCGCAATCGCGTCAGTACCGCGAGGCGCTGGCTCAGCTGGCTTCGCTGCGCACGCCGGTGGACGCCTTCTTCGAAGCGGTGCTGGTCAACGCCGAAGACCCCAAGGTTCGTGCCAACCGCTATGCGCTGCTGGCTCGTCTGCGTGGGTTGTTCCTGGGCGTCGCCGACATCTCGGTACTGGGCTGATGACCTTGCCCGGCCCACGCAGGGCCGGGCACTAACAGGTTGCTGAAAAACTACTTGCGTTGCTATCGCGGCGTTAAAAGCAGGCTCCAAATGCTCATGTACTACTCGTACACTCCGCTTTCTCGCCTGCTTTTGCCTTGCGCTAGCTGCCTCACCTACGTTTTTCAAAAACCTGCGAAGGAACATGCGTGAAGCTGATCATTCTGGACCGCGACGGGGTCATCAACCAGGATTCCGACGCCTATATCAAAAGCCTCGAGGAGTGGATTCCGATCCCCGGCTCCATCGAGGCCATCGCCGCGCTGAGCAAGGCGGGCTGGACCGTGGCCGTGGCCACCAACCAGTCCGGCATCGCCCGCGGCTATTACCCGCTGAGCGTGCTGGAAGCCATGCATGCGCGGTTGCGTGAGCTGGTGGCGGAGCAGGGCGGTGAAGTCGGCCTGATCGTGCAATGCCCCCACGGCCCGAACGACGGCTGCGATTGCCGCAAGCCCAAGCCTGGCATGCTGCGCCAGATTGGCGCGCACTATGATGTGCCGCTCGCCAGCGTGTGGTTCGTCGGCGACAGCGCCAGTGACCTGGAAACGGCGCTCGCCGTCGACTGTCAGCCCGTGCTGGTGAAAACCGGCAAGGGCGAACGCACCCTGGCCAAAGCTGTTCTGCCAACCGGCACCCTGATATTCGACGACCTGGCGGCCGTGGCTGCCCGGCTTCTCACTTGATAGCGCAGGCACGCCCTGCCACGGTAATCGCTCCCATGTCGCCAGTGCAGTCCCTCAGAACCGTACTCTTCTACCTGCTGCTGTCTTCCAGCTCGTTCGTCTGGTGCATCATCAGCGTGTTCGTCGCACCCTTCCTGCCGTTCCGTGCCCGCTACCGCTTCGTGGTGCAGGCCTGGTGCCGCAGTGCGGTCTGGCTGGCCAAGGTGGTTGCCGGCATCAAGTACGAGGTCACGGGTGCAGAAAACGTCCCTGAGCGCCCCTGTGTGATTCTCGCCAAGCACCAGAGCACTTGGGAGACCTTCTTCCTGTGCGCCTACTTCGAGCCGTTGAGCCAGGTCATCAAGCGCGAACTGATGTACGTGCCGTTTTTCGGCTGGGCGCTGTCCATGCTCAAGCCCATCGCCATCGACCGCAGCAACCCCAAGGCCGCACTCAAGCAACTCGCCCAACAGGGCCGTACGCGTCTGGAGCAGGGCGCTTGGGTGCTGGTGTTCCCGGAAGGCACGCGCATTCCCGATGGCCAGATCGGCAAGTTCTCCCGCGGCGGCACCGCTCTGGCGGTGAACAGCAATCTGCCGGTGCTGCCGATTGCCCACAACGCCGGGCAGTTCTGGCCGAAGGACGGCTGGAGCAAGAAACCGGGCGTGGTACAGGTGGTGATCGGCCCGGCGATGTACGCCGAGGGCGAGGGCCCGCGGGCAATCGCCAACCTCAACGATCGCGTCTTCGAATGGGTCAGCCAGGCCCAGTGCCAGATCGGCGCGCTCAACCCACAGACAGAAGCGGTGGAAACGGCCAACGATCTAGCCTGACGCGTTCTGTGGATAACCTGTTGAGCAATTTCCCATTTAATTGAGTTTTCGCATCCAGGGTACTGATAAATAAGGATTTTTATAGGTACCCATTCTGTCGATAAAGTGGGCATAAGTTTTTTGCGCGGCACATGACGATGTTCACGTTGGCATATCGCCTGGCAGGGGCCTAAACGGCTAAGCTGACGCAAATTATTGCAGAACGTGTTCACAGCCTCGCGAGCTATCGCGGTTTAAGGCAAGCGCGGGCGAGGAAGCGGAGTTTACTGCGGTAAATGAGCATCTGAAGCCCGCGTTAAACGCCGCAGCGCGGACGCGCAGCAGGCTGTGGCACGTTCTGAGAAACATGGCGAAACGGAGTTCGTGTTCATGCTTTCGATCTATCAGTTGAAACCTCGCTTTCAGAATCTGCTGCGCCCCTTGGTGCAACGCCTCTACGACCGTGGCGTCACTGCCAACCAGGTGACGCTGGCCGCTGCCATGGTGTCGGTGCTCATCGGCCTGCTGTTGGCGCTCTTTCCCGACCGCCTCTGGCTGTTCGCACTGATCCCGCTGTGGATGATTCTGCGCATGGCCCTCAACGCCGTGGACGGCATGCTGGCCCGCGAGTTCGGCCAGCAATCCACTTTGGGCGCCTACCTCAACGAACTGTGCGACGTGATCGCCGATGCCGCCCTGTTCCTGCCTTTCGCCTTGCTGCCTGGCGTGTCGCCGACCTTGGTCGTGGTGCTGGTGCTGTTCGCGCTGATCAGCGAGTACGCCGGGGTAATGGGCCCCATGGTCGGCGCCTCACGCCGCTACGACGGCCCGATGGGCAAGAGCGACCGCGCCTTCTGCTTCGGCGTGCTCGGTGCCGGGGTCGCCAGCGCGCTGCTGCCGCTGGGCTGGATCGATCCGATTCTGGCGGTGATCACCGCGCTGCTGCTGTACACGCTGTTCAACCGCGTACGCCAGGGTCTGGCGCAAGCGTCTTCTTCTGCGCAATAGGAATGCCTCGATGACTGAAGTTCGCTCCAATTCCTTCACGACCCACGACGGCGTAAGCCTGTTCTACCGGCACTGGCCAGCGGAGGCTATGCAGCCGGAGGCAGCCCGCCGCGCTATCGTGATGTTTCACCGCGGCCACGAGCATGGCGGGCGCATGGCCCACCTGGTCGAGGAACTGGGCCTGCAGGGCTTCGACTTCTTCGCCTGGGACGCCCGTGGCCATGGCGAATCGCCTGGGGAGCGGGGCGACAGCCCGAGCTTCGCCACCAGCGTGCGCGACGTGCAGACCTTCATCGACCATATCGCGGCCACCTACGGTATCGACACCGCGGACATGGTGGTGCTGGCCCAGAGCGTTGGCGCCGTGGTGATTTCTACCTGGGCCCACGACTATGCACCGAAGATCCGTGCTCTGGTGCTCGCCTCACCAGCCTTCAAGGTCAAGCTGTACGTACCCTTCGCTCGCCCGGGCCTGAAGCTGATGCGCGCCTGGCGCGGCAATTTCTTCGTCAACAGCTACGTGAAGGCCAGGTTTCTCAGCCACGACCCGCAGCGCATCGCCTCCTTCGAGGCCGACCCACTGATCAGCCGACCGATTTCGGTGAACATGCTGCTGGGCCTCTACGACGCTGCCGAACGTGTGGTCGCCGATGCCCAGGCGATTCAGATTCCCACCCAGTTGCTGATCTCCGGCAGCGACTTCGTGGTGCACCGCAAACCCCAGGAGCAATTCTTCGCACGTCTGGGCAGCCTGGACAAGGAAATGCACATCCTGCCCGGGTTCTTTCACGACACCCTGGGCGAGCGTGATCGTGCCCATGCCCTCAGTCGCGTCCGCCGATTCGTGCTCAAGGCGTTCGAGCAGTCGCTGCAGCGCCCTTCACTGCTCAATGCTGACCGACTCGGCTGGAGCTGTGCCGAAGCCGAAGAGCTGGCGGCGCCGCTACCAGTAAACTCCCCGCGCGACCTTTACTGGCGCGCTACGCGGGCCAGCATGCGCCTCGGCAGTAACCTTTCCGCTGGTGTGAAACTGGGCTTCGAGACTGGCTTCGATTCGGGCAGCACCCTGGACTACGTGTACCGCAACACGCCGACCGGTAGCTCGCCGATTGGTCGGCTGATCGACCGCAACTACCTGAACTCCATCGGCTGGCGGGGCATTCGCCAGCGCAAGGTGCACGCCGAGGAGCTGCTGCGTCTGGCCATGGGCAAACTGCGCGAGAGCGGCAGCGAGGTGCGTATCGTCGACATCGCTGCCGGTCATGGCCGCTACATCCTCGAAGCACTGGAGCAGGGCAACGACAAGCCGGATTCGATCCTGCTGCGCGACTACAGCGACATCAACGTACGTGACGGCTCGGCATTGATCGAGCAGAAAGGCCTGGGCAGAATCGCCCGCTTCGTCAAAGGCGACGCTTTCGACAAGGCCGACCTGGCAGCGCTGGATCCCAAACCGACCCTGGCGGTGGTCTCCGGCCTCTATGAACTGTTCGCCAGCAACGCGATGGTCAGCAACTCGCTGGCTGGTCTGGCCGAGGCCTTGGAAGAGGGCGGTTACCTGATCTACACCGGCCAACCCTGGCACCCGCAATTGGAGCTGATTGCCCGTGCCCTGACCAGCCACCGCGGCGGCGAAGCCTGGGTGATGCGCCGGCGCAGCCAGGCGGAGATGGACCAATTGGTCGAGGCGGCCGGTTTTCGCAAGATCACCCAGCGCATCGACGAGTGGGGCATCTTCAGCGTGTCCCTGGCGCAGCGGGTGTCCTGATGGCGCCCGTAGCGGTCGCCCCGGAAACCGGCCTATGGAAGCGCGGCGTACTCTGGCTGCTGCTGCTCGCGCCGCTGTTCTTTGGCACCTACGGCTTCGCCAACGGTTACACCGCCCAACGCGACGACGTCGGCAGCCTGGTGTTCGGCTGGGAGCGGCAGATTCCCCTATGGCCGTGGACGATCATTCCCTACTGGTCGATCGACCTGCTCTACGGCCTGGCCTTCCTGCTACCGGCTACCCGTACTGCGGTGGATCGCCTCGGCCTGCGACTGCTCACCGCGCAGGTGATCTGCATCACCTGCTTTTTGCTCTGGCCGTTGCGTTTCACCTTCGACCGGCCGGCGCTGGATGGGCTGTTCGGGCTGATGTTCGATGTGCTGATGGGTTTCGACAAACCGTTCAACCAAGCGCCTTCGCTGCATATCACCCTGCTGGTGGTGCTCTGGGCGTGCTTTGCTCAGCACGCCAGTGGCCTGCGGCGCGTGGTTGTGCACATCTGGTTTTTCTTGATCGGCCTGTCGGTACTGACCACCTGGCAGCACCATTTCATCGACGTACCGACCGGCATGCTCGCCGGCTTCCTGTGTCTATGGCTGTGGCCCAGCGAAGGCCGCAGCCCGCTGCTGACCTGGCGCCTGGCACGTGATCCGAAGCGCTGGCGGCTGGCCCTGCGCTATGCCTTTGGCGCGGCTTTGTGCAGCGCGCTGGCGATCCATTTCAGCGGCGCGGCCCTGTGGTTGCTGTGGCCGGCCTTGTCGCTGCTGATGGTGGCGCTCAATTACGCGCTGTTCGGCGCCGCGGGTTTCCAGAAGCGTGCCGATGGCCGCCTAAGCGCCGCCAGCACCTGGCTGTTGGCCCCCTATCTGGCCGCCGCCTGGATCAATTCCCGTGCCTGGACGCGCAAGCATCCGCAGCCCGATGAAGTGGCCGATGGCGTATGGCTGGGGCGTATTCCCGGCAGGGAGGAAGCGCAGAACTTCGCCGCCATCGCTGATCTCTGCGCCGAGCTGCCGTGCCGGGTCGAGGGCAAGGCCTACCGCGAACTGGGCAACCTCGACCTGATCGCCCCCAGCAGCAAACATTGCCTGCAGGCGGCCCTGGCCATCGAGGATCTGCGTCGTCACGGGCCGGTGCTGGTGTGTTGCGCCCTGGGCTACTCACGCAGCGCCACCGCCATCGCCGCCTGGTTACTGCACAGCGGTCGCTGCAGGAGCGTCGCAGAGGCCGTTTCGACGCTGCGCCAGGCTCGCCCACAGGTCGTACTGGGAAGCGTGCATCTGCAGGCGCTGGAAGGCCTTCCAGCGCCATACTTATCCACAGACGGAGGCGTGCTGCATGGCCAGTGAGATGCACCTCAGGCTGATCGCCGCCATGCTGCGCCGCGGTAAAGCCCTCGACCGCGCATCCAGCGCCCTGAGCCTGTTGGCGCTGGTCATCGGTCTGGGCCCCTTGCTCGGTTTCATGGCGCTGAGCACGGGCGCGGCCGTATGCATCGCACTGCTGGCGTGCGGGCTGATCCAGAAGTATTACGCCCTGCGCGTCGCCCTCGATGCCGAGCTGCTCGCCAGCCTGGCTGCAGCGCCCGAGCAGCTGGATCGGCGTACCGCAGAGCTCGACCAGGCGCTGGCGTCCCTGGGCCGCCAGATCGAGCCAGCGCGCAGCTGGGAACAACGCACCCAGGGTGCCGTGCGCCTGCTGCGTTTGCAGGCGCTGTGGCTGGCTCTGCAACTGTTGGTCGCACTGGCAGCCATCGTGCTGATGCCATGGCTCTCACACATTCGATTCGGATAAGGACTCTGTCATGCTCGCCTCGCTGGTCGCCTTTATCATCACCTCTGGTGCGCGACTGCTCACCGGTGCTCGAGCCTTATGGCTCGGCAGCACCGCGCAGCCGGTTCAACGCATCTACTACGCCAACCACAGCAGCCACGGCGACTTCGTGCTGCTCTGGGCATCGCTGCCCGCCGAGCTGCGCAAGCGAACCCGCCCGGTGGCCGGCTCCGATTACTGGATGAAGGGCGCACTGCGCAGCTTTCTGATCCAACGCGTGTTCAACGGCGTGCTGGTCGATCGACAACGCAGCGACCCCGGCGCCAACCCGCTGCAGGCGATGCTCGATGCGCTGGGCGAAGGCGACTCACTGATCGTCTTTCCCGAAGGCACGCGCAACCTCGAAGACGGCCTGCTGCCGTTCAAGAGCGGCCTCTACCACCTGGCCAAGGCACGCCCGGATGTCGAGGTGATTCCGGTATGGATCGCCAACCTCAACCGGGTGATGCCCAAGGGCCGTGCCTTGCCACTGCCGTTGCTGTGCACCCTGAATTTCGGCGCGCCACTGGGCATGGGTGAGGAGGAGGGCAAAGACGCCTATCTCGAACGCGCCCGCAACAGCCTGCTGGCCCTGGCTCCCGAGGAGGCTTGAGATGGATCGTAATACCTTGCTGCTGTTCGCCGGTATCGGTGGCCTGCTGTTGCTCGCCAGCCTGATCGGCTGGTTGCTCAAGCTGCGTGCCGGCCCAGGGCCCCATTCGGTCATCGACAACCTCAACGCACGCATCAATGCCTGGTGGGCGATGGTGGCGGTGATCGGCTTCGCTTTCCTGTTCGGCAATATCGGCGTGGTGGTGCTGTTCTACTGCGTGTCGTTCTACGCCCTGCGCGAGTTCATGACGCTCACCCCCACCCGGCGCAGCGACTACCCGGCGCTGGTTGCCGCCTTCTACTTCGCGCTGCCGATGCAGTACCTGCTGATCGGCATCGGCTGGTACGGCCTGTTCGCCATCTTCATTCCAGTCTATGTGTTTCTGCTGCTGCCGATCCTGTCGTCTCTGGGTGGTGATACCACACGCTTCCTCGAACGCACGTCCAAGGTGCAGTGGGGCCTGATGATCGCGGTGTACTGCATATCCACCGTACCGGCGCTGCTGACCCTGGAGATCGCCGGCTATGAAGGCCGCAACCTGCTGCTGATCGCCTGGCTGGTGATCGTCGTGCAGATCTCCGACGTGCTGCAGTACGTGTGCGGCAAGCTGGCCGGAAAGCGCAAGATCGCCCCCAACCTGTCGCCGTCGAAAACCGTGGAAGGCTTCTTTGGCGGCGTGGCCCTGGCCACCCTGGTCGGCGCCTCGCTGTACTGGATCACCCCGTTCGCCTTCTGGCAGGCCGCCCTGTTCGCCCTGCTGGTGTGCCTGCTCGGCTTCGCCGGCGGCCTGGTGATGTCGGCGATCAAACGCGACCGCGGCGTGAAGGACTGGGGCCACATGATCGAGGGCCACGGCGGCATGCTCGACCGCCTCGACTCGGTCTGCTTTGCCGCGCCGGTGTTCTTCCATATGGTGCGTTACTGGTGGGGCTGAGGCTCGCTTCAGCCAAGCGGGTCTTTGCTACCAGAAGCGCAGGCTAAACCTGAGTAGCGTCGGCCTCGGCGAGAAATGACCGGGGCCATCTCGGGGTCTCGATCAATACAGAACACGTAGCTAGCTGAACCGGTCACTTGCCTTGCGGTAGGCCTTCTCTCGATCGCGGCGGTCGACAGCGATTACCAGAACCACCACTTCCTCATCGAGCACCTGATACACCACCGGTAGCCGCTATTGCGCAACTTGATCTTGTAGCAGTCGGGTAGCGAGCTTAGGCGGCTCGCTTCGATTCGTGGGCTAAGTAGTATCTCAGCCAGTTTTTTCTTGAGCTGTTGTCGAACGGTATCGCCCAGCTTGTTCCACTCCTTGAGTGCGCGCGCGTCGAACTCCAGGCTATAGATCATCCAGCGTTACCTTGACGCGCTGAGGGGCTGCGAGACGCTCCCGGACAGTAGCAATCAATGCTTCATCTTCTTCAGTCATCAACACCGGGCGAAATGGCAGTTGCCCACGCTCGGCAACGTACTGCAAGGCTTGACGCATAAGTTCGGAGGGAGTGACGCCGAGTTTTTCCAGCTCGCGAAAAGCACGAACTTTGAGTTCGTCGTCGATACGGATATTGATGGAAGCCATGGCTTCAGACTCTGTAATGACAATTGTCATTACGATGCCAGTCTTGCACAGGCTTGGCAACCGAGCTAACAGGCTGTCTGCTGGCCGGTAGAAGAGGGGGCTACCAGAACGGTAGCCCCCTGAAGCGATGGTCAGACGTCGAGGTTAGACACCGCCAGGGCGTTGGTCTCGATGAAGTCACGACGCGGCTCGACTTCGTCGCCCATCAGGGTGTTGAAGATCTGGTCCGCGGCGATGGCGTCCTCGATACGTACCTTGAGCATGCGGCGCACTTCCGGATCCATGGTGGTTTCCCACAGCTGGTCCGGGTTCATTTCGCCAAGACCTTTGTATCGCTGGATGCTGTGGCGCTTGGTGCTTTCGGCCATCAGCCAGCTCAGGGCTTCCTTGAAGGTGGTGACCGGCTTCTTGCGCTCGCCACGCTGCACGTAGGCGCCTTCTTCCAACAGACTGTTCAGCTGGTCGCCCAGGCTGGTGACGGTCTTGTAATCGTTGCTGGTGAAGAAATCACGGTTGAAGGTGATGTAGCTGGAGTTGCCGTGGGAGATCAGCTCGACCTCGGGCAGCCACAGGTGGCGCTCGGTGTCTTCGCGCAGGCTGGTCTTGTAGGCCAGGCCGGAACGCTCCATGGTTTTCAGGCGAGCATCGAACTTCAGGCGCCAGGCTTCCATGACGTCCTGGTCGGCGAGCATCTCCTGGGTCACGCCTTGCAGGTAGACGAAGTGCTCGGTGATCTCTTCCGGGTACAGGCGCGACAGACGCTTGAGGGTCTTCATCACCGTACGGTAATCACCGACAAGGCGCTGCAGGGACTCACCGGAGAGGCCAGGGGCCGCTTCGTTGACGTGCAGGCTGGCGTCTTCCAGAGCCGACTGGGTCATGTATTCCTCCATGGCCTCGTCGTCCTTGATGTATTGCTCCTGCTTGCCCTTCTTGACCTTGTACAGCGGCGGCTGGGCGATGTAGATGTAGCCGCGCTCGACCAGCTCCGGCAGCTGACGGAAGAAGAAGGTCAGCAGCAGGGTACGGATGTGCGAACCGTCGACGTCAGCATCGGTCATGATGATGATGTTGTGGTAACGCAGCTTGTCGATGTTGTATTCCTCGCGGCCGATGCCACAGCCCAGGGCGGTAATCAGCGTGCCAACCTCCTGGGAGGAAATCATCTTGTCGAAGCGCGCCTTCTCGACGTTGAGGATCTTGCCCTTGAGCGGCAGGATGGCCTGGGTCTTGCGGTTACGGCCCTGCTTGGCAGAACCGCCCGCGGAGTCACCCTCCACGATGTACAGTTCGGAGAGGGCAGGGTCTTTCTCCTGGCAGTCGGCCAGTTTGCCGGGCAGGCCAGCGATATCCAGAGCACCTTTGCGGCGGGTCATCTCGCGGGCCTTGCGGGCCGCTTCACGGGCGCGGGCAGCGTCGATCATCTTGCCGACCACCGCCTTGGCTTCGTTCGGGTGCTCGAGCAGGAAATCGGCGAAGTACTTGCCCATCTCCTGTTCCACCGCGGTTTTCACCTCGGAGGAGACCAGCTTGTCCTTGGTCTGAGAGCTGAACTTCGGATCCGGCACCTTCACCGAAATGATTGCGGTCAGGCCCTCACGAGCGTCATCACCGGTGGTCGAGACCTTGTGCTTCTTGGCCAGACCTTCCTGCTCGATATAGTTGTTCAGGTTACGGGTCAGCGCCGAGCGGAAGCCCGCCAGGTGGGTACCACCGTCACGCTGCGGAATATTGTTGGTGAAGCACAGCAGGTTCTCGTTGAAGCTGTCGTTCCACTGCAGGGCGACTTCCACACCCACGCCATCGTCACGCTGAACGTTGAAGTGGAACACCTGGTTCACCGCGGTCTTGTTGACGTTCAGGTACTCGACGAACGCCCGCAGGCCGCCCTCGTACTTGAACAGCTCTTCCTTGGCGGTGCGTTCGTCCTTGAGCAGGATACCGACACCTGAGTTCAGGAACGACAGTTCGCGCAGACGCTTGGCGAGGATGTCCCAGCTGAAGTGAATGTTGGCGAAGGTATCTTCGGACGGTTTGAAGTGGATCTGGGTACCCGTGCCATCGGTGTCGCCAACCGCCGCCAGAGGTGCCTGGGGCACGCCGTGGACGTAGGTCTGCTCCCAGATCTTCCCGCTACGGCGAATGGTCAGCACCAGCTCCTTGGAGAGGGCGTTCACCACGGATACGCCCACGCCGTGCAGGCCGCCGGATACCTTGTAGCTGTTGTCGTCGAACTTACCGCCAGCGTGCAGCACGGTCATGATGACCTCGGCTGCCGAGACGCCTTCTTCCTTGTGCATATCGACCGGAATACCACGGCCGTTGTCGCGCACACTGATCGACTCATCCGGATGGATGGTGATGGTGATCTCGCTGCAGTGGCCAGCCAAGGCTTCGTCGATGGAGTTGTCGACCACCTCGAAGACCATGTGGTGCAGGCCGCTGCCATCGTCGGTGTCACCGATGTACATGCCTGGCCGCTTGCGTACGGCATCCAGGCCTTTCAGTACCTTGATACTGTTGGAGTCGTACGTTTGGTTTTCGCTCATGCCTTACTCCCGGTGGTCGTGGGTCTGGGTGATACGCCCATGTTCCACGTGGAACATGGAAACTGGCGTATCCGTTTGCCAGCCATCGCTCAACAATTCATGGTCTACACAGGTGATGAATACCTGGCAGTTCAAATCTTCCAACAAACGACACAAGGCGCGGCGATGCTGTTCATCCAGTTCTGACGGCAGGTCATCCACCAGATAAATGCATTGGCCGCGCTTGGCCTGATCAACCAGATGCCCCTGGGCGATTCGCAAGGCACACACCACCAACTTCTGCTGGCCACGGGAGAGGATATCTGCCGCGTTGTGCGCACCCAACCTTAACCTGAGATCGGCGCGTTGCGGTCCGGATTGGGTGTGCCCAATCTGTTGGTCACGCAATAACGACGACGTCAGCACTTCACTCAGGGGACGCTCTTTATCCCATCCCCGGTAATAGCTCAATGTGAGCCCCTGCAGATCAACCAGTTCACTGAGGGTACGCTCGAAGACGGGCTTCAATTGCTGTATGTAGGATCGCCGAAAACTGTCTATTTCGTCGCTGGCCAAGCACAACTCGCGATCCCAGGCCGCTTGAGAAACGGCGTCAAGTGTACCACGGCGAAGCCAGGAATTACGCTGCTTGAGGGCCTTCTGCAGGCGCTGCCAGGCGGGCAGAAATCGCTGTTCCACGTGGAACACTCCCCAATCGAGGAACTGCCGGCGGATCTTTGGTGAGCCCTCAAGCAACCTGAAGCTATCCGGATTGATTAGCTGCAATGGCAACGTTTCGGCAAGCTGCGCAGCGCTACGCGCATTCTGCCCATCGATGCGAATTTGAAATTCACCCTGCCGATCCCGTGATACGCCGAGGTTGCTAAGCCGACCGTCATTTAGCTGCACCTGCCCGAACAAGGTACAAACCTGCTGCTCATACTGGATCACCGGCAGCAGGCGAGCGCTGCGAAAGGAACGCGCTAAACCGAGCAGGTGAATGCCCTCGAGCACGCTGGTCTTGCCGCTGCCGTTATCGCCATACAGGATATTGATGCGTGGCGAGGGCAACAGGGTCGACGGCTCAAGATTGCGAACGGCAGTGAAATTGATGCGGGTCAGGGACATGAACAGGCCGGAAGAGAAGGGCAGCGATCACGCCACCTGAAACGAAATCAGCCTTGGATGTTACGGATCAGAGCTGCATCCGAACACACCAAGGCTGATTATCTGACACTGGATAGCTGCCTTTCAGCAGCTTGAATTACAGACGCATCGGCATGACGACGTAAGCGGAGTCATCATTGTCGGCTTCCTGTACCAGCGCACTGCTGTTGGAGTCGGAGAGAATCAGACGCACCTGCTCGGTGGTCATCACGCCCAAGACGTCCAGCAGGTAGCTAACGTTGAAACCGATTTCCAGCGAGCTGCCGTTGTAATCGACGGCGATTTCTTCTTCCGCCTCTTCCTGCTCCGGGTTGTTGGCCTGGATTTTCAGCAGGCCAGCGGCCAGTTGCAGACGAATGCCGCGGTACTTTTCGTTGGACAGAATTGCGGTACGGCTGAAGGCTTCGCGCAGACCCTGACGGTCAGCCACCACCAGCTTGTCGCCACCACGGGGCAGCACGCGCTCGTAATCCGGGAACTTACCGTCGACCAGCTTGGAGGTGAAGGTGAACTCACCGGTAGTCGCACGGATGTGATGTTGGCCCAGGACGATGGACACTTCGCCGTCCTGTTCAGTCAGCAGGCGAGCCAGCTCGAGAATACCCTTGCGCGGCACGATGACCTGGTGCTTGCCGTCCTGCTGGATGGTCGCTTCCATGGAGCACATCGCCAGGCGGTGACCATCAGTGGCGACGGCACGCAGGATGCCGGTCTGCACCTCCAGCAGCATACCGTTGAGGTAGTAGCGCACGTCTTGCTGGGCCATGGCGAAGCTGGTGCGTTCGATCAAACGACGCAGTTTGCTTTGTACCAGGTTGAAGGTCAGCGAACCTGGGCCTTCCTCGACGGTGGGGAAGTCATTGGCGGGCAGCGTGGACAAGGTGAAACGGCTACGACCGGCCTTGACCAGCAGCTTCTGCTCGTCGACGCGGATGTCGATCAGTGCATCGGCGGGCAGGCTTTTGCAGATATCCATCAGCTTACGCGCCGGCACGGTGATCTCGCCAGGCTCGGCGGCATCTTCCAGGGCCACGCGACCGACCAACTCGACTTCCAGGTCGGTACCGGTCAGCGACAGTTGCTGGCCTTCGACAACCAGCAGAACGTTGGACAGAACCGGCAAGGTCTGGCGGCGTTCCACGACGCCGGCGACCAGTTGCAGGGGTTTCAACAGGGCTTCGCGTTGAATGGTGAAGTGCATGGTCTAGTCCCTTGCCTCGTGCATGGAGTTGCGTATCAAGTGGTCAGTGTACGCAGCAGGTTCTTGTAATCCTCGCGGATGTCCGCGTCGGATCCCCTAAGTTCAGCAATCTTACGACAGGCGTGCAACACAGTGGTGTGATCGCGACCGCCGAACGCCACGCCGATTTCCGGCAGGCTGTGGTTGGTCAATTCCTTGGACAACGCCATGGCCACCTGACGCGGCCTGGCGATAGAACGCGAACGACGTTTGGACAACAGATCGGTGATCTTGATCTTGTAGTACTCGGCCGTGGTGCGCTGGATATTGTCGATGCTCACCAACTTGTCCTGCAGGGCCAGGAGATCCTTCAGCGACTCGCGGATCAGTTCGATGGTGATGTCACGGCCCATGAAGTGCGAGTGGGCGATGACCCGCTTCAGCGCACCTTCCAGCTCACGCACATTGGAGCGGATACGCTGGGCGATGAAGAACGCTGCATCGTGGGGCAAGTCGACCTTGGCCTGATCGGCCTTCTTCATCAGGATCGCCACGCGCGTTTCCAGCTCGGGCGGCTCGACCGCCACGGTCAGGCCCCAGCCGAAGCGCGACTTCAGGCGCTCTTCGAGCCCTTCGATTTCCTTCGGGTAGCGGTCGCTGGTGAGAATCACCTGCTGGCCGCCCTCGAGAAGGGCGTTGAAGGTGTGGAAGAACTCTTCCTGGGAGCGCTCCTTCTTGGCGAAGAACTGGATGTCATCGATCAGCAGCGCATCCACCGAGCGGTAGAAACGCTTGAACTCGTTGATGGCATTCAACTGCAGCGCCTTGACCATATCGGCCACGAAGCGCTCGGAGTGCAGGTACACGACCTTGGCATTCGGGTTCTTCGCCAGCAGGTGGTTACCGACCGCGTGCATCAAGTGCGTTTTACCGAGGCCGACGCCTCCATAAAGGAAGAGCGGGTTGTATCCGTGCTTGGGGTTGTCCGCCACCTGCCAGGCAGCGGCACGGGCCAGCTGGTTCGACTTGCCTTCGACGAAGTTGTCGAAGGTGAAGGTGCGGTTCAGATAACTGGTGTGCTTGAGACCACCTTCTACCTGTACGTTACGCTCTGTCCGCGCCGGCGCCGCGACAGGCGTCGCACCGGCCATGGAATCGAAACTGGCCCGCGACGGCTCGGTCTGCACCGGCAGCTTGGGCGGTGGTGCGCTGACCTGAGGTGCAGGCGCAGCAGGTGCGGGTGCGGAAGACGACGGGTTGTTGTAGCTGGAGGCCGATGGCGAGGGCGTCAGTACCGCACGCGGCGCCGAACTGCGGCGGCTGCCGATCAGCAGCGAAATCGCCGGCACCAGACCGGTCGCCCGCTCACCGAGCAACTCGAGCATGCGGCCCATGTACTTTTCGTTGACCCAGTCGAGAACGAAACGATTGGGTGCGTAGACACGCAGCTCGTCGCCTTCGGCTTCTACCTGTAGTGGACGGATCCAGGTGTTGAATTGCTGGGCAGGCAGTTCATCGCGCAGGAGTTCCACGCACTGCTGCCAAAGTTCCACGGACACGGACATCCCCTGATTGAAAGCGCTGAGGCAAAAACAGCGCCTATTGTAGCTTCATGAGATCGAGTTATCCACATAGGAAGACCAATCAGTACATGTTAAATCAAGGTGTTAGGCAATTTGCCACATGTCGGAAATGCCGTGACTGTACTCTGTGGATAACACCCTTTGAGCGGCGTTGAAAAGTCTGGGCAAAACAACATGGATATCTGCCCTGTGGGTAAAAAGCCGTTCCATCCCCAGGCGATACCCAGCACGCAAACATGCGCAGCACCGGTTTCTGACAGACTTTTGAATCCCGCCAGGGCACTGGATATCTGGCCTAGATAATCTTATCCACAGATAAGGCCAGGCTAATTTATAAAAAACAAAACAAGCCTTTCTAAAAAGATTCTTTCCTTTATATTTCTCTATCTGCAAAACAACTGGTTGGAAATTGACCTGGCCTGCGGCTTTCTCTAGAATCGCCGGTCTCTTAAAACGGGGACCATTCCGGTCCGTTGTCGACAACCAGGTAACCGCATCATGAAACGCACTTTTCAACCCAGCACCATCAAACGCGCTCGTACCCACGGCTTCCGTGCTCGCATGGCTACCAAGAACGGCCGTGCCGTCCTGTCGCGTCGTCGCGCCAAGGGCCGCGCTCGCCTCGCAGTCTGATTTTCCAGTCTTGTGGTGAGTCGAGGCTTCGGCCGGGAGAAGCGCCTGCTCACTCCCCGGCAATTCAAGGCAGTCTTCGACTCTCCAAGCGGCAAAGCGCCGGGCAAGAGTGTCCTGCTGCTTGCGCGCAACAATGAGCTTGATCATTCACGCCTAGGTCTGGTGATCGGCAAGAAGAGCGTCAAGCTCTCCGTTGAGCGCAACCGCCTGAAACGCCAAATCCGCGAATCGTTCCGCCTCAATCAGGACAACCTGGTGGGCTGGGACATCGTGGTGGTCGCGCGTAAGGGCCTGGGTGATCTACAGAACGCCGAGCTGGCTCAACAGTTCGGCAAGCTGTGGAAGCGCCTGGCTCGCAGCAAACCTACCCAACAGGCCAATGCCCAGACCGGGGTGAACGACAATCCCCATGCGTAAACTGGTTCAAGCTCCAATCCGGTTTTACCAGTACGCCATCAGTCCGATGATGGCCAGTCATTGTCGTTTCTACCCCTCTTGTTCCTGCTACGCGCTTGAAGCCATCGAAACCCATGGCGTCCTGCGTGGTGGCTGGCTGACCGTTCGTCGTTTGGGACGCTGCCACCCCTGGCATCCCGGAGGCTACGATCCGGTGCCCCTCGCGAAACACTCCCGTTCCTCTTCGATGGCCGAATAATCATGGATATCAAACGTTCGATCCTGATCGTCGCCCTGGCAGTCGTGTCCTACATGATGGTTCTTCAATGGAACCAGGACTACGGCCAGGCCGCTCTGCCGAATCAGGCCGCTTCGACCAGCAAACCCGCACCGAGTCTGCCGGAAACCGCTTCGGTGGCCAGCAATGACGATGTGCCGACTGCCAACGCCGGTGGCACCGAGCCAAGCCCGGTGGAAACCGTTGCGGTCAGCGACGAGCTGATTCAGGTCAAGACCGACGTACTGAATCTGGCCATCGATCCCCGTGGTGGTGACGTGGTTAGCCTGAGCCTGCCGCACTACCCGCGTCGCCAGGACCGCCCGGACGTTCCGTTCCAACTGTTCGACAACGGCAACGAGCACCTGTACCTGGCCCAGAGCGGCCTGACCGGTGCCAACGGCCCGGATGCCCGTGCCGGTGGCCGCCCGCTGTACAACACCGAGCAGCGCGTGTACCAACTGGCTGACGGTCAGAACCAGCTGGTTGTCGACCTGACTTTCAGCGAAGCCGGCGTCAACTACATCAAGCGCTTCACTTTCAACCGTGGCCTGGATACCAGCTGCTCGTCCAAGGAAGTGGAGCAGAAGAAAACCGGTTGCATCACCGGCAATGGTTACCAGATCGAGGTTACCTACCTGATCGACAACCAGAGCGCCAACGCCTGGACCGGTAACCTGTTCGCCCAGCTCAAGCGCGACAACAGCGGTGATCCGTCCTCCAGCACCGCCACTGGCACCGCCACCTACCTGGGCGCAGCCCTGTGGACCCCGGAGAAGCCGTACACGAAGGTGTCGATGAAAGACATCGACAAGCAGAGCCTCAAGGAAACCGTGCAAGGCGGCTGGGTCGCCTGGCTGCAGCACTACTTCGTGACCGCCTGGATTCCGGCCAAGGACGACACCAACCTGGTACAGACCCGCAAGGACAGCCAGGGCAACTACATCATCGGCTACACCGGCCCTGCGCTGAACGTGCCGGCCGGTGCCGAAGGCCAGACCAGCACCACGCTGTACGCCGGTCCGAAGATCCAGAAGGATCTGGCCGCTCTGTCGCCAGGCCTGGACAAGACCGTCGACTACGGCATCCTGTGGTTCCTCGCCGAACCGATCTTCTGGTTGCTGGAACATATCCACAACCTGCTGGGTAACTGGGGCTTCTCGATCATCGTGCTGACGCTGATCATCAAGCTCGCGTTCTTCCCGCTGTCGGCTGCCAGCTACCGCTCCATGGCGCGCATGCGTGCCGTCTCGCCGCGCCTGCAGGCGCTGAAGGAACAATTCGGCGACGATCGTCAGAAGATGTCCCAGGCGATGATGGAGCTGTACAAGAAAGAGAAGATCAACCCGCTGGGCGGCTGCCTGCCGATCCTCGTGCAGATGCCAGTCTTCCTGGCCCTGTACTGGGTGCTGCTGGAGTCCGTCGAGATGCGTCAGGCGCCGTGGATCCTGTGGATCACCGACCTGTCGATCAAGGATCCGTTCTTCATCCTGCCGATCATCATGGGCGCCACCATGTTCATCCAGCAGCAGCTGAACCCGACGCCACCGGATCCCATGCAGGCTCGCGTGATGAAGATGATGCCGATCATCTTCACCTTCTTCTTCCTGTGGTTCCCGGCTGGTCTGGTGCTG
Organism: Pseudomonas sp. PA27(2017); assembly: GCF_001945445.1. Classification (GTDB taxonomy): domain Bacteria; phylum Pseudomonadota; class Gammaproteobacteria; order Pseudomonadales; family Pseudomonadaceae; genus Aquipseudomonas. Next base: position 119,188 of record NZ_MSXW01000023.1, read on the forward strand.
TACTGGGTCGTCAACAACGTCCTGTCCATCGCTCAGCAGTGGTACATTACTCGCAAGATCGAAGCCGCGAACAAGCCTTCCGAGGCCTAAGCGTTCGCGCTTCACCCGCTACATGACAGACGCCCCCTCGTGGGGCGTTCTGCTATCCAGCGTTTGGAGAATGCTATGTCAGCCCCCCGTGAAACCATCGCCTCCGTCGCCACCGCCCAGGGTCGTGGCGGGGTCGGCATCGTCAGAGTCTCCGGCCCACGCGCACGGATGATCGCCATCACCCTGAGCGGCATCGAGCCCAAGCCGCGCCATGCCCACCACGGTGCCTGGCATGACGATGCCGGCGAGGTAATCGACGAAGGCCTGCTGCTGTTCTTCCCAGGGCCCCATTCGTTCACGGGCGAAGACGTGCTCGAGCTGCAGGGCCACGGTGGCCCTGTGGTGTTGGACATGCTCCTGCAGCGCTGCCTGGAGCTCGGTGCCCGCCAGGCGCGCCCGGGAGAATTCAGCGAGCGGGCATTCCTCAATGACAAACTCGACCTGGCCCAGGCCGAAGCGATCGCCGATCTGATCGAGGCCAGTTCGGCCGAGGCGGCGCGTAATGCCGTGCGCTCGCTGCAGGGCGAATTCTCACGCCGCGTGCATGAGCTGACCGAACGGCTGATTGCCCTACGCATCTACGTCGAAGCGGCGATCGATTTTCCGGAAGAAGAAATCGACTTCCTCGCCGATGGCCACGTGCTCAGCCTGCTCGAAGGCGTGCGTGAACAGTTATCCACAGTTTTGCGCGAAGCTGGGCAGGGTGCCTTGCTGCGTGACGGCATGACGGTGGTCATCGCCGGCCGACCGAATGCCGGCAAGTCCAGCCTGCTCAATGCCCTCGCCGGGCGTGAGGCCGCCATCGTTACCGATATCGCCGGTACCACCCGTGACGTGCTGCGCGAACATATCCACATCGACGGTATGCCGTTGCATGTGGTCGATACCGCCGGATTGCGTGACACCGACGATCAGGTCGAACGCATCGGTGTGGAACGGGCACTCAAGGCCATTGGCGAAGCGGACCGGGTACTGCTCGTCGTCGACTCGACAGCGCCGGAAGCGGCCGATCCCTTCGCGCTGTGGCCCGAGTTTCTAGAGCAGCGGCCGGATATGGCTCGGGTCACGCTGATTCGTAACAAGGCGGACCTGTCCGGCGAACAAGTGGCGCTGCACAACGCCGCCGATGGCCAAGCCAGCCTGGCGCTTTCCGCCAAGTCCAGCGAAGGCCTGGAACTGCTGCGCGAGCACCTGAAGGCCTGCATGGGCTTCCAGCAAACCGCGGAGAGCGGCTTCAGCGCCCGCCGCCGTCACCTCGACGCCCTCCATCAGGCGCAACGCCACCTCGACCACGGCCATGCCCAGCTGACCCTGGCCGGCGCCGGCGAACTGCTCGCCGAAGACTTGCGCCAGGCTCAACAGGCCCTGGGAGAGATCACCGGCGCTTTCAGCTCCGACGACCTGCTGGGCCGGATCTTCTCCAGCTTCTGCATTGGCAAGTAACCCCTCACCATTCGGTGTGGATAACCGTTTCGCCGGTGCCTGGCCCGCTGCCAACGGGAAATCTTTCGTCATGGCACTACCAATAGCGGCCTGATATTCAAGGCCGCCCCGTTCTCCCTCCAACGCCCCGAAGAACGCCTGACGTACGGTAGCGCTTGCACGCCACTGGTACAGCCTGGCCTCTTATCCACAGAAACGTTTGCATCTGAGCACTCGGACGGATTTGACGCGGGCAACGGTCTCTCCAACGGTGCTTCCAAAACCATACACAGCAGAATAAGCCCTGTGGAAAAGCGTGCCTGAGCCTTGCCGATAACCCGGTGACTAAGCAATGGATAAACCCTGCTGTGCATAACTATAACTTTTACACACAGGGTGATCACCGCCATCACACACGAGGCGCGCAGGATAATCCCGCTTTCATACATCGCTGTACATCAGAGGAATAAAGGCCTCTAGCAATCTATCCACAGATATTGGCGATACCATTTATAAACATAAAAACAAGCCTTTTAAAAAAATCATTCTTTTTTCTTTATTTACCTCCAAGTTCTGCACAACGTCCCGATGAGAGACCACCCACAGAAAAAGGCTCACCCCTAGAGCAAGGACCAGTTGGCTATTTTTTGTGCAAAAGGCTTCTTTCAGCTGGGCTAAATCCCTATACTTGCCGCCCTTTCTTGAAAGCTCCCTTTCTCAACAGGCACGAGGTGCGTGGTGGATTTCCCTTCCCGTTTTCAAGTGATCGTCATCGGCGGCGGTCATGCCGGTACCGAGGCTGCGCTTGCAGCGGCGCGCATGGGCGTTAGAACCCTGCTGCTGACCCACAACGTGGAAACCCTCGGGCAGATGAGCTGCAACCCCGCCATTGGCGGAATCGGCAAGAGCCACCTGGTCAAGGAGATCGATGCCCTCGGCGGCGCCATGGCGACCGCTACCGATCTGGGGGGCATTCAGTTTCGTGTGCTGAACAGCCGCAAGGGCCCAGCAGTACGTGCAACTCGCGCCCAGGCTGACCGCATCCTCTACAAGGCAGCGGTGCGCGAGATCCTGGAAAATCAGCCCAACCTGTGGATATTCCAGCAGGCTGCCGACGATCTGATCGTCGAGCAGGACGAGGTCAAAGGCGTGGTTACCCAGATGGGTCTGCGCTTCTTCGCCGACTCCGTGGTACTGACCACCGGCACCTTCCTTGGCGGACTTATCCACATCGGTCTGCAGAACTACTCCGGTGGCCGCGCAGGGGACCCGCCCTCGATCGCCTTGGCCAAACGCCTGCGCGAATTGCCGCTGCGCGTCGGTCGCCTCAAGACCGGCACGCCGCCACGCATCGACGGCCGTTCGGTGGACTTCACCCAGATGACCGAGCAGCCTGGCGATACGCCGATCCCGGTGATGTCCTTCATGGGCAACAAGCAGCAGCACCCCCGCCAGGTCAGCTGCTGGATCACCCACACCAATGCACGCACCCACGAGATCATCGCCGCGAACCTCGACCGTTCGCCGATGTATTCCGGGGTGATCGAAGGTGTGGGTCCGCGGTACTGTCCGTCCATCGAGGACAAGATCCACCGCTTTGCCGAGAAGGACAGCCACCAGGTGTTCATCGAGCCGGAAGGCCTGACCACCCATGAGCTGTACCCCAACGGCATTTCCACGTCGTTGCCGTTCGACGTGCAGCTGCAGATCGTGCAGAGCATCCGCGGTATGGAGAACGCCCACATCGTGCGCCCGGGCTACGCCATCGAGTACGACTACTTCGACCCGCGTGACCTCAAGTACAGCCTCGAAACTAAGGTGATCGGTGGCCTGTTCTTCGCCGGCCAGATCAACGGCACCACCGGTTACGAAGAAGCCGGCGCACAGGGATTGCTCGCCGGCGCCAACGCCGCGCTGCGCGCCCAAGGCAAAGAGGCATGGTGCCCGCGTCGCGACGAGGCCTACATCGGTGTGCTGGTCGATGACCTGATTACCCTTGGCACCCAGGAGCCGTACCGCATGTTCACTTCGCGGGCCGAATACCGGTTGATCCTGCGTGAAGACAACGCCGACTTGCGCCTGACCGAGAAAGGCCGCGAGCTGGGCCTGGTCGACGACCAGCGCTGGGCTGCTTTCGAAGCCAAGCGCGAAGGCATCGCCCGGGAAGAACAGCGCCTGAAAAGTACTTGGGTGCGCCCGAACACGCCTCAGGGTGAGGCCATCGTCGAGCGCTTCGGCACGCCGCTGACCCACGAGTACAACCTGCTCAACCTGCTGTCGCGGCCGGAAATCGATTATGCCGGCCTGGTCGAGGTGACCGGCGAAGGCGCCGAGGATCCCCAGGTCGCCGAGCAGGTCGAGATCAAGACCAAGTACGCCGGCTACATCGAGCGTCAGCAGGACGAGATCGCCCGCCTGCGCGCCAGTGAGGAAACCGAGCTGCCTGTGGATATCGACTACGCGACCATTTCCGGTCTTTCCAAGGAAATCCAGCACAAGCTCGGCAACGCGCGACCGCAGACCCTCGGTCAGGCATCGCGGATTCCGGGGGTCACCCCGGCGGCCATCTCGCTGCTGCTGATCCACCTGAAAAAACGCGGCGCTGGTCGCCAGCTGGAGCAGAGCGCCTGATGTCCGTTACCGCTCACCACGCCGAAGAACTGCTACAAGGCGCCCGTGAATTGGGCGTCGACTTGACCGAGCAGCAGCAGACGCAGCTGCTGGCTTACCTGGCGCTGCTGATCAAGTGGAACAAGGCCTACAACCTGACCGCTGTACGTGATCCAGACGAGATGGTGTCGCGCCATCTGCTCGACAGCCTCAGCGTGGTGCCTTTCGTGGCCGAGGTTGGGGATAACTGGCTGGACGTCGGCAGCGGCGGCGGCATGCCGGGCATTCCTCTGGCCATCCTGTTTCCCGAACGGCGCTTCACGCTGCTCGATTCCAATGGCAAGAAGACTCGCTTTCTTACCCAGGTGAAGCTTGAGCTCAAGCTGGCCAACCTGGAAGTTATCCACAGTCGCGTGGAAGCGTTCACGCCCGAGCAGTCATTCAACGGCATCTGCTCGCGGGCGTTCAGCTCCCTGGAAGATTTCTCCAACTGGACGCGCCACCTGGGCGATGGCAACACCCAGTGGCTGGCGATGAAAGGCGTGCACCCGGACGACGAGCTTCAGGCACTGCCAGCGGACTTCCGTCTCACCGCCACCCATGTGCTCAAGGTTCCCGGTTGCCAAGGCCAGCGCCATCTGTTGATACTGCGTCGCTCGGTTTAGGGGGAACGGCAACATGGCTAAAGTATTCGCAATCGCCAACCAGAAAGGCGGCGTGGGCAAGACCACGACCTGCATCAACCTGGCGGCTTCTCTGGTTGCGACCAAACGCCGTGTACTGCTCATCGATCTCGATCCGCAGGGCAACGCCACCACCGGCAGCGGCGTCGACAAGCAGACGTTGGAACACTCCATCTACGACGTGCTGGTCGGTGACTGCAACCTGGTCGAAGCCATGCAGTTCTCCGAGCACGGTGGTTATCAGTTGCTGCCTGCCAACCGCGACCTGACCGCCGCGGAAGTGTCGCTGCTGGAAATGAAGATGAAGGAGAGCCGCCTGCGTTATGCACTGGCGCCGATCCGCGAGAACTACGATTACATCCTCATCGACTGCCCACCGGCGCTGTCGATGCTGACGGTCAACGCACTGGTCGCCTCCGATGGCGTAATCATCCCCATGCAGTGCGAGTACTACGCACTGGAGGGCCTGAGCGATCTGGTCAACAGCATCCAGCGCATCGGCAAGCTGCTCAACCCGTCACTGAAGATCGAAGGCCTGCTGCGCACCATGTACGATCCGCGCATCAGCCTGACCAGCGACGTGTCTGCCCAGCTCAAGGAACATTTCCCCGACACGCTCTATCAAACCGTGATCCCGCGCAACGTGCGACTCGCCGAAGCCCCCAGCTTCGGTATGCCGGCGCTGGTCTATGACAAGCAATCCCGTGGCGCGATCGCCTACCTGGCGCTGGCTGGCGAACTGGTTCGCCGCCAGCGCGCGAACGCCCACACCGCAACCGTATAAGGAAACTATGCATGGCTGCCAAGAAACGTGGGCTCGGTCGAGGCCTGGACGCCCTGCTGGGAGGCACCAGCGTCGATACGCTCGAGCAGGAAGCGGTCAAGGCCGATACCCGTGAGCTGCAGCACCTGCCTCTGGACCTGATTCAGCGCGGCAAGTACCAGCCGCGTCGCGATATGGACGTCACCGCGCTCGAAGAACTGAGCCAGTCGATCAAGACCCACGGCGTGATGCAGCCGATCGTGGTGCGTCCTGTGGGCGACGGGCGTTTCGAGATCGTTGCTGGTGAACGCCGCTGGCGTGCTACCCAGCAGGCCGGGCTGGATCGCATCCCGGCACTGGTACGCGAGCTGCCGGACGAAGCCGCCATCGCCATGGCGCTGATCGAGAACATCCAGCGCGAAGACCTCAATCCCATCGAAGAAGCCATGGCCCTGCAGCGTCTGCAGCAGGAGTTCCAGCTGACTCAGCAACAGGTCGCCGAAGCCGTCGGCAAGTCGCGGGTGACCATCACCAACCTGTTGCGCCTGATCTCCCTGCCCGAGGAAGTGAAAACCCTGCTCTCCCATGGCGACCTGGAAATGGGCCACGCCCGCGCACTGCTGGGCCTGCCGGTCGAGCAGCAGACCGAAGGTGCGCGACACGTTGTCGCACGGGGCCTCACTGTGCGTCAGACCGAGGCCTTGGTGCGCCAGTGGCTTAACACCCAGGAGCGGCCAACTGCCACCACCAAGGTCGATCCGGATATCAGCCGGCTCGAACAGCGCCTGGCTGAGCGGCTGGGCTCTCCGGTGCAGATCAAGCATGGCCAGAAAGGCAAAGGCCAACTGGTGATTCGCTACAATTCTCTCGACGAACTTCAGGGCGTCCTAGCCCACATTCGCTGAAACAATTGCTCCTCGAGCACTACGGCGAAAAGACTTTCGAGCAGTTGAACGGGGTGGGAACCGCCCCTATACTCTGCGCGCATTTCGGCGGCACAAAATGTGCCAAGTTATTGAATAGCTTGGTAACGATATCTGAGAGTGTTTCCCGGGAAAATTGATGGATATCCGCACGCCAAAACGCCTGCCGCTCCATCGCTTGCCGGTGTTTCCGATTCTCGTGGTGCAATTGCTGGTGCTGTTGGTTCTTGCCGCTGCCTGTTGGTACTGGAAGGGCACGACTGCTGGATATTCCGGCTTGTGCGGCGGGCTGATCGCCTGGCTGCCGAATCTGTACTTTGCCCACAAGGCATTCCGGTTTTCCGGAGCGCGGGCAGCCCAGGCCATCGTCCGGTCGTTCTACGCCGGCGAAGCAGGGAAACTGGTTTTGACAGCGGTGCTTTTCGCACTGGTGTTTGCAGGTGTGAAGCCTTTGGATGCGGCGGCTTTGTTCGGCGTATTCCTGCTGACCCAATTGGTCAACTGGTTCGCACCCTTGCTGATGAAGAGATGATTTTTAAAGCCTTAGAGCGTTTGAGGGATTTATGGCAGCTGCAGAAACCGCTTCGGGTTATATCCAGCATCACTTGCAGAACCTGACTTTCGGTCAGCACCCGGTCAATGGCTGGGGGTTCGCCCACACGGCCCAGGAAGCCAAAGAAATGGGTTTCTGGGCATTCCACCTCGATACCCTGGGTATCTCCGTGGTGCTGGGCCTGATCTTCATCTTCCTGTTCAAGGCAGCTGCCAAGCGCGCAACCTCTGGTCAGCCTGGCGGCCTGCAGAACTTCGTCGAAGTGCTGGTGGAGTTCGTCGACGGCAGCGTGAAGGACACCTTCCACGGCCGTAACGCTCTGATCGCCCCGCTGGCCCTGACCATCTTCGTCTGGATCTTCCTGATGAACCTGATGGACCTGGTGCCGGTTGACTGGATTCCGATGGCTGCCGCCAAGATCGCCGGTGATGACCACCTGTTCTTCCGCGCCGTACCGACTACCGACCCGAACGCTACCCTGGGCATGGCCCTGTCGGTATTCGCACTGATCATCTTCTACAGCATCAAGGTCAAGGGCATCGGCGGCTTCCTGGGCGAGCTGACCCTGCACCCGTTCAGCGCCAAGAACATCTTCGTCAAGATCCTGCTGATTCCGGTCAACTTCCTGCTGGAGTTCGTGACCCTGATCGCCAAGCCGGTTTCCCTGGCCCTGCGACTGTTCGGCAACCTGTACGCAGGCGAGCTGATCTTCATCCTCATCGCGGTCATGTTCGGCGGCGGCATTCTGTTGGCAGCACTGGCAGGCGTCCTGCAGTGGGCTTGGGCAGTCTTCCACCTGATCATCATCACGCTGCAGGCCTTCATCTTCATGATGCTGACCATCGTCTACCTGTCGATGGCGCACGAAGACAGCCATTGATGGACGTGTCGCGCGTCACCGACGCGCGGCGTTGTCGATGGATCCGGCCTCGGCTGGAACGCCCGCAAGGGCACTGGAAGTAACGGTTTTGCTTTACCGCTTTACCCTTAGAAAAACCTTAACCAATACGACGTAAAAAGTCGGGAGGAAAGATGGAAACTGTAGTTGGTCTGACCGCGATCGCTGTTGCTCTGCTGATTGGCCTGGGCGCTCTGGGTACCGCTATCGGCTTCGGCCTGCTGGGCGGCAAGTTCCTGGAAGGCGCTGCGCGTCAGCCGGAAATGGTTCCGATGCTGCAAGTCAAAATGTTCATCGTCGCCGGCCTGCTGGACGCCGTGACCATGATCGGTGTTGGTATCGCACTGTTCTTCACCTTCGCGAACCCCTTCGTTGGTCAAATCGCTGGCTAATCACTCGAATTTATCGAGTTGATTGGTGTGATGGACAACGAACGAGCGAGGTGTTGGCGTGAACATTAATGCAACCCTGATTGGCCAGTCCGTTGCCTTCTTCATCTTCGTGCTGTTCTGCATGAAGTTCGTATGGCCTCCGGTCATTGCGGCTTTGCAAGAGCGTCAGAAGAAGATTGCTGAAGGTCTGGACGCTGCCAGTCGTGCGGCTCGTGACCTGGAGTTGGCCCAAGAGAAAGCGGGTCAGCAACTGCGCGAAGCCAAGACACAGGCTGCTGAAATCATTGAGCAAGCCAAGAAACGCGCGAACCAGATCGTCGATGAAGCCCGTGATCAGGCTCGCGTCGAGGCGGATCGCGTGAAGGCTCAGGCTCAGGCCGAGATCGAACAGGAAATCAACAGCGTCAAAGACGCCCTGCGTGCCCAAGTGGGTGCCCTGGCCGTCGGCGGTGCCGAGAAGATCCTGGGCGCATCCATCGACCAAAACGCGCATGCGGAGCTGGTTTCCAAACTGGCCGCCGAAATTTAAGCGAGGGCGCGATCATGGCAGAACTGACCACGTTGGCCCGACCTTATGCCAAGGCGGCTTTCGAATACGCCCAGGCCCACCAGCAGCTGGCCTCTTGGTCAGCCATGCTCGGCCTGGCAGCGGCGGTGTCGCAAGACGCCACCCTGCAGAGCGTGTTCAAGGCCCCGCGTTTGACGAGTACAGACAAGGCCACCACCTTCGTCGAGGTGTGTGGTGACAAGTTCGACGCCCAGGTACGCAATTTCATCCACGTTGTCGCAGAGAACGATCGTCTGGCCCTGTTGCCGGAAATCTTCGCACTGTTCGAGCTGTACAAGGCCGAGCAGGAGAAGTCGATCGACGTGGACGTTACCAGTGCCTTCGCATTGAGCGATGAACAGCAAGACAAACTCGCCAAGGTTCTCAGTGCACGGCTCGGCCGGGAAGTGCGCCTGCACGCTGCGGAGGACGCCGCCTTGATTGGTGGTGTCGTGATCCGCGCCGGCGACCTGGTTATCGATGGCTCAGTTCGCGGCAAGATCGCGAAGCTGGCCGAAGCATTGAAATCTTGAGTTTGAAGGGGCAGCAGAGCTATGCAGCAACTCAATCCTTCCGAAATTAGTGAAATCATCAAGGGACGTATCGAGAAACTCGACGTCTCTTCCCAAGCCCGTAACGAAGGCACCATCGTCAGCGTATCCGACGGTATCGTGCGCATTCACGGTCTCGCCGACGTCATGTACGGCGAAATGATCGAGTTCCCGGGCAGCGTCTACGGTATGGCACTGAACCTGGAGCAGGACTCCGTCGGTGCCGTTGTCCTGGGTGCGTACACCACCCTGGCCGAAGGCATGAGCGCCAAGTGCACCGGTCGCATTCTGGAAGTTCCGGTTGGTCCGGAACTGCTGGGCCGCGTCGTCGACGCACTGGGCAACCCGATCGATGGCAAAGGCCCGATCAACACCGCCGCTACCGACGCTGTCGAGAAAGTGGCACCAGGTGTGATCTGGCGTAAGTCGGTCGACCAGCCGGTACAGACTGGCTACAAGTCGGTCGATGCCATGATTCCGGTAGGCCGTGGCCAGCGCGAGCTGATCATCGGTGACCGTCAGATCGGTAAGACTGCCCTGGCCGTCGACGCCATCATCAACCAGAAGAACAGCGGCATCTTCTGCGTCTACGTAGCCGTTGGTCAGAAGCAATCGACCATCGCCAACGTGGTTCGCAAACTGGAAGAGTCCGGTGCTCTGGCCAACACCATCGTCGTCGCTGCTTCGGCTTCCGAATCCGCTGCGCTGCAGTTCCTGGCTCCTTACGCCGGCTGCACCATGGGCGAATACTTCCGCGACCGCGGTGAAGATGCACTGATCGTTTACGATGACCTGTCCAAGCAGGCCGTTGCGTACCGTCAGATCTCCCTGCTGCTGCGCCGTCCGCCAGGCCGTGAAGCCTACCCGGGCGACGTGTTCTATCTCCACAGCCGTCTGCTGGAGCGTGCTTCGCGCGTTTCCGAAGAGTACGTCGAGAAGTTCACCAACGGCGCCGTGACTGGCAAGACCGGTTCCCTGACCGCTCTGCCGATCATCGAAACCCAGGCTGGCGACGTTTCCGCGTTCGTTCCGACCAACGTGATTTCCATCACCGACGGTCAGATCTTCCTGGAATCGGCCATGTTCAACTCGGGTATCCGTCCGGCGGTCAACGCCGGTATCTCGGTATCCCGTGTGGGTGGTGCTGCGCAGACCAAGATCATCAAGAAGCTCTCCGGTGGCATCCGTACCGCTCTGGCTCAGTACCGTGAACTGGCGGCATTCGCCCAGTTCGCGTCCGACCTGGACGAAGCCACCCGCAAGCAGCTCGAGCATGGTCAGCGCGTTACCGAGCTGATGAAGCAGAAGCAATACGCTCCGATGTCCATCGCGGACATGGCGCTGTCGCTGTATGCCGCCGAGCGTGGTTTCCTGACCGACATCGAAGTCGCCAAGATCATCAGCTTCGAGCAGGCTCTGATCGCCTTCTTCAACCGTGATCACGCCGACCTGATGGCGAAGATCAACGAGAAGGGTGACTTCAACGACGACATCGATGGCCAGCTCAAAGCCGGTATCGAGAAGTTCAAAGCCACCCAAACCTGGTAAGCCGCAGCGGGCGTCGCGAGACGCCCGCCTGCTAACCCGATAGGTGTGAAATGGCAGGCGCAAAAGAGATTCGCAGCAAGATTGCGAGCATCAAAAGCACGCAGAAGATCACCAGCGCCATGGAAAAGGTGGCGGTCAGCAAGATGCGCAAGGCACAACAGCGCATGGCAGCTAGCCGTCCCTACGCGGAGCGTATCCGCCAGGTAATTGGTCATCTGGCCAACGCCAACCCGGAATACCGTCATCCCTTCATGATCGAACGCGAAGTAAAGCGCGTCGGTTACGTGGTGGTGAGTTCGGACCGTGGTCTGTGCGGTGGCTTGAATACCAACCTGTTCAAGGCCCTGGTCAAGGACATGTCGGCAAACCGCGAGCGCGGCGTGGAGATCGATCTCTGCGTAGTTGGCAGCAAGGGTGCGGCATTCTTCCGCAACTTTGGTGGCAACGTGGTCGCTGCAATCAGCCACCTCGGCGAAGAGCCGTCGATCAACGATCTGATCGGCAGCGTCAAGGTGATGCTCGATGCTTACCTGGAAGGGCGCATCGACCGTTTGTCCGTGGTTTCCAACAAGTTCATCAATACCATGACCCAGAAGCCAACCGTGGAGCAGCTGATCCCACTGGTGGCCGATCCGGATCAGGAACTGAAACACCACTGGGACTACCTGTACGAACCCGACGCCAAGCAGCTGCTTGACGGGCTGATGGTGCGCTACGTGGAGTCGCAGGTGTACCAGGCAGTGGTCGAGAACAATGCAGCCGAACAGGCCGCACGGATGATCGCGATGAAGAACGCCACCGATAACGCTGGCGACCTCATCAAAGACCTGCAGTTGATCTACAACAAGGCACGTCAGGCAGCGATCACCCAGGAAATTTCGGAAATCGTCGGCGGCGCTGCCGCGGTTTAACGGTTCAAATATTCAGAGGAACCAAAGATGAGTAGCGGACGTATCGTTCAAATCATCGGCGCCGTCATCGACGTGGAATTCCCGCGTGACAAGGTGCCGAGTGTTTATGAAGCGCTGAAAGTAGTCGGCGCCGAAACCACTCTGGAAGTTCAGCAGCAGCTGGGCGACGGCGTGGTGCGTACCATTGCGATGGGTTCGACCGAAGGCCTCAAGCGTGGTCTGAACGTCGACAGCACCGGCGCTGGCATCCAGGTACCGGTCGGGGTCAAGACCCTGGGCCGTATCATGGACGTGCTGGGCAACCCGATCGACGAAGCCGGCCCGATCGGCGAAGAAGAGCGCTGGGGCATTCACCGTGCCGCACCGACCTACGCCGAGCAATCCGGCTCCAACGAGCTGCTGGAAACCGGCATCAAGGTCATCGATCTGGTCTGCCCGTTCGCCAAGGGCGGTAAAGTCGGTCTGTTCGGTGGTGCCGGTGTCGGCAAGACCGTAAACATGATGGAGCTGATCCGTAACATCGCCATCGAGCACAGCGGTTATTCCGTGTTCGCCGGTGTGGGTGAGCGTACTCGTGAGGGTAACGACTTCTACCACGAGATGAAGGACTCCAACGTTCTCGACAAGGTAGCCCTGGTCTACGGCCAGATGAACGAGCCACCAGGCAACCGTCTGCGCGTCGCCCTAACCGGCCTGACCATGGCCGAGAAGTTCCGTGACGAAGGCCGTGACGTTCTGTTCTTCGTGGACAACATCTACCGCTATACCCTGGCCGGTACCGAAGTATCCGCTCTGCTCGGCCGTATGCCGTCGGCAGTAGGTTACCAGCCGACCCTGGCTGAAGAGATGGGTGTTCTGCAAGAGCGCATCACCTCCACCAAGACCGGTTCGATCACCTCGATCCAGGCCGTATACGTACCTGCGGACGACCTGACCGACCCGAGCCCGGCGACCACCTTCGCCCACTTGGATGCCACCGTCGTACTGTCCCGTGACATCGCCTCCCTGGGTATCTACCCGGCGGTCGACCCACTGGACTCGACTTCGCGCCAGCTGGACCCGAACGTGATCGGCCAGGAGCACTACGATACCGCTCGCGGCGTTCAGTACGTGCTGCAGCGCTACAAAGAGCTGAAGGACATCATCGCGATCCTCGGCATGGACGAACTGTCGGAAGAAGACAAGCAGCTGGTATCCCGTGCTCGTAAGATCCAGCGTTTTCTGTCCCAGCCGTTCTTCGTTGCTGAAGTGTTCACCGGCTCGCCAGGCAAGTACGTTTCCCTGAAGGACACCATCGCTGGTTTCAGCGGCATCCTCAAAGGTGAGTACGATCACCTGCCGGAGCAGGCGTTCTACATGGTCGGTGGCATCGAAGAAGCCATCGAGAAAGCGAAGAAACTGTAATCACCCGTGCGCCCGGCAACGGGCGCTTACGTGAGGCTAGATATGGCTATGACAGTCCATTGCGACATCGTCAGCGCAGAAGGCGAGATCTTCTCCGGTCTGGTCGAAATGGTGATCGCCCACGGTAACCTGGGTGATCTGGGGATCTCCCCAGGCCACGCACCGTTGATCACCGACCTCAAGCCGGGCCCGATTCGTCTGGTCAAGCAGGGTGGCGATACCGAGGTGTTCTACATCTCCGGTGGCTTCCTGGAAGTGCAGCCAAGCATGGTCAAGGTACTCGCCGACACCGTGCAACGTGCTGCCGATCTGGATGAAGCCTCCGCTCAGGAAGCCGTCAAAGCTGCCGAGAAAGCGCTGAGCGAGCAGGGAGCCGAGTTCGACTACGGTTCCGCCGCTGCTCGTCTGGCCGAAGCCGCAGCCCAGCTGCGCACCGTCCAGCAAATGCGCAAGAAGTTCGGCGGTAGCTGATACCGACGCTCTTCATCGTTGCTTGGAAAAGGGGTAGCCTTGGCTACCCTTTTTCTTGCCTGCGATTTAACCAAGGTTGTGGATAACCCGATCATGTGGGAGCGGCTTCAGCCGCGATGAACCCTTTTCTGATCGACACTCGCGCAACGGATTGCTGTGAACCCTCTTTCTTTCCGCTCTCGTTTATCTGGATCTGCCATGTCCCTCGATATCGTCATTCTCGCCGCTGGCCAGGGCACCCGCATGCGTTCGGCGCTACCCAAGGTGCTGCATCCGGTCGCTCACAAGCCCATGCTTGGCCACGTCATCGACACCGCCCGCAGCTTGCAGCCGCAGAGCATCCAGGTGGTGATCGGCCATGGCGCCGAGAAGGTACGCGAGCGCCTGGCGGCCGACGACCTGAGTTTCGTCATCCAGGCCGAGCAGTTGGGTACCGGTCACGCAGTGGCCCAGGCGCAACCGGCACTGACTGCCGACACGGTCTTGATCCTTTACGGCGACGTGCCGCTGATCGAGCCGGCGACCCTGCAACGCCTGCTGGAGCTGGTCAACGACAACCAGCTGGGCCTGCTCACCGTCGAGCTGGCCGACCCGACCGGCTACGGCCGCATCGTGCGTGACGAGCAGGGCGCCGTGCAGGCTATCGTCGAACACAAGGATGCCAGCGAGGCACAGCGGCAGATCCGTGAAGGTAACACCGGCATTCTCGCCGTGCCCGGCAAGCGCTTGGGCGATTGGCTGGGGCGGCTGTCGAACAGCAACGCCCAGGGCGAGTACTACCTGACCGACGTGATCGCCATGGCAGTCGCTGACGGCCTGGTGGTGGCCACCGCTACCGCTGCCGACGAAATGGAAGTGCTCGGCGCCAACGACCGTATCCAGCTCGCCCAGCTCGAGTGCCATTACCAGCAGCGCATGGCCCGTCGGCTGATGGCCCAGGGCGTAACCCTGCGCGACCCTCACCGTTTCGACGTGCGCGGTGAGGTGAGCGTGGGCCGCGACGTGACCATCGACATCAACGTGATCCTCGAAGGCCGCGTGATCATCGAGGACGACGTGCAGGTTGGCCCGAACTGCGTGATCAAGGACAGCACCTTGCGCAAAGGCGCCATCATCAAGGCCAACAGCCATCTGGAAGGCGCCGAAGTGGGTGAGGGCGCGGATTGCGGTCCATTCGCCCGTTTGCGGCCAGGCAGCGTACTGGGCGCCAAGGCCCATGTGGGTAACTTCGTGGAGCTGAAGAACGCCGTGCTGGGGGAGGGCGCCAAGGCCGGTCACCTGAGCTATCTGGGCGACGCCGAGGTCGGCGCGCGCACCAACATCGGTGCCGGCACCATCACCTGCAACTACGACGGCGCCAACAAGCATCGTACCGTGATGGGGACGGACGTCTTCGTCGGTTCCAACAGCGCGCTGGTTGCGCCCGTAACACTGGGTGATGGCGTCACTACCGCCGCTGGTTCGGTCATCACCTCTGACGTGCCGGCCAACAACCTGGCCGTCGCTCGCGGGCGCCAGCGTAATATCGATGGTTGGCAGCGTCCGATCAAGAAAAAGCCTTGAACGCACGCTGTGGATAACCTGGCGACCGGTGCAATACGATCGCTTCAGGTGTTATCCACGAACCCTGTGCTGCTTGACAGTAAAGCTTCGTTAGGTTTTGATTCGAGAAATTATCTTTCGAATCGAAACTTAAGCATGTCAAAACGCAACACGCCGCAACGTCGCCACACCATTCTTGCCCTGCTCACCGAGCTGGGCGAGGTGAGCGTTGACGCCTTGGCCAAGCGTTTCGCCACCTCCGAAGTAACCATTCGCAAGGATCTTGCCGCGCTGGAAGCCAACGGTCTGCTGTTGCGCCGTTATGGCGGCGCGGTGCCGCTGCCCCAGGAAATGATGGTCGAGAGCAGTCAGCCGGTGTCCCGCTACAAGCAGGCGATCGCCCGGGCTGGTGTGGCGCGCATCCGCGAGCATGCGCGGATCATCATCGACAGCGGCACCACAACCGCGGCGATGATCCCCGAGCTGGGCCACAAGCCCGGGCTGGTGGTGATGACCAATTCCCTGAATGTGGCCAACGCGCTGCGCGATATCGAGCACGAGCCGGTTTTGCTGATGACCGGCGGCACCTGGGACCCGCATTCGGAATCCTTCCAGGGCCAGGTCGCCGAGCAGGTGCTGCGCTCCTATGATTTCGACCAGCTGTTTATCGGAGCCGATGGTATCGACCTGCAGCGTGGTACCACCACCTTCAACGAGCTGCTGGGCCTTTCGCGCGTCATGGCCGAGGTGGCCCGTGAGGTGATCGTCATGGTCGAGAGCGACAAGATCGGCCGGC
This sequence comes from Pseudomonas sp. PA27(2017), assembly GCF_001945445.1. GTDB lineage: Bacteria > Pseudomonadota > Gammaproteobacteria > Pseudomonadales > Pseudomonadaceae > Aquipseudomonas. The sequence goes on from NZ_MSXW01000023.1 coordinate 135,292, forward strand.
GCATTCCCAATCTCGAGCTGCCCTGGGGCAGCGTACACACCCTGATTACTGACGAGCGTCTCGACAGCGAGGCGCGCGAACAACTCTTGGCCCGCGGGATCCAGCTGATCTGCGCGGCCACTGACGCATCCTGAGGAGAACACTATGTGTGGCATCGTAGGCGCCATTGCCGAACGCAACATCACCGCCGTGCTGGTCGAGGGCCTCAAGCGCCTCGAATACCGCGGCTATGACAGCGCCGGTGTGGCGCTGCTCGATGACATGGGCAGCCTGCAGCGCCGTCGTCGCGTCGGCAAGGTCAGCGAACTGGAAGCGGCGCTGGATAGCGAACCACTGCCGGGCCGCCTGGGTGTCGCCCACACCCGTTGGGCCACCCACGGCGTGCCGACCGAAAACAATGCCCACCCACACTTTTCCGGCGACCAACTGGCGGTGGTGCACAACGGCATCATCGAAAACCATGGCCCGCTGCGTGAGCAACTGCAGGGCCTGGGTTATGCCTTCAGTTCGGATACCGACACCGAAGTCATCGTGCACCTGCTCGCTCACACCCTGAAAAGCCACAGCGACCTGGCCGACGCCCTCAAGGCGGTGGTCAAGCAGCTGCGCGGCGCCTACGGCCTGGCGGTGATCAGTGCGGCCAACCCGGATCGTCTGCTCGCCGCGCGCAGCGGCAGCCCGCTGGTGATCGGCCTGGGCCTGGGCGAGAACTTCCTCGCCTCCGACCAGCTCGCCCTGCGTCAGGTCACCGACCGTTTCATGTACCTGGAAGAGGGCGATATCGCCGAAATCCAGCGCGACAGCGTGCAGATCTGGGATACCAACGGTGACGTAGTGCAACGAGAAGCCGTGCAGTACCACGAAGGTGCCGATGCGGCCGACAAGGGCGTGTTCCGCCACTTCATGCTCAAGGAAATCCACGAGCAGCCCAAGGTCGTGCAGCGCACCCTGGAAGGCCGCCTCGGTAGCGACCATGTGCTGGTGCAGGCCTTTGGCCCCCAGGCCGCCGAGCTGTTCGCCAAGGTGCGCAACGTGCAGATCGTTGCCTGCGGCACCAGTTATCACGCCGGCATGGTCGCCCGCTACTGGCTCGAAGGGCTGGCGGGCATTCCCTGCCAGGTCGAGGTGGCCAGCGAGTTTCGCTACCGCCGTGTCGCGGTGCAGCCGGACACCCTGTTCGTCAGCATCTCGCAGTCCGGCGAAACGGCCGACACCCTGGCCGCGCTACGTAATGCCAAGGCCGATGGCGGCTACCTGGCCAGCCTGGCGATCTGCAACGTCGGCATCAGCTCGCTGGTGCGTGAGTCCGACCTGACCCTATTGACTCACGCCGGCCCCGAAATCGGCGTGGCTTCGACCAAGGCCTTCACCACCCAGCTGGTCGGCCTGATGCTGCTGACCCTGGCCATCGGCCAAGTCAAAGGCACGCTTGAAAAGGGCATCGCCGCCGAGCTGGTGGACGAGTTGCGTCGCCTGCCGGCGCGGCTGGATGAAGCCCTGGCGATGGACAAGATCGTCGAGAAGGTTTCCGAGCTGTTCGCCGAGAAGCACCACACCCTGTTCCTCGGCCGCGGCGCCCAGTACCCGGTGGCCATGGAAGGGGCGCTCAAACTCAAGGAAATCTCCTACATCCACGCCGAGGCCTATCCGGCGGGTGAGCTCAAGCACGGCCCGCTGGCCCTGGTCGATGCCGATATGCCGGTGGTTACCGTGGCGCCCAACAACGAGCTGCTCGACAAGCTGAAGTCCAACCTGCAGGTGGTTCGCGCCCGTGGCGGTGAACTGATCGTGTTCGCCGATGCCAGCGCCGCCATGAGCAATGGCGAAGGCACCCACGTGGTGAACATGCCGCACATCCACGACGCCCTGGCACCGATTCTCTACACCCTGCCGCTGCAGCTGCTGTCGTACCACGTCGCCGTGCTGCGCGGCACCGACGTCGATCAGCCACGCAACCTGGCCAAGTCGGTCACGGTGGAGTGATGGGCGACAAGGCTGCGCTGGTCCAGCTCGGGCCACTCGCCCAACTGCGTGCCGGCCACCTGCCGCAGCGTCTGCTGCAGCTGTTCGTCGGCCTGGCCTTCTTCGGCATTTCCATGGCGATGATGATCCGCGGCAACCTGGGGCTGTCGCCCTGGGATGCGCTGCATGTCGGGCTGGCCAAGTTGCTGCCGTTGAGCTTTGGCTGGATCGTGGTGGGCGTGTCCTTCCTGGTGCTGCTGCTGTGGATTCCGCTGCGGGAGATTCCCGGCCTCGGCACCATCGCCAACGCAGTGGTGATCGGCGTGGTGGCGGACTTCACCCTGCAGATGCTGGTGGCGCCGGAAGGCTTCGTCTGGCGCCTGCTGCTGACCCTGGGAGGCGTGCTGCTCTGCGGTTTCGGCTCGGCACTGTATATCGGCGCCCAGCTGGGGCGTGGCCCGCGTGACGGCCTGATGACCGGCTTGCATCGGGTAACCGGTTATTCGTTGCGCTCCATGCGCACCGCCATCGAACTGGCCGTGCTGCTGGTCGGCACCTTGCTCGCCGGCTACAAGGTGCTGGGCATCGGCACCCTGCTGTTCGCCTTTGGCATTGGGCCGCTGACCCAACTGATGCTGCCTTGGGTGCTGGTTACGCTGGATAGCTGATTGAACTTATGCGGCCACCGGCTGAATAGGTAGACCGGCCGGCTTTGACGTTAAACCTGTATCAGCGCAGCGGCGTCTCATCCGGTCGCAGGGTCAGCACGCGGACGCCATCGGCGGTGACGGCAACGGTGTGCTCGAACTGCGCGGACAGCAGCCCATCGTTGGTGACTACCGTCCAACCGTCACGCAAGGTTTTAGTACCGGGCTTGCCCTGGTTGATCATCGGCTCGATGGTGAAGGTCATGCCTTCGCGCAGGGTCAGGCCGGTTCCAGCCTTGCCCCAGTGCAGCACTTCCGGTGCTTCATGCATCTGTTTGCCGATGCCATGACCGCAATACTCACGTACCACCGAATAGCCGTGGGCGCGGGCGTGGCGTTCGATGGCATGGCCAATGTCGCCCAGCCGGCCGCCGGGTCGTACCGCCGCGATACCTTTCCATAGCGCCTCGTAGGTCACGCGGGTAAGGCGCTCTGCTTCCGGCGAAACGCTACCGATCAGGTAGGTCTTGCTGGAGTCGGCGATATAGCCGTTCTTTTCCAGAGTGATATCGAAATTCACCAGGTCGCCGTTCTGCAATACGTCTTTGGCGCTCGGCACCCCGTGGCACACCACTTGGTTGATGGAAGCGTTGAGCGAATAGGCGAAACCGTACTGGCCTTTACTGGCCGGGCGTGACTTGAGGTTGTGGACAATGAAGTTATCCACAATGCCGTCGACCTGCAGGGTCGACATCCCGCACAGCTCCAGCTGATCGAGGTGAGTGAAGACCGAGGCCAATAACTGGCCGGCCTCGGCCATCAGGGTAATTTCCTCCGGCGTCTTGATCATGACGCGTTCGCCAGGCCGGGCGCCGATACCCCGGCAGCACGCAGCTCGGCGGCCATCACTTGGTTGAAGCTCAGGGTCGGATTCATTTCACAGAGCATGCCGATGCGAATCCAGAACCCGGCCTGAGCATTGATGGAGCGGTGCGACACGCTGCTTGCTCGGCGAATCTGGTCGTGCAGCTCGTCTTCGATATTGACGATACCCATGGTCAAGCCTCTATACGTTTCGTATATGAATCATATAGTTCCCGTGTACTATTGCCCAGCTCGTTCATCGGGGCTGTGACCATTCTTATTGGTCAAGAATTGATCAGAAAAGCCATGAGCAGCGTCTTTACTGGCTTTCATAGCTATATCCACAGGTGATAAGAGATTTTATCCAAGACATCTGTGCATAACCTAGGAGCATGTGATCAATTACTGAACAATTAATCGTAGAGGGCGGGGCACTAAGCGCCCAGCAACTCGCTACCAGCTTATCCACAGCTTGAATCACGATAATTGTGCATGGCCGTCCATTAATTCACAGCCCCGTGATGAGAAGAGCATTTAGCGATTTCGTCATCCAATCGTCATCAAACTTGCCTAGCGTCCCTGCGCATCAGAAGAACGCAGGAGCGCCGTGATGCATGATGATCAATTGACCGACCTCGAACGCCTGACCCTTTCCCGTCGCCGTTTCATCGGTGCCGGAGCGCTGACCGGCGCAGCGCTGTTTCTTGGCGGCGGTTTGCTGAGCCGTAGCGTACTGGCCGAGTCGATCGGTGCCACGATCCCCAGCCCTCTGCTGGGTTTCGCCAACCTGGCGGCCTCCACTGCCGATACCATCACCCTGCCGCCGGGCTATTCGTTCCGCCCGCTGATCAGCTGGGGCCAGCCTTTGCAGGCCGGCGGGCCGGCCTTCAAGGGCGATGGCAGCAACAGCGCGGCTGAACAGTTGCTGCAGTTCGGTGACAACACCGATGGCATGAGCTTCTTCCCCTGGCCTGGCGACCCCGACCGCGCGCTGATGGCCATCAACAACGAATACGTGAATTATCGTTATCTGCTGGCCCATGGCGGCCTGCCGAAATCCGCCGAGGACGTGCGCAAGGCGCAGAACGCCGAGGGCGTGACGGTGATCGAGGTGCGGCGCAGTGGTGCCGGCTGGGGCTTCGTGCAGGGCTCGCCTTATAACCGTCGTGTGCATGGCAACCTGCCGATCGAGGTGAGCGGCCCGGCACGGGGCCACGAGCTGCTCAAGACAGAGGCCGACCCGGCCGGTATCGAAGTGCTCGGCACCTTCCAGAACTGCTCCAGCGGTCAGACGCCCTGGGGCACCTACCTGACCTGCGAAGAGAACTTCAGCGACTGCTTCGGCAGTAGTGATGCCAACCTGCAATTCAGCCCCGATCAGAAGCGCTTCAGCGTGCTGCACGCCAGCGCCGAGAACGAGTGGCACCGTTTCGACCCGCGCTTCGATATCGCCAAGAACCCCAACGAGCTGAACCGCCACGGCTGGATCGTCGAGATCGACCCGTTCGACCCGCAAGCCAAGCCGATCAAGCGCACCGCCCTGGGCCGTTTCAAGCACGAGAACGCGGCGCTGACCACCACCCGCGATGGCCGCGTGGTGGTGTACATGGGCGATGACGAGCGTGGCGAGTTCATCTACAAGTTCATCACCCGCGACCGCCTGGACCGCAGCAATGCCAAGGCCAATCGCCATATCCTCGATCAGGGCACGCTTTACGTGGCGCGTTTCGACGAGGGCAACGGTGATGCCGATCACCCGAAAGGCCGCGGCCGCTGGATCGAGCTGACCGCCGGCAAGCATGGCCTGACCGCCGAGCATGGCTTCGCCAACCAGGCCGAGGTGGTGATTCGCGCGCGGCAGGCCGGCACCCACGTCGGCGCCACGCGCATGGATCGCCCCGAGTGGATCACCGTCAGCCCCAAGGACGGCCAGGTTTACTGCACCCTCACCAACAACAGCAAGCGCGGTGAGCCGGGGCAGCCGGTCGGCGGCCCGAACCCGCGGGCGAACAACCTGTACGGGCAGATTCTGCGGTGGCGCGAGCACGCTGACGACGCTGCTGCCATGGATTTCGAGTGGGATCTGTTCGTGGTTGCCGGCAACCCGGTGGTGCATGCCGGAACGCCCCAGGCGGGTAGCCATGCGATCAACGCCGATAACATGTTCAACAGCCCGGATGGTGTTGGTTTCGATACTGGCGGCCGCCTGTGGATCCAGACCGACGGCAAATACAGCAACAAGGGCGACTACGTCGGCATGGGCAATAACCAGATGCTCTGCGCCGACCCGCACACCGGCGAGATCCGCCGTTTCATGGTCGGCCCGGTCGGCTGCGAGGTGACCGGCCTGGCCTTCTCGCCGGATTACAAGAGCATGTTCGTGGGCATCCAGCACCCGGGCGAAGAGGGCGGCTCGAGCTTCCCGGATCACCAGGCTGGCGTGCATCCCCGCTCGACGGTGGTGGTCATCACCCGTGAAGATGGCGGTGTAATCGGCGCCTGATCAGGGCCCCGCTCAGAGGGTGACGGTGGTGGCGCCACGGATGACCACTTCACCGTTGTCCTCGGGCAGGCTGGGGATCGTTATCCCCAGCAGCCGCAGAGTGGGCACGATGGCTCGCTGGTCGCTGGGCCCGTCGTGGTTGTAGCCGCGTTGCAGACAGACGTGCAGCACGTAGCGCGGTGCGGCCGGGTCGCGATTGTCGAGGGCGATGTTGCCGTAGGACGGCTGGCCATCATGGCTTGGCAACGGGCTCCAGTTCAGGCCGGCGGCGTCCTGCTCGGGCGCCGGGCAATTGCCACCGCGCCAGCTTTCCGGAAGCCAGCTGCGTTGCACGACCGCCGTGACTTCCCGGCTGATCAGCTGAGTGTAGGCGGCATTGCCCGGGTCGACCTGCAACGTCGCGCGGGCGGCATCGGCGCTGACCTGCTTGAAGGTCAGCAGTAACAGCATCGGAATGCTGTAAGCGATGATCCCGTACACCACCACGAAGAACACCGCGAACAACATGGCGAACTCGATGGCCACGGCGCCTAGCTGGCTACTTTTCCCTGGACGTTTCATCGCTCACCTCAGCGAATCAACTGCGGGATGCCGCAGCTGATGCTGTGTACCTTGATTTCGCTTTTTCCGAGATCGAGGCCGAGGTTGGTGAGCAGGCTGCTGACGGCACTGCCCACGGCGTTGAGCACGGGCTTGAGCGCATCGAGAACCGGATTGAGGATGGTGAGCAGAAGGGGTTGGGAGTTACTGCTCAAGCCGAGGGACGAGGCCAGGCCGGTAAGGACACTGCTGAGCAGGCCGCCCTGCGGTTGCGTCTGCAACGAGGAAATCAGTTCGGTGCGGCATTGCATCTTGTTCGTGGTGCAGTTGTTCAGCAGCAACTTGTTGTGCCACTCGTCGGGCATCGTCGTGTCCAGCAACAGTGCTACCGGGCGGGGCCAGGTCAGCCCGTCCGCTTTCATGGCGGCGCGAATGGCGTCCTTGTTGGGGTAGGTGGCCAGGTATTTGTCCGCGATCTCAGTTGCTTGGCCAGATGTGAGGCGGGGATAGCCATTGGCGTCCTTGGGCGCGCCGACACCGATCATTCGGCTGACCTGGGAGAGCAGGTTGGCGACCGAATCGCCAATCTTCAGATTATTGACTTGAGTGATTTCGGATTCATCTTCAGCGAGGGTCAGTTCGTCCCGCACGGGATTGTTGCCGGTGGCGATCAGAGGCACGGCGGCCTTGCCCTTGATCAGGTCGACGTTCAGCAGCCTGACGATACTGGTCTCCTGAATGGTGGACTCGGTGCAACTGGCCCGGGTCGACCACATTGCGCCGCCGGGCATCTCGCCGATGCAGATGTTGCCGACCGTGGACTCGACTTCGATGGTCGCCTCGGGCTCGGCGCGCGAGCAGTCGATGGCGGTTAGCTCGCCCTTGGCACTGACCAGATCGATGATTATCGGCAGCTTGATCGAAGTGCCGAGCAAATTGAGCAGAGAGCTCGCCAGGGGCACATTGTTGCTGTCGATATCGATGTGCAGGCGAGTCTGTGCATTGAAGGCCGTGGTGCCCACTGGCCCGATGCCAATGGCCGGTGGCTCCACGACGCCGAGCTTCAGCTTCACTGCGCCGAGAAGATTGAGCTCATCCACCAGCAATCCACGCCCCTGAACCGCAGTCACCAGGCCTGTGGATAACACCTCGCCCAGCGCCAGCCTGGCGTCCAGGGCAGAGCCCACGGCCTGGCCGGGGCCGGTTATCAGCTTGAGCAGGCCGGGACGATCTTCGGTCGCCAACAGGTTCACCGTGGCATCTTTCAACTGCGTGTTCGCCAGTGTCGCGCCCAGTGCCCTGATATCGGCGGCCAGTGCCTGGTCGTGATCTATCAGGTTGGCCGAAACGTCGACCAGCCGCTGGATGCCTACCGCGCCGACCCGGGTATCCACCAGGTTCGCCAGGCCTTCAGGCGTAAGCGCCCTCAACTGATTGATGCCGACGTCCACTCCCAGCGCCTGCAGCAAGCCGGCGGGGGTGATTTGGGCGTTCGCCAGGCCCTGGGAATCGAGCACCGTCAGCGCGCTGACGTTCGCACCGGCGGCTGTGAGTAACCTCGGCACCAGCCCGTTGGCATTGAGATCCAGCAATTGCGCGCCGACGCTGAAGACCGTCAGCGGGTCGCTGTCTTTCTCGGCCACGGCAACGGCTTGCAGCCTTACGCTGTCGCTGCCGGTCAGCCCGAACAGGCTGCCGGTGCGCACCACGATGCTGGCGGGTACCTGGCTGCTGGTGACCACGCGAACCGCCCGGCCATTGGCGGCGTCGGCGACTGGAACGCGCAGGCCGTCGACGATCGAAACGCTCACGCAGGACGAACTCAGCGCGCGCCCGGCGCCCTGGACGAAACCATAGGACGCGGCATTCTCCACGGCATAGACCTGGGCAAGGGCAGTATCCAGCGAGCAATTGCCGGAGGCGAGCCGCGATATGGATTCCAGAGCCGCGGTGTCCGCCAGCTTCTGCAGGTTGCGCTGCTCGAGGTACAGGCGGCCGCTGTCGATCACCAGGGCCAGAAACAGGATGGCCATGACCAGGGTCGCTGCGCTCAGCATGCTGAAGGCGCCTCGCTGGCGGTGACGGTCGGGACCATATCGGCGCATGCTCAGCCCCCCGCGCCATTGCTGTACAGACGGATTTTCGCCTCGCCGCGGATCTCGTCCGGCAACTGAGGCACCTTCCAGCCGAGAATCGAGAAGGGCGGCATGATGCTTTCCGGGTCGTCATGGCGCACGCACACGCTCCACACCGCCCCGGTTTTCAGGAAGCCGTCGTAACCCTCGCACGGTTGCGCCCAGGCTTGCGGCAACCACGAATTGCGCACGCTCTGCTGCACACGTTGTTGATACAGGACGATCTGTTCGGGTGACGGGGCGCGGGTGTCGGGCGAGCGGATGGCGTCACGCAGGGCTTCGGTAGCCAGTTCCTGATAGGTGGCGCCAAGCAGAAACGGGATGCTGTAACCGACCAGCCCGTAGAGAATCAGGAAGAAGATGATGAAGGCGATCGAGAACTCGACGGCGGCAGCGCCTCGCTGCCTGTAAGCCGAGCCAGAACCAGCTGAGTGAGGCACTTCCCTGATCCCCGAAAGCGGTTGGATCCATGCGTTCCGGCGGCGTGACGGGCCTGTGGATAAATCGGCCCGAAGCCGACTGCCAAAAGCCTGATGCACGCGCCACTGACTTCGTAATAGCACGCGCGAATGCACCTCTCCACAGCACTTTGTGATTAATCCGGCGGCCTAGTAGAGCTGTGCCTTGAGCAGCGGCCTGAGCAGGTAGTTCAGCACGGTGCGCTTGCCGCTGAGAATATCCACTTCGGCCACCATGCCGGGAATGATCGGCAGGATCTCGTCACGGCGTTTGAGCTGGCTGCCGTCGGTCTTGATCAGCACCTCGTAGTAGAACTCCTTGCCCTGGGCCGTTTCCTCGAAAATGGTGTCGGCGCTGATCTGCTCCAGGGTGCCGGTCAGGTACCCGTAGATGCTGTAGTCGTAGGCAGTGATCTTCACCTTGGTGGGCATGCCCGGTACCAGAAAGGCGACGTCGCGCGGTTTGATACGGGCTTCGATGAGCAACTGATCCTCGACCGGAATCACTTCCATGATCGGCTCGCCGGGCTGGATCACCCCGCCGCGGGTGTTGATCAGCACGGTGTTCACTCGGCCGCGTACCGGCGACAGGATCTCGGTTCGGCGCAGCTGATCCTGGCGCTGCGCGACGATGGGCTCCAGGGCGCTGAGCTCGCTTTTCTTGCTCTGCCGCTCGGTGTAGGCGTCCTGGAAGTAGGTGCTGCGCAGCTCGGTCAGCTTGCCGTTGAGCGTGGCGATTTCCTGGCTGAGCTTGAGCGCTTCCATCTGGCTCACGGCGCGTTTGGCCACCAGTGGCTCGACCAGGTTGAGCTGCTGCTGCGCCAGGCGGATCTGCCGGTTGATCGCACTGATACCGTCCTGCAGCTTGTCGCGCCGGGATTTGAACAATTCCTGCTCGGAGCGAGCGAGGGGGCTGGTCGGGTCGATGTCCTCGGCAAAGTCGATGCGGTCCTTGCCCAGCACTTCGGCATCCAGGCGCGCGATGGTGGCGCGCAGGGCCGCCGACTGGTTGGCTGACTCCTGAAAGGAGGTACGAAAGCGCGTCTCGTCGAGGCGCACCAGGGGCTGACCGACTTCGACCAGATCGCCCTCGCCGACCAGCAGGCGGTCGAGGATGCCGCCCTCCAGGCTCTGGATCTTCTGGATGCGGGTAAAGGGCACCACGCGGCCGTCACCGCGGGTCACTTCATCGAGCTCGGCCCAGGCGGCCCACCCGATGAACAGCAGCACAGTGGCCAGCACCGTCCACAGCAAGGGCCTGAACAGCGGGTGGGTGGCGCTCAGCAGGGGATCGTCGAGCTGCCGGCGCAGGCGATCATTGGACGGCATGGTTGCCTCCTCTCGGCTCCTGCGGCGCGCTCACGACGTTGTCCTGCACCACCTGATCCAGGGCGCCGTCCATGATCACCCGGCCCTGGCGCATCACCACCGCACGCTCGACCAGCGAGAGCATGACCTTCTTGTGGGTCACCAGAATCAGGGTGCGCCCGCTGACCCAGTGTTGCAGGTATTCGACCACGTTCTTTTCGCTGGCCTGGTCGAAGGACGATGTCGGTTCGTCGAGCAGCACGATGGGCGGATCCTGCACCAGCACGCGTACCAGTCCGACCGCCTGGCGCTGGCCACCGGACAGGCTGGCATTGCCCTGGATGGGCATGTCCAGGCCCAGCGGATGGCTGCGCACCCAGGCGCCGAGGCCGACGCCGTCGAGGGCTTCGAACAGCTCCTCGTCGCTGATCGCCGCGCCCTCCAGGTTGAGGTTGTCGCGCAGGGTGCCGTAGAACAGCGCGATGTCCTGGGGCAGATAGCCGATATGCCGGCGGCGGTCGGCGGGGTCGATCTGGGTCAGGCTGATGTCGTCGACCATCACCCGCCCGGCGCTCGGGTCGAGCAACCCGGCGAGCAGGCGCAGCAGGGTAGATTTGCCGGCGCCGTTGCCGCCCAGCAGGGCGACCCGTTCGCCCGCACGGATGCTCAGGGCGTTGATGTCGACGATGGGTGGCGCGTCGTCATGGGCGAGGCGCAACTGCTCGAGGCGGTAGTCGCCTGCCAGGTGTTCCTTGCGCACGAAACGCTGCCCGACCGGGCGCTCGACCGGGCCGGTCATCAACTGGTCGAGGCCTTCGAGGGCGACCTTGGTGTGTTGCCAGCGGCCGAGAATACCGGCGATCTGCGACAGCGGCGCGATGGTGCGCGCCGCCAGGATCGAGCAGGCGACCAGCGCGCCCATGCTCAGGTACCCGTCGCTGATGCGGTACACGCCGAACACCACCACGCCCACGTAGCACAGCTGTTGCACGGTGCTCACCCCGTAGCTGAGCGCCGAGGTCAGGCTCTGGGTCTTCATGGCGCTGCCGGCGAGCTGCGCGGTGAGGGTTTCCCACAGGTGCATGCAGCGGCCTTCGGCGCGGCTGGCCTTGACCGTTTCCAGGTGTTCGATGGATTCGAGCAGGATGCCGTTCTTCACCGACCCTTCGCGCAGGTTCTGGCGCGACAAACGCGCCAGGCGACCCTGGGCGAGCAGGCCGGGGAGGATCATCAGCACGGCGGCGACCACCGGCACCCAGACCACATGGCCGCCGATCAGGGCGATGATCAGCAGGAAAATGAACACGAAAGGCAGGTCGCTGATCACCGCCGCGCTCGATGAGGTGAAGAATTCGCGCACCGACTCGAACTCGCGAATCTGCGTGCTGAAAGCCCCGACCGACGCCGGCTTGGCGCCCAGCCGGGTATTGAGCACGCGCTCGAACAGCAATGATGAAAGCTGCAGGTCCAGACGCTTGCCCAGGGTGGTGAGCAGGTGGGCGCGCAACCCGCGCAACAGGCTTTCCAGCACGATGGCCAGGGCCACGCCGCTGGCCAGCACCCACAGCGTGTCGAAGGCCGCGTTGGGCACCACGCGGTCATAGACCTGCATGGCGAACAGGGCGGCGGCGATGGCCAGCAGGTTGGCGATGAAGGCTGCCACGGCCACTTCCACATAGGAGCGTCGCAGGCGCTTGAGCGCACCGTAGAACCAGTGCTCGCGAGTCGGGCTGGCGAACTCCTCGGCGCGGCCATCCGGCCGATAGCGGCACTTGGCGAAAACCGCCATGCCGCTGTACAGCGGCTCCAGGTCGGCAATCGGCAATCGCTGCATGCCGCCGTCACTGTGCGGCACGAGGATCTCCGCCTGCTCGCCGTGCTGGCCGACCAGCACCACGCAGCGTCCGTCCTTGAGCAACAGTAGAGCCGGCAACAGGTAATCGTCGATGCGCTGCAGCTTTTCTTCGCTGACCTGGGCGACGATATCGGCGCGGCGCAGGGCGCGGGGCACCATGCGCAGCGGCAGGCGGCCCTGTTCGAGGGCGATACCGTCGGCCAGCTCGGCGTCGGTCACCGGGCGGCCGAGCTGCCGGCATAGCAGCACCAGGCCCTGGCGCAACGGGTCCTGGTTCATGCCCGGCGTGGTCAGCGTGTCAGGATCCATTCAGGCCGTTCTCCAGCAAGGGGCCGAGCAGGCCGATCTGCGCCGCAGCGCGGTATTCCAGGCGCAAGCGCTCGACCTGCAGGACGATCAACTGGCGCTCGGCTTCGAAACGCTCGCGCTGCACGGTGAGCAGGTCGATCACGTCGCGGCGGCCCACTTCGAACTGCTCGCGGTACAGGCCGCCGACCTGCTCGGAATCACGCACCTGCACGGCCAGCGCATGTTCGCGCCAGAGCAGCGAATCGCCGATGTCGAACAGGCTCTGCAGCTGCCGGCGAATGTCGCGCTGGATGGCGTCCTGGCCCCAGCTCGCGGACTCCAGGCGCTGCGCGGCAGCGGTGGGACGCTGGAAGTTGGACAAGCCCTGAATGGTGTCCATGCGCAGGCGCAGGTTGACCATCGAATCGTTCTGCAGGCGCCCGCCGATCTCTCTGCGTGTGGCTGAGGCTTCCAGATTCAGTTGCGGCAGCAGCGCGGCCTTGGTGCCGCGCAGCTCGGCCTGGGCCAGGTTGGTGTCTTCCAGGGCGCGCTGGTAGAGCGGCGAGCCGGTGATCAGCCCTGGCAAATCACGGGTCGCCAGGTAGCGCTGCATGGACTGTGGGCGCGGTTCGGCCAGGCCCTCCGGCGGCGCCCCGACGAGCAGCGCGAACTGGTTGCCGGCATCGAGCAGGGCGCCTTTTTCCAGGGCCAACTGCTCCTGGGCGCGGGCGATTTCCAGGCCGGCACGGTCCTGTTCACTGCGATCAGAATAACCATCGGCGCCGCGTGCTTCGGTCATCCCGCGGATGTCGTCGAGCAGGCGAATATGCCGGCGTACGGCATCGATACGGCGCTGCGCGACCAGCACGTCCAGGTAGGTTTCGACGATATCCAGGGCGGCGTCTTCGCGGGTCACCTCGGCGGTGGCCGACAGCTGGCGCTGGGTCGCCCTGGCGCTGTCCACCTGGCTGTCGATGCGGCCCCAGTCGTAGAGCATCTGCGAGACGGTGACGTCATAGACGGTCTCGCCGATATCGAACTCCTGCGGGCCGCCGGACAGCGACAGCGACGGATAGTAACCGCCCTTGGCGATCTTCACCTCGGTCTCGGCGCGGGCCGCATCCGCCACCGCGGCGCGCACTTGCGGGTGGATCGCCAAGCCGCTGCGTACGGCCTGGTCCAGTGGCATGGCCATGGCCGCCGCCGGCAGCCACAGGGTGAGTGCCAGGCGCGCGGCCCATCGACAATGAGGCGTGTGCATGCGGTACGACGATTTCCCTATCAACTGACCACGACCTGTACCGTGTTATCTTCCACCAGCAACGTGGTGTTTGCGTAGGTATAGACGTCGTAGACGATGCCTTCAATCAACTGCGTTCCGGTCTTGGCAGCACTGCTGCCGATGTTCAGCACGTCGTTGCTCTCGCCGGTGATCTGCAGGGTGTTACGCGAGTCGGTCATGGCGTCCACCGCCGCCGCGGTCAGCGTCAGGGTGCTGCCCGAATCACCGGTGCCCAGGTCGATGCGCTCGATATTGCTGAACGTGCCGATGCCGGCGGCCCCGTAGTTGATGTCGATGCCGCCGTCGAACACCACGGTGTCGAAGCCGGCGCCGCCGTCAATGCTGCCGAAGTTGGTGGCGCGGATCTGGATGGTGTCGTTGCCGGCCCCGGCGTCCACGCGATCCCCAGCCCCCACGTTGAGAATCAGGTCGTTGCCATTGCCGGCGAAGATCCGTTCATTGGCGATGGTGGCGCTGCCGGAGAGGATGTCGTCGGCTGCCGTGCCGTCGACGCGCACGGTGCCGATGGTCAGGCCGAGCAAGCCGAGCGGGTCGAGGTCCACGGTGTACATACCACTGGTCTTGCCGCCCGATGTGGCGGTGATTCGCAATGCCAGGTCGCCCCCCAGATTGAGCACCTGGCTCAGCGACAGGCCAAGCTGGCTGAGCACGCTGGGGCTGAGCAGGTTGATCGAGAAGTTGCCGTTGGCATCGGCAGCCAGTGGCGCTATGCCGATGTAGCCGACCGGGGTCAGCACTTCGACGGCCAGCGCGGCGCCCGCCACGGTCTTGCCGCTGATGCCGAGTTTCGATCCAGTCAGGCCGAGGTTGGCGTCCACCGCCAGGTTGCCGAGGGTGATCGGCTGCAGCAGCAGGTTGGTACCCAGCCCGAGGGCGACCACGTTGCTCTGGTTGCCGGCCTGGTCTCGCGCTGATACCGATACCTGAGCGCTGAGCAACTGATCCCAGGTCAGGCCGATGCTCAGGCCGCTCAACAGGTTCACCGAAGCGATCCCGGCATTGTTGGCGGTGACCGTGGCGGTGGCGACCGTGCCGCCGAGATCGATGCGCACCGTCAACTCGCTGTTCGGCTCCCCCGAGATGGTTAGCAGATTGCCGACCAGGTTCAGTACCGGTGAAGACGGCGCGATGGTGTCGACCGTGAAGTTCGCGGCCTGGGAATTGGCGCCGTTGTTGATATGTGCGGTAACCGACGCGGCCCCCTGTGGAAAACTTCCGGCCGGTGGTACTACCGACACCACGGCGTTGCCGGCGAGCGCTTCGGCAGCGGTTACGGTATGGGTCTGGTTGAAGGTGTAGCCCCCGGTACCGGTGTAGGTGAGGGTGACGGTGTCACCGGCGCGCACGCCTGTGGCCAGCCCGACGCGAACCTGGATGCCGTCGGCGGCCTCGGCCGCGTTGATGTAGGTGTCGAGTGCTTCCGGCACGCTGATGATCGGTGCCGACAGGTTGGGCGCATTGGTGCCGGCCGACACGCTGACGTTGCCCGCGGCATCGGTTGCGGTCACGGCGATCGCCTGGCCTGCCACCAATGCCGGGATCAGCACGGCGGCGAAGGTACCCGCCGCGGTGGCGGTCACGGTGATCGGGTTGGCCACATTGCCGTTGACCACGATCCGCACCTGGCTGCCCGCTTCGGCACTACCGGTGAGCAGGGTGCCGTCGGCGCTGACGAACAGGTTGCTTGGTGCAGTTGGCGCCTGGCTGTCGATCGTAGTGGTGGTCGAGCCGCTGGTATTGCCAGCCGCATCACGCGCTACGGCGTTGACCACCGTGCCATTGGCCAGTGGTGCCGACGGCGTGACACTCCAGGTGCCGTTGGCGGCAGCGGTGGTCGTCCCGATGAATGCGCCGTTGCTAGCGGTGAGAATCACCGTGCTACCGGCCTCGGCCGTGCCGGTGAGCACGAGGCCTCGGCTAGGCTGAATGGTCGGGTTGGCAGGCGCGACGCTATCGATGGTGGTGCTGCTCGAGCCGCTGATGTTACCGGCGGCGTCGCGAGCCACCGCATTGACGACAACGCCATTGGCCAGGGGGCTAGAGGGTGTGATGCTCCAGGTGCCGTTGGCCGCGGCGGTTGTCTGGCCGATGGCCGTGCCGCCTGGGCCAGTGAGGATCACCGTGCTGCCTGCCTCGGCGGTACCGCTGAGCGAAACGCCATTGCTCGCCTGGATCAGCGGCGCGCTGGGCGCCACGGCATCGACCGTGGTGCTGACCGAGCCGCTGGTATTGCCGGCGGCATCGCGGGCGACGGCGGTCACCACCACGCCGTTGGCCAGGGCCGGGCTTGATGTGAAGGACCAGTTACCGGCGCCGTCGGTGCTCGCCGTACCGATGCGGATGCCGCCGGGGCCGGTAAGGATCACTGTGCTGTTGGCTTCGGCCATGCCCGTCAGCACCACGCCGTTGCTGGCCTGGATGGTCGGGACGGCAGGTGCCACGTTATCGATGGTCGTATTGGCGGACGAGCTGGTGTTACCGGCAGCATCACGTGCTACCACGCTTACCTGCGTGCCATTGGTCAGCGGCGCCAGCGGTGTGAAGCTCCAGTTGCCCTGAGCGTCGGCGATCGCTTGGCCGATAGCGACGCCCCCCGAGTCGGTAAGAATTACCGTGCTGCCCGCTTCGGCCGTGCCGCTCAGCACGGTGCCGTTACTGGGCACGATGGTCGGTAGAGCAGGGGCCAAGCCGTCGATCACCACGATGGCCGGCGCGCTGACGTTATTGGTGGCATCGGTAGCGGTGATGCTGACCGAGGTGCCATTGGGGATGACGGGTGAGAAGGTCTGTGACCATGCGCCCGTGGTGGCATCGGCGCTGACCTGCACGTCTGCCTGACCGGCGATGCGGATGGTGATGATGCTGCCCGGCTCCGCGGTGCCGCTGAGTACGCTGCCGTTGCTGGGCTGCACGGATGGCAAGTCGGGCACGCTGTCATCCACGGTCACGCTGGCGGCGCCGCTCAGGTTACCGGCAGCGTCCACGGCGATAGCCGTGACCACGGTGTTGTCTGCCAGCGGCAGCGTGGGTTGGTAGTGCCAGTTGCCATTGGCGTCCACGGCCACCGTGGCGATCTGCACCCCGCCCACGCTCAGGCGTATCGTGCTGCCAGGCTCGGCGGTGCCGCTCAACTGCGTGCCATTGCTGGCGGCGATCACTGGCGCAAATGGGGCGACACTGTCGACCGTGGTGGTGGCGACCGGGCTCTGGTTGCCGGCTGCATCCCGCGAGCCGACAGTGACGACTATGCCGTTGACCAGCGTAGTGCCCGGCGTGAAGCTCCAGTTGCCGCTGGCGTCGGCCGTCAAGGTGGCGATGGTGTTGCCATTGGCGGTCAGCGTCACAGTACTGCCCGCCTCGGCGGTGCCGCGCAGCGCCAGGCCGTTGGTGGCCTCGATGGTCGGAGCGACGGGGGCGACTGCATCGATAGTGATGGCGGTGGCCGGGCCGGTGTTGCCCGCAGCGTCCCGAGCGCTGACGCTGATCACCGCGCCATGTTGCAAGGGCGTGCCGACAGGAAAGCTCCAGGCGCCGCCTGGGCCCACCACGACTTCTTTTATGACCACGCCACCCGGACCGCTGATGATCACCGTACTGCCGGCTTCGGCCGTACCGCTGAGCAGCACGCCATTGCTCGGCTGAACAATCGGGGCGGCAGGCGGTACGGTGTCGATCACCAGGCTCGCCGCTGGGCTGGTATTGCCGGACGCATCCCGGGCCACCACGGTGACCTGGGTATTGTTGGTGAGAGCAACCGGTGGCACGAACGACCAGTTTCCGCCGCTATCGGCCACCGCCTGACCAATGGCGAGACCGCCCGCACCAGTGATGATCACCGTGCTGCCGGCTTCTGCCGTACCGCTCAGGACGATGCCGTTGCTGGGCTGGAGGGTGGGCGGCAGCGGTGCCTGGGTGTCGATGGTGACGGCGGCCGATGGTGAACTCACGTTGCCCGCTGCATCGGTCGCCGTCGCGGTGATGATGGTGCCGTTGCCTGGGGGGCTGTCCGGGTTGAGTGTCCAGCTGCCGTTGGCGCCGACCCTTACCTCGCCGATCACGGTGCCCCCGGCACTGACCTTCACGGTGCTGCCAGCTTCGGCAGTGCCGGTAATGAGCTGGCCGTTGCTCGGCGCGATCACTGGGGCAAGCGGTGCGATGCCGTCGATCAGGATGCTGGCCGGCGCGCTTTCGTTGCCCAGCGTGTCGCGGGCCACCACGGTAACCAGGCTGCCGTCCGGCAAGGCCGGGCTCAGGGTAACGCTCCATTTGCCATCGGCATCGACCGTGATGGTGCCGGTGTTGATCGGCACGCCACCGGCGCCGGTGAGGATGATGGTGGCCCCGGCTTCCGCCGTACCGCTCAGCGAGATGCCATTGCTCGGATTGATGGTCGGATGCTCCGGCACCTGGGCATCGATCACGGTGCTGGCGGATGGGCTGGTGTTGCCGGCGGCATCGCGTGAAACCACCGTCACCTCGGTGCCGTCGGCGAGGGCCGGAGAGGGTTTGAAGCTCCAGTTGCCCGCCGTGTCGGCCGTTACCTGGCCAATTGTCGCTCCCCCAGGGCCGGTGATCAGCACCGTACTGCCGGCCTCTGCCGTGCCGCTGAGTTCGACGCCGTTGCTGGGTGAAATGGTCGGCGTGACCGGCGCCACGGTGTCGACGGTGGTGCTTGCCGAGCCACTGGTGTTGCCGAGCGTGTCCCGGGCGACCGCATTGACCACCGTGCCGTTGGGCAAGGCCGGCGAGGGCGACAGCGTCCAGGTTCCATCGGCTGCTGCAGTGGTCTGGCCGATCACCCGGCCGCTGGCGTCGCTGACTACCACGGTAATGCCCGCTTCGGCGGTGCCGGTGACCCGCACGCCATTGCTGGCATCGATCGTTGGGGTGGCTGGCGGCTGTGCGTCGATGGTCGTGGTGGCCGGGCCACTGCTGTTGCCGGCGGCGTCCCGCGCCACGGCGGTCACCACCAGGCCATCGGCCAGGGCGGGTGTGGGTGTGAAGGTCCAGTTGCCATTGGCGTCCGCGGTCGCCTGGCCGATGCTGACGCCGCCCGATCCGGTAAGAATCACCGTGGCACCCGCTTCGGCGGTACCGCTGAGTTGCGTGCCATTGCTGAGCGCGATGGTCGGGGCATTGGGGGCGACGCTGTCGATCACCGTGGAGGCCGGCGCACTGCTCAGGCCGGACACCGTGATCGTGGCGTTGACGGTGGTGCCGTTGGCCAGCGGCGTCGGCGGGGTAAAGGCCCAGTTGCCTTGGGCGTCGGCGATGGCCTGACCGATGACGGCGCCCGCCCCGTCGGTCAGTTGCACGGTGGCCCCCGGTACCGCAGTACCGCTGAGCTCACCACCGTTGCTGGGCTCGATGGTCGGGCGCGGTGGCAGGGTCGCATCTACCGTCACGCTGGCCGGTGGGCTCTGATTGCCCACGGCGTCGGTGGCCGTCACCGTCAGCCGGGCGCCATTGGCAAGGGCGCTGGCCGGGGTGATCGACCAGTTGCCGTTGGCATCGGCGGTGGTGGTCTGGCTGAAGCCATTGGGGCCGGTGATGGTGATCAGGCTGCCGGCTTCGGCAGTGCCGGTCACTTGGGTGCCATTGCTGGGGTCGATTACCGGTGCGGCTGGGGCTTGGGCATCGATAGTGGTAATGGCCGCCGGGCTGGCGTTGCCGAGCGCATCGCGGGCCACCACGGAAACCTGGGTGCCATTGGCCAACTGGCCGTTGATCGGATAGCTCCAGGTGCCGTCCGCGTTGACTTGGACCGTTACCGGCGCGGCATTGCCGATGGTCAGCGACAGCGTGCTGTCGGGATCGGCAGTGCCGCTCAACACGCCCGACCCGCTGCTTGGTGAGATCGTCGGTGCGGCAGGAGGCTGAGCATCCACAACGGTGCTGCCGGGCTGGCTGGTGTTGCCGGCGGCGTCACGTGCCACCACGCTGACCTGGGTGCCATCGAGCAGCGGGCTCGGCGGCGTGAAGGACCAATTGCCACTGGCGTCGGCCGTCGTCTGGCCGATGGCGACGCCGCCGGGTCCGGTGAGGATGACGGTGCTGCCGGCTTCGGCGCTGCCGCTGAGCTGGCTGCCATTGCTGGGCTGGATGGTGGGCGTGTTGGGCGCCACGGCATCGATGGTGATGCCGACCGCAGCGCTCTGGTTACCGGTCGGGTCACGGGCGACGATGCTGACCGCGGCGCCGTTCGCCAGCGCTGTGTCGGGTGTGAAGCTCCAAGTGCCTTGGGCGTTGACCTGCACCTGGCCGACCACCACACCGTTCACGCTGATGATCAGCAGGCTGCCGGCTTCGCCGGTACCGCTCAGTTGCTCGCCATTGCTGGGCACGATGCTGGGCGCCGCCGGTGCGAGGCTGTCGGTTACTACGTTGCTGGACGCGCTGGTGTTGCCGGCCGCGTCGCGGGCCACGGCGTTGACCTGGGTGCCGTTGGGCAAGGCGTTGGCTGGCGTGAACGACCAGGTGCCGCCTGCGTCGGCGGTGACCTGGCCGAGCACCGCGCCATTTGCACCGGTAAGAATCACCGTGCTGCCAGGCTCGGCGGTGCCGCTCAGTTGTGAACCGTTGCTGGGGTTGATAGCGGGCGCCGCTGGTGGCACGCCGTCGACGGTCAGGGAGGCGGCCGGGCTGATATTGCCCGTGGCGTCCGTCGCCGTAGCGGTGACGCGGGTGCCGTCCGGGAGTTGTGCGGTGAGTGTCGTGCTCCAGCTACCGTCGGCCGCTGCCGTGGTTTCGGCGATCAGGTTGCCGGCGCCGTCGCGCAGAATGACGGTGCTGCCCGGTTCGGCGAGACCGCGCAGGACGATGCCGTTGCTGGGCTCGATGATGGGCGTCGAGGGCGCGGCTGCATCGATGGTCAGGCTGGCAGGTGCGCTGGTGTTGCTGGCGGCGTCGCGGGCCACCACGCTGAGGCTGGCATTGTCGGCCAACGCTGGCGAGGGGGTCAGCGACCAGTTGCCGTTGGCGTCGGCAGTCGCCTGGCCGATCACGCGGCCGCTGGCATCGCTGATGATCACCGTGCTGCCGGCTTCGGCGGTACCGGTCAACTGTGTGCCGTCGCTCGGCTGGACGACCGGCGCTTGAGGCGCGAGGTTATCCACCGTGGTGCTGACCGTCCCGCTCGCGTTGCCCGCCGCATCGCGGGCGCTGGCGTTCACCACCGTTCCATTGGCCAGCGGTGTGGCCGGCTGAAAGCTCCAGTTGCCTTGAGCGTCAGCGATCGCCTGGCCGATAACGGCGCCGCCCGATCCGGTCAGAATCACCGTGCTGCCGGCTTCGGCCGTTCCGCTGAGCAGGCTGCCGTTGCTGGGTTGCAGCGTGGGTACCGACGGCGCGACGTTGTCGGTCACCGTGGTGGCTGGCGCGCTGCTGGCGCCATTGGTGACCACCGTCGCGCTGACACTGGTGCCGTTGGGCTGTGGGGTGGGCGGCGTGATCGTCCAGTTGCCATTGCTGTCGGCGATGGTCTGGCCCAACGCAACGCCGCCAGGACCGGTCAGCACCACCAGCGCGCCTGCCGTGGCCGTACCGCTGAAAAGGCTGCCGTTGCTCGGCTCGATGGTCGGGCTCGCCGGCAACGTGGCATCGACTGTCTGGCTGGCGGTGGGGCTCTGGTTACCGGCCGCATCGGTAGCAGTGACGGTGACGCTCGTGCCATTGGCAATTGGCGTTGCCGGTGTGAACGTCCAGATACCATCGACGTTGGTGGTCGTGGTCTGGGCGGGGGCGCCGGGCACGCTGATCGTGATGGTGCTACCAGGCTCGGCGGTACCGCTGAGCAGGCCGCCGTTGCTGGGGTTTATCACTGGGGTCGCGGGCGCAACGGTATCGATGCTGCCGGTCGTGGAAGCGCTTTCGTTGCCGCTGGCATCTCGGGCGCTGATCTCGAGGGTGGTGCCATTGGTGAACGGCCCGCTAGGGGTATGGCTCCAGTTTCCGTTCGCGTCCGCGAGCACCTCGATCACGGTGGCCGGTATCGTCCCGATGCGGATGATTACCGTACTGCCAGGCTCGGCAGTACCGTTCAGCAATTGGCCGTTGGTGGGATTCAATGTAGGCGCTGCTGGTGCCTGGGCGTCGATCACCACGGTGCCGGGTGGGCTGACGTTGCCGGCCGGGTCGCGGGCGTTGATGGTCAGCGGTGTGCCATTGCCCAGCGGTGCATCCGGTATGAAGCTCCATTCGCCATTGCCGTCGGCTATCACCTCGGCGATGACGATTCCCCCCGGGCCGGTAATCACCACGGTGCTGCCAGCCTCGGCGCTGCCGTTCAGTGCGCTGCCATTACTTGGGTCGACCTGAGGAGCGGCAGGCGGCGTCCGGTCGATCTGTACCGCAGTGGGATCGCTGGTGTTGCCGGCGGCATCGCGCACCACGACTTCGACGTTGGCGCCATCGGCAAGCGGCGTGGTGGGGATGAAGTTCCAGTTGCCGTTCGCATCGGCGACGGTCTGGCCGATCAGGTCGCCATTGTTGTAGATGAGGATGATCTTGCCACCGGGCTCGGCCGTGCCGCTCAGTTCGGTGCCGTTGCTTGGTTGGACTTCGGGCGGCAGCGGCTGCGCGGCGTCGATGATCAGCGTCGTAGCGGCGCTGGTACCGGCAGAGGTGCTGGCGACAGCGGTGATGACCGTGCCGTCTGGCTGGGCAGATGATGGTGTAATCGACCAGGCGCCATTGGGGCCGGCCGTGGCGCGGCCAATCTCGGTGCCGTTCGCGCTGACGATGACCAGGCTGCCGGCGTCCGCCGTGCCGAAAATCACCGTACCGTTGCTTGTCGCGATCACCGGCGCGTTGGGCAATGCGTTATCCACCACCACCGTTTGCGGCAGGCTGGTGTTGCCAGCCGGGTCACGGGCCACCACGCTCACCTCGCCGCCATTGGCGATCGCCGGGCTGGCAGTGAAATGCCAGTTGCCGTTGACATCGACCAGCGCCTGGCCGATGACGCCATTGGCGTTGCTCAGGATGACCGTGCTGCCTGCTTCCGCGGTACCGCTGAATACCGTGCCATTGCTGTTGCCGACGGTCGGCGGATTCGGCGCTTGCCCGTCGATCGTCAGGGACGTCGGCTGGCTGACGTTGCCAGCGCGATCCGTGGCGGTGATGGTGACGGACGTATTGTCGGGCAGCGTGGAACCGGGTTGATAAGACCAGGTGCCGTCTGCCGCCGCGGTGACGGAAAAGGTGTTCCCATTGATGGTGATCTTGACGGTGCTATTGGCTTCGGCTGTGCCGACGAGCTGAGCGCCGTTGCTGGCCTCGACGGTGGGTGCTGCTGGGGGCGTCTTGTCGATGACGATGCGGATCACCGGAGGCCGAAAACCACCAGGCGCTACCGTATGCATGTCGATCAGAGTGCCATCGGGCAAGGCCGGTGACGGGGTCCACGACCAGTTGCCATTGGCATCGACAGTGGTCACGGCGAGCACTTCGCCGTCTGGGCGCATCAAGGTAATCGTCGAGAGGGGTGTTGCCGAGCCGCTCAGCTCCTCGCCGTTGCTGGGCTCCACCGTCGAAGGTTGGGCAACCGCCGGCGCATTCAGCGTGGCCGGTGTGCTGGTATTGCCCGCAGCATCCACGACCACCACGGTGATGGTTTCGCCACCGGTCAGCGGTGAGGCGAACGTAACGGTGAAGTTGCCGTTTTCATCGGCAGTCGCCGTGTAGGCCGTGCCGTTCACGTCCACTCTGATGGTGGCATTGGGTTCGGCGTTGCCGGTGAGGAACCGGCTGTCCTGGCTGAGCTGCAGGTTGGTCGCAGCGGCCGGCGGTTGGTTATCCACAGGATCGACGGGCGGCTGCGAGCTACCACCATCGTTGCTACCGCTATCGCTGCGCCGGTCGATTTCATCCGCCACGGCGACGCCGCCGGCAATGGCCACGCCACCGATGATCGCCCCCGTGCCCAACCCAAGCGTGCCGCCTGCGGCGCCGGCCACCGACGTTAACGATGTGAAGCCGGAAAGGGTGCCTTCGGATGCGTAGGAGGCGGCGAGGATGCCGTCGCTTGCCGCGGCCTGGGAAAGATCCACAGCGACCAACTGCTCTTCTTCGCCTACCAGATAGAGCTGACTGGGTTGCTCGGCGGCTGCATAGAAATTGCCGATGCGCAGCACCTCACCGTTTTGCATCTGCACGATGAGATCCGATCCTTCGCGGGTATAGCTTGTGACTGCCTCGGGGGAGATATTGAGCGCTACATGGCTGCTTTCGGACAATGGCAGCGTATTGCTGACCACCTGCTCGGTTGCCTGAGTGACCTGTTGGCCAATGGGCGCGACTTTCGCCTGTACTGCCATGAAGCATCTCCCTTTGTCTAATTTGAAACTTCAGCGAGTTGCTTTTCTGCACAGGCAATTTCGATATGAAATGGCGCTGGATGGAACTCGACAAGTTTTCAACTTAGCGGTGGAGAGGGGTTTGGAAAGTAAAAATTAATAACGTTTAGAACTTAAAAATAAATTGCGAATGCTATTAAGTTATTTAAAACGAAATAACTAGTCATCTGTAGTTAGGGAAAATGGCGCAAAGCATTGTTTTATATGGTTATAGTTATTTGTAAAATGAGTTAAGGTTTTAATGAATTTTATCTATCATGGCGGGCGCTGATTTATTCGAAATAATTGAACTTATTATACATCTCTGCATGGAAGATGAGTTCAGACATTTTGGTCGGATGACAGGTTTATCGGTCGCTACCAATAGCAAAAGGCTTACAACTAATGGCTTTAATTGGCGGGTTGCATAAAATCGCGGGCTGAAAGTATCAGCCCGCTAACTTGGCTTATTCCGACTCTTCTATCCACTGTCGGCCATGTCGCTCCAAAAGATGCTGGAGCTGTTCCGGGCCATTGCTGCCTGCCGCATAGGGACGCGGGCTCTGGTAGTGCTGCTGCCAGCCCTTGATGATCGGGTCGACCCATTGCCAGGCCGCCTCGACCTCGTCGCGGCGCATGAACAGCGTCGAATCGCCTTCGATGACGTCCAGCAACAGCCGTTCGTAAGCCTCCCAGCGCCGCTGTTTGTTGAAGGCATCGGCCAGGTTCAGATCCAGCTCGACTGGTTGCAGGCGCATGCCCTTGCCCGGGTTCTTGGCCATCAACTGCAGGCTGATGCGCTCCTCGGGTTGCAGGCGGATCAGCAGCTGGTTGGCCTGGCCGTTGCCGAACAGCTGATGCGGTACCGGCTTGAATTGAATGAGGATTTCCGAGGTCTTGCGAGCCAGGCGTTTACCGGTGCGCAGATAGAAGGGCACGCCGGCCCAGCGCCAGTTGTTGATCTCGGCCTGCACGGCGACGAAGGTTTCGGTATCGCTGTCGTTGTCGACGTTCTTCTCGAAATAGTAGGCCGGCACTTCCTGACCGCCGATCTTGCCGGCGGTGTACTGGCCACGCACGGTCTTGTCGCGAACGTCCTGGCCGGTGATGGGTTTGAGAGCTTCGAGGATCTTCACCTTTTCGTTGCGTACCGACTCGGCATCGAAGCGCACCGGTGCCTCCATGGCCACCAGGCAGAGTAGCTGCAGCAGGTGGTTCTGGATCATGTCGCGCATGGCACCGGCGTTGTCGTAGTAGGCGCCGCGGTTTTCCACACCCAGGGTTTCGCACACGCTGATCTGTACATGGTCGATGTGTCCGGCCCGCCACACCGGCTCGAACAGGGCGTTGGCGAAACGCAGCGCCATCAGGTTCTGCACGGTCTCCTTGCCCAGGTAGTGGTCGATGCGAAACACCTGGGATTCATCGAACATCGCACCGATGCCGGCATTTATCGCCTGGGCGGACGCGAGCGAATGGCCGATGGGTTTTTCCAGCACGATGCGCGCACCTGCGCCAGCCAGGCCGGCGACCTTGAGATGCGAGGCGATGGCTTCGAACAGGTCCGGCGCAGTGGCCAGGTAATAGACCCTGACGCGCTCCCGATCATTGCCCAGGGCCTTGGCCAGGCGGCCGAAGTCGGCGCTCTGCGAGGCGTCCATGGGGAAGTAGTCGAGGCGTTCGGCGAAGCTGCGCCAGGTGTCGTCATCGAAATCGGCGCGGGCCACCTGGGCGCGGCAATGGCGCTCGGCGAGGGCCTGGTAGGCAGTGCGCGTGTGGGGGCTGCGGGCCAGGGCGAGGATGCGCGTGTCGCGGTGCAAACGACCGCCACGATGCAGGTAATAGAGGGCCGGTAGCAGCTTGTGCAGGGCGAGGTCGCCCGTGCCGCCGAAAACCAGCATGTCGCAACAATTGCTCTGCATGGGAACTCCGATTCGGTTTGTCCGTGCGAGGTCGCCAGGCTTGTAGTATAACTACAAGATCACTACAGCCCGGCGGCGTCCTTCGATCATAACCGAGTCGTGGCGCTCCAACCCCAGCCGGCGTAACCATCCTTTGCCAGTCGAGTCCCCGCCAGTGAATTTGTTGCAGCACATCGCCCAGTCACGCCACCTCCTGCGTAAGTCGGAACTCAAGGTGGCCGATCATGTGCTCCTCGATCCCGCAGCGGTCATGCACAGCTCCATGGCCGAGCTGGCCCACTCGGTAGGCATCAGCGAGCCGACCATCGTGCGCTTCTGCCGCGCCATCGGCTGCAGCGGCTTTCAGGATCTCAAGCTCAAGCTGGCGCAGAGCCTCGCCGCTGGTGCCAGCTTCGGCCAGTTCGCGATCCATGAAGACGACTCGGTCGCCGACTTCAGCATGAAGATCTTCGACACCACGCTGCACACCCTGATCGAAGTGCGCGAGAAGCTCGACCCGGTGGCGCTGGAAAAAGCCATCGCCCTGTGCGCCAAGGCGCAGCGCATCGATTTCTACGGTTTCGGCGCCTCGGGCGCGGTGGCAGCCGATGCCCAGCACAAGTTCTTCCGCCTGCTGCTCAATGCGGCGGCCTATTCCGACCCGCACATGCAGGCCATGTCGGCGATCACCCTGAAACCTTCCGACGTAGCGGTTTGCATTTCGCAATCCGGGCGCTCCAAGGATCTGCTGATCACCGCCAACGTGGTGCGCGAGGCCGGCGCCTCGCTGATCGCCCTGTGCCCCGGGCAGACGCCGCTGGCCGACCTGGCCACGGTGAACCTCGCCATCGATGTGCAGGAAGACACCGAGATCTACACGCCTCTGGCCTCGCGCATCGCCCACCTGGTGGTGATCGACGTGCTCGCCATGGGGGTGGCCATGGCCCGCGGCCCGAGCCTGGTCAACCACCTCAAGAGCGTCAAACGCAGCCTGCGTAGCCTGCGCCTGTCGGCCAAGTCGGTGAAAGCCCACGAAGAAGGCGCCTGAGACCGGTCACCCAGGCGTCACGCTTTTTTCCTCAAACTGTCATCGCCTTCGCTGAAGCTGGTCTCCCGTAATTCAACCTGGAGACCTGCCATGGCTCGCCATGTGGATGAAGCGTTGCACCCGGAACAGAGCGTGGTGAAAGCCCGCCGCAAGCTGCTCGACGAGCAGCGCATGCGTTACCGCCGCGCCATCGAGGCCTATGGCGAGAATCGTCGCCTGCAATCGGAAATCTCCAGTTTTCACGATCCGTTCATGGGCGAGTCGCGCCGTCTGCACTGATTGCAAACCGAACGTTTCGCAGCGCGCATCCCTGGCGGGCAGGCTCCTATAATGGCGCTCCTCCGCCCTAATGCCAGGGATGTGCCATGCGCCGTCTGCTCATTCTGCTACTGCTGTTTATTCCCCTTATCGGCGTCGCTCAAGAGGCCCAGCCCAAGGTCGGTGTCGTGCTGTCCGGTGGCGCGGCGCGCGGGTTGGCGCACATCGGCGTGCTCAAGGCACTGGAAGAGCAGGGCGTACGTGTCGATGCCATCGCCGGCACCAGCATGGGTGCGGTGATCGGCGGGCTGTATGCCTCGGGTTACAGCATCGCCGAGCTCGAAGAAGTGGCGCTGACCATGGATTGGCGCCAGGTACTCTCCGACGATCCACCGCGCACCGACGTGCCGTTTCGCCGCAAGCAGGATGACCGCGACTTCCTCATCAAGCAGCGCCTGAGCTTTCGCGACGACGGCAGCCTCGGCCTGCCACTGGGCGTGATTCAGGGCCAGAACCTGGCGTTGCTGCTCGAGCGGTTGCTGGTGCGCAGCAGCGACGTGCGCGACTTCGACCGCCTGCCGATCCCGTTTCGCGCCGTGGCCACCGATATCGCCAACGATCAGAAAGTGGTGTTTCGCAGCGGCCACCTGCCCCAGGTGATTCGCGCCAGCATGTCGATTCCGGCGGTGTTCGCGCCGGTCGAGCTGGACGGTCGCCTGCTGGTCGACGGCGGCATGGTCGACAACATTCCCGTGGACGTGGCCCGCGACATGGGCGTCGACCGGGTCATCGTCGTCGACATCGGCACGCCGTTGAAACCGCGCAAGGAACTGCTCACCGTGGTCGACGTGCTCAACCAGTCGATCACCATGATGACCCGGCGCAATTCCGAGGAGCAGCTGGCGACCCTGCGCGACAGCGACGTGCTGGTCCAGCCGGACATGGCCAGTTTCGGGGTTACCGATTTCGGCCGCGGCGAAGAACTGATCGAGGCCGGCTACAAGGCGGCCCGCGCCCTGCAGCCGCGCCTCGCCGAGCTGGTGCGCCGCGGTGGCGGCAACCCGGCGCTGACTCTGGCACGCAGTGCCCAGCAGCGCACTCCGGTGATCCACGCCATCCAGGTGGACAACGATTCCAAGGTCGGCGACGAGGTGATCCGCAACTACATCCGCCAGCCCATCGGCGAGCCGCTGGACATGGCCACGCTGCAGCGCGACATGGGCACCCTGTACGGCCTCGATTATTTCGAGCGGGTGCAGTACCGGGTGGTCAACAGCGAGGAGCGCAACACCCTGGTGATCGATGCACGGGAGAAACGCACCGGCACCGACTACCTGCGCCTGGGGCTCAACCTCTCCGACGATTTCAACGGCGACAGCGTCTTCAATCTTGGCGCGAGCTTCCGCAAGAACGGCATCAACCGGCTCGGCGCCGAGTGGCTCACCAGGGTGCAACTGGGCGACCGGCAGGAGCTGTTCAGCGAGTTCTACCAGCCACTCGACGTCGGCTCGCGATGGTTCGTGGCGCCCAACCTGCGGGCCGAGGCGTGGAACGTCGAGTCGGTTCTGGACAACGATCCGATCGCCGAATACCGCGTGCAACGTTATGGCTACGGGTTCGACATCGGCCGGCAGATCGCCAACAACGGTGAGTTGCGCTTCGGTGTGGGCCAGGCCTGGGGCGACGCTGAGGTGCGTATCGGCGAACGCGATCAGCCGGAGTTCAGTTTTACCGAGGGCTACTACGAGCTGCAGTACGCCTTCGACACTCTCGACAACGTCGATTTTCCCCACGAGGGCGAGGAGATCAGCCTGAACCTGCGCCAGTACGACGCCAGCCTCGGGGCCGACGATCGTTATCGGCAGTGGCAGATCAAGCTCGACAAGGCGTTCAGCCAGGGGCCGCACAGCCTGGTGATTGGCGGGCGTTACGGGCGCACCCTCGATGACGCCGAAATCGTCACCTCCAGCTTCCAGTTGGGCGGCGCGCGGCAGCTGTCGGGCTTTCGCCAGGATGCCCTGGCCGGGCAGAACATCAGCCTCGGGCGGATGGTCTACTACCGGCGCATGACCCCACGTTCGTTCCTGCCGCTGGATTTTCCGATCTACCTCGGCGCATCCCTGGAGCGCGGCCGGGTGTGGAACAACGACAACGCCTTCGATAGCGGCTACATCAACGCCGCCAGCGTGTTTCTGGGCTACGAGACGCCGCTGGGGCCGCTGAACTTCAGCTACGGCCTCAATGACGAGAACGAGAAGGCGCTGTACCTGAACCTGGGGCACACGTTCTGAGTGCCCACCAGCGCTTATAGCCGCTGCAGCAAGGCCTGCAGCGCGCGCTCCGGCTCCTGGCTCCACAGGCCGTAGCTCAACGGCACGACCTCCAGGCCGGCGCGCGCCAGCACGCGGTAGCGCTCCAGTTCGAGAAACCCCTCGCCGTCGCCGGGGAAGCCGATCAGGTCGATGGCCAGGCACTTGTCGCCGCGCTGGCAGAACACGTCCAGCAGCAGGCCGGCCAGCGGATAGCGCGTCCAGGTGACCACCCCATGGGCCGCCAGCGCGGTGCACAGGGCGCGTTCGAAATCGTCCTGCTCGGGTTGCTGATGGGGCGCCTCAGGCGGTTGGGCGGCGCTTTCCAGGTAGCGGCGCAGCAGGTGGTCGGTAGGCAGTTGGCGCTCGTTGCCACTGAACAGCAGCACCTGGCGTTCGCGGGCGCGGGTGATCGCCACGTTGAACATGTCCGGGCGATTCAGGTACACCGCGGCCTGGCTGGCACCGGTGTCGAGGGCGAAGCTGACGATCATCAGGTCGCGCTCCTCGCCCTGGAAGCCATAGGGCGTATCCACCAGCACACGAAAATCGCGCAGGCGCTGCAAGTCGAGGCCAGCGACGCGCTGGCGGATGGCCTCGACCTGATCGCGAAAGGGCGACACGACCCCGATGCTCGGCTTGACCGGGCTGTCGGCGTAGCGTGCGATATGTTCGTCGATCAGCTGCAGCACGCGCTCGAGCTCCACCTGGTTGACGCCATTGCCAGCCCGTTCGCCCGTCAGCCGCTGTACCTGCAGGCTGTCGCAGTGGGCCAGGCCCGGGCGTTCCTTCATCACTCGCAGGCGGTTGTCGTAAAACCGCTGGTTGCTGAAGCGGATCAGCGCCGGGCGGCTGCGAAAGTGCTCGTCGAGAAAGGTCAGCGCGCTCTGCTCCGGCAGATGCAGGCCCACCAGATCGAGCACGCTGTTGTCGCGATAGCTCCAGCGCTCGCGGTCCTCGCCTGGCAGGCCGCTGCGCTGCAGCAATTGAACCTCACGGTTGCGCGACAGGAACGACAGGTGGCGCAGCTGCCTGGCGTCACCGGTGATCACCGCGCGGCGGCAGCGCTGGAAAGCCGGCAGGGCCGAGGCGATGTCGCACTGGGTGGCTTCGTCCATGACCATCACGTCGAACAGCCCGGCCTTGAGTGGCAGCAGGCGGTGCAGCTCATCCAGCGTCACCACCCAGATCGGGAAAGCGGTCAGCAGCAACCGTGGATCGATGTCGTCGAACAGCGCCAGCTGCCGTTGCGACTGGCGCGCGCGAATCGCCTGGTTGTACTGCACGAACAGCTGCCGGTTGCCGGCCAGCAGGCCACTCAAGCTGGCGGCGCGACGGGTATTGAGGTAGTCACGGCTGAGGCGTTCACGCCGCTGCTGGCAATCGCGCAGTTCATCGAGCAGCGCCCAGGGGCGCACGCTGCCGCGCACCCGGCGCCTGACCCAGGGCAGCAGCAGGTGGCGACGCCAGAAACCCAGGGTGCCGCGTTCGGCCCGCAGGATCAGCCTGCTCCAGCGCAGCGCCTGTTCACCGCGCCTGGCCAGGGCCTTGGCCTGGCGACGCTCCTGATCGATCAACTGGCGCAGCTCGCGTTGCAGCTCCCGCTCGGTATCGGCTTGCGCATTCGGTAGTTGGCCCTGCAGCAGACTGGCCAGGCGATCGCGCAGGGTTTGCTGCAGGCTGCCGCCGTCGCTCTCCAGCACCGCGTCGCGCAAGCCGAAGTCCTCACGCAGCTTCTGGCCGATGACCCGCACGGCCTGGGCGCTGCGGCTGACCAGCAGCACCGATTCGCCGTGCAGGTAACGGTCCAGCGCCAGGGCCGCCAGGGTGTAGCTCTTGCCGGTGCCGGGCGGCCCGGAGATCTGGCTCAGCGGGTAGCGTGCGGCGTTGGCCAGTGCCTGGCTCTGGGCGTTGCTGAGCTGCGCTGGCAGGGCGTGGGGCGTGCTGGCGCCCTGCGGCGAGATCGGCTGGGGCTCGCCGAGCAACTGGCGCAAGGGCGCCGACCAGTCGCCAGCTTCCTGCAGCTGCTGCAGCTCATGGACGATGCCGCGGCTACCGCTGCCGCGGGGCACCAGGGCGACCACGGCAGCAGCACGCAGCGACAGGCTGCGGCGGCGCAGCGCCTTGGCAACGGCATCCTGATCCTCCAGCGCCGGAAAACCGCTGGCGGCGAGCACGTCGGCCACCCGCGTGCGCTGGCTGATCCAGCCCAGCAGGTCGCCGAGTACATGGGCATCGATGGGCGCATCGGCCAGGGGCAGGTCGTCGAGCGAAGCGTTGTCACCGTCGACCAGCAATTGGCGCAGCAGGCGCCAGTTCGCCAGGGGCTGGCTGGGGTCGATGGCCAGCAGGTGCGCGTCGCCTTCGCTGCCGTTGTTCAGGGTGGCTTCGTAGTACACCAATGGTGCGCAGAACGCCGTGGCCGGGCCCTCGCCACCGGCGAGTCGCCCGCACACCGGCAGCACGCAGTAGACCAGCTGCAGTTCACGTTGGTAGAGGCGCTGCTGACGCTCCAGCTCGGCGCCGATACCCGGCGGCAATGCCAGCAGCGGCAGGGCGCCGCTGGCCAATTCTTCGCGACCATCGAGCCAGGCCAGGCGCCCGGCCGGCAGTGCGGAGAGGTTGTCGAGGTTCAGGTCGCGGCTGTCGGCCAGGTAAGCACTGCGGTAGAAGGCCAGCAGGCGTGCGATCCGTGCGTCGTGTTCCTGCATGGTGTGTCCGTGGCGGCCGGGATTCAGCCGGCGACTCTACCGCTGCTCGGGCATCGGTGTCATCGCTGCGTGCGGCATTGCCGCTATGGGACAGGTCCAATGGCAGGAGAGGCGCTGCCTAGGCGTTGGCAACCTTGTTGATCGGAAAGCGCTGGTTGAGCACTTCGATCAGGCGTTCCTGGTAGATGGGTTTGGGCAGGAAGTCCACGACCTGCAAGGGCAGCAAGCCGATCACGTCGTTCATGTCGGCATGCCCGGACATGACGATGATGGGCAGCGTGGCATAGCGCGGCGTGGTGCGCAGGTTCTGGATCAGGCGCAGGCCGCTTTCGTCCGGCATGCGCAGGTCAGTGATCAGCAGCGCGATATCCGGCCATTTGCTCAGGCAGGCCATGGCGGATGCGACGGTGTCGGCGCAATGACACTGGAAGCCTTCGCCCTCGAGCAACTCGGCGAGTTCTTCGAGGGCGTCGGCTTCGTCGTCTACCAATAGGATGTGCTCACGCATCATCTTCGCCCCTGATAATTAGCCGCCAGTTCCGGTACCGCCGCCAGTTCCTGCGCCGCCCGCTGATGTGGCGCCTTGCAGGGCGTCCGATATCGAGCCGAATACACTATTAATATCGGTGCCGACGGTCGTAGCACCGCCAACGATAACCACCGCAATCAACGCCGCAATAATCGAATATTCAATGGCCGACGCGCCTTCCTCGTTTTTAAAGAAAGTGCGAACTTTTTCGCGAAGGATGATGAGCTTGAACATGGGTACTTCCTCTGTAGCCAGGGCAGGCAGGGACGCCTGTGTAAGGGACTTGCAGGGAAAGTTTGAAAGGGAGAAGTGCTGTTCGCAAATTCACCTTGGTATTACATACAAAGTATTAAATACAACTATTACTTCTAAAGAATTCAAGGGCTAAGGCACTATCTGACGGTCTGCCAAGTTAATGGCGCGGGTTACAGAGCTGTAACTGCGACGAACGGTATGTTCTATCTTGATGGTGAAGTCCGCTATAAGTTTCACAATAAAAATCTCTAAACCAAACTTACCAAGTGCCGATACTTGAGGCGAACTTCTATGTCGCCGCTGATTGATCACCATCCATGGCGGGTTGTACCGGGTGCTTGCCGGCGTAAGGCAACAAGGAGCGTGCTGTCATGAATAGTCGATTGACGCTGGTGTTGGCCGGCGTGCTGCTGGTGGGTGCGGTGATCACCGGCTATTGGGGCATCACCCTCGGTCGCCAGAGCGCACAGCCGGTAGCCATGCCATCCGCGCCGGCGGTGACGCCAGCTGCTGCGGTCGGCAATCAGTTGCAGACCCAGGTCGATGAGCAGCAGCGCGTCAACGTGGTGGTGCTGGCCAGGGCAGTGCAGCCGCTGGTGGCCATCAGCCGGGACGATCTTGCCGTGGAGCGCCTGCGCATTGCGCCACCGGGCAGTTTCGCCAGCCCTGAGCAGTTGATCGGTCGCACCCTGTGGCAGCCCATGCCGGCCGGCACCGTGCTGAATCAGACCGCGTTCGACATGGCCGGCCCGCTGGCGCGGATGATTCGCCCCCACGAGCGCGCCCTGGCCGTGGCGGTCGATGAAGTGATCGGCGGCGGCGGTCACCTGAGCCCGGGCGACTACGTCGATGTGCTGCTTTATCTGCGCCAGGGCGAAGGCAATGCCGAGCAGACCGCCCAGGTGGTAATTCCGGCGCTGCGCCTGCTGAGCGTCGGCGACACCCTGGGGATCACCAACGAAGGGGAGCCCGCTCAGCTGTCGGGCGATGCCGACGAAGAGCGCCGTCGCCGTCGCAACGCACCCGCCACTGCGGTGCTGGCCGTTCCCGAGGCCCTGCTCACGCGGTTCATGCTCGCCACCCAGGTGGGCAGCCTGCGCCTGGCGGTGCGCAGTGCGGATGAAAAACGCCTGGCTGATTACTACGCTGGAAAAGAGCCCGTCGCCGATGTCGGCGAGACGCAACGGCAGTTGTTCCAGTTCGAGCAACTGGCCGTGCGTGGCGCGCCGCCCTCGCCTCAGGCGCAACCCGAACCGGCACGGCAGGCGCCAGCCGGCATACCGGTGTACCGCGGCAATGACGCCACCCGGCAAACCCCCTGATCGGCAAGGATGCAACGCGATGAACGATGGCCTGCGTATTTCCCGTCTGCTGACCGGCCTGGTGACGGCCTTGCTCGCGCTACCCGGGACGGCGTTCGCTTCCTGTGCGGGGCTGGAGCCGGTGCCGGCGGTGCTGGACGTGACCCAGGGCATGCAGCGCGAGCTGCGCTTCCCGGTGGCCATCACCCGGCTGGCGATCGGTGACCCGGAGGTGGCGGACGTCAGCCTCAACAGCAAGGACAGCTTCCTGCTGATCGGCAAACGCGGCGGCGCCACCAGCCTGATGGTCTGGACTGCCTGTGACCGCGAACCCCGGCAAAGCCAGGTACTGGTGCAGGGCGCCGCCACCGCCGCGATGGCCGAGCCGGTGGTGCGCTTCGATGAAGAGGCCGTGCCGAGCCAGGTACAGACCGATATCCGCTTCGTCGAAGTGCGGCGCAGCAAGCTGCGCGAGGTGGGAGTGTCAATATTTGGCACTCAATCGAATAATTTTCTCTTTGGCTCACCCGGAACCGCTCCTGGGCGCATTCCGGTAGGTGGAGTAAATGGCATTACCCCTACGCCAACGACAATTCCAGGCTCTCCCGTAGCAGGAACCGGTATGCCGCTATCTGGCAATGGGTTCAACATCGTCTGGGGGGGCGGAAGTAGTAAGTTTCTGGGAGTACTTAATGCCCTGGAAAACAGCGGTTTCGCCTACACCCTGGCACAGCCCAGCCTGGTGGCGCTCAACGGCCAGAGTGCGAGCTTCCTGGCCGGCGGCGAATTCCCCATCCCGGTTCCCAGTAGCGGCAGCGATTCGCTGTCCATCGAATACAAGGAATTCGGTGTGCGCCTGACCATCACGCCTACCGTGGTGGGGCGCAATCGCATTAGCCTGAAGGTGGCGCCCGAGGTCAGCGAACTCGATTTTACCGCTGGCATCACCATCGCCGGTACCCAGGTTCCAGCGCTCAACGTGCGACGCACCGATACCAGCGTGTCCCTGGCCGATGGCGAAAGCTTCGTGATCAGCGGGCTGATCTCCACCAACAGCACCTCGGCTGTGGATAAGTTGCCGTTTCTCGGCGACGTGCCGGTACTGGGTGCGTTCTTTCGTTCGTCGCGCATCGAGCGTGAGGAGCGCGAGCTGTTGATGGTGGTCACACCGCACCTGGTGCAGCCACTGGCAGCCAACGTGCAACTGCCGGACCTGCCGGGCGAGCAGTTGCGCAATTACGACCCGGGCGTATTTCGCCAGCTGTTTCTCGAGAACGGCGATTTTCATCGCGCTGACGGCCTGTCGCGCTAGGGAGTGGCCATGGAGCAGATCTTTCTCGCACAGACCCGCCGCAAGCAGGACCTGGAATGGCTGCAGGCGGCCCTGGCCGGCCAGGGCCAGGTGCTCAACGTCGGCGAAACCCTCGACGAGGTGCTGGGCCTGATGGACATGACCGGCAGTTGCCTGGTGTTCGTCGGCCTTAGCCGTGAGGGGCAGACCGGCCAGTGCGCCCTGATCGAGGCCCTGCTCGACATGCGCCCGATGGTCGTAGTGGTGGCCCTGGGTGACGGCCTGGACAACCAGCTGGTGCTCAACGCCATGCGCGCCGGCGCGCGGGACTTCATCGCCTACGGTTCGCGCAGCAGCGAGGTGCTGGGGCTGGTGCGCCGCCTGACCCAGCGCCTGCCGCAACTGCCGCCGTCCCGCGAGCAGGGCGAGCTGACCTTACTCTACGGCCTGCAACCCGATGCCGACGCCGCGCTGCTGGCCGTGCACCTGGCCTTGCAGATTCAGGCCCGTGGCCAGCGCACGCTGTACGTCGACCTGGGTGTTCCCCGTGGCGAAAGCCTGGAGCTGTTCGGCATGGAGTCGTCGTTCTGTTTCGGCGATGCGCTGCGGCACATCCGCCGCCTGGATTCCAACCTGATCGAAAGCGCCTTCGCCCGCCACCCCGATGGCTTGCGGGTGCTGCCCCACGGCCCGGATGACGACGCCCTGGATCGCTTCAGCCTGGGCGAGCTGTTCCTGCTGCTGGGCAGCCTGCGCCAGCATTTCCAGCATGTGCTGGTGAACCTGTGCGGCCAGCCGGACTGCGACGGTCTGCGCTCGTTCATCAACCACGCGCAGCGGCTGTTCTGGTGCGTCGACCAGAGCGTGCCCAACTGCCGGCGCAACCTGGCGCTGCTCAACCTGTGGCGCAGCAAGGGCATCAAGCTCGACCACGCGCGGCTGGTGGTCGACCGCTACCAGCCGGCCGTGGCACCCGGCCTGCCGGAGCTGAGCAAGACCTTCGCGCTGCCCCTCGAGGCCGGCCTGCCGCTGAGCCCGGTCACCCGGCTCAAGGCCAAGAATCAGGGCGTGCCGCTGTTCGAGTTCGCCCCCCGTGACGGCCTGACCCAGGGCCTGCTGACGCTGGCCAACGGGCTGTTCGAGCCGCGCCATGGTGCGGCAGGGCAATGGTGGCGCCGCTTGTTGAGGAACAGCTGATGCCCATAGGTCCCTTTGGCGGTACCAATGCACGGATCGGCGTGCACGATCTCAAGCCGGTGCTGCACCGTTACCTGATCGATGCGCTGGAAGAGAAGGGCGAAAACCTCCTGGAGGGCACGCGCACCTCGCTGGCGATGTTCGTTGCCGAGCAGGTCAGCGAATACGTCAGCCGCCGGCAGATCGCCATTTCCCGTTACGAGGTGGATCGCCTGGCCGAGGAGCTGGTCGATGAGCTCACCGGCTTCGGCCCGCTGGAGATTCTCCTCAAGGACGAAGCGGTCAGCGAAATCCTCGTCAACGGCCCGCATCGGGTGTTCGTGGAGCGCGGCGGTGTGCTGCAGCTCAGCGACTTGCGCTTCATCGATGACCAGCACGTGCTGCGGGTCATCCAGCGCATTCTCGCGCCAGTGGGCCGGCGCCTGGACGAATCCTCACCGATGGTCGATGCGCGCATGCCCGATGGCAGCCGCATCAACGCCATCATTCCGCCGGTGGCGCTGGACGGACCGTGCATTTCGGTGCGCAAGTTCCGCAAGGACATGCTGCGCAGCGCCGACCTGCTGGCCAGCAATTCGCTGGACCAGGCGATTCTCAGCTGCCTGGAACTGATGGTCAGGCGGCGCTGCAACATCATGGTCAGCGGCGGCACCGGTACCGGCAAGACCACGCTGTTGAACATGCTCAGCCAGATGATCGACCCCCGCGAGCGCATCGTCACCATCGAGGACACCGCCGAGCTGGAGCTGCTGCACGACCACGTGGTGCGCCTGGAAACCCGACCGCCCAACGCCGAGGGCTTCGGCCAGATCGCCGCCCGCGAGCTGGTGCGCAACGCCCTGCGCATGCGCCCGGACCGTATCGTGCTGGGCGAGATTCGTGGCGCCGAGGTGCTCGATGTGCTGACCGCCATGAACACCGGCCACGACGGCTCGATGAGTACGGTGCACGCCAACAACGCCCAGGATGCCCTGCTGCGCCTGGAAACCCTGGTCGGCTTTTCCGGCGCCAAGGTGGGCGAGCGCACCTTGCGGCAGACCATCTGCGCGGCGCTGGACGTGGTGATCCAGCTGACTCGCCTGCCCGATGGCCGCCGCTGCATCAGCGAGGTGGTGGAGGTGCTCGGCCTGCGCGAAGACCAGTACGTCACCAATACTCTGTTCCGTCTGGACCGGGCGGGCAGCGGCACTTTCTGCCGCGACGCACCGAACCCGGCCGGGCACAAGCTGCGCCGTGATTGAGGCTGATTCGATGGGCAAAGGAGTGCCGTGATGACCGCATCGATGCTGCTGGGTGGGATCTGCCTCACGCTGCTGGCGCTGGGCCTGTTGATGCTGCGCAGGAGCCGCGAGCAGGCCGCCTCGGAGCAGGTGATCCAGCGCCTGCTGGCCGATCAGCCAGAGCCCCTGCAGGGCGCCGCCATCGGTCATCTCGACAAGCTGTTCCTGCGCGCCGGCTTCAGCAAGCCGCGTCAGGGCCTGAGTTTGTGGCTGTTCGTCTGGTTGCTGGGCGCCGTGCTGGGCCTGATCGTCGGGCACTGGCTGGGCCTGCTGATCATGCTGCTGGGCCCGCTGCTGGTCGGCCGGCTGTTCATCGCGCTGCGTTACCGGCGCCGGGTGTTGCGCATGATCGAGCAGTTGCCGGTGTTTCTCGATCACGTGATTCGCAGCCTCAAATCCGGCCGGCCCCTGGGCGATGCCCTGATGCTGGCCATGGAAACCGCGCCGCAACCGCTGCGCGGCGCCATGGCCCGCACCAGGCGCAACGTGCAGCGCGGCATGAGCCTGGGCGAGGCCCTGCAGGATTTCGCCGATCTCTACGAGCGTGACGAATTCCAGGTGCTGGCCCTGGGGGTTCGGGTCAACCAGCGCTATGGCGGTAACAGCAGCGAACTGCTCAACAACCTGATCCGGCTGATTCGCGAGCGCGAGCACAGCGCTCGCCGGCTGCGCGCGCTGACCGGTGAAACGCGCATCAGCGCCTACGTGATGGGTGGCCTGCCATTGGCCCTGGCGCTTTACATCTTCATCACCAACCCGCAGTTCATGCTCGGCATGTGGCAGGAATCCAGCGGGCGCATGGTGCTGCTTCTGGCCTTCATCCTGCAGGCCCTCGGCAGCCTGGCGCTGTGGCGCATGCTGAGGAGTCTGTGATGAGCGCCTTGCTGATACTCAGTGCCCTGCTGCAATTGGCGCTGGCGCTGCTGTTCCTGTACCTGGCCTATGCCGATCTGCGCGCGCGCCGCCAGTTCAGCCAGCGCATGGGTACGCTGTCGCGGGTTTCCGGGGGCGGTGTCATGCGCGGCATCGGCGGCAGCTCCCTGGGCCGTCGCACCCTGAGCATGGACAGCGAAACCCTGCAGCTGCTCAACCGCCTGGGTTGGCGCAAGCGCAGCCAGCAGTCGATGTTCTCGGCCATCCAGCTGGGCACGCCGATCGTTCTGCTGGCGCTGGTACTGATCGTCCAGTTGCTGATGAGCCGGCCGCCGCAGCCGGTCTGGCTGGCGCCGGTGTTCGCCCTGGGCATCGGCTACCTGCTGCCCAAGCGCTGGCTGGCCTGGGCCGCGAAGAGTCGTCAGGAAGCGCTCGCCGAGGAGGTGACCACCTTCATTCCGCTGCTGCGCATCCTCTTCGATGTCGGCATGACCGTCGAACAGGGCCTGCGGGTGTTGGCCAAGGAGGCCGAGACCATCCTGCCCAACCTCAGCGCCGAACTGCGCCAGGTGCTGGCGCGGGTCGATGCGGGGCTCGAACTGGGCCGCGAATTACGTGACATGGCGGCCGCACTGGAAGTCTATGAGGTCACCGATTGCGTGGTGATCCTCGAACAGCTTATCGTCCAGGGCGGCGGCGCCATGGCCTCGTTGTTGCGGCTCAAGGAGCTGATCGACGACCGCCATCACACGGCGCTCGAGGAAAGGGTTTCCAAGCTGTCCGGCAAGATGTCCGTCATCATGATGATGTTTCTGTTTCCGGCGTTGTTGATCGTATTGGCGGGGCCCGGCTTCATTGCAATCGTCGGTGCTCTGGGGGAGTTGAGATGAAACGTGTTGTGACCGTGGTGGGGGTGATGGGGCTGTTGGCAGGGTGCGCAAGCGGCCCGGCCCAGTCGCCCTGGTTGACGAGCAAGGCCGATGCGACCCCGATGGCCTGTGCGCCGTTGAGCCAGGAGCAGGAACTGGCGCTGAACCTCGCACAGAAGACCGCCGAGGAGGGGCGCCTGCACGCGGCGCTGGCCAACTTGGAGCGTTTGCCTGGCAACCTGCCGCAAGCGCGCCTGGCCAAGGCGCGCATCCTGCGTTCGCTGAACCGCCCGGAAGCCGGCGACCTGTACGCCAGCCTGACCCGCACCTGCCTCAAGGCCCGGGGCGAGCAGGGCCTCGGCCAACTTGCCAGCGCTGCGGGGCGTTACCCCGAGGCGCTCGAGCACCTGCGCCTGGCGGCCAGCCTGGACCCGACCAGTGCGGCGATTCGCAACGACCTCGGTGTGGTGTACATGAACCTCGGGCGTCTGGACGAAGCCCGTTTCGAATTGCTGACCGCCCTGGAGCTCAATGAGACCGAACAGCAGCCGGCGCTGAACCTGCTGACCCTGCTGATTTACCAGGGCATGCGCCCGCAGGCCGATGCCCTGGCCCAGCGCATGGGCTTCTCGGCCAGCCAACTGCGCGCCGCCGAAGAGCGTGCCCAGGCGATGCGTAGCAAGAACGCCAGCACACCGCCGCCGCCCGCGGCTCCGGCAGCCAAAGCGCCGGTGGTACGGGTGACTCCACAGCCGCCACCTGTGTCGGCCAGCGCTGCGCCGCTCGCCCCGGCTGCTGCGCCGCTGGTAAAAGCAGCGTCAGCCAGCAAACCCGAGCCGGCTGTCGTCGTGCAGCCAGCCGTTGCGACGGCGACACCTGCCGTTCCGGCGCCACGTCTGTCCAATTTCCGGCCGACCCCGGTGGTGCCGTTGTCGCTGGCCAGTAATGCAGAAAAGCCGGCAGCCACGCAAACAACCGTTCTGGCCAAGGCCGACCCGGCGCCGGGCGCCACCACGCAGCCAGCACGTCCGGTCGTTCGCCCTCCCGTTGCTCCGGCTGCAGCCACTCCCGTTGTCGCTCGCGCGCCAGCGCCGGTCGCCCGGCCCGCCCCTGCAGCTCCAGCGCCGCGACAGGTGGCCGCCGCGCCCAAACCTGCTGCTGCGCCAGTCGCTCCTGCGCCTGCCCCCGCTACAGCAGTGGTTGCCAGTGCACCCGTCACCGCGAGTGCTGCAGCGCCCGCCGCCACGGCAACACCGCCCGTGCGCGCCGGCATCGAGATGCGTGCAGGCCGCCTGATCGTGCCGGACGATGGCGGCTTCGTGCGCGTGGTACCGATCGAAGAAACGTCCGCCAGCGTCAACTGAACCGGCCTCGGGCCGGCTGCCAGGAGGAAAGCACCATGAAAGGATCGATCATCGGCTGTGCATTGCTGGCAGCCCTGCCAGCTTTCTGCCTGGCAGCGGACGAAGGGCAGGGGCGCCCCCTGGTGGGCGATGAGGTGCAAACCCAGACAGGCCACTGGTTGCGGCTGCAGCGTGAAGGGCAACTGGCATCGCCCAACCCGCAGGTTTCAACGCCCGCCGAGCGCGAGCTGGCATTGCAGCGGTGGCTGGAGAGCCACAAGCACCCAATCCCTGAATTCTTCGAGCAGGATGCCGGGGGGCAACTGGGCGAGTAGAACGCGCTGGCCGTAATCGACAGTGTCAAAGTTGTACGGCCAAGCAGTTTTAACAACTTCTTAACAAGCGAAGCGCTGGAAGTTGTATAGGTATTTACAAACTTTACCCGTGGGAAGGATAAGACAGGGCCAGTTGAGTCCGATTGTGAACTCGAGTCAGTCTCAATATCTGGGAAACATAAAGTTTGACGGTATTCTCCGTAATACCCAGTTCGCAGGATATTTGATAATTGGTCATTCCTTTGGCGATAAGTTGCGCGACGGCCAGTTGTCGACGTGACAGTTTGTCGAACGGTTCGGGAATGGTGTCGGCCGTTGCGCTCATCTGCGCGACGTTCTTGATCGGTATGGTCGGGATCAGCTCGCTGTGCATTTCATGCAGCGAAGCGGCGAGGTCCTGGATCTGTTGGCGAATCTGCTGTTCCTTGATTTTCTGCTCGACTCGCTCATGGAGGCGTTTCACCCCCGCCTGCAGCTCCTGCAGGTCCACCGGCTTCTGGTAATAGTCACTCACCCCGGCGCGCAAGGCGAGGATGACGTCTTGCTTGTCGGTGCTGCCGGTGAAAATGGCCGTTTCATACAGGCGCCCGGGGCGCGCCAGCCTGGCCAGCTCGCCCACCAGCTGCACGCCGGTCAGCCCTGGCATGTGCATATCGCTGAGAACGATGGCGATGCGCTCATCCTCCTGAAAGGCTTGTAGCGCATCGTAGGTGTTGTGGCATGAGGTCACGTCGTAACCCAGCTGGTCGAGAAACTCGGCGAGTTCCTCGACAATGATGGGTTCGTCATCGACGATCATTATTCGCAAGGTGTTAATGCGTTCCATGCGAGGCATCTGCCTATTGGGTAAAGGTACCAACTTGCAGCGTAGTCAGCGGCCAACTTAGTGTCAAAAGTGATCGGTTGTACAGGCTTCGCAAAAGTTGAGTTATCACTTTAGTGTTATAGGAGAACGTGTAGCCCTTGGTTATCCTCATTTGATTATTCGCTGCGCACTATAACCAGATACCTGTCAGTGCGAAGCCTGCAAATAGAAAGGGTGCGTAGGGCGCCTTCTGCGCGGTGGCCGCTCTGAGGAATACCCATTTCTCGGGAAGTGCCGCAGCGATGCCTGGCTTGGCGCGCAGCAGCATCAACCAGGCGACTTGCACCAGGGCCGCGCCGATCACGCTGAACAGCAC
The DNA here is from genome assembly GCF_001945445.1 of Pseudomonas sp. PA27(2017). GTDB lineage: Bacteria > Pseudomonadota > Gammaproteobacteria > Pseudomonadales > Pseudomonadaceae > Aquipseudomonas. Next base: position 178,170 of record NZ_MSXW01000023.1, read on the forward strand.
ATGGCTGCTGTCGCTGGCGGCGCCCAGAGCGAGCAGCATCTTCACGTCGGCAGCGCCCATCTGGCGAGTCAGGTAACCGGGCAGCGACAGCAGACACGCTATGCCCATCGCCAGGGCGGCGCCCTGAACGGAGGCGTCGGTAAGGCTACTGCCAACGGCCAGCAGGTGGAGCAGGGCGGCGGCAAGGGCGCCCAGGGTCAGCAGGTTGCTGATCCGGCGGTACTGGGCATCTTGCCAGGCGCAGGCGGCCAGCCAGCCGAGCAGTAGGAAGTAGGACATGGCGACAACGGGTATCCAGGGAAAGAAGGGCGTGGCAGCCCGATTCATGTTGGCGGAGTTTCATCCGTCCGCGGCGCTAATCATGGTAGGTGGGCCGGACAATGCAAGTGTTCAAGGATTGGTTCAAACGCGGCGAAGACTCCCAGACGCCGCACGAGACAGGCATCGTCTCGCCGCCGCCTCCCGTATCGGCCAACAGCCCTTGTCTGAATCTGTCCATCGACGCCCTGGGGCGCGTGTTCGAGGTTTCTGGCAGTCTGTCCGATCGCCTGCCGATCGCGATTTCCCAGGTCGTGCCGCTGGAGCAGTTGCTGCATGGGCAGAGTCGCTATCTGGTCACCGACCTGGCGGCCTTCGTGCAGCAGATGCTCGATCTGTCGTTCGTGACCCGCGATGGCGGCATCCTTCACACCCGTGGCTGGCTCAAGGCGGAAATACAGGGCTGGTCACTACAAGCCTTCGAAATCGGTGATTTTCTGGCCAGGTTGCATGCCTGCGAACAGCGCCTGCAGGTGTTCTCGCAGATCAGCGCCGTGGCGCAGACCGTGCGCGGCACCGAGCGGGTGGAACTTGCGCGGCATATTCACGACTGGCTGGGTGCCATGGCCCAGGCCCTGCGTATGGCCTGTGTGGCCCTGGCGCTACCGGATAACCTGCGCGGCGGCTGGCAGGTCGTCGGCCATTACCGCGATGCCCTGACGCCGGTGTTCTGGGACGATGGCCAGCACCTGCCGCGGGAGTTGCAGCACTATGCCGGCGACCAGCCGGTGCAGTGGCTGCGCGGTGATGCCGGAGTCGCCGAGTGGCACGCTGCGGATTCGGTGTGGCTGGTGCCGTACGCCGACCACCAGGGCATCCGCGCCTGGCTGCTGTGCTCGCCGTACGTCGCCCACCAGAGCATGCCCGAGCTCAATACCCGTGACTGGCTGGATCTGTTCGCCCATGTCGCCGCGCCGCTGCTGCAACGTCTCGATGAGCAGAATCGCAAGGTGCACGGCGAGCGAGTGGATATTCTGCAGAGCCTGCTGGGCACCGGCTGGTGGGAGTACGTACCGCGCAGCGGTGCCTTCCTGCTGGCGCCCTGCCTGACTCAGCGTTTCGGTTTCAGCGAGGATGAGGCGGTCACCCTGGCCGACTGGCTGGAGCTGCTCAACCCGGCCGATCGCGACGAATTCCGCATCCGCCTGGGCGACGCCGAACTGAGCGGCCGGGCATTCGAGCAGGTGGTGCGCCTGCGCGATGCCGACGATGCGCTGTGCTGGTTTCGCATCCACACACGCATCCTCAATGCCAACGGCCAGCGGCGCATTGTCGGCGCCGTGCTGGACATCAACGACATGAAGCTCAAGGAGGTCGAGGCCGACGCCGCTACCACGCGCCTGAAGAGCCTGGTCGCCAGTGCGCCGGCGGTGATCTACGTGAACCGCTACGACGACGGCGTATTCGTGCCGGTGTTCTGCAGCGACAGTTGCAGCGCGCTGCTGGGCTGGACGCTGGATGACTTCGTGCAGCGCAGCGTGGCCGATTTCATCCACCCCGATGATCGCGACATCTACTTCGCTCACACCCGCACGCTGCTCAGCCAGGGCGTGGCCAGCTGCCGCTATCGGCTGATCGACCGTGATGGTCGCTACCACTGGCTGCAGGATGAGGCCAAGCTGCTTCGCGACGAGCGCGGCATCCCCATCGAAGCGGTCGGCCTGTGCCTGGACGTAACCGACGCTGCCCAGGCCGCCGAGCGGGTGCGCGAGAGCGAGGAGCGCTACCGTATCCTGGTCGAGGATTCGCCGGCGATCATCTGTCGCTATCGCCCCGACCTTACCCTGGTCTACGCCAATCGGCCGCTGGCCCAATATCTGGGCATTCGCCAGGAAAACCTGCCCGGTACCAGCCTGGCCACTTATCTTTCGGCCCAGGAACTGACCCAGTTTCGCGAGCGCCATCGCCAGCTGACCCCCAATGAGCCTGTTGGTACGGCGCTGGTGCGCATGGATCTGCCTGGCCGCGAGCACATCTGGTGGGTGCTGTCCGAGCGCGGGGTGTTCGACGAGCACGGAAAGCTGATCGAGGTGCAGGCCGTCGGTCGCGACGATACCGAGTTGCAGAAGGCCCGGCAGATGCTCAACCAGAGCGCCAAGATGGCGGTGCTCGGCGAAATGGCCACGGGGCTGGCTCACGAGATCAACCAGCCGCTCAACGTCATGCGCATCGCCCTCACCAACACCCTCAAGGGCGTGGAGAACGGCTCGGCCAACCCTGAGTACCTGAAGAACAAGCTCGGCCGTATCGAGCAGCAGATCACCCGCGCGGCGAAGATCATCAACCATATGCGCATCTTCGGGCGACGCTCCGAGGTCGAGGACGATCTGTTCAGCCCGGACGAAGCCATCGAAGGCGCCCTGACGCTGATCCGCGAAGGCGAACTGGTACGCGACATCAACCTGACCCTGCAGCTGTGCGGCACGCCCCAGGTGCGTGGGCATGCCGACCAGCTCGAACAGGTCATCATCAACCTTCTGGTCAACGCCAAGGACGCACTGCTCAGCGCGCGGGACAAGCACCCGGAACTCGAGCCCAGTATCCTGCTGCGCAGTGAGTGCGAGGACGGCAAGGTGATCGTGCAGGTTCAGGACAACGCCGGCGGGATCGACCCGCTGCTGCTGGATCGGGTGTTCGACCCGTTCTTCACTACCAAACCGGTGGGCAAGGGCACTGGCCTCGGGCTGTCGGTCAGCTATGGGTTGGTCAATCAGATGGGTGGCAAGTTGAGCGTGAGCAATCAACAGGGCGGGGCCTGTTTTCGTATCGAATTGCCAGAGGTTGCAAGCGGATGAGTGCCTGGCTCGACACCCTGTATCGCAGCTGCGAAGCGGTGCTGCATGGCGACCAGCAGGTGATCGCCCGGCTGCGCGAGTCCGGTTTCGACTGCGATGAGGGACACTGGAGTTTCCGCCTGCCGGCGCTGCATGTCTGGCTGTTCGGCGAACCCAGCGCTGTCGATTACTCGGCCTTTCTCAAGCAGCTGTACGCCAGCGATCTCAATGGACGCCTCGCCCGCTACGGCGCGCAGATGGTTATTGCCGACAACCGCGGCAAGGTCAGCGAGAGCCTGTATCGTCTGCAGCGCTTGTCCTGAACAGATGGCGGTGGCCTTCGTTGTAGAGCGCCGAATCGGCGAAGTCTTGCGCACCCAGCACCCGGCCGACGAGAATCAGCGCGGTGCGCCGGAAGCCCTTGGCGCTGACCTTGGCCTCGATATCCGCCAGGGTGCCGACCGCCCAATCCTGGTCCGGCCAGCTGGCGCGATGCACCACCGCGATCGGGCAACTGGCGCCGTAATGCGGCAGCAACTCGGCGACGATCTCTGGCAGGTGCTGCACGCCCAGGTGGATGGCCATGGTCGCGCCGTGGCGGGCGAGATCATGCAACTGCTCGCCCGCCGGCATCGGCGACTTGCTGGCGTAGCGGGTAAGGATCACCGTCTGTGACACCGCGGGCAGCGTCAGCTCGCTTTCCAGCAGCGCGGCGCAGGCGGCCGTGGCGGTCACGCCGGGGATGATCTCGAAGGGGATGCCCAGCGCACGCAGGTGACGAATCTGTTCGCCGATGGCGCCGTACAGCGACGGATCGCCCGAATGCACCCGCGCCACGTCTTCGCCACGTGCATGGGCCGCCTGTAGCAAGGCGATGATTTCATCGAGATGTAGCTCGGCGGTATTCACCAACTGGTGGGCCCGGTGGCCGGCCAGCACCGCTTCGGGCACCAGCGAGCCGGCGTAGAGGATTACCGGGCAGCTATGGATCAGGCGCTGGCCCTTGACGGTGATCAGCTCGGGGTCGCCGGGGCCGGCGCCGATGAAATAGACGGTCATGCGAGTCCTGGGTTGTAGGGTGGAAGGCGCTTTTCTCTTCCACCGTGGTGTTCGGCTTATCCGGTTGTTAGGCGGGGATCGCCATCCCGTGGATCGAGAAAGCGTGGACTACGCGTCCCGATCCACCCTACGGATCGCTGCAGGCAACGGCCATTGTGGCGTTGGCGCTCTTGCGCTTGGTTATCCACAGGCGAGCGGGTCGGTCACTCAGCTGTTCGGCCAGGGCCAGGGCGCTGGCTTCGGCAACGCTTGGCGTGCCGGTAGCCTGTAGCGCCTGCGCGGAGGTCTCGGTCAGGCGCCCATGGTAACCCGCCAGCACCTCGGCGAGCAGGAAGTGGATCGGCAGGTTCAGCTGGGCAGCCAGTTGCTGCAAGCCTGGCTCGTCAGCCTTGTGGTCGCTGCTGGCCAGGGCTGTCAGCTCGGCAGTGCTCGAGCCATGCTCAGCCAGCGTGTTGTCGAGCAGGCTCAGCAACTCTTCGAGCGAGCACTCGCGCCGGCAACCCAGGCCGGCGACGAGAGCAGGCCGCTCACTCACTGCTGCCGGCGCCCACGGCCGTGGAACCAAGCGGCAGCCAGGCCCAGCGCCGCCCAGAACGCAGCGTTGGTCAGCAGCGAGGCGAGAATGAACTGATGCTCCAGCGCCTCGGGCGCCAGGCTTTCATGCACGTCGGGCTGCGGCGCGCCGAGCAGGTGGGGCAAGGCGAGAATCGCCGCACCGAGAATGCGCAGCATCCAGTTGCCGCCGAACGCCAGCAGCGCCAGGCCCGCAGCGGTCGAAGCAGCCGCGCCGATCCACCAGTACTGGCGCAGCAACAGTTCCGCTGCGGCAGTGCCCGGCAGCTCTGGCGGCAAGCCGCTGGCGGGCGCCAGGACGAAGGTGGCGAATCCGGCCAGCCCCCAGAGCAGGCCCTGCCAGGTTTTTTCCGGGGCGCGCAGGGTGAACAGGCCGGCGAGCATCAGCGCGAAGCCGACGGCGACGACCAGATTGCTCAGGCCTGTGGATAACAGCCGCTGCCAGCCGTCTTCCGGCGCCCAGGCTTCGTCGTCGTGGCTGTGGCCGCTCGCGCCATGGTCGTGGGCAGCGGTGGCGTCATGGCTGTGCTCGATGGCGGCAGGCTCCGCGACCTCGAACGTTTCCGCCTGAAGGATCAGCGGGGTGACCCACAGGCTCTGCAGCAAGGTCAGCACGATGGCGGCGAGCAGGCCGGCGAAGCCGGCGGTCTGGGCGATACGCTTGATCATCAGCAATCCCTCAGTGGCACGGAAACGCGGCGCTGTGCCGGGTGTCGTGGGCGGCGTTGTGCAGGGCTTCGACATGGGAGAAGCCGGCGAAGAAAATCAGGACGGCACCCAGCACGCAGCTCCCGACAGCAAGCAGGATGCGCTGTGAGAGGGGCAATGTGGAAACGCTGGAGGTGGAAATGACGCTGCTGGACATGATCGTAGACCTCAGGGGTAAACGGCACAGCAGGACACGGCGAGACAGCCCGCACAGGCAGGCAGCGATCGGCGCGTGCCCGCCCACCGCGGGTTGCCAAACAGACGATCCAGGCCGGTCTCCGGGCTCGCGATGATCACCTTGCGGCGATGGGGATCGGCCTTCCCATGCATGCGCACAGTGGCCAAAACGATCCTGGCATTCGCTTACCGTTGCGGGGGCAGCGCCGGACTCGAACCGGCTTCCCGTTTCACCTCACGCACGTCGACGTGAGACACCTGAAACAACCGGGCAAGAACACCACGAAGCGGCAAGTGCGTCAATATGTTGCAGGTCTTCTGGCAATTGACCGTACGGCGGGCTCTGCGTAGCCTTGCGTTTTCGAGGTGCTGCTTGTCATCAAGCAGCTAAGAGGGAACACGGACCGCCGTGGCTGCCCCCGCAACTGTAAGCAGCGAGTGCGTCGCCAATCGCCACTGGGCAACCGGGAAGGCCGGCCGCGCGCCATGACCTGCCAGCCAGGAGACCTGCCTCGATAACGCTTTCGACAACCGGGCGGGGTGATCCGGTGATGCTCGGCATGGGTTTGCCCGCGCCTGCCATCCTATTGCCCGCTCGCCGTTTCTCCAGACGCCAGGGGCTTCCATGAAAACGCTCGCCAAACTTCCCGTCACCATCGTCACCGGTTTTCTCGGTGCCGGTAAGACCACCTTGCTGCGCCACATGCTGGAAAACGCCGAGGGCCGGCGCATCGCGGTGATCGTCAATGAATTCGGCGAGCTGGGTATCGACGGCGAGATCCTCAAGCAGTGCTCCATCGGCTGTACCGAGGAAGAAGCCAACGGTCGCGTGTTCGAGCTGGCCAACGGTTGCCTGTGCTGCACCGTGCAGGAAGAGTTCTTTCCGGTGATGCGCGAGCTGGTGGAGCGCCGCGGCGACCTCGACCATATCCTCATCGAAACCAGCGGCCTGGCCCTGCCCAAACCACTGGTGCAGGCCTTCAACTGGCCGGAAATTCGCAACGCCTGCACCGTCGATGCGGTGATCACCGTGGTCGACAGCCCGGCCGTTGCAGCCGGCACCTTCGCCGCCTTCCCGGATCAGGTCGATGCCCAACGCAAGCTCGACCCTAATCTCGACCATGAGTCGCCGCTGCACGAGCTGTTCGCCGACCAACTGGCCAGCGCCGACCTGGTGATCCTCAACAAGGCCGACCTGCTCGATGCCGACGCGTTGGCCGCCGTGCGCGCCGAAGTGGCCGAGGAGCTGCCGCCGGCGGTGAAGGTGGTCGAGGCTCATGGCGGCTCGCTGCCACTCAATGTGTTGCTGGGCCTGAACAGCGAGACCGAGCTGCATATCGAGGGCCGCCGCACTCACCACGACGATGAAGACGACGATCACGATCACGACGAATTCGACTCGTTCCACGTGGAACTACCGGAAGCGGACGAGGCGCGACTACTCGCTGCGCTGAAGGATGTGGTCGGCAAACACGGCATTCTGCGCGTGAAAGGCTTCGTTGCCGTGCCGAACAAACCCATGCGCCTGCTGCTGCAAGGCGTCGGCCAGCGGTTCGACAAACATTTCGACCGTGCATGGAAGCCTGACGAAGCACGGGTGACCCGCCTGATCGTGATCGGCCAGGCGCTGGATCACACCGCCATCGCCGCCGAGCTGAACGCGGCGCTGGCGTAACCGGCGCCCGTCATGCACCTGCTGCGTACCCAGCCCGGCCAGTCGCTGCCGGCCGACAGCATCGCCGACCTCGGCCAGACGCCCGCCGAGCTGGTGGTGCTGTGCACCGGTGATTCGCACCTGTCGCTGTTGGCCGAGGTTGCCCGGCACCTGCCCGAGGATTACCCCAGCCTGCGCTTGGCCAGCCCGGCGCAGCTGAGCAACAACGCCTCGGTGGATTTCTACGTCGAGCAGGTGCTCAGGCACGCCAAGGTCATCCTGATTTCCGTGCACGGCGGCGTCAGCTACTGGCGCTACGGCATTCAGCGCCTGGTGGAACTGGCGGGGCAGGGCAAGACGCTGATTCTGGTGCCTGGCGACGACAGCCCCGATCCCGAGCTGACCGGGTTGGGCAACGTGGCCGCCGAGGATGCCGAGCGGCTCTGGCAGTACCTGCGTCAGGGTGGTGTGGATAACGCGCGGCAGTTCTTCCAGTGCATCGCCGATCATTACCTGGGCCGTGACTACGGTTGGCAGCCGCCGCAGGCGCTGCCGCGGGTCGGCCTCTATCACCCGCGTATCGGCAACGCCTCGCTGCAGGACTGGCGCGGCGACTGGCAAGCGGACGCACCGGTTGCCGCCTTGCTGTTCTATCGCACCCATGTGCAGGCGGCCAATACCGCCTTCGTCGACTCCTTCTGCCAGCGCCTGCAGGCTCAGGGCCTCAACCCGTTACCCATTGCGGTGGCCAGCCTCAAGGAGGCAGCCTGCCTGGCGCAGGTCGAGGATTGGCTCGACGAAGCGGGCACCAGCGTGATCATCAACACCACCGGTTTCGCCCAGTCCAACCCGGAGTCGCCCCAGGCACGGCCGTTCCGCCGCGACGTGCCGGTGCTGCAGGCGCTTTGCGCCCTGGACAGCGAAGAGCAGTGGCAAGGCAACGCTCAAGGCCTCGGCCCTCGGGACCTGGCCATGCATATCGCGCTGCCGGAGCTGGATGGCCGCCTGATCACCCGGCCGATCAGCTTCAAGGGCCTGGCCTGGCGCAGCGAGCGCAGCCAGAGCGATGTGGTCTGTTACCGCGCGCACCTGCCGGGCATGGATTTCGTCGCCGAACTGGCGCGTCGTCAGGCCGACCTGCAGCGACTGCCGGCTGTGGATAAGCGCGTTGCCCTGGTGCTCGCCAACTACCCGACCCGCGACGGCCGCATCGGCAACGGGGTCGGCCTGGATACGCCGGCAGCGGCGCTGAATATCCTGCGAGCCTTGAAAAGCCAGGGCTATCCGGTCGAGGGCCTACCGGACAGCGGCACAGCGCTGATCCACCAACTGCTCGGCGGCGTGACCAACGACCTCGACAATCTCGACCTGCGGCCTTGCGCCCAGAGCCTGGCGCTGGACGACTACCAGCGCTGCTTCGCGGCCCTGCCCGAGGCCAATCGCCAGGCGGTACTGGAGCGCTGGGGCTCGCCGGAAAGCGACCCGATGTTCCGTGAGGGGCGGCTGATGATCGCCGGCCTGCGCTTTGGCCTGACCTTCGTCGGCATCCAGCCGGCACGGGGTTATCAGGTCGATGCCGCGGCGGTCTACCACGACCCTGACCTGGTGCCGCCACACGGCTACCTGGCCTTCTATTTCTGGATGCGCCACGTATACGCGGCCAACGCGGTGATCCACGTCGGCAAGCACGGCAACCTGGAGTGGCTGCCGGGCAAGAGCGTTGGGCTTTCCGAAAGCTGCTGGCCAACGGCGATTCTCGGCGCGCTGCCGAACATCTACCCGTTCATCGTCAACGACCCCGGCGAAGGCGCCCAGGCCAAGCGCCGCACCCAGGCGGTGATCATCGACCACCTGATGCCGCCGCTGACCCGCGCCGAAAGCTACGGTCCGCTGCGCGATCTGGAGCGCCTGGCCGACGAGTATTACGACGCGAGCCAGCTCGACCTGCGCCGCGCCAGCGAGCTGCGTGGCGAGATTCTGCAGAAGGTGCGCGAGGCCAGCCTCGATCGTGAACTGGGCCTGCAGCTCAATGACGACCCTGCCAGCTGGTTGCCGCAGCTCGACGCCTACCTGTGCGACCTCAAGGAATCGCAGATTCGTGACGGCCTGCATGTATTCGGCGAGTCGCCAGCCGGCACGTTGCGCCGCGACACGCTGCTGGCGCTGCTGCGCATCCCACGTGGCGACGGGCAGGGCGGTAATGCCAGCCTGCTGCGCGCCTTGGCCAGCGACCTGGCACTCGATTTCGATCCGCTCGATTGCGATATGGCGGCATCTTGGGCCGGACCGCGGCCGGAGCTCCTTGCGAGCCTGAGCGACGAGCCCTGGCGCACGGTGGGCGACACCCGCGAGCGCCTTGAGCTGCTCGGGTTGCGGTTGATCGAAGGGGCCGGGTCGGTCGGCCCGCTCAGCGAACTCGTGCTGCACGGTCTGCACGGCCATATCGCTCCGCTGCTGGACGCCTGTGGTGACGCCGAGATGCATGGCCTGTTCAGCGCGCTCGAAGGCCGTTTCGTGCCGTCCGGCCCCAGTGGCGCGCCGAGCCGGGGGCGGCTCGACGTGTTGCCGACCGGGCGCAACTTCTACTCCGTGGACGTGCGCAACCTGCCCACGCCCACCGCCTGGCGCCTTGGTGTGCAGGCCGCCGACCGCCTGCTCGAACGCCACCTGCAGGACGAAGGCGACCACCTGCGCCAGCTCGGCCTGTCGGTGTGGGGCACCGCAACCATGCGCACCGGCGGCGACGATATCGCCCAGGCCATGGCGCTGATGGGCGTGCGCCCGGTGTGGCAGGCCGGTAGCCAGCGGGTCGAGCGTTTCGAGGTGCTGCCACTGGAGCAGCTCGGTCGCCCACGGGTGGATGTGACCCTGCGGGTGTCCGGCTTTTTCCGCGATGCCTTCGCCAATCTGATCCGCCTGTTCGATGACGCCGTGCAGGCGGTTGCCGACCTCGACGAAGCACCGGACATGAACCCGCTGTCCGCCCGTGTCTGGGAAGAAGCCCTGGCACTGCAGGACGGTGGGTTGGACGAACACCAGGCGCGGCGCCAGGCTGGCTGGCGGATTTTCGGCTCCAAGCCAGGTGCCTACGGGGCTGGCGTGCAGAACGCTATCGAAGAACGCCTGTGGGAGAACCGTGCGGATCTTGCCGAGGTGTACCTGAACTGGGGCGGCTACGCCTACGGCAAGGGCGTCGAGGGCGCACCGGCTCGCGAGCAGTTCGCTGAGCGCCTGGAGCGCATGCAGGCGGTGCTGCACAACCAGGACAATCGCGAGCACGATATCCTCGATTCCAACGATTACTACCAGTTCCAGGGTGGCATGCTGGCGGCAGTGGAAACCTTGCGCGGGGGCAAGGCGGCTAGCTACTTCGGCGACAACAGCCAGCCCGACACGCCGCGCATCCGTACCCTCAAGCAGGAACTGGCCCGCGTGGTACGCGCCCGTGCGGCCAACCCGAAGTGGATAGAGGGCATGAAGCGCCACGGCTACAAGGGCGCCTTCGAACTGGCCGCGACCATCGACTACCTGTTCGCCTTCGACGCCACCAGCGAGCTGGTCGACGACCACCAGTACGCCCTGCTCACCGACGCCTACCTGATGGACAAGGGCACCCGCGACTTCATCCAGGCGCATAACCCCGGCGCCCTGCAGGACATCATCGAGCGCCTGCTCGAAGCCCAGCAGCGTGGCCTGTGGCAGGAGCCGGGCGAGTACCGCGAAGCCTTGGAAAACCTGCTGCTCGATAGCGAAGAAAGCTGAGGACTGTTGGCGCGGTGATCGGAAAGTGGCGGTAGCGGCCGTTATCCGATCCATTGTGGGAGCCGTGACCTCGCGGCGAATCGCTCAGGCACCGCCGAAAATAGGCAGTCAGGCTGCAATCGTTTCGCCCCGAGGTCGGGGCTCCCACAGGTTGGTTTGAGTGTCTGCTCCTGCCTTGAAGCTGCCTTCAGCGCCTTTTCGGTTTTTACAGGTCGCCTCGGTTGCCCCGGCCTGTCCTTGGGTTTAGCCTAACCGTCCATTCCCCGCCGGAGTTTCGTCCAATGCGCCAGTAATGCCGTCGTGTTCGCACGACCTGTGATCGTCCGCCGAGGCCTTGTGCCGCGCGTTTTCACGGCATTGCCTGGAGTCATTCATGACGAACTCGCCTGTTATCGCGCTCGAGCGCGTGTCCTTTCATTTCCCCGATGGCCAGCCATTGTTCGATGAGCTGAGCGAAACCTTCGATGCCCGCCACACCGGCCTGGTGGGGCGCAACGGTGCCGGCAAGAGCGTGCTCGGCCGGCTGCTCGCAGGCCTCTTGCCGCCAAGCGCCGGGCACATCGTGCGGCAGGCTCGGGTTGCCTATCTGCCCCAGGCTATCGACGTGGACGACGCCACCCGCGTCGTCGACCTGATGGGCTTCGCGGCACCTTACGATGCGCTGTGTCGGGTGACCGACGGGCGCATGGGAGCGAACGATATCGAGCTGCTCGAAGGCCGCTGGGACATCGCCGAGCGCTTGCATCTGGCGCTGCAGGACGACGGCTTGGCGCATCTCGCGCTGCATGGCCCGGCCGCCCAGCTCAGCGGTGGTGAGCGTACGCGGGTGGCGCTGCTCGGCACGTTTCTGGGCGATGCCGACCTGCTGGTTCTCGACGAACCCAGCAACCACCTGGATCGCGCCAGCCGGCTGCGCCTCTATCGGCGTCTGCAGCAGTGGCCGGGTGGGCTGGTGGTGATCAGCCATGATCGCGAACTGCTGGAGGGCATGCAGCGCATCGTCGAGCTGTCGCCTCTCGGGCTGCGCGCTTACGGCGGCAACTACGGTTTTTACCGCGAAGCGCGACAACGCGAGGAGCACGCCGCCCAGCAGGCACTGGCGCATGCTCGTAGCGAACGCAAACGCGGCGAGCGTGAACTGCAGGCCCAGCAGCAACGCCAGCAGCGTCGCACCGCCAGCGCAAACCGAGATGCACGGCACGCCAATCAGGCGCAGATTCTGCTGGATCGCCAGAAGGGCCGCAGCGAGGCCAGCGCCGGCCGGTTGCAGCAGCGCCTGCAAGCGGTCAGCCGCGACCTCGACAGTGCCGTGCGCGATGCGGCGCAGCGGGTGCACGAAGGCCAGGCCATCCAGCTGCACGGCAAGGCTGGCGGCCTGGCCGAAGGCAAGCGGGTGCTCAGCCTGCGCGGCGTGCGGGCGCCCTACTCAGGGGCCGTCTTGCCAGACATCGAACTGTTCGGCCCGCGCCGGTTGGCCATCAGCGGGCCCAACGGTTGTGGCAAGTCGAGCCTGCTCGCGATGTTTGCCGGGCGGCTGGCCGCCGTTGCCGGCGAGTGTCGGGTCGAGGTGCCGCTGGCCTATCTGGATCAGCAGCTTTCCTGCCTGCCGGGCGATGATACGGCGCTGGATCACCTGCGTCGCTGCAGCCCCGGGCTGCCCGAGGCGCTCGCCCGTACGCGACTGGTTCACCTGGGGCTCGATGCCCAGCGTGCCGTGCTGCCGTGCCGCCAGCTCAGCGGCGGTGAGCGCCTCAAGCTGGCGCTTGCCGGGGTGATAGACGGGGAATCGGCAGCGCCCCTGCTGCTGCTCGACGAGCCCGACAACCACATTGACCTCGACTCGCTGCTGGCCGTCGAAACCCTGCTGCGCGACTACCGCGGGGCGCTGATTCTGGTGTCCCATGACGCCGCCTTCGTCGACGCCCTGGCGATCACCGACCGCCTGGAATGGACGGCCCAGGGCTGGCGGTACGAGCGGGCATGATCCGTGAGCTGTCGTAGCTCGGGTCGAGCGTAGCGACACCCGGTATGCATGCCCTGGGTATTGTTGCGCTCAACGCCGGCTACGAGGTCAGACCAGGTGGCGCATGCGGATGGCGGCGTCGATCAGCATGCGTTCGGTGCCGGCCCAGCCGAGGCAGCCGTCGGTGATCGACACGCCGTAGCGCAGTTCGCCGCCCAGGCTCTGGGCGCCGTCGAGCAGGTGGCTCTCGATCATCACCGCGCGCAGCGCGCCATCGCCGGCCAGGCGCTGGTCGAGGACGTCGCTGAGTACCTGGGGCTGGCGCAGCGGGTTCTTGCCGCTGTTGGCGTGGCTGCAGTCGACCATGATCCTCGGCGCGATACCCTGGCGCTCCAGCTCGGCCCGCGCGTTGGCGACGCTGGCGGCGTCGTAGTTCGGCGCGCCGTGGCCGCCGCGCAGCACCAGGTGGGTGTCCGGGTTGCCTTGGGTGTGCACCAGGACCGGGCGACCCTGCGGATCGACGCCGAAGTGCTGGTGAGCGTGGGCCGCCGAGCGCATGGCATCGCAGGCGATGCCAAGGCTGCCGTCGGTGCCGTTCTTGAAGCCCACCGGCATCTCCAGGCCGCTGACCAGCTCGCGATGCACCTGGGACTCGCTGGTGCGTGCGCCGATGGCCGCCCAGCCGAGCAGGTCGTCGAAGTAGCCGGCCACCAGCGGCTGGAGGATCTCGCTGGCCAACGGCAGGCCCAGCTCCAGCAACTTGAGCATCAATTTGCGCGAACGACGCAGGCCTTCGGCCATGTCGCCACTGCCATCCAGCGCCGGATCGTAGACCAGGCCCTTCCAGCCCACCGTGGTGCGCGGCTTCTCGACGTAGGCGCGCATCACCAGCAGCAGGCGATCGCCCACCCGCTGGCTCAGTGCGGCCAGGCGCTCGGCGTATTCGAGTACGGCGGCATCGTCGTGCAGGGAGCAGGGGCCGACCACCACCAGCAGGCGCGGGTCATGGCCATCGAGAATGGCGCGGATCGACTGGCGTTGCTGCTGCACCTGGCGGGCGAGGGCGGTCGAGAGTGGCAGCTCTTCGCGCAACTGGGCGGCGCTGGGCAGAGGCGAGGTGTGGCGACGGCTCGGGGCGGCGACCAGATGCAGGTCGGCGGCTTTGGCGGTGGAGCGGGAATTGACGGCTACGGACATGGTGATTTCCTCGGCCGGCGCGGACGTTACCGCGCGCGGCGCACTATCGGGCTCGATGGGATGTTCGATTGAGTGGTTGAGCGGCGTGAGCGCCGGTAAATCGCCAGCTGTAGCGGTAATAGGTTTGGTAGGCGGTGTATGCGGTCATGGTGCAATCCTCGTAGGAAAATCTGTGTGCCGGAAAAAACAAAACCCCCGGTCGGGAGGCCGACCGGGGGTTTCGAGAAACTGTCTGGTGGCGACCCTGAGTTGCTAGGGCGCCTGTGGGGTATCAGGCGCGCCTGTGGCTAAACCAATACCCATAAAAATACGAGACGGCGGCGACCACGGATGCCTGGGCACGCGCGATCACGATGCAGGCTGCATCGAGGCGAGTGGCGTTCAGGATCGGGGATGTGGACATGTGCGGCTCCGTTGAATGGGCTCGACGTTAATTCATCGCGGTGGTCGATTGCAAGCGCCGCTCGTTGAGCGCGCACGCTGCCTTGCGCGTCGCCACGGTCAGAGGCTCTGGCAGGCCATCGAGGGCGAACCAGCCGATATCGCTGTGTTTCTCGGGCTCGACGTTGCGCACTTCACCGTCGAAGGGATCGGCCAGGTAGACCGGTGCCAACCAGTGTTCGCCGCGCTGCGCGTCGATCTGATCGACCACGCAGAGCAGGCACAGCGACGTCAGGCGGATGGCCAGCTCTTCCTCGATTTCGCGGCGCACCGCCTGCTCGACCGGCTCCAGCCAGTCCACCTTGCCGCCGGGCAGCCCCCAGCAGCCGGCTTCCGGCTCACGCAGGCGGCGCACCAACAGCAGACGGTCGCCCTGCACGATGGCGGCGCCGCAGCCCAATCGTGGTTGCGCGTTCATCAGGTCTCCTTGCGACCGATCCATTTACCCACCTGCGGCGCTTCATAACCATCGATCGCCGCCAGCAGCGCGTCGATATCCTGCTCGACGATCAGCATCTTGCGGTGCGGCGCCTTGACGAAGGCTTCGTCGACCATGTGATCGAGGAATGCGGCAAGGCGGTCGTAGTAACCGTTGATATTGAGCAGCGAGCAGGGCTTCTGATGATGGCCCAGCTGCGCCCAGGTCCATACCTCGAAGAGTTCTTCCAGGGTGCCGACGCCGCCGGGCAGGGCGATGAAGCCGTCCGAAAGCTCGGCCATCAGCGCCTTGCGCTGGTGCATGGAATCGACGATGCGCAGGTCGTCGAGGCCGGTGTGGGCGACCTCCTTCTCCCACAGCGAGCGCGGGATCACCCCGATCACTTCGCCACCGGCTTCGAGCGCGGCGTTGGCCACGGCGCCCATCAGGCCGACGGACGCGCCGCCGTACACCAGGCCGATGCCGGCCTCGGCGAGGGTTTTGCCGAGGCGCGTGGCGGCCTCGAGGTAAACAGGATTGGAGCCCGCGTTGGAGCCACAGAAAATGCACAGGCGCATCGAAATCTCCCTGATGGTTAGGGTCTGTTGACGTTTCAACGCGGCCGTGCGTGAAACGCCAACAGACCCTAGGGTGCCAAACCAGCGACCTTAGCAGACGAGCGGGGCTGCGCACGACCGCTCGCTGCTACAATGCCGCCTTTGCCCAGCCCGGATCGCCCCATGACCGACACCGTCCATTTTCCCCTCGCCGCCGTGGTCGGCGCCGACTCCCTGAAATTGGCGCTGTGCCTGGTGGCGGTCGATCCGGCGATCGGTGGCGTGCTGATCGAAGGCCCGCGGGGCATGGCCAAGTCGACCCTGGCCCGCGGCCTGGCCGCGCTGCTGGAAAGCGGGGTGTTCGTCACCCTGCCGCTGGGCGCCAGTGAAGAGCGCATCGTCGGTACCCTCGATCTGGACGCGGCCCTGGGCGAAAGCCGCGCGCAGTTCTCGCCGGGCTTGCTGAGCAAGGCCGATGGCGGCGTGCTGTACGTCGATGAGGTCAACCTGCTGCCCGATCATCTGGTCGACCTGCTGCTCGACGCCGCAGCCAGCGGCGTCAACCATGTCGAGCGTGACGGCATTTCCCACCGCCACGATGCGCGCTTCGTCCTGATTGGCACCATGAACGCCGAAGAAGGCGAGCTGCGCCCGCAACTGCTCGACCGCTTCGGCCTCAACCTGGCCCTGGATGGCCAGCCGCAGCCGGGCGCGCGCGCTGAGATCGTCCGCCGTCGTCTGGCCTTCGATGCCGACCCCCAGGCGTTCATTGCCAAGTGGGCCGAACAGCAGCAGGCACTGGCCGCGCGTTGCGGGCAGGCGCGCGCGCGCGTGGCGAGCATCGCCCTCGATGACAGGGCGCTCGACGCCATTACCGAGCGCTGCTTCGCCGCCGGCGTCGATGGCCTGCGTGCCGACCTGGTCTGGCTGCGTGCCGCCCGCGCCCATGCGGCCTGGCGCGGTGCCGACGCCATCAGCGAGGAGGATATCGAGGCCGTGGCCGATTTCGTGTTGCGCCACCGTCGTCGCCACACGCCGCCGCAACAGCAGGCGCAACCGCCAGCCGGCCCGCCACCCCAGGCGCCAAGCGAGCAACCCACTGCAGGCGAAGGGCAGTGGGGTGAGCTGCCCGCGCAGGCGCAACGCACCGGCGAGCGCCGCGAGCCGCCGCGCTGGGCAAAAAAGCCCTAGGCATTCCCCCGCGTGCCAAGGCGGGGACGGATGCCAGACCGACACCAGGCAAACAGGCAGGCGGGCGCAGCGGTGCCAAGCGGCGCGGCGACAGCGGCGCCATCGACTGGCTCGCCACCTTGCTGCAAGGCAAGCCCAGGCGTCGTGCCGACCTGCAATGCCGCCCGCGCAGCAACGCCCCCTCGCAGCTGTGGCTGATCGTCGTCGATGCCTCGGCCTCCACCCGCCGCCATGGCGCCCTGAGCAAGGCCAAGGGCCTGCTCGCCGAGCTGTTCGAGCGGGCCTACCGGGAGCGTTCCCGCATCGCCGTGCTCGACGCCCACGGCGCACAGCCGAAATGGCACTGGCAGGGTCAGAAAGCCTCCGGCGCCTTGCAAGGCTGGTTGGGTGACCTCGGCGCAGGCGGTGGCAGCCCGCTGATCCCGGCCCTGCAGCAGGCCCACGACTGGCTGCAGCGCCGCCAACGCCTCAAGCCCGGCGAGGCGCAACGCTTGCTGGTGGTTACCGACGGGCGTTTGCGCGAATGGCCGGCGCTGGCGCCCAGCCCATGCCCGGCCACTCTGGTGGATATCGAGTGCGCGCCGATCCGTCTGGGGCGCGCCTTGCAACTGGCGGGTGAGCTGGGTGCGGATTACTGCCATATCGAGTCGCTGCCCCAGCTGCCACGGCTCTGAGCGTTTCCTTGGCCACCTGGCGTTGCCGTAGACTGTCGCGCCAACTCCGCAACCAGGCCGCTCCTCGATGCACACCCTCGACCAATTGCGTTCCGGCCAGCTCAAGGGCATCAGCCGCCTCGATCTGTCCGCGTCGCTCACGCACTTTCCCGAGGAAATATTCACCCTGGCCGACAGCCTGGAAGTGCTCAACCTGAGCGATAACCAGCTCAGCGATCTGCCTGAGGATCTGCACCGGCTGCATCGCCTGCAGGTGCTGTTTTGCTCGAACAACCGCTTCGAGCATGTGCCCGAATCCGTGGGGCGCTGCCCGTCGCTGCGTATGGTCGGCTTCAAGTCCAACCGTATTCGCGAGCTGTCCGCCAGGGCGCTGCCGCCGCGTCTGCGCTGGCTGATTCTTACCGACAACTGCCTGGAAACCCTGCCTGCCGAGCTGGGCGACTGCAGCGAGCTGCAGAAGCTGATGTTGGCTGGTAACCGCCTGCGTGAAATCCCAGCGAGTTTGGCGCGGCTGCACAAGCTGGAGCTGCTGCGCATCGCCGCCAACCAACTGCCCACCTTGCCGGATTTCCTGCTGCAACTGCCCAGCCTGGCCTGGCTGGCCCATGCCGCAAACCCCTTCGAAGAAGCGGGCGCCGTCGAGTCCCACGCGCCCGATGTGCGTTGGGCCGACTTGCAACTGGGCGAGGTACTGGGCCAGGGCGCATCGGGCATCATCCACCGCGCCGACTGGCAGCGGCCCGATGGCCAGCGCCAGGCCGTGGCCCTGAAACTGTTCAAGGGACAGATGACCAGCGATGGTACGCCGCAGAGCGAAATGGCCGCATGCCTCACGGTCGGCCAGCATGCCAATCTGATCGGCGCGATTGGCCGCGTCGTCGACCATCCGCAAGGCGAGCAGGGCTTGTTGCTGAGCCTGGTCGAGCCGCGTTTCAGCATCCTCGCCGGGCCGCCGAGCCTGGAAAGTTGCAGCCGCGATGTCTATCCGAGCGACTGGCGCGCGCCTTTCGCGAAGGCGCTGCGAACTGCGGGTGGCATCGCCTCGGCGCTGCGTCACCTGCACGAGCGCGGCGTCACCCATGGCGATCTCTACGGCCATAACATCCTGATCAACGAGGCCGGCAACGCGTTGCTCGGTGACTTCGGCGCGGCGTCTTTGCTGCCTGCCGCCGCACCCGCGCAACGGGCCTTGCTGCAGCGCATCGAGGTGCGTGCGTTCGGCATTCTGCTCGAGGAACTGCTGCAGCGCTGCGACGTGCCGGCTGAGCATACGGCTCGGTTGGCCGAGCTGGTGCGGCGCTGCCAGCAGCCACAGGTCGGCGCTCGTCCGGACTTCGTGGAGGTCGATACGACGCTGGCGCGCTTGCTGGCCATGTAGTCGGGCAACCGTGATGAGCCGAGCGCAGATGCCGGAACGGATCTGCTGCCGATCTGATTTCACCCGGTCATTCGGTATAGCGCAGCACCAGCAGCTCGCGGTTTGCGATGCTGTTCGCGAACAGTGCCCGAACCTGAGCCCCGTTATCCTCGCGGGCATACAGGCGGTTCAACAGGTCGAGCAGGCTGGCGGTCTGGTGCTCATCAAGCGCTCGTGAGCGACGGAAGGCGACGAGGCTGGCGCCGATGCCGAACAGGGCGTAGCCGTAGTGGTGTTCCAGATGCTCGGCCAGGCGGAAGTTCTCCTGAGGCGACAGGTCGCTGGAAAAGTAGCCATTGGCGAAGCCGTAAATCGCTTCGCAGGCGCGCTGTACGGGAATGCGCAGCAGATAGCATTCATCGTCGAGCACGGCGAGCAGATCGGTATTGGCAGCCACCAGATCGGCGAGGCTGTCGTCGTCCAGACGCAGATCCTTGGCGAACAGGTCGTCGAAGGAGACTCCCTCCAGGGCCCGTCCGAAGCCGATGCGGCGAATATGCAGGCGCTGCTGCAGCGACAGGTCGTCGCGTGGATAGCCATCTTCCAGCCAGCTCGCGGCGATCCCCGCCTCCTGCAGCCAGTCGCCGCTGTCCAGATCATGGCGGTGGCTCGCATGCATCGCGGTGTAGAGTGCTTGGCCCAGATCGTCCAGCGTGAACAGATGGCGATGCCCGTCGGGCACATCGTCATAGGCGCTCAGCAGCTCTTGCAGCGAGGTCGGCTGGTGTAGCCGGAAGCATTGGCCGAGCAGGTGGCCGTCGGGTTCATGTGCGGGATCGAGTCGCATGGGGGCACCCATTGGAACGAGGGGGCTCCATCATAACGTCCTCTTGCCGCCCCGCACCCGCTCAGTGCCTGGCTTGCGAGGGGGGAAACCCGTACTGGCGCTTGAAGGCGGCGCTGAAGCTGCTCAGGTGTTCATAACCGGCCAGGCTGGCAGCGTCTTCGATCGACAGTGATTGCTGGCAGATGGCGTGATAAGCCTGTTCCAGACGGCGTTTGCGCAGATAAGCGGCAATGGTGATGCCGTTGCGGCTGCGGAAGGCGTTCTGCAGATCGACCGGGTTGGTACCCAGCTGGCGGGCCATCTCGGCGATGCTGAGGTCGTTCGCTTCGCCACTGTCGAGCCAATCCCTGAGGCGCAGCAGGCAGCGTTCGAGGTGGCTGCCGAGGCGTTTCTCCGGCGGCGTATCTATACCGCGCAGGATGTCGCTGGCCAGGTCGAGGGCGAAGCTTTCCCGTTGCAGGCGCTGCAGCAGCGGCGGCAAGCCGGCGTCACGTTCGAGCAACTGGTGGGCACGCTGCAAGATATCCACAGACGGTTGCCAGAGCAGGCTTTGCCAGTGGCTACGGCTGAATCGCAGCAGGTTGTCACTGCGCAACTGGCTGCCGAGGGCGAAGTGCTGCAGCCAGTCGGGGCTGATGCTCAGGCACACCTTGGTTTCCTGACGCTCGCTTTGCCAGTGGCGCTGAAACTGGTCGGCAGCGGTGAGGTTGACCAGCATGGCGCGCTGGCCGCCAGGGCGGGCGTCGAAGTGCAGGCGCTGGCGCGGCAGGCTGACCTCGGCCTCGCCGCCGAGCAGGAAGGCCGCAGTGATCCCCGGTGCCAAGCGGTTGTCGCTGCTGGCGTCGACCAGGTCGCGGCTCTGGCTGAAGTACAGCACCAGGCCATCGCTCAGTACTTGCACCTGTTGTTCGCCATCGAGCACCGGCTGCTCGCCCGGTAGCTCGCGCTGAAAATGCAGGTTACCGCCCAGCGTATGGGCCACGTCGCTGAGCTGACCACAGGTGAAGACCGTCATGGCGGGCTCCGATGGAAGTTTGCTTGCGGCTAAGTTTTCCTTGTTTTCACCTAAGCGGGCAAGCTTGTTCGGAATTATTCTCATGTGCAATGTATTTGCAGTCTCCTGGGCTGCATCAGGATCGCTCAGAGGAATACTGCGGCAATGGGTTTGTTCATTACGGAAACGGCCGTGGTCGAGGCCGTCTTCGCAGACGACGTCAGCCTCGACGACATTCGCGATTGGTTGGCGCATATCGAGCGCCTGATTGATCGCCGTCAGCCGTTCTACTTCATCTCAAGCACCCAGGCCGGTGCCAGTCTGGCCGAGGGTTATCGCGCCGTGCAGGGCGTCTGGTACAAACGCCACAAGGCGAATTTCCAGACCTGCTGCCGTGGCCTGGTGCGTATCGCCGCCGATGCCGAAGAGCGCCAGCGCCTGGATGCGCCGGCGCTGCACGCCGCCTGGGGAGTGCCTTATTTCGTGACCCTGGAACGTGAGCAGGGTTTTCAATGGATCGCCGAGCGCATGGTGAGCGATGCAACAGCCCAATGACTTCACGCCGGTAACGCGGCTGAGCCTGGCGGTCATCGTCGTGCTCTACCTGGCTCACGCGTTACCGCTGTATTTCTTCAACGTGGCGCTGCCAGCCATCCTGCGCAGCCAGGGCGTCGATCTGCGCTGGATCGGCATGCTCGCCCTGCTGTACATCCCCTGGGCGTTCAAGTTTCTCTGGGCGCCGCTGGTCGACCGCTACTACCTGCATGCACTCGGCCGGCGCCGCAGCTGGCTGTGGCTGACCCAGGCAGCCCTGGTGGCCGGCCTGCTGGCCCTGGCGGTGAGCGGGCTCGAGCATGGCCTGTTGCTGTTCGTGCTGATCGGCCTGTGGATATCTACTTTCGCCGCGACTCAGGACATCGCCATCGACGGCTATACGGTCGAGTCGCTGGCGACCGAGGAACACCGCTTGGGAAGCATGGCGCAGAGTATGGGCGTGGCTCTGGGCAGCATGCTCGGCGGTGCCGGCGTGCTCTGGCTGTATCAGGCCGCTGGCTGGCAGACCGCGTTGTTGACTCTGGCAGCGCTGGCCGCACTGCCCATGTTGGCAGTGGCACGCGTCGAAGAACGTCATTCGCAGGCCGCCGAGCGCCCCAGTTTCATTCACACGTTGCGACGCCCGGAAATGCGCTGGGCGCTGTTGTTGATCCTGCTCTACCGGGCGGTCGAGGCGCCGGCCATGGCCATGCTCACGCCACTGCTGGTGGACCAGCAGTGGTCGCTGGCACAGATCGGCGTGCTGATGTCGGTAGCCGGTGCCAGCATCGGCCTGTTGGCGGCGGTGCTGACCGCCAGGGCGCTGAAGACCCAGGCGCCCGAGGTGTTGCTGATTCGCGCCGGCTGGTGGCGCAGCGGCATCTACCTGCTGCTCGCCGCATTGCTGGCCAGCGGCCTGGCGGCCACCTCGACGCCCTGGCTCGGCCTGGTGGTGTTGGCGACCCTGGCACTGCGCTACATGGCGATGACCAGCCTCTATGCACTGTTCATGCGTCTGTGTTCGCGTCAACAGGCCGGTACCGACTTCACCGTGCTGGTGTGCTTCGAGTTGCTGGTGTTCTTCATCGGCGGCTCGCTGTCCGGGTTCCTGGCCAAGGGGCTGGGCTACGCAAGCTATTACCTGCTGCTGGGGGGGCTGTCGGTGCTCAGCGTGCTGGTCTGTAAACCGCTCATCAAAAAACTCTCTTCCGGCTTCGCTTCGTAACTTATCCACAGGGGAACATCATGCGGCATCTTTCGGCATCCATGCAGGTCACGCTTTTGAGTCTGGCGGTCAGTGCCCAGGTGTTCGCGCAGAGTGGTGAGAGCCCGGGAGTTGGCGGCAGCCAGGCCCGGGAGCTGGAGCCGATGGTGGTGACGGCCACGCGTTCGGCCAAGCGCATTGCCGAGATCGCCGGCACGGTTTACGGCATCGAACGTGAGCAGATCGCCGAGCAAGCGGCGGCTGGCCGTTCCACCGCCGATATCCTCGGCCAGTTGGTGCCGTCGCTGGCGCCGAGCAGCGGCACCACCAGCAGTTACGGCATGACCATGCGTGGGCGTACCGTACAGGTGATGATCGACGGTGTACCGCTGACCGGCTCCCGTGACGGTTCGCGCCAGCTCAATAGCGTCAGCCCGGCGATGATCGAGCGCATCGAGGTGATCTCCGGTGCCACCAGCATCTATGGCGCTGGTGCCACCGGCGGCCTGATCAACATCATCACCCGCAACGCCGACGACGAAACCAGCGACTTCAGCAGCCGTATCGGCCTGCGCACCCCGGGTCGCGCCGCCCGTGACGCCATGGCCTACGAGGCTTCGCAGACTGCCGCCTTCCATCAGGGCGCGGTCAGTGGTTTCGCGGGGTTGGGCTACACCAAGCAGGGCGAGATCCGCGACGCCCATGGTGATCGTGTCGGCCCGGAAATCGCCCAGACCGACCGCCAGGACACCACCAGCGTCGACTTCAACGGCCGCCTGACCTGGCATCTCGACGATGACCAGCAACTGAGCGGCGGCGTGCGCTATTACGACGACGAACAGGACAGCGACTACGGCCCGGACTACGGCCCCAACCTGTCGGCCTTGCTGGTGCCCAACTACCAGCCCAGCCATGAAGCGGTGGACGGCCTGCAGCTCGATGACCAGCCACGCACCCGCCATTACGGCGCCAACCTGCAATACCTCAACCGCGACCTGTTTGGCGGCCAGCAACTGGCGGTCGAGGTTTACTACCGCAAGGAGAAGTCGCGCTGGTTCCCCTTTGCCAGTCGTGCAGCGAACGCCGCGCTGCCCGGTGGCGTGGCCAACGTGGTGCTGCAATCAAGCACCGATATCGACGTGTGGGGCCTGCGCACCGCGTTGCAGAAGGGCTTCACCCTGGGCGGGCGCGACCTGCAATTGACCTACGGCCTCGATCA
This sequence comes from Pseudomonas sp. PA27(2017), assembly GCF_001945445.1. Classification (GTDB taxonomy): domain Bacteria; phylum Pseudomonadota; class Gammaproteobacteria; order Pseudomonadales; family Pseudomonadaceae; genus Aquipseudomonas. Next base: position 201,791 of record NZ_MSXW01000023.1, read on the forward strand.
CGAGCGTGAGCAGGATCGTCAGGACGGCCAGTTCTACGACTTCAATCGCTTTTTCGCCAGCAATGGCCTGAATTACCGGGAGACCTATCGCTCCTCCATGGGCCCGGATGTCGAGGTGAGCAAGACCGGCCTGTTCCTGCAGGGCGACTACCAGCTAACCGAGCGCCTGAGCCTGCAGGCCGGGGTGCGCCGCGAAACCATCCGCAACGAGGTGGACGATTCCATCCCCTATGGCGAGGCGGTCACCGCTGCCAGCGTGGCTGGCTACCAGGCGCGCACCCTCGAGGGCGGCAACGTGCGCCACAGCGAAACCCTGTTCAATCTCGGCGCCGTGTATGCGCTGACCGATGCCCAGCAGGTGTTCGCCAACTTCTCCCAGGGCTTCAGCTTGCCCGACACCCAGCGCATGCTGCGTGACGTGCCAGCCAACTTCGTGATCGGTAGCAGCAGCATCGACTCGATCAAGGTGAACAACTACGAACTGGGCTGGCGCATCGGCGAAGCCAGCGGCGTGAATGCCGGGGTCACCGCGTTCTACAACACCTCCGACAAGGTGGTGCAGTTCAACCGTGACTTCAGCGTTTCGGTGGCCGACACCGACGAGCGCGTGTGGGGCGCCGAGGGCAACCTGCAGGTGCCCGTCACCGAGCGCTGGACCCTGGGCGGCACCCTGGCCTACACCCGTGGCCAGTACAAGGACGCTGCCGGCGACTGGCGCGAACTGAACGCCTTCCGGGTCTCGCCGCTCAAGGCCACCCTCTACAGTGACTGGCGTTTCGCCGACGGCTATGGCGTACGTCTGCAGACGCTGACCGTGGGCGGTAGCGACCGTGCCTACGACGATGCCCGTACCGCCGCGATCAGCCCGACCATTCGCGCAACGCCGGCGACCAAGATCCAGGGCTACACCGTGGTCGACCTGATCGCCCACGCGCCCTGGCTTGGCGGCGAGGTCGGCTTCGGCGTCTACAACCTGGCCGATCGCGATTACAAGACCGTCTACGGCCAGCAGGCGGCAGCCACTTACGGCGCTATCTCCAGCCTGCCGGCGCAGGGTCGTACCTTCGGCCTCAGCTACTCGGTGGCGTACTGATCGTTCACGGCTGATAGTCCAGCGAGCGCTTCGACGATTCCGGCAGCGCCAGGCCGCCGGCCAGCGCCAGCAGGGCGATGGCGATCAGGTAAAAGGCCGGCGACATGCGGTTGCCGGTCACTTCGATGAGCCAGGTGGCGACCAGTGGTGCAGTGCCGCCGAACACCGTGTAGGCCAGGTTGTAGGTGAACGCCGACGCGGTGTAGCGCACGTGGGTGGGGAACTGCTCGGAAAGTAGCACGGCGGTCACCACACCACAGATCACCGCGCCGACGGCCAACAGCATGGCGCCGATGGCCGAGGCCCACAGGGTACCGGAAGCAGCCAGGGTGAAGGCGGGGTAGACGGCGACGATCAGTGCGATGCCAGCGGTGAGGATGGTGCGCCGACGGCCGACGCGATCCGAGTAGCGGCCCACGAACGGGCACAGCAGGGCGGCGAAGAACAGCGCCACCAGGCTGGCGAGCAGGGCGGTCGGCCTGGCCGCGCCACCGACCACCTGCATGTAGGTGGTCAGGTAAGTGGTGAACATGTAGAACGACAGCGCCGTGGCGGAGATGAACGCCGACAGGCACAGCACGGTGGCGCCGTGCTCACGCAGGGTTTCGCGCAGTGGCGAGTGCTCCGGGTGCGCTTGCGCGGCCAGGGCCTGGAAGGCTGGCGATTCATCCAGGCGCAGGCGCATGTACAAACCGACCAGGCCCAGTGGTGCGGCAATCAGAAAGGGCACGCGCCAGCCCCAGGCCTGCATCTGTGTTTCGTCCAGCCAGAAACCCAGGCCGAACACCAGCCCGGCAGCGCAGGCGAACGCCGCGAAGGTGGATACCGGCACGAAGCTGCCGTAACGCGCCTTCTGCTCGGTGGGCGCGTGCTCCATGACGAAGGCGCAGGCGCCAGCGTATTCACCGCCGGCTGAGAAGCCCTGCAGGCAGCGCGCCAGGGCCAGCAGCAGCGGGGCGACCAGGCCGATGCTGGCGTAGGTGGGCAGCAGACCGATCAGGGTGGTGGCGCCGGCCATCAGCAATACGGTGATCGACAGCACGCGCTTGCGGCCAATGCGGTCGCCAAGAATGCCGAACACGATGCCGCCCAGTGGACGCAGCGCGAACGATACGGCGAACACCGCGAAGGTCTGCAGCAGGGCCAGGGTCGGGTTGCTTGGCGGAAAGAACAGTGAGGCGATGGTCACGGCAAGAAAGCCGTAGACCGCGAAGTCGAACCACTCGACGAAGTTGCCGATGGCCGAAGCGGCGATCACTTTGCGCAGGATGCGCAAGTCGACCGGTGTAGCCGGTTGTGGATAAGTCGTGACGCTCATGGCGGCCTCCGCGCGATTGCTCCAACGTGCGGACGCGCCTGGCTCGGGCCTTGGCGTCCATCTGTGGATAACCTACGTGGCTCGCCGGGTATGGCGGGGTTCGAGTGCGACCTGAGGGTAGTCGTGAGCGACAGGGTTTTCGCGCAAGCGCCTTGAGGCTGGCAATTCAATTCGCTCGCGGCGTGATCGCTGGTGGATAAGCTTCGCGTTATCCACCCTACGAGCTGATGCGCATGGCGCGCTCCCACATAAGGCCAGGTGCATGATCTTGAACCTCGTAGCCCGGGTCGAGCGCAGCGACATCCGGGTTGCGCAATGCAACCACCGCCCGCAAAAAAGCCGACCCTGAGGTCGGCTTTCTCCAGCGAGGCGGCGGGCGCTTACAGCGCGTCGCGGCTGCTGGCGCCATCCACCAGGCGGGCGATCTGCAGCGGGTTGGCGTTCTTCAACGCCTCCGGCAGCAGGGCATCTGGACAGTTCTGGTAGCAAACCGGGCGCAGGAAGCGGTCGATGGCCAGGGTGCCGACCGAGGTGCCGCGGGCGTCGGAAGTCGCCGGGTACGGGCCGCCGTGCACCATGGAGTCGCAGACTTCCACGCCAGTCGGGTAGCCGTTGAACAGCACGCGGCCGACTTTCTGTTCGAGCAGCGCGAACAGCTCTTCGCTGCCGGCCAGGTCGCCCGGCTCGGTGAGCAGGGTGGCGGTCAATTGGCCATGCAGGCCGTTGATGGCTTTGAGCAGCTCGGCCTTGTCGGCCACTTCGACGACGATGGTGGTCGGGCCGAAGACTTCTTCCTGCAGCAGCTCGTCGCCATTGAGCAGCAGGCTGACGTCAGCTTTGAAAAGCTGCGGACGGGCCTGGTTGCCTTCCTGCTGAGCGCCGGTCAGGTGGGTGATGCCCGCATGTGCGTTGAGCGCTTCCAGGCCTTTCACGTAGCTCTTCAGGGTGCCGGCGTTGAGCATGGTTTGCGGCTGCTGCTCGGCCATCTTGGCGGTGAAGCTTTCCAGGAAGGCGCTGAACTCCGGCGAACGAATGCCGATCACCAGGCCCGGGTTGGTGCAGAACTGGCCGCAGCCCATGACCACGGAACCGGCCAGCTCGCCGGCGATTTTCTCGCCACGGACTTTGGCGGCTTCCGGCAGCAGGATGACCGGGTTGATGCTGCTCATCTCGGCGAACACCGGGATCGGCTGCGGGCGTGCCGCTGCCATGTCGCACAGGGCGCGACCGCCTTTGAGCGAGCCGGTGAAGCCGACGGCCTGGATGGCCGGGTGCTTGACCAGCGCCTCGCCAACGCCCGAACCGTAGATCATGTTGAACACGCCTTTGGGCATGCCGGTTTTCTCGGCGGCGCGCAGGATGGCTTCGCCAACGTGGGCGGCAGTGGTCATGTGGCCGCTGTGAGCCTTGAACACCACCGGGCAGCCGGCGGCCAGGGCGGCGGCGGTGTCGCCGCCAGCAGTGGAGAAGGCCAGCGGGAAGTTGCTGGCGCCGAACACGGCGACCGGGCCGAGGCCGATGCGGTATTGGCGCAGATCCGGGCGCGGCAGCGGCTGGCGATCCGGCAGGGCGCGGTCGATGCGTGCACCGTAGAAGTCGCCGCGGCGCAGCACCTTGGCGAACAGGCGCATCTGGCCGCTGGTACGGCCGCGCTCGCCCTGGATACGGGCGGTCGGCAGGGCAGTTTCGCGGGTTACGGTGGCGACGAATTCGTCACCCAGGGCGTCCAGCTCGTCGGCGATGGCATCGAGGAACTCGGCGCGTTTGGCGGCGGACAGGCTGCGGTAAGTCGGGTAGGCAGCAGCGGCTGCCTTGGCGGCGGCGTCGACTTCTTCGGGCGTGGCCTGGATGAAGTCGTAGGGCAGGGCTTCGCCAGTGGTAGCGTCATGACTCTTGTGAACGACGGAGCCGGCTGCGCTGAACGCGCCGCCGATGATGTTGTGGCCGATGGTAGCGGGCATTGTTAGCTCCTGTTGAGGACGTATGAACACGTACGGAAAGGCTTTGATTGTACGATGTCTGATAAGTTGCGCAAGTCTGCTGACGCAACTTAACGCCGCCGTTTTGCTGCGTGTCGGCCGGGCGCTGCGTCATCGCCCGTACTAGACGGCGCAGCCGCATCAAAGGGGCGGAAATTGCCGACGCCAGGTGCGTCGGCAACTCGGCTCATCACGTTACAGACCGACATCCGGCAATACGGGACGATTCGCCAACGCCGTGGCCATGATCGCTTCGACATGGGCACGATCCTCGCCGCGCAACAGCAGGCGTGGCGGGCGGGTCAGCTCGCGGCCGCGACCGGCGATGGCCTCGCAGAGCTTGATGCATTGCACCAGGTCGGCGCGGGCATCGAGGTGCAGGATCGGCATCAGCCATTCGTAGATCGGCATGGCTTCGGCGAAACGGCCGGCCTTGCACAGGCGAAAGATGGTTTCGCCCTCTTTGGGGAACACGTTGCTCATCCCTGACACCCAGCCTTCGGCGCCGACGGCGAGGCTTTCCAGCACCACGTCGTCGAGTCCTGCGAACAGCACGAAGCGGTCGCCGACCTCGTTACGCACGTCGATGAAGCGCCGGGTATCGCCGGAGCTGTCCTTGAAGCACACCACGTTGTCGCAGTCGGCCAGGGAAATGAGGATGTCCGGCGTCACGTCGTTCTTGTAGATGGGCGGGTTGTTGTAAACCATCAACGGCACATCGGCATGCCGGGCCACGTAGCGGAAGTGCTCGGCTGTCTCATAGGGCTTGGATCCATAGACCAGGGCGGGCATCAGCATCACCCCGTCGACACCGGCCTGGCGCACCAGGTTGGCGGTCTTCGCGGCGGTGACGCTGGTGAATTCAGCGACGCCGCAGATTACCGGCACGCGGCCTTTGGCGGCGTCCACTGCCACTTCGGTGACGGCGATCTTCTCGTCTGCACTGAGCGAGGTGTTCTCGCCCACCGAGCCACATACCACCAGGCCCGAAACGCCATCACGGATCACGTTGGAGATTACCTTGTGGGTTTCTTCGAGGTTAATAGTGAAATCGTCGTTGAATTGGGTGGTAACGGCAGGAAAAACGCCGCTCCAGTCGACTGCTCTGCTCATGCTTGGCTCCAGATCGTTGCGCGATTGCGGCAAATGGGCTGCCGTAAAGTATTTCGTATACGATTTTTCTTAAGCAATGCCTGTGCCTGTTCGCATCGGCGTCGCAAGCCCCATGAACAAGCGCCTGCCTTTCCAGCTTAAGCGCTGGTTGCTGCGCGCGTGTTACGTAAAGGAGCGCTTTGATCGCTACTGCGCCAAGATGGCGCGCCGGATTTAGCGCTGGTGGGAAAGGCGGAACTGGCTGGGCGACAGCCCGGTCAGTGCGCGGAATTGGCGGCTGAACGCGCTGTGGTCGGTGTAACCGCAGCGCAGGGCGATTTCGGTGATCGGCACGTCCTGCTGCAGCAGGCGACTGGCTTCTCCAAGGCGCGCCTTGTGGATCATCTGCCGCGGGGTGAGTTGGAAGATGCGCTTGCAATGGCGCTCCAGCTGCGCCACCGAAAGTCCGGCCAATGTCGTGAGCTCGGCGAGGCTGATGGGGCGGGCGAAATGCTCGCGGATATGGGCGTCCACCGCCGCCAGTTTCGGGTACGCCGGGTGGCTCGATTGCGGCAGTTGTACATCGCGGGAAATTCCGGCCAGGCCGATGATCTCGCCTGCCGGGTTGCGCAGCGCCAGTTTGTGGGTCAGGCACCAGATCGGCTGGTTGCCGTAGTAGAGATGCAGCTCCAGCTGGTCGTCGAGTCGGCTGCCGTCCTTCAGCACCCGCCGATCCTGCGCCGTGTAGGACGGTCCGAAGTTGGCCGGAAATACCTGCTCGGCGGTCATGCCCAGCAGGCTCTGTTTGTTCCTGGCGCCCAGGCGTTGCACCAGCGTCTGGTTGACCAGGGCGTAACGGGTCGCGGCGTCCTTGATGAAGAACACCACCTCGGGCATGGCATCGAACAGCGGTTCGATCTGCCTAAGGCTGCCCAGCAGTGTCGGCAAGTCATCGTAGAGGGCGGTAGGCAGCGGGCTGTGCATGGCGTGCGGGAAATGACTGAAAGGCTGAGCCTAGCGTGTTCGAAGGAGCTGCGGAAAATGTACCGTCTGGTTAATTTTTAGGTGTCAGGTGAGCTTTTTCGGTGCAAACTATGAGGAATACAACTATCACAACTACATCGTCGGCTATCGTCTGATAACCGCGCCGATGTCGTGTCTTCGTGCCTTTCGAAAAATGGGATTGAACGATGAAAGAGGGTAAGCGTGCCACCGGTGGCACACATGCACTGCTGCTGATCGTGGGCGTCTTGATCGCCCTGGTCGGCGTCGTCCTGGTCGGTGGCGGCGGTTATCTCGCCAGCCTTGGCGGCAGCTGGTATTTCCTGCTCATGGGCCTGGCGCTGCTGGCCGGTGGCGGCCTGATCGCCGCGCGCAAGCCTGTAGGTGCCTGGGTAGTCGCGCTGGCCATGCTCGCCACCGTCGCCTGGGCCCTGGCGGACGTCGGCCTGGTGTTCTGGCCGCTGTTCTCGCGCCTGTTCACCTTCGGGGTGATCGCCCTAGTCGTGGCGCTGATCTATCCGACGCTGAAAAAGGCCGCCGGCGATCACGGCGGGCGTGGCGCCTATGCCCTTGCCGCGGTGCTGGCGGTGGCGCTGGTCGCCGGGTTCGGCGCGACCTTCGTGCCTCACCCCACCGTGGCGGCCACTGATGATGGCCCGGCCGTGCAGCCGGTCGACCCGTCCCAGGCGCAGAAGAACTGGGAGCATTACGGCAATACTGCGGGCGGCAGTCGTTTCGCCGCGCTCGATCAGATCACCCGAGCCAATGTGAAGGACCTGCAGGTCGCCTGGACCTACCGCACCGGTGACGTGGCCGAAAGCAATGGCAATGGCGCCGAGGACCAGCTGACGCCGCTGCAGGTCGGCGACAAGGTGTTCATCTGCACGCCACACAACAACCTTATCGCCCTCGATGCCGACAGTGGTCGCGAGCTGTGGCGCAACGACATCAACGCTCAGTCCTCGGTGTGGCAGCGTTGCCGCGGCCTGGCCTACTTCGACGCCGACGCGCCGCTGCAGCAGCCAAGTGCTGCGGGCGCCGCCGCGGTGCCAAGTGTGGCCATCGCCGAAGGCGCCAACTGCCGTCGCCGCCTGCTGACCAATACCATCGACGCCCGCCTGATCGCGGTGGACGCCGATACCGGCGCGCTGTGCGAAGGCTTTGGCGACAACGGCCAGGTCGACCTCAAGGCTGGCCTGGGTGCTGCGCCGGATCCGCATTATCAGCTCACCTCGCCGCCACTGCTGGCCGGTACCACCGTGGTGGTGGGTGGCCGTGTGGCCGACAACGTGCAGACCGACATGCCCGGCGGCGTGATCCGCGGTTTCGATGTGGTCACCGGCGCCATGCGCTGGGCGTTCGACCCCGGCAATCCCGAGGATCGTCAGGCACCGGCCGACGGCCAGAGCTACGTGCGCAGCACGCCAAACTCCTGGGCGCCGATGTCCTACGACCCGGCGATGAACACCGTGTTTCTGCCCATGGGCAGCTCCTCGACCGACCTGTATGGCGCCGAGCGTACCGAGCTGAACCACAAGTACGGCGCATCCATTCTCGCGCTGGATGCCACCACCGGCGCGGAGAAGTGGGTCTACCAGACCGTGCACAACGACCTCTGGGACTTCGACCTGCCGATGCAGCCCAGCCTGATCGACTTCCCCAAGGCTGACGGCAGCAAGGTGCCGGCCGTGGTGATCGGCACCAAGGCCGGGCAGATCTACGTGCTCGACCGTGCCACCGGCCAGCCGCTGACCGAAGTGCGCAACGTGCCGGTCAAGTCCGCGGACATCAAGGGCGAGCAATATGCGCTCGAGCAGCCGCGGTCGGTGGGCATGCCGCAGATCGGCGCGCAGACCCTGACCGAATCGGACATGTGGGGCGCCACGCCCTTTGACCAGATGCTCTGCCGCATCAGCTTCAAGCAAATGCGTTACGAGGGCCTGTACACCGCGCCGGGCACCGATGTATCGCTGAGTTTCCCCGGCTCCCTGGGTGGGATGAACTGGGGCAGCCTGTCCACCGACCCGGTCAATGACTACATCTTCGTCAACGATATGCGCCTGGGCCTGTGGGTGCAGATGATTCCGGCAGAGAACCGCGGCCCGGCTTCATCCGGCGGTGAAGCGGTGAACACCGGCATGGGCGCGGTACCGCTCAAGGGCACGCCATACGCGGTCAACAAGAACCGCTTCCTGTCGCTGGCCGGCATTCCCTGCCAGGCGCCGCCGTTCGGCACCCTGACCGCCATCGACATGAAGACCCAGAAGATCGCTTGGCAGGTGCCGGTCGGCACCGTTCAGGACACCGGCCCGCTGGGCATCAAGATGCGTCTGCCGATGCCGGTCGGCATGCCGACCCTGGGCGGCTCCCTGGCGACCCAGTCCGGCCTGGTGTTCTTTGCCGGTACCCAGGATTACTACCTGCGCGCCTTCGATAGCGGCACGGGCAAGGAAATCTGGAAACAGCGCCTGCCAGTGGGCAGCCAGGGCACACCGATGACCTACGTGTCGCCGAAGACCGGCAAGCAGTTCATCGTGGTGACCGCCGGCGGCGCGCGCCAGTCGCCGGATCGCGGTGACTACGTGATCGCCTACGCGCTGCCATAAGCTCAGTCGCGTAGTAGCAGAGGCCGCATCCCTGACGGGGTGCGGCCTTTTTCATGGCGGCGATTTTGGGGTCGATATCCGGCAGGGAATCTACCTCGAAGTGCAGGTGGTCGAGTTATCCACAGCCCGTAGGAGCCCCGACCCGGGGCGAAGCGATTGTGGCCATCCCGCAAAAGCGGCGTCGTGAGCACCATTCGCCGCGAGGTCACGGCTTGTATGTTCTAGGCTAGGAACCTGTCGGGGGTGGAGGGACATGCGCGGCTTCTGCAAGCGACAAGCCAGACAGTGGGAGAATTCCCCCACCCCATACTCACCGCAAACGCCGATAAGGAATCCTTCGGTCGGAGCGACAATCC
>NZ_MSXW01000024.1 GCF_001945445.1 Pseudomonas sp. PA27(2017)
GAAAGTGCTGAGGTCGGAGAAGTTGAAGAGATCGCCGAGGTCGAGCAGTTGCTGCTGAATGGGCATAAAAAATCCGATACCAGGAGGCTGGTATCGGATTTTCTAGAAACCCCGGCTTGGACTCAAATGCTTAAGTGAACAGCATTACCGCATCGCGGGGCTTTTCGTTGGCTGGCGGGTCAGCGCCGGGTTGGCAGCGCCGCGATCACGTCTTCAGCCTGCAGGCCTTTGTCGCGCTGCATCACGGAAAATTCTACGCGCTGGCCTTCCACCAGAACGCGGTGACCTTCGCCGCGGATGGCACGGAAGTGCACGAAGATATCTTCGCCAGCGTCGCGAGAAATGAAGCCGAATCCTTTCGAGGTGTTGAACCACTTCACGGTACCGGTTTCGCGATCGCCCAGGTCTTGCTGCGGTACGGACCTCTTTCTGTCGAAGCGCAGGTTGGTACCCAGATGTAGAGCAACGGCTAGGGAAATGATCATCAGGCTGAACAGCAGGGCAGGCTGCTCGGCGATGAGCGGCAATGGGGCGAGCAGAATCAGCGCTTGCAGCAGTGTGCCAAGGATCAGCAGGGCGCACGCCAGGTTTTGCAGGTGTTGACGGGCATTGCTGTGCCACAGCGGAAATTGCGTAGCCAGCAGCAGGTTGAGAAAGCCAAAGAGCGCCAGGCACAGCGCATCGGGGTGTTGCAGGAACGACTGGCCGTCATTGAGGCCAGGGGCGATGGATAGCAGCAGGGCCGAAAGCCCCACCAGCAGGTGGACGATTTTCAACATGTTCAACGCACTCACTCGATAAAAGGATCACCAGGAACAGCTGGCTCCACGCGATTTGCCGTGACGTAAGGGCGATGAAAGTTCGGGAGGGCCAGCCTATGCGCCGGCCCATGAGTCGGGATGGCGGCACGGGGCGTATTTAACAGCAAAGAGAAGGGCTACTCAAATGGGCAGCAGCCATGTTGCGGGTGTGGCGGGCTGAAACGAAACAGGGCTGCCGTGGCAGCCCTGTTGGCGGAGCGATCAGGCAGCCAGCAGGCTGCGCAGCATCCACGCGGTTTTTTCGTGGACCTGCATGCGCTGGGTCAGCAGGTCGGCGGTCGGCTCGTCGCTGACTTTGTCGAGCAGCGGGAAGATGCCGCGCGCAGTACGTACCACCGCTTCCTGGCCCTGCACTAGCAGCTTGATCATCTCGTCGGCGCTTGGTACGCCTTCTTCTTCCTTGATGGAGGAAAGGCGCGCGTAGGCTGCGTAGGTGCCCGGTGCAGGGAAGCCCAGGGCGCGGATACGCTCGGCGATGGCGTCGACGGCCAGTGCCAGCTCGGTGTACTGGGTTTCGAACATCAGGTGCAGGGTGTTGAACATCGGACCGGTAACGTTCCAGTGGAAGTTGTGGGTCTTGAGGTACAGGGTGTAAGTGTCCGCGAGCAGGCGCGACAGGCCTTCGGCGATGGCTTCGCGATCCTGTTCGGCGATACCGATATTGATTTCCATGGTTGCTCTCCTAACTGGGCCAATGGGTAAAGAGTCGATGGCAAAAAGCCTATCATGACCGTTCGTCACATGCTCCGGGTTCGTCTCAATGACGGCCATGCTTTGAATCAATCGCAGCGCATCGGGTTCACCTCTTTTACTGGGGTGATGGCGCATATCACGTGCTGCGTCCTGTCAATAAAGGCTATATAATTCCGCCCTTTTCACGCGTGCGGCTCAGGCGCTTTGCCCAAATGGCAGGCGATGTCGACGAATTCAGAACCGATCAGAGAAGCGAACCCGATCATGATGCGCAGTCACTATTGCGGCCAGTTGAACGAAAGCCTGGATGGCCAGGAAATCACCCTGTGTGGATGGGTTCACCGTCGTCGTGACCACGGTGGCGTGATCTTCCTCGACATCCGCGATCGCGAAGGCCTGGCTCAGGTCGTGTTCGATCCGGATCGTGCCGACACCTTCGCCAAGGCCGACCGTGTGCGCAGCGAGTACGTGGTCAAGATCACCGGCAAGGTGCGCCTGCGTCCTGAGGGCGCGCGCAACGCCAATATGGCGTCCGGCGCCATCGAAGTGCTGGGTTACGAACTGGAAGTGCTGAACGAAGCGGAAACCCCGCCGTTTCCGCTCAACGAGTACACCGATGTGGGTGAGGAGACGCGCCTGCGTTATCGCTTCATCGACCTGCGTCGCCCGGAAATGGCCGAGAAGCTCAAGCTGCGCTCGCGTATCACCTCGAGCATCCGTCGTTACCTGGACGACAACGGCTTCCTGGACGTTGAAACGCCGATCCTGACCCGCGCCACGCCGGAAGGTGCACGCGACTACCTGGTACCGAGCCGCACCCACGCCGGCAGCTTCTTTGCGCTGCCGCAATCGCCGCAGCTGTTCAAGCAGTTGCTGATGGTCGCTGGCTTCGACCGCTACTACCAGATCGCCAAGTGTTTCCGTGACGAAGACCTGCGTGCCGACCGTCAGCCGGAATTCACCCAGATCGACATCGAGACCAGCTTCCTGGGCGAAGCCGAGATCATGCACCTCACCGAGACCATGATCCGCAATCTGTTCAAGGAAGTGCTGGGCGTCGAGTTCGGCGAGCTGCCGCACATGACCCTGGCCGACGCCATGCGTCGTTTCGGTTCCGACAAGCCGGATCTGCGTATCCCGATGGAGTTGGTCGACGTTGCCGATCAGCTCAAGGACGTCGACTTCAAGGTCTTCTCCGGCCCGGCCAACGACCCGAAAGGTCGCGTTGCCGCGCTGCGCGTGCCAGGTGGGGCGAGCATGCCGCGCAAGCAGATCGATGACTACACCAAGTTCGTCGGCAACTACGGCGCCAAGGGCCTGGCCTACATCAAGGTCAACGAGCGCGCCAAGGGCGTGGAAGGTCTGCAGTCGCCGATCGTCAAGAACATTGCCGAACCGAACCTCAACACCATTCTCGATCGCGTTGGCGCCGTTGACGGTGACATCGTGTTCTTCGGTGCCGACCGCGCCAAGGTGGTCAACGATGCCCTCGGTGCACTGCGCATCAAGCTCGGCCACGACCTGAATCTGCTGACTGCCGAGTGGGCGCCGCTGTGGGTCGTCGACTTCCCGATGTTCGAAGAGAACGACGACGGCAGCCTGACCGCCATGCACCACCCGTTCACCTCGCCCAAGTGCTCGCCACAAGAGCTGGAGGCCAACCCGGCCGCCGCCCTGTCGCGTGCTTATGATCTGGTGCTGAACGGTACCGAGCTGGGTGGCGGTTCGATCCGTATCCACGACAAGGCCATGCAGCAGACCGTGTTCCGTGTGCTGGGCATCAGCGAAGACGAGCAGCAGGAGAAGTTCGGCTTCCTGCTCGACGCCCTCAAGTACGGTGCTCCGCCCCATGGTGGCCTGGCTTTCGGCCTCGACCGTCTGGTGATGCTGATGACCGGCGCTTCGTCGATTCGTGAAGTGATTGCTTTCCCGAAAACCCAGAGCGCGGCCTGCGTCATGACCCAGGCGCCGGGCGTGGTGGATGGCAAGTCGTTGCGCGAGCTTCACATTCGTCTGCGCGAGCAACCCAAAGCCGAATAAGCCGACACAAGAAGCCTGGTTATCCAGGCTTCTCTGTTAATGGGGTGGAGAGACTCGAACTCTCACACCTTCGCAACCAAGCAAAAAGTTGGAGTTGAATATGGCCGGTCATTCCAAATGGGCCAACATCAAGCACCGCAAGGGGCGTCAGGACGCCAAGCGCGGCAAGATCTTCACCAAGCTGATTCGTGAGCTGACGGTCGCCGCCAAGCACGGCGGGCCGATTCCGGCGGACAATCCGCGGCTGCGTCTGGCCGTCGACAAGGCGCTGACCAACAATATGTCGCGTGACGTGATCGACCGTGCCATCGCCAGAGGCGCTGGCAACAACGAAGCCGACAACGTTGTCGAGTTCAGCTACGAAGGGTACGCGCCGAGTGGCGTGGCGATCATCGTCGAAGTGATGACCGACAACCGTAACCGTACCGCTGCCGAAGTGCGTCACGCCTTCACCAAGTGCGGCGGTAACCTGGGCACCGACGGTTCGGTCGCCTACATGTTCGAGCGCAAGGGGCAGATCGGCTTTGCCTCGGTAGACGAAGACGCCTTGATGGAAGCGGCGCTCGAGGCCGGTGCCGACGATGTGGAAATGGGCGAAGAGGGCGCAGCCCTGGTGTCGACCAGCTTCACCGAGTTCCATGCCGTCAACGAAGCTCTGGCGGCTGCTGGCTTCAAGGCCGAGGAGGCGGAGATCGCCATGATCCCGTCGATCAGTGCGCCGATCACCGATCTGGAAACGGCGCAGAAAGTCTTCAAGCTGATCGACATGCTCGAGGATCTGGACGACGTGCAGAACGTCTATCACAACGCCGAGGTTTCCGACGAAATCATGGAGCAGTTGGGCTGATCCATCGCTGCATCCGAGCCGGAAGCTTGCCGTCGGGCGCTTCCGGCTTTTTTATGGGCGCGTTTCGGTGGTCAGCAGTTCGGCTGGTGCGAATCCTTTGAGTGACGGCTGCTGCCTGAGGCCCCTATACTCGCGCCTGGATAAATAGACAGTGTGGCGGCCAATGCCACAGGTGGATGACGGGCATGACGCTGATTCTGGGAATCGACCCCGGTTCCCGCATTACCGGCTACGGGGTGATACGCGATACCGGGCGTACCTGTGAGTACGTGGCCTCTGGGTGCATTCGTACCGGCGCGGGGCCGTTGGCCGAGCGCTTGCAGATCGTGTTTCGTGGCGTGAGCGAGGTGATTCGCACCTTCGGGCCGGTGACCATGGGCATCGAGCAGGTCTTCATGGCGCGCAATGCCGACTCCGCGCTCAAGCTCGGCCAGGCGCGTGGCGCAGCCATCGTCGCGGCGGTCGAGGCGGGACTCGAGGTCAGCGAGTACACCGCCACCCAGGTCAAGCAGGCGGTGGTCGGCACCGGCGGCGCCGACAAGGAACAGGTGCAAATGATGGTCATGCACCTGCTCAAGCTGGTGAAGAAACCCCAGATCGATGCCTCCGATGCGCTGGGTATCGCCCTGTGCCACGCCCACCACCGGCAAAGCCTGATTCCCCATGGCCTGGCCAGCGCCAAACGGCGTGGCGGTCGGCTTCGTTTGTAAGCAGTCGTTCAGGTCGCTGGCGGCTCGTTGCCGCCATGCGTGACTTCGGGCGGTATTGAATCTTCTATGTGAGGAATGCGTCGGTGATCGGACGTTTACGCGGCACCCTGGCGGAAAAGCAGCCGCCGCATTTGATTCTGGATGTGAATGGTCTGGGCTATGAACTGGAAGTCCCCATGACCACGTTGTACCGTTTGCCCCCCGTAGGCGAGCCGCTGACCCTGCATACCCATCTGGTGGTGCGCGAGGATGCTCACCTGCTTTACGGCTTTTTCGAGAAGCGCGAACGCGAGTTGTTCCGCGAGTTGATCCGCCTCAATGGCGTCGGCCCCAAATTGGCCTTGGCGCTGATGTCCGGATTGGAGATCGACGAGCTGGTGCGTTGCGTGCAGGCCCAGGATACCGCGGCGCTGGTGAAGATCCCCGGCGTCGGCAAGAAGACCGCCGAGCGTCTGCTGGTCGAGCTCAAGGATCGCTTCAAGGCCTGGGAGGCTGTACCTGGCATGGCGCCACTGGTGGTTGAACCTCGTGCTGGAGGCGCAGTCTCAAGCGCGGAGAATGATGCGGTGAGTGCGCTTATCTCGCTGGGCTACAAGCCTCAGGAAGCCAGTCGCGCCGTTTCGGCAGTCAAAGAAGATGGATTGAGTAGTGAAGACATGATCCGCCGCGCGCTGAAAGGAATGCTCTAGATGCTCGACGCCGACAGGTTGGTGACGGCGGGCACTCGCGACCGCGACGAGCAGGTCGACCGCGCCATTCGTCCGCTCAAGTTGGCCGAGTACATCGGTCAGCCGGTGGTGCGCGAGCAGATGGAGCTGTTCATCCAGGCGGCGCGCGGGCGTAAGGAATCACTCGATCACACCCTGATTTTCGGCCCGCCCGGCCTTGGCAAGACCACCCTGGCCAATATCATCGCCCAGGAAATGCAGGTCTCCATCAAGAGCACGTCGGGCCCGGTGCTCGAGCGCCCGGGTGACCTGGCAGCGCTGCTGACCAATCTCGAGCCGGGCGATGTGCTGTTCATCGATGAAATCCATCGTCTCTCGCCCATCGTCGAGGAAGTGCTGTACCCGGCAATGGAGGACTTCCAGCTCGACATCATGATCGGCGAAGGCCCGGCAGCCCGCTCGATCAAGCTGGATCTGCCGCCGTTCACCCTGGTCGGCGCTACCACGCGGGCTGGCATGCTGACCAATCCACTGCGCGACCGTTTCGGTATCGTCCAGCGCCTGGAGTTCTACAACACCGAGGATCTGGCCACCATCGTCAGTCGTGCCGCTGGCATCCTCGGCCTGCCCATCGAAGCGCGCGGCGCGGTGGAGATCGCTCGCCGTGCGCGCGGCACGCCGCGGATCGCCAACCGCCTGCTGCGTCGCGTTCGCGATTTCGCCGAGGTGCGAGGTCAGGGTGCGATCACCCAGCAGGTCGCCGACTTGGCGCTGAACCTGCTGGATGTCGACGAGCGTGGTTTCGATCACCAGGATCGCCGCCTGCTGCTGACCATGATCGAGAAGTTCGACGGCGGCCCGGTGGGCGTCGACAGCCTGGCTGCAGCGATCAGCGAAGAGCGGCACACCATCGAGGATGTGCTCGAGCCGTACCTGATCCAGCAGGGTTACATCATGCGTACACCGAGAGGGCGCGTGGTGACCCGTCACGCCTACCTGCACTTCGGCCTCAACGCACCGAAGCGCATGGACGAGCGCCCGACGCTCGACCTGTTCAATGATGGAGACGCGCCATGAAAAAAATACTTGCGCGCCCGATTGGCAAGACACGGGGCTGGCACTAGAGTATGCGCGCGCAAGATGCCGGTCAGCCGTTCGCCCATCGCTGTCGTGTCTATTACGAGGACACCGATGCGGGCGGAGTCGTCTATTACGTCAACTACCTCAAATTCATGGAGCGGGCCCGTACCGAGCGACTGCGTGGGCTGGGATTTTCCCAATCGACGCTGGCCGGTGAGGGGTTGCTGTTCGTCGTGCATTCCAGCGAAGCGCGCTACCACGCGCCGGCGCGACTGGACGACGAGTTGGTGGTCAGCGCCGACGTGTATGAGTTGAACCGTGCCAGCCTGCGCTTTCGTCAGCAGGTCAGGCGGGCTGCGGATAACGTGCTGCTCTGCGAAGGGCAGTTTCTGGTGGCCTGTGTGCGCGCCGATAATTTCAAACCCCGGGCCATGCCCCCGTCTCTGCGAACGGCGTTCGCGGAGCAGGGTGACGGTGCCGGTACATCTACTGCAGGAGAGTAAGCGTGGAAGCCAACGCAAATGCCGTTGACCACATGTCGATGTGGAGTCTGATCAGCAACGCCAGCCTGGTGGTGCAGTTGGTGATGCTGACCCTGGTGGCCGCATCGGTCATCTCGTGGGTGATGATTTTCCAGCGCAGTAATTTCCTGCGCTCGGCCAAGCGTTCGCTCGACAGTTTCGAAGAGCGCTTCTGGTCGGGCATCGACCTGTCCAAGCTCTATCGTCAAGCGGGCAGCAATCCGGATCCAGACTCGGGCCTGGAGCAGATCTTCCGCGCCGGCTTCAAGGAGTTCTCCCGTCTGCGTCAGCAGCCAGGCATGGACCCCGATGCGGTGATGGATGGCGTCGCCCGTTCCATGCGCGTGGCCATTTCCCGCGAAGAAGAGAAGCTGGAAACCAGTTTGCCGTTTCTCGCCACCGTCGGCTCCACCAGCCCGTACATCGGTCTGTTCGGTACCGTGTGGGGGATCATGAACTCCTTCCGCGGCTTGGCTCAGGTGCAGCAGGCAACCCTGGCCACCGTCGCGCCCGGCATCGCCGAAGCGCTGATCGCCACGGCCATCGGCCTATTCGCCGCTATTCCGGCGGTCATTGCCTACAACCGTTTCGCCGCTCGCGGTGAAATGCTGATCGGTCGTTATTACACCTTCGCCGATGAATTCCAGGCGATCCTGCACCGCAAAGTACACAGCAGCGAAGAATAAGCTTCCGGCGCACTCAACACAGGTTTCAATACCATGGCCAGAGCCAGAATTCGCAACAGACGCAAGCCCGTCGCCGAGATGAACGTGGTGCCTTACATCGACGTGATGTTGGTGCTGCTGGTCATCTTCATGGTGACGGCGCCGATGCTCAATCAGGGCGTCAAGGTCGACCTGCCGCAGGTCAGCAGCGAAGTGCTGCCCCAGGATAACGACTCCCAGGTGCTGACCATCTCCATCAAGTCCGACAAGTCGTACTACTGGAACATGGGCACCGAAGTTGACACCGATACCGTTCAGGATCGTGCGCTGACGCTCGACGAGATGACTCGTGCGGTGACCGCCATCATCAACCAGACCCGCAGTCAGGGTAAGCAGGTGCAAGTGTTCGTGCGCGGCGACAAGGCTGTCGACTACGGCACCGTGATGTCCGCCATGGGCGGCCTGCAGCAGGCGGGCGTGGGTAACGTCGGCCTGATTACCGAGGCGCCCTGATGCAGCAGCGTGAACGCTCACCTTCGGAAAGCCTGTTCTGGCCGGTGGTCTGGGCCGTAGGGCTGCACGTGCTGATGTTCGGCATGCTGTTCGTCAGTTTTGCCTTCGCGCCCGAGCTGCCGCCTGCAAAACCGATCGTGCAGGCTACCCTGTACCAATTGAAGTCGCAGAGCCAGGCCACTACCCAGACCAATCAGAAGATTGCCGGCGAAGCTAAGAAGAGCGCAGCGCCGCAATACGAAACCGAGCAACTCGAACAGAAAAAGGCCGAGGCTGAAAAACAAGCCCAGGCCAAGGCCGAAGCGCAGAAACAGGCGCAGGCCAAAGCGGCGGAACAAAAGAAAGCCGAAGAGGCTCAAAAAGCCGATGCGGCCAAGAAGGCCGAAGCGGATGCAGCGGCCAAGGCTGCTGAACAGAAGAAGCTTGCTGATGTAGCCAAGGCGAAAGCTGCACTGGAGGCCGACAAGAAGAAGGCCGCCGAAGCCGAGGCCAAGAAAAAAGCCGCTGAAGATGCCAAGAAAAAGGCAGCTGAAGAGGCGAAGAAAAAAGCAGCAGCCGACGCCGCTAAAAAGAAAGCTGCCGAGGATGCCAAGAAGAAAGCTGCGCAGGCTGCCGAACGCAAGGCTGTCGAGGACAAGAAAGCGGCGGCACTGGCCGAACTGCTGTCCGAGGATACCGAGCGCCAGCAGGCGTTGGCCGAGACGCAAGGTGATCAGACGGCAGGAGATTTTGATGACCTTATCCGTATGCGCGCTGCCGAAGGTTGGTCTCGACCACCAGGTGCCAACAGCAGCATGCGGGTCGTTTTGCAAATCAACATGTTGCCGGATGGCACCATTACAAATGTGAGCATTGCCAGTTCGAGTGGTAATGGGCCGTTTGATAGTTCAGCGATAGCTGCGGTCAGAAATATCGGTCGTCTTGTTGAAATGCAGGGGTTGAGTCCAGCGGACTTTAATCCTTACCGCTCATTCAAGATGACCTTCACCCCTGAGGACTTAGCGTTGTGATCAAGATTCTTAGAAGCTCTTTATTGATGCTCCTCTGTGTGGCCTCCGTGGCGATCGCGCAGGAGAAGAATATTCTGGTCAGCAGTGGCGCCGATCGGGCGATTCCCATTGCCGTAGTGCCATTCGGCTGGCAGGGCGGCAACGTCCTGCCGGAAGATATCTCCACCATCGTCGGCAACGACCTGCGTAACTCCGGGGTCTTCGAACCGATTCCGCGGCAGAACATGATCAGCCTGCCGACCCAGGGCAGCGAAGTCATCTACCGCGACTGGAAAGCGCTCGGCGCTCAGTACGTGCTGGTTGGCAACATCGTTCCCAACGGCGCGCGCCTGCAGGTGCAGTTCGCACTGTTCAACGTGGCGACCGAGCAGCAGGTGCTGACCGGCACCGTGGGTGGCGGAACCGATCAACTGCGCGACATGGCTCACCACATCGCCGACCAGTCGTTCGAGAAGCTCACCGGTGTTAAAGGCGCTTTCTCCACGCGCATGCTGTACGTCACCGCTGAGCGTTTCGGGGTGAACAACACCCGCTACACCCTGCAGCGTTCCGACTATGACGGCGCTCGCGCGGTAACGCTGCTGCAGTCGCGCGAACCGATCCTGTCGCCTTCGTTCGCCTCCGATGGCAAGCGTATCGCCTATGTGTCGTTCGAGCAGAAGCGCCCGCGCATCTTCGTTCAGCACATCGATACCGGCCGCCGTGAGCAGGTCACCAACTTCGAAGGCCTCAACGGCGCGCCGGCCTGGTCGCCGGATGGCACCAAGCTGGCGTTCACCCTGTCGCGTGACGGCAACCCGGAAATCTATGTAATGGACATGGGCTCGCGAAACCTGCGGCGCGTGACCAATCATTCGGCTATCGATACCGAACCGTTCTGGGGTAAGGATGGCCAGACCATCTATTTCACCTCCGACCGTTCCGGCAAGCCGCAAATCTATAAGACCAACATCAACTCTGGTGCGGTCGAACGAGTGACCTTCGTCGGCAACTACAATGCCAACCCTAAATTGTCCGCCGACGAAAAAACCCTGGTAATGATTCATCGCCAGGATGGTTACACCGTGTTCAAGGTAGCGGCTCAGGACCTCGAGCGTGGCAATCTGCGCATTCTATCCGACACAAGTTTGGATGAGTCGCCTACTGTTGCGCCCAATGGCACCATGCTAATCTACGCTACCCGCCAGCAGGGGCGGGGAGTCCTGATGTTAGCGTCCACCAATGGTCGCGTTAGGCTCCCTCTACCTACCGCTCAAGGCGAAGTTCGAGAGCCATCCTGGTCCCCCTTCCTGAACTGATGCGCGGTGCTTTACCTGTTTGATGCTTAACACACTGGGGTTCATTAGGAGTTACACATGGAAATGCTGAAATTTGGCAAGTTTGCTGCACTGAGCCTGGCTCTCGCCGTGGCTGTTGGCTGTTCCTCCAAAGGCGGTGACACCGCTGGCGAAGGCGCTGTAGACCCGAACGCTGGCTACGGTGCAAACACCGGCGCCGTTGACGGCAGCCTGAGTGAAGAAGCCGCTCTGCGCGCTATCACCACTTTCTACTTCGAATACGACAGCTCTGACCTGAAGCCGGAAGCCATGCGCGCTCTGGACGTTCACGCCAAGGACCTGAAAGGCAACGGCGCTCGCGTCGTTCTGGAAGGCCACGCTGACGAGCGCGGTACCCGCGAATACAACATGGCTCTGGGCGAGCGTCGTGCCAAGGCCGTACAGCGCTACCTGGTTCTGCAGGGCGTTTCCCCTGCTCAGCTGGAAGTTGTTTCCTACGGTGAAGAGCGTCCTGTTGCCACCGGCAACGACGAGCAATCCTGGGCTCAGAACCGTCGCGTCGAACTGCGTAAGTAATTCGATATGCGAACGTGCCGACGTGTAGTAACCGTTTTGGCTCTGAGCCTGCCGCTTGCGGCCTGGGCTCAGGTTCCCGTTCAGGATGGCAGTACCGGCAACGGTAGTGGTTATCCGGCAAGCGGTGGCGGCACGTCCGGCGCCTACGCTGGAGGTGGGGTGCAAACTCCATCTACAGCGCAGGGCATGCTGTTCAGTCAGCTCCAGCAGATGCAGCAGGAAATTGCGCAACTGCGTGGCATGCTGGAAGTGCAGCAGAACGATATTCAGCGTTTGAAGCAGGAAGGCCTGGAGCGTTATCAGGACCTCGACAAGCGACTGAGCAGTGGGGCCGCCGCTGGCGCAGCCGCCACCCAGAATTCTCCTGCCGCGGGTGCCAATACCGGCGCCGGTGGTGCTTCCGCAGGTGCAGGTGACGCAGGGGCGCAGGCTTCCGGCGAGCCGGCTGATCCTGCCAAGGAAAAGCTGTTCTACGATGCAGCTTTCGACCTGATCAAAGCCAAGGATTTCGACAAGGCCAGTCAGGCTTTTGCCGCGTTCCTGCGTCGTTATCCCAATAGCCAGTACGCTGGTAATGCGCAGTACTGGCTGGGCGAAGTGAACCTCGCCAAGGGTGACCTGCAAGGCGCCGGCCAGGCGTTTGCCAAGGTCAGCCAGGCATACCCGCAGCACTCCAAGGTGCCGGATTCGTTGTACAAGCTGGCCGACGTTGAAATCCGCATGGGTAACAACGACAAGGCCAAGGGTATCCTGCAGCAGGTCATCGCACAGTACCCGGGTACTTCCGCCGCACAGTTGGCGCAGCGCGACCTGCAGCGAATCCGCTGATTTGGCATCTGCCTACGAAACCCGCGCCTGTCGCGGGTTTTTTGTTTCTGTCGAAACTCACGTGGCGTAATGCCGCGTCCGGGCAATGGCTTGCGCCATACCATTTCGTTTAGAATTGCCGCCCTTTTTCGCAACGGAGGCGGATGGCCTGTTTCGCCGTCACGCCCGGTGCCCCTATGAAAGATACCCTGCGCATCACCGAGATTTTCTTCTCGCTGCAGGGGGAAGCGCGTACCGCCGGCTTGCCGACGGTATTCGTGCGCCTGACCGGCTGCCCCCTGCGCTGTCAATACTGCGACACCGCCTACGCGTTCAGCGGCGGCGAGCTGCATACTCTGGATACCATCCTGGAGCAGGTGGCGAGCTACCGGCCCCGCTATGTCTGCGTGACTGGCGGTGAGCCGCTGGCGCAGCCGAACTGCATCCCTCTGCTCGAGAAGCTGTGCGACGCTGGCTACGACGTTTCCCTGGAAACCAGTGGCGCGCTGGACGTTTCGGCTGTCGACCCGCGGGTCAGCAAGGTCGTGGACCTGAAAACTCCAGGCTCGGCCGAGATGGGCCGCAACCGCTATGAGAACATCGTGCACCTGCAGTCGCGCGATCAGGTCAAGTTCGTGATCTGTTCGCGGGAGGACTACGACTGGTCGGTGAGCAAAGTCATTCAATACGATCTTTCCGAGCGAGTCGGCGAAGTATTGTTCTCGCCCAGTCATGGGCAGGTCAGTGGCCGTCAGCTGGCCGAGTGGGTGATTGCCGACAACCTGCCAGTGCGCATGCAATTGCAGCTGCACAAGATTCTTTGGAACGACGAGCCGGGGCACTGATATGAGCGACAAGAAAGCGGTCATCCTGTTGTCCGGTGGCCTTGATTCGGCGACCGTCGTGGCGATGGCCAAGGAGCAGGGTTACAGCTGCTACAGCATGAGTTTCGACTATGGGCAGCGTCATCGCTCCGAGCTGCAGGCGGCCGAGCGGGTAGCGCGCCAGCTCGGTGTGGTCGAGCACAAGGTCATTGGTATCAACCTCGATGGTATCGGCGGCTCGGCGCTGACCGATGCCAACATCGACGTACCGCAGAGCCCGACCACGGGCATTCCGGTCACCTACGTGCCGGCTCGCAATACTGTGTTCCTGTCCCTGGCACTGGGTTGGGCCGAGGTGCTCGGAGCACAGGACATCTTCATTGGTGTCAACGCGGTGGACTATTCGGGTTACCCCGATTGCCGGCCGGAGTTCGTCAAGGCGTTCGAGCACATGGCCAACCTGGCGACCAAGATGGGCGTGGAAGGGCAGCGCATTCGCATCCAGGCGCCGCTGCAGATGCTCAGCAAGGCCGAGATCGTGCAGGCGGGTTCGCGTCTGGGAGTCGATTACGGCCTGACCGTTTCCTGCTACTTGGCGGACGCCGACGGCCGCGCCTGCGGCAGGTGCGATAGCTGCAGGTTGCGCGCCGCCGGCTTTGCCGCGGCCGGCATGCCCGACCCGACGCGCTATCAGTAAAAAAAGTTTTTAGCGGGTGTTGAATTCCTGAATTAAATCAGTATCATAGCGCTCGCACCACGGGTCGTTAGCTCAGTTGGTAGAGCAGTTGGCTTTTAACCAATTGGTCGTAGGTTCGAATCCTACACGACCCACCATTTAAAGCCTTCAAAGCGAAGGCGCACTAAAAAGCCCGAATCTCGAGAGAGATTCGGGCTTTTTAGTTTCCGCTTGGTGGAGCCGGGCTGGCAGCTCATGGAGCTGCCAGCGGCGCGGTTTACACCTTGACGATCCAGCCTTGCGGCGCTTCGACGTCACCGGATTGCACGCCGGTGAGTTCGGCATACAGGCGGCTGACCACCGGGCCCACTTCCTTCTCGCTGTAGAACACGTGCAGCTTGCCGTTGTACTCGATGCCGCCGATCGGCGTAATCACCGCTGCGGTGCCGCAGGCGCCGGCTTCCTTGAAGTCGCCCAGTTTGTCGATGAACACGTCGCCTTCGACGACCTTCAGGCCCAAGCGGCTTTGCGCCAATTCGATCAGTGACAGGCGCGTGATGCCTGGCAGCACGGATGGCGATTTCGGGGTGACGAACTCGTCGTTGTGGGTGATGGCGAAGAAGTTAGCCGAACCGACTTCCTCGATCTTGGTGTGGGTCTGCGGGTCGAGGTAGATGCAGTCGGCGAAGTTGTTCTTCTTGGCCTGGGAGCCGGGCATCAGGCTGGCCGCGTAGTTACCGCCGACCTTCGCGGCGCCAGTACCCTGGGGCGCAGCGCGGTCGTAACCGGAGATCACGAAGTTGTTCGGCTTCATGCCGCCCTTGAAGTAGGGGCCGACCGGGATGCAGAACACCGAGAAGATGAACTCGGGTGCGGTGCGCACGCCGATGTTGTCGCCCACGCCGATCACGAACGGACGCAGGTACAGTGCGCCGCCCGAGCCATATGGCGGGATGAAGCGCTCGTTGGCCTTGACCACCTGCTTGCAGGCTTCGATGAATTGCTCGGTCGACGGTGCCGGCATCAGCAGGCGCGCGCAGCTGCGCTGCATGCGCAGAGCATTCTGGTCGGGGCGGAACAGGTTGATCGAGCCGTCCTTGCAACGGTAGGCCTTGAGGCCCTCGAAGCACTGCTGGCCGTAGTGCAGGGCGGTCGAGCCCTCGCTGATGTGCAGGACGTTGTCTTCGGTCAGCGTGCCCTGATCCCAGTCACCGTCGCGCCAGTGCGACAGGTAGCGCTGGTCAGTCTTGATGTAGTCGAAACCCAGCTTGTCCCATTCGATGTTTTCGTAAGCCATGACATCCTCAATCGCTGAACGGTCACTGCGGGGCACGCGTATGTCCGTTGGTTTTTCCAGGGTGATCGTACGAGCGCGTGCTCATACGATCAGGTAATAGGGTGGGCTGTATGGTCCATCAGGCCTCATTGAGGCCTCACCTGACGGATAACGATGGCCGTAGTGGTGATGATGCGGCGGATTATCGCGGCGATCAACCGATGTCGCGCCGGCAGATAGGGCGAGATTGAAAAAACTTCGCCAATGCCCTTACCATGCGCGCCCGCGCAGGGCCTGCGCCGCCCCGTGTCGGGCGCTCTGGCCATGCAGGGGGCCGACCGGCGCAGCGCGTCCGGCGGTATACTCCACGTCCCGTGCAGATAGACCTCGATAGGGCCTGACGACATGACGCAGATCGCCGAACGACTTCTTGTCCAGGCTCACCTCGATGCCAAGCAGCCAGAGATGCTGACGGCGGAGCAGGAAGCGTTCTACCGTGATGAAATTGGCAAAGAACTGAAGCGCCAGAACGCCGTCCTGGTTGCCCACTATTATTGCGATCCGGTGCTCCAGGCATTGGCCGAAGAGACCGGCGGCTGCGTGTCCGACTCCCTGGAAATGGCGCGCTTCGGCAACCAGCACTCGGCGCAGACCGTGCTGGTCGCGGGCGTCAAGTTCATGGGCGAAACGGCGAAGATTCTCAACCCGGAAAAGCGCGTGCTGATGCCGACACTGGAGGCCACCTGTTCGCTGGACTTGGGCTGCCCGGTCGACGAGTTCGCCGCGTTCTGCGACCAGCATCCGCAGCGCACCGTGGTGGTCTACGCCAACACCTCGGCGGCAGTGAAGGCGCGCGCCGACTGGGTGGTGACCTCCAGTTGCGCGGTGGAGATCGTCGAGCACCTGATGGATAACGGCGAAAGCATCATCTGGGCGCCGGATCAGCACTTGGGCCGCTACATCCAGAACAAGACCGGCGCCGACATGCTGCTTTGGGACGGTGCCTGCATCGTTCACGAGGAGTTCAAGGCCCGTCAGCTGGAAGAGATGAAGGCGCTGTACCCGGAGGCTGCCGTGCTGGTGCACCCCGAGTCGCCGACGGCGGTGATCGAACTGGCCGATGCGGTCGGCTCGACCAGCCAGTTGATCGCCGCTGCCCAGCGCATGCCCAACAGGACCTTTATCGTCGCCACCGACCGCGGCATCTTCTACAAGATGCAGCAGGTGTGCCCGGACAAGGAATTCGTGGCGGCGCCGACCGCTGGTAACGGCGCCGCCTGCCGCAGCTGCGCCAACTGCCCGTGGATGGCGATGAACACCCTGCAGCGCACCCTGCAGTGCCTGCGTGAGGGCAGCAATGAAGTGTTCGTGGACCCGGCGTTGATTCCGCGGGCCATCAAGCCGCTCAAGCGTATGCTGGACTTCACCCAGGCCGCGCGTCTGAAACTGGCCGGCAACGCCTGACCGTGGGCTCGAGGCGCTATCGCCCGATAGCGTCTCGGCTTGGCTGCGCCGTCAGCCGCGCAGCATTTCCTCGGTCATGCGTTTTTCTTCAATCAGCTCTTTCTGGCGCGCATCGATGCGCGAGGCCATCTGGAAGTTGTTGGCCGCACGGCGCTTGGCGAAGTCGAGCTGCTCGATGGCCTGGTTGAAATCGCCGACCAGAGCGAAGTATTCGGCGCGGGCCTGATGCAGGCCGATGGTGTTGCCGCTCAGCCCGCGCACTTCCGCCACCTGATACCAGACATCCGGATCCTTCATGCGCCGCTTGAGCAGGTCATTGAGCGCCTGTTCGGCGTCGGTGATCTTGCGTTGCTTGAGCAGCAGGTCGATGCGCGCCTGATTCACTGGGTAGTTGTTGGGATACAGCTCTAGCATGCGGGTGACGCGCTGCTCGGTAGCCGGCAGGCGATTGGCCGCCGAGTCCAGGCTGATCTGCGCCAGGTTGTAGGTGATGTCGTTGGGTGCCTTTTGCAGCAGCGGCGCGAGCACGTCACGCGCTTCGTCGAACTGGCCGCCCTTGATCAGGGCAATGGCCAGGCCGTAGCGGGCTGCATCCATGTTCGGGCTCTCATCGAGCTGGGCGCGGAAGCGCTTGGCGGCGATGCCGGGCGTTTCTTCGTAGGTTAACTGAACGCGGGTGCGCATCAGCTGATAGCGCAGGCTGTCTTCGGTGCCGCCGCCCGGGAACTGTTCCGCGCGGTTGCGGGTGTCGGCGATCCGCGACTCGGACACCGGGTGCGTCAGCAGGAATTCCGGCGGCATGCGGTCGTAGCGGTACTGGCGCATCAGGCGCTCGAACATGCTCGGCATCGAGCGCGGGTCGTAGCCGGCCTTCTCCAGGTTCACCAGGCCGATCCGGTCGGCTTCCTGCTCGTTCTGCCGCGAGAAGCGCCGTTGTTCCTGGATGGCGGCGGCCTGGGTCGAGGCGATGGCGGCAATACCGGCATCGCCGGCCCCGGCTGCGGCCGCGACGATACCAGCGAGCATCGCCGCCATCACTGGCAGCTGCATGCGCTGCTGAGCTTCCAGGCCGCGGGCGAAGTGGCGCTGCGACAAGTGCGCCAGTTCGTGGGCCAGTACCGAGGCGTATTCGCCTTCGGTCTGCGCATAGAGGAACAGACCGCCGTTGACGCCGATGATCCCGCCGGGTGCGGCGAAGGCGTTGATCTGCGGGCTGTTGAGCAACACGAATTCGAGGCGCCGGTCCTGTACCTGGCTGGTTTCGGCCAGTCGGTAGACGCTGCTTTCGACGAAATCCTTGAGCTGCGGATCTGACAGCTGGCTGACCTGGCCACGCACGATGCTCAGCCAGGCGCGGCCCAACTGGTATTCCTGTTGCGGCGACACCAGCGCGGAGCTGGCATCGCCGAGGGAGGGCAGGTCGCTGGCCATGGCCGGTTGTGCCAGCAGGCAGGCGAGCGTCAGCAGGGTGGGGCGCAGAACATTCATGCACAAGGCTCTTGTTTGATCAGTGCCGTACTGTAGCCGGGCAGGCACTTGCCTGACCAGCGCCGACGGGCCATGGGTTATGCTGTGTGCCGGTAAACGGGAGGGGCTTATGAGTGATGTGTCGGGTTGGCAGGGCGAACATCAGGCCGAGCTGGACGCCTGTGGGCTGAATTGCCCGCTGCCGCTGCTCAAGGCCAAGGTGGCGCTCAATGGCCTGGCCAGCGGCGAGGTGCTCAAGGTGTCGGCTACGGATGCCGGATCGCAGCGCGACTTTCGTGCGTTCGCGCGACTGGCGGGTCATGCGTTGCTGCGCGAGGAAACTGAGGGCGAGGTGTTTCGTTACTGGCTGCGCAAGGCATAACTTTAGCGCCACTGCGTAGAGCGCCACTGCGTAGAATGAAAAATGCCGCTCGAGAGCGGCATTTTTCATATGTATCAGACTTTGTTCAGGGCCTGAGCAGCGGCCAGCACTTCGTCGACATGGCCGGGTACTTTCACCCCGCGCCATTGCTGACGCAGCACGCCATGCTTGTCGATCAGAAAGGTGCTGCGGTCGATGCCCAGGTATTCCTTGCCGTAGAGCTTCTTGAGTTTGATCACGTCGAACAGGCCGCAGACGCTTTCGTCCTTGTCCGAGATCAGCTCGAAGGGAAAGCCCTGCTTGGCCTTGAAGTTCTCGTGGGTCTTCAGGCTGTCGCGCGATACCCCGACGATCACCGTATTGGCGGCGGTGAAGGCCGCGTGGGCATCGCGAAAACCCTGGCCCTGGGTGGTGCAGCCCGGGGTGTTGTCCTTCGGGTAGAAGTAGATCACCAACTGCTTGCCCTGGCAGGCCGCCAGGTTGAAATCGCCACCGGTGGCCGGGGCGCTGAAGTCGGGAACGGGGGCGTCGATGGCGATGGCCATGGGGCAGGGCTCCTTAAGGATTCTGGGGGCGCCAGGGTTCGATCAGGGCATCCAGGTTCAGCGCGTCGGCGAAGTCCAGGAACTGGTCGCGCAACCAGCTGATCTGGGTGCCGGCTGGCAGGGTGACGGTCAGCGTGGCGTTGAGCATGGTGCCGCCGGTCTGTGGCGCCTGGTAGGTGTCGCAGGTCAGCGCTTCGAGCTCGACGCGATGGTCGATGAAGAACTGGCACAGTTCGTTGAGGATGTCCGGGCGGTACACCGAACTGACGTAAGCCACGTAGGGCAGCGCCTGGGGACGCACTTCCTGGGCGGCGCTGCGGATCACGTTGGCGGTGAACTCGTGCTTCTTGGCCAGGGCGGGCAGGCCGGCTTCCAGTCGCGCCAGGGCGTCCCAGTTGCCAGAGAGCTGCAACACCAGCGCGCTGAGTTCGCCGTGACGGCTCAGGCGCGTGCTGATGACCGCGCAGCGGTTTTCATGGCTGGCCCGGCACAGCACATTGGTCAGCTCCATGGCGTTGCTGCCAAGCGCACTGATGACGAGGAATTGTTCGCGAACTGGGGGGGTGGACATGCAGCCTTCCTAAACGTTGGACGCCCGGCGCTATAAACAGCGCCAAACAAACTCGCAGGGTAGCGAAAAGCGCTCGCCAGGGGAATGACCTGATGGGGTCGGGCGCGCGTAATGCCAGTAATCACAGCCACCTGGTCGCTTGTGCAAGGCTGGTGGCGCCAGTACCATTACGGCTCTCTTTTTCGGCAGGAGCGGTTGCATGATTGCGGGCAGTATGGTGGCACTGGTCACGCCCATGGATGCGCAGGGTAATCTCGACTGGGAGGCCCTGAGCAAACTGGTGGACTTCCACCTGCAAGAGGGCACCCATGCCATCGTCGCGGTCGGCACTACCGGCGAGTCGGCGACGCTCGATGTCAACGAGCACATCGAAGTCATCCGCCGCGTGGTGGATCAGGTCGCCGGGCGCATTCCGGTCATTGCCGGCACCGGCGCCAACTCCACCCGCGAAGCGGTCGAGCTGACCCAGAATGCCAAGACCGCCGGCGCCGATGCTTGCCTGCTGGTCACCCCGTACTACAATCGGCCGACTCAGGAAGGCCTGTACCTGCACTTCCGCCATATCGCCGAAGCCGTGGCCATCCCGCAGATTCTCTACAACGTGCCGGGCCGTACCGCCTGCGACATGCTGCCGGAAACCGTCGAGCGGCTGGCCAAGGTCGACAACATCATCGGCATCAAGGAAGCCACCGGCGACCTGCAGCGTGCCCGTGACATCCTCGACCGCGTGGGCTCCAACTTCAGCCTGTACTCCGGCGACGACCCGACCGCTGTCGAGTTGATCCTGCTCGGTGGCAAGGGCAACATCTCGGTGACCGCCAACGTGGCGCCGCGTGCCATGAGCGACATGTGCACGGCTGCCATGCGTGGTGAAGCGGCGATCGCCCGCGCCATCAACGACCGCCTGATGCCCCTGCACAAGAACCTGTTCATCGAAGCCAATCCGATTCCGGTGAAGTGGGCCCTGAATGAAATGGGCATGATGGCCGACGGCATTCGCTTGCCGCTGACCTGGTTGAGCCCCCGTTGTCACGAACCGCTGCGTCAGGCCCTGCGCCAGTCCGGTGTATTGGTCTAATCGAGGAACTACGACGCATGAAGCGACTGGCCGGACTTTCCGCACTTGCCCTGATCATCACCAGCACCAGTGGCTGTGGCTGGATCTGGGGTGAAAATGGCTACTTCCGCGACCGCGGCAGTGACTACCTGAGCGCGCGGCAGACCGCGCCGATGCAACTGCCCGCCGACGTCGAAGCCAAGCGCCTCGACCCGTTGCTGCCGGTTCCCCAGCAGATTCGCGACAGCGAGGCCAAGGGCGAGTACGAAGTGCCGCGCCCGCAGGCGCTGGCCGTCAGCGACAACGTCAGCGAGTTCAGCCTGCAGAACAGCGGCGACTCCAGCTGGCTGGTCGCCCAGCGCGTGCCGGCCGAAGTATGGCCAGGTGCTCGTCAGTTCTTCGAAGACGGCGGCTTCCGCATCGTCGACGAGCGCCCGCAGACCGGTGAATTCAGCACCGACTGGCAGCGCTTCGACGCGCTGTCCAGCAGCATGCAGAGCCGCCTGACCGGCCGCGTCGGTGGCCTGGACGGCAACACCGAAACCCGCGTGCACGTGCGCCTCGAGCCTGGCGTGCAGCGCAATACCAGCGAAATCTTCGTGGTTACCGCGCAGCGCCCGGCAGGCAGCAATACCGACGTGCCGTTCACCGAACGCAGCGTCAACAAGACCCTGGACGCCGCCCTGCTCGACGAACTGCAGGCGAGCCTGACTCGCAGCACGGAGCAGGGCGGTTCGGTTTCGCTGCTGGCCGGCCGCGACTTCGATGCGCCGAACCGCGTAGCGCTGTCGCAGGACGGCAACGGTAACCCGATCCTCAACCTGAGCACCGACTTCGACCGCGCCTGGTCTGGTGTCGGCCGTTCGCTGCGCATGGCCGACCTGCGCGTCGACGACATCAACCGCACGCTGGGCGTGTACTACGTCAACCTCGCCGAAGGCCCGCAGCGCAGCAACGAGAAGCCTGGCTTCTTCAAGCGCATGTTCGGCGGTTCGGAAGACAAGGACGCCATCGAGGCACGCGCCGAGCGCTATCAGGTACGCCTGACCGCCGTAGGCGACACCGTGCAGGTGACCGTCGAGAAGGACATCAACACCGTGGCGCCGGCCGACGTGGCCCGCCGCGTGCTGGACATGATCCAGGAGAACCTCGGCTAGGCATTCCTGGCACGCGGTTGGCGATAGGCGAAACCCCATGGGGTTTCGCCTTTTGTTTTCACAGGCAGGGCGTTTCCCTGTCGACCCTTAAGCCGTGGCGCGTCCGTTCGACGCCGTGCGGTGCGACATTCACGCGACGAGGCGGATCTCGACATGACCACACCTTCCCTGAGCCTGAAAAAGATCTATTCGGGCAAAGTCCGCGACCTTTACGAGATCGACGACAAGCGCATGCTGATGGTCGCCACTGATCGCCTGTCGGCCTTCGACGTGATCCTCGAGCAGCCGATTCCGGACAAGGGCAAGATCCTCACCGCCATCTCCAATTTCTGGTTCGACAAGCTCGCCCACGTGGTGCCCAACCACTTCACCGGTGATCGCGTCGAAGACGTGGTGCCGGCTGCCGAACTGCCGCTTGTCCAGGGTCGCGCCGTGGTCGCCAAACGCTTGAAACCGGTCGCCGTGGAAGCCATCGTGCGCGGCTACATCGTCGGCTCCGGCTGGAAGGAATACCAGAAGAGCGGCACCGTGTGCGGCATCGCGCTTCCGGTCGGCCTGAAGGAAGCGGCCAAGCTGCCCGAGCCGATCTTCACCCCGTCGACCAAGGCCGCCGTGGGCGACCATGACGAGAACATCAGCTTCGCCCAGTGCGAAACGATCATCGGTGTCGAGCTGGCTGCCAAGGTGCGTGACACCTCCATCGCCCTGTACAAGGCAGCGGTGGAATACGCCGCCACCCGCGGCATCATCATCGCCGACACCAAGTTCGAATTCGGCCTCGACGAAGACGGCACCCTGACCTTGATGGACGAGGTGCTGACGCCTGATTCCAGCCGCTTCTGGCCTGCCGACAGCTACGCCGAAGGCACCAACCCGCCGAGCTTCGACAAGCAGTTCGTGCGCAACTGGCTGGAGTCCACCGGCTGGAACAAGGAGCCGCCGGCCCCGGCCGTACCGGCCGATGTCGCCCAGAAGACCGCCGACAAGTACCGCGAAGCGCTGACCCGGCTCACCGCCTGATCACGCGTTGCCAACGCAGACGCCGCCGTTGCCGAAAGGAAACGGCGGCGTTTTCGTTCTGCCCGCCCCAAGCCAAATCCAGCTGGTGCGTCCCGCAGCGTGCGAGTTTGGCGTTCGCGAGGGCCGCGTCGCAGCCTTTTCTCGCCGTGGCGCTTGGTGTAGGTTAGTGCGTGGGTGCCACCGCAGTTGCGGCAAGGCAGGTTCATTTCCGTGCTGGTCGGGCCGCCAGCGCAGAGCACACGCCGCATGATTCCAGTCTTCTCTCGCCAGTTCTTTCCCTTGCATCCGCACATGTTTTTCACCGTTTCCCAGACTCGCACTGAAGCCTCGATGGGAGCCGCCGAGCGATGAGCCAGTTGGAGTCGGACCAGGAAAGCGGTCCCCGTTATCTCGGCTACGCGCGCGCCAGTGAGACCCCCAATCTGCTCAGCCAGCTGTTCGGCCTGGAACTGGCGGGCTGTACCCGGCTGGTGTCCGAGCAGACCAAGAACAACTGGCGCAACCGCCCGGAATTGACCCGCCTGCTCAGCGAACTGGGCCCTGGCGACGTGCTCACCGTCACCAAGCTCGATCGCCTGGCGCGCAGCACCCGGGAGCTGCTGGAAATCGCCGAGCGCATTCATATCAGTGGCGCAGGCCTGCGCAGCCTGTCCGAACCCTGGGCGGACACCACCACCGAGAATGGCCTTGCCGTGCTGGCAGTCTTCGCCGGCATCGTCGAATTCGAGCGCTCTCTGATTCTCGAGCGAACCAAGGACGGCCGTGAGGCGGCCAAGGCGCGCGGCGTGAAATTCGGCGCCAAGCCGACGCTGACCAACGAGCAGATCGACGAGGCGAAACGGCTGATCGATCAGGAAGGCCGGTCGGTCGATCAAGCGGCCAAGGCGCTCAACGTGCATCGCTCTACGCTTTATCGGGCGTTGCGGCGGGTGGAGAAGCAGTAACCCCAAGAACGCTATCCACTCGCGCATGTGCCTATAAGTCGGGCATCAGCCTCGCAAGGTGAGCAGCGACTCGATGGTCGCGGTGGAGCCACCGCATACGATGACCAGTACGTTGTTCAACTCAGCCAGGGAAGTCTTGCTTCCATACAGCACTGCCAGGGCTGCGCCACAGGCTGGCTCGACCAGGGTGCGGTGATCGTTCAGGTAGGCCAGGCAAGCCTCCACGGCCTCTCGATCCGAGACCTGAACAGGTATCACGGGCCGCTCTTCTGACACTTCGAAGGCTCTTCGGCAAACCTGACGCGCTGCAAGGGAGGTCGCGACCCCGGAAACCGCCGGGATCTCCACGAGCTGGCCTGCGCTGATGGAGGCCTGCAGCGATGCGGTTCCCTGTGTCTCGACCGCATAGATCGGCACATTGACGAGGCCATTGCGACGCAAGCCTTCATCGACGCCGGCCAGGAGGCCGCCACCGCCGACAGAGAGCACAACGGCATCCGGGCGTAGGCTGTCGGCGACGACCTCATCGATCATCGATGCATGACCGGTCCACAGAAGCGGATCGTCGAAGGGATGGATAAAGGCGTCAGCTGCCGTCTGCAAGGAACGCGCAAGCTCGTTGGCCTCGAACCAGGACTCGCCGTGAACGATCACTTCAGCCCCTTCCAGCTTGAGCAGGGTTCGTGCGCGCTCCGAACTCGTCTGCGGAACGACCACGATAACCGGTACACCCAGGCGACGCCCGGCATAGGCGACGGCGAGCCCGGCATTGCCGCCCGAGGACGAAATGAAGCGCTCGGCACCCCTTGCGTGGTGTTGCTCACAGGCGAAGCCAACGCCGCGAATCTTGAAGGACCCGCCTGGTTGCATGGCCTCCATCTTCATCCACACCTTGGTACCGACACGGTTACTCAGGCGCAGCGATTCCAGAAGAGGGGTCTTGATGCTCAGCGACATGCTTTCAACTCCGTGTAATGGCTTAACTCGGTTCATGGCCTGCGGATGTGATACTTACAGCTGGATTCTCGCCTCGTTCGTCGAGCGCGGGCCTGCGCTTTTCCAGGATTTTTCAAGGCCGACACGATAACGCGTCGACAGGAAGTGGCGACAAGAATACTTGCTCATCCGCAGAGGGATAAGCTGGGCAGGTTCACTTCGACAGCGGCCACGAGAGTCCTGGCGTCACTTCTCATCTCTTCCGCAAACAGCCGTGTCGCTCCGTCAGCCTTGGGCTGACGGGCTATTCGGAGTTTTCTGCAAAAACTCCAGAGCTTTCCGCAAGAAGCCGTAACCGATCTGCCTCTAAATTCCGCCATCCGCTTCTGCAAGCCTGTGATCGCCAGATCCTCGTATCTGGGCTAGACCCAAAGCAGGGGTACCCCATAGATAATCCCTACAAGAGGATGGGCGTGATGTTCAAAGCCAGCCAGGTCTTGCAGCCGGAGTTTGTCGCGCAGATATCCGCCGCCAGAGCCGCCGATTTCTTTCCCGCCATCAGTGCAAACTACAACGTCGACGAAACCGCGTACCTGGAGGAGCTGCTCAAGCTCGCCGATCCCGGTGCCGCCGGTATCGAGGGCATCCGTCAGCAGGCGCGTAGCCTGATTCAGGACGTGCGCGGCCGCGACAATGCGGTCGACACCCTCGATGCCCTGCTGCGCCAGTACAGCCTGGATACCCAGGAAGGCCTGATGCTGATGTGCCTGGCCGAGGCGCTGTTGCGCGTGCCGGATGCCAGCACCGCCGATGCGCTGATTCGCGACAAGCTCAGCGCCGCCGAGTGGGAGCGGCACCTAGGCAAGAGCGACAACGTGCTGGTCAACTTCGCGGCCTGGGGCCTGGTGATGACCGGCAAGGTGGTCGATCCGCACGCTGCCGACGGGCGCCCGAAGAAGGTGCTCGGCCGCCTCATCCAGCGTTCCGGCGAGCCGGTGATTCGCGCGGCGATGAACCAGGCCATGAAGCTGATGGGCAAGCAGTTCGTGCTCGGTCGCACCATCAGCGAGGCGCTGAAGAACGGTCGCCCGGAACGCGAAAAGGGCTACACCTATTCTTTCGACATGCTTGGCGAAGCGGCCCTGACCGCCGAAGACGCCGAGAAATACATGGCCGACTACCGCAAGGCCATCGACACCGTCGGCGCCGAGCCCCAGGTCGGCCCAGGCCCGAAGCCGTCGATCTCGATCAAGCTCTCTGCGCTACACCCGCGTTATGAAACGGCCCAGCGCGAGCGCGTGCTCAGCGAGCTGTTCGCCAACGTGCGCGAGCTGGCCATCCGCGCGCGCAAGCTTAACGTCGGCATCTCGGTGGACGCCGAAGAGGCGGATCGCCTCGAACTGTCCCTGGAGCTTTACGAAAAGCTGCTGCGCGATCCGGCCATCGCCGGCTGGGGCGAGTTCGGCCTGGTGATCCAGGCGTACTCCAAGCGCTGCCTGCCGGTGCTGGTGTGGCTGACCCTGCTGGGCCGCGAGTTGGGCGAGAAAATGCCGTTGCGTCTGGTCAAGGGCGCCTACTGGGACAGCGAGATCAAGCAGTGCCAGGTGTGGGGCCTCGACGGCTACCCGGTGTTCACCCGCAAGGAGGGCACCGACACCTCGTATCTGGCCTGCGCGCGCTATCTGCTCAGCGATTTCACTCGCGGCGTCATCTACCCGCAGTTCGCCAGCCACAACGCCCATACCGTCAGTTGCATCCTGGCCATGGCCGCCGAGCAGGCGTCGCCGCGCGAGTTCGAGTTCCAGCGCCTACACGGCATGGGCGACGCGCTGTACGACACGGTGCTGGAGAAGCACCGCAAGACCGTACGCATCTACGCCCCTGTCGGCGCCCACAAGGATCTGCTGCCGTATCTGGTGCGACGCCTGCTGGAGAACGGTGCCAACTCGTCGTTCGTGCACCAGTTGGTCGACCCGAGCGTACCGGTCGAGTCGCTGATCGATCACCCGGTCACCCAGCTGCGCAAGTTCGCCAGCCTCGCCAATAACAAAATCCCGCTGCCGCCTGCGCTGTACGGGGCCACACGGAAAAACTCCCAAGGCATCAACATGAACATCCAGACATCGCTGACCGAACTCGAAAACGCCTACCGTCCGCAGTTGGATCGCCAGTGGCAGGCGGCGCCGGTGATCAATGGCCAGACCCTGAGCGGCACCGCTCAGGAGGTTCGCTGCCCGTATGATCTGAACAAGGTGGTCGGCACCGCCCAGTTCGCCACCGCCGCCCAGGCCGCCCAGGCGCTGGATGGCCTGAGCGCTGCCTGGCCGAACTGGAATGCCACCACCATCGACGCCCGTGCCAGCGTGCTCGAGCGCCTGGCCGACCTGCTGGAAAAACACCGTGCCGAGTTGATGGCGCTGTGCACCGTGGAAGCCGGCAAGTCGATGCAGGACGGCATCGACGAGGTGCGCGAGGCAGTCGACTTCTGCCGTTACTACGCCCAGCAGGCGCGCCTGAAACTGGGTCGCGAAGAACTCAAGGGCCCGACCGGCGAGCGCAACGAGCTGTTCCATGAAGGCCGCGGCATTTTCGTTTGCGTGAGCCCTTGGAACTTCCCGCTGGCCATCTACCTCGGTCAGATCACTGCTGCCCTGGTGGCCGGCAACGTGGTGCTGGCCAAGCCGGCCGAGCAGACCAGCCTGATCGCTGCCCGTGCCCTGGAACTGATGTTCGAAGCCGGCCTGCCGAAAGACGTGATCGCCTTCCTGCCGGGCGACGGCGCCACCCTGGGCGGCGTGTTCTGCCGCGACCCGCGCGTGGCCGGCGTGTGCTTCACCGGCTCCACCGACACGGCGCGGATCATCAACCGCCAGTTGGCCGAGAAGGACGGCATGATCGCCACCCTGATCGCCGAGACCGGCGGCCAGAACGCGATGATCGTCGACTCCACCGCACTGCCCGAGCAGGTGGTCAAGGATGCCGTCGGCTCGGCCTTCACCAGCGCCGGCCAGCGTTGCTCGGCCCTGCGCGTGCTGTACGTGCAGCGCGATATCGCCGACCGCGTGATCGACCTGCTCAAGGGCGCCATGGCCGAACTGAAGATCGGCCCGACCCACCTGCGTGAGAACGACATCGGCCCGGTGATCGATGCCGAGGCCCGCGAAGGCCTGCTGGTGCATATCGACCAGCTGAAAGGTAAGGGTAAGCTGATCGCCGAGGCTGCGGTGGCAGGCGACCTGAACGGTTATTTCGTCGCGCCGGTGGCCTTCGAGATCGGCGGCATTCACGAACTGAAGAAAGAACAGTTCGGCCCGGTGCTGCACGTGGTGCGCTACGACGCTGGCGATCTGGAGAAGGTCGTGGCAGCCATCAACGCCACCGGTTACGGATTGACCCTTGGCATTCACAGCCGAAACGAGGAAACTGCCGCCCGCATCGAAGCCCTGGCGCGTGTCGGCAACCTGTACGTGAACCGCAACCAGATCGGTGCGGTGGTCGGCGTGCAGCCGTTCGGCGGTTGCGGCCTGTCCGGCACCGGCCCGAAGGCCGGCGGCCCGAGCTACTTGTTGCGCTTCGTCAACGAGCGCACCACCTCGGTGAACACCACGGCGGTGGGCGGAAACGCCTCATTGCTGTCGCTGGGCGACGAGTAACAGACAACGGGTGGGAATCGATGAGATTTCTGCCCGTTTTGCTATTGGAAGCCTCGAAAAACCACTGAGTTTTCAGAGGTGCCCTATTGGGGCTAACGCCCTGAATCGGTAACGCCGCCATGAGAGTGGCGTACCTGGAGCACGACCTTAGGGTCTGTCCGAAAAGTCTCCGAGCGCAGGTACTTTTCGTACAGAGCCTGGTCGTGATGTGCCAACTGGACCGGCTAATCCCCGGTTTGAATAAAAACAAACGAGAGGGGCTTTCCCCAATGACTGCAAGTACTCCCATGCTGGTCACCTTCGTGGTCTACATCCTGGCCATGGTGCTGATCGGATTCGTTGCCTACCGTGCGACCAAGAACTTCTCCGACTACATCCTCGGCGGTCGTAGCCTCGGTAGCTTCGTGACGGCGCTGTCCGCCGGTGCCTCGGACATGAGCGGCTGGCTGCTGATGGGCCTGCCGGGCGCCATCTTCATCGCCGGTATCTCGGAAAGCTGGATTGCCATCGGCCTGATCATCGGTGCCTGGCTGAACTGGCTGTTCGTCGCCGGTCGTTTGCGCGTGCACACCGAGCACAACAACAACGCCCTGACCCTGCCGGACTATTTCACCCACCGTTTCGAAGACAACAGCAAGGTGCTGCGTATCTTCTCGGCGCTGGTCATTCTGGTGTTCTTCACCATCTACTGCGCCTCGGGCGTGGTAGCCGGTGCGCGCCTGTTCGAATCCACCTTTGGCATGAGCTACGAGTCCGCACTGTGGGTTGGCGCAGCGGCCACCATTCTCTACGTGTTCGTAGGCGGCTTCCTGGCGGTGAGCTGGACCGACACCGTGCAGGCCACCATGATGATCTTCGCGCTGCTGATCACCCCGGTGTTCGTGATTCTTGCCCTGGGCGACTTCGATGCGGCGATGACCACCATCGAGCAGGCCAATCCGGCCAACTTCGACATGTTCCGCGGCCTGTCCTTCATCGCCATCGTGTCGCTGCTGGGCTGGGGCCTGGGCTATTTCGGCCAGCCGCACATCCTGGTGCGCTTCATGGCGGCCGATTCGGTCAAGTCGATTCCGGCGGCGCGCCGTATCGGCATGATCTGGATGATCCTGTGCCTGGCAGGTGCCGTGGCGGCCGGCTTCTTCGGCATCGCCTACTTCGCCAATAACCCCGACCTGGCTGGCCCGGTCAGTGAGAACGGCGAACGCGTGTTCATCGAACTGACCAAGATCCTCTTCAACCCATGGATCGCCGGTATCGTGTTGTCGGGCATCCTGGCGGCGGTAATGAGCACCCTGAGCTGCCAGCTGCTGGTGTGCTCCAGCGCCCTGACCGAAGACTTCTACAAGGCCTTCCTGCGCAAAGGCGCCAGCCAGACAGAACTGGTCTGGGTCGGCCGCCTGATGGTGCTGCTGATCGCCATCGTCGCCATCGCCATTGCCTACAACCCGGAAAGCAAGGTGCTGGGCCTGGTGTCCTACGCCTGGGCTGGTTTCGGCGCGGCCTTCGGCCCGGTGGTGATCCTGTCGCTGGTCTGGAAGGGCATGACCCGTAACGGCGCCCTGGCCGGCATGGTGGTCGGTGCGTTCACCGTGGTCATCTGGAAGGAGTTCATCGGTCTGGGTCTGTACGAGATCATCCCGGGCTTCATCCTCGCCACCCTGGCTATCGTCGTGTTCAGCAAGATCGGTCGCCCGGCCTCGCCAGCGATGGTCAAGCGCTTCGACGAAGCCGAGAAGGAATACCAGGACGCGCACATCTGATCGCGCCTGCGTAGTTTCGTCGAACGAAGGCCCGGACACTGTCCGTAATGCTGTTCACTTAAGCATTTGAGTCCAAGCCGGGGTTTCTAGAAAATCCGATACCAGCCTCCTGGTATCGGATTTTTTATGCCCATTCAGCAGCAACTGCTCGACCTCGGCGATCTCTTCAACTTCTCCGACCTCAGCACTT
>NZ_MSXW01000003.1 GCF_001945445.1 Pseudomonas sp. PA27(2017)
CGTGGGCTCAAGCGAACAGAAGCCCTGACCATCCTGGCCCGTAAACTCGCTCGTATCGCCTTTGCGCTGATGCAGAAGCAGGTCGATTACAACCCCGAAAAAGGGGGATCCTTGACATAGAATCTCCCACAAAAACGGGCCAAGTTCTTAGGGTGGTTCAGGGTGCGTAGCTGACGCTTCGTCTGCGCGCCCCTATCCATCCCGAGGCCCGCACCTACAGCCACGTAGGGTGGATGACGCTCTTTTCATCCACCATTGCAATCGCAGAGCGGTGGACGGGTCGGGCCGCGTAGGTGAAGCGTCGTCTACGCGACCCGGTCCACCCTACGATCGGCCGATTGCGCCCCTTTGCAGGCAGCGGCGCTGAAGTCGAGCCGCTCTTAAAGGAAAGGCAGGATACCGATGATGCCCTTGTCTTCTTCCTTGGGCTTGTCTTCGATTGGGCACTCGGGGCGTACGCCGTAATCATCCTTTTCGCAGGGGCGCACCTTGCGCTTCTGGGCCAGGGACACACGCTTCATGTGAAAGGGCTGGCTGGGCGTGCGTTCGACGATGATGCCGCCTGCGGTGATGATCTCCACGGCGATCTGATGGGTGCCGCGGTCGATGTTCTCCAGAGGAAACACCGGGCTGCGCCCGACGTTGCCGTAGGGCTCGCCATCGAGCAGCAGGCGGTAGCTGTGGCCTGGGTGCAGGGCCGGTTCGGCATTGACGGTGACGATCAGGTTGCCGGCGTTGTCGTTGATGGTCGCATCGGGCTGCGGAATGGTGATGCGCAGCAGCTCATAGCTGAGGATCGGCCCACTGGGCGCAGCGGGTGCCGGTGGGGAGAGGCGGCGGGTAGGCGGCTCGATACGGTTCGAGGGCGCCATCTGCACCTGCGTGGCATTGCCGTTGCGCGGGCTGTCGGTAAACACCCGGTTCCCGTCGGCATCCACGTAGGTGTAGACCTGGGCAACGCTTGGCAGGGTGATCAGCAACAGGGCGAAGAGCAGCGTGCGCATGGCGCTCAGTTACCCCGGGCCGGACTGTTGGTGCTGACTCGCTGCACCGTGAAGGTGCGCGTCTCGCTCTGCTGAACGATGTGCTCGCCCTGTATCACCGCCACGGCAATGCTGTGCTCGCCGCGGTCAAGTTCGGTCAGCTGCAGGCGCGGTACGTTGCTCGGCTGCCCGTAGGGCTTGCCGTCGACCAGCAGGCGCAGGCTATGACCAGGGCCCAGGCGCGGTTCGATGGTCACGCCCACGGAAAAAGTGCCATTGTTGGCGCGCAGCGCTTCTTCGCTGGGCAGGTCGCGCAGTTCGAGAATCTGATAGGGGTTTTGTGGCAGTTCGCTCAGGCGCGGTTCATTCGCGCGAGTGCTCGGTGGCGTCGGCTGGCTGCTGGTGTTGATCGGCTTGAGCTCGACGCTTTCCGCCTTGGTACCTTCCGGCGGCTGATTGGTGAACACCGTATTGCCGTTGGCGTCGGTGTACTTGTAGATCTGCGCGCTGACCGGCAGGGCCAGGATCAGCAGCAGGCAAGCGAGCGTGCGGCGCATCGAGCCGGTCTCCTGTCGGGTGATGTCGATAGCCTTGCACCGCCATCGCGTGCTGGCAAGCGCGCGTCGCCAAGGATTTGCACTGGCACCGAAAAATAGTCGGGCATGAAAATGGCCAAGAGCCATTTTCAACGTCCCTTGCGACTGCCCGCAGGATAGTCGTCAGAGATGGCAGGCCATAAAAAAGCCTCCCCGGCAGAACCGGGGAGGCTTCGTCGCGCTACAAACTGTAGCGAGGCCAGCTTAGACGCTGTAGTACAGGTCGTATTCCAGCGGGTGTACGAAGGTACGTACCTTGATTTCTTCTTCCGATTTCAGCTCGATGTAGGCATCGATGAAGTCGTCGGAGAATACGCCGCCCTTGGTCAGGAACGCGCGACCCTTGTCCAGCTCTTCCAGGGCTTCTTTCAGGCTGCCGCAAACCTGCGGGATCAGCTTGCCTTCTTCCGGCGGCAGGTCGTACAGGTTCTTGTCCGCTGCGTCGCCAGGGTGGATCTTGTTCTGGATGCCGTCCAGGCCGGCCATCAGCAGTGCAGCGAAGGCCAGGTACGGGTTGGCAGCCGGATCCGGGAAGCGAGCTTCGATGCGGCGCGCTTTCGGGCTGGAAACGTACGGGATACGGATCGAGGCGGAACGGTTACGGGCCGAGTAGGCCAGCATGACCGGCGCTTCGAAGCCGGGAACCAGACGCTTGTAGGAGTTGGTCGACGGGTTGGTGAAGCCGTTCAGGGCCTTACCGTGCTTGATGATGCCGCCGATGAAGTACAGAGCGGTTTCCGACAGGCCGGCATAGCCTTCACCTGCGAAGGTGTTCTTGCCGTCTTTGGAGACCG
Source organism: Pseudomonas sp. PA27(2017) (assembly GCF_001945445.1). Taxonomy (GTDB): domain Bacteria; phylum Pseudomonadota; class Gammaproteobacteria; order Pseudomonadales; family Pseudomonadaceae; genus Aquipseudomonas. The sequence goes on from NZ_MSXW01000003.1 coordinate 2,374, forward strand.
AGATGTGTACGTGCATGCCCGAGCCGTTGTCGCCGTACAGAGGCTTCGGCATGAAGGTAGCGGTTTTGCCGTAGGCATCGGCTACGTTGTGCACGCAGTACTTCAGGGTCTGGGTTTCGTCAGCCTTGGCAACCAGGGTGTTGAACTTCACACCGATTTCGTTCTGGCCGGCAGTCGCCACTTCGTGGTGGTGCACTTCGATGACCAGGCCCATTTCTTCCATGGCATTACACATGGCAGTACGGATTTCGTGGTCGTGGTCGCACGGCGGAACCGGGAAGTAACCGCCTTTGACGGCCGGGCGGTGGCCTTTGTTACCGCCTTCGACGTCTTGGTCGGTCATCCAGGAGCCTTGTTCGGAGTAGATCTTGAACATGGAGCCGGAGATGTCGGACTTGAACTTCACTTCGTCGAAGATGAAGAACTCGGGTTCCGGGCCCACGAAGACGGTATCACCGATACCGGTGGTCTTCAGGTATTCCTCGGCGCGACGAGCGATGGAGCGCGGGTCGCGGTCGTAGCCCTGCATGGTGCTCGGCTCGATGATGTCGCAGACCAGGATCAGGGTCGGCTCTTCGGTGAACGGGTCGAGCACGGCAGTGCTGTCGTCCGGCAGCAGGATCATGTCGGAGGCTTCGATGCCTTTCCAGCCATGGATGGAGGAGCCGTCGAACATCTTGCCGACTTCGAAGAATTCGTCGTCCAGGGCGTCACGGGCCGGCATGGTCACGTGGTGCTGCTTACCCTTGGTGTCGGTGAAGCGCAGGTCTACCCACTTCACGTCGTGTTCTTTGATCAGTTGAACAGCCTTAGACATGTTGTCCTCCAGGTGGATAGGGTCGTTCGTTGACCCTTCTTTGAGTTCGTGACGCCGGGCCAGATAGTCTGCCAGGACACCCTGCCTCACAAGGGAGCAATATGCATGCCAGTGCCCCGTCATGGACGCGCACCCCGGAAATCGGTGTTTTGGTGGGCATGGAGGCCACAAAATCAATCATCAAGGCACCTTGTTGGTGCGATTTCCATCGGTTGTGTTCAGTTTTGGTGCTCGTACAGATTGTTTGCGGATTTTTGATCAAAGGTTGAGCAATTTCCTTTATAATCCGCGCCCCTGTTTTTCAGGCCCTGGCCCCCGACATTTGCTCCCATGAAACTGATCGTCAAAGTCTTTCCGGAAATCACCATCAAGAGCCCGCCGGTTCGCAAGAACTTTATCCGGCAGTTGGCCAAGAACATCCGCGTGGTGTTGCGTGATCTCGACCCGCAACTGCAGGTGACCGGTGTCTGGGACAATCTGGAAGTGAAGACCGAGGTGGCCGAGCCCAAGGTCCAGCAGGAAATCATCGAGCGCCTGAGCTGCGTGCCGGGCATCGTGCACTTCCTGCAGATCGACGAATACCCGCTCGGCGACTTCGACGACATCGTCGCCAAGTGCAAGCTGCATTATGGCGAGCTGCTGGCCGGCAAGATTTTCTCTGTTCGCTGCAAGCGCGGCGGCCGCCACGCGTTCTCCTCCATCGATGTGGAGCGCTATGTCGGCAGCCAGCTGCGCCAGCAGTGCGGCGCCGCCGGTATCGACCTGAAGAAACCCGAGGTCGAGGTGCGCATCGAGATTCGCGATCAGCGCCTGTACGTCATTCATCACCAGCACCCCGGCCTGGGCGGCTACCCCTTGGGTTCGCTGGAGCAGACCCTGGTGCTGATGAGCGGCGGCTTCGACTCCACCGTGGCGGCCTACCAGATCATGCGCCGTGGCCTGATGAGCCACTTCTGCTTCTTCAACCTCGGCGGTCGTGCCCACGAGCTGGGCGTGATGGAAGTCGCCCACTACCTGTGGAAGAAGTACGGCAGCAGCCAGCGCGTGCTGTTCATCAGCGTGCCGTTCGAGGAAGTGCTCGGCGAGATTCTCGGCAAGGTCGACAACAGCTACATGGGCGTGACCCTCAAGCGCATGATGCTGCGTGCCGCCAGCCGCCTGGCCGAGCGCTTGCAGATCGACGCGCTGGTGACCGGCGAGGCGATCAGCCAGGTATCCAGCCAGACCCTGCCGAATCTCTCGGTGATCGACTCGGTCACCGACAAGCTGGTGCTGCGCCCGCTGATCGCCAGCCACAAGCAGGACATCATCGACACCGCCGAAGCCATCGGCACGGCCGAGTTTGCCCGCCACATGCCCGAGTACTGCGGCGTGATTTCGGTGAACCCGACCACCAAGGCCAAGCCCCATCGCGTCGCCCATGAAGAACAGCAGTTCGACATGGCGGTGCTCGAGCGCGCCCTTGAGCGCGCCCGCCTGATCGCCATTGATCGCGTGATCGAAGAGCTGGGCCAGGACGTGCAGGTCGAGGAAGTCACTGATGCGCTGCCCGGCCACGTGGTGATCGACATTCGCCACCCCGACCAGGCCGAAGACGAGCCGCTGGAAATCGAGGGCGTGGAAGTCCAGGCGCTGCCGTTCTACGCCATCAACAATCGTTTCAAGGAGCTGGACGAGAACCGCCAGTACCTCCTTTATTGCGACAGGGGCGTCATGAGCCGCCTGCATGCCCATCACCTGCTGAGCGAGGGGCATGCCAATGTGCGCGTTTATCGTCCGGCATAAGACGCCCGGGCTCAATGGCGGCAGCATCCGCCATCGCCCTCCCGACCCGATTGGCGGCGAGTTTGCCGCCACACAGCCTTAACAGACTGCCTTTACCCTTAATCCCGATTTTTCGCGTTGGGCCCTCGAAGCAACTGCCGGGTAGCCCGACCCAACCTACGAGACCACTACTGTGATCGAGAATCTACGCAACATCGCCATCATCGCCCACGTTGACCATGGCAAGACCACCCTGGTCGACGCCCTGCTGCGTCAGTCCGGTACCCTGGAGCGCAGCGAGCTCAACGACGAGCGCGTGATGGACAGCAACGACCAGGAAAAAGAGCGCGGCATCACCATTCTGGCCAAGAACACCGCCATCAAGTGGAACGACTACCGCATCAACATCGTCGACACCCCCGGACACGCCGACTTCGGCGGTGAAGTAGAGCGCGTGATGTCGATGGTCGACTCCGTACTGCTGGTCGTCGACGCCCAGGACGGCCCGATGCCGCAAACCCGTTTCGTGACCAAGAAGGCTTTCGAAGCCGGTCTGCGTCCGATCGTGGTGATCAACAAGATCGACCGTCCGGGCGCGCGCCCTGACTGGGTCATGGATCAGATCTTCGACCTGTTCGACAACCTCGGTGCTACCGAAGAGCAACTGGACTTCCAGGTCGTCTACGCCAGCGCCCTGAACGGCATCGCCGGTCTGGACCACACCGACATGGCCGAAGACCTGACCCCGCTGTACCAGGCCATCGTTGACCACGTCCCGGCGCCGAACGTCGACGTCGACGGCCCGTTCCAGATGCAGATTTCGGCACTGGACTACAACAGCTTCCTGGGCATCATCGGTGTTGGCCGTATCGCCCGTGGCCGCGTCAAGCCGAACACCCCGGTCACTGCCATCGACACCGAAGGCAAGAAGCGTAACGGCCGTATCCTCAAGCTGATGGGCCACCACGGTCTGCACCGCGTGGACGTCGAAGAAGCCACTGCTGGCGACATCGTCTGCGTCAGCGGCATGGACGAGCTGTTCATCTCCGACACCCTGTGCGACCAGAACAACGTCGAGGCCATGAAGCCGCTGACCGTCGACGAGCCGACCGTTTCCATGACCTTCCAGGTCAACGATTCGCCGTTCTGCGGCAAGGAAGGCAAGTTCGTCACCAGCCGCAACATCAAGGAGCGTCTGGACAAGGAGCTGCTGTACAACGTGGCCCTGCGCGTCGAAGAAGGCGACTCGGCCGACAAGTTCAAGGTCTCCGGCCGTGGTGAACTGCACCTGTCGGTTCTGATCGAGAACATGCGTCGCGAAGGTTTCGAGATGGGCGTTGGCCGTCCGGAAGTGATCATCCGTGAAGTCGACGGCGCCAAGCACGAGCCGTACGAAAACGTCACCATCGACATCCCGGAAGAATCCCAGGGCAAGGTCATGGAAGAAATGGGTCTGCGTAAGGGCGACCTGAGCAACATGGTGCCGGACGGCAAAGGTCGCGTACGCCTGGAGTACAACATCCCGGCTCGCGGTCTGATCGGCTTCCGTAACGCCTTCCTGACCCTGACCAACGGTGCAGGCATCCTGACCTCGATCTTCGACCGTTACGACGTGATGAAGTCGGGCCACATGTCCGGCCGCCAGAACGGCGTTCTGGTATCGATCGATACCGGCAAGGCGCTGACCTACTCCCTGGAAACCCTGCAGGCGCGCGGCAAGCTGTTCGTCGAGCACGGCCAGGAAGTCTACAACGGTCAGATCATCGGCCTGAACAGCCGCGACAACGACCTGGGCGTCAACCCAACCAAGGGCAAGAAGCTCGACAACATGCGCGCTTCGGGTAAGGACGAAACCATCGCCCTGGTTCCGCCGGTTCGCTTCACCTTGGAGCAGGCTCTGGAATTCATCCAGGATGACGAGCTGTGCGAAGTCACGCCGAAGTCGATCCGTCTGCGCAAGAAGATCCTCGACGAAGGCGAGCGTACCCGCGCTGCCAAGAAAGCCAAGAACTGATCCGGTTCTAGCTGCCTAGAAAGCCCCCGCCGGCGTGAGCCTGCGGGGGCTTTTTCATGGGCGCAGATTGATGGGGCGATCAGGCCGCTTCGGCTTCATCGCGATCGAGCACCAGTTCCTGAATCGCCTCGCCGACCTCCTCGAACAACTTGCCGGCCTCGGCATCCTCATCGAGCGCCTCGGCGCAGGCAAGAATCACCAGGGCGTCGTCACCTTGCGGGTTGGCGATGCCCATGTGGCAGGCGCGGTGTTGCTGGGTACCGGTTTTCTGCACGAAGGGCACTTGCTCACTCAGGCCAGCCTCCAGCCGGTAGGCCTCGTAGCTGTCCAGGCCCATGATGTCGTAGAGCAGCCTGGTGCTCGCTTCGGACAGCAGTTCGCCTTTGGCCAGTTTGCCGAAGAGCTGGCCGTAGGCGACCAGTGTCGCGCCGTTCAGGCCGGTTTCGTAGTAGCGCCGGTAGGCTTCGTCGAGGTCGCGGGTCTCGAGCTGATCGGGTTTCATCTTCAGGGCATTGGCCACCGCTTCGACGCGCTGCGGGCCGAGTGGCGCGGCGGCGATCTCGACGATCTGGCGATTTTCCAATGAGCGCGCGTCGGGGTGCAGTTGCCCGTACAGTTCGCGGCGCACCTCGAGCAGGCGGGTCACCTTGCCGAAGTCGCGGCCGGCGGCTGCCGCAATGCGCTCGTTGATACGCTGTGCCCCGGCTGCGCGAATCAGCATGTCGGCGGCGGTGTTATCGCTCTCCTGCAGCATCCCGCGCAGCAATTCGCTAATGCTGTAACGGGCGCCGGCGTCTTCCCACACCAGGCCGCCGGAGCCGTCGACCCGGTCGCCTTCCTCTAGGGTGATCGGCTGGTCGAGCTGCAGCTTGCCGTCATCTACCTCCTGCAGCACGGCGATGGCGATCGCCGCCTTGGTGGCCGAGGCCAGGTACCAGGTGCGATCAGCCTGATGGTTCAGCTCGCTGCCGTCGGCAGGGCGCAGCAGGTAAACGCCCAGTTGGCCGGGGGAGGCCTCGTCGAGTTCGCGCAACCGCTCGGCCAACGCCTCGAAGCGCTCGTCGCGCTGGGGCGTCGCCCATAGCCAGAGCGACAGCGCCGCGCAGCCGAGCAGGGCAAGGCCTGTGAGCAGAAATTTCATGGCCATTCCCTCAGTTGAGTGCGTCACGGGTCAGGACGCCCGATGCGCTCAGCGCTTCGCCAACCTGGCGCAGGGTGCGCTCGGCCTTGGCCAGCGACAGTTCGCCCTCCACGCAGGCGACGATCAGCACCGGCTCGGCAGCGCCGCGTTCGGGCGTGCGGATCAGCCCCGAGTCGCAGATGCGTGCGCGCTGGGTGCCGGTCTTGTGGGCGAAGTGGGCGTCTTTCGGCAGCCCGGCAATGATACGTTTGCTGCCGGTCTTGACCCGGCCCATCACCGCCAGCAGGTAGGCCGTCTGCGCCTGGCCCAGCGCCTGGCCATCGGCCAGGCGTTCGAGCAGCTCGCCATAGGCTGAGAGCGTGGCGGCGTTGAGGTTGCTGCGATAGTAGGCGGTGTAAGCGCTGCCCAGGCTGATGGGTGCCAGGGCCGAGCGTGGGACGCCGAGCAGCTCGGCCAGGCGGTTCAGGCGCGCGTCGTCCTGGCGTGCCTGGCGCAGGCGCAGCAGGTCGCGACCACCCAGTTTTGCGGCCGCCGGGTGCAGTTCGGCATAGATATGCCGGCGCACGTCGCCCAGCGTGGTAATCGGCTCGAAGCCCTCGGGCGCCAGTTCACGTACCAGCGCATTCACGGCATCCAGGCTGACCAGGCGAATCAGCCGGTCGGTGGCGGTGTTGTCGCTGTAGATGATCATCTGCTCGAGCAAAAAGCGCACGCTCAGGCGCTCGCCGGGGCCGTACTGGTTGGTGCTGCCGGCACCGTCGACGAAATCGTTGGCGGCGAGCGGCAGGCGCGTATCGAGCTGCCAGTCGCCGCGCTCGACACCGCGCAGCACGGCGATGGCCACGGGCACCTTGATGCCGGATGCCATGTACCACAGCCGCTCGGCCTGCAGGGTCACCGCCAGGTTACTGTGCAGGTCCTTGACGTACACGCCGAGCTCGCCGTCCTGCTTGGCGGCTGTTGCCTGCAGGCGTTCGAGCAGCGGCTCCTGCCAGTCAGGTCGCCCGGTTTCGGCCGTGGCGGTGCCTGCCAGTGCCGCGGCGAGGGCGACGAACAGGGTCCTGGCGAGCAGTCGGGAGCGCATGCGAATCCTCCGGGTGGCGGTGCGGGCCGGTGTGGAGGATTCGAGGGATCAGCGAAGCGAGGTGTTCAGGCTCGCGGGTAACCAGACGTTGCAGACTATTTCGGCCGCCAGGCGCAATAGCCGGGGCGCGGGCCAATCTTGGGGTGATTGCGGCAGGTGTCCGGGCGCCGGTCGTAGATGGTGCACAGCCGGGTCTTGCGATCCAGGTAGTAGCAATCGTTGTTGCTCATGCGCGTCAGGGTGAAGATCCCGGACTTCTGATTGAAGCGCTCGACCAACCCGTCCTTCTGCAGGCGTTTGGCGATGTTGCGAGGCGGTTCGCCGCGCTCGAACTCGTCGACCACGCCGATGCGGATCAGGTCATTGAGGCGCACCTCGACCGGCAACTGACAGCAGCTGGAAATGCAGCTATGGCACATGTCGGCGTTATAGCGCGCCCAGGTATCGAGGCGGTCTATTTCCGCGGCGGCGATCAGGTTGCTTTTCATCTTGGAGGGTTTCGCGTGGTTGGCGGCGCGCGATCATAGCGATGTTGCGGAAATTGTGAACAGCTATCCGCCGGCTGGCGCTCACCTACACCTGCCACAGTCATGAATGAGCAATAAAAACCTGCTGAAAATGTGATGAATTGCAGTATCGTATCGGCGAAAATTCTTGCCTTACCTGTGCGCATCCTTCTTGGACTCGCGGCGCGGGTTGACTCTAGGCTGCCAGGTGCCCGCTCCTGGCCTTCTTTCCTGAGCCTGTTGCAATGGATGCGTCCGCCTTGCTTGCCTCCCTCTCGCGTTGCGCTGCACCGCGTCTGGCCTGTTCTCGCTTCCAGGCGGGCAGGGTGGCAGCATGAATTCGTGCCTGGTCAACGCCTGGCGCCTGGATTTCGCGGTACTGCTTACCGTGGTGGTCTGCGTGGGCGGCGTGCTGCTGGCTCGCTGGGTGATCAACCAGCGCGATTTCCCAGGGCGCGACACCTTCATCCTGATGCACCTGGCGAGCATGTGGTGGATGGCCATGGCCGGCCTGGAAGTCGCCTCCGTGGCGCCCGAGTGCAAGATGCTCTGGGCCACCATGTCGTGGCCGGGCATCATCAGCGTGCCGACGTTCTGGGCGGTGTTTCTCTGGCAATACGTCAGCAGCGTACGCAAGCCGCTGAGCCGCCGTTCGATGCTGGGCATGATCCTCATGCCGCTGCTGATCTGGCTGGTGGTGCTGAGCAATCCCTGGCACGGCCTGTTCTACGGCGCCGCCACGGGGCCGGTGTCTGACGAGCCGGGGGCACCGATTCGCTACGACCACGGCCCGCTGTTCTACGCCACGGCGGTGTACGTCTATCTTTTCATGAGCTTCAGCCTGGGCGTGGTGCTGCGCGCAGCCTTGATTAGCCATGGCGTGCACCGGCGTCATTATCTGGCGTTCGTACTGGTCACGGCAGTGCCCTGGTCGGCCAACATCGCCTATGTCGGTTTTGGTTTCGTGGTATTTGGCGTCGACCCGACGCCGTTCAGTTTCGTCTTCACCTTGGCGGCCTTTTCCTGGCTGATCCTCGGCGTGCGGCTTTTCGACATGGTGCCCGTCGCCCGCCACCTGCTGCTCGAAGCGCTGCCCGATCCGGTGATGGTGGTCGACACCCAGTGGCGGGTGATCGAGGCCAACCAGGCGGCCCTCAAGCTCGGCGGGCTCGATCCCGATTGGCAGGGGCGCAGGCTGCAGGACTGGCCGGGCTTCGGCAGCGCCCTGCAGGCGCAACTGGTCGAGCAGGGCGAGCTGCGTGAGCCGTTGTTGATCCAGAGCGACGCCCACCACTACTTCGAAGTGCGCATGCGCCCCATCGAGCGGCTGACTCGCCACGGCATCCTGGTGCTGGGCCAGTTGCTCTACCTGCGCGACGTCACCCAGCGGCAGATCGCCAAACTCAAGCTCGCCGACGCGCTGGCGTTGAGCGAGGAGCGCCTGCGCACCATCACCAGCCTGCACGAGCAACTGCGCGAACAGGCGCTCTGCGACCCGCTGACCGGGCTGTACAACCGCCGCTACCTGGACGAACTGTTCGGTCGCGAACTGGCACGTTCGCGGCGCGAGAAGTCGCCGCTGGCGCTGGCGCTGATCGACCTCGATCACTTCAAACGGCTCAACGACGAGTACGGGCACCTGGATGGCGACGACGTACTCAAGAGCGTGGCCCAGTATCTGCTGGTGAACTTGCGCAGTTCCGATACGGTCTTTCGTATCGGCGGCGAAGAGTTCCTGCTCATTCTCCCCGGTGCCGATGCCCGCGAAGCGATCAAACGCCTCGAGGCCATCTGCCAGGGGCTGGCGCAAAAACCGATCGAAACCCGCAGTGGCGTGCGCCACGTGACCCTCTCGGCTGGCCTTTCGCTGTGGCCCGAGCAGGGCAAGGCGCTCGACGAGCTGCTGCAGGCTGCCGATGCCGCTTTGTACGAAGCCAAACGTCGCGGACGTAACCGTGTGTGCAGCTTGCTGCCGCGCGTTGACACCACGGCGGCTGAGGCACCCGTTCCTGGAAAGGGTTAAACTCCTTTCGATTACCTTCCTTCCCGGAGTCCTTCATGTCCCGCGTTACCCTGAGTCGTTACCTCATCGAGCAGACCCGTAGTCAAAACACCCCGGCCGATCTGCGCTTCCTGATCGAAGTGGTGGCGCGTGCATGCAAGGAAATCAGCCATGCCGTTTCCAAGGGCGCCCTGGGCGGCGTGCTCGGCAGCATGGGCACCGAGAACGTGCAGGGTGAAGTGCAGAAGAAGCTCGACGTGATCTCCAACGACATCCTGCTCGAAGCCAACGAATGGGGCGGTCACCTGGCCGGCATGGCCTCCGAGGAAATGGACAACGCCTACCAGATCCCCGGCAAGTACCCCAAGGGTGCCTACCTGCTGGTATTCGACCCGCTGGACGGCTCCTCGAACATCGACGTCAACGTCTCGGTGGGCACCATCTTCTCGGTGCTGCGCTGCCCCAGCGAATACCTGAGCCAGAACGAAAGCCTCAACGAGAAGGCCTTCCAGCAGCCGGGCACCCAGCAGGTCGCCGCCGGTTACGCCATCTACGGCCCGCAGACCATGTTGATCCTGACCCTGGGCAACGGCGTCAAGGGTTTCACCCTGGACCGCGAACTGGGCAGCTTCGTACTCACCCACGACAACATCAGCGTGCCGGAAAGCACTGCCGAATTCGCCATCAACATGTCCAACCAGCGCCACTGGGAAGCCCCGGTCAAACGCTACGTGGACGAGCTGCTGGCCGGCAAGGAAGGCCCGCTGGGCAAGAACTACAACATGCGCTGGATCGCCTCGATGGTTGCCGACGTGCACCGCATCCTGACTCGCGGCGGCCTTTTCATGTACCCGCGTGACAGCCGCGAGCCGGACAAGGCCGGCAAGCTGCGCCTGATGTACGAAGCCAACCCGATGTCGTTCATCATCGAGCAGGCCGGTGGCGCCGCCACCGATGGGGTGCAGCGCATCCTCGACATCCAGCCCGACTCCCTGCACCAGCGTGTCCCGGTCTTCCTGGGTTCCAAGGAAGAAGTCGAGCGCGTCACCGGCTACCACAAGGCCTGAGCGATGATGCCCTGGCAGCCGTTGCTCGACTGGTGGTTCGGCCCCGCGGGCGCGGCTGCGCAGAGCGCCGCCGAGAAGCACCAGCTGTGGTTCGGCAAGCGTGACGAGCAGGATGCCGAAGCGCGTGAGCGTTTCGGCGTGCTGGTCGAACAGGCGTTGGCTGGCGAGTTGCAGGGCTGGTCAGGCGACCCGCGTGGCTGGCTGGCCCATGTGCTGCTGCTCGACCAACTGCCTCGCATGATCCATCGCGACACGCCGCTGGCCTTCGCTGGCGATGCGCGAGCGCGCGAACTGGCCGAGGAAGGCATCACCCTGGGCTGGGATCGCGAGCTGTCGCCGCTGCAGCGGGTGTTCGTCTACCTGGTGCTGGAACACGCCGAGAACCCGCTTCAGCAGGCGCGCGCCGTGCAGCTGTTCGGTGAACTGGCCGAAGGCGCAGGCGATGCGGAACGCGAGCTGTTCGCTGGCTTTCTCGATTACGCTCGGCGCCATCAGCAGGTCATCCAGCGCTTCGGGCGTTTTCCCCATCGCAACGAGATTCTCGGGCGCGTCAGCACCGCGGACGAGTTGCGCTTTCTCGAGGAACCGGGCTCGCGCTTCTGACGTCGAACCGGCATCTGGCATCCATCGCACTACGGAGATATCCCATGCGCCTGCGCTCTCTCGCGCTGCTGGCAGCTTTTGTCGTTGTGGCCGCCTGCGGCAAGGTCAATCAGGAAAATTATGCCAAGCTCTATTCGGGCATGAGCAAGGCCGAGGTCGAGAACCTGCTCGGCACGGCCACGGAATGCTCGGGCGCGCTGGGCATGTCCAGCTGCACCTGGGGCGACCAGGTGAGTTTCATCAGCGTCCAGTACGCCGGTGACAAGGTAATCATGTTTTCTGCAAAAGGACTGAAGTGATGAACAAACGTACCCTGGGTGTGATGGCGCTGGGCGCCTTGCTGCTGGTCGGCTGCGCCAACTCCGGCACTGGCGAGGCGCCGCCGAAGACCGTCGAGTCCGTCGACCTGCAGCGCTATCAGGGCACCTGGTACGAGGTGGCGCGCCTGCCGATGTTCTTCCAGCGCAATTGTGTGGAATCCGAGGCTCACTACGGCCTGCTGGATGACGGCAGCGTGTCGGTGACCAACCGTTGCCGCGAAGCCGATGGCGAGTGGACCCAGGTCGAGGGCCGCGCCGTGCCCCAGGTCGAGGGCAAGACCGACAAACTGTGGGTAACCTTCGACAACTGGTTCAGCCGCCTGCTGCCCGGCGTGAGCAAGGGCGAGTACTGGGTGCTGGATCTGGATGACGACTACCAGACCGCCCTGGTCGGCCACCCGAACCGCAAATACCTGTGGCTGCTGTCGCGCACGCCGACCATTTCCAACGAAGTGCGTGACGAGCTGCTGTCGGTGGCCCGCGCCCAGGGTTACGACACCAGCGAGCTGATCTGGCGCGACGGCGCCAAGCCCGCCGAGTAAGTCAGCCTTCGAGGGCGGATTCGGCCTGGCTGGATTCGCCCTCCGCCGTCGTTCGCTCTCACTGCCATTCCAATCGCGCGAGTTTCCATTCTCCGTCGTCCTGCCACCATTCCAGTTTCACCGTGTAGTGCCGGGCACTATCGGGGATCAGCCCTTCGGCACCGGTCAATGCTACCTGTGCATCCGTGTAACCCTTGTCATGATAGGTCGTGTCCACGCGGCTGTTCTTGCTCAGGGCCAGCACCTTGACGGTGTTGTGGCGCAGAAACAACAGGGTCATGGTGCGCTTGGCCCAGTCCCGGTCATTGCTTTGCTGGGCGCGGAATTCGCCGTGCAGCTGGTCGAGCACTGCCGTTGTCCTTTTCGCTTCGAGGTTGTCCTGTAGCTGCTGCACAGCGGCTTCCAGCCTGGCCTGCGGGTCGTCCTTGGCACCGCAGCCACTCAGTAGCAGGGCGAGCAGCAGCAGGGGTGTGGCAAATTTCCGTATCGGCATGCCGAATTTCCTTTTCATGGTTATGATGCCCGAACGAGCGCAGTAGCCCGCGACGCGCGAGCGGCACGAGCCTATCTCAATTCTTCCGCAGGAGGGCACCATGCAGACGCTGTATCCGGAGATCAAACCGTACGCCCGTCACGAGCTGGCGGTAGACGCCCCGCACGTTCTCTATGTGGACGAGAGCGGCTCGGCGGATGGTCTGCCGGTGCTGTTCGTGCACGGCGGCCCTGGCGCCGGTTGCGATGCGGCGAGCCGCCGCTATTTCGACCCGAACCTGTACCGCATCGTCACCTTCGACCAGCGCGGCTGCGGCCGCTCCACGCCCCATGCCAGCCTGGAAAACAACACCACCTGGGATCTGGTCGCCGACATGGAGCGCATCCGCGAGCAGTTGGGCATCGACAAGTGGGTGCTGTTCGGCGGCTCCTGGGGCTCGACCCTGTCGCTGGCCTACGCCCAGAAGCATCCGGACCGCGTGCAGGCGCTGATCCTGCGCGGCATCTTTCTGTGCCGCCCGCAGGAGTTCAAATGGTTCTACCAGGAGGGTGCCAGCCGGCTGTTCCCCGATTACTGGCAGGATTACCTCGCGCCCATTCCCGCCGAGGAGCAGGGCGACCTGATGCAGGCGTTCTACAAGCGCCTGACCGGCGCTGACCAGATCGCCCAGATGCACGCCGCGAAGGCCTGGTCGTGCTGGGAAGGGCGCACCGCCACCCTGCGCCCCAACCCGCAGGTGGTCGAGCGTTTCGCCGAGAGCCTGCGCGCGCTGTCGATCGCCCGCATCGAGTGCCATTACTTCGTCAACGATGCCTTCCTCGAGCCCAATCAACTGCTGCGCGACATGCCCAAGATCGCCCACCTGCCAGGCATCATCGTGCACGGTCGCTACGATGCCATCTGCCCGCTGGACAACGCCTGGGCGCTGCACCAGGCCTGGCCCAACAGCGAGCTGCAGATCATCCGCGAGGCCGGCCATTCGGCCGCCGAGCCAGGTATCGCCGATGCGCTGGTGCGCGCCGCCGACGAGATCGCCCATCGCCTGCTCGACCTGGCGCCGGACGAAGCATGAAGGCACTGCTGCAACGCGTTTCCAGCGCCCGTGTGGATATCGCCGGCGAGAGCGTGGGCGCCATCGAGCAGGGCCTGCTGGTGTTGGTTGGCGTCGAGCCGCAGGACAACGAGGCCAGCTGCGCCAAGTTGCTGCACAAGCTGCTCAATTACCGGGTGTTCAGCGACGCGGCCGGCAAGATGAACCTGTCACTCAAGGACATCGGCGGCGGCCTGTTGCTGGTTTCCCAGTTCACCCTTGCCGCCGATACCCGCAGCGGCCTGCGCCCCGGCTTCTCCACTGCCGCGCCGCCCGCCTTGGGCGAAGCGCTGTTCGACCACCTGCTCGAACAGGCACGTGCGCAACACCCGCAGGTCGCCAGCGGGCGCTTCGGTGCCGACATGCAGGTACAGCTTGTCAACGACGGGCCTGTGACCTTTTTGCTGGAAACCTGATCGAGGCCGCTCACTGGCCTGCTTCTTGCCTTCCCGCAGACGGCTCTACGCTACTGTTTGTCGCTGATCCGGCGCGTATCTCTCGCCATCGGCGGCGATCACGGTTAGCATGCCGCGCCGCCTTATCGAAGGGCCAGCCACTTGCACCGTGCCGGTGCACGAGCCTGAGCCGGCCCCATAATCGTTTGCCTTTCAGGAGCAAGAATGAAAAAGCTTGTCGCCTCACTGCTGTTATCCGTCTGCGCCTTCACGGGCATCGCCCAAGCTGGCGTCATCGACGACGCGGTCAAGCGCGGTACCCTGCGCGTGGGCATGGACCCGACCTACATGCCCTTCGAGATGACCAACAAGCGCGGTGAGATCATCGGCTTCGAAGTCGACCTGCTCAAGGCCATGACCAAGGCCATGGGCGTCAAGCTGGAGCTGGTTTCCACGTCCTACGACGGCATCATCCCGGCCCTGCTGACCGACAAGTTCGACATGATCGGCTCGGGCATGACCCTGACCCAGGAGCGCAATCTGCGCATCAATTTCTCCGAGCCCTTCATCGTGGTCGGCCAGACCCTGCTGATCCGCAAGGAACTGGCTGACAAGGTCAAGAGCTACAAGGACCTGAACAGCGCCGACTACCGCATCACCTCGAAGATCGGCACCACCGGCGAGATGGTCGCCAAGAAGCTGATCGCCCAGGCCAAGTACAGCGGCTTCGACAACGAGCAGGAAGCGGTGATGGACGTGGTCAACGGCAAGGCCGATGCCTTCATCTACGACGCACCGTACAACGTCGTGGCGGTGAACAAGGCCGGTGCCGGCAAGCTGGTGTTCCTCGATGAGCCGTTCACCTTCGAGCCCCTGGCCTTCGGCCTGAAGAAGGGCGATTACGACAGCATCAACTGGATCAACAACTGGCTGCACCAGATCCGCGAAGACGGCACCTACGATCGTATTCATGCCAAGTGGTTCAAGAGCACTAACTGGCTGAAAGAGATGGAATAAGCGCGCTAGCGCTTCATCTCCGCTACACCCGGCGCGCGGCTAGTCCGCGCGCTTTCATGTTGGCAACTCAACGGGTAGACACTCACCGTGGCTAAACAGAAGAAAGCCCAGTGGCCCTGGCACCTGCTGACCGGGCTGATCCTGGTCCTGGGTATCCTGGCGATCTGGTATTCCACCTCGCTGATCTCCTACGAATGGCGCTGGAATCGCGTTCCCCAGTACTTCGCCTACCACGCCGAAGAGGCGCAGCGCGCGGCCGACTATGGCAGCGTCGAGAGCATCAGCCGCGAGGGTAGCGACGCCCTGGTCACGCTGCTCGGCGAAGGCGGCGAACAGCAGCAGCTCACTGTGGCCGGCGACAGCCTGCAACTGAGCGAAGGCGACGACGTCGCCGAGGGCGATGTCATTGGCGTCAACCGCCATTGGGCCGCCGGGCCGCTGCTCTGGGGGCTCTGGACCACCCTGTGGATTTCCGTGGCGGCGGGCGTGTTCGGCTTGCTGATCGGCCTGGTCACCGGCCTGTGCCGGCTCTCGGCCAACCCGACGCTGCGCCACCTGTCGACGATTTACGTCGAACTGGTGCGCGGCACGCCGCTGCTGGTGCAGATCTTCATCTTCTATTTCTTCATTGGCACGGTGCTCGATCTATCCCGCGAGTTCGCCGGCGTGGCGGCGCTGGCGTTGTTCACCGGCGCCTATGTCGGCGAGATCGTGCGCGCCGGTGTGCAGTCCATCGTTCGTGGCCAGGATGAAGCGGCCCGTTCACTGGGGCTGAGCGCCGCGCAGTCGATGCGCCATGTGATCCTGCCGCAAGCGTTCAAGCGTGTGCTGCCGCCATTGGCCGGGCAGTTCATCAGCCTGGTCAAGGACACCTCGCTGGTCTCGGTGATCGCCATTACCGAGCTGACCAAGAGCGGCCGCGAAGCCATCACCACCTCGTTCTCCACGTTCGAGATCTGGTTCTGCGTCGCGGCCCTTTATCTGGTGATCAACCTGCCGCTGTCGCAGATCGCCAACCGCCTGGAACGGAGGCTCGCGCAAAGTGATTGAAGTCCGTGATCTGATCAAGGTGTTCGACGCCCGCGGCCAGCAGGTGCGCGCCGTCGATGGCGTGACCACCCAGGTGGCACGCGGCGAGGTGCTGGTGGTGATCGGCCCGTCCGGCTCCGGCAAGTCGACCTTCCTGCGCTGCCTCAATGGCCTGGAAGAACTGGACGAAGGCTCGGTGAGCATCGATGGCCTCGATCTCGCCAACCCGAAGACCGACATCAATGCCTACCGTCGTGAAGTCGGCATGGTGTTCCAGCACTTCAACCTGTTCCCGCACATGACCGTGCTGGAGAATCTGTGCCTGGCGCAGAAGGTCGTGCGCAAGCGCGGCAAGGCCGAGCGTGAAGCCAAGGCCCGGGCGCTCCTCGACAAGGTGGGCATCGGCCAGAAGGCCGGTGAGTTTCCGTCGCGCCTCTCTGGCGGCCAGCAGCAGCGCGTGGCCATAGCCCGCGCCCTGTGCATGGACCCCAAGGTGATGCTGTTCGACGAGCCTACCTCGGCCCTCGACCCGGAAATGGTCGGCGAAGTGCTTGACGTGATGAAGCAGCTGGCGCTCGAAGGCATGACCATGGTCTGCGTCACCCACGAGATGGGCTTCGCCCGCGAAGTGGCCGACCGCGTGCTGTTCTTCGATCACGGCAAGCTGCTGGAAGACGCGCCGCCTGCCGAGTTCTTCGCCCAGCCGAAGGATGCGCGTGCCCAGGCGTTCTTGCGGCAAGTGTTGTAGCGAGAAGGGTTGAGTCGCTTCGAGGCAAAAGCGGCCGCTCAAACCAACCTGTGGGAGCCCCGACCTCGGGGCGAAACGATTGCAGCCTGACTGCCTATTTCGGCGGTGCCTGAGCGATTCGCCGCGAGGTCGCGACTCCCACAGTGGATCGGGGAATGTCCGCTAACGCCACAACGCGGCCCCTAAGGCGTCGCTTCGAGCGCGCATCGCTCCGGCAGTTTTCCAGAACCATTCACGCCTGCCCCAGTCCCAATGTTCTCAATTTCATACGAGGACGTTAAGGCGTGAAAACCGTTCTAGCCCTGCTGGCCGCTGCCATTACCCTGCCGGCGATGGCCGATCAGCCGACTCTCTACGGTCGCTACGAATACATTCAACTGCCTCAGCTCGGCCAGACCCTCAAGGCCAAGATGGACACCGGTGCGATGACCGCTTCGCTGTCCGCCCGTGACATCGAGCAGTTCGAGCGTGATGGCGAGGACTGGGTGCGTTTCCGCCTGGCCGTCGATGATGCCGACGATAAGGTCTTCGAGAAACCCCTGGCGCGTGTCACCGAGATCAAGAACCGCGCGGAGGAGGGCAGCTCTGCCAAACCGTCCTATTCCGCGCGCCCGGTGGTCAACATGGACATCTGCCTGGGCGAGGAGCTGCGTAACATCGAGGTCAATCTTACCGACCGCCGCCACTTCGACTACCCGTTGCTGATCGGTGCCAGCGCCATCCGTAAACTGGATGCGGCCATCGACCCCTCCAATCGCTATACCGCTGAGCGGCCCAGCTGTTGATTTGCAAAGACTGCGCTTCCCTTTCGCGCAGTCCGGTGTGATTCTTGCCTCGAAATGGCACATTGCCACGGCGTTTTTGGACCGTGGCGCGTTCCGAGGTGATGTATGTGGGGATTGCTCAAACCGGGTATACGCGTGCTGGAGCGCGTCAGCTTCGCCCGCAAGTTCCAACTGTTGTTCGTGCTCTTCGTCATCCCCCTGGGCTACGCGCTCTGGGTGATGATGAGCGGCAACCTCGAGCGCATCGAGGTGCTACGCAGCGAGGTAGACGGCATGCAGGGCGTGCAGGCGCTGGGTGCGGTCGAGCAGGAGCTGCATGAGCAACGCCTGTTGCTGGCACGCTGGAAGGGTAATGACAAGGCGGCCGAGGCGCTCCTGCGCGAGCGTAGCGGCAAGCTCGGCGAGGCTCTGGCGGCCGCGGCCGAGCAGGTAAAGCTCACGCCCAGCGAGGAAACCGGCCGGCAACTCGAGGCCTTGCAGGCTTCGGTGGCTGAGCTGGACCTAGCGGTGTTGGGTAAAATGGCACTGCTCGACGCACTCGAGCGTTACCAGAGCACACTCTCGCTGCTCACCGTGCTACGTGAGCAGGTCGCGACCGACAGTGGCCTGATTCTCGATCCCTTCCTCGACACCTACCTGATGATGGAGCAGCTGACGCTGACCCTGCCGCGCCTGTCCGAGAATCTGGGCAGCTTCGCCAGCCAGGGATATGGTTCGCTGGTGGCGCAGCATTTCACCCTGCAGAACCGGGTGGCGGTGCGTGACCTGCGCCGTTCGCTGGAACAAGCTGGTGCACAGATCGCCAAATCGCGCACCGCTTTGCAGCAGGCTTCGCCGCGGGTTTTGCAAACCCTGCAGCAGCCTTACGCCCAGGTCGAAGAGGGCCTGCAGAAATTTTTCGCCGAGGTCGACCGCGACATGTTCGAGGCCAGCCCCATGGTGCTGCAGCCTGCGCAGTTCGTGCAGCAGGTTCAGGCGTTGCAGGAAAACCTCAAAGGCCTGCGCCAGGCGGTATACGAGCAGTTCAACTCCAACATCGGCGACTATCGGGGCAATGCCCGCCAGGACATGCTGCACACCACGTTGATCTTCGCCGTGCTGACCCTGCTGGCGCAATATCTGCTGCTGTGCCTCAACGCCTCCATCCGTCGCAGCACCGCCGGCATCATCCAGGCCGCCGAGGGCCTGCGTGACGGCGATTTGCGGGTGTGCATGCAGGTGCATGGCGCCGACGACCTGGCGGCGATCTCCACCGCCCTGAACACCGCCGTCGCCCAGTTGCGCGATTCCATGCAGGGTGTTGGCCGCGAAGGGCGGAGCCTCGATGAGACCGTGCGTAGTCTGGGAAGCCAGGCGGCGGGCTCGCTGAACGCGGTCGAACAGCAGCAGGCACAGATGAGCCAGATCGCCACCGCTGCCACGCAGATGGCCGCCACCGCCCAGAGCGTTGCGCAGAGCTGCGAGCAGGCCGCCCAGGAAGCCGGGCAGACCCGCGAGATCGCCAACCAGAGCAACCAGCGCAGCGCCCGCACCAGCGCCAGCATGCGTGAGCTCAGCGGGCGTCTGGCCGGCAGCGCGCAGACCCTGCAGAAGCTGCGCCAGCAGACCGAGCAGATCACCCGGGTGGTCGACGTGATCAAGGGCATCGCCGAGCAGACCAACCTCCTGGCACTCAATGCGGCCATCGAAGCGGCGCGTGCCGGTGAGCAGGGGCGTGGCTTCGCGGTGGTCGCCGATGAGGTGCGCTCTTTGTCGCAGCGCACCCAGAACTCCACGGCGGAGATCGCCCAGACCGTTGGTGATCTGCACAAGGTGGTGGGCCAGTCCGTCGCCGAGATGGAGCAGGCCATGCATCAGGCCGAGGGCGATGTGGGTAACGTGCTGGCGATGAGTGCGGATCTCGACGGCATCGTCGAGTCGGTGCAACGCGTCAGTGACCGCTTGGCGCAGATCGCCACCGCTGCCGAGCAGCAGGCTGCGACCGCCGACGAGGTGAGCGGCAATATTCAGCAAGTCGATCAGGCGGCCAGCGAGCTGCTGGACGGCGCACGCATGGTCAGCGACGCCAGTGAGCAACTGCGTCGCGGCAGCGAAACCCTGTCGCGTAACACCGGCCGTTTTCGCGTGGAATGAGAGCAGGGCGAAAGCTGGTCGATAAATGAACGATCCTCTGCAGGCCTCGATTTCACTGGCCTGCAGAGGATGATCTTCAGGTTGTCCACAGGCTCATGCACGGGCATTGTGCATGAATGCTCGTCTGCTGCCGCAGCCGGATTACAGGTCTGCAAAAGTCAGTAATGTCAAGCGATACAATAGGTTGGAGAATCCCTGGATGGACCTGATCAATAACTGATCAGGCGTCCAAATGCCACGCATGGCGTGGCCTCCACGGTTCGATACCAGGGTTATCCACAGAATCTTCCACGGCTATTGTGTATAGCGATCTGCCTTGGCGAAGATTTTTGTGGATGGAAATGCCTCATCGCTCAAAGCGCGAATATTTTCATCACCTCTGATCATTGCTCAGGAAATGATCAGTGCGCTGGAGCGCCCGGTTGTCATGGTCTGTAGCCGGCCATGCAAAGGTTATCCACAAAGTGTTCCACTCAAGTTGTGTATTGTCCCCAGTGTGCCGACGTATCCACGTGTCTTGACAGAATTCCTTTAGTAACAGCGGGTTGTCACGTTTTCATCTGTGAATAAAGCGCTGGTCAAATAATGATCGGTTGACCAGAAGGCGCGTTTCCAGTGGCGTTCAGCACTTAGCTCCAAGCTTATCCACAGAACGGTCCACTTGTTTTGTGCATGAGTACCGGCGCTTCATGCTATTGACGCTGACCACGGCCTCGCGCAGGCTCCGCACCCCACGTGCCGCAAGGATGCCAACCATGGCGACAATCCTGATCGTCGAAGA
This sequence comes from Pseudomonas sp. PA27(2017), assembly GCF_001945445.1. Lineage (GTDB taxonomy): Bacteria > Pseudomonadota > Gammaproteobacteria > Pseudomonadales > Pseudomonadaceae > Aquipseudomonas. Next base: position 22,705 of record NZ_MSXW01000003.1, read on the forward strand.
TGAAGCCGCAATCGCCGATACCCTGGTTTATGCCCTGCAGGCCGAGGGCTTCGGCACCCGCTGGTCGACCCTGGGTGGCGAAGCGCTGGCACTGCTCGAGCGCGAGGGTTACGACCTGGTGATTCTCGACGTCGGCTTGCCCGACATCAGCGGCTTCGAGGCCTGCAAGCGGTTGCGGCGGTTTTCCGAAGTGCCGGTGATGTTCCTGACCGCGCGCAATGACGAGATCGACCGCGTGGTGGGGCTGGAGATCGGCGCCGATGATTACGTGGTCAAGCCCTTCAGCCCGCGGGAGGTGGCGGCGCGGGTCAAGGCCATTCTCAAGCGCGTGGCGCCCCGCGAGCCTGTCACCAGGCCCAGCGAAGGCCCGTTTCATCTCGACAGCGAGCGGGTGCGCATCGACTACCACGGCCAGCCCCTGAGCCTGACCCGACTCGAATTCCAGTTGCTGCAATGCCTGCTCGGCCAGCCCGAGCGGGTGTTCAGCCGCGAGCAGTTGCTCGACGCCCTGGGCGTGCCGGCCGACGCCGGCTACGAGCGCAATATCGACAGCCATATCAAGAGCCTGCGCGCCAAGCTGCGCCAGGTCGCGCCCCAGGCCGAGCCGATTCAGACCCATCGTGGGCTTGGCTACAGCCTGCGGCTCGAATAGCGATGCTCACCGTTCAGGAGGCCTGCTGATGCCGCTTGGAGTCCGTATCTTTCTGGCCTACTTCCTGTTCGTCGGGTTATCCGGCTGGTTCGTGCTGAGCACGGTGATGGATGAGATCCGTCCCGGCGTGCGCCAGTCCACCGAGGAGACCCTGGTCGATACCGCGCACCTGTTGGCGGTGCTGCTGCGCGAAGACGTGCGCGATGGCCGCCTCGCCCAGGGGCAGTTGCCCGAGTTGCTCAAGGCCTACGGGCAGCGCCAGCCCGGTGCGCAGATCTGGGGCGTGGCGAAGAACCAGGTCAACCACCGCATCTACGTCACCGATGCCAATGGCGTCGTATTGCTCGATTCCAGCGGCCTGGCGGTAGGGCAGGACTATTCGCGCTGGAACGACGTCTACCTGACCCTGCAGGGGCGTTATGGCGTGCGCTCCACCCGGGAGGATCCGAACGACCCGGATTCCTCCGTGATGTACGTGGCCGCGCCCATCGTCGATGGCGAGCGGATTCTTGGTGTGGTGTCGGTGGCCAAGCCCAATCGCACGTTGCAGCCTTATATCGAGCGCTCGCAGCGGCGCCTGGGCTGGCTCGGTGCCGGGCTGATCGGCCTGGGCCTGCTGGTCGGCGGTTTGCTCAGTTGGTGGCTGAGCGGCTCGCTGCGTCGTTTGACCCGTTATGCCCAGGCGGTCAGCGAGGGCCAGCGCGCCGAGTTGCCCCAGGTCCGTGGCGGCGAACTCGGGCAACTGGCCCAGGCGGTGGAGCGCATGCGCACCGAGCTGGAGGGCAAGGCCTACGTCGAGCGCTATGTGCACACCCTGACCCATGAACTGAAGAGCCCGCTGGCGGCGATCCGCGGCGCCGCCGAGCTGCTGGAAGGCGAGATGCCCGAAGCCCAGCGCCAGCGTTTCGTGGCCAATATAGGCGAGGAAGGCGAGCGCCTGCAAAACCTGGTCGAGCGCCTGCTGCACCTGGCCCAGGTCGAGCAGCGCCAGGGCCTCGAAGAGCGTGTCGCCGTGCCGTTGCAGCCGATGATCGACGAGCTGGTGCGCGCCCAGATGGCGCGTATCGAACAGCGCCAGGTGCGGGTGGACAACCGCGTCGACGCCTCACAGGTCCTGCTCGGCGAACGTTTCCTGCTGCGCCAGGCGCTGAGCAACCTGCTCGACAACGCGCTGGATTTCACGCCGCCCGGTGGGCTGATCCGCTTTACCTGCGCAGCCGATGACGAGGCGGTGCAGCTACGGTTGTTCAATCAGGGGCCGGCGATTCCCGATTACGCTCTGGCGCGCCTGACCGAGCGCTTCTACTCCCTGGCGCGGCCGGCCACCGGGCGCAAGAGCACCGGCCTGGGGCTCAACTTCGTGCAGGAGGTGGCGCAGCTGCACGGGGCGACGCTGAGCATCGCCAACGTCGAGGGCGGTGTGAAGGTGTGCTTGCGCTTCCCGCGCTAAGAACCTGTTCACGCTCTGCTTCGCGTCGGCCCTACTGCGTTAAAAACAGGCTCGGAATGCTCATTTACAGCTCGTAAACTCCGCTTCCTCGCCTGTTTTTGTGGGGCCGCCTAGGCCTTGTAGGGCTCTAGCTCGCTAGATCGTGAACAGGTTCTAGAGGCTGTGGCTGCGACCTCGGCCATGCTGGCGGCGACTTGTGGCAAACACAATGCGTACAGATGCCGGCACTTTGGCTATTCTGAAGCCGTTCGCCAATCTACCGGGACAGGAAGAAAGCGCATGAAAAAGACCGTGGCTGACGTGCTCAAGAGCAAGCCGATATCCAACGTATACAGCGTCACCCCAGACAGCAGCGTGTTCGCGGCGGTGAAACTGATGGCCGAGAAGGGCATCGGCGCCCTGGTGGTGCTCGAAGGCGAGCGCCTGGCCGGCATCGTCAGCGAGCGCGACTACGTGCGCAAGGTGGCGGTACAGGAGCGCTCGCCGGCCAACCTCAAGGTCAGCGAGATCATGACCAGCAAGGTCATTACCGTGACGCCCGAGGAAGACAGCCGCCACTGCATGGAGCTGATGACCACCGGACGCCTGCGCCACCTGCCGGTGATCAGTGACGGTCGGCTGGTTGGCCTGCTCTCCATCGGTGATCTGGTCAAGGACATCATCAGTCAGCAGGAAAATCTGATCCAGCACCTGGAGCAGTACATCCGCGGCGAATGAACGACGCACCAGGCGCGGCGGGTGACGCCTTGGCCCACCCGCTGCGCTGACCTCTCACAATTCCCACATAATCTCCATCCGCGCTCCACGCTGCCTCCACCGGGCGTGGCCAGACTGCGTGCATCCCAACTGCACGGAGCGCTGTGCCATGAACCGAAGCCTGCTGTTCAAACTGGGCACCATCGCCCTGTTGATTCTGTTGTTGATGATTCCCCTGTTGTTGATCGATGGTTTGGTCGGCGAGCGCCAGGGCGCGCGCGACGAGGTGCTGCGCGACATCGCCCGTAGCTCGAGCTACGCCCAGCAGATCACCGGGCCGATCATGGTGGTGCCGTATCGCAAGAAGGTGCTGACCTGGAAAAGCCGCAAGGACAGCGACGAGCGTTATCAGGAAGAGTCCATCGAGCAGGGCCGCCTGTACTTTCTGCCCGAGCGCTTCACCCTCGACGGCGACGTGCGTACCGAGCTGCGTTATCGCGGTATCTACCAGGCGCGCCTGTACCACAGCGATAGCCAGGTCAGTAGCGAGTTCACGGTGCCGGCCAACTACGGCATCAGCGATGTCGACGCCTACCGGTTCGGCGAGCCCTTCATCGCCGTGGGCATCAGTGATGTGCGTGGCATCGGCAACGACCTCAAGCTGCAGCTCAATGGCGCCAGCCTGAGCTTCGAGCCGGGCAGTGGCGACGACAACTTTGGCAGCGGCGTGCACGTGGCGCTGCCGCCTCGCGATACCCGCAACGAGCAGGTCTACAGCTTCGCCTTCGACCTCAAACTGCAGGGCACCGAGCAACTGAGCATCACCCCGGTTGGCCGCGAGAGCCAGGTCACCCTGCGTTCGGACTGGCCACACCCAAGCTTCATCGGCGAGTTCTTACCCAGCCAGCGTGAGGTGACGCAGCAGGGCTTTACCGCCAAATGGCAGACCAGCTTCTTCGCCACCGATATGCAGGATGCCCTGAGCAGCTGCGTCAGCGGCTCCTGCGCCGCCATGCAGAGCCGCGCCCTCGGGGTCAGCTTCATCGATCCGGTGGACCAGTACCTCAAGGCCGATCGGGCGATCAAGTACGCGCTGCTGTTCATCGCCCTGACCTTCGCCGTGTTCTTCCTGTTCGAAGTACTCAAGCGCATGGCCGTGCACCCGGTGCAGTACGCCCTGGTGGGCCTGTCCATGGCGCTGTTCTACCTGCTGTTGCTGTCGCTCTCCGAGCACCTGGGGTTCACCGTCGCCTACGGCCTGTCCGCCCTGGGCTGCGTGGCGCTGAATACCTTCTACGTCAGTAGCGTGCTGCGCAGCTGGTTGCGTGGGGCGGCCTTCGGCGGCCTGCTGGCTGCCCTTTACGGGCTGCTCTACGGCCTGCTCAGCGCCGAGGACTACGCCCTGCTGATGGGCTCGCTGCTGGTATTCGGCGTGCTGGGCTGCGTGATGGTGCTGACCCGCAAGCTCGACTGGTACGGCGTCGGCCGCCCGGCCACCAGCGACACCTTCACGTCCTGACCCTTTGCCGGGGCGTGCCGCAACGCCCGCCCCATGGAGATCGCCATGCGAGTCTTGATGCAATTTTCCACCTGCTTCGCCCTTGGCCTGTGCATCGCCGGTGTACTGCTGATCGGCATGATGTTCGTCGGCCGCTTCGACTGGATCGAGGCGCTCATGCTCAGCGGCTGGCCGGTCGCAACCCTGGGCCTGCAACTGTTGCCAGCGGCGTTCTGGAATGGCCTGACGGGCGTTACCGATGCTGCGGCCAACAGCACCGTGCAGTCGTTCCTGCAACTGTGCGTGGCCATGGCGCAGATCGCCCTGTTGTTCGCGACTGGCCTCTTTCGCCTGTGGTACCGGCGATGAGCGGGCGTGTCGGGCTGCGAGAGGAGCGCAGGGCAGGGCAGAAACTGGCACGTTGCATCGCCCGGTTGTTCCCTGCGCCGTGCCCGGTGCGCTGCGATGGCCGCCGGTCGCTGGAACAGGTCGGGCCGGCGTCGTCATAGACCTGGATCAATGGCTGGGCGGGCCGGGGTCTCTAGAATCGCCGGCCCCGTTTTTCGCGAGTGCGTTGCTCCATGTCCAGTCAACCGTTTCGCCCCGAACTGCTGTCACCGGCCGGCAGCCTTAAGAACATGCGCTACGCCTTCGCCTACGGCGCCGATGCGGTGTACGCCGGGCAGCCCCGCTACAGCCTGCGGGTGCGCAACAACGAGTTCGATCACGGCAACCTGGCCCAGGGCATTCGCGAGGCACACGTGCTGGGCAAGCGCTTCTACGTGGTGGTCAACATTGCCCCGCACAACGCCAAGCTGAAGACCTTTCTCGACGACCTGCAGCCGGTCATCGACATGGCGCCGGACGCGCTGATCATGTCCGACCCGGGGTTGATCATGCTGGTGCGCGGCCGTTATCCACAGATGCCGATCCACCTCTCGGTTCAGGCCAATGCGGTGAACTGGGCCAGCGTGGCGTTCTGGCAGGGGCAGGGCCTGGAGCGGGTGATCCTGTCGCGGGAGCTGTCGCTCGGTGAGATCGAGGAAATCCGCACCCAGGTGCCGGAGATCGAGTTGGAAGTGTTCGTCCACGGCGCCCTGTGCATGGCCTATTCGGGGCGCTGCCTGTTGTCCGGCTACCTGAACCGCCGCGACCCCAATCAGGGCGCCTGCACCAATGCCTGCCGCTGGCAGTACGACCTCAAGGCGGCAGGCGAGAACGAGCTGGGTGAGATCGTCCGGGTGGTCGAGCCGACGTTGGGTATCGGCGCGCCGAGCGACCAGGTATTCGTGCTCGAGGATGGCGAACAGCAGATGCCGGTATTCGAGGACGAGCACGGTACCTACATCATGAACTCCCGGGACCTGCGCGCCGTGCAGCACGTCGAGCGGCTGGTGAAGATGGGCGTGCATTCGCTGAAGATCGAAGGGCGCACCAAGAGCCATTACTATTGTGCTCGCACCGCCCAGGTGTATCGCCAGGCCATCGACGATGCGGTGGCAGGTCGGCCGCTCGACCGCGGCCTCATGGCCAACCTGGAGTCGCTCGCCAATCGCGGCTACACCGAAGGCTTCCTGCGCCGCCACGTGCATGATGAATATCAGAATTACGGGCACGGCAGCTCGGTCTCCGATCGCCAGCAGTTCGTCGGCGAACTGAGCGGCGATCGCCGTGGTGAGTTGGCCGAAGTGCGGGTGAAGAACCGCTTCACGGTGGGGGACGGCATGGAGCTGATGACGCCCAAGGGCAATCTGCGTTTCACCCTGGAGCACCTGCAAAATCGCGCGGGGGAGCCGATCAGCGTGGCGCCCGGCGATGGCCATGTGGTGTACCTGCCGGTGCCGCCCGAGGTGGATCTGCGCTTTGCGCTGCTGATGCGTGACTTGTAGTCAGAGCGCTGTCTTCCTGGGTATCGCTGCGCTCAACCGCAGGCTACGGGACTGCGAGCAATTTCGTAGCCCGGGTTAGCCGAAGGCGTAACCCGGGACGGTCCACGACTAGAGCGAAGGCCCCTGCGACCGCTGCCGCCAGCTCTTCAGCCGTTGCTCCAGTGCCTTGAGGCTGTCGGCCTGTTGCTTGCGCGCGCGGCTGAACAGGATCAGTGCCAGTTCGGCGGTCACCAGGGCGTCGGCGCTGGCGTGGTGGCGCTGGCCGACCTGCAGGCCGAAGTGCGCGGTCCAGTCGTCCAGGCCGCCGTTGCGGATCTCTGCCTGTGGGCAGAGCATGGGTGCCAGCTCGGCGACATCATAGAAAGGGTGGCGCAGGCGCAGGTTGAGGGTGTCCTTGAGGGCGCGGGCCAGCATGCGCTGGTCGAAGCCGGCGTGAAAGGCCAGCAGCGGGCTGTCGCCGAGAAACTCCATGAACGCCAGCAACGCTTCGGCGGGCTCGATGCCGGCGGCGATGTCGCTGGGCGCCAGGCCGTGGATCAACACGCTGGCGCTGACGGTGTGGCCATCGCGGTGCAGGGTGCATTCGAATTGTTCACCGAGCTGGATGGCGCCGTTGTCGATGACCACGGCGCCAATCGACAGCACTTCGTCGCGCTTGAGATCCAGGCCACTGGTTTCCAGGTCGAGCACCACCAGGCGTTGCTGCGCCAGGGGCGTGTCATCCGCCGGCCGTGGTGCCGGTAGGGCGGTGCAGCGGCGCTGCTGGTCGTCGGGCAGGGCAGTACGGCGGCGGGTCAGCCAGGCGAGTGCGTTCATAGTTGGTAGCGTAGCCCCAGGCTGGTTTGCAGACGCTGGGCCTGACGGAAGGATTCACGCAGGATGCGTCGGTCCAGGTGGTTGAGGCTGTCCGGGTCGAGGCGGTTGGAGTAGGGCTGGGCCTGGCGGGCCTGCAACTGATGCTGCTGCAGGCGCGTCTGCTGGATGAAGTGGTAGGCCTCCTCATAGGCGGCGCCATCCAGCTTGTCGATGATCCCGCGGGCACTCAGCTCGCGTAGGCGCTGTTGGGTATTGCAGGCCTTGATGCCGTTGGCCAGCGCCAGCAGGCGGGCGCCATCGACGAAGGGCGTGAGGCCCTGGGATTTGAGGTCCAGGGTGTCCTTCTCGGCGCCGCGCCGGGCCACCACGAAATCCCGGAAGCGGCCTACCGGCGGGCGCTGGCGCAAGGCGTTGTCGGCCATCATGCGCTGGAACAGGCGGTTGTCGGCGATCTGCCTGAGCAGCTCGTCGCGCAAGGTTTCGCAACCACTGGCATCGCCCCACACGGTGCGCAGGTCGAAGTAGATGGTCGAGGCCAGCAGGTTCTCCGGGGACGCTTCGCGGATGAAACCGGCGAAACGCCGCGACCATTCCTGGCGCGACAGGCACAGCTGCGGGTTGCCGGCCATGATGTCGCCCTTGCACAGGGTGAAGCCGCAGCGCGCCAGGCGTTGGTTTATCTCCATGGCCAGCGGCAGCAGGCGGCCACGAATTTCCGCCGCCTGCACGTTATCGCGGGCTTCGAAGAGGATGCCGTTGTCCTGGTCGGTGTGCAGGGTCTGCTCGCGTCGGCCCTCGCTGCCGAAACACAGCCAGGTGAAGGGCACGCCGGGATCGCCCAGGTCTTCGATGGTCAGCTCGATCACCCGGCACACGGTATGGTCGTTGAGCAGGGTGACTATATGGGTGATCTGGCTGGCGCTGGCACCGTGGGCGAGCATGCGGTCGACCAGCTGGCGGATGTCCTCGCGCAGCGCGGCCAGGGTTTCCACCCGGCCGGCATGTCGAATGGTGCGCGCCAGGTGCACCAGGTCGACGCGCTGCAGGGAGAACAGGTCGCGTTCGGAGACCACGCCGCACAGCTTGCCCTGTTCCACCAGGCAGACGTGGGCGATATGTCGCTCGGTCATGGCGATGGCGGCGTCGAAGGCGCTGGCGCCTGGCGGCAGATGGAACGGCGCCTGGGTCATGAGGCTGCTGATTGGTTGCTCCAGGGAGCTGCCGTCGGCCACCGCGCGGCGCAGATCGCGCAGGGTGAAGATGCCCTGGGGGCGCAAGCCAGGGTCGACGATGACGATGCTGCCGACCTGCTGTTCGTGCATCTGCCGCACCGCGTCGCGCAGCGGCAGGTCGGGCGCACAGGAAATCGGTTGGCGCATGGCCAGATCGCCCAGGCGGGTGTCGAGCGAATACTGCGAACCGAGGGTTTCCACGGCGCGCATCTGCACCTGCTGGTTGACCTGGTCGAGCAGGCTGCTGACGCCGCGTAGGGCGAAGTCGCGCAGCGGCGTGGACTGGCCGAACAGCCGGGCGAAGGCGGCCTTGTCGAGCAGAAGGCAGAAGGTATCTTCAGCGGCCAGGTGGGCGGTGCGGGTAGCGCGTTCGCCGATCAGCGCGGCCATGGGAAAGCATTCGCCGCTGGTGATCTCGAAGGTGGTTTCCGTGCCGCGCCGTGCCGAGTGCGGGCGCTGACCGTGCACGCGGCCCTGCTTGACGATGTACAGGTGCTGTACCGGGCCATCGTCCGGGTGGATGATCACCTCGTCTTCGCCATAGAAGCGCAGCTGGCAGTGCTCGACCAGATACGCGAGATGGGCAGCATCCATCTGATTGAAGGGCGGGAATTTCTGCAGAAATTCCATGGTGCCGTGGACGTTCTGGCGTACCGCTGTCTTGCCGGCCTGAACGAAATCGTCGGCTGGTTTCATTGCGCGCGTTCCTTTTGTTCTTGTAGCGGCATGGTGGCGAGCCGTGCCGTGAATCGACATAGGACGTAAGTCTAGGGTCTGTTCCCGTTTCAGCGCGAGCCGCGTTGCCGCGAGAAATGGCCTCCGATTAGGCGCAGGACGCAGGGAATGGACTAGCCGTCCGCGTCTTCCCTTGCCAAGTCCTGCAACGACAGCGGAGGTCATTTCCCGCGCAACCTAGGCGGCCCCACCCGGAGGGCCGGGCCAGTTCTTGCGCGATGCGGCGTTACTCGATGGCTCATTTGGCCTGCCAAACTTCGCATCTGTGTGACCCACATGGATGTGGGAAATGCCGCAAGCCCGCAGGGAGCGGGCGCGGCCCTTGCCTCGCGCAAGAACTGGCTCCGGCGCGGCCGTGCGTGAAACGGGAACAGACCCTCGGCCAGGCGATAAGCGGACGAATATGCCGGCCTACGGTGAACCTCTCAACTTCATTGACGTCCTGATGTGTCTGAGACGCGTTTTTCAGGCAGTCATCCCTTCCAGGCACAGAGGAGACATCATCCATGAATGGCAGCATTCTGCGTCACGCCGTGGCGCTCGGCACCAGCATCCTGTTGAGCTGCGGCGTCGCCAGCGCACAACAGAAGCCCGTCGAACTGATCGGCATCAACGTCGCGGGCGCGGGATTCGCCAGCTCGGTGCTTCCCGGCAAGCACGGCACCAACTTCTTCTTCCCGCCCAAGGGCTATTACGAGAAGTGGCAGCAGAAGGGCATCAGTTGGGTGCGCTTCTCCTTCATTTGGGAGCGGCTGCAGCCAGAGGCCAATGGCGAGTTCGACGAGGCCTACGCGAAGCTGATCGACAAGACCCTCGATGAAGCGCAGCAGGCGGGTATCGAGGTGATGCTCGACGTGCACAACTATGGCCGCTACTACGGCAAGGTGATCGGCACCGACGACGTACCGATTTCCGCCTATCAAAACCTGATGGAGCGCATTGCCAAGCGCTGGGGCAAGCACCCGGCCGTGTATTCCTACGATCTGATGAACGAGCCCTATGGTGCGGCCAACAAGTTCTGGCCGCAGGTGGCCCAGGCCGGTATCGACGGTGTGCGCAAGTTTGACTCGAAGAACGATATCTACGTCGAGGGTGCCGAATATTCGTCGTCGCTGCGCTGGCCCAAGCTCAACGACGACCTGCTCGACCTGAAGGACCCGGCCAACAAGCTGATCTATTCGGCGCACATGTACATCGACCCGGATGCCAGCGGTACCTACAAGACTGCGCTGGCCACTGACCTCGATCCGCAGATCGGCGTCAAACGCATCGAGCCATTCGTCAACTGGCTGATCAAGCACAACAAGAAGGGCCATATCGGTGAGTTCGGCGTGCCGGCCGAAGACGAGAGCGGCCTCAAAGCGCTGGATCAGACGCTCGCCTACCTGCAGAAACACTGCATTCCGTTCACCTACTGGGCAGCCGGGCCGTCGTGGGGCAAGAACAAGCTGTCCGTCGAGCCGGTCAAGGGTGTGGATCGTCCGCAATGGGCGGTGCTGCAGAAGTACCTGGGGGGTGGCAACTGCACCAGTATCGGGCCGGGAACCTGAAGCGCGGGTTGACGCTCTGATCAGCGTGGCGGCGCTCAAGTCGCCGCCATCGCCCCCTCCGCCGTACCCGATCTCAAGGATGCTCGCATGACAAACCGCAATCTATGGGTGGATTACGCCAAGGCCATCGGCATCCTCCTGGTGGTCTATGGCCATGTGGTGCGTGGCTTGCTCAACGGCGGCATCATCACCGAGAACGTGGACTTTCACTGGCTGGTGGACAGCATCATCTACACCTTCCACATGCCACTGTTCTTCTTCCTGTCCGGGCTGTTCTTCTGGCACTCGCTGAACAATCGCGGCAGTGCCGGGCTGTTCTGCAACAAGATCGACACCATCTTCTATCCGTTCGTGCTCTGGTCGCTGCTGCAAGGCACCATCGAAGTGGTGCTGGCGCGCTACACCAATGGTGGCGTGGGCATGGGCGAGGTGCTGGCGTTGCTGTGGTCACCGCGGGCGCAGTTCTGGTTCCTGTATGCGCTGTTCGCCGCGTTCTGCCTGGCGATCCTCCTTTACCGCAGCTTTTCCACACGGGCTTTCCTGCCGCTGCTGGTGCTCAGCGCGTTGTTCTACCTGCTGCAGCAATGGACGCCGCGCGTGGCGGCATTGGTGTTCCTTGCCCAGAACTTCGTGTTCTTCGCCCTGGGCATCTGGTTCAACCAGATCCGCGGCAGCATCGAGCCCCGTGCCTCGGCTGTGGCGCTCGGCAGTGGCTTGGCCTTCGTTGTGGCGCAATACGTGTTCCATGGCTTACTCGGGCTGACCTATGCCGACCGTGGTGCGGCGTCGCTGGTGGTGGCCTTCATTGGCATCCTGTTCACCGTCAGCCTGTGCATGGTGCTGGCGCGCCGACCGATGGGCTGGATGCTGACCCTGGGCGCGCTGTCGATGCCGATCTTCCTGATGCACATCCTGGCTGGCAGCGGTGCGCGGGTGATCCTCAGCAAGTTCCTGGGCATCAACGACGACACCTTGCATATCGTCGTGGGTTGCCTGGCCGGCGTGCTGCTGCCGATCATCGCAGCGAAGATTCTCCAGGCGCTGGGCATCAACTGGCTGTACGAGATGCCGGAGCGCTTCTCGGTCTATCGCTGGCAGCAACGTCGGGTGGCGGCGCAGCCGGCAAGATGAAAACCCAGGGTCGATGTTTGATCCCGCCCAAAAGAAAACCGCCTTTCGGCGGTTTTCTTCTTTTGCGTTGACGCTTAGCGCGCCAGGCTGGCCTTCAGTTCGCGGCGACGGCGGTGCAGCACCGGCTCGGTGTAACCGTTGGGCTGCTTGGCGCCTTCGAGCACCAGCTCCACGGCCGCCTGGAAGGCGATGTTGCCGTCGAACCCAGGCGCCATCGGGCGATACAGCGGGTCAGCGGCGTTCTGCCGATCCACCACTGGCGCCATGCGCTTGAGGCTTTCGAGCACCTGCGCCTCGCTGACCACGCCGTGGCGCAGCCAGTTGGCCAGCAGCTGACTGGAGATGCGCAGGGTGGCGCGGTCTTCCATCAGGCCGACATCGTTGATGTCCGGCACCTTGGAGCAGCCGACGCCCTGGTCGATCCAGCGCACCACGTAGCCGAGGATGCCCTGGGCGTTGTTGTCCAGCTCGTTGCGGATTTCCTCGTCGCTCCAGTTGGTGTCTGGCGCCAGCGGAATGCTGAGGATTTCATCCAGCGAGGCCGGGGTGCGCTTGGCCAGCTCAGCCTGGCGAGCGAACACGTCGACCTTGTGATAGTGCAGCGCGTGCAGGGTGGCGGCGGTCGGCGAGGGCACCCAGGCGGTGTTGGCGCCGGCCAGCGGGTGGCCGATCTTCTGTTCGAGCATGGCGGCCATCAGGTCGGGCATCGCCCACATGCCTTTACCGATCTGCGCACGGCCCTGCAGGCCGCTGGCCAGGCCGACGTCGACGTTGTTGTTCTCGTAGGCGCTGATCCACCTCTCGCTCTTCATGGCGGCCTTGCGCACCATGGCGCCGGCTTCCATGGAGGTATGGATCTCGTCGCCGGTGCGGTCGAGGAAGCCGGTGTTGATGAACACCACACGCTCGCTGGCCGCGGCGATGCAGGCCTTGAGGTTGACGGTGGTGCGCCGTTCCTCGTCCATGATACCGACCTTCAGGGTGTTGCGCGCCAGGCCCAGCACCTGCTCGACACGGCCGAACAGTTCGCTGGTGAACGCCACTTCTTCAGGGCCGTGCATCTTCGGTTTGACGATGTACACCGAGCCGGTGCGGCTGTTGGCGCGGCTGCTGCTGCCATTGAGGTTGTGCAGCGCAGCCAGGCTGGTGCACAGCGCATCGAGGATGCCTTCGGGCAGCTCGTTGCCGCTGGCGTCGAGCACCGCCGGGTTGGTCATCAGGTGGCCGACGTTGCGCACGAACAGCAGGCTGCGCCCGTGCAGGGTCAGCTCGCCGCCATTGGGCCGGGTATAGACGCGATCCGGGTTCATGGTGCGGGTGAAGGTATTGCCGCCCTTGCTTACCTCTTCGCTGAGATCGCCCTTCATCAGGCCCAGCCAGTTGCGGTAGACCAGGGCCTTGTCGTCGGCATCCACCGCGGCCACCGAGTCTTCGCAGTCCATGATGGTGGTCAGCGCCGACTCCATCAGCACGTCCTTCACGCCAGCGGCGTCGGTGCTGCCGATCGGGCTGGCGGCGTCGATCTGGATCTCGAAATGCAGGCCGTTGTGCTTGAGCAGGATGGCGATGGGCGCGGCCGCCTCGCCCTGGAAGCCGACCAGTTGATCGGCGTCGCGCAGGCCGCTGATGTCGCCATTGGCCAGGGTAACCAGCAGTTTGTCGCCTTCGATGCGGTAACCGGTGACCTCGGCGTGGGAGCCGGTGGCCAGCGGCGCGCTTTCATCGAGGAAGGATCGCGCGGCGGCGATCACCTTGTCGCCGCGTACGCGGTTGTAGCCCTTGCCCCTTTCGGCGCCGCCTCTCTCGCTGATCGCATCGGTGCCGTACAGCGCGTCGTACAGCGAGCCCCAGCGGGCGTTGCTGGCGTTGAGCGCGAAACGTGCGTTCATCACCGGCACCACCAGCTGTGGGCCGGCCATGCGGGCGATCTCGTCGTCGACGTTTTCGGTGCTGGCCTGCACGGTTTCAGGCTGTGGTTGTAGATAGCCGATCTGTTCCAGGAAGGCTTTGTAGGCCGCTGCATCGTGAGGTTTTCCGGCCCGCTCGCGGTGCCAGCCGTCGATCTGCGCCTGCAGCTGATCGCGCTTGTCGAGGAGGGCCCGGTTCTTTGGCGCCAGGTCGCCGAATACGGCATCGGCGCCGGCCCAGAACGCATCGGCCGTCACGCCGCTGCCGGGGATGGCTTCGTTGTTGATGAAATCGAACAGCACCTTGGCGACCTGCAGGCCACCGACTCGAACACGCTCAGTCATCTCTCGCCTCTCTGCTTCGCTTAGCCTCTGTAACGGCGGGAACCCTCGGTGCTGCGCAGGCAGACCGCCTCGGGGCCGTGGTCGACGGCTACCCGCGTTGCGGCGGTGTGTCTGGAGGTGCTTCGTGAGCGGGGTTTTCCACAACCAGCAGGACTGGGTTTGGGTTCATGTAGTGGGTTTTGCTCGATACTACATGAACGAATCGGGAAAAACAGTCCAGAAATGATCGACGCGACCTTGGTCGTATCTCTGGGCGCCACTTGCCGTCGAGAGCTGCCTATACTCCAGGCTCCTGACGAGGAACACCACCATGCCCACACGCATCGCCACCGCCGCGGATCTGGATGACCTGATACCGCTGTTCGCCGCCTATCTGGATTTCTATGGCGTCGGCAAGCCCGAGCGCCAGGTTCGTGCTTTCCTGGCCGAGCGCCTGGAACGCGACGATTCGACCCTGCTGATCGCCAGAGACGATGGGGCGAACGCCCAAGGCTTCGTGCAACTCTATCCCCTGTATGACTCGCTGGCGCTGCGCCCCAGCTTTCTGCTCAGCGACCTGTACGTGGCCGAGCACGCGCGCCGCCAGGGTATCGGCGAGCGGCTGCTGGAAGCGGCCCGCGAGCACGGGCTGCGTAACGGTGCCTGCGGGCTGCATCTGGAAACCGCACGTACCAACGAAGTGGCACAGTCGCTCTACGAGCGCCTGGGCTACGTGCGTGATGCGATCTACCTGACCTACCGGCTCGACCTGAGTTGAGCGCCATCGAGGAGAACGGCACATGGATCACCTGATACTCACCGTCATCGCTCAGGACCAGCCGGGCCTGGTCGAGCGCGTCGCTCAATGCGTGGCCAGGCACGGTGGCAACTGGCTGGAGAGCCGCATGTCGCGGATGGCCGGGCAGTTCGCCGGCATCCTGCGCGTGGACGTGCCAGCGGCCTCCCATGGTGCGCTGATGGAGGCCCTGAACGAGCTCAGTGCCCAGGGCATCCGCGTGCAACTCGCCTCCGCCGGAGCCGAGCCGGACTGCACCTGGAAATCGATTCACCTCGACCTGCTGGGCAACGATCGCGCCGGTATCGTGCGCGACATCACCCGATTGCTGGCCGCCAATGGCGTCAACCTGGAGAACCTGGTCACCGAGGTGACGCCCGCGCCCATGAGCGGCGAGCCGTTGTTTCACGCCCAAGCAACTCTGGCCGTGCCCGAGGGTCTGCCTCTGAGCACGCTGCAGACTTCCCTGGAGGGCCTGGCGGACGACCTGATGGTGGAGCTCAAGCTGCGCATGGAAGATTGAGCCGTCGAGTGAAACGACATGGCCGCTCGATCAGCGGCCTTGCTGTTTCACACCCGTGCCGGGCGCTTGCGTAGCGTCAGCCAGGCATCGACGCTGTATACCGCCAACCCCGCCCAGATGAACAGGAAGGCGACCAGCTTGGCTGGGTCCAGGTGCTCGTCGAACATGAACACTGCCAACAGCAGCACCAGGGTCGGCGCCACGTACTGCAGGAAACCCAGGGTGGTATAGGGCAGGTGGCGCGCCGCGGCGTTGAAGCACACCAGCGGGATCAGCGTGACCGGCCCGGCGGCCATCAGCCACAGCGCTTCACTGGTGGTCCAGAACGCCGGTTGGCTACTCATGGCGTCGGGGTGCAGCACGATCCAGCCGATGGCCAGAGGCAGCAGAATCCAGGTTTCCACCACCAGGCCCGGCAGCGCGGCGACCGGCGCTTTCTTGCGAATCAGCCCGTAGGTCGCGAAGCTCAACGCCAGCGCCAGCGACACCCAGGGCAGGCTACCCACCTGCCACAGCTGCTGGGCCACCCCGGCGGCGGCCAGTGCCACCGCCACCCACTGCAGGCGGCGCAGCCGCTCACCGAGAATCAGCATGCCGAGCAGCACGTTGACCAACGGGTTGATGTAGTAACCCAGGCTCGCTTCGAGCATGCGCCCGTTGTTCACTGCCCAGACGTAGATCAGCCAGTTGCCGGCGATCAGCGAGCCGCTCAGGGCCAGCACCGCGAAGCGCTTGGGGTGGTCGATCAGCTCGCGCAGCCAACCCGGGTGCTTCCAGACGAGCAGCAGCAGGGCGCCGAACAGCGCCGACCAGATGGCGCGATGAACGATGATTTCCAGCGAGGGAACGGCCTGGATCGCCTTGAAGTACATCGGGAACAGGCCCCAGATGACATAAGCGGAAAGGCCCAGGATGTAGCCGCGGCGCAAATCTGCGGTGGCCATGTAAGTCCTTATCGAGGCAGTGGGGAAAACGCATCATTCTAGTGCGCAGTTGTCTGCACGTTCAGCTTTTTCTTGCCGAGTCCGTGGGTTTCAAAATAGCTTCAGCGGCTCTTCATCCAGCGCCGCGATCTGCTCGCGCAGCATGAGGATCTGTTCGCCCCAGTAGCGCTCGCTGCCGAACCAGGGAAAGCTCTGCGGGAAGGCCGGGTCGTCCCAGCGGCGCGCCAGCCAGGCGCTGTAATGCATCAAGCGCAGGGAGCGAAAGCCTTCGATCAGCGGCAGCTCGCGCGGGTCGAAATCGTGGAACTCCCCGTAGCCGTCGACCAGCTCGGCTATCTGTCCGAGGCGCTCGTGGCGGTCGCCTGCGAGCATCATCCACAGATCCTGAATGGCCGGCCCCATGCGGCAGTCGTCCAGGTCGACCATGTGGTAGGTCTCGTCGCGGCACAGCAGGTTGCCGGGGTGGCAGTCGCCGTGCAGGCGGATCGCCTTGGCCGGGTTGGCCGCGAACAGCAGATCCAGGCGCGCGAGCAGGTCGCGCGCCACCGATTCGTAGGCGGGCAGCAGGCTTTTGGGGACGAAGTTGCCTGCCAGCAGGGTTGCCAGCGAGGCATGACCGAAGTTGTCCACCCGCAGCGCTTCGCGGTGCTCGAACGGGCGCAGCGAACCGACCGCGTGCAGGCGGCCGAGCAGCTGGCCGAGGCGATAGAGCTGATCCAGGTTGCCTGGCTCGGGTGCCCGTCCGCCGCGGCGTGGAAACAGCGAAAAACGAAAACCGGCGTGTTCGAACAGGGTTTCGCCGTCGCGCTGTAACGGCGCGACCACGGGCACTTCGTGATCGGCCAGTTCGGCAGTGAAACTGTGTTCTTCGCGTATCGCTGCATCGGTCCAGCGATCGGGCCGGTAGAACTTGGCGATCAGCGGCGTCTCGGCCTCGATGCCCACTTGATAGACGCGGTTTTCGTAGCTGTTCAGGGCCAACACACGGGCATCGCTGAGGTAACCCAGGCTCTCGACGGCATCCAGAACCAGATCGGGGGTAAGGGCGGCGAAGGGATGGGTCATGGGCGGCTCCTGCGGTTGGCCGCAGAGTGTAACGCCTCGACGGCGGACACCGGCATTATTCGCTAGGGCCTGTTGACACTACCGCGCAAGCCGCGTTGCTGCGAAAAATCTCGCCAGGCTAGGCGGAGGACGCAGGGAATGGTTGTTCCCTTGCCAAGTCCTCCAACAACGCATGGCGAGATTTCTCGCGCAACCCGAAGGGCCGGGCCCGTTTTGCCGCAATGCGGCGTTTCTCGCCGGCTCATTTAGCCCACTAAACTTCGCGGCTCGTGCCTTGCCTTGCGGCAAAACGGGCTCCGGCGCGGTCGTGCGGAAGTGTTAACAGGCCCTAGACCTGGGTACCCAGCAGCACCTGGGCGGCAGCGAATTGCGCGCGTACCGGGCTGCCAACCACCAGGCCCAGGTCGCTGAGCTGTTCGGCAGGCACCTGGGCGCACAGCGTCTGGCCGTTGGGCAGGCCGATGCGCACTTCGCATGGGCCGTCGGCCTCGGTCTGGATGTGTTCGATGTGCCCGAGCAGTGCGTTGAGCGCGGGATCGGCGGCTGCGCCGACGGCGCTGAGCTGCAGCCAGCCGGCCTTGATCAGCACCAGCAGCGGCGCGCCCGGCTGCAACTGCAGGTGCGCGGTGCTGCTGCGGGTGATCTGCGCCTGGATCGGCACTTCGCCGGGCAGCTCGATATCGATCATGTTGTTGCCGCCGCGCGGGTGAATCGCCCGCACCCGGCCGCTGAGCTGGTTGCGCGCGCTGGTGCGAAGCATCAGGCGGCCCAGCATCTGCAGGTCGGCGTCATCGTCGGCGGCCTGCAGCACCTCGGCCTGAATCGCCAGCAAGCGCTGATGCAGGTGCAGCAAGCGTTCTCCGCTTGGTGTCAGGCGCGCGCCACCGCCTCCTTTGCCGCCCACGCTGCGAGTCACCAGAGGCTGGTCGGCCAGGTTGTTCAGCTCGTCGATGGCGTCCCAGGCGGCCTTGTAACTCATGCCGGCGGCCTTGGCGGCGCGGGTGATCGAGCCCTGTTCGGCGATCTGTTCGAGCAGGGCGATGCGCTGCGGACGACGGGTGACGTGCTGGGCGAGCAGGGACAGGCTGGACATGGGCTGGGCAGCGGTGGGGAGAGGGTCGGCCACTGTGCGCGACGCGTTCGGGGGCGTCAATGATCGCCGGGTGCCGGCGTGCGCGCCAGGCAATAGACATCCACCCGCGACGCCCCCGCGCGCATCAGCAGGCGCGCCAGCTGCTGGGCCGTGGCGCCGGTGGTCAGCACGTCGTCGACCAACCCCAGGTGCAGGCCGCGTGGCTGCGCGGCGGGGCGCAGCGAGAAAGCGCCGCGCAGGTTGCGGCGGCGGGTGGCGGCGTCGAGCTTCTGTTGGGCAGGCGCGTCAGCGGTGCGTTGCAGCCAGTCGCTGCGCTGGGCGATCTGCAGTGCGCTACCAATCACCTCGGCGAGCATCTGCGCCTGGTTGAAGCCGCGCTGCCGCTGGCGTTTCGGCGATAGCGGAACGGCAAGCAATAGATCGGGGCGCGGCAGCCCCTCATTGAAGGCGTGGCTCAGGTGGCGCGCGAGCAGGTCGCCGAGCAGGCGACCCATGGGCCAGTGGGCCTGGTGCTTGAAACGATTGATCTGCGCGTCCACCGGGAAAGCATAGCGCCAGGGCGCCTCGACGCGGCTGAAGGAGGGCGGCCGCCTCAGGCAGCTGCCGCAGGTCAGGCCATCCACCGCCAGCGGCAGGGCGCAGACCTGGCAATGCGGGCCAAGCCACGGCAACTCGGCATCGCAGTCGGCGCAGAGTGGTAGGCGCGTATCGATCCGCTCGTCACAGAGCAGGCAGGTTTGTTTTATTTTTAACCAGCTGTAAACCTGTGTGAATAACGATTGTTGACAGCGCATGAGGCTTCCTTAACTATTTCGCACATCCGTGAAAGGGCCCGCCTCCGACTGAAGCAGGCCGTCTGTTGATAAGGACTTGCCCCCATGAGCGCCGGTACCGCCTCCCCCACGCGTCACGATTGGAGTCTGAACGAAGTTCGGGCGCTGTTTGAACAACCGTTCAATGACCTGCTGTTTCAAGCCCAGACCGTGCACCGCGCGCACTTCGACGCCAACCGCGTGCAGGTCTCGACGCTGCTGTCGATCAAGACCGGCGCCTGCCCGGAAGACTGCAAGTACTGCCCGCAGTCCGGCCACTACAACACCGGCCTGGACAAGCAGAAGCTGATGGAGGTGCAGAAAGTCCTGGAAGCGGCGGCCGAGGCCAAGGCCATCGGTTCGACTCGCTTCTGCATGGGCGCGGCCTGGAAGCATCCGTCTGCCAAGGACATGCCTTACGTGTTGAAGATGGTCGAAGGCGTAAAGGCTCTGGGTCTCGAAACCTGCATGACCCTGGGCAAGCTCGACAGGGAGCAGACCGCCGCCCTGGCCGAGGCGGGCCTGGATTACTACAACCACAACCTCGATACCTCGCCGGAGTTCTACGGCAGCATCATTACCACCCGCACCTACAGCGAGCGCCTGCAGACCCTGGCCTACGTACGTGACGCGGGCATGAAGATCTGCTCGGGCGGCATTCTCGGCATGGGCGAGTCGCTGGACGACCGCGCCGGCCTGCTGATTCAGCTCGCCAACCTGCCCGAGCACCCGGAGTCGGTGCCGATCAACATGCTGGTCAAGGTCGAGGGCACACCGCTGGCCAACGAGGAAGACGTCGACCCCTTCGACTTCATCCGCATGCTGGCCGTGGCGCGCATCATGATGCCCAAGTCCCACGTGCGCCTGTCCGCCGGCCGCGAGGCAATGAACGAGCAGATGCAGGCCCTGGCCTTCTTCGCCGGCGCCAATTCGATCTTCTACGGCGAAAAACTGCTGACCACCGCCAATCCCCAGGCCGACAAGGACATGCAGCTGTTCGCCCGGCTCGGCATCCAGCCCGAGGCGCGTGAGGAGCACGCCGACGAAGTGCACCAGGCCGCCATCGAGCAGGCGCTGGTTGAGCAGCGTGATTCGCGGCTGTTCTACGACGCCGCCGTCTGATCCTTGCAGAGCGCCTGCTCTTTGCCGGTGCGCCGTGATGGTCGCCGGTGAGCGCTGGACGCTCTGCGCTTTACGGTGAACCCATGAGTTTCGATCTTGCCGCTCGCCTGGCCGAGCGCCGCGCTGCCGATCTGTATCGCCAGCGCCCCCTGCTGGGCAGCCCCCAGGGGCCCCTGGTAGAGGTGGATGGCCGCCGATTGCTGGCCTTCTGTTCCAACGATTACCTGGGCCTGGCCAACCACCCCCAGGTGATCGAAGCCTGGCGTGCGGGCGCCCAGCGCTGGGGCGTTGGCGGCGGCGCTTCGCACCTGGTGATCGGCCATAGCACGCCGCACCATGAACTGGAAGAAGCCCTGGCCGATTTCACCGGGCGGCCGCGCGCATTGCTGTTTTCAACGGGTTACATGGCCAATCTGGGCGCGGTCACGGCGCTGGTGGGCAAGGGCGATTCGGTGCTCGAGGATCGCCTCAACCATGCCTCGCTACTGGACGCCGGCCTGCTCAGCGGCGCACGTTTTTCACGCTACCTGCACAACGATGCGCAGAGCCTCGCCAGCCGCCTGGCCAAGGCCGAGGGCAATACCCTGGTGGTCTGCGACGGCGTGTTCAGCATGGATGGCGACGTCGCCGACCTGCCGGCGCTGTGCGCCGAGGCGCGGCGCCACGACGCCTGGGTGATGGTCGATGATGCCCACGGCTTCGGCACTTTGGGCGCCACTGGCGGCGGCGTGGTCGAGCACTTCGGATTGGGCATCGATGAGGTGCCAGTGCTGGTCGGCACCCTTGGCAAGGCATTCGGCACCGCTGGCGCCTTCGTGGCGGGCAGCGATGAACTGATCGACACCCTGGTGCAATTCGCCCGGCCGTACATCTACACCACCAGCCAGCCGCCGGCGCTGGCCTGCGCCACCCTCAAGAGCCTGGAGCTCTTGCGCAGCGAACACTGGCGCCGTGAGCATCTGGCGGCGCTGATCGCGCGCTTTCGCCAAGGCGCCGCCACGCTCGGGCTTACGCTGATGGAGAGCGACACTGCCATCCAGCCGATCCTGATTGGCGATAGCGGCCGTGCCATGGCCTTGTCCCAGGCCTTGCGCGAGCGCGGCATTCTGGTCACCGCGATTCGCCCCCCTACCGTTCCGGCGGGCAGCGCGCGCCTGCGGGTGACCCTGTCCGCGGCCCATGAGCTTGATCAGGTGGATCGACTGCTCGATGCTCTGGCCCAGTGCGCGGCGCAACTGCCAGGGGAATCCGCGTCATGACGGCGTCAATGATTCTGCTGCCCGGCTGGGGGCTGGGCAGCGCGCCGCTCGTGCCAATGGCCGAGGCGCTGGACGAGCATTTTCAAGTGCGCATCGAAGCCTTGCCGGCATTCGAACACGCCGATATCGAGCGTTGCTTGGATGTGCTGGACACGCGTATTCCCCGTGGCGTCTGGCTGGGGGGCTGGTCTCTGGGTGGCATGCTCGCCACCCTGCTAGCGGCACGCCGCGGCGCGGATTGCGCAGGTCTGCTGACGCTGGCCAGCAATGCACGGTTCATCGCCGATGAAGCCTGGCCGATGGCGATGCCGGCGGCGACCTTTACGGCCTTTCGTAACGCCTACGCGCAGAACAGCACGGCGACGCTCAAGCGTTTCGCCATGCTTTGCAGCCAGGGTGCCAGCGATGCCCGAGGGCTATCCCGCCATTTACTGGCGCAGGCAACTGGCGTCGACTCGCTTGCCGGGCTGGATCTGCTCGCCACGCTCGATACCCGGGCTGCGCTGCAGCAGTTCACCGGGCCGCAACTTCATCTGTTCGCAGGTGCCGATGCGATGGTGCCGGAGAGCGCTGCGGCTGCCATCCAGGCATTGCAGCCGGCCGCCGAAGTGCAGGTTTTGAGGGGAGCAAGTCACGCCTTCATGCTGGAGCAGGCTCATGAGGTGGCAGCCAGCTTGCTTCGCTTCAGGGAGATACGAACTTGAGCGCGCGGCCGGACAAGCGCCGGGTGGCCGCCTCCTTTTCCAGGGCCGCCAGCAGTTACGACAGCGTCGCGCAGTTGCAGCGTGATGTTGGGCGGCAGCTGCTGTGGTACCTGCCGCTGTCCGTGCAGCCCGAGCGCTGGCTGGATGTGGGCTGCGGCACCGGTTTTTTCAGCCGCGCGCTGACGGATTGGTATCCGCGCAGCGAAGGCATTGCTGTGGATATCGCCGAGGGCATGCTGCAGCACGCCCGGCAGGCGGGCGGCGCCCAGACTTTCGTGGCCGGTGACGCCGAGCAGCTGCCGCTGCGCGATACCTGTTGCGACCTGATCTTCTCCAGCCTGGCGCTGCAATGGTGCGCGGACTTCGCCGCGGTGCTCGGCGAGGCCCATCGCGTGTTGCGGCCGGGCGGTGTACTGGCGTTCAGCAGCCTGTGCGTGGGCACCTTGCAGGAGCTGCGCGACAGCTGGCAGGCGGTGGACGGCTTCGTGCACGTCAACCGCTTTCGTACTGCCGAGGATTACCAGGCGCTGTGTGCGGCCAGCGGCTTTCAGGTGGATCGCCTGCAGGTGCGTGCCCATCGTTTGCACTACGCCGATCTGCGTAGCCTCACCGACGGCCTCAAGGCGCTCGGTGCCCACAATCTCAATGACGGTCGACCAACTGGGCTGACCGGTCGCGCACGGCTGCGTGCGTTGGCCGATGCCTACGAACGGCGGCGCCAGCCCGAGGGCCTGCCGTGCACGTACCAAGTCATCTACGGCGTATTGCAGAAGGAGCCCCGATCATGAACGCTGCCTATTTCGTTACCGGTACCGATACCGAAATCGGCAAGACCACCATCGCTGCCGGGCTGCTGCACGCCGCACGGCGCAATGGGCGGTCGACCGCGGCGGCCAAGCCGGTCGCTTCCGGCTGCCAGCTCACCGCCGAGGGGCTGCGCAACGACGACGCATTGGCGCTGCTTGCGCAATGCACGCTGCCGCTGCGCTATGACGAGGTGAATCCGTTGGCGTTCGCGCCGGCCATCGCGCCGCACCTGGCTGCCCGTGACGAAGGCGTGGCGCTCGAAGTACCGGCGTTGCATCGAGCGGTGCGGTCGATCCTGGACAAGGGCGCGGACTTCACCCTGGTCGAGGGCGCCGGTGGCTGGCGCGTGCCACTGGGCGGCATGGCCACTCTGGCCGACCTGGCGTTGGCGTTGAATGTCCCGGTGATTCTGGTGGTCGGCGTGCGGCTGGGCTGCATCAATCACGCGGTGCTGAGCGCCGAAGCGATCATCGGCGATGGTCTGCCGCTGGCTGGCTGGGTGGCCAACGTGGTGGACCCGCAGGTCGCACGCTTGCAGGACAACCTCGATACGCTCGCCGAGCGGCTGCCGGCTCCTTGCATCGGTCAGGTACCGTACCTGTCGTCGGCGTCAGCGGAGCAGGTGGCACGACATCTCGATTTATCGCGTTTGATGCTATGAACGCCGGCTCTTGCAGCATTTTTGGCTGTACAGTTTTTGAGCGGCTTCTGCTTAAATGCACCCTATAAAGTTCCTGCAGCAGGAAACGTCCCATGCAGATCTCTTCCACCAGTGCATTCAACGCTGGCATCAATACCATTCAGTCCGGCCAGCGCCGGGTCGACCAGGCCGCCGGTGAGATCGCCAGCGCCCCGGTGACTGCCGAACGTGCCCAGGCCAACGAGCCGTCCGCGGCCCGTGCCGACATCGCCGAGAACATGGTCGAGATGCGTGTCGGTCAGTACGAGGCCCAGGCTGGCGCTCGCGTCGTGCAGACAGCGGACAAGGTGCTGGGCACCTTGATCGATGTCACCGCCTAAATCGCAGCGCTTTTTCGGGTACCTCTAAAAACGCTGACAACGCAGGTAGTTTTTAGAGGTGCCCGGCCGGGGCGCTCGACTCCAGGAGGGACAACGACATGCAAATTGCCGGTTTTTCCTCCGCCTATTCATTCGCCTCGCCGGTTTCGGCAACTGTTCCCCGCCCTATCGAGTCCGCCAGTTCGCCCGATCTGGCCCGCGCCTCGTTCGCACCCGTAGGCGCCGGTGCTGAAACCGATTCTTCCAAAGCGCCGACCTCGCAAGAAGAGCAGGACAAGCCGCAGAATTCTTCGGCAGATACCGCCGCCACCGGCCAACCAGGCGAGCCACGAACTGCCCAGGAAGAGCAGAAGCTGCAACTGGTGATCAGCGAGCTGGCCAATCGTGACCGAGAAGTGCGCGCCCATGAACAGGCCCATGCCGCCGTTGGTGGCGTGCATGCCGGTTCGCCCACTTATACCTACACCCAGGGGCCGGACGGCAAGCGCTATGCCTCCGGTGGCGAGGTGAGCATCGATGTCGGCGCAGTCGCCAACGACCCGCAGGCCACCCTGACCAAGATGGAAATCGTCATCCGCGCGGCGCTGGCGCCTGCCGAACCGTCCGCGCAGGATCGCAGCGTCGCCAGCCAGGCCCAGGCGCAAATGGCGGTGGCGCGTGCCGAGTTGGCGGCGATGCAGCGTGGCGAGGGTGAGGCCGAAAAAGCCCCTGCCGACGAAGACGCAGAAAAAAGCGACGACCCGTCGGTCACGTCCGATGACGCCTCGAGCCGGCCAGTGCCTGCCGGCATCAGTCTTTATGCCGCATCCGCGGATGAGCAGAGGCCTTCCGGGTTGCTCGATCTTCGCGCCTGAGCGCGCATGAGTGGCCTTGACAGCAATTGGGCGTAAACGTATGTTTCAAACATGCGTTTGAGAGATTGCCAGGCAATCTTTCCCACGGCCATCCTGCACACGACCGCCCACCGGTCATCCCAAACAAAAGAGACCACCCGCAGAGGTACCCGCTATGCCTGAATACAAGGCCCCCTTGCGCGATATCCGTTTCGTACGTGACGAGCTGCTCGGCTATGACGCGCATTACCAGAGCCTGCCCGGCTGCCAGGACGCCACGCCAGACATGGTCGACGCGATCCTCGAAGAAGGCGCCAAGTTCTGCGAGCAGGTGCTCTCTCCCCTGAACCGCGTGGGCGACACCGAAGGCTGCACCTGGAGCGAATCCGGCGTGAAGACGCCGACCGGCTTCAAGGAAGCCTACAAGCAGTTCGTCGAAGGCGGCTGGCCGAGCCTCGCCCATGACGTCGAACACGGTGGTCAGGGCCTGCCGGAATCCCTGGGCCTGGCGGTCAGCGAAATGGTCGGCACTGCCAACTGGTCGTGGGGCATGTACCCGGGCCTGTCCCACGGTGCGATGAACACCATTTCCGCCCACGGCACCGAAGAGCAGCAGCACACCTACCTGACCAAGCTGGTATCCGGCGAGTGGACCGGCACCATGTGCCTGACCGAGCCGCATTGCGGCACCGACCTGGGCATGCTGCGCACCAAGGCCGAGCCGAAGGCCGATGGTTCCTACAGCATTTCAGGCACCAAGATCTTCATCTCCGCGGGTGAACACGACATGGCCGACAACATCGTCCATATCGTCCTGGCTCGCCTGCCCGATGCGCCGGCCGGCACCAAGGGGATCTCTCTGTTCATCGTGCCCAAGTTCCTGCCCAACGCTGAAGGCGGCGTGGGCGAGCGCAATGGCGTGACCTGCGGTTCCATCGAGCACAAGATGGGCATCCACGGTAACGCCACCTGCGTGATGAACTTCGATTCGGCCACGGGCTTTCTGATCGGCCCGCCGAACAAGGGCCTGAACTGCATGTTCACCTTCATGAACACCGCACGCCTGGGTACCGCCCTGCAGGGCCTGGCCCATGCCGAGCTGGGTTTCCAGGGCGCCATCAAGTACGCCCGTGAGCGCCTGCAGATGCGTTCGCTGACCGGCCCGAAAGCCCCGGAAAAAGCCGCCGACCCGATCATCGTGCATCCGGACGTGCGCCGCATGCTGTTGACCATGAAGGCGTTCGCCGAAGGCAACCGGGCGATGGTCTACTTCACCGCCAAGCAGGTGGACATCCTCAAGCACAGCCAGGATGAAGAGCAGAAGAAAACCGCGGATGGCCTGATGGCTTTTCTTACCCCGATCGCCAAGGCGTTCATGACCGAGGTGGGTTTCGAATCCGCGTCCCATGGTATGCAGGTCTATGGCGGCCACGGTTTCATCAGCGAGTGGGGCATGGAGCAGAACCTGCGCGATTGCCGTATCTCGATGATGTACGAAGGCACCACCGGTGTTCAGGCTCTCGACCTGTTGGGCCGCAAGGTGCTGATGACCCAGGGCGAAGCGCTCAAGGGCTTCACCAAGATCGTCCACAAGTTCTGCCAGGCCAACGAGGGCGTTGAGGCGCTCAAGGCGTTCGTCGAGCCGCTGGCCAAGCTCAACAAGGAGTGGGGCGAGGTCACCATGAAGATCGGTATGGCCGCCATGAAGGATCGTGAGGAAGTCGGTGCCGCTTCGGTCGACTACCTGATGTATTCCGGTTACGTCTGCCTGGCCTACTTCTGGGCCGACATGGCGCGCGTGGCGGCCGAGAAGATCGCTTCCGGTGAAGGTGACCAGGCGTTCTACAAGGCCAAACTGCAGACTGCGCAGTTCTACTACGCGCGCATCCTGCCGCGCACCCGCACTCACGTAGCGGCCATGCTGGCCGGCGCCAGCAGCCTGATGGACATGAGCGAAGAGGATTTCGCCCTCAGCTACTGATCGCGCGAGTGGTAAACCGAACCGCGGCCCAGTGCCGCGGTTTTTTATGGGGCCAGCGCACGCTCCCGGCAGGCGCGGCGTGCGTCGGCGGCCAATTACAGGCAAAATGCCAGTCTCTTTCTGGTCATGGCGGAGCTGGTCTTGCCGCGTCTCGTCGCGTTGCGCCTGGGGCATTTTCTGCCGGCATTGCTGCTGCTTGGCGGTGGCCTGCTGGCCGCGACATTGCCGACCCTGACCGACTTCTTCACCTCGCTGTTCAACGTGCTGCCTACCTCGCTGCTGTTGCTCGGCGGCACCTTCTGCATGGTCTACGGCCGCCAGCGCGAGCTGTTCATGTTGCTGGTGCTCTACCTGGGTTACTTTCTGCTCGACGAACAGGCCGATTACTACCGTGAGTTCGGCCGGGTGCGCGACGACGCGGCGCTGGTCTTTCACCTCAGCAGCCTGTTGCTGCCCGCGCTCTACGGCTTGTTTGCGTTGTGGCGCGAGCGCACCCACCTGATCCAGGATCTGGTCGCCCGGGGCGCCGTGCTGCTGGCCGTCGGCGGGGTAGCCGCAGCGCTCGCGCGGCGTTATCCACACGGATTGGAACAATGGCTGTCGGTGATTCGCTGGCCGTCGCTGCATGCCGAGTGGATGAGCCTGGTGCAACTGGCGTACCCGGTGTTCCTGCTGGTGATCACCGCGTTGCTGGTCCAGTACCTGCGCACGCCCCGTCCCGTGCATGCCGTACAGCTGATGGGTGCGCTGGCGCTCTTCTGGATGCTGCCCAACACCTTCATCCAGCCCCACGCGCTGCAGGTGATGTCCAGCGTGGTAATGCTGATGATCGTCGTCGGCGTAGCCCATGAGGCTTACCAGATGGCGTTTCGCGACGAGCTGACCGGGTTGCCCGGGCGCCGCGCTCTGAACGAGCGCCTGCAGCGCCTGGGGCGCAATTACGTGATCGCCATGGCCGACGTCGATCACTTCAAGAAATTCAATGACACCCACGGTCATGACGTTGGCGACCAGGTGCTGCGCGTGGTGGCCAGCCAGCTGCGCAAGGTGGGCGGCGGCGGCAAGGTGTACCGCTACGGTGGTGAGGAATTCACCCTGGTGTTTCCCGGCAAGGAAATCGAGCAGTGCCTGCCGCACCTGGAGGCTGTACGCCAGGCGGTCGAGCGCTACCAGATCCAGTTACGCGATCGTCAGCAACGTCCGGCTGACGACAAGGTCGGACGCCAGCGCAGGGCCGGCTCGGGAGCGTCCCAGGTGTCGGTGACGGTGAGCATCGGCGTGGCCCAGCCCGGCCTTGAGCACCGCAGCGTGGAGGCGGTGCTCAAGGCCGCGGACAAGGCGCTTTATGGCGCCAAGAGCGCCGGGCGCAACTGCGTGAGCAGCCAGGCGCAGCGCCGTCGTGGGGCGGTGAAACTGAAGGCTGAAGCCAGCTGACCGATCAGTGGTTGATCGGTCACGACACGACCCTATGTGTCTGAAAAGTTGTTGGGCTAGACTCGGCTTCTGACCGTGCTACCGAGGACTTCCCATGGCCGACTACAAAGCCCCCCTGCGTGACATGCGCTTCGTGCTCAACGAGGTTTTCCAGGTTTCCAGACTCTGGGCGCAGCTGCCTGCCCTGGCCGAGGTCGTCGACGAGGAAACCGCCAATGCGATCCTCGAAGAGGCGGGCAAGATCACCGCCGGCATGATCGCCCCCTTGAACCGCGGCAGCGACGAAGAGGGCTGCACCTGGGCCAATCATGAAGTGCGCACGCCGGCTGGCTTCCTCGAGGCCTACCAGGCCTACGCCGAGGGCGGCTGGGTTGGCGTGGGTGGTGACCCGCAGTTCGGCGGCATGGGGATGCCCAAGGTGATTTCCGCCCAGGTCGAGGAAATGGTCAATTCGTCCAGTCTGTCCTTCGGTCTCTACCCGATGCTCACCGCCGGTGCCTGCCTGTCTATCAACGCCCATGCCAGCGAAGAACTCAAGCAGGCCTACCTGCCGAACATGTATGCCGGCGTCTGGGCCGGCTCGATGTGCCTGACCGAACCCCATGCCGGCACCGACCTGGGCATCATCCGCACCAAGGCCGAACCCCAGGCCGACGGCAGCTACAAGGTCAGCGGCACCAAGATCTTCATCACCGGTGGTGAGCACGACCTGACCGAGAACATCATCCACCTGGTGCTGGCCAAACTGCCGGATGCACCAGCCGGGCCCAAGGGCATTTCGCTGTTTCTGGTGCCCAAGTTCATGGTCAATGCCGACGGTTCGCTGGGCGAGCGCAACGCGGTTTCCTGCGGCTCGATCGAACACAAGATGGGCATCAAGGCCTCGAGCACCTGCGTGATGAACTTCGATGGCGCCACCGGCTACATCATCGATGCGCCGAATCGCGGCCTGGCAGCGATGTTCACCATGATGAACTACGAGCGCCTGGGCGTCGGCATCCAGGGGCTTTCTACCGGCGAGCGCTCCTACCAGAGTGCCATCGAGTACGCCCGTGAGCGTATCCAGAGCCGCGCGCCGACCGGTGCGGTGGCCAAGGACAAGGCGGCCGATCCGATCATCGTGCACCCGGACGTGCGCCGCATGCTGCTGACCATGAAGGCGTTCAACGAGGGCGGCCGCGCTTTCTCCAGCTACGTGGCCCTGCAGCTCGACACCGCCAAGTACAGCGAAGACGAAGCCACCCGCAAGCGCGCCGAAGAGCTGGTGGCGCTGCTGACCCCCGTGGCCAAGGCCTTCCTTACCGACCTGGGGTTGGAGACCACCATCCACGGCCAGCAGGTGTTCGGTGGTCACGGTTACGTGCGCGAATGGGGCCAGGAGCAGCTGGTTCGCGACTGCCGCATCACGCAGATCTACGAAGGCACCAACGGCATTCAGGCGCTGGATCTGGTCGGCCGCAAGATCGTCGGCAGTGGCGGCGCGTTCTGCCGGCACTTCACCGAAGAGGTGCGGGCCTTCGCCAGCGACGAGGCGCTGGCCGAGGAGTTCAAGGCGCCGCTGCTGGAGGCCGTGGACATTCTGGAGATGCAGACTCAGGCATTGCTCGAGCGTGCGCGGGTCAATCCCAATGAGATCGGTGCCGCTTCGGTGGAGTACCTGCATCTGTTCGGCTACACCGCTTACGCCTACATGTGGGCGAAGATGGCCAAGGTGGCGCAGGGCAAGGAAGGGCAGGATGATTTCTATGTCAGCAAGCTGGGCACCGCACGGTTCTACTTCGCGCGCTTGCTGCCGCGCATCCACTCGCTGAATGCTTCGGTGAGCGCAGGTAGCGACAGCCTTTATCTGCTGGCGGCCGAGCAATTCTGAGGTGCGGGCCGCGTGTAGGCGAATGCTTACACGCAGTTCTGCCTTTGGCCACTATTGGCCTTCGCGCGCCAGGCGTAATCTTCACTTCAAGGACTTAGCGCAGGAAGCGCACTGAACAGACAGGGATACGTGGGACGCTGCCAGGATGGCGCGCTGATCAAGGATGTCAGGTTCAAGTCTGTAAAACCCCGCCTCGGCGGGGTTTTCTTTTTGCGCGACGAAAATGTCCGTGAGTCGCTGCGGCAAGAGCCCGGATGGGCTCTTGCGGTATTGGCGTCAGGCGGTCTTTTCCACCCACGCGGCGAAGGTGTCGATGTACTTCTGCAGAAAGGGCTTGATGTTGTCGTTCAGCTTGCCACTTTCATCGAAGAAGTTACCGGCGCCGCCCAGGTAGGCCTCGGGCTGTTGCAGTACCGGCATGTCAAGAAACACCAGGGCCTGGCGCAGCTGGTGATTGGCGCCGAAGCCTCCGATGGCGCCTGGCGAGGCGCTGACCACACCGGCCGGCTTGCCGCTCAGGGCACTCTGCCCATAAGGCCGCGAGGCGACATCCACGGCGTTCTTCATTGGTGCGGGAATCGAGCGATTGTATTCGGGGGTCACGAACAGTACGGCGTCAGCGGCTTTGAGCGCGTTGCGAAAGGTGGTGTAAGCGGCCGGTGCCGGATCGACGTCGATGTCCTCGTTGTACAGCGGCAGGTCGCCGATTTCGACGATCGACAGTTTCAGGTGCTGCGGCGCGAGGTCGGCAAGTGCCAGAGCCAGCTTGCGGTTGATCGACGCCTTGCGCAGGCTGCCGACCAGTACGGCCACGTTGTACGTTTTGCTCATGGAAACTCTCCTGGAAAGGGTTGGAGCTGTTATAGACAGGGCTAGCACACTATAGACTCCGTTCGACGTTAGGAAAGCTCATGAGCCTGTCTGGCACGCGATGTGGCGGCGGTGAGCATGCGATTTTTCTGGAACCGGATGTTGCCGGCACCAGTCGATTGTGGGGTAACGCCCGGTTGGGCCCACTAATAGGACTACCATCATGGATCTGATCCGCATTCTGATCGCCATTCTTCTCCCGCCGTTGGGGGTTTTCCTGCAGGTCGGCTTCGCTGGCGCCTTCTGGCTGAACATCCTGCTGACGTTGCTTGGTTACTTTCCGGGCATCATTCATGCCGTGTACATCATCGCCAAGCGCTGACGTTCAGGCGTTTACAAGAACCGCGCACTGTGCGCGGTTTTTTATTGCCTGCAGAAAATATCTGCCGTGCTGTTGCTGTATGACAACCTTCCTGAGTTGTTCCTTTTTGGCGTGCTTGGTGAGACTTCCGCATCGCCGTATGCAGATGGAAGATTCACGCCTTGGACTGTTTTTCTTCAGCTTTTCCACATTTCATGTGTGGCTTCGAGTGTGCGGGTATAGTTTACTTAAATGGCTGTTTTTATTTGTTTTTTAGTGTTGTTTAGACGCTTTTTAGAGTGATGGTGATGGCCATTTGATGGGCAGATAAGCCCCATTTTTCTTCTTTACAGCTTCTTGACAGCGTTCGGGATAACGGCAATTATCTGCTTATTCGCTGTATGACAACATACATCGGGCCACTCAAATAATCACAAGATCCAAGGCGCGTTCAATGAAGATCACTCAGGTCAATGTCGAGGTTTTCACCTACCCCACCCGCCGCAGCGTCGACGCGGCCGGCCACGCCCATCCGGGCGAAGAGTCGCTGGCCAAGATGGCCATGCTGCGCGTCGCTACTGAGGATGGCACTGAAGGCTATGCGTTCGGGGCGCCCGAACTGATTCGCCCACACATCATCGACAGCTTCGTGCGCAAGGTGCTGATCGGTCAGAACGCCCTGGACCGCGAGAAGATCTGGCAGGACCTGGCCCATTGGCAGCGCGGCAGTGCCAGTCAGTTGACCGACCGCGCTCTGGCGCTGGTCGAGCAGGCGCTGTGGGACTGGGCCGGTCGCAAGTTCAAGCAGCCGGTGCACAAGCTCATCGGCGGCTATCGCGACAAGGTGCTGGCCTATGGGTCGACCATGTGTGGTGACGACCTGCCGGGCGGCCTGTCGACCCCAGAGGAGTACGGCCGCTTCGCCGAGCACCTGGTTGCCCGTGGCTACAAGGCGATCAAGCTGCACACTTGGATGCCGCCGATCTCCTTCGCGCCAGACCCTAAGATGGACGTGCGCGCCTGCGCCGCGGTGCGCGAGGCGGTCGGCCCGGATATCGCGCTGATGCTCGACGGCTATCACTGGTACAGCCGTACCGACGCGCTGTATATCGGCCGTGAGCTGGAGAAGCTCGACTTCGCCTGGTTCGAAGAGCCGATGATGGAGGAGTCCGCCGAGTCCTATGCGTGGCTGGCGGCCAACCTGGACATCCCGGTACTGGGCCCGGAATCCCTCGGCGGCAAGTACATGAGCCGTGCCAGCTGGGTCGGGCAGGGCGCCTGTGACATTCTGCGCGCCGGTGTGGCCGGGGTCGGCGGTATTGCGCCGTGCTTGAAGGTCGCGCACCTGGCCGAAGCCTACGGCATGCACTGCGAGATCCACGGTAACGGTGCAGCCAACCTGGCGGTGGTCGGTGCGATCAAGAACTGCGACTGGTACGAGCGCGGCCTGCTGCACCCGTTCCTCGAATACGACGACGTGCCGGCCTACCTGAACAGCATCGTCGACCCGATGGACCGCGACGGCTACGTGCACCTGCCGGATCGCCCGGGCCTCGGCGAGGACATCAACTTCGCCTACATCGAGACCAACACCGTCAATCGCTATTGATGCACCTCTGCGCAGCCGTGCGCGGCTGCGCCGTTTCTGAGTCGAATAAATATAAGAAGGCCGTCTCATGATCAAACCACTTCCGCATCTGCTGGCGGGCCTGCTGGCCGCCACCCTGGCACTGGGCACCGCCACCGCGGTGCAGGCCAAGACGCCTGCCGACCAGCTCATCGTCGGCATGAGCATGATCAACCTGTTGTCCCTCGATCCGGCCGCCGCCACTGGCCTGGACGTTTCCGAGGTCAACGCCAACCTGTACGACATGCTGCTGGTGCAGGACGCTTCCGCGCCGGACACCCTGGTGCCGGCCCTGGCCGAGCGCTGGGAGATCAGCGACGACCACAAGACGCTGACCTTCCACTTGCGCAGCGGCGTCAAGTTCCACTCCGGTAACGAGCTGACCGCCCGGGACGTGATCTGGTCGCTGCAGCGCGTGCTCAAGCTCAACCTGGCGCTGGCCTCGACCTGGAAGGCCTACGGCTTCACCGCCGATAACGTCGAACAGCAGATCCGTGCGACCGACGACCACACCGTGGTGATCGAACTGGCTCGCCCGACCGACCCGATGCTGGTGCTCAATACCCTGGCCACCTCGCCCAGTGCCTTCATCCTCGACAAGAAAGAGGTGCTCAAGCACGACAAGAATGGCGACATGGGCGGCGCCTGGCTGACCACCAACGCAGCGGGCAGCGGGCCGTTCGTGCTCAACGCCTGGCGCGCCAACGACGTGATTCTGATGACCCGTTTCGAGGATTACTGGGGTGGCCCGGCCAAGCTCAAGCGCGTGGTGATGCGCAACATGACCGAGTCGCAGTCGCTGCGCCTGATGGTCGAGCGGGGTGACCTGGACATCGCCCGTGGCATGTCGGCACCGGACATCACCGCACTGAGCAGCTCGGACAAGGTCAAGACCCAGACCGTGCAGCGCGGCACCCTTTACTACGTGGCGCTGAGCACCAAGCAGCCGATGTTCGCCGACGCCCGCGTGCGCAAGGCGGTTCGCTCGCTGATCGACTACCAGGGCATCAACGATGTGGTGATGCCGCACTACGGCACCCTCAACCAGCGCCCGATGCCGCTCGGCCTGCCGGCGCGCCTGGATGATCCGGGCTATCGCCTGAACGTCGAGGAAGCCAAGAAGTTGCTCGCCGAGGCCGGCTACCCGGATGGTTTCCAGACCACCATTCGCGTGCTCGCCGAACCCCCGTTCATCAATATCGCCTCCAGCCTGCAGTCGACCCTGGCCCAGGCCGGCATCAAGGCACGCATCGTCACCGGTACCGGCACCCAGGTGTACGGCTCCATGCGCGAGCGCACCTTCGACATCATCGTCGGCCGCGGCGGCGGCGGTGCCGAGCGGCACCCGCACTCCAGTCTACGCACCCTGGTGTACAACCCGGATAACCGCGACGAAGCCAAGCTGAGCAACTTCCAGGGCTGGCGCACCTCGTTCCACAGCCCGGAGCTCAACGCGCTGATCGAGCAGGCCGAAGTGGAACCGGACAAGCAGAAGCAACTGGAGCTGTATCACCAGTTTCAGAATCTCTACGACGAGCAGGTTGGCGCCATCATGCCGATCTCGCAGATGACCGACACGGTGGTGATCTACCACGATGTGGTCGGCTACGTCGGTCACAGCGCGGCGACCACGCGCTACAAGGATGTGCACAAGGATCGTTGAGCCGCCGGGCGGCTCAGGCCGCCCGATGCGACACGGACACGAACTCGCTGCGATCAATCGGGAGCTCCTCATGTTTGCTTCGACTGCGTCTTTCTTCGGCACGCGGATGGGCGGCACCTCACGCCGTTTCGGTGCGGTGCTGATGACCCTGCTGGGCCTCTTGGCCATGACCTTCTTCATCGGCCGCGTGATGCCTCTGGACCCGGTGCTGGCGGTGGTCGGCCCGGATGCCGATAGCTCCACCTATGACCAGGTCTATCAGGCCATGGGCCTCGACCGACCACTGCTGGTGCAGTTCGGCTATTACCTGCGCGACCTGGCCCAGGGCAATTTCGGCAACGCGCTGCTCACCGGCCATCCGGTGATCGAGGACATCGCCCGGGTGTTCCCGGCGACCATCGAGTTGGCCACCCTGGCGATCATCTTCGGCGTGGTGATCGGCCTACCGCTGGGCGTGTTCGCCGCTGCCAACCAGGGGCGCATCGGCGATCACCTGGCCCGCGTGGTCACCCTGTTCGGTTACTCCACGCCGATCTTCTGGCTGGGCATGATGGGCCTTCTGGTGTTCTACGCCTGGCTCGGATGGGCCGGCGGGGCAGGGCGCATCGACCTGGCGTACGACGGCATGGTGCCGTCGGTAACCGGCATGCTGCTGATCGACAGCGCCATCGCCGGCGACTGGGAAGCCTTCTCCAGCGCGCTCAAGCACATCCTCCTGCCGGCACTGATCCTGGGCCTCAACTCGGTGGCCTACATCAGCCGCATGACGCGCAGCTTCATGCTCGAGCAGCTGTCCCAGGAATACATCCTCACCGCCCGGGTCAAGGGCCTGTCGCGGCGCAAGGTGATCTGGGGCCATGCCTTCCGCAACATTCTCGTGCAGTTGCTCACCGTGGTGGCGCTTGCCTACGGCTCGCTACTCGAAGGCGCGGTGCTGATCGAGACGGTGTTCGCCTGGCCCGGCTTCGGCCAGTACCTGACCAGCAGCCTGCTGCTCGGCGACATGAATGCGGTGATGGGGTGCGTGCTGGTGATCGGCTTCATCTTCGTCGGCCTCAACCTGCTCAGCGATGCCCTGTACAAGGTGTTCGATCCGCGCACCCGCTGACCTGATACCCACCAATCGATTGCAGCCCTTCAATAATTACAAAATAGGGATATCCGCATGAAATCGTTTCGCTCCACCGTGCTGAGCGCGGTACTCGGTGCGCTGCTGTGCGCCGCTCCACTGCTGAACGCCCAGGCCAAGACGCCAGACGATCAACTGATCGTCGGCATGAGCATGGCCAACCTGTTCTCCATCGACCCGGCCAACGCACCGGGGCTGGATGCCTCGGGCATCAATGCCAACCTGTACGACACGCTGATCCTGCGCAAGGACGGCAGCCCCGACGAGCACGTGCCGCAACTGGCCGAGCGCTGGGAAGTCAGCGAGGACGGTCGCCAACTGACCTTCCACCTGCGCAGCGACGCGCGTTTCCATTCCGGCAATCCGGTCACCGCCGAAGACGTGGCCTGGTCGCTGTATCGCGTGCTCAAGCTCAACTACGGCCTGGCCACCACCTGGAAGGCCTACGGCTACACGCTGGACAACATTCAGCAGTTGATCCGCGCCAGCGACGAATCGACCCTGGTCATCGACCTGCCGCAGCCGACCGACCCGCTGCTGATGATCGACACCCTGGCCACCTCGCCAAGCGCCGTGGTGCTGGATCGCAAGACCGTGCTCGAGCACGAGAAGAACGGCGACCTCGGCGCCGCCTGGCTGGTGACCAACGAAGCTGGCAGCGGCCCGTTCACCCTCAGCGCCTGGCGCGCCAACGACACCCTGGTGATGACCGCATTCGCCGATTACTGGGGCGGCGCCAGCAAGCTCAAACGCGTGCTGATCCGTCATATCACCGAGTCGCAGTCGCTTCGCCTGATGCTCGAGCGCGGTGACCTGGACATGGGCTACGGCATGGCCGCCTCCGACGTCCAGGCGCTGGCTGCCAAGGGCCAGATGCAGATCCAGACCCTGCCGCGCGGCACTATGTATTACGTGGCGATGAGCATGAAGTCGGCGCCGTTCGATGACATTCGTGTGCGCAAGGCCGTGCGCTCGCTGATCGACTACCAGGGCCTGGACAAGGTGGTGATGCCTTATTACGGCAAGCTCAACCAGCAGCCGATGCAGCTGGGTTTGGAGGCGCGCCTGCCGGATCCTGGCTACACACTGGACGTCGAGGCCGCCAAGAAACTGCTGGCCGAGGCCGGCCACCCGCAGGGCTTCAAGACCACCATCCGCACCCTGGCCGAGCCGCCGTTCGTGAATATCGCCGCCAGCCTGCAGTCGACCCTGGCCCAGGCCGGCATCCAGGCGAGCATCATCACCGGCACCGGCAACCAGGTGTACGGCGCCATGCGTGCGCGCAACTTCGAGATCATCGTGGCCCGCGGCGCCGAGCGTTATCCGCATCCGTATTTCAGCCTGCGCACCTTCGTCTACAACCCGGACAACCGCGATGATGCCGGCATCGCCAACTTCCAGGGCTGGCGCACGGCCTTCCAGGACGCCGAACTCAACGGCCTGATCGACAAGCTCGGGGTGGAGCGTGACGAAGCCGCCAAGCTGAGCATGTACCACCGCGTGCAGCAGCGTTACGACGAGCTGGCGGGGCCGATCATGATGATCTCGCAGATGACCGATCCGGTGGTCAGCGCGGCCGACGTCAAGGGATTCCAGGGCGCCGATGCCGAGGCGACGCGTTACCTGGGTGTGTACAAGCAGCGTTGAGCGATCGGGCGCAGCACTGCGCCCGGTACCGAGCGAATCGAGTAACGGAGGCATACGATGATTGCCAACATCTCTTCATCTTCATCCCTGAAACGGGCGAACGGCCAGGCGCCGGTCTCCGCGTTCCAGGCGTTCCGTCTGAGCAGCGTGCGGGTCATGCAGCACCTGCTGCGCAACCCCATGACGCTGATGGGCTCCGCCGTGGTGGCGCTGCTGGTGCTGGTGGCGGCCTTCGCACCGTTGATCGCCACCCACGACCCCATCGTGCAGAACCTCGGCAACGCCCTGCAGGCACCGAGCGCGGCGCACTGGTTCGGCACCGACGAGTTCGGCCGCGACGTGTTCAGCCGGCTGGTCTACGGCTCGCGCATCACCCTGTACATCATTGCCCTGGTGACCATCATCGTCGGTCCTATCGGCCTGTTGATCGGCACCGTTTCCGGCTACTTCGGCGGCTTCGTCGACGCGCTTTTCATGCGCATCACCGACATCTTCATTTCGTTCCCCAGCCTGGTGCTGGCGCTGGCCTTCATCGCCGCCCTGGGCCCAGGCCTGGAGCACGCGGTGATTGCCATCGCGCTGACCTCCTGGCCACCGATCGCCCGTCTGGCCCGGGCGGAAACCCTGTCGCTACGCAACGCCGACTTCGTGGTCGCCGTGCAGCTGCAGGGCGCCTCGTCGCCGCGCATCATCCTGCGTCACATCATGCCCATGTGCCTGTCGTCGGTGATCATCCGCCTGACCATGAACATGGCCAGCATCATTCTCACCGCCGCTGCCCTGGGCTTTCTCGGCCTGGGCGCCCAGGCGCCGCTGCCGGAGTGGGGTGCGATGATTTCCACCGGGCGTCGTTACATGCTCGAGTGTTGGTGGCTGGTAGCCGTTCCGGGGGCAACCATCATGCTGGTCAGCCTGGCGTTCAACCTGTTGGGTGACGGTCTGCGCGACGTCCTCGACCCGCGCAGCAATTAAGGAGGCAGCATGTCTGCGATCAAACTCGACGTGCAGGATCTCTGCGTGCGCTTCACCAGTGGCCGCAAGGAGGTCGATGCAGTGCGCAACGTCTCCTTCAGCCTCGGCCGCGAGAAGCTGGCCATCGTCGGCGAATCCGGCTCGGGCAAATCCACCGTGGGCCGCAGCCTGCTGCGTCTGCACCCGGCCAGTGCGCGGATCACCGCCAAGGCCATGACCCTGGGCGACGTCGACCTGCTGACCGCCAGCGAGAAACAGGTGCAGGCGATTCGTGGCAAGCGCATCTCGATGATCATGCAGGATCCCAAGTACTCGCTGAACCCGGTGGTACGCGTCGGCGAGCAGATCGCCGAGGCCTACCTGGCGCACCACCGCGCCAGCAAGGCCGACGCCCGCGAGCGGGTGCTGGACATGCTCGACAAGGTGCACATCCGTGATCCGCAACGGGTGTACGGGCTCTACCCGCACGAGGTGTCGGGCGGCATGGCGCAGCGCATCATGATCGCCATGATGGTGATTACCGACCCCGACATCATCGTCGCCGACGAGCCGACCTCGGCACTCGACGTCTCGGTGCGCCGCCAGGTGCTCAGCGTGCTCGACGAGCTGGTCAGCCAGCGCGACCTGGGGCTGATCCTGATCAGCCACGACCTCAACATGGTGCGCAGTTTCTGCGACCGCGTGCTGGTGATGTACGCCGGCCGTGTGGTCGAGGCACTGGACGCCGCCGAGCTGGACAACGCCATGCATCCCTACACCCAGGGCCTACTGGCCGCATTGCCGAGCATCGATCGCCCCCGTCCGCGTCTGCCCAACCTGCAGCGCGATCCCCTCTGGCTGACTCATTGAGGAACCCCCCATGGCCATGATCGAAGTGGATTCACTCAACCTCAGTTTCGGCGACAGCGCGGCGCGCAGTCAGGTGCTCTACGACGTTGCCCTGCGCGTCGAGGAGGGCGAGTCGTTCGGCCTGGTCGGCGAGTCCGGCTCGGGCAAGACCACGGTGCTGCGTTGCCTGGCCGGGCAGTACCGGCACTGGGAAGGGCAGCTGAGCATCGCCGGGCGCGGTTTGCGCCACAAGCTCGACCTGGCGCATTTCCGTCAGGTGCAGATGGTCTTCCAGGACCCCTACGGCTCGCTGCACCCGCGGCACACCATCGACTCGGCGCTCAGCGAACCACTCGCCGTGCATGGCATCGGCAACCGCGGCGATCGGGTCACCGCGATCCTCAACAAGGTCGGCCTGAATGACAGCTTCCGCTATCGCTACCCGCATCAGTTGTCCGGTGGGCAGCGCCAGCGCGTGGCCATCGCCCGCGCCTTGATTCTCGAGCCGCGCGTGCTGCTGCTCGACGAGCCGACCTCGGCGCTGGACGTGTCCGTGCAGGCGGAGATTCTCAACCTGCTCTCCGACCTGCGCGAGCAGGAAGGCCTGACCTACCTGATGGTCACCCATGACCTGGGCGTGGTCGCCCATCTCTGCGACCGCGTGGCGGTCATGCAGCACGGGCGCATCGTCGAAACCCTCGACACCGCGCTGCTGGCGCAGAACCGCGCCAAGCATGCCTACACCCAGTTGCTGGTCGATGCCAGCCGCGACATCGGTGCCGTCGCACCCCCCTGATAGCCAGACGGCACCTCGGCTGCCAAGTGGCGGCTGAGGCGACCCACGCGTTAGCGCGAACTCCCTGCTGACTTTTCGACACGGGCCTCGAGGCCCGCGGCACGGGCTCGCCTGCGCGTTACCCACCCCGTGATTCCAGACATGCGGACACAGCGCTGCAGGGCGGCGCTTTGCCCGAAACCAGGCAACACGAAATTCAACCCATAGAAAACAATAAGAAGGTCACCACGATGAACAAGAAAACACTCACGCTGCGTCTGCTCGCCTGCCTGCTTTCCAGCGCCGCCGTCGGTAGCGCCTGGGCCGACAGCGCCTCGATCAACTACCGTCACCAGTATCTGGACGACGACCGCATGCACGCCGACCGGGTCAAGCTGTCCTATCGCATGGACAATGGGTGGGGCTTCGAGGGCGAGCTCAAGTACCGCACCGCCGGTGATCGCAAGGACGTCGCCTTCGACAACACGGTGTCGAGCGGCCACGAGCTGACCACCAGCTATCAGTACAAGCCCAATGCGGTATCGACCTGGCAGCCGGCCATCCAGCTGGACAGCAACGAGAACGGCACCACCTACAAGTTCGGCGTGCGCTATACCCACAGGCTGAACGACCAGTTCTACGTCGCCGCCCGCTACCGCTTCGACGCCCTGAAACTGAACCGCGACCGCATCGACGAGGAGGTGCCGGACCGCGGCTCCGACAACCGCAACACCCAGCGTTACGAGGGCTGGTTGGGCTACACGCCAGCGGGCAGGCTGTCGTACGAGTACCAGTACATCCACTTCAAGACCGACTACATCCGCTACGACAACAAGAAGAGCGACTACGAGCAGAACCTGGTCGTGAAGTACAAATGGGACAAATCCTGGGCGCCGTTTTTCGAGATTGGCGATATCAAGGTCAGTGCGACCGATGACGACCGTCAACTGCGCTGGCGCATCGGGGTGCAGTACAACTTCATGTAAGAACCTGTTCAAGGTCTTGAACTCAGGTTCGTCGATTTTGGCAGCTGAGTGGCGGGAGCGGCCGTTCCCCGATCCACTGTAGGTGCGGGCCTCGGGATGGATAGGGGCGCGCAGACGAAGCGTCAGCTACGCACCCTGAACCACCCTAAGAACTTGGCCCGTTTTTGTGGGAGCCGCGACCTCGCGGCGAATTAGTCAGGCACCGCCGATAGGCTGTCAGGCTGCAATCGTTTCGCCCCGAGGTCGGGGCTCCCACAGGTTGGTTTGAGTGACCGCTCCTGCCTTGAAACAGCCTCTTTCATGTCGTCTAAAAAGATTGTGAACAGGCCCCCAAGAAGAAACTGACCACCGCAAACCAACGCCGGGGCTTGGCTATAGCCCCAGCGTTGGTATTTTTGGGATAAGGCAGATGGTCATTGGGGGCATGATCGGCGCCGGGTCGGGGCTCCATCGGATTGCACACACCAGCCCGGATCCGTAAAAGCGCCGCCCCGGCGCGTAGCGATAGTGGCCATTCAGCGTACGGGCGTTTCGGTGCGATTCATTCTGCAGAGAGATGACTCGCTATGCGTCTGCTCAGGCGCGGCGCTGGGCCTTGAGCAGGCGCTCGCGGCTGTTGATCAGGTGCAACTGCATGGCCGCCCGGGCGCAGTCGACGTCGCCGCGGGCGATGGAGTCGTAGATCATCTCGTGTTCGAGGCTGAGGTTTTCCTTGTAGGCCTCGCCGTCCTCGTGGGCCTTGTAGGCCGAGTTGAACTTGTTGCGCGGAATCTGCTTGGCGCCCAGGTGCTTCATGATATCGAGCAGGTGCGGGTTGTCGGCCGCCTTGGCGATCTTGATATGGAACTGAAAATCCGCACTGATCGGCAGGCCTGCCGGCAGCTGCACGGCGCCCTGCTGGATGGCATCCAGCGCCACGCGAATCTCCTGCAGCGACTCGGGCGTGCGCCGCTGCGCCGCCAGGCCAACCGCCGCCACCTCCAGGCTCATGCGCAACTCCAGTAGTTCCAGCACGTCCTCGGCGGTACTGATGGTCGCCGGGCCAAGCTTGAGCTCCGGCGCCGCCGGCATATCGCACACGAACGTACCCACGCCACGACGTGTTTCCACCAGACCCGCGACCTGCAGGCGCGACAGCGCATCGCGCACCACCGTACGGCTGACCCCTTCAGCACGCATGATATCCAGCTCGGCCGGCAGCTTCTCGCCACGCTTGAGGGTGCCGTCGCGCATGTGTTGGGAAATCTTCGCAACCAGGTCTTCAGCCAGACGGCTGCGCTGCTTGCGCGGGGGAAGCGTCCAAATCGGGTTGTCCTGCATCATCGATCCGTTGTTGTTTCGTTATCGGCATACGACCGCAATGCTGGCGATTTGGTCGCATCGAATGACAGGGAGTGATAGTAGCAGTCCCTTTGCTCAAGTGCTTGATAGGCATAGGGCAAAGAGCCTTGCCGGGCGCCGTGCGGTTCCCCCGTGCCTTGGGCAGGGCACGGGGGCGCTACTGGGAGGAAAGGCTCTTACTGAAGCTGTTCGATCCGCCGCCAGCTTTGCCGGCCGATGCTGGAAGGGTCTGGGTAGACGGTTACGCATTCTTGCCCGGTGCAGTATTGGTAGCCGCCATCGGGGTTCTGGGAAAGCGTGCCGCCACCCTCGCCGTCTTGACGAACCGCTGAAATGATAGACGTGCCGGGAGAGGAGCTCGACGCACTGTAAGCGAAAGCTCTCTGCGAGGTTCTGCCTCCGGTAAAGGGGTTAATGGCATAACTCCAGCTGCTGGCACCGTCCCCGCAGGGATCGCTGTTGGGCGTCAACGATTGAAAGAGAATGGTGCGGCCGAGCTGCGACATGTTTTCCACGACCATTTCTCCATCGCTTTGAGACAGGTTCAAGTACCAACCGTTTTGTGCCGGCTGGGCAGAGCTACCCGTGGTGGCCTGCCAGCGCACCGTGTTATTACTTATGACGCGAGCTTGGCGGGTCGTTCCGTCGCTGGCGGTCGCCGTTACCGAATCCGTCACAGTCTGCTGCTGTAAGCTGCTGCGGTTGATCGACGGGTTGCTAGCTACTTCGCCCAAGGTCTGCCTGTCCCAGATGCCATAGACAGACTGCGGCATACCCTTGTCACCGTCCTTG
The DNA here is from genome assembly GCF_001945445.1 of Pseudomonas sp. PA27(2017). Taxonomy (GTDB): domain Bacteria; phylum Pseudomonadota; class Gammaproteobacteria; order Pseudomonadales; family Pseudomonadaceae; genus Aquipseudomonas. The sequence continues at coordinate 65,779 of NZ_MSXW01000003.1, forward strand.
TCATCGCTGTCGAAAAAACGACCCGTTCCGAACACCACTAGGTAGCCCGTTCCAGTTGGATGAGCGATCAGACTGGGAGCCGACGTAATGGCTTGGCGCTGAGTCCCCCCATTATCTGCAGTCGCTCTGAACAGAGGGCTTCCACCGAATCCGACCTTGAATTGGCTTATCGCGGAATCGCCGTCGTCGGTCGTGGTGAACGGATCAGCGCTGCTACGACCACTGCGTAGCAGGTCGAAGCGCCACATATTCCCTTGCAGGTCGCCTGCGTACGCATAATCGGCTACACCGTCGGCGTTGTAATCGGCCAACTTGGGCGTGGATAACCCATTGGCAAGGCCAGCCGTGGCTTGAACTTCGAGGCTTCTGAGCAGCGTGCCCTGCATCGCATCCAGAATGAAAAGGGCTGCTTTGCCATTGGTATTGCCCGCGCTTTCATAGCCATTGCCGAACACCACTGCCCACTTGCCGTTGTGCAAGCGGGCGATGGTGGGCTGTGAATAGCTATACCCCATTTTTGCAGCGTTGGCCGTAGCGATGCTGTTCTCATCGAACTGCCACAAAAGCTTTTCGCTGCCAGGTGTGGTGACATCCAGCGCGAATATGGATTTGCCGCCGGCTTTGAGCGTGCCTACCAGAATGGTTCGCCATTGCCGGGTTGCACTGTCGTAAACATCGCCGACAACAGGGGAGCCGTCCACATAGAACTCATGTGAATAGTTGGAGCCTGTCAGCTTATGTAATTTGGGAAACACAGCGGATGGAATGAAGGCGAATTCTTCGACTCCCGTCAGCGCATTGAATCCGTGCAGCATGCCGGCATTGCCACCGACATAGATGCGCGGAGTACGGTTGGCGATGGCCGATTTGAAGGTGGTGTAAGCCGTATTGCCCTCCAGGCGATTGGAAAACTGTTCGAGGTAGCGCGCGCCCGATACAACGGCAGGGCTCGACGAGTAAAAGTCGCCCAATAGGCCGCTACGACGTCGGAACGTGGTGCCTTCACCCGTCCGATTGCCACGCAGATAGTCCACGCGCGACGCGGCCAAATTATCCACAAGACCGGTTTCCGGATTTCTGGCCAGATAGGCGAGCAATGTCGTACCCGCATATTGAGTTAGCTGCGCATTGACAGACGTTAGATCCTGAAGCCCGCTGTTGCTGATGCTGGTTGGGGCAGCGATCTTTATCCGCCGTTGCGACCAGCCTGGGACCTTGGCTTTTGCACTCCAAACCTCGACGGTATCGATGGAATCGGTTTGAGGATTCCAGCGTTTTTCGAAGCGTTTTACGTCTCCGGACCAATTGTCGTCACTGGCATACGAGGTCTGATAGGAAACCGTTTGAGTCGTACTCTCGTCGGAGCTGATCTGGCCAGAATTGATCGCCGGGCGGGCGGCACTGGATTTCCGATCGGCGATGCGCGAGAGGATATCCGCGAAGGCTTGCACCATGGCCTCTGGACTGTCGACACTGAAGAACTCTCCCCGGGAGTTGATTGCCGCGTGCCACAGGTCGTAGACGTTCGCATCGGTGGCATTGGCTGCTGCCGCGGGCCACGCCGTTCCGGCTTCAAGCGCGGAGTAGCCACTTCCGGCAAAGGTGCTACCACCCCATGGGATGTTGTTCTGGGTTAGAGACTGCGTCAGCCCGAGCCCCATGGTAAAATTGGTCATGTGCTGCCAAGTAGCCGGGTCGTTGCGGGGGTTCCAGTAGTCGGCTGTGGTATCGCCACTTTTGAATGGCAGGTAGGCGGGCAAGTTGTTGCCGAGGTTAGGGTTCAGGTCAGTGGCCCAATAGTGCATGGCCAGATCCGCTAGTGTGTTGGGCGTACTGTCGTAATACGGGGCGCGTTGCGTGAACGCTCTGCCATCCGGAAGCGTGAAGGATGCAGCGTCATGACGGAAATTGCTTGGCGCGCTCGCCGCTTCATTCCACTGCCCATCGGTCATCATGATGTGGTAACTCGCACGGCAGGCGTAGGTGTTCTGCGTTGTATTGGTTCCGGTCGCGTTGGGAAATGCCTGCCACGGAACCGTCGTTCTGTAGAACTCACCGGCACGCTTCATTGCTGCCGGCAAATAGGTGCTCTGATCGAACGCAATATTCTGTAACCACGCATAGAGCTGGCCTTTGTGTGCGGGGGTATAGGCCTTGAACGCGTTGTTGCGGCAATACGTGGTGTCACTGCCATCGAAGGTGGTACAGCGGCCTAGTCCCTGCCAACTTAGCCTAACGGAAGGCGACAGATTGTAGAAAGCCAACGCTGCAGCAGAGATGGTCGACAGCGCACGATTGCGATAGAAGGAATACCAGTTCGCGAAGTTAGCCTGTTCGTTGCTAGCGACGAAGCGCAAGGCATAACAATTGTCGTTGTTCGAGGTGCAATTGTTGGCTCTGCTTGAATCATAAATGTAGTAGTAAGCCGGTACTGGTCGTCTGACCAGTGATGCAGTGTAACCGCTGGCTGTTCTGGTGCAGTCGGCTGTGAGGCCTGAAAAAATACCTGGATAGCTGGCTACCGCTGTACAGCCGAGTACCCCGATCAGAGTCGGCGTAATGGTGAATTGGATACCGCCAGGTGAAGTCGCCTGGGTGGCGAACAGCGTGCTAAGGCTGACCGTGGCGGAGAAGTCTGCGCTCGGGTTATCGGCCAGCCTAGAGACGGTGCCTGTCGGCTGAGCGTAGTTGCTGACGTCGCCATAGTTGTAGCTAGTGCTTCCTGGAACCGTGGTAATGGGCACATCCCACGCCACCCGATAACCTGCACCACTCAGGTTTGCCGAGCCTACGGAGGTTCTGAACCCGTTATGCCAAGCCTGAGTGAATGTGGTCGCCAGCGGCTGTTCGTTGCCCGATGTGTCGAAGACCACTGGAGCGGCATAAGTGGTATTGGGGTTGTAGTAGATCGGATTATAGGCGCTGGATTTGGCTCGACGGGTAGCTGACTCGTCGCTTAACCCATCTGGTGCGAACCCCCAGCGCATGCTTCCCGAGTCATCGAGCGTCAGCAACATATTGGGAGGCACGCCCACTGTCAGACTCAGCGGGCTTTGTGAAACGGCTGCCAAACCGCTTGTGGCGCCTGACAGTGCAACGCTCAACATGACGTAGCGCAGTGTCTTAACATTGAAGGTTCGCTTCATTTTGCCAGCTCTCCCTTGCTCATGCTCCTTAGGTATAGGGTCGTACCTGGGGCAGATGGTTCTGCCCGATTCAGCTACCTCTCGTCGTTCGAAAAGCGAGTAGTCATCATGGCTTCGCTCGCGTTTTTAAATACGAATAGCGCCGCGTTGATGCCGCTCGAGAGGGTTGCCTGTTAAATCGTAGGCAAAAAAAACCGCGCATAGCGCGGTTTTTCGTTGCAGATTATTGAGTCAACGCCAGCAATCGCTCGCACTGGCCCCTGAAGCAGTCGCTCCTTTGACACCGTTTGCGGTCAGCGTGAGATTGCCACATTTCGTATCGCTGAACTGCTGGGTGGCTGTCAGGGTATAACCGCCGTCACCATCGACCTTGCTTACGGAAAATACATATTTTCCAGTAGCCGATTTGTTATTCGAAAGGTTCATTCCCAACTTTGCTATGTCGGCCGCTGCCGTGACATAGGCATTGTTCTGATTGAAATAGCGCTCCTGACGAGCGGCCGCGTCACTTAGTAATGCCTGGCCCTCCGTGCGATTGCCGCGTTTTACGTATTCGGTGTAACTCGGATACGCGATGGCTGCCAGTATGCCGATGATGGCCACGACGACCATCACCTCAATCAGAGTGAAGCCGGCTTGCCAGCTTCTACGACATGCTGCCTGCGTATGACTTCTTGACCGGCTCATTCCTTTTCCTCTGTGCGACGCCAAGCCTGACGACCGATGCTGGTTGGGTCCGGGTATATGTTGGTGCACGACTGGCCCGTGCAGTACTGATATGTATTGTTCGAGTTCTGCGACACGGTACCGCCGCCCTCACCATCCTGGCGCACGGCAGAAACAACCTGAGTGCCCACGTCCGTGGTTGGAGTGTAATCGAATGCTTTCTGCGTTGTTCTACCGCCGCTAAATGGGTTGATGGCATATGTCCAGTTGGCCGCACCATCGCCACATGGGTCGTCATTGGGCAGCAATGATTGAAAGAATATTGTACGGCCAAGCTGAGACATGTTTTCCACGACCATTTCGCCATCTGCCCGTACGAGATTGAGATACCACCCATTCTGGGCCGGGAGCGTTCCGCCTTGGCCGTTTTGCGCGGGTTGCCAGCGAACAGTGTTGTTGCTCAGGATTCTCCCCTGGATGCTGGCACCATCGGCACTGACTGTTGTGGTGTTGGTGATCGTCTGTGCCTGTAGGGACGAACGAGAAATATTGGGATTGCTGGCAATCTCGCCCAGTGTTTCCTTGTCCCAGATGCCATACACGCTCTGCGACATGCTCTTGTCGCCTTCCTTGTCCCCTGTGTCATAGAAGCGGCCTGTACCGAAAACAATTAGATAGCCAACCCCGGTAGGGTGCGCAACGAGACTCGGCGCAGACGTGATTGCCTGACGTTGAGTGCCGGCGTTATCGGCACTGGCCTTGAACAAGGGATTGCCCCCAAAACCAACTCTGAAGTTACTGGCAGGGACGTTATTGGTAACTTTGAATGGAGCCGTCTCGTCGCGATTGGAACGAAGCAGGTCAAAGCGCCACATATTGCCTTGCAAGTCACCGGCATAAGCGTAGTCGGCAGTGCCGTCACCGTTGTAATCCCCAAGTTTCGGGGTAGACAGGCCATTGGGCACACCGTTGGCACCCTGCACCTCCAGACTTCTTACTAGCGATCCATCCATGGCGTCGACGATGAAGAGAGCTGCTTTGCCGTTGCTGTTACCAGCGCTTTCGTAGCCATTGCCGAATACCACAGCCCATTTACCAGTGTGCAAGCGCGCGATGGTCGGTTGCGAGAAGGTGTAGCCCAGCTTTACGGCGTTGCTGGCAGTGATACTGTTTTCATCGAACTGCCACAGCAGTTTTTCCTGGCCAGGCGTGGTGACATCCAGAGCGAATACCGATTTGCCACCCGCTTTCAAAGTGCCGACCAGAATAGTGCGCCATTCTGAGCCGGTATAGACGTCAGCTACCACGGGCGAGCCTTCAACGTAGAACTCATGGGTATAGTTGCTGCCGGTCAGCTTGTTGAGCTTTGGAAACACAGCAGATGGAATGAAGGCAAACTCTTCGACGCCGCTGGTCGCGTTGAAGCCGTGCAGCATCCCGTCATTGCCGCCCACGTAGACACGTGGAGTACGACTGGCAATCGAGCTCTTGAAAGTCGTATAAGCCGTATTGCCCTCGAGGCGATTGGTGAATTGCTCCAGATACCTTGGTGTATTCAGAACCACCGCGGGGGTCGAAGAGTAGAAGTCACCCAGTACGCCGCTGCGTCGGCGATAGGTAGTGCCTTCCCCCGCGCGATCCCCTCGCAGGTAGCTAATGCGGGCTGCGGCCTTGGTGTCGACGGCGTTGGCGTTTTCCGGGTCTCTGTTGAGGTAGGTGGCCAGGGTTATGCCGGAATAGCTGGCCGAGCCGGCGTTGCTAAGGTTGAAGTCGGCAAGCCCTGAGTTGTCGCTGCCCGCAATCTTGATACGACGAGCCGTAGGCCCTGGTACGTTCGCCTTGGCGCTCCATACTTCGGTCGTCTCCATTGAGTTCGTTGTCGCGTTCCATTTTTTCTCGAAGCGCTTTACGTCACCGGACCAGTTATCGTCACTGGCGTAGGAGGTCTGATAAGAGACCGTCTTCACTGACGTCTCGCCATTTTCCTCGGAACTGACCTGCCCGGAATTGATAGCTGGGCGTGCAGCGGTCGACTTGCGATCAGCGATTCGAGAGAGAATGTCGGCAAATGCCTGCACCATCGCCTCCGGGCTGTCGACGCTGAAGAAGTCGCCGCGCGAGTTGATGGCGGCGTGCCAAAGGTCGTAAACCTTACCCGTGGCATTCGTCGCCGCAGGCCAGGATCCGGTCCCTCGTTTCAGCGCATCATAGCCCGCGCCCGTGTGAGTGCTACCCTCCCATGGAAGCCCTGTTGCTGACAAAGATTGGGTTAGACCGAGTCCCATCACGAAGTTGGTCATGTGCTGCCAAGTGGCGGGATCGTTACGTGGATCCCAATAATCAGTTATGTCATCACCGCTCTTGAAAGGAATATAGGTAGGAACCTTGTTGGCAAGGTTCGATCTTAGGTCAGTTGCCCAATAATGCATGGCCAGATCAGCAAGCGTTCGGTCGGTATTGTCTTTGAACGGAGCTTGGCCGGTGTATTTCTTACCATCCGGTAAGTCGATGTTCGAGGAATCCTGATAGAACGTCCCTGACGGGGATACTGGGGTATCCCAAACGCCATCCGTCATCACGATGTGGTAGCTGGCTCGACAAGCATAGGTATTGGCGTTCGTATTGCCCGAGCCGAACGGAGTTTTTTGCCAGGGCGTTTCAGTTTTGAAGAATTCGCCGGCGCGCATCATCGCCCCAGGCAGGGGTGTTCCGCCGCTAAAGGCGATGTCCTGCATCCAGTTATAGAGTGCACGCTTGTGGTCATCTGAGAAGGGCTGGAACTTGTTGTTGCAGCCTCTACCGCTGCCGTCAAAGTCGCCGCAGGCAGACGAAAGTGTTTGCCAACTCAAGCGAACGGTAGGCGACAAGTTGTAAAACGCGACATTAGCCGCACTGATCGTCGCCAGTGCACGGTTGCGGTAAAATGAATACCAATTGGCGAAGTTGGATTTTTGCGACTCGCTGGTGATGAAGCTTAAGGTGTAACAGTTTTCCGTTGTTAACGTACACCCTGATTGATTCGAATTGTAGGTGTAGTAGTACGCGGGAACTCCGCGTTCCTCCAAGCTCGCCCTGTACTGGTTCGAGCCTTGCCAAGCACAGTCTGCGGTCAGTTCGCTGGGCCAGTTCGGATGGCTGGCTGTTGCCGTGCAACTAGAACTGTTGCGCGAGTCTGTGCGTCTAATCTTGAAGGTAATGTTGCTTGCGGAGTTTTGCTGCGTAACGGTAGAACCATTGCGATCATTCGTCACAGTAAGGGCGAAATCCGCTTCAGCGTTTCTGGCGAGCCTGTTATCGTTGTTGGAGATACCGTAAAGGGTAGGTAATCCTGTATTGACGGCATAGGTCCAATTGACTTTGTAGTCAGTCGACAGATCAACCGTTCCCAAGTCGCTTTTGTAGCCGTTAACGCGCGCATCGGTAAACTCTTGCGGTTGTCGAACTTCCGACCCGCTGCTGTTGAAGGTCACCGGCGTTGGGTAAGTTGCAAGCGGGTTGTAATAAATAGGATTGAACGTGTTCGACTTGCCTCGGCGCGTAGGGCCAGTGCCGCTGATATTATCCGGTGCAAAACCCCAACGCATACTGCCTGAGCTGTCTAGGGTCAGCAGCATGTTGGGCGGAACGCCAATTGTCAGGCTCAATGGGCTTTGCGACACTGCGGCATAGCTGTTGGCGCCATGCAGCAACGTAAAGCCAAACAGGGCACAGGAAAGCGATTTGACGCTGAAGTTAAGTTTGGAGTGACTCATTATGCCGGCTCTCAATTGTTCAGCCCCAGATAAATGTTTGCGTGCGTCGACTGCAGGTAAACTTGATCGTCTGCTTTGGCATTGTTGAGGTAGTAATAAGTACCTTGCCCTTCGGCGACCATGCCGTATTCGGCGTTGACCGCGTTGTTGCCTACCGTGACGGCTCGGGTACTGTTCCAGTAGGTAGTCCGCTCACTGCTGGTCTCCCGGGTGCCGGCTACGGTCTGATTGGCTGCATCGGTGCCTCTATAAGGCATCCACAGCAGCCCCCCGGCAGATTCAGGTTTCAGAAAGTTGTTCGCAGTGCTTTGGGGGCGTTCCACGAACGTTTGCAGGTTCTCGTCCTTGATTGCAAGTAAGCAGGGTTTATTAATACCATTAGTTTTCAGTGTATTGCCCAGTGCGCAATTAGCAGCCTTGCCTTCGAGCTTGTCGATCAGGTTTGCCGGGCCGTAGTAGCGAAACTCTGCTTCCCGCAGCGCTGCGTCAGCCGCACTTTGCTGCTGAGTGTCGTGGGCGCGGTTTGCCGTGATGCGACTTTCCAGTGTGGTGCCTCGCATACTACCGACGGCCATCAAGGTCAGTACCAGCAGCATGACCAAGGCGATCACCAAGACGGCTCCCGTCTGTGATTGACGATTCGATAAATGGGTCATGGCATTAGATTCCTGACAGTTTGAGTACTTCCAACGACTTGATAAATGCGCTTGTTATCGCCTGTTTGCAGACGCGTTTTGGTCGCGGCAGGGGCCACGGCAAGCCAATCGGTGAGCACCTTGGAGTCGTCGCTATCGCGCTGCCCAGCTGCACTTGCCATCAGGAGGGAGTAGCGCACGCTGCGGATCGCCCCCGAGCTGGCCGTCCAGTCGTTTTGCGGTACGTAAGACGTCACTTCCTTGGAAAGTACGTCACTGCTGCCGACACCAAAATCGACGCGCATATCAGCGATGCCTGTGAGCTGTTCGGTGAATTGAGGGGTAGTGGCGTTCAGGCTTTTGCACAGAAGCCTGCCGTTCTGAAGCGCGGTCGAGGCCCCAGGTTCGAATTTGAAGGCCAGGACGATCAGGTCGCTTGAGGTCAAATTTGGAGGGAAGGCTTGTGTGAATGTGGTGCTACTTGCCACGCCCTGGCAATCGAGGTCGCCACTTACCTGAGGCTGATAGCGTAAGCAGAAACCCATCCCTTCGTCCGTAGCCAGGTTCGTGACGGGCGCACCTGCGCTGAATGCCATGCAGCCGTCTGATGCCGCGCGGGCTGGAAAGGACGTTTCCAACAGGCTCGAGGGCGTACGGCGGTAGCCGGCCTTGCCCAGGTATTGGTCGAGCAACAGCGTAGCGAATCGCCCACTGTCGAGATTGCCGCTTTGACTCTGCTGGAACAGGTAATGCCGCTGATTATCGATGTATACCTGGGTGATACCCAGAATCAGAAAGCTGCTGATCGCCAACGCGATCAGTAGTTCGATCATCGACAAACCGCTTTGGCGCTTCATGTCATTCATGGCTGCACTCTCACGGTGTAAGTACAGATGGTCGAAGAGTTGCTGGTGTCAGCTGCATCCAGACAAGCGCCCTCGCGCACTTGCCAGGCAAGACGGATTTCGATCATCGAGCCCTGGCCATTGCAGTTGCCAGCGCTGCTGCTTCGACAGATATATGAGTCGCTGATGAATACGGTCGAACCGCCCGGCAGCAAAGCCTTTGCCTTGCTGGCCCAACAGTTACGTTGTTCGGCAGCGGTCCTGGGCACTACGGTAGCGCTGGCAACACAATCGGCTGGGTTAGAAAAATCCGACGCTTTGGCTTTATAGAAGATCGAGCTGGACTTGAGCCCATTGTTCATCGGGAACTGCGGTGCTGCGTTGCTGAAAGTCTCACTGGGGTTGGCACGGATGATTTCCACCAATTCAGTGGCCAGGTCTACCGCCACATTTCGTTGCACGGAGTCTTGCGAATATTGCACGCTACGACCTTGCAGCGCGACCATGCCGAGTACTCCGACGGTGGTTAGCAACAGAGCCACGAGTACTTCGATCAGGCTGAATCCCTTTTCCACGTTTTTCATCGCCATTCCTCGGTACTACTGACAGGCTGTCATGCTGGTGGTGGAATTAGTCATGCCCCTTGGCCAGCTCCGTACGCTGCCGCTGGCTTTTACCTCGATGGTGTAACCGTTGGCATGATCGGTGCCTTGGCAAGTGATCAAGGTGGTGTCTTTACTGGTTCCGTTGTACCTGAATAGTACTTCTGCCACGTCCGCACCCACCGGGTTCACCGTGCTGCCGGATGGAACATCCAGTCTGCGTAACGTTTCGGCGCTATCGGCACAGGTTTTCTTCACTGTCCAACGGCCGCTCTCCTTGCAAACTCTCATGAATGTCTTTTGCTCGACCGCAGTAGTGCGGGCGTATTGCACCAGTGCCAGCATCTCGTTGTTAAGCGACTGGGTACGGTTCTTATTGATGAATTGGCTGAAGTTCGGAATCGCGATTGCAGCGATGATCCCAACCAGAGCGACGATGATCATCAGCTCAATCAGGGTGAAGCCACATTGCGTATGCGAGTACGCCGATGGCTGGCTTTCCGAGAGTCTTGGCATGGTTGTCCAGTCTAAATACAAGAGGGCATGCGAATCCTGACGGCTTCGCTGTTAGCTGTCTTTAGGCTGTAGATGATCGGCCATGAAGCACGGATGACTGGTCTAGCAGCAGCGCGAATTGTGACCGGTTCCAAGTCTCAAGCGGCCCTGGCGATTCAGCGTCAGTAGCTGGTGAGGTCCATTGCTGTTGCACACGAAGATCGTACCGTTGCTAGTCCAACTGGTTCCGTTTGGGTGGAAACGGATGCTGTCGCCGCCGAAACCCACCCTGCAGATGTTTTCCACTGGGGCTGCCTGTTGGGTCACGATGGTCGGATTGCTGCCAATCGTAGCTATGAGCCAGTAGCTGCCCCAATTCCCGTCGCAGGTCTCACCGTCGCTTGAGCCGCATAGTTTGTGCGGGCGCCCTTGAATCACTGCGCAGGCACGGGTTTTCTGAATATGAGTAGCCAGCAGGTCACGGGCGGACTCGTGGCGTTTGTTTTCCTGAAAGCGAGCGAAGGCGGGGATAGCGATACTGACCAAGATGCTCAGCAGCACAATGGTAACCAGCAACTCCACCAAGCCCACGGCCCTCTGTCGATCTCTATTCATGACGCAAACCTCTATGCGCGTATGATTGGCGGCCTTCTCGGCTGCCGTTCTGTCTAGACCCTGGGGTCTCGCTGTCAAGGCATGCCGCTTGTGCGATGGGGTGAGTTTTGCGTGCGGATGTAATCGTTGTGGGCGGTGGGGTCATCGGGTTGTTGTCGGCGTACCTGCTGGCGGGCGCGGGCAGGCGGGTCACGCTGGTGGATCGCGCGTCGGTCGGTAGCGAGGCGTCCTGGGCGGGGGGCGGAATTGTTTCGCCGCTTTATCCGTGGCGCTATAGCCAGGCGGTCACGGCACTGGCTCACTGGTCACAGGATTACTACCCGGGTTTTGGCGCGCGCCTGTTTGCCGATACCGGGGTCGACCCCGAGGTGCATGTCACCGGGCTCTACTGGCTGGACCTTGATGACCAGGCCGAGGCGCTGGCGTGGGCGCAGCGCCAGAGTCGACCGTTGTACGAGGTTCCGGTCGAGGCCGCCTATGCCCAAGTGCCGGTGCTTGGCGAGGGATTCAAGCGCGCGATTCATATGTCCGGCGTGGCCAATGTGCGCAACCCTCGGTTGGTCAAGGCGCTGCGAGCGGCTTTTCAGGGGTTGCCGAACGTTACGCTGCGCGAGCACAGCCCGGTGCTGCAGTTCGTGCGTGATGGCGCGCGCGTCACCGGGGTCGTTACCGCGGAGGGCGAGATGCTGGCCGAGCAGGTCGTCGTCGCGGCCGGGGCCTGGAGCGGGGAGGTGTTGAAGGGCCTTGGGCTGGCGCTGCCCGTAGAGCCGGTCAAGGGGCAGATGATCCTGTTCAAGTGCCCCGAGGATTTCTTGCCCAGCATGGTTTTGGCAGGTGGGCGCTATGCGATTCCTCGACGTGACGGGCACATTCTGGTGGGCAGTACGCTGGAGCATGTCGGCTTCGACAAGACGCCGACCGATGAGGCGTTGGCCAGTCTGCGGGCTTCTGCCGAAGCGTTGCTGCCGGCGTTGCGCGAGGCCGAAGTGGTCGGACACTGGGCGGGATTGCGCCCCGGCTCCCCCGAAGGCATTCCTTTCATTGGTGAGGTGCCTGAGCATCCCGGCTTGTGGCTGAACTGCGGGCATTACCGCAATGGGCTGGTGCTGGCGCCTGCATCCTGCCAGTTGCTGACGGATCTGATGCTGGGGCAGCTGCCGATCATCAATCCGGCGCCGTATTCGCCGGCGGGGCGTTTGTAGGCGGGCACCTGCTTCGGGGGCGGGGCCGCTGAACCTGGGTATTGCTTCGCTCAACCGCAGGCTACGAGGGCTGTGCTCACTGGCGGTTCAACCGCAGGCTAAGGTTTCAGTCGATGCCGAGCTTTTTCAGGCGGTAGCGCATCGAGCGGAAGCTCAGGCCCAGGCGCTGGGCCGCGGCGGTGCGATTCCAGCGGGTTTCTTCGAGGGCCTGCATGATCAGTTTGCGTTCGACGTCTTCGAGGTAATCCTCGATGTTGTCGATCTGTGCCAGGCTGGCGTCGCCGTTCTCGCCAGCCGGTGCGGCGTCTGCCAGGCGCAGGTCGTTGGCGCAGATCACGTCGCCTTCACACAGCGTGTAGGCGCGCTCCAGCATGTTCTCCAGCTCGCGCACGTTGCCGGGAAAACGATAGCTCTTGAGCTTTTCCAGGGCAGGGCCGTCGAGCTTGACCGGCGGCAGGCCGATGCCTTCGTTGAGGCGCTTGAGCATCACGTCGGCCAGCAGGGGAATGTCCTCGCGGCGCTCGCGCAGTGGCGGTACGCGCAGTTCGATGACGTTGAGACGGTAGTAGAGGTCCTGGCGGAAGCGGCCGGCTGCCACTTCGGCGGCGAGGTCCTTGTGTGTGGCGCACAGGATGCGGGTGTCGACCACCACTTCCTGCTGGCCACCGACGGCGCGGATGGCCTTTTCCTGGATGGCGCGCAGCAGCTTGACCTGCATGGTCAGCGGCAGGTCGGCCACCTCGTCGAGGAACAGGCTGCCGCCATTGGCGGCGTGGAACAGGCCCTGTTTGTCTTCGACGGCGCCGGTGAAGCTGCCCTTCTTGTGGCCGAAGAATTCGCTTTCCATCAGCTCCGAGGGAATGGCGCCGCAGTTGACCGGCACGAAGGCCCGCTCACGCCGCGGGCCCTGTTCGTGGATCAGCCGGGCGACCAGCTCCTTGCCGCTGCCCGACTCACCACTGATGTACACCGGCGCCTGGCTGCGCGCCAGTTTCTGAATCTGCCCGCGCAGTGCACGCATCGGCGGGGATTCACCCAGCAGGCGGCTGCTACCCGGCGCTTCGCCTTCATCGGCGGCGTGCAGGCGCAGGGCGGTGGCCACCAGTTCGCGCAGGCGGCCTAGGTCGACCGGCTTGGTGAGGAAGTCGAAGGCGCCGGCCTTGAGGGCGTTGATCGCCGTGTCCACGCTGCCGAACGCGGTGATCATCGCCACCGGCGTCTGCGGATGGCGCTGTTGAATGTACTGCACGATATCCAGGCCGCTACCGTCGGGCAGGCGCATGTCGGTCAGGCACAGATCGAACGGCTCCTTGGCCAGCCATTCGCGCGCTTCCTTGACGTTGCGGGCGCTGCGGGTGTCGAGTTTCATGCGCCCGAGGGTGATCTCCAGCAGTTCGCGGATATCGGGCTCGTCGTCGACGATCAGGGCTCTCTGGCGATTCATCAGGTCGTTCAGCTCATTTTTCGCGGATGCGCGAAGGTGATACGGAAGCATGCGCCGCCGCCTTCGCGTGATTGATAGTGAAGATGAGCCTGGTTGCTTTCGCAAAGCTCGCGGGAAATATACAGGCCCAGGCCGGTGCCTTTGTTCTCGGTCGTGTAGAAAGGCTCGAAGATGTGATGCAGTTGGTCTGCCGGCACGCCCTCACCGTCGTCGAGCACCTCGAGCACCGGCAGATCGCTGCGCGGATCGCGAAACAGCTTCAGCCACACCTGGCCCTGAGGGTTGAGCTTGGCACTGTGGCGCAGGCCGTTTTGCACCAGGTTGGTGATGACCTGGTTGAGCTGGTTGGGGTCCATGCGCGTCTGGATGCTGCTGCCTTCGATGGCCAGGTGCAGCACCTTGGAGGCCGGGGCGGTGCTGCGGAATTCCGCCGCGAAACGGTGCAGCCAGTATTTGAGATCCAGCAGTTGCGGCTCCGCCTGGCGCCGGCGCGAGAGCTGCAGCACGTTCTCGATGATCAGGTTCATGCGTCGCGAGTGATCCTGGATGATCTGCGCCAAGCGCAGGTCTGGCCCGTGCAGGTCTTCGGACTCCTGCAGCAACTGCGCCGCATGGCTGATGGCGCCCAGCGGGTTGCGAATCTCGTGGGCGATGCCGGCGGTCAGGCGGCCGAGGGCGACCAGCTTGAGTTGCTGGGCCTGCTGGGCGATCTGCGAGATGTCGTCGAGGAGGATCAGAATATGCCGCTGGCCGCCGCGCTGCAGTGCGATGAAGCTGGGTTGCAGGGTCGGGCCGTCACTGAGCGTCTGCAGGCTGGCTGGGCGCAGGCTGCTGTTCTCCTGCCACTGCTGCAGGCGCTTGACCAACTCGGTGCAGTGCGGGTCGAGAATCTTGCCCGCCAGGTGCTGCTGGCCCAGCAAGCCGAGCGCGGCCTGATTGGCCAGCAGCACGCGGCGCTGCTCGTCCACCACCAGGATGCCGGTGCGCATGCGTTGCAGGATCAGGTTGTTCAGGGTCTCCAGATCGGCCACGTCGGCAGCGCGTTGTTCGGCCAGTTTTTCGCTGACCTGCAGACGGCGGGTCAGGCCCTGCACGAACAGCGCCGCGGCGAAGCATAGCGCGCCTAGTGCGCCGACCTGCACGTACTGGTTGCTGGCCTGGGCGTGGCTGAGACTCAGGTAGAAGGTCAGGTAGATCATGCCGATCGCGGCGGCGGCGGCGATCAAGATCCCGAAGCGGCCACGTATCAGGATGTTGGCGATCGCCACGGAGACGATCAGCAGGTTGCCGATCCCGCTTGGCGTGCCACCGCCGGCATAGAACAGTGCCGAGAGCAGCACTACGTCACCCAGCGCCACCGCGAATATCGGCAACAGACGATTGGGCGTGTGAATGATCAGCGCGATCAGGATGTTGAGCGTCAGGTAGACCCAGGCCGCCCCCCTGAACAACGGCACGTGGGCCAGCTCTAGCAGCTCGGAGTCCAGGTTTGCGGAAACCAGCAGTACCAGCACCACGCCGATGACCAGGCGATAGAGATGGTAAAGCCGGAAGATGCGGTGCCCCTGGGGGCCCCGTACCGCGAGGGCGCTATTGGGCACCGGGCTTGGGGCCTTGTTCCAGATGCGCCTGGCTGCAGTACCAGCGCTGCGCCAGTTGCAGGGCGTGCTGCTGCGGGGTGTGCACGCCGCAGTGGGCGCAACGCACCATGGGCGCCGGATTGTCCGAGGGCGGTGCTGCCTTCTGGCGCTGTCGGGTGGCGCCGACATAGCGCCGCCATAGCCAGATGGCGGCAAAAATGATGGCAATCCAGATCAGCAGGCGGAACAGGCCCATGGCGCTCTCTTCGTGTCGGGGGATGGGGCAGTGTAGCTAAGGACGCCCTGGGCGGACAGTTACCCAATCAGCGTTTTGCAGGGCCAGAATGCACGATGCCAGTCGGTTGACTGGCATCGTGAAGAGTTGCTGGCTGTTAGCGATGGATCAGTCAAACAGGCCGAAGGTCAGGCGGCTGAACCAGGAGCGCTTGGGCGCCTGTGGCTCTTCGCCCCGCTCGGTGGCTTTCAGATCGGCCGGCATCTGGTCGACGGCGTCTTGGTACTGACGCTGCACGTCCAGGCTCGCCTGGGTCTGGCTCGGCGGTGGCGGTACGTCGCTTTCGATCAGGCCCAGGGTCGCCTTGGCCAGCCACGAGCGCTCGTCGGCAGCTTCTTCCTGCGGCACGAACTCGCCACTCTCCAGGCTCGGGTGATCCGGGTAGTTGAGCTTCAGGGTTTCCAGGCTGGTGGCCGCCAGGTCGTCCAGGGTCAGGCGCTGATAGGCCTCGACCATCACGGCCAGGCCGTCACCGACCGCTGGGGTTTCCTGGAAATTCTCCACCACATAGCGACCGCGGTTGGCGGCGGCGACGTAGGCGTGGCGGGTCAGGTAGTAATGGGCCACGTGAATTTCGTAGGCGGCCAGCAGGTTGCGCAGGTAGATCATGCGCTGCTTGGCGTCCGGGGCGTAACGGCTGTTCGGGTAGCGATTGGTGAGCTGGGCGAACTCGTTGTAAGAGTCGCGGGCTGCACCCGGGTCACGCTTGGTCATGTCCAGCGGCAGGAAGCGGGCGACGATGCCGCGGTCCTGATCGAACGAAGCCAGGCCCTTCAGGTAGTAGGCGTAATCGACGTTCGGGTGCTGCGGATGCAGGCGGATGAAACGCTCGGCGGCAGCGCGGGCGGCTTCCGGCTCGGCGTTCTTGTAGTTGGCGTAGATCAGCTCGAGCTGGGATTGCTCGGCGTAGCGACCGAAGGGGTAGCGCGATTCCAGAGCCTTGAGCTTGGTAACGGCGCTGGTGTAGCTGCCGTTGTCCAGATCTTGCTGAGCCTGCTGGTAGAGTTCTGCCTCGCTGAGGTTTTCGTCCAGGACTTCCTTGGACGAACAGGCGGCGGTGAGGGCGAGGATGGCGATCAGCAGCAGGTGTTTCACTTGCATGGCGGCTTGCGTCCCTGGGACGGCGGCTGTCTTGAGCAGGGCCGTCCTGTTATGATGAGCGCCCCCGGTACCCCTGGGGCAAAGACGCCGTATTTAACCACAAGCGTGTAGCCGAAACCAAAGGCTATGCCCCCGCCGTTGCCGAGCATGTCATCTATTAATAAGCAGGCCATTGAGTTAACCGCCGAGGTCCCCGCCGATCTGGGCGGTCAGCGCCTCGACCAAGTCGCCGCCCAGCTGTTCGCCGAGCATTCGCGCTCGCGTCTTTCCGGCTGGATCAAGGAGGGCAATCTGACCGTCGACGGCCAGGTGCTGCGCCCGCGCGATATCGTCCACGGCGGTGCCGTGCTGGCGTTGTCCGCCGAGCAGGAAGCCCAGGGGGAATGGATTGCCCAGGACATCGAACTCGACATCGTTTACGAGGACGACCAGATCCTGGTGATCGACAAGCCGGCCGGCCTGGTCGTGCACCCGGCTGCCGGGCACGCCGACGGCACCTTGCTCAATGCGCTGCTGCATCACGTGCCGGACATCGTCAACGTGCCGCGCGCCGGTATCGTGCACCGCCTGGACAAGGACACCACCGGCCTGATGGTGGTGGCCAAGACCATCGAAGCGCAGACCCGCCTGGTCGATCAGTTGCAGAAACGCACCGTCAGCCGCATCTACGAATGCATCGTCATCGGCGTGATCACTTCTGGCGGCAAGATCAACGCGCCGATTGGCCGAAGCTCATCCCAGCGTCAGCGCATGGCCGTGACCGATGGCGGCAAACCGGCGGTCAGCCATTACCGCGTGCTCGAACGCTTCCGTTCGCACACCCATGCGCGCGTCAAACTGGAGACCGGGCGCACGCACCAGATCCGCGTGCACATGAGCCACATCGGTTTTCCGCTGGTCGGTGACCCGGTGTACGCCGGGCGCTTCCGTATCCCGCCGGCCGCCAGCCAGACCATGGTGCAGAGCCTCAAGGAATTCCCGCGCCAGGCCCTGCATGCGCGCTTCCTGGAGCTTGACCACCCGATCACCGGCGAGCGCATGAAGTGGCAATTGCCGCTGCCTGACGACTTCGTCTGGTTGCTGACCCTGCTGCGTCAGGATCTCGAGGCGTTCATCGGATGAGTGACAAGGCCCACGACTGGCTGACGCCACACTGGCCGGCGCCCGAGTGGGTGCGTACCTGCGTGACCACCCGCGCTGGCGGTGTCAGCCAGGCGCCTTACGACAGCTTCAACCTGGCTGCCCATGTCGAGGATGACCCGGCCGCGGTGGCCAAGAATCGCCAGCGCCTGGTCAGCCAGCTGGGTTGCCGTCCGGCCTGGTTGCAGCAGGTGCACGGTATCGCCGTGGCCCATGCCGACCCGGAAACGGTCGACGACGCCGACGCCAGCTGGACGGCAACCCCCGGCATCGCCGCCACGGTAATGACCGCCGACTGCCTGCCCGTGCTGTTCTGCGACCGCGCCGGTACTCGCGTGGCCGCTGCCCACGCTGGCTGGCGCGGCCTGGCTGGCGGCGTGCTGGAAGCCACGCTGGATGCCCTGGCCGTGGACGCGGAAGAGGTCCTCGTCTGGCTGGGCCCGGCCATCGGCCCCCAGGCATTCGAAGTTGGCGCCGAGGTGCGTGAGGCATTCGTCGATCAGCACGCCCAGGCTGCTGGCGCCTTCATGTCGAGCCAGAACGCCGGGCGTTTCATGGCCGACATCTACCAACTGGCGCGCATCCGTCTGGCGGCTCGTGGTGTTACCGCGGTTTATGGCGGCGGCTTCTGCACCGTCAGCGATGCGCGCTTCTACTCCTATCGCCGCGCGGCCCAGACCGGTCGCTTCGCCTCGCTGATCTGGCTGGCCGATCGCTGAGGTCTGCCCGATTCATTTTGAGGCTCGCGGCCTTGCGTCGAATGGTGGCTACGACGCCAGTTTTACAGCAAGGCCGCAATCGCTTTCGCGCCGGGTCGGCGCTCCCACACGGGCCTTGGGTCGCTCGCGATCATGGTGGGAGCCGCGACCCGCGGCGAATCGTGATGGCGCCCCTGATCACGGTCAAAACTACTGCGCTTGAAACCCACACAATCGGCCTCATCTATTCTCCATCTCGGCAGGTTTTAATGTCAGGCGCATGCACCGCGCCGGCCTGCCTCTAGAAGGAAGGATGACGCCATGCGAATCGACCGTTTGACCAGCAAGTTGCAACTTGCCCTTTCCGATGCCCAGTCCCTGGCTGTCGGCCACGACCATTCCGCCATCGAGCCGCTGCACCTGATGCAGGCGCTGCTCGACCAGCAAGGCGGCTCCATTCGCCCGCTGTTGATGCAGGTGGGCTTCGACGTGACAAGTCTCCGCCAGGCGTTGAGCAAAGAGCTCGACCAACTGGCCAAAATCCAGAACCCTACCGGTGACGTCAGCCTGTCTCAGGATCTGGCGCGCCTGCTCAACCAGGCCGATCGCCTGTCACAGCAAAAGGGCGATCAGTTCATCTCCAGCGAACTCGTGCTGCTCGCCGCGATGGATGAGAACACCAAGCTCGGCAAGCTGCTGCTCGCCCAGGGCGTGAGCCGCAAGGCGCTGGAGAATGCGGTGAACAACCTGCGCGGCGGCGATGCGGTCAACGACCCGAACATCGAGGAGTCGCGCCAGGCGCTCGACAAGTACACCGTCGACCTGACCAAGCGCGCCGAAGAGGGCAAGCTCGACCCGGTGATCGGCCGTGACGACGAGATCCGCCGCACCATTCAGGTACTGCAACGGCGTACCAAGAACAACCCGGTACTGATCGGTGAGCCCGGCGTCGGCAAGACCGCTATCGCCGAAGGCCTGGCTCAGCGCATCGTCAACGGCGAAGTGCCGGACGGCCTCAAGGACAAGCGCCTTCTGTCATTGGACATGGGCGCGCTGATCGCCGGTGCCAAGTTCCGCGGCGAGTTCGAGGAGCGCCTCAAAGCCGTGCTCAACGAACTGTCCAAACAGGAAGGCCGAGTGATCCTGTTCATCGACGAGCTGCACACCATGGTCGGCGCCGGCAAGGCCGAGGGCGCCATGGACGCCGGCAACATGCTCAAGCCGTCCCTGGCCCGCGGCGAGTTGCACTGCGTGGGTGCCACCACGCTGAACGAATACCGTCAGTTCATCGAGAAGGACGCCGCCCTGGAGCGGCGCTTTCAGAAGGTGCTGGTCGACGAGCCGAGCGAGGAAGACACCATCGCCATCCTGCGCGGCCTGAAAGAGCGCTACGAGGTACACCACAAGGTCGCAATTACCGACGGTGCGATCATCGCCGCGGCCAAGCTCAGCCACCGTTACATCACCGACCGCCAGTTGCCGGACAAGGCCATCGACCTGATCGACGAAGCCGCCAGCCGTATTCGCATGGAGATCGACTCCAAGCCCGAGGTGCTCGATCGCCTGGATCGCCGGCTGATCCAGCTCAAGGTCGAGGCCCAGGCGTTGAGGAAGGAAGAGGACGAGGCGGCCAAGAAACGCTTCGTCAAACTGCAGGAAGACATCGCCAAGTTGGAGAAGGAATACGCCGACCTGGAAGACATCTGGAAGTCGGAAAAAGCCGAAGTCCAGGGTTCGGCACAGATCCAGCAGCGTATCGAGCAGGCCAAGACCGAGCTCGAAGCGGCGCGCCGTAAAGGCGATCTCAACCGCATGGCCGAGCTGCAGTACGGGGTGATTCCCGATCTGGAGCGCAGCCTGCAGATGGTCGACCAGCACGGCACCACGGAAAACCAGCTGCTGCGCAGCAAGGTGACTGAGGAGGAAATCGCCGAAGTGGTTTCCAAGTGGACCGGCATTCCGGTCTCGAAGATGCTCGAAGGCGAGCGCGACAAGCTGCTGAAGATGGAAGGCCTGCTGCACCAGCGCGTAATCGGTCAGGACGAAGCCGTGGTGGCGGTGGCCAATGCCGTGCGTCGGTCGCGTGCCGGCCTGGCTGATCCGAACCGACCCAGCGGCTCGTTCCTGTTCCTCGGCCCGACCGGTGTGGGCAAGACCGAACTGTGCAAGGCGTTGGCCGAGTTCCTGTTCGACACCGAGGACGCGCTGGTGCGCATCGATATGTCCGAGTTCATGGAGAAGCACTCCGTGGCGCGGTTGATCGGTGCGCCGCCTGGCTATGTTGGCTACGAGGAGGGCGGTTACCTGACCGAGGCGGTGCGTCGTAAACCTTACTCGGTGGTGCTGATGGACGAGGTGGAAAAAGCCCACCCGGACGTGTTCAACGTGCTGCTGCAAGTGCTCGAAGATGGTCGCCTGACCGACAGCCACGGCCGCACCGTGGACTTCAAGAACACGGTGATCGTGATGACCTCCAACCTGGGCTCGGCGCAGATCCAGGAACTGGTCGGTGATCGCGAGGCGCAGCGCGCGGCGGTGATGGATGCCGTGGGCAACCACTTCCGGCCGGAGTTCGTGAACCGCATCGACGAAGTGGTGGTGTTCGAGCCGCTGGCCCGTGAGCAGATCGCCGGTATCGCGCGCATCCAGCTTTCGCGCCTGCTGCAGCGCCTGGCCGAGCGCGAACTGAGCCTGGAGCTGTCCGACGAGGCGATGGACAAGCTGATCGCCATTGGCTACGACCCGGTGTATGGCGCGCGGCCGTTGAAGCGCGCCATCCAGCGCTGGATCGAAAACCCGCTGGCGCAGTTGATCCTGTCTGGCCAGTTCAATCCGGGCAGTACGGTGACTGGCAAGGTCGAGAACGACGAGATCGTCTTCGTCTGACGCCAGCAACTGCTGCAAAAGAACGGCCGATGTGAGTGATCACATCGGCCGTTTTATTAAGATGGCGATAACTGCTGTTGCCCTGTAAGGCAGTTGACGCCCGCTTGAGATTGCTATCAGCGGTTCTTAGTGCTTGCTGCGTATCCCTATGGGAGCGGGCCATGCCCGCGAAAAAATCACGGGCATGGCCCGTTCCCACAGTAGAAAGCTGAATGGCTACCACCAGATGAGTAAGTAGAGCTGCGTCAGTCAGGGCTTGGTGCTATCCGGTGCGTTACGCTGGCCTTGTTCCACCACCCAATCCATCAGTTGGCGTGAAAGCTGGTCGTTGGCGGTGCCAAAGGTCTTGACCACCGATTCCACCGCCGTGTCGCCGGCGATCTGGCGGACTTCGAAACGCCGGCTGGCGAGGATGCGCTGATTGCCGGCCTGCACCAGGCGGGCATCGAGCAGGATATGCACTTCCGGCCGTCCGTTGCGGTACTCGCTCTGGAAGGCGCGCAGATCGCTGCTCAGTTCCAGGTCGGCCTGCAGGCGGCTGTCGTCGCTGCTGACGGCGCCGACGCGACCGTCATCGAGAAAGGCGGCGATCAGCCGGTCGCGAAACAGTGCCGGCGCGCGGTCGCTCCAGCGTGCGCCCTGGTAGGCGCTGATGCGGTCGCCTTGCGGCAGTACGGCGATGCGCGGGCTGTCCAGCAACTGGCTGCTCTGTGGGCGGTTGACCCGCAGCGACCAGCTTTGCCGCGGCGCATCGGCTGCGCGCACCGGCAGGTTGCTCGGCAGCAGGTACACGTCGAGAGCCTCGCCCTGGGGAAGGATCGAGCAGGCGCTGAGCAGGCTGGTCAGCAGCAGGGCGCCGGCGGTGGCGAATGCTTTCATGGTTGGAACTCCTTGATGCTGTCGCTGCGCAGCAGATAGCCGGCGGGGTCTTCCTCCAGGCGCCGCGAGAACGAGCGTAGCGAGCCCAAAGTGTCACGCAGCTCATTGATGGCCGGGCCGAGCTCGCCGATGCCCTGCATGCCACCATCGAGGGCGGCGCGGTTGTCCTGCAGCAGCTGTTCGATGTTGCTGCTACTGCGCTCCAGCGATGCGGCCAGGCGCTCGGCGCTTTCCAGGGTGTTATGCGCCGGGCCGCTGAACAGCTTGTTGGCGTTGTTCATCAGGGCGCTGGCCTCGCGTCCCGCGGCGCTCATTTGCGCAAGGGCTTCGCGCAGTTCCTCACGCTGTTCAGAGACACTGGCGGTGATCTGTTCCAGGTTGCGCAGGGTCTTGGCGATGTTCTCGCTGTTCTCCCGGGAGAACATGGCGTTGGCGCGATCGAGCAGGCGGGTCACGCTGACCATCAGGTCCTCACCGTTTGCCATCAGCCGCGACAACGGCGAGCGGTCGGCGATGATCACCGGTATGCGACCGTTGCTGGCCTCCAGCGGCGGGCTTTCTGGGGAGCCGCCGTGCAGCTGGATTACCGCCCCGCCAGTGATGTTGGTGATGGTCAGCCGTGCGCGGGTGTCTTCCTTGATTGGCGTGGCGCTGGTGATGCGGATATTGGCGTGCACCTTGCGCGGGTCTTGCGGGTCGAGGGTCAGGCTGGTGACGTCGCCGACGCGGATACCGCTGTACTGCACGGCGCTACCCTGGGACAGGCCGCTGACCGCTTCGGTGAAGATCACTTCGTAATAATTGAATTGCTTGTCGGCGCTGGACTTGCCCAGCCACAGGGCGAATATCAGGATGGCGCTGACGATCGCCACCGTGAACATGCCGATCAAAACGTGATGGGCGCGTGGTTCCATTCAGCTAATCCTCGCTGCAGCCTGTTCGGCCGCGCGTCCGCGCGGGCCATGGAAATAGTCGTGTATCCAGGGATCGTCGGTGGCGGCGACTACGTCCAGCGTGTCGGCCACCAGTACCCGCTTCTGCGACAGCACGGCCACGCGGTCGCACAGGGTGTAGAGCGTATCCAGGTCATGGGTGACCAGAAACACGCTGAGCCCCAGGGCTCCACGCAGGGTGCGGATCAACTGATCGAAGGCTGCCGCGCCAATCGGGTCGAGGCCTGCGGTCGGCTCGTCGAGAAACAGGATGTCCGGCTCCAGCGCCAGGGAGCGGGCCAGGGCGGCGCGCTTGACCATGCCGCCGGACAGCTCGGTCGGGTACTTGTCGCCAGCGTGACTCGGCAGGCCGACTAGCGCCACTTTGGACTTGGCCAGTCGCTCGGCCTGGCTGCGAGTCAGCCCGGCGTGCTCGATCAGCGGCATGGCAATGTTCTCCAGTACGGTAAGCGACGAGAACAGCGCGCCGCGCTGGTAGAGCACGCCGAAGCGGCGCTCCAGCTCGGATCGGCGCTTGGCGGGCAGCGTCAGCAGGTCTTCGCCGAAGACCTGCACCGTGCCGGCATTGGGCTGGCGCAAGCCGACGATGGTGCGCAGCAGCACTGATTTGCCGGTGCCCGAGCCGCCCACTACGCCGAGTACTTCACCACGGTATAGATCCAGGTTCAGATGCTGGTGCACCACCTGCGGGCCGAACTGATTGGTCAGGTCGTGCACCTGAATGATCGCTTCGCCACTCACCAGCCCATCTCCATCAGAAACAATGCGGCCACGGCATCGACCACGATGACCACGAAGATCGACTGCACCACGCTCGAGGTGGTGCGTTCGCCCACCGATTGCGCGCTGCCGGTGACCTTGAAACCTTCCCGGCAGCCGATCACTGCGATCAGAAAGGCGAAGATCGGCGCCTTGCCCATGCCGACCAGAAAGTGATTGAGCGGGATATTCTCCTGCAGCAGGTACAGAAACATCGACGGTGAGATATCCAGCGTTAGCAGGCACACCATGGCGCCGCCGAGCATGCCGCAGACCATGGCGATAAAGGTCAGCAGCGGCAGGGCGATCAGCATGGCGAACACCCGTGGCAGCACCAGTAGCTCCATGGGGTTGAGGCCCAGGGTGCGGATCGCGTCGATTTCCTCGTTGGCCTTCATCGAGCCGATCTGCGCGGTGAAGGCGCTCGCGGTGCGGCCGGCCATCAGGATGGCGGTCAGCAGCACCCCGAACTCGCGCAGAAACGAGAAGGCCACCAGGTCGACCGTATAGATGGTCGCGCCGAAATCCCTGAGGATGGTCGCGCCGAGAAAGGCCACCACGGCGCCGACCAAAAAGGTCAGCAGGGCAACGATGGGAACCGCGTTGAGGCCGATCTGCTCGAGGTGCGAGGCCAGTGATGTCAATCGCCAGCGGCGCGGGTTGAGCAGGATAAGCAGCATGCTGCTGAGTGTCAGGCCGACGAAGCCCAGCAGGCCCACGGCCTTGTGCCAGACACCTTCCATCACTTCGCCGATATGGCCGAAGAATTCGCGGTAGGTGGAGCGGCTCGGGGGCTCGGTCACCTGCCGACTCTGCTGCATGGTGTGGGCGACCGTGTGCAACAGAGCGCGACGCTCGTCACTGAATGCGCCGTCGGCTAGCAGCGCGATCAGCCGCTCGGCACCGATCAGTTCGACCAGCAGGCTGGCGCCTGCGGTATCCAGGGCGTTGAGTTCACTCAGGTCTGTGCGGGCGTTTGCACTGAGCAGCGGGCGAGCCTCGTCGACCTGAGGCAGCAGCGTAGCGTAATGAGCGAGCGTCCAGTCGCCGCTTACCTGCAGCGCATCGGCGTCGTTGGTGGGCAGGCTGATGTAGGGCGAATGAGTCATGGCCGACAGCTTAACGCCGGATGCTTTGGATGGAACAGCCGTTGATGAGTCGCACGTGCGATTAGCCGATTTGACGAAATGTTCATCGCCCAGCCGCAGCGGGGCTTGGCGTATCGACCGGTGGTTCGGCGCAGCGGCTCGAATGAATCGTTACAGACGATGAATCACATCGGAATGCTCAATTGGCGCTGGCGCCTCGGCTTGCCTAGCATGGGCGAGTTTTCCATCCCTGTGGAGTTTGCCATGCATATCGATGAAGCCATTCGCAGCCGCCGCGCCGTCAAAGGTTATGACGCCGGTTTCACCTTGAGCGCCGAAGAAAAGAACGAGTTGCTGCAACTGGCGCTGCTCGCGCCTACGGCCTTCAACTTGCAGCATGTGCGCCTGGTGGAAGTCAGCGACCCGGCGCTGCGTCAGCAGATTCGCGAAGTCGGCTGGGGGCAGGCGCAGATGACCGACGCCTCGATGCTGGTGGTGGTCTGTGCCCAGGTCGACAGCTGGGAGAAGAACGTCAGCCGCGTGTGGGACGGCGCGCCGGTCGAGGTGCAGCAGTTCATGGCGGGCGCCATCGATAACTACTACCGCGACAAGCCCCAGGTACAGCGCGACGAAACCATGCGCAGCTGCGGCCTGGTGGCGCAAACCCTGATGCTCGCGGCGCGCGGCAAGGGCCTGGATTCCTGCCCCATGGACGGCTTCGATTTCGACGCCGTGGCCAAGCTGATCAACCTGCCCGACAACCACGTGATCGGTCTGATGGTCGCCGTAGGCAAGAAGGCCATCGATGCCAAGCCGCGTATCGGCAAGCTGCCGTTCGATGAAGTAGTGATCCGCGACCGCTTCTGACGCGGGCTCGCTCGCCGCTGCTGCCGCAATCGCCGGCTGCAGCGGCAATCAACAGGAACCTAGTCTCACCCGGCCGCCTCCAAGTTCGTAGACCCGTCGAAAGCGAGGAAGACCATGCAAGTTCATGTGAACAGCAACCATATCGAAGGCAGCGCACGTCTACAGGAATGGGTGAGCGGATCCGTGGCGGATCGACTGGAGCGTTACGAGGAGTTTCTGTCGCGGGTGGAAGTGCATATCAGCGACGAAAACGGTGGCAAGAGCGGCGCGGACGACAAGCGCTGCCAGATCGAGGCTCGCCCCAAGGGTCATCAGCCGCTGTCTGTTACCCACAAGGCCGAGTCGCTGGAGCAGGCCATCGAAGGCGCCGCTGAGAAGATGCGCCATGCGCTGGAACACCTGGTCGGTAAGTTGGAAAGCAAGCCGGTCGGGACTGGTCATTTGCAACAGCAATTGGAAGGTGACGAGGAAAATGCTGATGCTCTGCTGCAGGAGGAGTTTCTGCAGCGTCAGGAGGCACTGGGCAAGGAGTGAGAACGGAGGCGCCCACTTTATATAGTGGCGCCTTGATCAGATTCTCCGTCGGATAAGAACCGGGCCCTGCGGCAGATCATGGATCTACCGCAGGGCCCGATTTTTTTGGGGGCTATTTCAGCGTCGGTCAGGCGACCAGGCTGCGGCCGATGAAGTCTGGAGACTCTGTCTGGCGGTAAGTCGAAATGGCTTCAGCCGCCAAACGCGGGCTTAACTGCGCAGCATTTGCCGCCGGCGGGGTAATTTCGCTCTGCACCCGCTGCCTGGCAAGGCTTTCGGCGGACAGTGGATTGAGCACTTCCTGGCGTTGCTCCTGAAGTGCCTCAAGCCGCTGCTCGCGTAATTGCTCGTCCAGTTCCCGGGCAGCATCCTGGCGTTCCTGACGCACCTGTAGCGCGCGTTCTTCTTCCTGTTCCTGCTGAGCGATACGCTCTTCACGTGCCTCACGCAGGCGATCCTGACGTTCCTGATCGACACGCCGGCGTTCCAGCAACTGCTCTTGTGCATCGTTCAGGCGCTGCGCCGCGGGCGTTACGCGGTCCAGAGCGTTGGTCTGCAGCCCACTGTTAGTAGTACCAACTGGCCGATAGCTGTACTGGCCGATATTCATGCCGTCGATGGAAAGGGGCATGAGTCACCTCCGTCTTTCACTTCGATGGACTCAGTCTAAATCGAGCGAGCGACGGGCTTTAGGCAGATATGTCATAACCACAATAACGGGATGGACTAGCACTTTTTTCATGGGTAATTGTCTGCTTCGTCGGTGAATTTCGCGGTTTTGGGTGAAAGCCGCATGTTTGCTGGCCTGGGCGGCGTTGCCCGATAAAGACCCCTGGCAGATGCGCTGAGCGCGCGTGGCGCCATCGGTTGGTTAAGCCTGGCTGTTAATCGACGAACGGCTACCTTCTCGCGCTTTCCCGAGCAGATCCAGGCTCCCGGCCTACTATGAACAAAGGCCTTGCCGTGATGCTGCAATCTTGAAATGACAGGGGCATGGTCTTTCGCGCGATATCGCGCTGCACAGAACGAGGAAAGCGCCATGCAGCCATTCAGTTTTGCTACAGCCGCCCATCTCATCTGCGAGCCCGGAGCCGTCAAGCGGCTTGTGCCGTTATGCCAGGCCTGGGGCGCGCGCTCCGTAGCACTGGTGACCGATGCCGGTGTCGCCCGGCAGGATTTCTTCGAAGACGTGCGTAGCGCCTTTGCCAAGGGCGGCGTAGCGCTGCATGTGTTCGACGGCGTGCTGGCGGGGGCGCCGGAAGCTGTCATCGGCAATGCCACGCAGTTCGCCAGGGACGCCCAGGCCAATCTGGTGATCGGCTTTGGCGGCGGCAGCTCGCTGGATGTGGCCAAGTTGGTCGCGCAGCTGGCGCATCCCGATTGCCGGCAGACGCTGAGCGATCTTTACGGCATCGACAAGGCAGCGGCGCAGCGCTTGCCGCTGATTCAGGTGCCGACCACGGCTGGTAGCGGTTCCGAAGTGACGCCCATTGCCGTGGTGACTACCCAGCATGCGACTCGGGTCGCGGTGGTGTCGGCGCGCTTGTTGCCGGACCTGGCGCTGCTCGATGCCGAACTCACCCTGCAGTTGCCGGCGCCGATCACCGCTGCCTGCGGCATGCTGGCCATGGGCCACGCCGTCGAGGCTTACACTGGCGCGCGGCGCAAGAATCCGCTTTCCGACATGCTGGCCCGCGAAGCGTTGAGCCTGCTCGGTGCCAACCTGGACGAAGCCGTACACAACGGCGGCAATCGCGACGCCCGCCAAGCCATGCTACTGGGCGCCTGCCTGGCGGGGCAGGCTTATGCCAATGCGCCGCTGGCGGCGGTGCATGCGTTGGCTTATCCGCTGAGCGGACATTGCCAGGTGCCCCATGGTGTCAGCACGGCGGTGTTGCTGCCCCATGTGCTGGGCTTCAACGCCTCGGTAGCGGCACCGCTCTACGAGGAATTGGCGACGCTGCTATTGGGCGGTCGCCTGCGCAGCGGCGATGCCACGGATCACACCGAGCAGTTTATCATCGAGCTGGCCGACCTCAGCGAGCGCAGTGGTTTGCCTGCGCGCCTGCGCGATGTGGGCGTCGAGCAGGATTTGCTGCCGCGTCTGGCCACCGACGCCATGCTGCATGACCGTCTGCTGGCCAATAATCCGCGGGAAATGACCCAGGCCCACGCGCTGGCCATCTATCAGGTCGCTTACTAGCCGAGCGCAGTTGTCACCTCGGCAGGAGGCCGGCACCATGCCGGCTTCCGTTCTTTTGCGAGGTGGCAACCCATGCAACAGCCGCAGCACCTGCGCGAGCACTATCGTCACTTCCAGCCGATCACCACGCGCTGGCACGACAACGACCTGTATGGCCACGTCAACAACGTTACCTACTACAGCTACTTCGATACGGCGGTGAATACCTACCTGATCGAATCAGGCGGCCTGGATATCCATCGTGGCGAAGTCGTGGGCTTCGTGGTGAGTTCGAGCTGCGATTACTTCGAGTCGATTGCCTTTCCAGAGCGCGTGGAGGTTGGCCTGCGGGTTGGCAAGCTGGGCAACAGCTCGGTGCAGTACGAACTCGCAGTGTTTCGCGAAGGGCAGATGCAGGCCTGCGCGGCGGGTCGGTTCGTGCATGTCTTCGTGGATAGGCAGAGCAACCAGCCAGTAGCTATTCCGCAGGGGTTGCGCCAGGCGATGGAGGTTTTGCTGGTGGCTTGAGCCATCAAGGGCGCCGAGGCGCCCTTGATGATTGAATCGATGATTAGCGGTGACGATGCTTGTGATGGCGCTTGTGGTGCTTCTTGCCATGCCGGTGGCCGTTGTCGCGGTAACGGGATTCATGGCGGTTGCTGTCCGCCACTTCGTTGGCCAAGGCGCCACCGGCAGCGCCGCCCAGGCCGGCGCCAATGGTCGAGCCGGTGCTGCCGCCGAACTGATTGCCCAGCACCGACCCGCCTGCTGCGCCCAGGCCGCCGCCCAGCGCTGCCTCGGTCTTGTTGCGTGAGCTGATGGCACCACCAGCGGCGCCGCCCAGGCCAGCACCTATTGCAGCACCCGTGCTGCCTCCCAGTTGCTGGCCGACGATATTGCCCAGCGCGCCGCCGACCCCGCTGCCAATGGCAGTCTTGGTGGTATCGGCATAGGCCAGGGGAGAAATCATTGCACTGAAGGCCAGTGCGCTAAGGAATGTACGCATCGCGTAACCCTCGAAGATGACCCTTGCGGGCGTAGCCCATGGCTCGGCCATGGTTCCTGCGGCCACCGTGCAGTGCCGGTGACATCTCCTTAGTAGCGGGCGCGTGGAGGAAATTCCCGAGGGGGAATTAAAGATACAGACGTGAATGTATCAAGATGTGTTTGGTGGGGCGTCGGGCTGATGCGTGCTGTCGCCCGCAAAGCGTCTAGAACAGCGATCTCGACGCCTTGATCGAGAACCAGCCTTCGCACTCGGTGTTGTGCCCCGAATAAGCCGAGCAGGCCTCACCGCTCAGGCTCGAATCCGAGTACGAGAAGTCGAAGTCGATGCCTTTCCATGGGCGCGAAAGGCTCAGCGACCAGTCATTGAACGAGCTGACCTGGCCGCCGCCGGAGATCTGCTTGGGGTTGTCGAGCAGGTGGTTGCCGTAGCGCACGATCACCGCCATGCCCAGCACTTTCACGCGGCCGAGGTCGGCCAGCACGGTGCTGTTGAAACGGTTCGGGTCATTGCTGAAGGAGAAACCGAAGCGGCGCGCATCGTAGGTCAGGCCGGCGTACACATCCTGGCTGTCGAGGTGGGTATAGCCCGGGTGGCTGTAGCGGATGGTGCCAACTTCATAGCCGAGCGAGTCGACGAATTGCTGGCGATAGCCCACGTAGCTGTTGAGTTCCATGCGGCTGCCCGGGCTTATCCCCAGGTTGGGCGACCACTGGCCCAGGTACCAGCCACTGGGGTGGCTCAAGTCCAGCCCGCCGTGAAAGGCCCCGCCGCTCTCGGGCTTGACCAGCCCCTGGGCCATGCTGCGACTTGGCGTGGTGCCCAGATTGAGTTCGTAGTCGCCCAGCTCACGCTCCATGATCGCTGCCTGGGCGTGGATGCTCAGCAGAGCCGCCCCTAGCAGGACGACAGATGGAAACCGCATGGTATTCCCTCCCGTTGAGGCCAATGACAGCGAGGCCAGGCGGCTTTTCAGAAGCCTGGTAGTCAGTGGCACGGTTGTCGCTCGTTTGGCAGAAACCCGAAGGGCCACATCGTGGCTTGGGCACAACTACGCGCTTCGATTGAGCGCTTCGATACACGTTAACCGAGGCGGATAACGGCAAAGGGACATCAGAGGGCGATTTGAGGCAGTAAGTGCCTTGTTTCCGACGAACTGCAGTCTGATCGCTGCAGGGGAGGAAGAAGCCCTCGCCTCGGGCAATGAGCCCGAGGCGGAAGGGCCGTGGCGTCTTTACAGGATGCGCGCGGTTTCCTGCGCGGCGTGCAGGCGAATGGCGACGAACTTGGAGGTCGGTGTGTGGCTGCCCAGGCCGACGCTCTGCAGCGGCACCAGCGGGTTGGCTTCCGGGTAGTAGGCAGCCGCCTGGCCGGCCGGAATGTCGAAGGCCAGCAGGGTAAAGCCGACTACCTTGCGCTCCACGCCGTCGTCCCACAGCGAAGTGATGTCCACCTTCTGCCCCGGCTTGTAACCCAGTCGGGTGATATCGGCTTCGTTGACGAACAGCACGTCACGCTGGCCACGAACACCGCGGTAGCGGTCATCGAGGCCGTAGATGGTGGTGTTGTACTGGTCGTGGGAACGCATGGTCTGCAGGATCAGATCCGGCGTCTGGCCGCTGTTGCGCACCTGAGGTGGCAGCAGGTCGGCCATCAGCGCGTTGGATTTGAAGTTGGCCTTGCCGGTGGTGGTCTTCCACTGGCGCGCGCCAGCCGAGTTGCCCAGGTAGAAACCGCCCGGGTGCTGCACGCGGGTGTTGAAGTCCTGGAAGCCGGGAATGGTATCGGCGATCAGATCGCGAATGCGACTGTAGTCGGCGATCATCGCATCCCAATCGACCGGGTGGTTGCCCAGGGTGGCCTTGGCGATACCGGCGACGATGGCGGGTTCCGAGCACATGTCCTTGGACAGCGGGTCCAGCTGGCCGTAGGAGGCGTGGATCATGCTGAACGAGTCTTCCACGGTGATCGCTTGCGGGCCGGTGGCCTGGATATCGATATCGGTACGGCCCAGGCACGGCAGGATCAGCGCATCCTTGCCGGTGGTCAGGTGGCTGCGGTTGAGCTTGGTGCTGATCTGTACGGTCAGGTCGCAGTTCTGCAGCGCCTTATGGGTTCGCGGGCTGTCCGGCGTGGCCTGGGCAAAGTTGCCGCCCAGGGCGATGAACACCTTGGCCTGGCCGTCGACCATGGCGTTGATCGCTTCCACGGTGTTATGGCCGTTGTCGCGCGGTACCTTGAACTGGAAGCGCTTCTCGATATTGTCGAGCAGCAGCACCGGCGGGCGATCGTTGATGCCCATGGTGCGGTCGCCCTGCACGTTGCTGTGGCCGCGCACCGGGCACAGGCCGGCGCCGGGGCGGCCGAGGTTGCCGCGCAGCAGTTGCAGGTTGACGATTTCCTGGATGGTGGCCACCGAGTGGACGTGCTGGGTGATGCCCATCGCCCAGCACATGATCACTTTCTCGGCGCGGCGATACATCAGTGCCGCCTGCTCGATTTCGTCCAGGGTCAGGCCGGACTGCTCGACCAGCGAGTCCCACGAGGTTTCGTCGAGCACGGCGAGGTAGGCATCGACACCATCGGTGTGTTCGGCGATGAAAGCATGGTCGAAGACCGGCTTCTCGCCCTTGGCTACGGCCTCGCGCTCCCATTGCAGCAGGAACTTGGCGATACCACGCAGCGCTGCCATGTCGCCACCCAGGGCCGGGCGGAAGAAGGCAGTGTTGAGCGGCTCGGAACCGTTGGTGAGCATTTCCAGGGCGTGCTGCGGATGCTGGAAGCGCTCCAGGCCGCGCTCCTTGAGCGGGTTGAAGGCGACGACCTGAGCGCCACGCTTGACCGCCTCACGCAGCGGCTCGAGCATGCGCGGGTGGTTGGTGCCCGGGTTCTGGCCGAGCACGAAGATGGCGTCGGCATGTTCGAAGTCGGCGAAGGTCACGCTGCCCTTGCCGATGCCGACGCTCTGGATCAGCGCCACGCCGCTGGCTTCGTGGCACATGTTCGAGCAGTCGGGGAAGTTGTTGGTGCCATAGGCGCGCACGAACAACTGATAGAGGAACGCCGCTTCATTGCTGGCGCGACCCGAAGTATAGAACTCGGCCTGGTTGGGGGTCTCGAGGTTCTTCAGGTGCTTGGCGATCAGGCTGAAGGCATCATCCCAGGAGGTCGGTACATAGCGGTCGGTCGCCGCGTCGTAGCGCATCGGCTCGGTCAGGCGGCCCTGATATTCCAGCCAGTAGTCGCTTTGCTCGCGCAACTGGCTGACGGAGTACTTGGCGAAGAACTTGGCGTCGACGCGGCGCTTGGTAGCTTCCCAGTTCACGGCCTTGGCGCCGTTCTCGCAGAACTTGATGCGGCCGTCTTCCGGCGAGTCGCCCCACGCGCAGCCCGGGCAGTCGAAACCACCATTCTGGTTGGTCTTGAGCAGTGCGCGCAGGTTCTTGAACGGCTGTTTGCTGTCCAGCCAGAACTGGGTGACGCTGATCAGCGCACCCCAACCGGCGGCAGCGCCTTTGTAGGGTTTGTAACGCGGGTTCACGGGTTGCAGGCTCATGGCTGTTCTTCTCTTGCAGGCGGCGCGGGGCTGTAGACCCGCGGCGCGCTGTGGTGGGGCAAATGAATCAGGTTGAGGTTGTGCCGGCGCGCCCATTGCACGGTAAGGGCGGTCGGGGCCGAAAGGCTGACCAGGTTGCCGATGCCGGCTCTGACTGCCTTGTGAATCAGTTCCAGGCTGCAGCGGCTGGTCACCACCGCAAAGCCCTGGCGGACATCGTGTTTCTCGCGCAGCAGCGCGCCGATCAGCTTGTCCAGCGCGTTGTGCCGGCCGATGTCTTCCCGGCAGGCGCGGATATCTCCGCTGGCATCGACATACAGCGCGGCGTGCAGGGCGCCGCTGCGGCGGGCCAGGTCCTGCACGGCGGCGATACGTTCGCGCAGATCGAACAAATGCGCGGCGTCGGGCAGCCCGGCCTGGTCCAGGGTCGCCAGCTGCGGCAGTGCCTGATCAAGTGCTTCCACACCGCACAGGCCGCAACCGCTGGTGCCAGCCAGTTGCCTGCGCTGCTGCTTCATCGCCCAGAAGGCGCGGCTGCTGATCTCTACCTCGGCGCTAATGGCCGGGCCGAGGTGCTGTAGGCGAATGTCATAAATATCGTCGATGGAATCGACGACGGCGCTGCTCAGGCTGAACCCGACGATGAAATCTTCAACGGCAGTTGGCGACACCATCATCACGGCATGGCTGATGCCGTTGTAACTGATGGCCAGTGCGCTCTCCTGGGCCAATACGGCTGAACCCTCGGCTACAGGATTGCCCAGTTCGGAAAAGGCGTAACCTTCCGCCTCCTGGGCGACAGGCTGGGTACGGCTGGCAACGGCGGAAATCTCGGCTGACCGGGGCACGGCAAGCTCCCCTGCGGCGGATTGACACAGAGAAGCCTAGGCGTTTGCCGGGCAAGCGTCTAATCGCTGTTGCCGATGCCTTGATCGATGCTGTTTATCGGTAGGGCTGGAAATGCTCTATGATCCGCTTTTCAGGACCGCGAATTGCTCAACCTTTGCCCTGCAAATGCTCAAGGAGCGCCTGCAGCTTTTGCACATTGAGCGCGTCTATGTCGATGATGTGATAGCCCGCCCAGGACGGCTGACCGGGTGCGCCCTCGCGACTCCATAAACAGTCGGCGGTGAAACGCACCTCGTCTGCGTCTTCGCCTACCAGTTTGCATTCCACCAGCCTGTCGGCAGCTTGCGGGGTCATGCTGCATAGCATGAAGCCTTCGCTGGACAGGTCGGCGATCCGACCCAGATACGACTCGCTGTGCTGATCATAGACTTCGAGCAGTGAGGTCGACTGATAGCGAGGATGCTGGCGACGATCATCCATGGGTGGCCCTCAGGTGGTTCGTCCAGTCAGTTGCTGAAGCACACGATAGACGGCGTGCAGTGCGCGGTCGACCATCGGCGCCGAGCGGTCGGGTTTGCTGCGGCGTGCGGTGCCCTGCTGCATTTCCTCGGCGAGCTGATCCACCGACTTGACCGCCGCTCGCTGGCCGTTACGGTCCACGAACATGTAGTTGTGGGTCGTGGGGCTGTACCAGGACAGCTTCAGGGTTTGCCGCTTGCCACCCAGGATGAAATCGAACCAGGTGCCGAACTCGAGTTTTTCCAGCTCGCTAACCAGGTTTTGATCGGCGTGGCGCTGACCTTTGCGCGACGTGGCGAGCAGCGCCGCTTCGTCACTCAGCATGGCGCCCAGTGGATTGGGGGGCGGGGGTAGGCTCAGCTTCGAGGCCAGTTGGGGTTGCCCGGCCTGTACCGCGTGCTGGCAGGCGACCAGATCCTGCAGCAGGCGGCGTACGTCGTCTTCGCGATAACCGCCGAGCAGCATCAGGCCATTGCGCAGCTCATCGAGCATGTCGACGCGCAGGCGCTGCAGGCGATCACGCTGCGCGGCGTCGAGCGGCGTGGCGCTCCAGGCCAGGTTCTCTGCCGTTTCGCAGGCGCGCTGCCACTCCTGGCTGGAGGCGCCGTGGCGCAGCTGGATGAACACCAGTACGTCGATCCAGGTGCGCTCGAGGAACTGCCGGATGATCGGCGGAGGCGAGCGCTTGGCCAGCGCCTGGGCGATCGCCTGGGCGGCGCTGTGACGAGCCCCGAGCAGCTTGTCGCGACCTTTGGCCGTCTCCACGGCGCGGCGTTCCTGAAGCTCCACCCGCTGCTTTATACCGCGGGTGAACTCATCGAATTCGCCGAGGAGCATCTCGAACAGGCGCAGGTCGCCACTGAAATGCTGGACGATCTGGCGCACCACCCACTGCACCTTGGCCAGCAAACCATAGGTGTCATCCTGGGCACCGTACAGCACACCGGCCTGGGCCATGGCGTTGATCAGCCGCCGCGCCGGGTGATGGGGCTGACCGAATAGCGCGCGGTCGAGCAGTGCCACCTTCAGGCTGGGCGTATGCAGGTGGGAGAGGGCGACCTTGTAGGGTTGCGGCAGGTTTTCGTCATCGAGGATGAAGTCGAAGATCATCCCGACCAGATCGATGACATCGGTTTCCTGGTTACCCACGCGGTGTTGCTGGGGCGCTTCATTATGGCTGGCGAGCTGGCGATGCAGATCGGTCTTCAGGTCGGTGACGTGCAGTGGGCGATCCGGATGCTGCGTGAGTTCGACGGCGGAGGCCTGTTGCAGCCTATTCAGTGCTTCGAGCAGTTCGCCCGCTTCATACGTGCGCTTGGCGCCCTGCGGCGCGAAACTGGCCATGCTTGGCGAGCCATTGAGCGGGCCGATGGCGTGCTGCTGTTTACGGTATTCGGCCAGCAATCTGTCGAGCCCGGCGGCCAGGTGCTCGGCATCGGCGGGCGGGCTCGCGGTCAGGTCGACCGGCGCAGGCGAGCGACGAGTCTCGGTGAAGCTGCTCGCGGATGGGCTGCTGGGAGAAGGTGATGATGGCTCCGCAGCACGTGCAGGGGCGAATTTCAGATTGGGCAGCACGCCGGCTTCAATCAGACGGGTGTTGAGTGCCTCATAGAGTGCGTCCAGCCCCTGCATCAATTGCTTGTCGAACAGGCCATAGAGCACCAGCTTGATTCGCAGCGGCAATTCGCTCGGTTGCAGGGCCGTCAGCAAGGCTTGGGCAATCGTCTTCGGGGAAAGCGGATTGACCTCAGCCGGCACGGGCTGGCCGTTGTTGAGCAGGGCCAGGCGCTTGTCCAGCGCGAACAGGGCCTGTGCGCAGCGCGTTTGAACTCGATGCGCCATGTTGGTGACCTGCAGCGCCTCCTCGTAGGCCTCGTTGTCGATCAGCGCCAGGTCTTCGGCCGGAACGTCCGCGGGCTGGCTGGCGACCAACTTGCCGTCGAGGAAATCGGCGATGCCTTTGGAAATGCTCAGGTGATAGCGGCGTTCGATCTGCGGCCGCAGCCTGCGCACTTCGCGCATGCTGTCGAAGAACATGGCCTGGACCTGATTGTTCTCCGCCTGCTCGGCACATTGAAAGAGGGTGTCGTCGACTTGGGCGAAGGTGCGTGTCAGATGATCTGCCAGGTGATTGAGCACCAGCTTGCGGCAGCTCTGTCCCAACTCGCTGAAGCGCGGCTGGATACCTCTGCTGGCCAGCGTGCTGGAGATGCCGGGGGATGGCGGCGGCGTGCCCTGAGTGCTCATCTTTGATCCTGATTAAGGCCCGACGCGGTGCATCAGGCTGTGCAGGTATGCCTAGGGTCTGTTGCCGCTTCACACGCGACCGCGCCGGAGCCCGTTTTGTCGCGAGGCAAGGCACGAGCCGCGAAGTTTAGCGGGCTAAATGAGCCGGCGAGAAACGCAGTATCGCGGCAAAACGAGCCCGGCCCATTGGGTTGCGCGGGAAATCTCGCCATGCGTCGTTGGAGGACTTGAAAAGGGAACGCCATTCCCTGCGTCCTCCGCCTAGCCTGGCGAGATTTCTCGCGGCAACGCGGCTCGCGTTTGAAACGGTAACAGACCCTATAGGTAAAGCAAATGACTACCCGTTCGCAAAGCATTGTCATAAAAGCAATTTAGGGGGTTGACAGCAGTTCGCGAAACCGTAAAATGGCGCGCCTCTGCAGCGGCAACGCAAACAGAGAAAAGAAAGAGCATAGTTCCGCGATAGCTCAGTCGGTAGAGCAAATGACTGTTAATCATTGGGTCCCTGGTTCGAGTCCAGGTCGCGGAGCCAATCTTTCCTCGGGGTGTAGCGCAGTCCGGTAGCGCGCCTGCTTTGGGAGCAGGATGTCAGGAGTTCGAATCCCCTCACCCCGACCATATTTGGGTCGTTAGCTCAGTTGGTAGAGCAGTTGGCTTTTAACCAATTGGTCGTAGGTTCGAATCCTACACGACCCACCATTTCAAGCACTGCTTGAGTAAAGAACCCGCCAAAAGGCGGGTTTTTTGCTTTCCGGGTTCTGGTTTGTATTTTCCGCGCAGCACTGCGGAGCTTGGCTGGCGGTGGTTTTCGCCCGCGCGGCCTGGCAGTACCTAAGTCGTTGAAGGATCGGCGCGCTCCTTTGTAGGAGCGGGCCATGCGCGCGAAATCGCGAGCGGTGGCCCGCCCCCAAATGTTTGCAGTTGTAGGGCGGCGCAGGTGAAACCCATCAATCGCCGACGCCGTCGCCGCGTGGCTCGATCAGCAGCGTGCCATTCTCCCTGTCAAGGCGCCGAGCATGCTCCTCGGCAGCCTCCAGAGTTAATGCAGCTTCAAGCGCGGATCGGTGCTGCGGCCAATGCGGTCGCTAAGCATCAGCAACAGCGTGCGGAAGGGGCCGTACAGGGCCATCTGGTGCATGCGATACAGCGAGATGTAGAACATCCGCGCCAACCAGCCCTCCAGTTTCACGCTGCCCATCAGGTTGCCCATCAGATTGCCGACTGCGCTGAAGCTCGACAGCGAAATCAGTGAGCCGTAATCCTTGTAGCTGTAGCTCGGCAGGGGCTGGTTCTGCAGGCGCAGGGCAAGCGATTTGACCAGCAGAGAGGCCTGCTGGTGTGCTGCCTGGGCGCGCGGCGGCACGTTTCGTTCGCTGCCGTCACCCATTGGGCAGGCGGCGCAGTCGCCAAAGGCGAAGATGTTTTCGTCGCGCGTGGTCTGCAAGGTGCCGGTGACGACCAACTGATTGATGCGGTTACTTTCCAGGCCATCCAGATCCTTGAGAAAGGCCGGTGCGCGAATACCGGCCGCCCAGACCTTGAGGCTGGCAGGGATGGTTTCGCCGTTAGCCAGCACCAGCCCCTCGGCGGTGACCTCTTTCACCGCCGCGCCGGTCATCACGTTCACGCCGAGTTTTTGCAGGGTCCTGTGTACGGGCGCGCTGATGCGCTCCGGCAGGGCAGGCAGCACCCGCGGTCCGGCTTCGACCAGGCTGATACGCATGTTTTCCGGGCGGATGCGATCAAGGCCGTAAGCCGCCAGTTCCCGGGCTGCGTGGTGTAGCTCGGCGGCCAGTTCGACTCCGGTGGCGCCGGCACCGACGATGGCGACGCTGATCTGGTCATTGTCACCATTGCCTGCGTGCGCGCGCAGGTAGTGGCTGAGCAGTTTGCGATGGAAGCGCTCGGCCTGCTCGCGGGTGTCGAGGAAGATGCAGTGGTTGGCCGCGCCTTCGGTGCCGAAGTCGTTGGTGGTGCTGCCTACCGCGATCACCAGGGTGTCGTAGGGCAACTCGCGAGCGGGCACCAGTTCGCGGTTGTCTTCGTCCAGGGTGGCGGCCAATTGAATGGTCTTGCGTTCGCGGTCCAGCCCGCTCATGCGCCCGAGTTGGAATTCGAAGTGGTTCCACTTCGCCTGGGCCACGTAGTTCAGCTCGTTCTCCGTGGAGTTCAGCGAGCCAGCGGCCACTTCATGCAGCAGCGGCTTCCAGATGTGGGTGAGGTTGGCATCGGCCAGGGTGATGTGCGCCTTACCGCGCTTACCGAGCTTTCGGCCCAGGCGGGTAGCCAACTCCAGGCCGCCGGCGCCGCCGCCGACAATGACGATTCGATGGGTCATGGTGAGTCTCACAAGGCTAGGAAATCGGTGGCGAGTCCGGGCGAGCCAAGCTCTAGCGCCGGGCGACTCAGTGTCAATCCACGCAGGCGGGTGCCTGCGCGTCAGAAATCGTGTCGTGCTGCATCGAGGCTGCGCGCGTTGCGTCAACTCATCGACAGAAAGCCGACCGCTTGGTTTCAATCGGTGCGCGCATTCTAGCAGCGTGGCGTGCGCCACGGCTGAGACGGCATGGTTATTCGACGTATTCCAGCGGCTCGACTTCGAGCGGATCGCCCAGGCGGATGATTCCGCTGTGAATCACCCGCGCGGTAATCCCGCCATGGCCGCGAACGGCCTGAAAGGTACCTAGCCCCAAGCGTTGCTCAAGCTTGGTGCAGGGTTGGCACCAGCCGGTGGTTTCCAGGATCGCCTGGCCGATGCGAAAGCGCCGGCCCTTGAGGCTGAACAGGTTGATGCCGCTGACGGCTATATTGCGCCTGAGGTCCTCGGGTTTTATCGCATGCTGGGCATCGCGGCCGAGCAGGGCGCTGATCACCGCCAGGTGTTCCCACTGGATCAGGGTGACCTGGCGGGCATTGCGCGGGCCGGGGCGCGCATGATCGCCGGTTAGGCCGGCTTCGCGGCGCGCCTCGACCGCATCGAGAATC
Source organism: Pseudomonas sp. PA27(2017) (assembly GCF_001945445.1). GTDB lineage: Bacteria > Pseudomonadota > Gammaproteobacteria > Pseudomonadales > Pseudomonadaceae > Aquipseudomonas. The sequence continues at coordinate 105,305 of NZ_MSXW01000003.1, forward strand.
AGCATGTCGCCGAGGCGCTCAGGGCGTACGCCTATCCAGCGCACCTGACCCTGTTGCGGCACGGCAGCGATAAGTGCCTGGAGCGGGCTGGCTGGGTAGGCGTCAGGCCTCAAGGTAGGGTTCCGCCGTCTCGGAGGCTGGGTCGGCTCAGTGCCGGCTGGGCGGCAGATCATCGGAGAACAGATCGTCCTCCAGCGGATTGCCAGGAATCGCGTGTTCTTCCGATGCCCAGGCACCCAGGTCGATCAGCTTGCAACGCTCGGAGCAGAACGGCCGGCTCGGGCTCTGCGGGCCCCATTCCACGGGAGCTGCGCAGGTCGGGCAGGCGACGAGTGTGGGTGCGGTCATGGTTGGCCTCCGTTGAGGGTCAGGTAAAAGGCATGCAGGCGCTCGACCTCCTGTTTGACCCAGGCCAGGTCGCGGTCGTTTACCAGTACGTCATCGGCATGGCTCAGGCGTGTTTCGCGAGTGGCCTGGGCGGCCATGATGGCGCGCACCTGCTCGGCAGGCAACCGATCACGCTGCATGGTACGTTCGATCTGCAGCTGCTCGGGCACATCGACCACCAGGATACGCTGGGTCAGTTTGTACTGGCCGGATTCGATCAGCAGAGGCGAGACCATGATGGCGTAGGGCGACTTGGCATTGGCCAGAAACTGTGCGGTTTCTGCGGCGATCAATGGATGCAGCAATCTTTCCAGCCAACCCCGCTCGGCAGGCGATTGGAAAATCAGCTCACGCAGTGCCGAACGGTTCAATTGACCGTCGGCCTGCAGCACCCGTTCGCCGAAGTGCTCGGCTATGGCCGTGAGGGCAGGGCGGCCAGGCTCGACGACCCAGCGAGCGGCCTGATCGGCATCGACCACATCCACGCCCAGTGCGGCGAATTGCGCGGCCACGGCGCTTTTGCCACTGCCGATGCCACCGGTGAGCCCGAGCGTCCAGGGTTTCATGATGAGCTGCCCCTTAGAAAATCAGGGGGCGGATTGTAAAGGAGCAGCTGCGCATGTGCGAATCAGTGGTGATGGCGCGACTGTGTGGCGCCTCGCCCGCTACGGTGTTGCCTGCACCAATCGCCGGGTGCAGGGGGCCTGCGCGATGTCAGGCGACTCACTGTTCGTGTAGGAGCGTCGCCCTCGGCGCGAAACGATCGTTATGTCGAACCGATTTGGCGTCGTCATCCAGCGCTTGAGTTGATTGGCGCAACGTTCTACCCAGGTCGTTGCGCGTCAGTTGAACCCGGCAAACTGCAAGTAACCCTCGGTAATCTGCTTACCCCACAACAGTGCGATAAAACCTGCAATGGCCAGGTAGGGGCCAAAGGGAATCGGTGTGCTGGTGCTGGCATCACGTAGGCGCAGCATGATCACGCCAAGTACCGCACCGACCACCGAAGACAGCAGAATGGTCAGCGGCAAAATCTGCCAGCCACCCCAGGCGCCGAGCATGGCCAGCAGCTTGAAGTCGCCATAACCCATGCCTTCCTTGCCGGTCACCAGCTTGAACAGCCAGAACACCGACCAGAGACTCAGGTAGCCCGCAACGGCACCCCACAAGGCGTCTTCCAGGCTGGTAAAAAGCCCGAAGTTATTGGCGATCAAGCCTAGCCATAGCAGCGGGAGGACCAGCGAGTCCGGCAGCAATTGGTGATCGGCGTCGATCAGGCTCATCGCCAGGAGGCCCCAGGCCAGCACCAGCATGCCTGGCGCTTGCCAGCCAAAGCCGAAGTGCCAAGCGACGTAGGCTGAGATCAGGCCGCAGGCGAGTTCGACCAGTGGATAGCGCAGACTGATCTTCGCCTTGCAGCCGGCGCACTTGCCGCGCAGGAACAGGTAGCTGATGACCGGAATATTTTCCCACGGGCGGATTTCATGGTTGCAATGTGGGCAACTGGAGTGGGGGAGTACCAGATTGTAGGTTTCCCCGGCCGGCTCGGCGGGCAGTTCCAGCACTTCCCGCGCCTGGACGCGCCAGTCGCGGAGCATCATTTTCGGCAGGCGGTGTATCACTACGTTGAGAAAGCTGCCGACCAGTAGGCCGATGATCAGGGCGCAGAAAACAAAGGCCGGCGTGTTGCCGGCCAGGAAGTCGATTACGGTCATGGGTTATACGACGGAGCCCAGTTGGAAGATTGGCAGGTACATGGCGATGATCAGGCCGCCGACCAGTACGCCAAGCACGGACATGATCAAGGGCTCCATAAGCGCGGTGAGGCCGTCAACGGCGTTATCAACTTCTGCTTCATAGTAGCTGGCAACCTTGTCGAGCATGGCGTCAAGGGCACCGGACTCCTCACCAATAGCTGTCATTTGAACTGCCATGGCTGGGAAGGCGTTGGTTGAGCGCATAGAGAAGTTCAGCTGCATACCACTGGTGACATCCTGCTTGACCTTGGTTACCGCATTGCGGAAAACCACATTGCCAGTCGCGCCCGCAACGGAGTCCAGCGCTTCGACAAGAGGCACGCCAGCAGCGAAGGTTGTTGACAGTGTGCGCGCATAGCGAGCGACTGCAGCCTTGTAAACGATATTGCCCACGATGGGCGCCTTGAGGATGGTGCGGTCTAAAGCATCACGAAACTTTTCGGAGCGTTGTTTGGCTTGTATAAATGCGTAGACTGCTCCAGTCAGGGCAATCAGGAAAATGAACCACCATTCCTGCAAACCTTCGGATATGCCGATAACAAAAAGCGTGAATGCAGGCAGATCGGCGCCAAAGCTGGAAAACACTGATTCGAACTGTGGGACTACTTTAATCAGTAGGATGCAGGAAACTATGATCGCGACTGCGATAACAGCGATTGGATAATTCATCGCCTTCTTGATTTTGGCTTTGAGCGCTTCAGTTTTTTCCTTATAGGTTGCTACGCGGTCAAGTAGAGCCTCCAAGGCACCTGATTGTTCACCAGCTTCTACCAAGTTGCAGAACAGGGTATCGAAATACTCAGGTTTGGTTCGCAACGCCGCTGCGAAGCTGTTGCCGGCAGCAACGTGTTGTTTCAGTTCGTCTACTAGCTTACGCATGCTCGGCTTTTCAACACCATCGGCGATGATGTCGAAAGACTGCAGTAGTGGTACGCCAGCTTTCATCATGGTCGCCATCTGCCGTGCAAACAGAGCGATATCCAGTGGCTTGATCTTCTTGCCAGCACCGCCCAGGCTCATGCCCTTCTTGCGAACCTTGGTCGGATTGATGCCTTGCTTGCGCAAATGCGCCTTGACCAGCGCGGGATTCTGGCCGCTGAGCTCGCCCTTGACGATGCTGCCCTTGCGATCTTTGCCTTCCCAGACGAAGGTGCTGGTCTTGGGCGCTTTTGCTGCTGCTGCCATGGTTAATCCTTGGTCACGCGGTTGACTTCCTCAAGGCTGGTCACGCCTTGCATGGCCTTCACAAGGGCCGAGGTGCGCAGGTCGTTAAAGCCGTCTTTGCGCATTTGCGCGGCAATATCGATGGAATTGCCTTCCTCCATGATAATCCGCTGCAGGCTTGACGTGTTTTTAACCACTTCATAAATACCGACACGGCCTTTATAACCGTTCTTGCAATTTTCGCAGCCAACCGGGCCATAGATCTTGAAACTACCGATCTTGCTTTCCGGGAAGCCTTCTTCGAGCAGCACTTCACGGGGCACATCCACTTCTTTCTTGCAGGACCCGCACAGCTTTCGCGCTAGGCGCTGGGCGATGATCAGATTGACCGAGGTGGCGATGTTGAAGGAGGGTACGCCCATATTGCGCAGGCGGGTGAGGGTTTCCGCGGCGCTGTTGGTGTGCAGCGTCGACATCACCATATGACCGGTTTGCGCAGCCTTGATGGCGATGGAGGCGGTGTCCAGGTCACGAATCTCACCAACCATGATGATGTCCGGGTCTTGGCGCAAGAAGGCGCGTAGCGCCTGGGTGAAGTCCATGCCCTGCTTGGGGTTGACGTTGACTTGGTTGATACCTTCAAGGTTGATTTCCACCGGATCTTCCGCCGTGGAAATATTCACATCAGGCGTATTGAGGATATTTAGTCCGGTATAAAGAGAAACGGTTTTACCTGAACCTGTCGGACCGGTGACCAGAATCATCCCCTGCGGTTGTTTCAGCGCTGCGAGGTAAAGCTCCTTTTGACTTTCCTCGTAGCCCAGCGCGTCGATGCCCATCTGCGCGCTGGAAGAATCGAGAATCCGCATCACGATCTTCTCGCCCCACAGCGTCGGCAAGGTGTTGACGCGGAAGTCGATGGATTTACTTTTGGATATCTTCATTTTGATGCGGCCGTCCTGCGGCTTGCGCCGCTCGGAAATATCCAGCCCGGCCATGACCTTCAGACGCGCGGAAATGCGTGGCGCCAGTTGAATCGGCGGGCGCGCCGTTTCATGCAGGATGCCGTCGGTACGAAAACGCACGCGGTAGGTGCGCTCGTAGGGCTCGAAGTGCAGGTCCGAAGAGCCGCCCTTGATGGCGTCGAGCAGCATCTTGTTGACGAAGCGCACTACCGGAGCGTCATCGGCATCCTGTCCGCCCTCCGGCTTCTTGTCGTCGTCGACGCTTTCGGTTTCCAAGCCGTCCAGATCCACATCGCCCAAGTCCTCCAGGCCGCTATGGCCGGTATCGAAAAACTTCTCGATAGCGTCGCCCAGCTTGTCATCCTCGACCAGCAGTGCTTCGGTAGAAAGGCCGGTGCTGAACTGAATATCAGTGACCACCTGGTGGTTAGAGGGGTCTGAGATCCCCACGAACAGTTTGTTGCCACGGCGCCACAGCGGCAGGGCGCGGTGCTGACGCACGAGCTTTTCGCTGACTAGGTCTTTCGGCTGGCTTTCCTTGTCCAGGGCGCTCAGATCGAAATAGGCAATGCCGAACTGATCCGCCGTCAGTTCAGCCAGTGCGCGGCTTTTGACCAGCTTGTTCTGAGCTAGGTAGTGAACAAGAGAAAGCTTATTGCGTTTGGCTTGCACCTGCGCCTGCTGAGCGGCCTTCTCGTCCAATAGCTCGGCCAGCACTACCTGCTTGGCCAGGCCGGAAAGGGGAATGTTCTCGCTCATGAGCACCTCAGCATCAATAGATGGGTGCGTTATAGCGTAGATGCCTGGGGCTGCCAAATTGGCGATGTGCAGGTGACGGAAAGTGTCACAAGGTGCGCATCAATGTGTTTGGCGTAAAGGCCATTGCTTCGACGGGAGTGGTGATTTTGTGAGGGTGTTGGCAGCAATTAAGGCGAACGGCCGGAGTTCAAAACTTGGCACGGCTTCTGCTAGATCATCGATAGGCTTGTCTGCCTGACACTTAATGACTGGAGACTTACATGAAAGCTCAAATGCAAAAGGGTTTCACCCTTATCGAACTGATGATCGTTGTTGCCATCATCGGTATTCTGGCCGCTATTGCACTCCCTCAGTACCAGAACTACACCGCGCGTGCCCAGGCTACGGAAGCTATGAACCTGTTGGGTGGGTTGAAGACTCCTCTCATTGATATTGCCGGCACTGCTGGTCTCGCGACAGCATGTAGTACTGCTGCTGCCGTACCAGCTAACCCAACCGCTACTCCGCCTACCGCAGCAACCCCGGCTGGTGCTCTTAATTCGGCCAATGGTTACACCCTTTCCGGTAAATATGTCAGCGGTGTTACCGCTACTGCTACTGGTACTACCTCTTGCAAAATTCAGGCTACTTTCAAGCCTGCCGGTCAGGGTGTGAACGACAAAGTCGCTGGGCAGACTCTGTCTTTCACTTACACTATTGCTACTGGTGATTGGTCTTGCACCACTAGCCTTCCTGACTCTGTTCGTCCGAACAATTGCTCTACTGGTACCTGATTGCTCATCGCGGTATGACGGATGCCATGTTCGTAGCCGAGATTATGCGAAGGCGTAATTCGGTGGCGAAGCCTGAAACGTAAATTCGTCGTTTGCTGCGAACCCGCTGCAACTAGCGCCCCGCCATATGCGGGGCGTTTTGTTTTCTAGGTTTCGAGTGGTGGCGAATTTTGCGGCAAATTATGCCTGTAGCTAAAACGATCACGCTTGTTAACACGTTGCTGTATAGAGATTCACTGGGTGGGCCAGCGAAAGGGGGCAATATCTGCTAAGACAGCCATGTTTGCTCCGGCGATGTAGTAATCCATCCCTAAAAAACCTGAACCAAAAAACCTCCCCCCTTTCCACTGACCATTGCTGGGCAGATGTTTCAAAAGGCTTCGCTTCGGCTGGCTGTGAATGAATTGGGTGGAGAACTCCTGCATGACGTTGGATGACGGCCGTCGGCCCCTACGCATTACTCTGACCGCGCTGGCGATGCTTTTGCTTGGGCTGGTGATTGCCATCGGGGGCGGGTATCTCGCGACGTTAGGTGGTTCGTGGTACTACCTTGGGGCAGGCATTGCCCTCCTTGTCGTTGCAGGCCTGCTGTTCGCACAGCGGCGAATGGCGATTGGCCTCTACGGCCTCCTCCTACTAGGCACCCTCGCCTGGACCCTCTACGAAGTTCGCTTCGACTGGTGGCAATTGGCGCCGCGGATCGATCTCTGGTGCATCCTCGGCCTCTGGCTGTTCCTGCCTTTCGTCAATCGGCACGTCGGCCGCAACGGCGTCTGGCGTGACGGCGCGACCGGGGTTCTGGGCGTAGCGCTTTTGGCGGGTGCGGCGATGGCCGGTTATTCGCTGACCCAGGATTACCACTCCATCGATGGCGAATTCAGTGATGCGCAGATGCAGGGTGAGGCGGCTGATGGCGTTGCGCAGCGCTCGGCGAGTGATTGGCCGGCCTATGGTGGCTCCAGGCACAGTGATCGTTATTCGACGGCTGATCTGATTACGCCGGAGAACGCCGGCAAGCTGGAGAAGGCCTGGGAGTTTCATACCGGTGATTTGCCGGGGGAGGGCGATCCCCATGAGCTGACCAATCAGGTCACTCCGCTGAAAGTTGGCAATACGCTGTTTATCTGCACGCCTCACAGCGTGGCGATTGCGCTGGATGCGGACACGGGCGAGGAGCGCTGGCGGTTCGATCCAAGCATCAATCGTGATGCCGAGTATTACCAGCATATGACCTGCCGTGGTCTGGCTTATCACGATGGCACTGCGGTTGGGGCGGCCGCCATTGTCGCCAAGCGACCCGATCAGCCCGCCGCACGTTGTGAAAAGCGCCTGTTCCTGCCGACCAACGACGGCACCCTGATGGCGCTGGATGTCGAGGACGGTCAGCCGTGCGAGGACTTCGGCGATGCCGGCACGGTCGACCTGAAGGCTGGACTGGGTGAAGGCGCACTGGGCGTCTTTCTGCCGACCTCGCCGCCTGTGGTGACCAGCAAGCTGGTGATCCAGGGCGGTTCGATCACTGATAACGGTTCGGTGGATTCACCCGGCGGCGTGATTCGCGCCTATGACGTGAAGACCGGCGAACTGGTGTGGAATTTCGATCCGGGCAATCCCGACGCCACCGAGCCGCTGGAGCCGGGCAACACCTATGTGCGCAGCACGCCCAACGTGTGGACGATTCCCACCGCCGACGAGGCGCTGGGGCTGGTGTATTTACCGATGGGCAACCAGACTCCCGATCAGTGGTCGACTCCCCGTGACGAGCTGGCCGAACGGTTCACGGCCACGCTGGTGGCGCTGGATCTGGCGACCGGCAAGGTGCGCTGGGAGTTTCAGACCGTGCACCACGATCTCTGGGACCGCGATCTGCCATCGCAGCCGACCCTGGTCGATATCGACGGTGCGCAAGGCAAGGTACCAGCCATCATCCAGGCGACCAAGCGCGGTGATCTTTACGTGCTCGACCGGCGTACCGGCGAGCCCATCGTGCCGGTCAACGAGATGCCGGTGCCCCAGGGCACCGACTACGGTGACACCACCGCCGCCACCCAGCCAGCCTCGGCCCTGAGCTATGCGCCGCAGGAGCCGTTGCGCGAGCGCGACATGTGGGGTGGTACGCCGATCGACCAGATGCTCTGCCGCATCCAGTTCCGCAAGCTGCGCTACGAGGGCGATTTCACCCCGCCGTCGCAGCAGGGCTCGCTAATCTATCCAGGCAACGTCGGGGTGTTCAACTGGCCATCGGTGGCTGTGGATCCGAACCGCCAGTTGCTGTTCGGTGCGCCCAACTACCTGGCGTTCATCTCGCAGATGGTCAAGCGCACCGAGGTCGAGTCCGAGGAGCGTCGCGGTGGCGGTGAAACCGGCTTGCAGCCCAATCTGGGAGCGCCTTACATGGTGCGCCTGGAGCCGTTCCTGTCGGTGCTTGGTTTGCCATGCCAGTCGCCGCCTTGGGGTTACGTGACGGCCGTCGATCTGCGCACCATGAAAAAGGTGTGGATGCACAAGAACGGCACCAGTCGAGACAGCGCGCCGCTGGGCCTGCCGTTCCCGGTCGGTACGCCAGCACTTGGCGGGTCGATCGTCACCGCCGGTGGTGTGGCCTTTATGAGCGGCACCCTGGATTATTACCTGCGGGCCTACGACCTGAAGAGCGGCAAAGAGCTGTGGAAAGGGCGCCTCCCGGCTGGCGGTCAAGCGACACCGATGACCTACGTGTCCGAAAAGACCGGCAGGCAGTACGTGGTGCAGATGGCCGGTGGGCATGGCTCGTTCGGCACCAAGATCGGCGACTCGGTGACGGCCTGGGCGCTGCCGGAGGAGAAGCCGTAAGTGAAGGCAGGGCGCTATGGCGAATTCAGTTCGAACCGTAGCCTGGGTTAGCCCAGGGCGTAAACCGGGGCAAAGCCTGTAGTCAGCCGTTTACCGCGAACCCGCGGTATCGGATGCCACAACTGAACGCCCTGCCTTTTACGGGGCGTTTTGCTTTCCGGGATTCGTGTTATAGGTTATGCGGGGATTACGCCTTCGGCTAATACGCCCTAAGATTTATGAAATCTATTGAGCCAGTACTGCGGACGCCTCCGCTCATGTGCGATAGCCAGGATTTGAACGTTGCCAGTCTGTTCACGATAGATAATGGACAAAGGAAAACGCTGGAGCGGAGCCTTGCGAATATCTGGCGTAAGTTCCACTTGTCATGCTCTCGGGGCGTCACTGATCAACCGGGCAAGGGTTTCGAATTCACGTATCAAGGTGCCGCCAAGCCCTGCAACCCTAGATTCGTAGTAACCCACCGACTCCAGGCCTCCGCCGCAGGGTGAAACGAATAGCTCATCCGAGCAGTGCTCGAGCTTTTCTCATGACTTCTTCACCTGGCACCGCCCGAGCCGAGCCATTGTCCAGCTCTTCGGCTCTGAGCTGCGCCTCTGCCAGCCAGTCTGCCCGCAGTTCTTCCTCCGTGGGCGTGTCGAGACTGAGCACCAGGCGCTGGATCAGATCGGCCCGCTCCTTTCTAGAAAGGTGCAGAGCTTCGTTTTCAATTTTCTGGATGTCCATGGGGCAGTGCTGCTCTTGCGTGACGTTGGGATTCTGGCATGGAAGACAGGTGTGTGCCATGACTGCACGCTGATCGTGTGCTGCTGAAACACCAGCGCGCTATGGCCGATTCAATTCGATCCCTAACCCGGATTAGCCAAAGGCCTAACCCGGCGAAAAGCTCGTAGTCAGCCGTCTACCGCAAGCCCGCTGTATCGAGAGCTAGCACTGAACGCCCTGCCTCGTGCGAGGCGTTTTGCTGCCTGGGTTTGGGGATGTTGCGAGTAGTACGGCGGTTGACGCCCTCGACTGATACGCCCGCCAAGGCTGGGTTACACTTGCTTGCTCAGCAGGAGGGCATATGAACCAACAGGCCGTGATTGATTTGCTATGTGCACGACTCGAGGGCGTATTGGCTATTTATGCGTTCGGCAGCCGCATTCGAGGCGAGGCGAATGAGCATAGCGATCTGGATCTCGCCGTATTGGTAGAAGGATACGCAGAGCCTGTGGCGCTATGGCGCCTGGCTGGGGAGCTTGAGGACGTTGTGGGTTGCCCCGTGGACCTGTTGGATTTACGCAATGCTTCGACGGTGATGCAGCAGCAGGTGATCGTGCATGGCGAGCGTTGGTGGGCCAGGGACGAGCGGGCGGGTTTGTTCGAGTGTGCCATGCTCAGCGAAAAGCTGGCGCTGGATGCAGCCAGGGCGCCATTACTGCGTATTATCGAGCAGGAGGGGCGAGTTTATGGCCGATGATGTGCTGCTCAACAAGGCGGCGAGTATCGAGCGCTGCGTTCGCCGTGCGCGTGAGGAGTACCACCGTGACCCGGCGACCTTCGGTGAAGACTTCACTCGCCAGGATGCGGCCATTCTGAATATTCAGCGTGCCTGTGAGGCGGCGCTGGACATGGGCCAGCATCTGATTCGTCGTGAGCGCTTGGGCATACCGCAGAGCGCCCGGGATGTATTCGCTTTGTTGGCCGAGCACGGCTGGATCGAAAAGGAGCTAGCCGATGCACTCAAGAGGATGGTGGGTTATCGCAACATTGCGATGCATGAATACCAGGCGTTGCAGTTGCCAATCACCATCGCGGTGATTACTGGTCACCTGAATGAATTCCTGGACTACTCCCAGGCAATTCTTCTGCGCGACGCTGCTCGCTGATCTGAAACCGCGGTTATCGTCGCATGACTGGCTCGTAGCATGAGCCGAATGGCGCTGACGCGGTAGTGAAGATGGATTACTCCGTACGGTTTGCGAAGCCTCTGCGCGGGTTCACGAGGGGATCGGCTCGTGAACGACGCCGACGTGGATCACTTGCAGGTGGAAGTTGGCATTGGCATATCGCTGTGAGAGCGGATTCGCGCGCATGGCGCGCTCTCACAGAAAAGTATGTCGTCGCGCCCCACGTACCTTGAGGCGTGATTTCGTGTGATGAGCGCCTGATCAGTGGTGCTCGCGCGTGGCGCGGAATTTCACGTCCGGCCAGCGCTCTTCCATCAGGCTCAGGTTGACGCGGGTCGGCGCCAGGTAGGTGAGGTGACCGCCGCCATCGACGGCAAGGTTTTCCACGGCCTTGTTGGAGAATTCCTCGAGCTTCTTCTTGTCGTCGCACTCGATCCAGCGCGCCGACCACACGGTGATCGGCTCGTAGCCGCACTCGACCTTGTATTCCTCTTTGAGGCGGCTGGCGACCACGTCGAACTGCAGCACACCGACGGCGCCGAGGATGATGTCGTTGCTGCGCTCGGGGAAGAACACTTGGGTGGCGCCTTCCTCGGCGAGCTGCTGCAGGCCCTGGCGCAGTTGCTTGGATTTCAGCGGGTCTTTCAGGCGCACGCGGCGGAACAGCTCAGGGGCGAAGTGGGGGATGCCGGTGAAGCCCAGCGCTTCGCCTTCGGTGAAGGTGTCGCCGATCTGGATGGTGCCGTGGTTGTGCAGGCCGATGATGTCGCCGGCCCAGGCTTCCTCGAGCATTTCACGCTCGCTGGAGAAGAAGGTCAGGGCGTCGCCGATGCGTACGTCCTTGCCGGTACGCACGTGGCGCATCTTCATGCCTTTCTCGTACTTGCCCGAACAGATGCGCATGAAGGCCACGCGGTCGCGGTGCTTGGGGTCCATGTTCGCCTGGATCTTGAACACGAAGCCGGAGAACTTCTCTTCGGTCGGCTCCACCGGGCGCTCGTGGGCCACACGGGCCAGCGGGCGCGGCGCCCAGTCGACCACGGCGTCGAGCACATGGTCGACACCGAAGTTACCCAGTGCGGTGCCGAAGAACACCGGGGTCAGCTGGCCGTTGTCGAATTCGTCCTGGTCGAACGGGTGGCAGGCGACCTGCACCAGTTCCAGTTGCTCGACGAAGCGCTCGTACTCGTCGCCCAGGTGGGCGCGGGCCTCGTCGGAGTCCAGTTTGTGGATGATCTTGGCTTCGGTGCGCTCGTGGCCGTGGCCAGCGGTGTAGACGATGATGTAGTCGCCGGCCAGGTGGTACACGCCTTTGAAGTCGCGATAGCAGCCGATCGGCCAGGTGATCGGCGCCGCCTTGATCTTCAGCACCGCCTCGATCTCGTCGAGCAGCTCGATGGGGTCACGGATATCGCGGTCGAGCTTGTTGACGAAGCTGACGATGGGCGTGTCGCGCAGGCGGCATACGTCCATCAGGGCGATGGTACGTGGCTCGACGCCTTTACCGCCGTCGAGCACCATCAGCGCGCTGTCTACCGCCGTCAGGGTGCGGTAGGTATCTTCCGAGAAGTCTTCGTGGCCGGGGGTGTCGAGCAGGTTGATCATGTGCTCGCGGTAGGGGAACTGCATCACCGAGGTGGTGATGGAGATGCCGCGCTGCTTCTCCATTTCCATCCAGTCGGATGTCGCGTGGCGGTCGGATTTACGCGACTTCACCGTGCCGGCCACCTCGATCGCCTTGCCCATCAGCAGCAGCTTTTCGGTAATCGTGGTTTTACCGGCGTCGGGGTGGGAGATGATCGCGAACGTACGGCGCTTGGCGACTTCGGCGGCCTGAGTGGTCATGGATGCGTGCCTGCTTGAAAGCGTGAGCGGGCCAGGGCGGCCCGGAAAAATGCGCGATTATAGCGGTAAATGCTGGCGTGCTGGGGCATCCGCGCATTCGTCCGTAGCAAAGCAAATGACGTAGGATCGGCACTCCGCTCACGCCCCAGGATCGTTCATGAAGCATTCGGCCATTTTGCTCACTGCCCTGGCGCTCGCCTCGAACGTCGCCTGGGCGCAGTTGCCCGAGTGCCAGGTTTTATTCCCGGCGGGGCAGACTCGCGACCTGCCGCTCGCGGTCACCCCCGAGGCGCGCACGCAGGGGCTGTCCGGGCGTGACGAGGTAGGCGGCGGCATGCTCTTCGCCTGGCCCCAGGAAGGGCTACGCGAACTGTGGATGAAGGACACCCGCGTCACGCTGTCGGCGGCCTTCATCGATAACGCCGGCATAGTGCGCAAGGTGGTCGACATGCGCCCCTTCAGTTTGCAGCGCCACGCCTCGGATGAGCCGGTGCGTTATATCATCGAGGTCGCCAGGGGCGAGTTCGCGGCCCTTGGCGTGGTGGTCGGCAGCCGCGTCAAGATCGTTTGCGCTGAAGCGCAGTGAGCGCGGCTGGCTGAGGCGCTCTGCGGCGAATTGTTCGGCCAGCGCGAAAATGGCGGTAAGGCCGCTTTCGTTCGCGCCGGGGCGACGCTCCTACACGGACGGTGGGTCGCTCGCGGTCATGTGGGAGATTCTATGTCAAGGATCCCCCTTTTTCGGGGTTGTAATCGACCTGCTTCTGCATCAGCGCAAAGGCGATACGAGCGAGTTTACGGGCCAGGATGGTCAGGGCTTCTGTTCGCTTGAGCCCACGCTTGAGGTAGCCCTGAT
>NZ_MSXW01000025.1 GCF_001945445.1 Pseudomonas sp. PA27(2017)
CAGAAGGTTGGCTGAGCTGCGGGGAGGTATCGGAGGAATGTTTCTGGATCACCGTCCAAGGCCGGGAAGACCCAGGACGGTGAAGATTTCCAAAACCCGATATCCAGTGGATCGTAAGGCTGCTCCGCTTAAGTGAACAGCATTACGGTATCTCTGCCGGGCTTTTTATTGGTCGCTTGCCTGGAAAGACGGGGCGCGATGAGCGCCCCGCCAACCCTCAGGCCATTTCCGCAGTGGTCTCGAAATCGAACGTCAGTTCGCCGTTTTCGAGATTCACGTGCACCGTGCCGCCATGCTCGGAAAGCTCCCCGAAGAGAATCTCCTCGGCCAGGGGACGCTTGATGCGATCCTGGATCAGGCGAGCCATGGGCCGGGCGCCCATCTGCACGTCGTAACCCTGCTCGGCCAGCCAGTCGCGCGCCGCATCGCTGACTTCGAGCATGACGCGCTTGTCCTCGAGCTGCGCCTGCAGCTCGATGAGGAACTTGTCGACGATGCTCTTGATCGTGTCGTGACTGAGACGGCCGAACTGGATGATGGTATCCAGACGGTTGCGGAACTCCGGCGTAAAGCTCTTCTTGATCACTTCCATGGCGTCGGACGAGTGATCCTGATAGCTGAAGCCGATCGACGCCCGCGATGCGGTTTCCGCGCCGGCGTTGGTGGTCATGATCAGGATCACGTTGCGGAAGTCCGCCTTGCGCCCGTTGTTGTCGGTCAGCGTGCCGTGATCCATGACCTGCAGCAGCAGGTTGAAGACTTCCGTGTGCGCTTTCTCGATTTCATCGAGCAGCAGTACGCAATGGGGCTGCTTGGTGATCGCTTCGGTCAGCAGGCCGCCCTGGTCGAAACCGACGTAGCCGGGTGGCGCCCCGATCAGGCGCGACACGGTGTGCCGCTCCATGTACTCGGACATGTCGAAACGCACCAGTTCCACGCCCAGCGCCTTGGACAGCTGGCGAGCCGCCTCGGTCTTGCCGACGCCGGTGGGGCCGGCGAACAGGAACGAGCCGACCGGCTTGTCCGGCGCCTTGAGGCCAGCCCGCGACAGCTTGATGGCGGTGGCCAGCGAATCGATGGCGGCGTCCTGGCCGAATACGGTCAGCTTGAGGTCGCGCTCCAGGTTGCGCAGCAGTTCCTTGTCGGAGCTGCTGACATGTTTCGGCGGAATGCGCGCGATCTTGGCCACGATGTCCTCGACCTGCGGCACGTCGATGCGCTTGACGCGCTTCTCCTGCGGCTGCAGGCGCTGGAACGCACCCGCTTCGTCGATCACGTCGATGGCCTTGTCGGGCATGTGGCGATCATTGATGTAGCGCGAGGCCAGCTCCGCGGCTGCGCGCAGGGCCTCATCACTGTACTCGATGTCGTGGTGCTGCTCGAAGCGCCCCTTGAGGCCCTTGAGGATGCCAATGGTGTCTTCCACCGAAGGCTCCACCACGTCGACCTTCTGGAAGCGCCGCGCCAGGGCGCGATCCTTCTCGAAGATGCCACGAAATTCCTGGAAGGTCGTCGAGCCGATGCAGCGGATCTCGCCCGACGATAGGGCCGGCTTGAGCAGGTTCGAGGCATCCATCACGCCGCCCGAGGCAGCCCCGGCACCGATGATGGTGTGAATCTCGTCGATGAACAGGATGGCTTGTGGGCGCTTGCGCAGCTCGGTGAGCAGTGCCTTGAGGCGCTTCTCGAAATCCCCGCGGTACTTGGTACCGGCCAGGAGTGCGCCGAGATCCAGAGAGTAGACGACGCTGTCAGCCAGCAGGTCGGGCACCTGATTGTCGACGATGCGCTTGGCCAGGCCTTCGGCGATGGCAGTTTTGCCGACGCCAGCCTCGCCGACCAGCAGCGGATTGTTCTTGCGGCGGCGGGCAAGGATCTGCGCAACGCGCTCGACCTCGTGCTCGCGGCCGACCAGCGGGTCGATGCGGCCCTGGCGCGCCAGCTCGTTGAGGTTGCTGGCGTAGGCGTCCAGCGGATTGCTCGAGGAAGAGGACTCGCCACCCTCTTCGTCCTGCATTTCCGGGTCGGCTTCGGGTGACGCGCCCTGCCCGGGCACCTTGGAGATGCCATGGGCGATGAAATTGACCACGTCGATACGGGCCACGCTCTGCTGCTTGAGCAGGAACACGGCCTGGCTTTCCTGCTCGCTGAAGATCGCGACCAGCACGTTGGCGCCGGTGACCTCGCGCTTGCCGGAACTCTGCACGTGGAATACCGCGCGCTGCAGCACGCGCTGGAAGCCCAGGGTCGGCTGAGTTTCGCGCTCTTCGTCGTGCTGGGGGATCAGCGGCGTGGTGGAGTCGATGAATTCCTGCAGGTCACTGCGCAGCTTGTCCAGACTGGCACCGCAGGCACGCAGCACACTGGCTGCAGCTTCGTTGTCCAGAAGAGCCAGCAGGAGGTGCTCCACGGTCATGAATTCATGACGTTTCGCGCGGGCCTCCTTGAAGGCCAGGTTGAGGGTGACTTCGAGCTCTCGATTTAACATAGCTTCACCTCATGCCAAGCGGCCGGCGTTAACCGTCCTTCTCGATTTCACAGAGTAATGGGTGCTGGCTTTCACGCGCGTACTGGTTGACCTGCGTGGCCTTGGTCTCGGCGATGTCGCGGGTGTAGAGCCCGCAAACGGCGCGACCTTCGGTATGCACGGTCAACATGATCCTGGTTGCCACCTCGCGATTGAGGTTGAAGAAGGTCTCGAGTATCTCGACCACGAAATCCATGGGGGTGTAGTCATCATTGAACAAGACCACCTTGTAGAGCGGAGGCGCCTGCAATGCCGGCTTGGACTCCTCGACGGCCAGGCCTGATGAGTCGTCCTCATGCGGTGCGGGTCGATCCTGATTGAATGTTAGTCGAATCTGGCTACTTGCATGCATGCTGGATAAAAGGTTCGTGGGGTGAATGGAGCGGGCCGCAAAAAATCAGACCCGTTTATCGTCGTTTCGTGCGATGCCTTGACTATCGGCAAAAGGGTGTTACAACCAAAGGATACCCCTACGGGGCGAAAGGGCTTGCGTTCGCTGGGCGATCCCCGTGAACGCTGGATCTAATGTGGATGATACTCCAGCAGTGGGGTTCCTTGCAGAGGGATATCAGCATGCTAAGTGGTAAGGTCAAGTGGTTCAACAACGCCAAGGGCTATGGGTTCATCCTGGCCGATGGCCGAGATGAGGACCTGTTCGCCCATTACTCGGCCATTCAGATGGATGGGTACAAAACGCTGAAGGCCGGCCAGGCCGTCAGCTTCGATATCATTCAAGGCCCCAAGGGTCTCCATGCCGTGAACATCAGCGCCGCCCAGGCCGTGCAGGACACGCCTGCCCCAGCTGTCAGCAAGGCGCACGCGAGCGCGGTCGGAGCCTGACCTTTCACTCCACGAACGACCGGCCCCAGTGGCCGGTTTTTTTATGGCCGCGGCCGGTGCTACCCGCAGCGGGCGAGGCTCTGCAACCGATACATTCCGACGAACGCATATCTTCGCTACCGGTGCGAGCAACTTGGCACGTCGGTTTGATATACTCGGGCGCTGACTGAGTAGTCATAAGGGCGCCTTCGCCTGGAGTACGGCTTCCAGCACTCGTCGCGCCGGTCCTGTCAGGCGGTCCGTTACCGCCATCAGGCAGCTGCGACACCCAACATCATCGGGATGGAACTTCGAATTCACCTCATTGATGCCGCGCTGTGGCCAGAAGCCACCTCACCCGGATCAGTGCCGTGCAAGTTCAGTAAAGAGAGAGTTAAATCAAATATGACCACACGCTCGAAGATCATTTACACCCTCACCGACGAAGCCCCAGCGCTCGCGACCTACTCCCTGCTCCCCATCGTCAAAGCCTTTACCGCCTCCTCCGATATCGCCGTCGAGACCCGCGACATTTCGCTGGCCGGCCGTATCCTGGCGCTGTTCCCCGAGTTTCTGACCGACGCTCAGAAACAGGGCGATCACCTCGCCGAGCTGGGTGCCCTGGCCACCACGCCAGAAGCCAACATCATCAAACTGCCGAACATCAGCGCCTCCGTACCGCAGCTCAAGGCCGCCATCAAGGAATTGCAGAGCCAGGGTTACGCCCTGCCCGACTACCCGGACGCCGACGACAGCGAGCAGGCACGCGACATCCGCAGCCGCTACGACAAGGTCAAGGGCAGCGCCGTGAACCCGGTTCTGCGTGAAGGCAACTCCGACCGCCGCGCACCGCTGTCGGTCAAGAACTATGCTCGCAAACACCCGCACAAGATGGGCGCCTGGGCTGCCGACTCCAAATCCCATGTCGCGCACATGGAAAGCGGCGACTTCTACGGCAGCGAGAAAGCTGCCCTGATCGACGCCAAAGGCAGCGTGAAGATCGAACTGGTCGGCGCTGACGGCACCGCCACCGTGCTGAAAGAAAAAACCAGCGTGCTGGCTGACGAAGTCCTGGATTGCTCAGTGCTGAGCAAGAAGGCCCTGCGCAGCTTCATCGCCGCCCAGATCGAAGACGCCAAGAAGCAAGGCGTGCTGTTCTCGGTGCACCTGAAGGCCACCATGATGAAGGTCTCCGACCCGATCATCTTCGGCCAGATCGTTGCCGAGTTCTACAAGTCGGCCCTGGAAAAGCACGCTGCTGCCCTGCAGGAAGCCGGCTTCAACCTGAACAACGGCATCGGCGACCTGTACGCCAGCATCAAGAAGCTGCCAGCCGACAAGCAGGCCGAAATCGAAGCCGACATCAACGCCGTCTACGCCGATCGTCCGGCACTGGCGATGGTCAACTCCGACAAGGGCATCACCAACCTGCACGTGCCGAGCGACGTGATCGTCGACGCTTCGATGCCGGCGATGATTCGCGACTCGGGCCGCATGTGGAACACCGCGGGTGAGCTGCAGGATGCCAAGGCCGTGATCCCGGATCGCTGCTACGCCGGCATCTACCAGGCCGTGATCGAAGACTGCAAGGCCAATGGCGCCTTCAACCCGACCACCATGGGCAGCGTGCCGAACGTTGGCCTGATGGCGCAGAAAGCCGAAGAGTACGGCTCCCACGACAAGACCTTCCAGATCCAGGCTGCCGGCGTGGTTCGCGTCAGCGATGCCAACGGCAAGGTACTGATGGAGCAGAAGGTCGAGGAAGGCGATATCTTCCGCATGTGCCAGACCAAGGACGCGCCGATCCAGGACTGGGTCAAACTGGCGGTCAATCGCGCCCGCCTGAGCAACACCCCAGCGGTGTTCTGGCTGGACCCGGCCCGTGCCCACGACGCCGAAATGATCAAGAAGGTCGAGAAGTACCTGAAGGATCACGACACCAGCGATCTGGACATCCGCATCCTCGCGCCGGTCGAAGCCATCAAGTTCTCCCTGGCCCGTATCCGCGAAGGCAAGGACACCATCTCGGTGACCGGCAACGTGCTGCGCGACTACCTGACCGACCTGTTCCCGATCATGGAGCTGGGTACCAGTGCCAAGATGCTGTCGATCGTGCCACTGATGAATGGCGGCGGCCTGTTCGAAACCGGCGCTGGCGGTTCGGCGCCCAAGCACGTCCAACAGCTCGTCGAAGAGAACTTCCTGCGCTGGGATTCCCTGGGTGAGTTCCTGGCTCTGGCCGCTTCCCTGGAGCACCTGGGCAACACCTACGACAACCCGAAAGCATTGGTGCTGAGCAAAACTCTGGACCAGGCTACCGGCCAGTTCCTCGACAACGACAAGTCGCCGGCGCGCAAGGTTGGCGGTATCGATAACCGTGGCAGCCATTTCTACCTGGCGCTGTACTGGGCACAAGCTCTGGCAGCCCAGAGCGAAGACGCCGCCCTGCAGGCGCAGTTCGCGCCACTGGCCAAGACCCTGACCGACAGCGAAGCCAAGATCGTTGCCGAGCTCGGCGCGGTACAGGGCAAACCAGCTGACATCGGTGGCTACTACGCACCGGACAAGGCACTGACCGAAAAAGTCATGCGCCCGAGCGCGACCCTCAACGCTGCCCTGGCCTCCCTGGCTTGAGCAACGCGCTGATCTAGCGACACCGACAACCCCGGCCTCGTGCCGGGGTTGTCGTTTTCAGTATTCGAAAAGGAGTCAGCATGACCTGGCACGCACATGTCACCGTCGCCACCATCGTCGAACACGAGGGGCGTTTTCTGTTCGTCGAGGAGCTCAAGGGGGGACGCCTGGTGCTCAATCAGCCCGCCGGCCACCTGGAGCCGAAGGAGAGCCTGCAGCAGGCAGCCGTGCGCGAAACGCTCGAGGAGACCGGCTGCGACGTCGAGTTGACAGGCGTTACCGGCATCTATCTGTACACCGCGCCGAGCAACGGCGTGACCTATCAACGCATCTGCTTCGTCGCCAACCTGGTAGAGCACCATGCCGAGCGTGCGCTGGACAGCGATATCAGTGGCATCCGCTGGCTCACGTACGACGAACTGCTGGCCGAGCGCGGCCGCCTGCGCAGCGAGCTGGTGCTGCGCTGCCTGGATGACTACCTGGCGGGCGCCCGCTTCCCACTCAGCCTCATCCACGACCCCATGTGAACGCCGCCCGTGCGCGGCAGACTGAAACACGTCGCGCATCCTGTTAGAATCTCGCCCCTTTGAAGCCCGTATCGATCCCGACCATGCAAGATTCAGCCACCCAGCGCGTCATCGTCGGCATGTCCGGCGGTGTCGACTCCTCCGTCTCAGCCCTGCTCCTGCTCGAAGCGGGCTATCAGGTCGAAGGCCTGTTCATGAAGAACTGGGACGAAGACGACGGCACCGAGTACTGCACCGCCATGGACGACCTGGCGGACGCCCAGGCCGTGTGCGACCGCATCGGCATCAAGCTGCACACCGCCAACTTCGCCGCCGAGTACTGGGACAACGTGTTCGAGCACTTCCTGGCCGAGTACAAGGCCGGGCGCACGCCTAACCCGGACATCCTCTGCAACCGTGAAATCAAGTTCAAGGCGTTTCTCGACTACGCCCTGATGCTCGGGGCCGACCTGATCGCCACCGGCCATTACGTGCGCCGCCGCGATATCGACGGGCGCAGCGAACTGCTCAAGGGCCTGGATCCGAACAAGGACCAGAGTTACTTCCTGCACGCCGTTGGCGGCGAGCAGATCGCCAAGACCCTGTTCCCGGTCGGCGAGCTGGAGAAGCCCGAAGTGCGGGCGATTGCCGAGAAGTATGAGCTGGCCACCGCCAAGAAGAAGGATTCCACCGGTATCTGCTTCATTGGCGAGCGCCGTTTCAGCGACTTCCTCAAGCAGTACCTGCCGGCGCAGCCAGGCAACATCGAAACCACCGAGGGTGACGTGATCGGCAAACATCACGGCCTGATGTACCACACCATCGGCCAGCGCCAGGGCCTGGGTATCGGAGGCCTCAAGGATGCCGGCGACGAGCCCTGGTACGTGCTGCACAAGGACCTGACCCGCAACGTGCTGATCGTCGGCCAGGGCAACGAGCATCCCTGGCTGTTTTCCCGCGCCCTGCATGCCTCGCAGATCTACTGGGTCAACCCCGTGGCGCTCGATGCCCCTCGGCGCCTGACCGCCAAGGTGCGTTACCGCCAAGCTGACCAGGCCTGCACCCTGGAGCGCACCGCCGATGGCTACCGCGCTACGTTCGAGCAACCCCAGCGTGCGGTCACGCCGGGGCAGTCCGTGGTGTTCTATGACGGTGACGTCTGCCTCGGCGGCGGCGTGATCGAGAGCGCCGAACCCTGGAGCGAGGGCGCACCGCGATGAATCCCATTCAAGAGCAGCTGATCGCCCTGGGCGCAGTGTTTCAGGCCGCGGTGATGGTCGACAAGATCGCCAAGACCGGCCAGGCCGCCGAAAGCGAAGTGACCTGCCTGATCAACAGCCTGCTGGTGCGCGATGCCAACGGCACGCTGGACGTGTACGGCGGTGATGACCTGAATTTGCGCGACGGTTACCGCGCCCTGGTCAGCGCCCTGGAACGTGACCCCACCAGCCTGCAACGCGAGCCGCTGCGCTACGCCCTCGCCCTGCTCGGCCTGGAGCGACAGCTCGACAAGCGCGGCGACCTGCTGCAACTGATGGGCAATCGCCTGGACCAGATCCAGAGCCAGGCCGACCATTTCGGCATTGGCCACGAGAACGTCATTTCTTCCTGTGGCGCGCTGTATCAGGACACCATCAGCACCTTCAAGCAGCGCATTCAGGTGCAGGGCGACAGCCGCTTCCTGCAACAACCGGCCAATGCCTCGAAGATTCGTGGCCTGCTGCTCGCCGGGATTCGCTCGGCGCGCCTGTGGCGCCAACTGGGCGGGCATCGCTGGCAGCTGGTGTTCAGCCGCCGCAAATTGCTGCGAGAACTCTACCCGATGCTGCGCGGCTGATCCGCCGCGCCCCCATGCATTTCATCCGTCGATTCACCGGGCGACAGCGCTGATAGCCGCCCGGATTCGTGTATGATATGCGCCCTTTTCAACGCCCGACTGTCCGAGAACGCCTCCCATGCAGCTTTCCTCGCTCACCGCGGTTTCGCCCGTAGACGGCCGCTATGCCGGCAAAACCAGCGCCCTGCGCCCCATTTTCAGCGAGTACGGCCTGATCCGTTTCCGCGTCCAGGTGGAAGTCCGCTGGCTGCAGCGCCTCGCCGCCCATGAGGGCGTCAGCGAAGTCGCGCCCTTCTCCGCCGAAGCCAACGCCCTGCTCAACGAGCTGGCGGAAAACTTCGCCGTCGAGCACGCCGAGCGCGTCAAGGAAATCGAGCGCACCACCAACCACGACGTCAAAGCCGTGGAATACCTGCTCAAGGAACAGGCTGCCAAGCTGCCGGAGCTGGACAAGGTCAGCGAGTTCATCCACTTCGCCTGCACCAGCGAGGACATCAACAACCTGTCCCATGCCCTGATGCTGCGCGAAGGCCGCGACGACGTGCTGCTGCCGCTGATGCGCCAGATAGCCGCCGCCATCCGCGAGCTGGCGGTCAAGTTCGCCGACGTGCCGATGCTGTCGCGCACCCATGGCCAACCGGCATCGCCGACCACCCTGGGCAAGGAGCTGGCTAACGTCGTTTACCGCCTCGAGCGGCAGATCACCCAGATCGCCGCCGTCCCGCTGCTGGGCAAGATCAACGGCGCTGTGGGCAACTACAACGCCCACCTGTCGGCCTATCCGCAGGTCGACTGGGAAGCCAACGCCCGTCAGTTCATCGAAGGTGACCTGGGCCTGCAGTGGAACCCCTACACCACGCAAATCGAGCCCCATGACTACATCGCCGAACTGTTCGACGCCATCGCGCGCTTCAACACCATCCTCATCGACTTCGATCGCGATATCTGGGGCTACATTTCCCTCGGCTATTTCAAGCAAAAGACCGTCGCTGGCGAGATCGGCTCGTCGACCATGCCGCACAAGGTCAACCCGATCGACTTCGAGAACTCCGAAGGCAACCTCGGTATCGCCAATGCGCTGTTCCAGCACCTGGCCAGCAAGCTGCCGATCTCCCGCTGGCAGCGTGACCTGACCGACTCCACCGTACTGCGCAACCTCGGTGTCGGCTTCGCCCACAGCGTGATCGCCTATGAAGCAAGCCTCAAGGGAATCAGCAAGTTGGAGCTCAATGCTCAGCGTATTGCTGAAGATCTGAACGCCTGCTGGGAAGTGCTCGCCGAGCCGATCCAGACCGTCATGCGTCGCTACGCCATCGAGAACCCGTACGAGAAGCTTAAGGAGCTGACACGCGGCAAGGGCATCACGCCCGAGGCGCTGCTGGCCTTCATCGACGCGCTGGATATGCCCGCTCCTGCCAAGGAAGAGCTCAAGCAGCTCACCCCGGCCAATTACATCGGCAACGCCGTGGCTCAGGCCAAGCGCATCTGACCGACGGGCATGCCCGAGAACGCCCGGCTGACGCCGGGCGTTTCTTTTTATAAGCACCGATAAATATCAAGGACTTACACATGAATCCTGATGCTCCTCTTCAGCTATTGGGTGGCCTGAGCGCACGCGAGTTCCTGCGCGACTACTGGCAGAAGAAGCCCTTGCTGGTGCGCCAGGCCATCGCCGATTTCGAGAGCCCGATTTCTCCCGATGAACTGGCTGGCCTGGCCCTCGAGGAAGAAGTCGAGTCGCGCCTGGTGCTCGAACACGGCGAAACCCCGTGGGAGGTTCGCCGCGGCCCATTCGCCGAGGATGCGTTCGCCGATCTGCCGGAGCGTGACTGGACCCTGCTGGTGCAGGCCGTCGACCAGTTCGTGCCCGATGTTGCCGAACTGCTGGAGCAATTCAAGTTCCTGCCCAAGTGGCGGATCGACGACGTGATGATCAGCTTCGCCACGCCAGGTGGCGGCGTTGGCCCGCATTTCGACAACTACGACGTATTCCTGCTGCAGGCCCATGGCCGGCGCCGCTGGCAGATCGGCCAGATGTGCGACGCCCAAAGCCCGCTGTTGCCGGATCTGGACATGAAGATCCTGGCTCAATTCGATCAAACTGAAGAATGGGTGCTCGAGCCCGGCGATATGCTCTATCTGCCGCCGCTCCTGGCCCACTGTGGCACCGCCGAGGACGATTGCATGACTTATTCCGTGGGTTTCCGCGCACCCAGCGCGGCCGAAGTTCTGACCCATTTCACTGACTTCCTTGGCCAGTTCCTGCCGGACGAAACGCGTTACAGCGACGCCGGCACCGCGCCGACCAGCGACCCGCACGAGATTCAGCGTGACGCCCTCGAGCGCCTCAAGGCGCTGCTCGCCGAGCACATGAGCGACGAGCGCCTGCTGATGACCTGGTTCGGCCAGTTCATGACCGAGCCCAAGTACCCGGAACTGGTCGAAGGCATCGAGATCGACGAGGACGGCTTCCTCGATCAGCTCGAGGATGGCGCCATTCTGGTTCGCAACCCAAGCGCGCGCCTGGCCTGGTCGGAAGTCGGCGATGGCCTGGTACTGTTCGCCAGCGGGCAAAGCCGCCTGGTCTCCGCCAGCCTGCGCGAATTGTTGAAGATGATCTGCTCGGCCGACGCCCTGCATCTGGAGAACCTCGGCCCATGGCTGGGCAACGACGAGGCCCGCGAGCTGGTGCTCGAACTGGCCAAGCAAGGAAGCCTGGAGTTTGCTGCCGATGAATGACCTGCACGTACGCATCGCCGACTGGCACAAGGATTACGAAGAGCTGCATCGCATCCGCGAAACCGTCTTCGTCGCTGAACAGGCCGTGCCGCCTGAACTGGAATGGGACGCCGAAGACAGTGATGCCGTGCATTTTCTCGCCTGCGAAGGCGACTACCCGATCGGTACGGCACGCCTGCTCGCCGACGGCCAGATTGGCCGGGTAGCGGTGCTCAAGGACTGGCGCGGCCTGAAGGTCGGTGAAGCCCTGCTGCAGGCGGTGATCGCCGAAGCGCAAAAACGTGGCCTGAGCCAGCAAATGCTCAGCGCCCAGGTGCAGGCGACGCCGTTCTATGAAAAGCTGGGCTTCACTGTAGTGAGCGAGGAGTACCTGGAAGCCGGTATCCCTCACGTCGACATGGTGCGCAGCAGCTGATCTCAGCCGTGGCACACCGGTGCCACAGAGGTCAGCATGAACGACGAACACACGCCCGCCGATCTCGAGCCCATCGAGTTCGAATCGCCTGGGCGTTTTACCCTGCACAACCCGGACAGCCCCCTGCCACAGCCGGCCGCCTGGGAGCCGGCACCCTTCGTGCTCGGCAGCGAGTCGGCCGTGCAGCGTTTCAGCCTGCCCGACCAGGCCCGCAGCCACGCCCTGGCGATGATGCAGCAGGCCAGGCGCACGCTATGCCTCTACAGCCCCGATCTCGAACCCTGGCTCTACCATCACAGCAGCATTCACGCAGCCTGTAGCGATTTTCTGTTGCGCCATCGCCACAGCAGCCTGCGCATCCTGGTGTGCGACAGCAGCCGCGCGGTTCGTGACGGGCACAGACTCATCGCCCTGTCGCGAAAACTGCCCAGCTACCTGCACATTCGCCGCTGCCATCCTGATTACCCTGTTCCTGAGGGCGCCTTTCTGCTGGCTGACGACCAGGGCGTGCTGATGCGCACGGAGCCGGATCAGTTCGGCGGCTATGCGAATTACCAGGACGCCGCTCGTGTTCGCCAGTTACAGCGGCTATTCGACCAGACCTGGGATACCAGCATCACCGATCCTGACTTGCGAAGTTTTCTGCTATGAAGAGATTTATTGCCATGAAGAGCTTTCTGCCATGAAGCGACACGTTCTCGGCGCCGCCCTGCTCGCGCTCAGCCTCTCGGCGCTGGCCGCCACCGAAGTCATTCCACTCAACTACCGCACCGCAGGCGACCTGCTGCCCGTGGTGCAATCGGCGCTCGGTAACGACGGGCGGGTGAGTGCCTACGGCAACCAGTTGATCGTGAATGCGTCGCCAGCGAAGATCGAGGAGGTGCGCGCCCTGCTCGGCCAGCTCGACACTCAGCCGCGGCGCTTGCTGATCAGCGTCGACACCAGCGAATCGACCTACCGCGACGACCGGGGTTACGGGGTCGACGGCAGCATCAGCGCCGGCAACGGCCGCGTGGAAATCGGCCGTGGCGAAGTCGACGGTCGCGACCAAGCGCGCATCATTCGCCGCAGCACCGACAGCCGCGGCGGCGGCACGCAGCAGGTGCAGACCAGCGAGGGTTACCCGGCGCTGATCCAGGTTGGCCAGAGCGTGCCGGTGACCACCAGCAGCCGCGGCCCTTACGGCCAGGTGTACAACAACACCGAGTACCGCAACGTCACCCAGGGCTTTTACGTCACTGCCAGCCTGGCGGGCGAGATCGTGCACCTGGATATCAGCAGCAACCGTGACCGGGTCAGCCAGCAGCAACCCGGCGTTATCGACATCCAGCAAGCCGACACCCGGGTCAGCGGACGGCTCGGCGAGTGGATAACCATCGGCGGCAGCAGCGAGCAGAGTCAGGCCGACCGCAGTGGCGTTCTGCGCCGCTACTCGACCGAAGGCCGCGACGACATGAGCATGCGCGTGAAGGTCGAGGTGATCGACTGAAAGCCCCGTAAAACGTGACCATACGGTCGATCTAAGACTTATGTAGTACTCATAAAAAAACACTACAAAAACGATTGACGAACATTTTCGTCGGTCGCATGATGGCCTCGCTCCCGCTAATCAGGGGTTCTGGAAACGGAACCTCCGGGTCAGTCTCCGCGCACCGCAGGGATCGATTCGTGTTGTTACGCCCACAAGGCAGCTCGACGAGATGGCGACTGGAACGAGGTTGTCCTGAGGGACGGGGAAGCGTTTCACGCATCGAACGGCACAGTGCCAAGGGCGTCCACGGGCCTGCACGCACTACCGCTCGCCTACCCGGCGGCGGGCACGCGATGCGCTTCGTCCACCCGGCCACGGCCCTCCTCTTTCCGGTTTCCTCTCAACGTCTGCGGTGAGCTCGCGCCGAGCCTGCGCTTCCATGCGCGATGCCCGGTGCTCGACCAAACACACACTTGAAGGATTGACCATGTCAGCTTACGAAAACGACATCAAAGCCGTTGCCGCCCTGAAAGAAGCCGCTGGCAGCAGCTGGAGCGCTATCAACCCGGAATCCGTCGCTCGTATGCGCGCCCAGAACCGCTTCAAGACTGGCCTGGATGTAGCCAAGTACACCGCGGCCATCATGCGCAAGGACATGGCCGAGTACGACGCCGACTCGTCCGTCTACACCCAGTCGCTGGGCTGCTGGCATGGCTTCATCGGCCAGCAGAAACTGATTTCCATCAAGAAGCACCTCAAGACCACCAACAAGCGTTACCTGTACCTGTCCGGCTGGATGATCGCCGCGCTGCGTTCCGATTTCGGCCCGCTGCCGGATCAATCCATGCACGAGAAGACCGCGGTCGCAGCACTGATCGAAGAGCTGTACACCTTCCTGCGCCAGGCCGACGCCCGTGAGCTGGACCTGCTGTTCAGCGCCCTCGATGCGGCCCGCGAGTCGGGCGATCGTGGCAAACAGAGCGAGATCCAGGCGCAGATCGACAATTTCGAAACCCATGTGGTACCGATCATCGCCGACATCGATGCCGGTTTCGGCAACCCCGAGGCCACCTACCTGCTCGCCAAGAAGATGATCGAAGCCGGCGCCTGCTGCATCCAGATCGAGAATCAGGTCTCCGATGAGAAGCAGTGCGGCCACCAGGACGGCAAGGTCACCGTGCCCCATGCCGACTTCCTCGCCAAGATCAACGCGGTGCGCTACGCCTTCCTCGAGCTGGGCGTGGACGACGGCGTGATCGTCGCCCGTACTGATTCCCTGGGTGCCGGCCTCACCAAGCAGATCGCCGTGACCAGCGAGCCGGGCGACCTGGGCGACCAGTACAACTCGTTCCTGGATTGCGACGAAATCAGCCCGGCCGAACTGAAGAACGGCGACGTGGTGATCAACCGTGAAGGCAAGCTGCTGCGCCCCAAACGCCTGCCGTCCAACCTGTTCCAGTTCCGCAAGGGCACCGGCGAGGATCGCTGCGTACTGGACAGCATCACCTCGCTGCAGAACGGCGCGGACATGATCTGGATCGAAACCGAGAAGCCCCATGTCGGCCAGATCAAGGCCATGGTCGATCGCGTTCGCGAAGTGATCCCCAACGCCAAGCTGGTCTACAACAACAGCCCGTCGTTCAACTGGACCCTGAGCTTCCGCCAGCAGGTGTTCGATGCCTTCGTTGCCGATGGCAAGGATGTATCGGCCTACGATCGCGCCAAGCTGATGAGCGCCGAGTACGACGAAACCGAACTGGCCCAGGTTGCCGACGAGAAGATCCGCACCTTCCAGCGCGACGGTTCGGCCAATGCCGGCATCTTCCACCACCTGATCACCCTGCCGACCTACCACACCGCTGCGCTGTCCACCGACAACCTGGCCAAGGGCTACTTCGCCGACCAGGGCATGCTGGCCTACGTCAAGGGCGTGCAGCGTCAGGAGATCCGTCAGGGCATCGCCTGCGTCAAGCACCAGAACATGGCGGGTTCGGATATCGGCGACAACCACAAGGAGTACTTCGCCGGTGAAGCGGCTCTGAAGGCTGGCGGCAAGGACAACACCATGAACCAGTTCCACTGAGAACTGGCGCCCGCCCGAGCACACGTTTCGAGCCTCGGCCCCGGCAGCGATGCCGGGGCTTTTTTATTGGCAACTAAGGCGCCCAGCTTTAAAGGCGCCAGTTATCGAGACGAGCCGCTTGGAGAAGCGTTAAAAGAATACATTCTCAAATGACATATATTCCCATTGAAGCGAGTTTTACTTTCCACTACATATAACTTCCCCGCGCAGCCGAAGTTTCCGCCTTGTTTTGTAGCTCCTTGATTTGCGTGGCTTTCTGAAAACGGGCTGATTGCAGACATGCGACGTTTTATTATTTTTTTGTACTGAAAAATTTACTTACACCAAATACAGGCATAACATTATGCGAATTGATTCAAGGCGCTTAATGCCTTGCCATAATTTTAAATCGTGCGTTAAGCCGTTCCTTGCCTGAGGAGCCCCGGCATGCTGGAAGCAAGCAGTTCCCTGTCCCATAACTGGGCGTTGGCCGTTTTTCTGCTGGGCGTCGTTGGCCTCTGTGCCTTCATGATGGGTGTATCCAGCCTGCTGGGCAGCAAAGCCTGGGGGCGCAGCAAGAACGAGCCCTTCGAATCGGGCATGCTTCCCACCGGCAGCGCGCGTCTGCGCCTGTCCGCCAAATTCTATCTGGTCGCGATGCTCTTCGTGATCTTCGACGTCGAAGCCCTCTTTCTCTTCGCCTGGGCCGTCTCCGTTCGCGAAAGCGGCTGGGCCGGCTTCATCGAAGCAGCCGTTTTCATAAACATTCTGTTGGCAGGTCTTGTCTACCTTTGGCGTATCGGTGCGCTGGATTGGGCACCCGAGAGTCGTAAGGCTCGGCAGGCGAAGCTGAAACAATGAGGCTTTGGCGATGCAATACAAACTCACTCGGATCGATCCGGATGCTCCCAACGAGCAATACCCGATCGGCAAGCGGGAGGTCGTTACCGACCAACAGCTAGAAGACGAAGTGCACAAGAACATCTACATGGGGAAACTCTCGGATGTTCTCAGTGGTGCGGTGAACTGGGGTCGCAAGAACTCCCTGTGGCCGTACAACTTCGGGCTTTCCTGCTGCTACGTGGAAATGACCACCGCGTTCACCGCGCCGCACGACGTCGCGCGATTCGGTGCCGAGGTAATCCGTGCATCCCCACGCCAGGCCGACTTCATGGTCATCGCCGGCACCTGCTTCATCAAGATGGCGCCGGTCATTCAGCGTCTCTATGAGCAGATGCTCGAACCCAAGTGGGTCATTTCCATGGGCTCGTGCGCCAATTCCGGCGGTATGTACGACATCTATTCGGTCGTTCAGGGTGTCGACAAGTTCCTTCCCGTCGACGTCTACATTCCCGGTTGCCCGCCCCGCCCCGAGGCGTTCCTGCAAGGCCTGATGCTGTTGCAGGAATCCATCGGTCAGGAGCGCCGCCCGCTGTCCTGGGTCGTTGGCGATCAAGGCGTTTACCGCGCCGAGATGCCTTCCCAGAAAGAACAGCGCCGCGAGCAGCGTATTGCGGTTACCAACCTGCGTTCCCCTGACGAAGTCTGAGTCCTGCCTCCTTATAGAGCCGGACTCACTCTCACCGTTGACCGATAGCGATCGAGACCATGACTGCAGACACCATCGTGTCCATTGCGCCGTACAAGGCGGACGACCAAGACGTCGTCGTTGAGCTTCAATCCCGTTTTGGCGCCGACAGCTTCACGCTGCAGGCCACCCGCACCGGCATGCCGGTGATCTGGGTCGGCCGCGACAAGCTCGTAGAAGTGCTGCGCTTCCTGCGCCAGACCACCCGTCCCTACGTCATGCTGTATGACCTGCACGGCGTCGACGAGCGCCTGCGCACCCAGCGTCGCGGCCTGCCGGACGCCGATTTCACCGTGTTCTATCACCTCATGTCGCTGGAGCGTAACAGCGACGTGATGATCAAGGTGGCGCTGCGCGAGGGCGACCTCAATCTGCCGTCCGTGACCAGCATCTGGCCGAACGCCAACTGGTACGAGCGCGAAGTGTGGGACCTGTACGGCATCCACTTCACTGGCCACCCGCACCTGACGCGCATCATGATGCCGCCGACCTGGGAAGGTCACCCGCTGCGCAAGGACTACCCGGCGCGCGCCACCGAATTCGATCCGTTCAGCCTGACCCTGGCCAAGCAGCAGCTCGAGGAAGAGGCCGCGCGCTTCAATCCCGAAGACTGGGGCATGAAACGCCACAGCGAGAACGAGGACTACATGTTCCTCAACCTCGGCCCCAACCACCCGTCCGCCCACGGTGCGTTCCGTATCATCCTGCAGCTGGACGGTGAAGAGATCCTCGATTGCGTGCCGGAAATCGGTTATCACCACCGCGGTGCCGAGAAGATGGCCGAGCGCCAGAGCTGGCACAGCTTCATCCCCTACACCGACCGTATTGACTACCTCGGCGGGGTGATGAACAACCTGCCCTACGTGCTCTCGGTCGAGAAGCTCGCCGGTATCAAGGTGCCACAGAAGGTCGACACCATCCGCATCATGATGGCCGAGTTCTTCCGCATCACCAGCCACCTGCTGTTCCTGGGTACCTACATCCAGGACGTGGGCGCCATGACCCCGGTGTTCTTCACCTTCACCGACCGCCAGCGCGCCTACAAGGTGATCGAAGCCATCACCGGTTTCCGCCTGCACCCGGCCTGGTATCGCATCGGTGGTGTCGCCCACGACCTGCCGCGCGGCTGGGACAAGCTGGTCAAGGAATTCGTCGACTGGCTGCCCAAGCGCCTCGACGAGTACGAGAAGGCTGCACTGAAGAACAGCATCCTCAAGGCCCGTACCATCGGTGTGGCCCAGTACAACACCAAGGAAGCGCTGGAATGGGGCACCACCGGTGCCGGCCTGCGTTCCACTGGCTGCGATTTCGACCTACGCAAGGCGCGCCCCTACTCCGGCTACGAGAACTTCGAGTTCGAAGTGCCGCTGGCCGCCAACGGCGACGCCTACGACCGCTGCATGGTGCGCGTCGAGGAGATGCGGCAGAGCATCAGGATCATCGATCAGTGCCTGCGCAACATGCCGGAAGGCCCGTACAAGGCGGATCACCCGCTGACCACGCCGCCGCCGAAAGAGCGCACGCTGCAGCACATCGAAACCCTGATTACCCACTTCCTGCAAGTTTCCTGGGGCCCGGTCATGCCGGCCAACGAAAGCTTCCAGATGATCGAAGCGACCAAGGGTATCAACAGCTACTACCTGACCAGCGACGGCAGCACCATGAGCTACCGCACGCGCATCCGCACGCCGAGCTTCGCCCACCTGCAGCAGATCCCTTCGGTGATCCGCGGCAGCATGGTTGCCGACCTGATCGCGTACCTGGGCAGTATCGACTTCGTCATGGCCGACGTGGATCGCTGAGGAGAACACCATGAACATGATTCAGACCGACCGTTTTGCCCTCAGTGAAACCGAGCGCTCGGCCATCGAGCACGAGATGCACCACTACGAGGACCCGCGTGCAGCGTCCATCGAAGCCCTGAAGATCGTGCAGAAGGAACGCGGCTGGGTGCCGGACGGCGCCGCCGATGCTATCGGCGCGATTCTCGGCATCCCGGCCAGCGACGTCGAAGGTGTCGCCACCTTCTATAGCCAGATTTTCCGCCAGCCCGTCGGCCGTCACATCATCCGTGTATGCGACAGCATGACCTGCTTTATCGGTGGCCACGAGAACGTGCTGGGCAGCATCAAGGCCGAACTGGGCATCGTGCCCGGCCAGACCACCGCCGACGGCCGCTTCACCCTGCTGCCGGTGTGCTGCCTGGGCAACTGCGACAAGGCCCCGGCGATGATGATCGACGACGAAACCTTTGGCGACGTGCAGCCCGAAGGCGTGGCGCAACTGCTGGAGAACTTCCAATGACCAGCCGCAGCTCCAACCTGCTGACCTCCTTCGGCCCGGCCAACCGCATCGCCCGCAGCGAAGAGACCCATCCGCTGACCTGGCGCCTGCGCGACGACGCCCAGCCCGTATGGCTCGACGAATACCAGCGGAAGAACGGTTATGCCGCCGCCCGCAAGGCCTTGGCCGAGATGGCCCAGGCCGACATCGTGCAGACGGTCAAGGATTCCGGCCTCAAGGGCCGCGGTGGCGCGGGCTTCCCCACCGGCGTGAAGTGGGGC
The DNA here is from genome assembly GCF_001945445.1 of Pseudomonas sp. PA27(2017). Classification (GTDB taxonomy): domain Bacteria; phylum Pseudomonadota; class Gammaproteobacteria; order Pseudomonadales; family Pseudomonadaceae; genus Aquipseudomonas. The sequence goes on from NZ_MSXW01000025.1 coordinate 19,163, forward strand.
CTGATGCCCAATGACGAGTCGCTGAACATCCGCTATCTGCTGTGCAACGCGGACGAGATGGAGCCCAACACCTGGAAGGACCGCATGCTGATGGAACAGCTGCCGCACCTGCTGGTGGAAGGCATGCTGATCAGCGCCCGGGCGCTCAAGGCGTATCGCGGCTACATCTTCCTGCGTGGCGAGTACGTCGACGCCGCCGCCAACCTCAATCGCGCCATCGAGGAAGCCAAGGCAGCGGGCCTGCTGGGCAAGAACATCCTGGGCAGCGGTTTCGATTTCGAGCTGTTCGTGCACACCGGCGCCGGGCGATACATCTGCGGTGAAGAAACCGCGCTGATCAACTCCCTGGAAGGCCGTCGCGCCAACCCGCGCGCCAAGCCGCCCTTCCCCGCTGCGGTGGGCGTGTGGGGCAAGCCGACCTGCGTCAACAACGTCGAAACCCTGTGCAACGTGCCGTCGATCATCGGCAACGGCGTCGACTGGTACAAATCCCTGGCACGCGAAGGCAGCGAAGACCACGGCACCAAGCTGATGGGCTTCTCCGGCAAGGTCAAGAACCCGGGGATCTGGGAGCTGCCGTTCGGTATCAGCGCCCGCGAGCTGTTCGAGGACTGCGCCGGCGGCATGCGCGACGGCTACACCCTCAAGGCCTGGCAGCCTGGCGGCGCCGGCACCGGTTTCCTGCTGCCCGAGCACCTCGAGGCCTCGATGTACGCCGCCGGCATCGCCAAGGTCGGCACCCGCATGGGTACCGGCCTGGCCCTGGCCATCGACAACACGGTGAACATGGTCTCGCTGCTACGCAACATGGAAGAGTTCTTCGCCCGCGAATCCTGCGGTTGGTGCACACCGTGCCGCGACGGCCTGCCGTGGAGCGTGAAGATCCTCCGCGCCCTGGAGCGCAAGCAGGGCACCCGCGAGGACATCGACACCCTGCTCGGCCTGGTCAATTTCCTCGGCCCCGGCAAGACCTTCTGTGCTCACGCACCGGGCGCCGTGGAGCCACTGGGCAGCGCGATCAAGTATTTCCGTGAAGAGTTCGAAGCCGGTGTGGGCGCCACTGCGCCGCAGCCGCCGGTAGCGGCACACGCGGTATAGGCCCGATGGCCGGACGAGTGGGCGCGATGGCGCCGTCCGGCCCAGGCAAAGACAAGAATTCCCTTAGCCCGTCCGCTTTCGAGCGGGCAAACGAAGACTGAAGAAAAATGGCCACTATCCACGTAGACGGCAAAGATCTCGAAGTCGATGGTGCGGACAACCTGCTGCAGGCCTGTCTGTCCCTTGGTCTCGACATCCCCTACTTCTGCTGGCACCCGGCGCTCGGCAGCGTTGGCGCCTGCCGCCAGTGCGCGGTGAAGCAGTACAGCGACGAAAACGACAAGCGCGGCCGCCTGGTCATGTCCTGCATGACGCCGGCCACCGACAACAGCTGGATTTCCATCGACGACGAAGAGGCCGTGGCCTTTCGCAAGAGCGTCGTCGAGTGGCTGATGACCAACCACCCGCACGACTGCCCGGTCTGCGAGGAAGGCGGCCATTGCCACCTGCAGGACATGACGGTGATGACCGGCCACAACGCCCGTCGCTATCGGTTCAGCAAGCGCACTCACCAGAATCAGGAGCTCGGCCCGTTCATCGCCCATGAGATGAACCGCTGCATCGCCTGCTATCGCTGCGTGCGTTACTACAAGGATTACGCCGGCGGCACCGATCTGGGCGTCTACGGCGCACACGACAACGTGTACTTCGGCCGCGTCGAAGACGGCACCCTGGAAAGCGAATTCTCCGGCAACCTGGTCGAGGTCTGCCCGACCGGTGTGTTTACCGACAAGACCCACTCCGAGCGCTACAACCGCAAGTGGGACATGCAGTTCGCCCCAAGCATCTGCCATGGCTGCTCCAGTGGCTGCAACACCAGCCCGGGCGAGCGCTATGGCGAAGTACGCCGCATCGAGAACCGCTTCAACGGCTCGGTGAACCAGTACTTCCTGTGCGACCGTGGCCGCTTCGGCTATGGCTACGCCAACCGTGAAGACCGTCCGCGTCAGCCGGTGATGATGCTCAGCAAGATGAAGATGGGCCTGGACGCCGCGCTGGATCAGGCCGCGGCCCTGCTCAAGGGCCGCAAGGTGATCGGTATCGGTTCGCCGCGTGCCAGCCTGGAGGGCAACTTCGCCCTGCGCGAGCTGGTCGGCGCTGGCAACTTCTACTCCGGTATCGCCGCGCCCGAGCAGGCCAACATCGGCCTGATCCGCGACGTGCTGCAGAACGGCCCGCTGCCGGTGCCAACCCTGCGCGATATCGAAAGCCACGACGCCGTGTTCGTACTCGGTGAAGACCTCACCCAGACCGCCGCCCGCGTCGCCCTGGCCCTGCGCCAGTCGGTCAAGGGCAAGGCCACCGAAATCGCCGCTGGTGCGAAGATCCAGGATTGGCACATGGCCGCCGTGCAGAACGTCGCCCAACACGCGCTCAACCCGCTGTTCATCGCCAGCGTCACCGCCACTCGCCTCGACGACGTCGCCGAGCAGTGCGTACACGCCGCGCCCGATGACCTGGCGCGCATCGGTTTCGCGGTGGCCCACGCTATCGACCCGAGCGCCCCGGCCGTCGAAGGCCTGGAAGCCGAGGCCAGCGAGCTGGTGCAACGCATCGCCGAGGCGCTGGTGGGCGCCAAGCGCCCGCTGATCGTCTCCGGCGCCTCGCTGGGCAATCGTGCGCTGATCGAGGCCGCTGCGAACATCGCCAGCGCCCTGAAGAACCGCGAGAAGAATGGTTCCATCAGCCTGGTGGTGCCGGAAGCCAACAGCATGGGCATGGCCCTGCTGATGGGTGAGCAGTTCGCCGGCAACAGCCTGGACGACGCCCTCGAAGCGCTGACCTCCGGTCAGGCCGACGCTCTGGTAGTACTGGAGAACGATCTCTATCACCGCGCCGATGCCGCCCGTGTGGACGCTGCCCTGGCCGCCGCCAAGGTGGTGATCGTCGCCGATCACCAGAGCACTGCCACCACCGCCAAGGCGCACCTGCTGCTGCCGGCTGCCAGCTTCGCCGAAGGTGACGGCACCCTGGTCAGCCAGGAAGGCCGCGCCCAGCGTTTCTTCCAGGTCTATGACCCGTCCTACTACGACGCCAACATTCTGGTGCGCGAAGGCTGGCGCTGGCTGCACGCGCTGCACAGCACGCTGCACAATCGCGTCGTCGACTGGACCCAGCTCGACCAGATCACCGCTGCCTGCGCCGAAAGCTCCGCGCAGCTGGCCGGCATTCGTGATGCCGCGCCAAGCGCCTCGTTCCGCATCAAGGGCCTCAAGCTGGCCCGCGAACCGCATCGCTACAGCGGTCGTACCGCCATGCGCGCCAATATCAGCGTGCACGAGCCGCGTCAGCCCCAGGACAAGGACAGCGCCTTTGCCTTCTCCATGGAAGGCTACTCGGGCAGCAAGGAAGACCGTCAGCAGATCCCGTTCGCCTGGTCGCCAGGCTGGAACTCGCCTCAGGCCTGGAACAAGTTCCAGGACGAAGTCGGTGGTCACCTGCGTGCCGGCGACCCCGGCGTACGCCTGATCGAAGCCAAAGGCGCAAGCCTGGGCTGGTTCAGCGCACCGACGGCCTTCAACCCGGCCCAGGGCACCTGGCAGGCCGTGCCGCTGCACCATCTGTTCGGCAGCGAGGAAATGTCCTCGCGCGCCGCGCCGATCGCCGAGCGCACGCCCGAGGCCTACGTGACGCTGGCCAAGGATGAAGCCGATCGCCTCGGCGTCAGCGACGGCGCCCTGCTGCAACTGAGCGTCAACGGTCAGAGCCTGCGCCTGCCGCTGCGCGTCAGCGAAGAGCTGGGCATCGGCCTAGTCGGCTTGCCGGTCGGTCTGGCAGGCATTCCGGCTGCCATCGCCGGCGCGTCCGTCACCAATATCGGGGAGGCCGCGCAATGAGTTGGCTGACCCCGCAGTTGCTCGACATCATCCAGGAAGTGCTCAAGGCCATCGTCATTCTGCTGGCGGTGGTGGTTACCGGGGCGCTGCTGAGCTTCGTCGAACGCCGCCTGCTTGGCTGGTGGCAGGATCGCTACGGCCCGAACCGGGTCGGCCCGTTCGGCATGTTCCAGCTCGCTGCGGACATGCTGAAGATGTTCTTCAAGGAGGACTGGACGCCGCCGTTCGCCGACAAGCTGATTTTCACCCTGGCGCCGATCATCGCCATGGGCGCCATGCTGGTGGCCTTCGCGATCATCCCGATCACCCCCAACTGGGGCGTGGCGGACCTGAACATCGGCATCCTGTTCTTCTTCGCCATGGCTGGCCTGTCGGTATACGCCGTGCTGTTCGCCGGCTGGTCGAGCAACAACAAGTTCGCCCTGCTCGGCAGCCTGCGTGCCTCGGCCCAGACCATCTCCTACGAGGTGTTCCTGGCCCTGGCGCTGATGGGCATCGTTGCCCAGGTCGGCTCGTTCAACATGCGCGACATCGTCGATTACCAGGCGCAGAACCTGTGGTTCATCATTCCGCAGTTCTTTGGTTTCTGTACCTTCTTCATCGCCGGCGTGGCCGTGACGCACCGTCACCCCTTCGACCAGCCGGAAGCGGAGCAGGAGCTGGCCGACGGTTACCACATCGAATACGCCGGCATGAAATGGGGCATGTTCTTCGTCGGTGAATACATCGGCATCGTGACCATCTCCGCGCTGCTGGTAACCCTGTTCTTCGGTGGCTGGCACGGTCCGTTCGGCATCCTGCCGCAGATCCCGTTCTTCTGGTTCGCGATCAAGACCTGCTTCTTCATCATGATCTTCATCCTGCTGCGCGCTTCCATTCCGCGCCCGCGGTATGACCAGGTCATGGCCTTCAGCTGGAAGTTCTGCCTGCCGCTGACCCTGATCAACCTGCTGGTGACCGGCGCCGTCGTGCTGGCCACGGCCCAGTAAGGAGAAACGAGATGCTCAAATACATTTGGGATGTGCTGGTCGGCACCGGCACGCAATTGCGCAGCCTGGTAATGGTCTTCGGCCATGGCTTTCGCAAGCGCGACACCCTGCAATACCCGGAAGAACAGGTCTACCTGCCGCCGCGCTACCGCGGCCGCATCGTACTGACCCGCGACCCCGATGGCGAAGAACGCTGCGTAGCCTGCAACCTGTGCGCCGTGGCCTGCCCGGTGGGCTGCATTTCGCTGCAAAAGGCGGAAACCGAAGACGGCCGCTGGTACCCGGACTTCTTCCGCATCAACTTCTCGCGCTGCATCTTCTGCGGCCTGTGCGAGGAAGCCTGCCCGACCACCGCGATCCAGCTCACCCCGGATTTCGAAATGGGCGAGTTCAAGCGTCAGGACCTGGTGTACGAGAAGGAAGACCTGCTGATCTCCGGCCCCGGCAAGAACCCGGACTACAACTTCTATCGCGTGGCCGGCATGGCCATCGCCGGCAAGCCGAAAGGCGCCGCGCAGGACGAAGCCGAGCCGATCAACGTCAAGGGGTTGTTGCCATAATGGAATTCGCCTTCTACTTCTCCGCAGGGGTCGCGGTTGCCTCGACCTTTGGCGTGATCACCGGCAAGAACCCGGTGCACGCCCTGCTTTACCTGATCATCTCGCTGCTCGCCGTATCCATGGTGTTCTTCAGCCTCGGCGCGCCGTTCGCCGGTGCCCTGGAGATCATCGTCTACGCCGGCGCCATCATGGTGCTGTTCGTGTTCGTGGTGATGATGCTCAACCTCGGCCCAGCCTCGGTACAGCAGGAACGCACCTGGCTGACCCCGGGCATCTGGATCGGCCCGGCGCTGCTCTCGGCGCTGCTGCTGGGTCAGCTGCTGTACGTGCTGTTCGCCGTACCGAGCGGCGCCACCATCGGCCACACCACGGTCGATGCCAAGGCCGTGGGCATTCACCTGTTCGGCCCTTATCTGCTGGCCGTCGAGCTGGCGTCCATGCTGCTGCTGGCCGCACTGGTCGCCGCCTATCACCTGGGTCGTAACGACATCAAGGATGCTACGCCATGAACGGTATTCCAATGGAGCACGGCCTGGCGCTGGCCGGCGTGCTGTTCAGTCTCGGCCTGGTCGGCCTGATGGTGCGCCGCAACATCCTGTTCGTGCTGATGAGCCTGGAAGTGATGATGAACGCCGCCGCCCTCGCCTTCGTGGTCGCCGGTGCGCGCTGGGGCCAGGCTGACGGGCAGATCATGTTCATTCTGGTCATCGCCCTGGCCGCCGCCGAAGCGAGCATCGGCCTGGCGATCCTGCTGCAGCTGTATCGCCGCTTCCACACCCTCGATATCGACGCAGCCAGCGAGATGCGCGGATGAACCTCTTATTCCTGACCCTACTGTTCCCACTGATCGGCTGGTTCATCCTGGCCTTTTCCCGCGGTCGCCTGAGCGAAGGCGCTGCCGCCGTCGTCGGTGTCGGCTCGGTCGGCCTGTCGGCCCTGACCACCGCCTGGATCATGTGGCAGTTCAACGTCGCGCCACCGGCAGACGGCGTTTACACCCAGACCCTGTGGCAGTGGATGAGCGTCGACGGCCTGGCGCCGAGCTTCACCCTGTACCTGGACGGCCTGTCGCTGACCATGCTCGGCGTGGTCACCGGCGTGGGCTTCCTGATCCACATGTTCGCCAGTTGGTACATGCGTGGTGAAGAGGGTTACTCGCGTTTCCTCTCCTACACCAACCTGTTCATCTTCAGCATGCTGCTGCTGGTGCTGGGCGACAACCTGATGACCCTGTTCTTCGGGTGGGAAGGCGTGGGCCTGTGCTCGTACCTGCTGATCGGCTTCTACTACAAGCACGTGCCCAACGGTAACGCGGCGCTGAAGGCGTTCATCGTCACCCGTATCGGCGACGTGTTCCTGATGATCGGCCTGTTCCTGCTGTTCCTCAACCTCGGTACCCTGAACATCCAGGAGCTGATGGTGCTGGCCCCGCAGAAGTACGCAGCCGGCGACACCTGGCTGTGGCTGGCGACCCTGATGCTGCTCGGCGGCGCGGTCGGTAAATCCGCCCAGCTGCCCCTGCAGACCTGGCTGGCCGACGCCATGGCCGGCCCGACCCCGGTTTCCGCACTGATCCACGCCGCCACCATGGTCACCGCGGGCGTCTACCTGATCGCCCGTACCAATGGCCTGTTCCTGTTGACCCCGGAGATTCTCGAGCTGGTCGGCATCGTGGGTGGTGTGACCCTGGTGCTGGCGGGTTTCGCCGCCTTGGTACAGACCGACATCAAGCGCATCCTCGCCTACTCGACCATGAGCCAGATCGGCTACATGTTCCTGGCCCTGGGCGTTGGCGCCTGGGACGCGGCGATCTTCCACCTGATGACCCACGCCTTCTTCAAGGCGCTGCTGTTCCTCGCCTCCGGCTCGGTGATTCACGCCTGCCACCACGAGCAGAACATCTTCAAGATGGGCGGCCTGTGGAAGAAGCTGCCGTTGGCCTATGCCAGCTTCATCGTCGGCGGCTCGGCCCTGGCGGCGCTGCCGCTGATCACCGTGGGCTTCTACTCCAAGGACGAGATTCTCTGGGAAGCCTTCGCCAGCGGTAATTCCGGCCTGCTCTACGCCGGCCTGCTGGGCGCCTTCATGACCTCGATCTACACCTTCCGGCTGATCTTCATCGCCTTCCACGGCGAGCAGAAGACCGACGCCCATGCCGGTCATGGCATCGCCCACAACCTGCCCCTGATCGTGCTGATCGTGCTGTCGACCTTCATCGGCGCCTGGATCACCCCGCCGCTGGCTGGCGTGTTGCCACAGAGCGCCGGCCATGCCGGTGGCGAAGCCAAGCACAGCCTGGAAATCGTCTCGGGCTGCATCGCCCTGGCCGGTATCCTGCTGGCCGCCATGCTGTTCCTCGGCAAGCGCAGTTTTGTGAACGCCGTCGCCAGCAGCGCGCCGGGTCGTTTCCTGTCGGCCTGGTGGTTCGCCGCCTGGGGCTTCGACTGGCTTTACGACAAGATTTTCGTGCAGCCCTACCTGTTCTTCTGCCGGGTGCTCGCCCGTGACCCGATCGACGGTGCCATCGGCATCGTCCCGCGCCTGGCGCGTGGTGGTCATGGCGTACTGAGCCGCAGCGAAACCGGGCATCTGCGCTGGTACGCCATCTCCATCGCCGGGGGCGCCGTGCTGGTGCTCGCCGCCGTGCTGCTGGCCTGACCGATGATCCCGAATACTTTTTCTAAGGAAACTCGCCCGTCATGATTCTGCCTTGGCTAATCCTGATCCCCTTTATCGGCGGCCTGTTGTGCTGGCAGGCGGAGCGCTTCGGCGGAACCCTGCCGCGCTGGATCGCGCTGCTGACCATGTCCCTGCTGTTCGGCCTCGGCCTGTGGCTGTGGGGCACCGGTGACTTCAGCCTGGCGCCTGCGCCGGGTGCCGAGCCACGTTGGGCCCACGAATTCCAGGTACGCTGGATCGAGCGCTTCGGCATCAGCATCCATCTGGCGATGGACGGCCTGTCGGTGCTGATGGTCACCCTCACCGGTCTGCTCGGCGTCCTGTCGGTGCTCTGCTCGTGGAACGAGATCCAGAACCGCGTCGGCTTCTTCCACCTCAACCTGATGTGGATCCTCGGCGGCGTGGTCGGTGTGTTCCTGGCCATCGACCTGTTCCTGTTCTTCTTTTTCTGGGAAATGATGCTGGTGCCGATGTATTTCCTCATCGCGCTCTGGGGTCATAGCGGCAGCCCTGGCAAGAGCCGCATCAACGCGGCCACCAAGTTCTTCATCTTCACCCAGGCCAGCGGCCTGGTGATGCTGGTGGCGATCCTCGGCCTGGTGTTCGTGCACTTCAACCAGACCGGCGTGTTCACCTTCAACTACGCCGACCTGCTCAAGACCCAGCTGTCGGAAGGCACCGAATACCTGCTGATGCTCGGCTTCTTCATCGCCTTCGCGGTCAAGTTCCCGGTGGTGCCCTTCCACTCCTGGCTGCCGGACGCCCACGCCCAGGCACCGACCGCCGGCTCCGTGGACCTCGCTGGTATCCTGCTGAAGACTGCGGCCTACGGCCTACTGCGTTTCGCTCTGCCGCTGTTCCCCAACGCTTCCGCCGAGTTCGCGCCCATCGCCATGTACCTGGGCGTATTCGCGATCATCTACGGCGCACTGCTCTCCTTCGCACAGACCGACATCAAGCGCCTGGTGGCCTACTCCAGCGTCTCGCACATGGGCTTCGTGCTGATCGCCATCTACTCGGGCAGCCAGATCGCCCTGCAGGGCGCAGTGGTGCAGATGATGGCCCACGGCCTGTCGGCTGCGGCGCTGTTCATCCTCTGTGGTCAGCTGTACGAGCGCCTGCATACCCGTGACATGCGCGAGATGGGCGGCATCTGGGCACGCATGTCCTGGCTGCCGGCCCTGAGCCTGTTCTTCGCGGCTGCTGCACTGGGTCTGCCGGGTACCGGCAACTTCGTCGGCGAGTTCCTGATCCTGATCGGCAGCTTCCCGACCGCGCCATGGGTCACCGTGATCGCGGCGACCGGTCTGGTACTGGGCTCGGTGTACTCGCTGATCATGATCCACCGCGCCCACTTCGGCCCGGTGAAGAACGACAGCCCGCTGCCGGGCCTGCAATTTCGTGAACTGAGCATGGTGCTGTGCCTCGCGGTGCTGCTGATCCTGCTCGGCGTTTACCCGCAGCCGGTGCTCGACACCTCTGCCGCCAGCATGCAAGGCGTGCAGCAGTGGTTCAGTGGCGCTCTCGATCAACTCGCCTCGGGCCGGTAAGGGTTAAAATTTATGGAACATCATGCTGTGCAATTCACCACCCAACACCTGATCGCCCTGCTGCCGCTGCTGGTCACCTGCGCCACCGTGGTGGTGGTCATGCTGGCCATCGCCTGGAAACGCAGCCACGCGATGACCTTCGTGCTGTCGGTGATCGGCCTCAACGCGGCCCTGCTGTCGCTGCTGCCGACCCTCGGCGTCACGCCGCTGCAGGTCACCCCGCTGATGCAGATCGACACCTTCGCCTGCTACTACATGGCGCTGGTGCTGATCGCCACCCTGGCGTGCGTCACCCTCACCCACGCCTACCTGGGCGAGGCCAAGGTCAATGACGGGCAGACCAAGGGCTACCCGCGCAACCGCGAAGAAATGTACCTGCTGCTGCTGCTCTCCGCGGCTGGCGGCCTGGTGCTGGTCAGCACCGAGCACCTGGCGGGCCTGTTCATCGGCCTGGAGCTGCTCTCGGTACCGACCTACGGGATGATCGCCTACGCCTACTTCAACAAACGTTCGCTGGAAGCCGGCATCAAGTACATGGTGCTGTCGGCCGCCGGCAGCGCCTTCCTGCTGTTCGGCATGGCACTGCTGTATGCCGACGCCGGCAGCCTGAGCTTCGCCCAGATCGGTGCCAGCTTGGCCGGTGCCAGCGGCAGCCAGCTGGTGCAGATCGGTATCGGCATGATGCTCATCGGTCTGGCGTTCAAGCTGTCCATGGTGCCCTTCCACCTGTGGACGCCGGACGTCTACGAAGGCGCTCCGGCCCCAGTGGCCGCCTTCCTGGCCACCGCCAGCAAGGTCGCGGTATTCGCCGTGTTGCTGCGCCTGTATCAGCTCTCCCCGGCAACCGCCGGCGGTTGGCTGAACGACCTGCTGACGGTTATCGCCATCGCCTCGATCCTGTTCGGTAACCTGCTGGCTCTGGTGCAGAACAACCTCAAGCGTCTGCTCGGTTACTCGTCGATTGCCCACTTCGGCTACCTGCTGGTGGCGCTGGTCGCCAGCAAGGGCCTGGCCGTGGAAGCCATCGGCGTGTACATGGCCACCTACGTGCTGACCAGCCTGGGCGCTTTCGGGGTGATCACCCTGATGTCGACGCCTTACAACGGCCGTGACGCCGACGCGCTGTACGAGTACCGCGGCCTGTTCTGGCGCCGTCCGTACCTGACCGCGGTGCTGACCGTGATGATGCTGTCGCTGGCCGGTATTCCGCTGACTGCAGGCTTCATCGGCAAGTTCTACGTGATCGCTGCCGGTGTCCAGGCGCAACTGTGGTGGCTGATCGGTGCGCTGATCCTGGGTAGCGCCATCGCGGTGTTCTACTACCTGCGCGTGATGGTCACCCTGTTCCTCAACGAGCCGAACCTGCAGCGTCACGATGCACCGTTCAACTGGGGCCAACGTGCCGGCGGCATCATGCTGATGCTGGTGGCGGCCCTGGCCTTCGTGCTCGGCGTGTACCCGCAGCCGCTGCTGGATCTGGTCCAGCAGGCCGGCTTGGCCACTGCCGCACTCTGATCCGAGTCGCGTCATGAAAAAACGGCTGCCTCAGGGCAGCCGTTTTTGTTCGTGCGTCACGCTTTGCCTATGCCAGATCGAGCGGCTGTCATACCCGGGCTACGGCGTCAGGGCAGGCGGGTTTTTCGTAGCCTGTTGCTGAGCGAAGCGATGCGCAGGAGGGGACAAGAAACGTCCCAGGGCTCAGACCCCGGGTTTCGCTTCGCTCTACCCAGGCTACGCGGGTTTACGACTGTGCGTGATAACGAAAAACGGCTGCACTGGGCAGCCGTTTGGGGCGAAGCGATTGATTACTCGGGCAGCCTGACGGTCTTCTTGCCCGCTGCGAACAGATTCCAGCTGGCAACGAACAGCGCCGCGATCAGCGGGCCCAGCACGAAGCCGTTGAGGCCGAACAGCGCCATGCCGCCCAGGGTGGAAATCAGGATCAGGTAATCGGGCATGCGGGTGTCCTTGCCGACCAGGATCGGGCGCAGGATGTTATCCACCAGGCCGATCACCAATACCCCGAACAGAGTCAACACCACGCCCTGCCAGATATCGCCACTGAGCAGCAGGTAGACCGCTACGGGCGCCCAGACGATACCGGCGCCCGCCGCTGGCAACAGCGACAGAAAAGCCATCAGCACGCCCCACAGCAGCGGGCTGGGGATGCCCAGCACCCAGAAGATCAAGCCACCGAGAGCGCCCTGCACCGCTGCCACCACGATGTTGCCTTTCACCGTGGCACGCACCACGCGGGTGAACTTGATCTGCAGGCGGCGCTTGGTGTTGTCGCCCAGCGGCACCGCCATGCGGATGTCACGCACCAGCTCCTGCCCATCGCGCAGCAGGAAGAACAGCAGGTACAGCATGATGAAGAAGCTGACCACGAACTCGAAGGTGCCCTGGCCGATGGCGAACACCTTGGTAGCCAGGTACTGGCTTCCGGCAGCGGCGCCGCTGGTGATGCGTTCCTGCAGATCGTCCATGTTGCCCACGCCGATGCGGTCGATCTGCTGCTGCAGGAACGGCGGCAGCATTTGCTTGGTGCTGGTCACATAGGCCCCTACGTCCAGCTCGCCGGAGTCGATGCGCTTGTAGATGCTGGTGCCCTCGGCAACCATTGCCGAGGTGATGAAGATCACCGGCAGAATCGCCACCAAAAGGCAGATGATCAGGGTCAGCAATGCCGACAGGTTGCCGCGCCCGCCCATACGCTGCGCCATGCGTCGTTGCAGCGGTGCGAACACCACGGCCAGCGCCACTGCCCAGAACACCGCGCCGTAGAACGGCAGCAATATCCAGATGAAGGCGATCGTCACCAGGACGAGCAGGAGGATGAAGGTTTTCTTTTCGAGGGAGGTCGTCTGCATGGCCGGATCACAGGAGGGGATATGGCCGTTAGTCTCCCGAGCAGCCGACAAAGTGCACTCTGTATTCGAGCGAGCGTCCCTGCTCGCCTGAACCGGTCAGATGCGGAACTGGCGAACCAGGTTCTCCAGGCCCTGACCGAGTTGCGCCAGGCTGCGTGCAGTCTGGGCGCCCTGGCGGGTTTCGTCGGCGACGCTGTCCACCGCGCCAGCGATCTGGTGCACGCTGCGGTTGATCTCCTCGGCCACCGCGGTCTGCTCTTCGGCCGCGCTGGCGATCTGCGCGTTCATGGCGTTGATGGTGCCGATCAGCCCGGCGATGGCATCGAGCGAGGCACCGGCCTTGTTGGCCTGCTCGCTGGTGATGTCGCCGGCGTCGCTGGACTGGCGCATGGCATTGACCGCATCGCGCGTGCCGCTCTGCAGGCGATCGATCATGCCCTGGATTTCCTGGGTGCTCTGCTGGGTGCGGCTGGCCAGGGCGCGCACCTCATCGGCGACCACCGCGAAGCCGCGACCCGCCTCCCCGGCACGGGCTGCCTCGATGGCCGCGTTGAGCGCCAGCAGGTTGGTCTGCTCGGCGATCGAGCGGATCACGTCGAGCACGCTGACGATGGAATGCACGTCCTTTTGCAGGTTATCCAACGAGCTGCCGCTCCCGCGGATGTCGCCAACCAGCGAGTGAATGCGCGCGATGCTGCCATCCACCACCTGCTTGGCCGCCTGCCCTTCGCGGTCGGTCTGCTGCGCCGCTTCGGCGGCACCCTGCGCGCTTTTCGCCACTTCGTGGGCTGCGGCGGACATTTCGTTGATGGCGGTGGCAACCTGGTCGGTTTCATGGCGCTGGCGCTCCATGGCCTGCTCGGAACGTTGCGCCTGGGAAGCGACCTGGCCGACCAGCTCGGTCAGCTGACCGGTCATTTCGGTGATCTGCCGCACCAGGCCGTGCACCTTGTCGACGAAACGGTTGAACGAGCCGGCCAGCTCGCCCAGTTCGTCGCGGCTGGTGACCGGCAGGCGCTTGGTGAGGTCGCCGTCACCCGCGGCAATATCGTCGAGGTTGGCCTTGATCTGCTGCAGCGGACGCAGGAAGGTGTTGGCCAGGATGCCGCCGACCACGCCAAAGATCACCAGCAGCACCGCAGCGATCACCAGGATGCTGGTGATGATGGTGCTCACCCGCTGGTCGATCCCGGCGCGCACCTCGACGATCTGCGCCTCGACGCCATCCAGGTTCACCGCGGTGCCAAGCGCCATGTCCCACTTGGGCAGGTAGTAGCTGTAGGCGAGCTTGGGCACCTGGATCGCTTCGTTGCCGGGCAGCGGCGAGGAGTAATTGACGTAGTAGCTGTTGTCCTTGGCGACGCGCACCAGCTCGCGGTTCACGAACACGCCGTTGACGTCACGCCGGTCGCTGAGGTTCTTGCCCACGTCCACCGGGCTATCGCTGCGAAACAGCCGCACCACGTTGGAGTCGTGGCCGAAGAAGTAGCCATCCTTGCCGTACTTGATCTTCGACAGGATGGCGATGGCCTGCTTGCGGCTTTCCAGGTCGCCGGCCGACGCGGCGTCGTACAGGCTCTGCACGGAGCCCATGGCGATCGCGCTGTAGTTCTGCAGCTCGTTGCGCTTCTCATCGAGCAGTCGCTCGCGGGTTTCGGTGACCTCCTGTTCCGCCAGGCCATACAGCACCTTGGCAGCGGCGCCACTGAGCACCACGGCGAACAGCAGAACGGGAATCAGGGCCAACAGCACGACTTTGGACTTCAAGGTCAGGCGCATTTTTGTTTTCCTTATGACCAGGCAAAGCCAGAGGGTGGCTTCTACTCAGGTCATCGGCAGCCGCTAGCGAACCTTAAGAGGCTCGTCTGCAGCTAGCGCAACACTGCGCCTGCTACAGCACCATCGCTGCAACCCAGCCGAACACCAGCAGCGGCAGGTTGTAGTGCACAAAGGTGGGTACAACGGTGTCCCAGATATGATTGTGCTGGCCGTCGACGTTGAGGCCAGCCGTGGGGCCCAGGGTCGAATCCGAAGCTGGCGAACCGGCATCGCCGATGGCGCCGGCAGTGCCGACGATGCACACCGTGGCCAGCGGGCTGAAGCCCAGCTGTACGCACAGCGGCACGAAGATCGCGGCGATGATCGGCACGGTGGAGAACGACGAGCCGATGCCCATGGTCACCAGCAGACCGACCAGCAGCATCATCAGCACGCCCAGGCCCTTGCTGTCGCCTATCCAGCCGGCGCTGGCGTCCACCAGGCCCTTGATCTCACCGGTTTCGCGCATCACTTCGGCGAACCCCGAGGCGGCGATCATGATGAAGCCGATCATCGCCATCATTTTCATGCCTTCGGTGAACAGGTCGTCGGTTTCCTTCCAGCGCACGATGCCCGAGGCGGAAAAAACCACGAAGCCCAGCAGCGCGCCGATGATCATCGAGTCGAGCCACAGCTGGGCGCCGAAGGCGATGGCCACCGCCACCCCGGCGACGATCAGGCTGCGCCGGTTGTAGCTGACGTCCACCCGCTCGGCGCGCTCGACCAGCGCCAGGTCGTAGCTGCGCTTGCCGCGGTAGCTGTAAAGCGCCAGCAGCAGGCCGGCGACCATGCCCATGGCCGGAATCAGCATGGCGTGGCTGACGTTCACGCCGCTCACGTCCACGCCGCTACGCACCACGTTGGCGAGCAGGATCTCGTTGAGAAAGATATTGCCGAAGCCCACCGGCAGGAACATGTACGGGGTGATCAGGCCGAACGTCAGCACGCAGGCGATCAATCGGCGGTCGATCTGCAAACGGGTGATCACGTACAGCAGCGGCGGCACCAGCAGCGGAATGAAGGCGATATGGATAGGCAGAATGTTCTGCGAAGAGATCGCCACGGCGAGCAGTAACCCGACCAGCATCCACTTCAGCGCACCGCCGCCGCGCTCGTCCTGGCGGCCGACCAGGGTCAGCGCCTTGTCGGCCAGCGCATGGGCCAGCCCGGATTTGGCGATTGCCACCGCGAAGGCGCCGAGCAAGGCATAGGACAGCGCCACGGTAGCGCCGCCGCCCAGGCCCTTGTTGAAAGCTGCCAGCGAACCGTCCATGCCCAGGCCGCCGATCATACCGCCGGCCAGCGCGCCGATGATCAGCGCCACCACGACGTGCACTCGGCAAAGGCTGAGAATCAGCATGATGCCGACGGCGGCGATAACTGCGTTCATGAAAGGCTCCTCGAATCACCGCGAGCGCGGCGCAATCAAAAAAGCGTCGCACTCTGCCGCAAGCTGACCTGGGTGTCAAAAATCGGCGCCAGGCGAGCTCTCGTCGAGCCCGGTTCTAAGCAAATAGCACAAACGTACTTTGCGCCTGGCGCCGCGGGCGTTAGCCTCTCGCCTCTTTCATCAACGGAGGATCCCATGCTCGATATCGTTCTGATCGCCGGCTCAAGCCGCCCCGACAGCCAATCCGCCAAGGTGGCCCAGTTCCTGCGCCAACGCCTGATCACCCTGGGCAAGACCAGTGCCGAGCTAAGCCAGGTCATCGACCTCGGCACCGGCCCGCTGCCGCTGTGGCCTGCCGAAGACAACGGCACCTGGGCCGACTATGGCTCGCGCCTGCAGCGTGCCGACGCCGTGGTGGTGATCGCGCCGGAGTGGAACGGCATGGCCGGCCCGGCGATCAAGAACTTCTTCATCTATGCCAGCAAGGCCGAACTGGCGCACAAGCCGGGGCTGCTGGTGGGCGTGTCATCGGGTATCGGCGGCGGTAGTCCGATCGCCGAGCTGCGTAGCTCCAGCTACAAGAACTGCCGGATCAACTACCTGCCCGAGCACCTGATCGTCCGGTCGGTGACCAAGGTCCTTAACGACGAACAGCCGGCCAGCGAAGACGACAGCCGCATCCGCGCCCGTATCGATTACGCGCTGGATATCCTGGCCAAGTACGGCGAAGCGCTGAAACCGGTGCGCGCTGCCATCGACCTCAGCGATCCGGCATTCACCAACGGCATGTAAGCAACACGGCGGATCGCTCCAGGTGATCCGCCCGTGGCCTGGGTAGAGCGCAGCGAAACCCGGGAACCGCTGTCGGACGTGACTATCGCGCGCGCAGCGGCAGCTCGATTCTGACCTGCAAGCCGCCCAGGTCACTGTCGTGCAGCGACAAAGTGCCGTCCCAGGCATCGACGATATCGCGCACGATACCCAGGCCCAGGCCGTGCCCCGCGGTTTGCTCATCCAGGCGAGTGCCGCGGCTGAGCACCTCCTCGCGGCGTTCACCGTCGATCCCCGGGCCATCGTCGTCGACGCTCAATACGTAGGCCGTATCGGTACGCTCGATGCGCAGGCGCACCTGGCTGTCGGTCCACTTGCAGGCGTTGTCGAGCAGGTTGCCAAGCAGCTCCAGCAGGTCCTCGCGATCGCGCGGCAGGCGCAGGTCGGGCGGTGACGCCTGCCAGCTCAGCTCGATGGCGCTGTCGTGGATCATGCCGAGGGTGGCGAACAAGCCCGGCAGCTCCTCTCGGCAATCGAAATGCGCGCCGGGCAACGCTTCACCAGCCAGACGCGCACGGCCCAGCTCACGGGCAATACGCTGCTCGATCTGTTGCAGGTGCTCGAGCAGGTTGTCGCGCAGCTCGGGGTGCGCACGCAGTTCATCCCGCGAGGCCAGGTTGACCAGCACCGCCAACGGCGTCTTCAGCGCATGGCCCAGGTTGCCGAGGGCATTGCGCGAACGTTTCAGGGTTTCCTCGGTGTGGGCCAGCAGGTGGTTGATCTGCTCCACCAGCGGCTCCAGTTCCTCGGGTACCTGCTCGTCCAGCTCCGAGCGCTGCCCTTGCTGCAGCTGGGCGATCTGCACGCGGGTCTGCTCCAGCGGTCGCAATGCACGGCTGACCGCCAGGCGCTGCAGCAACAGGATCAGGGCCAGGCTGCCCAGCCCCAGCCCCAGGCCGATACGCTGCACCCGGCGGAAGCTGTCGAGCACCGGCGTGTAGTCGCGCGCCACGCTGATGGTCAGGTCCTGGCCGAAACGCCGGTATTCGCCGCGATAGGTGACCAGCACCTGCTCTTGCGGGCCGTCCTGCAACTCAGGCTGCAGGCCGTCCACGTCAGAGGGCCGCAGTTCGCTGTCCCACAACGAACGCGAACGCCAGCTCTTGTCGCTGAAGTCGATCCGGAAATACAGGCCCGAATAGGGCCGCTGATAGGCCGCGCTGAGCCGCGACTCGTCGAGTTGAATACCGGAGGGCCCGCGCACCAGGGCGATCAACAGCGATTGCGCTTCTTCTTCGAGCCCGGCCTGCATGTAGCGCCGCAGGTTGCTGTCGAACAGCCACAGGCAGGTTTGCGCGAGCAACAGGCCGATGATCAGCAGCACGCTGATCAGCCCCAGGCTCAGGCGCCGCTGGATCGACCTCAAGCGGCGCTACCGGTGAACCGATAGCCCTGGCCGCGGCGGGTTTCGATCACTTCGCGGCCGAGCTTGCGGCGCAGGTGATTGACGTGCACCTCGATGACGTTGGAGTCGCGCTCGGTCTCGCCGTCGTACAGGTGTTCGGCCAAGTGGCTCTTGGAGAGAATCTGCCCGGCGTGCAGCATGAAGTAGCGCAGCAGGCGAAACTCCGCGGCGGTCAGTTCGATCTCCTGCTCGCCACGGCTGACACATTGCCGGCTTTCGTCGAGGTGCAAACCGGCAGCCTGCAGTTGCGGCTGGTTGGCCAAGCCACGGGCACGGCGCAACAGCGCCTGAATGCGTAGCTGCAGTTCTTCGGGGTGGAAGGGTTTGGTCAGGTAGTCGTCGGCACCAACCTTGAGGCCTTCGATGCGCTCAGCCCACGAACCGCGGGCGGTGAGAATCAGCACCGGGGTAGCCAGACCACCCTGGCGCCACTCCTGCAGCACCTCGAGCCCCGGCTTGCCAGGCAAACCGAGGTCGAGAATGATCAGGTCATAGGGCTCACTGGCGCCCTGGTACACGGCGTCACGGCCGTCGGCCAGCCAGTCCACGGCATAGCCCTGGCGGGTCAGTGAGGCGGTCAGTTCATCGGCAAGCGGTACGTGGTCTTCAACCAGCAACAGGCGCATGTCAGTCGTCTACCTCATCCTTCAGGATCTTGCCATCGTGGGCATCGAGCTCCAGTTCACGAACCACGCCCTCGCGGGTCAGCAGTTCCACTTCATAGACGAAGACATCGTCTTCTTCTTCCAGCTCGGCTTCGAGCAGGGTCGCGCCCGGGTAACGCTCCAGCGCGGCGCGCATCAGCTGATCGAGCGGCAGGATCACGCCACTCAGGCGCAGATCCCGCGCTTCATCCTGATCCAGATCACGAGCACTGGCCGCGCAGGTCAGCGCGGCCAGCGAAACGATGCAGATGCAACGTAGAACGGGGTTGCCTTTCATCAATCATCCTGGTGGTTCTTGAGGATGGTGCCGTTGGTGGCATCCAGCTCGACATCCCATTTCTGGTTCTGGGCGTCGCGGATTTCTACCTGATAGAGGTAGCGGCCGTATTCTTCCTCGAGTTCGGTATCGCCCAGTTTACCGCCGGGATGGGCAGCAAGGGCAGCCTCGTTGAGTTTTTCGAATGACTGGATGGTGCCGGCATCACGCAGTTTCAGCGCCTCGTCCGGCCCCAGGTCACGGGCCTGGGCCATACCAGCGGTGGCAGCGAGAGCAGCAACGGCGAACAAAGCGGTCAATTTCTTCATGGTGATCTCCTGAGTAATCGTGTTTCGACGATGATCAGGTTAAGGGGAGCGACTTAATTCAACC
Organism: Pseudomonas sp. PA27(2017); assembly: GCF_001945445.1. GTDB lineage: Bacteria > Pseudomonadota > Gammaproteobacteria > Pseudomonadales > Pseudomonadaceae > Aquipseudomonas. Next base: position 38,504 of record NZ_MSXW01000025.1, read on the forward strand.
TGAATTGCCCCACAGACCCGCGTGAGCCAGGCCCTTATACTGGTGCCTCTCTAGCGGAGGTCGGCATGAGCGCCATCCAGATCAAATTCCCTGCCCTTACGTTGAAAGCCGGCCAACGCGCCTTGACGCGCATTCGCGAGCGCGGCCTGCAGCCCGCCGATGTCGGCACCCTGCCTGGCGCAGCCGGCGGGCCCAAGGCGCTGGGTATTCAGGGCCTGGATATCGCCCTGTTCGGCGACTGGCTGGCCCGAGCGCCCCGTGAGCGCTCGCTGATTGGCGCGTCCATCGGCTCCTGGCGCTTCGCCAGCGCCTGCCTGCCGGACCCCGCCGCGGCGTTGCAGCGCCTGGGCGAGCTGTACACCGGCATGCGCTTCGCCAAGGGCGTGAGCATCGCCGAGGTAAGCGAACGCTGCGTGCGCATGCTCGACGAGCTGTTGCAACAGCAGGATGGCGCCGTGCTCGACAATCCCCATTACCGGCTCAACATCGTGGTGGTGAAGAGCCACGGCCGCCTTGCCGAGGATGATCGCCGCTCCCTGGGGCTCGGGCTGTCGTCGGTGATCGGCAGCAACCTGCTCGGCCGCCCGCGCCTGGCCCGCCACTTCGAGCGGGTGATCCTGCACGACGCGCGCCTGGCGCCGCCCCTGCATCCGCTGACCGATTTCCCCTCGCGTTGCCTGCCGCTGGATATCGGCAACCTGCGCCATGCCTTGCTGGCCTCCGGCTCGATTCCTTTCGTGATGCAGGGCGTGCGCGATATTCCCGGGGCCGGCCCCGGCACCTACCGCGACGGCGGCCTGCTGGACTACCACCTCGACCTGCCCTACAGCGGCGATGACGTGGTGCTGTACCCGCACTTCACCGATCGCATCATTCCCGGCTGGTTCGACAAGGGCATGCCCTGGCGCCGTGGCGACGCCATGCGCCTGCAGGATGTCCTGCTGCTGGCGCCTTCGCGCGATTACCTGGCACGCTTGCCCTACGGCAAACTGCCGGACCGCAAAGATTTCACCCGCTTTCTGAGCGACGACGCCGGGCGCGAGCGTTATTGGTGCCAGGCCATGGACGAAAGCCGGCGCATGGGCGACGAATTTCTCGAACTGACCGAGACGGGGCGCTTGGCCGATCGGCTGGTCGCGCTGTAAGAACCTGTTCAAAAGCCTCGCGAGCTAGAGCAATGCAAGGCGAAAACAGGCGAGGACGCGGAGTTTACGAACTGTAAATGAGCAGTCCAAGCCTGTTTTTAACGCCGCAGTGCCGACGCGCAGCAGGCTTTGAACAGGTTCTAACGCTTTGCAGGCCATCGCCGGGCTTCCAAAATGGCAGTCAGAAAACCGCCACAGATTGTTTTAAGCAAGTTAAACGCCTGTCCCTATTAATAAAAAATCTGAACTTAACGGAACTGATCAGCAGGGCCATTTTCCTATTGGGTGTTGATGCCATTTTCGGTGGTTAAACATTAAGTGCACCGCCCAATGGCGTGCCGCCACCCTTGAAAACTTTGATGCCCGTCAACTTCACAAGATGATTTTCAGTTTTTTTGAAAATTAATTAATTTGGATGTGACTTGCAGGCCTCATCGAAACATCAACAGCTAGGAACGTCAGCGTTGAACAAGCTCGCTGACACTATGAATCATTGGGAAACCCTCGGAGAACCGACCCCATGAACGCTTCGCTGCGTTTCAATGATGCACTGCTGATTGCCGACCGCGCCTTTCAACCTTTCCACTGCGTGGCCTGGGCGCCGCAGGACGGTACAGGCGTACTGAACCTGACCATCGTCGACCGCACCAACACGCCGTTGATCGATCGCGCGCAACTGACCAGCAGCATCTACAGCGACCCTCAGGAGCTGGCCAAGGCTCTGAAAAAATCCCGTGACGAGCTCAGCAGCAAGGGCTTCGATCTCGCTCCCTGGAGCATGCCGGAGTAATTCCTCGGCAGTTGTTTTGCCAGTTGCCGCACTCTCGGGTGCGGCAACTTGTCTCAACGTTATAATCCCCTCCCCGCCTTTATCCGTTCACGCCGGCGCATCCGTTAAAGTCTGAACTTCCCCTCGTATTCAACGGGCTAAGTCTTTAACTGTTGTCATGAGCTGACCGGCATGCAAAACCTCTTTTTACTTCTGCCGCCCCTCTCGTATCGCATTGCCATGCCCGGCGGTGGTTTTCTACAGCCCGCTCGCTGCGTGATCGGGAGCGCACCGCGATGACCAGCCTGTCGATAACGCCCGAGCTGCCCAACGACCTGCACTACGTCGACGATCGCGCGCCCGGCATCACTCGCCGCAAGCTGCGCGGCAAATTCTGCTATTTCGAACCGAACGGCGAGCGCATTCGCGACACCCAGGAAATCGCCCGCATCAATGCCCTGGCGATACCTCCTGCCTATGTGGACGTGTGGATCTGCGCCGACCCGAAGGGCCACCTGCAGGCGACCGGCCGCGATGCCCGGGGCCGCAAGCAGTACCGCTATCATCCGCGCTGGCGCGAAGTGCGCGACACCGACAAGTACGCCAACCTGCTGCTGTTCGGCAAGGCACTGCCCAAGTTGCGCCATACCATCGAACAGCACCTGTTGCTGCCTGAACATGGCCGCGAAAAGGTCATGGCCACCGTGATCACGCTGCTCGACAACACACTGATCCGTATCGGCAACGTGCGCTACGCCAAGGAAAACCGCTCCTACGGGCTGACTACCCTGCGCAACCGGCATGTCGAGGTACAAGGCAGCGCCATCCGCTTCCATTTCCGTGGCAAGAGTGGCATCGAGCATGAAGTGGAGGTCAGCGACCGTCGCCTGGCTCGCATCATCCGCCGCTGCCTGGAGCTGCCGGGCCAGCACCTTTTCCAGTACCTGGATGCCGACGGCGAGCGCCACACGGTGACCTCGACGGACGTCAACAACTACCTGCGTGAGCTAACAGGCGCCGATTTCACCGCCAAGGATTACCGCACCTGGGCCGGCAGCGCCTTGGCGCTGACGCTATTGCGCGAACTGGAATGGCAGCCGGAAAGCTCGGCCAAGAAGCACGTGGTCGGCATGGTCAAGCAGGTCGCCGAAGAGCTGCGCAACACGCCCGCGGTGTGTCGCAAGTGCTACATCCACCCGGCGCTGATCGAAGCCTTCCATGCCGGTGAACTGGCTGACCTACGCCTGGCCGCGGCGCGCAAGGGGCTGCGCAGCGAAGAAAGCCTGCTGATGCGCTTTCTGGAGAAATTGCCGGTCGCCTGAAAGTGGCAAGATCCGTGGGATTGATGTCATTGCCGCCACAACTTTTTCTGCCCACACTGGCCTTCTCCATTCAGAGGGGCCACCATGGACGACCGCAAATGCATCGCCGCACTGATCTACCCGGGCTTCATGAGCCTGGACGTGGTCGGCCCACTGCAGGTGTTCGCTTCCGCCAACGTCGAGCGTAATCGCCAGGGTCTGGGCGATGCCTACCGGCTATTGATGCTTGCCGACCAGCCAGGACCGGTGAACAGCTCCGCCGGCATGGGCGTGATAGCCGATGCCGCATGGCGCGACGTGGACCCCGCCAGCCTGGATACCCTGCTGATTCCCGGCGGCGCTGGTGAAACCCGACAATGCGAGAACCAGCCGCTGCTGGGCTGGCTGCGGGATTCCGAACCCCATATCCGGCGCCTGGGCTCGGTGTGCTCCGGCGCGCTGATCCTCGCGCGCACCGGGCTGCTCGACGGCAGGCGTGTGACCACCCACTGGGCCGATATCGACGCGCTGCGCCAGGACGGCAAGCTGCTGGTCGACAGCGACTGCCTGCACACCTATGCCCCCAGTGCAGGCGATGGCAGCGAGCATCTGTTCACCTCCGCTGGCGTTACCGCCGGTATCGACCTGGCATTGGCCCTGGTCGAGGCCGACCTGGGCCGCAGCACCGCACTGGCGGTGGCGCGACGCCTGGTGATGTTCCTACGCCGCCCGGGCGGCCAGGCGCAGTTCAGCGCCCTGCTCGCCCCGGAGCCGAGCCGCACCCCGCGTCTGGCCGAATTGCTCGAGTGGATTCCAACCAACCTGGGCGGCGACCTGTCGCTCGACGCCCTGGCCGACAAGGCGCGGATGACGCCACGCACCCTGTCGCGCGTATTCGCCAGGGAACTCGGCACTGGGCCGGCCGGCTATGTGGAGCGTGTTCGCCTGGAGGCTGCCCGTAGCCTGCTGCAGGACGCCCAGGCGTCGATCAGTACCGTCGCCCGCCTGACCGGCTTCGGCCACCCGGAGAACCTGCGTCGGGCCTTTCACAAACACCTGTCCATCAGCCCCCAGCAATACGCCGAACGTTTCGGCCAGGAGATCGACCATGCTTGAGCTACGCCCCAACTGCGAATGCTGCGACCGCGACCTGCCGCCGGACTCTCTCGACGCGCGCATCTGCTCGTTCGAATGCACCTACTGTAGCCAGTGCGCCGACACGCACCTCAAAGGGCACTGCCCGAACTGCTCGGGAGAGCTGGTGCGTCGGCCGATTCGCCCTGCCGCCAAGCTGTCGGCCAACCCGCCCTCGACCTTGCGCGTGCTCAAGGCGGGAGGATGCAATGCTGCTTATTCGTAACCGGGCCCTGCTGACCCTGTTTCTCGCCCAGGCGCTGTACTGGAGCTGCTCGCTGATCGGCATCACGCTCACCGCGCTGATCGGCTTGCAACTATCGCCCTACAACGCGCTGGCCACCCTGCCCCTGGCGCTGCTGGTGCTCGGCAACCTGCTGGCGACTCACCCGCTGTCGCTGTTCATGCAGCGCCATGGCCGCAGGCCCGGCCTGACCCTGGGCGCCGCAGCCGGCATACTCGGCGGCCTGACCAGCGCCCTGGGTGTCTGGCTCGGCGACTTCATCCTGTTCTGCCTCGGCGCGCTCGCCACAGGCGTCTATCAGGCCTCAGCCGCGTATTACCGTTTCGCGGCGCTGGAAACGGTGGACGATGCCTACAAGGGGCGCGCGGCTGCCTGGGTGATCGCCGGCGGCATCTGCGCCGCCCTGATTGCGCCGAGCCTGACGCTGTGGGCGCGTAACGCACTGAGCACGCCCTTCGTAGGTGCCTACGTGCTGTTGGCCGGCCTGGCGCTGCTTGGCCTGGCGTTGCTCAGCACCCTGCACGTGGGAACCATCACCGTCGCGCCGCGAGGCGACATGCGCAGCCTGCTGGCGCGCCCGGCAATCCGCGCTGCACTGGTGGTAACGGCCATCGGCAACGGCCTGATGATTCTGGTGATGAACGCGACACCGCTGGCCATGAGCTTCTGCGGCTTGCCGCTGGAAAGCGCTGCCGGGGTGATCCAGTGGCACGTGCTGGGCATGTTCCTGCCTGCGCTGATCGCCGGCCCACTGGTGGATCGCCTGGGCAGCCGGCCGGTGGCCTTGCTGGGTATCGCAACGCTCGGCGGCAGTGCGCTGGTCGGATTGAGCGGGCAAAGCCAAGCTTTCTTCCTAGTTTCCTCGCTGCTGCTGGGCATCGGCTGGAACCTGATGCTGATTGCCGGTACCACGCTGCTGGCCTCGGCCCACCAGCCCGACGAACGAGGTAAGGCCCAAGGGCTCATGGAGTTGACCAATAGCGGCGTTGCCGCCTGTGCGGCCTTCGCGTCCGGTGCGCTGATCACCGGGCTGGGCTGGGCGCAGATCAACCTGGCCATGCTGCCGCTGCTGGCGATCGCCCTGATCGCACTGCTGGCACGCCGTGCAACCAGGGCAGCGGCGGCCGGCTAGACGCCGAACACCGTGACCTGGTTGCGACCGTTGCGCTTGGAGCTGTAGAGCGCCTGGTCGGCCCATTGGATGACCTGCTGGTGATCGTGGCTGGGCTCGCTCAGGTCGGCCACACCGAGGCTGATGGTGAAGGGAATCACCTGCCCCTCGTGGCTGACCTGCAAGCGCTCGACGATCAGGCGCAAACGTTCGGCGAAGACCCGCCCGCCCGCCGCATCGACATCCGGCAGCAGCACCACGAACTCCTCGCCGCCATAGCGCCCGGCGATGTCGGTATCACGCAACTGCTCGCGCAGCACCTTGGCGACACTCTGGATCACCGTGTCGCCGGCCTGGTGGCCGTAGGTGTCGTTGACCTTCTTGAAATGATCAATATCGAAGATCACCAGCGCTGCGCTGCTGCCGTAACGGCGATGACGGGCGTGTTCGCGCTTGAGCTCCTCCTCCCAGTGGCCGCGGTTGTTCAGCCCGGTCAGCCGGTCGGTACGCGAAAGGTGCTTGAACTGATCGCTCATTGCCTGCAACTGACGCTTGTTCACCGCCACGCTGGTCACGTCATAAACGATCACGCACAGGTGCTCGATCTTGCTGTTGGTGGCCATCAGCGGCAGGATGGTGGTGTTCTGGTACATGAAATCTTCCAGCCCGGTGATCGGCTGGTAATTCTTGAAACGCACCAGGTACGGCCGTTGCTCCCAGATGGTGAAGGCCGGCGTACCCAGGGTTACGACGTTTTCCACCTTGTTGCGAAACCACACCTCGTCGACCTCGGGAAACAGCTCGAAGAACGAGCGCTCGGCCGCATCCCGGGCGGTACGCCCGGAATGGTTCTCCATAAAGCTGTTCCATACTTCCACGCGGTACTGACGGTCGAGCACCACCACGCCGACATCGATGCTCTGCACGATGGCCAGCAGCCAATGGAAATCGTTTAAATCCATGCTCTCGGCCATGCGGCTTATTCCATCAGATAGGCGAGTTTGTTGGTCAGCAGCGACACCGAATCCTCGGTGAACAGCAGCAACAGGTCGAAGTGGATGTCGTGGCCTTCGATGCTGTAGCTCACCTCGACGGCCAGGGTCTTGCGCCAGCGCTGGCTGTTGATGCGGATCAGCTCGTCGATGGAGGCATGCTCGCCGAGTATCTGCGGGTGGCCCTGGGAGAAGCTCACGTCGAGCTGCTCGGCGATGCCGCTCAGGCACGCGCCAATGAGGATGCTGGACATGTCCAGGAGCATCTCCATGGACGAATGGTTGTGCTCCTGCCACTGCATCAGCTTGGCCATGTCGGCCACTTCCGAATCATGGAAGATCAGCAGCGCCTCACCGGCGATGCCCTCGCCGATATAGCCCTGGCACACCGCAGTCAAACCATTGCCACGCTGGGCATCGGCCAGCGCCATGTGCAGCTCGCTGACCTCGAGGATATTGACGTTAGGGATCGGCAGTTGCACGAACACCCCGAGCACCCGGGCCAGCAGCGCAGCCGCACGGCCCATGGCGATGTTGACCACCTCGCGGAAGGCATCGCGAAACGACACCTTGGGCTCGGGCAGCGCCGCGACGGGCGCCGCCGCCACGTGCAGAAAGCCAAGCTGATCCAGGGTCTGGCGCAACAGCTCGGGGTCGGCAGGCTTTTTCAGGAATGCCAGGGCGCCGAGTTCCTTGACCCGGCGGATCGCTTCTTCCTGCACGTCGCCGGACACCACGATAACCTTCTGCGCACGCCCTTCGGCCTTCAGCGCCGCGAGCACGCCGTAGCCATCGAGCACCGGCATGGTGAGGTCGAGCAACAAGAGATCGAAGTGAGCCGCGCGCAGTTGCTGCAGCGCTTCTTCACCGTTGGCGGCCTGGCTGACGGTTACCGGCCAGTCCGCTGGCAAGGCGCGCAGCAGTTGCTTGCGGGCCATGTTGGAGTCATCGCAGACGAGAAGAGATGCGGTGGGCATCGATACGCCTCAAGAAGTGGGCCTGATCCGGCTTAGGCTGCAGCGAGTGTACGACAGCAACGCCATCCCTGGTGCGTTACCGACACTTATAGCAGAACGCCAGCACGCTTTCGGGTGTTTTCTAACGCTTTCGTGAAGTGAAGCATGCCAAAACGCACAAGGCGACCGAAGTCGCCTTGTCATCGCACTGGACGCGATCAGTAATACGCGTTTTCACGATTGCTGTGGTCGGTCACATCGCGCACGCCCTTGAGTTCCGGAATGCGCTCGAGCAGGGTTTTCTCGATGCCTTCCTTGAGGGTCAGGTCGGCCTGGCCACAGCCCTGGCAACCGCCGCCGAACTGCAGCACGGCAATGCCTTCGTCGACCACGTCGATCAGCGTGACCTGACCGCCGTGGCTGGCCAGACCCGGGTTGATCTCGGTCTGCAGGTAATAGTTGATGCGCTCGTTGAGCGGGCTGTCTTCGTTGACCATCGGCACCTTGGCGTTCGGCGCCTTGATGGTCAGCTGGCCGCCCATGCGATCGGTGGCGTAGTCGACCACGGCGTCTTCGAGAAACGGCTCGCTGACGGCATCGATCCAGGCCGTGAAGCTAGCCAAGCCAATGGCCTGGTCTTCCGGCTTCTGCTCGCCCGGCTTGCAGTAGGCGATGCAGGTTTCCGCGTACTGGGTACCGGGCTGGGTGATGAAGACCCGGATACCGATTCCCGGCGTGTTCTGCTTGCTCAGCAGGTCGGCCAGGTAATCATGGGCGGCATCGGTAATGGTAATGGTGCTCATGGCAACTCCTCACGGTCATGGGCGAAGTGTACGCCAAATGGCCGTCGCGAATAAAGTCCTACCATTTTACTCAGGATAAGGCCTGAAGCTGGTCTTTGCCCGATCGCTCGTTGATCCATGCCTTGGCCTGGACGAAAAAGCGCTTCTCGATCAGCTCGTAACTGCCCCACGACGCCAGGGCGATCAGCGGCACGCAGGCGACGATGACCACATAGGGATTGAGATCCAGGCTGGCCTGCAGGTACCAGCCCAGGGACAGGATGATCACGTGCAGCAGATACACCGAATACGAGCAGTCGCCCATGCGTGCCAGCAGGCGGTTATCCTTGAACCACGGCTCCATGGCGATGCAGGCCGCGACGATCAGGGCGCTCGGCACGCCCCAGTGCAGCAGGCGCATGGTGTTGTCGAAGTGGTAGATGGCCAGCAGCGAACCGGCGATCACCAGCAGCGGCACCCACAGCCCCTGACGGATCCAGCCGCGGCTGTAGACCATACCCAGCAGCACGCCGAACAGGAACTCGTAGACGATGCTGTTGCGGTAGAAGTTGCTCAGCCAGGGCTGGGTCGCCAGGAGGCCGAAGATCATCAGCATCACCGCCACGAACAGTAGGCGCAGGCGCTGCGGAACCACGAACGCCAGGGCGAACAGCAGGTAGAAGAACATCTCGTAATTCAGGGTCCAGCCGACGTTGAGCGTGGGGTAGAGCCCGAAACCCGCCGGGTTTTCCGCAGGAATGAACAGCAGCGAAAGCATCAGGTGCTGCAGATCGAAGGCCTGGGTGGGCATCACCGGGTTGGCGAAGGCGATGATCAGTGCGGCGATCAGCGAGTACAGCCAGTAGGCCGGCACGATGCGCAGGGCGCGGTTGAGCATGAAGCGCCACGGGGTGATGGTCTTGCCCTGGGTGGACAGGTAGATGACCAGGCCGCTGATGACGAAGAAAATATCGACGCCCACCGCGCCCTTGTCTGAAAAAAGATGACCCATGAAACTCTCGGCCTTGAAATCGAAAAACACCTGCATGACATGGTGAAAGACCACTACCCAGGCAGCCAATGCCCGGAGTGCCTGCACTGAAATCAGCATAAAACCGCCACTCTCCCGCTCGTTGAAACCGATACCGGGCAGCCGTCAATAATCGGCTGCCACAGCGTCCGACCGCAGTGGCGACAGAAAGATCGGATGAATTAGCGAAGCGTTGCTCGGGTACGGCTACGCCGCGGCTCTCGCGGCGAGTCGCGAGAGCCGGGTTGCTGGCTACAGGTTCTGGTAGCGGTTCATGTCCAGTACGCCGGCCTCTATCGGCTCGTGCTCGCGGATATGCGCCGTCAGGTCATGGAAGTACTGCCAGAACTGCGGGTGAGTGCGACGAATGCCCCAGCGCTCGACGACCTTCTCGAAAGCGGCCGCATCGCCGGCCTGCTCCATGGCTGCCACGAAGTCCGGCACCTGGGCGGCGGGCATCGAGAACATGAAATTCGGGTAGCTGCTCATTACCTCGGGGTAGACGGTCAGGGTGTCGAGACGCGGCTGGTAGCGCAGCTCTTCGCCAAGCATGAAGGCGACGTTGCTGTGGGCACGGTTGCGCAGCAGGCTGTACACCTCGCGACGACCGTCCCCCTCGACCCGCAGCAGCGTGGTTTCCGGCAGTTGCTCGATCACCTTGAGTTGCGCGGCTGGCTTCGACGCCAGGCGGCTCAACGCCTGTTCGGCCTGACGCAACTCGGCAGGCAGGCCATCGCGATGACAATGCTCGCCGCCACAGCGATTGATCGGATCAGGCCGGGCGTCGAGTGCGACGAAGCGCTGCAGCAGTTGCTCGGCGAACTGGCGCTTTGGATCATCGCTGCCCAGGGCCAGGCCGCTCGGGGTTTTCCGATCCACCGGGTAATAGTCCATCCACGCCTTGAGCTTGCCGCTGTACTGGTACCAGTCACCAAAGATCGCCTTGCGCGAATCGGCCGGCATCAGGCGCAGAAAGTTCTGTTCGGCGCCATTGCGGATCAAGTCGAAGTACAGGCGCGTCTGCGCCTGGTGCGAGACGTTGCCGAACACGTCGAAATTGACCACCAGTTGGTAATAGGTGCGCTCGAGCAGCGGATAGTCCATCCACCAGAGGGTCTGCGGGATCTCGCCCACCAGGCCTTTGCGCACCGAGGCGCTGTCGTGCTGGCGGAAGATCGACAGCAACGCGTTGTCGTTACCCTGCCAGATCTGCGACCACTCCGGCGCCGGAGCCGCGGCGTAGCCTTCGGTACGCAGCGCCTCGTATTCATTGCGCTTGTCACGGTAGCTGCGCCACAGGCCCAGCAGGTCGCCGATCTCGTCGAGCTGGCCCGGCATCGCCAGCAAGGGCGTGGCGGCGCCGCGATAAGCCGGGTCGGTGACGTACAGGTCGTGCTGCGGGTCTTGGAAGAACACCCAGAAGTTGTCGCGGATCACGTCGGTGGCGATCTGCCCACGGCACACCGGCCCGCGGATGAAGGTGCGCACGAAGTACTCGGCGTTATCGAGCATGAACTGGTAACGGGCCTGGGCCGGAATCGCCTCGAACGCCAGAAACGGATTGGAGCGATGCTGCACGCCATAACCTGGCAGCTGACTTACCTGCCAATCGGTACCGAAGAACAGCGCGCGCACGTGCGCAAGCTTGGCGGCACTGAGCGGATAGGTGATGTGGGTCTTGTGGACGATCACCCCCTGGATCGGCATCAGCCGGTAATAGAAGTCCGTACCGGGGTCATCGTTGGGGCGCCGGGTGGCGATGATGTCCACCGGCTGCCCGCTGGGCGTGCGCGAGCGCACCAACTGAAAGAAATGCCCGGCCTCGCCCCCATCGAAATACAGATGGGCGAGAAACAGGTGCTCGTAGAGCCAGCGGCTGACCAGGCCTTGCTCATTGCCCGCGGCATTGAGAAAACGCTCCCAGTCGGCGACCTGGCGGGCTTCGGCCGGGCTGGCCTGCAGCGCTTGCTCGTCCACCGGCGCACCTTGCTGCAGCCAACGCTGTACGGTCTGGTAATCCTGTTCGGTGAGGCCGGTGACGGCGAATGGCATGCCGGCCATGGGGTTCTTGCCAGCGAAGTCGGCGAACTCACCCGGTAACGCACACTGGTTGGCGCGCTCGATGCTGATGTCCAGGTCCCTGGGCAGCTTGCTGTTGGGCGGCAGCGGCGTGGCATGGCCGAGTTCGAGCATACGCGCCATCAGCGCCGCCTGACCGCCCTGCTGTTCCAGCACCGAATGAAAATCCTTGCGGCGCCAGGCCGGCGCACCATGGGCGTCCATGAACAGCCGCGTAGTCGCTTGAGTATGGGTACGCGTGCCGTCGTAAACGGCTGCTTTGCTGGCGCCGCGCTCGACGCCTTCACCACTGCCCAGATTGAGCTGGCATGGTGCGTCGTAGCAAGCGTGGCACGCTACGCAGTTGTGCGTGAAGATCGGCTGGATGTCACGGCTGTAGGAAATCTCTTGGGCCACTGTCAGCGGGCTGATCAGAACGAGACAGAAGGTCAACAACAGCCGGCAGTACATGGCGCAAAATTCCACGAAATTGGCCGCGCATTCTAGCCGTCTCGTCTGTGCTATCGCTATGCCTGCATGGCCGTTCACCTGACCATCAACATGAACATAATTCATGCACAAGTGTGCGGCGCAGAAAAACCGTCAGGGTTTGTTATCATTTGCCGCCTTGTCGTAGCCTCCCGTTCAGAGCCTTTTCCATGCCCTTGTCAGATCGCAGCGCCCGCCTCCAAGCACTTCAGCAAGCCCTCAAGGAACGCATCCTGATCCTCGACGGCGGCATGGGCACCATGATCCAGAGCTACAAGCTCGAAGAAGCCGACTACCGCGGCGAACGCTTCGCCGACTGGCCGAGCGACGTGAAGGGCAACAACGACCTGCTGCTGCTGACCCAGCCGCAGATCATCGCCGCCATCGAAAAAGCTTATCTGGACGCTGGCGCCGACATCCTGGAAACCAACACCTTCAACGCCACCCAGGTGTCCCAGGCTGACTACGACATGGAGTCGATCGTCTTTGAGCTGAACGTCGCCGGCGCGCGCGTGGCCCGTGAAGTGGCCGACGCCAAGACCCTGGAAACCCCGGACCGTCCGCGTTTCGTCGCCGGCGTCCTGGGCCCGACCAGCCGTACCTGCTCGATCTCCCCGGACGTCAACGACCCCGGCTACCGCAATGTCACCTTCGACGAGCTGGTCGAGAACTACACCGAAGCCACCCGCGGCCTCATCGAGGGCGGCGCCGACTTGATCCTGATCGAGACCATCTTCGATACCCTCAACGCCAAGGCGGCGATCTTCGCCGTGCAGCAGGTGTTCGACGAGGACGGCGTTACACTTCCGATCATGATCTCCGGCACCATCACCGACGCCTCCGGCCGCACCCTGTCGGGCCAGACCACCGAAGCGTTCTGGAACTCGGTGGCCCATGCCAAGCCGATTTCCGTGGGCCTGAACTGCGCCCTTGGCGCCGCCGACTTACGCCCGTACCTGGAAGAGCTGTCGAACAAGGCCGGCACCCATGTGTCCGCGCACCCCAATGCCGGCCTGCCCAACGCCTTCGGCGAGTACGACGAAACCCCGGCAGAAATGGCGGCGGTGGTCGAAGAATTCGCCGCCAGCGGCTTTCTCAACATCATCGGCGGCTGCTGCGGTACCACGCCGGGGCACATCCAGGCCATCGCCGAAGCGGTCGCCAAGTACCAGCCGCGCCCGATTCCGGACATTCCCAAGGCCTGTCGCCTGTCGGGCCTGGAGCCATTCACCATCGATCGCCAGTCGCTGTTCGTCAACGTCGGCGAGCGTACCAACATCACCGGCTCGGCCAAGTTCGCCCGGCTGATCCGCGAGGAAAACTACACCGAGGCCCTGGAAGTCGCCCTGCAGCAGGTGGAAGCCGGCGCCCAGGTGATCGACATCAACATGGACGAAGGAATGCTCGACTCCAAGGCGGCCATGGTCAGGTTCCTCAACCTGATCGCCGGCGAGCCGGACATCTCCCGCGTGCCGATCATGATCGACTCCTCCAAGTGGGAAGTGATCGAGGCAGGCCTCAAGTGCATCCAGGGCAAGGGCATCGTCAACTCGATCTCCATGAAGGAAGGCGTCGAACAGTTCAAGCACCACGCCAAGCTGTGCAAGCGCTATGGCGCCGCCGTGGTGGTGATGGCCTTCGACGAGGTCGGCCAGGCCGACACCGCGGCGCGCAAGAAGGAAATCTGCCAGCGCAGCTACGACATCCTGGTCAACGAAGTGGGCTTCCCGCCGGAAGACATCATCTTCGACCCGAACATCTTCGCCGTGGCCACCGGCATCGAGGAACACAACAACTACGCCGTGGACTTCATCGAGGCCTGCGCCTACATCCGTGACCAGCTGCCGTATGCGCTGAGTTCGGGCGGCGTGTCCAACGTGTCCTTCTCGTTCCGCGGCAACAACCCGGTGCGCGAAGCGATTCACTCGGTGTTTCTCTACTACGCGATCCAGAACGGCCTGACCATGGGCATCGTCAACGCCGGCCAGCTGGAGATCTACGACGAGATTCCCAAAGAGCTGCGTGATCGCGTCGAGGATGTAGTGCTCAACCGCACGCCGGGCGGCACCGACGCCCTGCTCGCCATCGCCGACAAGTTCAAGGGTGACGGCGCCGCCAAGGAAGTCGAAAACGAAGAGTGGCGCTCGCTACCGGTCGACAAACGCCTGGAGCACGCGCTGGTCAAGGGCATCACCGCCTTCATCGTCGAAGATACCGAGCAATGCCGCCAGCAATGCGCGCGCCCCATCGAGGTCATCGAAGGCCCACTGATGAGCGGCATGAACATCGTTGGCGACCTGTTCGGCTCGGGCAAGATGTTCCTGCCCCAGGTGGTCAAGTCCGCCCGCGTGATGAAACAGGCGGTTGCGCATCTGATTCCGTTCATCGAGGCGGAGAAAGGAGACAAGCCGGAAGCCAAGGGCAAGATCCTCATGGCCACGGTGAAAGGCGACGTGCACGACATCGGCAAGAACATCGTCGGCGTGGTGCTGGGCTGTAACGGCTATGACATTGTCGATCTGGGCGTGATGGTGCCAGCGGAAAAGATCCTGCAGACCGCCATCGCCGAGAAGTGCGACATCATCGGCCTGTCCGGCCTGATCACCCCGTCGCTGGACGAGATGGTCCACGTCGCCAAGGAAATGCAGCGCCAGGGCTTCAAGCTGCCGTTGATGATCGGCGGCGCGACCACCTCCAAGGCGCACACGGCGGTGAAGATCGACCCGCAGTACCGCAACGACGCCGTGGTCTACGTCACCGACGCTTCGCGCGCCGTGGGCGTGGCCACCCAGCTGCTGTCCAAGGAGCTCAAGCCCGATTTCGTGCAGCGCACCCGCGACGAATACGTGGTGGTGCGCGAGCGTACCTCGGCCCGGGCGACCCGCACCGAGCGCCTGAGCTACGTCAACGCCGTCGCCAACAAGCTGAAATTCGACTGGGCCGGCTATAGCGCTCCGCAACCGAGCTTTACCGGCGCCAAGGTGCTCGACGACATCGACCTCGATGTGCTGGCCGAGTACATCGACTGGACGCCGTTCTTCATCTCCTGGGACCTGGCCGGCAAGTACCCGCGCATCCTCACCGACGAAGTGGTCGGCGAGGCGGCCACCAGCCTGTTCAACGATGCCCAGGTGATCCTGCGCAAGCTGATCGACGAGAAGCTGATCAAGGCTCGCGCCGTGCTCGGATTCTGGCCGGCCAACCAGGTACGTGACGACGATATCGAAGTCTACGGCGATGACGGCCAACCGCTGGCCACCCTGCACCATCTGCGCCAGCAGACCATCAAGCCCGATGGCAAGCCGAACCTGTCGCTGGCCGACTTCGTCGCGCCAAAGGAAAGCGGCGTCACCGACTACGTGGGCGGCTTCATCACCACCGCCGGTATCGGCGCCGAGGAAGTGGCCAAGGCTTATCAGGACAACGGCGACGATTACAACGCGATCATGGTCAAGGCTCTGGCCGACCGTCTCGCCGAGGCGTGCGCGGAGTGGCTGCACGAGCAGGTGCGCAAGCAGTACTGGGGCTATCAGCCGGACGAGCAGCTGAGCAACGAGGAACTGATCAAGGAAGCCTACAAGGGCATCCGCCCTGCCCCAGGCTACCCGGCCTGCCCGGATCACACCGAGAAAGGCACGCTGTTCAAGCTGCTCGACCCGGAGGCCGACTACAACCAGGCCGGCCAGAGCGGCGTGTTCCTCACCGAGCACTACGCCATGTTCCCGGCGGCTGCGGTCAGCGGCTGGTATTTCGCCCACCCGCAGGCGCAGTACTTCGCCGTGGGCAAGGTCGACAAGGATCAGATCGAACGCTACACCGAGCGCAAGGCGCAGGACCTCGCCGTCAGCGAACGCTGGCTGGCGCCCAACCTGGGGTATGACGAATGAGTGAGCAACCCTATCTGCTCGACGGGCTGGAAACCGCCGACATGCTGGTCATCGACGACCTGCATGCCTTCGACTTCCAGCTCGACGACGCGCTGCTCGACCAGGCCGAGGCCGCGGCAGAAGCGGATCAGTCATTCGCCAGCGAAGCCGTGGTGCTGTCCATCGAGGTTCAGGACGGTCGCGACCGCAAGCGCTGGCAGTTCAGCTACAACGCGGTGATGGAGGCCGAATACGAGGCTGGCGACGACAGCTGGTTGATCGACGGCCACCGCCTGACATGCCTGGCAGCGTTCAGTGCTGAAGGTGACTGACCTAGCAACCATCGACACAACAGTTGCCGGCAAATCCGCCTAGCGAAAAGTCAGCTGCGGCAGCGTTATGAAAGGTTCGACGAAGAACGCCTGACGATCTTGATCGAGTGCTTGAGGGTCGGCTTGCGCGTCACGCTGATCGCCTTGCGGGTCACGGTGTCGATGGTGATGTTCCAGAACCCGCTGCTGGGCACGGTGATTTTCGCCGGAAACTTGTCGAACGCGCCGCCATGATAGGTGTGGCGGCCACCATTTTTGAAGCTGCGAAAGTTCGCGTCGTTCATCAGGCGGATATTGCAGGTTTGCGAGCATTCGATGATGACCAGGTCATCCTCGTTGAGGTGCTCGCGCTGGTGGATGTACTTCATCAAGCGCTCCTCGGGGGGTTCAGGGCGCTAGCATGACTCACCAGCCGTCCGACAGCAAAGCCCGCGACCGATCGAGGCCCAGATAACTGGTCAGAATGCGCTGCCAGCTGCCGTCACTACGCATGTCGGCGAAGGCCGCTGTCATCTGCTCGGATAATGTCTGTGCGCCTTCGAGCTTGAGGCTTCCGGCGATATGGCTGCGGGTACCGCTCAACGGCTTGCCGAACACCAGCGGTGGCTCGGCATCCATCTCGCGCCACAGGTACAGGGCGCGCAGATCGATTTCGTACCAGGCCACAACTCGCCCACTGTGCAACAGCTGCGCGGCCTGCTGCGGGTCGGTGACTTCCACGACCCGTTGATCACCAGTGCGGATGCGTTTGATCTCGTCGGCACGCGGCGTGCCGGCCATCACCGCCACAGGGCCGGCCTGCAGGGCATCGCTGAGGGTATCGAACGGCCGATCGAGGCTGGCGAGTACATAGGGGGTAGGCAGCACGTCGAGCAGCCAGACGAATCCGGCTTCGCGCTCGGGGGTGCGCCCCAGGTTGAGCACGATGCCACGAGGGTCGCCCTCCGCTTCGCTCAATACCCGACGCCAGGGCACACTGCGAAACACGCATTGCTGCGCGGTGCGCACGCACAACTCGTGCATCAGCTCACCGAACAAGCCGGCACGCTTGGCGACGCCATCGGCGAATGGCATCTGCCCTTGCCCGACATAGACGTTCAGCGGCTCGCCCTGCGCTGTGGCACCGCCACCCAAAACGCCCGCCAGCATGAGCATGCAGGCGGCGCGACGACCACGGGCCATGACATCATTTATGCGCACGCGCCAATCCCATTCCGATCGCTGAAGCATCAAGACGAGGCGCAGTGTGCATCAGCTCCCGGCAAATGCCTATCAGCCCAATGCCGTATCTAAGAACATCATCACAGCAAATCCGCCCATCAGCCCCAGCGTCGCAGAAGTCTGGTGCCCATTGCGATGCGTCTCGGGGATGATCTCGTGGGACACCACGAACAGCATGGCGCCAGCCGCCAGGCCCAGGCCAATGGGATAGGCCAGCGCATAACTGCTGGACATGCCGACGCCGACCAGCGCTCCCAGCGGCTCCATCAGCCCGCTGGCCGCCGCGATCAGCGCCGCACGCAACGCCGAGATGCCGATGGTGCGCAGCGCCAGGGCAATAGCCAGGCCTTCGGGAATGTCCTGAATGGCGATGGCGGTCGCCAGGGGAATGCCGACCTGCATGTCATCGGCCGCGAAGCCCACACCGATGGCCATGCCTTCGGGCAGATTGTGCAGGGTGATCGCGAACACGAACAACCACACTCGACTCAGCCGGCTGCTGTGCGGCCCCTGGGCACCCGCGCTTTCGTGCTCGTGCGGGGTGAAATGGTCGAGCCCGAGCATCAGCAGCACGCCCAGGCCAAGGCCGAGCACCACGGTCGCCGCGCCGCCCATGCCGCTGCCGGTCAGGTTCTCGGCAGCCTCCAGGCCCGGCAAGATCAGCGAGAAGGAGCTTGCCGCAAGCATCATGCCCGCCGCGAACCCCAGCATGCTGTCCTGGGTTCTGACGCTGATGCTGCCCAGCGCCAGGGCGACGAACGCACCCAGGGTGGTTGCCGCAAACCCCGCCCCGCCGCCATAGAGGGCATGACGAATGCGCTCCGGGTGCCCCTCGTCGAATACGTTGGACAGGCTGCTGGCCAGCAGCCACATCACCACCAGCAGGGCAACTGCCAACCCGGCTGCGACCCAGGGCGATTGACGAACCTGGGACATCCACACCTGCAGCAAGCCATTGCGCTCGGAAAGCGTTTGCATAGAACCTCGTTTATCGACCCTGAAATGAGCGGGCGTAAGCCGGCCGCCTGTTAAGTGCGACAAGCGGACTACGACTGGTGTTTCACCTGGCTGCCGCCCGGCATCGCTACGCCCGAAAAGCAGCGTTAGGCGCCTCGCCGCTGCGGATGATTCTCAGTCCTCAACACCCCGTGAAGACCGTTCGCCACGCCCTTTTGCGACGATGCACCGACACAGTTATGCATGCTTTCTCGCTTAGTACCAAAAGTTCTTTTCTTATATTCAAACATCACTTTTGCGCATAAACCTGAACTGGTATCGTGCCCCGGCTCCGCATAGGAGTGCGCGGCCGTGCGCGCAGATTTGCTGTAACAGGTCATCGAAGCATTGTGAGTGACGGCTTGCCAGGGCCACTCAGCGAACGAACGCGAGTTCGACCGCCGCTGATCCAAGCCGCACTGTCGCGCCGCAATCGCCTTTCATCGATCTGGCAAGCAGCCTGATAACAGGATTCCCATGTACGTATACGACCAGTACGACCAGAAAATCGTCGAGGACCGCGTCAAGCAGTTCCGCGATCAAACCCGCCGTTACCTCAGTGGCGAACTGAGCGGCGAAGAATTCCGTCCGCTGCGGTTGCAGAACGGTCTGTACATCCAGCGTTTCGCGCCGATGCTGCGCATCGCCGTGCCCTACGGCCTGCTGAACAGCACCCAGGTGCGCAAGCTGGCCCAGATCGCCCGTGACTACGACAAGGGCTACGCGCACATCAGTACGCGCCAGAACGTCCAGTTCAACTGGCCCGAGCTGGAAGACGTACCGGAGATTCTCGCCGAACTGGCCACCGTGCAGATGCATGCCATCCAGACCAGCGGCAACTGCATCCGCAACACCACCACAGACCAGTTCGCCGGCGTAGCCAAGGACGAGATCGTCGATCCGCGCCCATGGTGCGAAATCATCCGTCAGTGGTCGACCTTCCACCCCGAATTCAGCCACCTGCCGCGCAAGTTCAAGATTGCCGTCAACGGCGCCGCCAGTGACCGCGCCGCCATCGAAGTGCACGATATCGGCCTGGAAGCGGTGAACAACGCCGCCGGCGAACTGGGCTTTCGCGTCGCCGTCGGTGGCGGTCTGGGTCGTACCCCGATCGTCGGCAGCTTCATCAACGAATTCCTGCCGTGGCAGCATCTGATCAGTTATCTCGACGCCATCCTGCGCGTGTACAACCGCTATGGCCGTCGTGACAACAAATACAAGGCGCGCATCAAGATCCTGGTCAAGGCGCTGACCCCGGAAGTGTTCGCCGAGCGCGTGAACGCCGAGTGGGCGCACCTCAAGGATGGCCCAACCACCCTGACCGAAGCCGAAGTGGCCCGCGTCGCTGCGCATTTCGTCGACCCGGCCTACCAGGCGCTGCAGGATCACGACGTGCAACTCGCCCAGCTGGACGCCGAGCACCCGGGTTTCGCCCGCTGGCGCCAACGCAACACCTTCGCCCACAAGAAGCCGGGTTACGTGGCCGTCACTCTGTCGCTCAAGCCTACCGGCGTGGCCCCGGGCGACGTCACCGACAAGCAGCTCGACGCCATCGCCGACCTGGCCGATCGCTACAGCTTCGGCGAAGTGCGCAACAGCCATAACCAGAACATCATCCTTGCCGACGTCGAGCAGGCGCAGCTGTTCACCCTGTGGGGCGAACTGCGCGACAAGGGTTTCGCCACGCCGAACGTAGGCCTGCTGACCGACATCATCTGCTGCCCGGGCGGCGACTTCTGCTCCCTGGCCAACGCCAAGTCGATTCCGGTGGCCGAGGCCATCCAGCGCCGCTTCGACAACCTGGATTATCTGTTCGACATCGGCGACATCGACCTGAACATTTCCGGTTGCATGAACGCCTGCGGCCACCACCACGTAGGCCACATCGGCATTCTCGGCGTCGACAAGAAAGGCCAGGAGTTCTACCAGGTGTCCCTCGGTGGCAGCGCCGGTCGTGACGCCAGCCTGGCGCAGATCCTCGGCCCGTCCTTCGCCCAGGACGACATGCCGGACGTGATCGACAAGATCGTCAACGTCTACGTCGAGCAACGCACCGAAGAAGAAAGTTTCATCGACACCTTCCGCCGTATCGGTGTCGCCCCGTTCAAGGAGCGCGTATATGCAGCGAATCATTAAGAACGGCCAGATCGTCGACGAAAGCTGGCACCTGCTGCCCAAGGAAACCGCCTTCGAAGAGCTGTCCAACTGCGACGACCTGATCGTGCCGCTGAACCTCTGGCTCGAACATGGCCATGCTTTGAAAGCCCGCGACGGCGGCCTGGGCGTTTGGCTGGACGCCGAGGAAGAGATCGAATCGATCGTCGATTCGCTGGACGCCTTCCAGGTCATCGCCCTGAACTTCCCGGCCTTCACCGACGGCCGTCACTCGTCCTCCGCTTATCTGCTGCGTACCCGCTATGGTTTCAAGGGCGAGCTGCGCGCCATTGGTGACGTGCTGCGTGACCAGCTGTGGGCGCTCAAGCGCTGCGGCTTCGATGCTTTCGCCCTGCGCGAAGACAAGGACGCCGAAGACGCCCTGAAAGCCTTCGAGGAATACTCAGAGGTCTACCAAGCCTCCGCCGACGAGCCTCAACCGCTGTTCAGGCGCCGCGCCTGAGAATGGAAAAACCCGCCTCTCGGCGTAATGCTGTTCACTTAAGCGGAGCAGCCTTACGATCCACTGGATATCGGGTTTTGGAAATCTTCACCGTCCTGGGTCTTCCCGGCCTTGGACGGTGATCCAGAAACATTCCTCCGATACCTCCCCGCAGCTCAGCCAACCTTCTGC